>NZ_JBHXJC010000009.1:158632-228009 GCF_042723265.1 Streptomyces sp. NPDC058371 | reverse complement strand
GGTGGTTGTTCTTAGAGACACGTGCTGGATGAGCAGCTCTGTTTCCCCCTCTTTGTGGTGTGGGTGGGGTTTTTTGGTTTTTGGTTTTGCTCCCCTTCCTCCCCCCCTCCTCTCCCCCCCCCCGGCCCCGCACCGGTGTCAGACCCGGCCCGGGAAGAAGATCTTCAGCTCGCGCTCCGCGGACTCCTCGGAGTCGGAGGCGTGGATCAGGTTCTCCCGGACGATGACACCGAAGTCCCCCCGGATGGAGCCGGGGGCCGCGGCGATCGGGTCGGTCGGGCCGGCCAACGCCCGGACACCCTCGATGACCCGCTCCCCCTCGACGACGAGCGCCACCACCGGGCCGGAGGCCATGAACGCGACCAGCGGCTCGTAGAAGGGCTTGCCCTTGTGCTCGCCGTAGTGCTGCTCCAGCGTGTCCTGGTCCAGGGTCCGCAGCTCCAGCGCGGTGATCTGCCAGCCGGCCTTGCGCTCGATTCGGCTGATGATCTCGCCGGTCAGGCCGCGACGGACGGCGTCGGGCTTGAGCAGGACGAGGGTGCGCTGGCTCACGGTGGTGGCTCCTTCGATCACATGGTTGCGGGGGAACCGAGGCTACAGGGCGTGTCCGGGTGCCTATTACGCAGCGTCAGGTGGTACGGCTTCCCGCCCCCGAAGCACCTTCTGTACGGAATGACCCCGACCCTTTTGCGCCGAGTTGCCCCTGTCTTCCGTGCCGGGCAGCGCCTGTGCCCGCTATGCCGGGTTGCCCCCGGTCTCGGCTCCCGCCTGCGCCTGCGCCTGCGCGGCGAACCTCGCCTTGGCCTCGTCGATCTTCCGGCCGTAGTGGACCGACGCCCACCACAGGGCGGCGAACATCGCCCCCATGAAGAACATCGTCGGCACGATGAAGCCGGACGCGATCAGCGCGATCTGCAGGGCCCAGCCGAGCTGGACCCCACCGGGCCGGGTGATCAACCCGCAGAACAGCACGCACAGCGCCATGGCGATGCCGCTCACCGCCCAGACCGTGCCCATCGACAGGTCCGGGTCCTTCATGGCGACCAGACCGGCGAAACCGATCAGGAACACCTCGCCGATCAGGGTCGAAGCACAGAGCGTACGCACGGGTCAGCCCCTCCCCAGGAGCAGTCGGGCCTCGCCGACGGTGATGACGGAACCGGTGACGAGGACTCCGCCGCCGGCGAACTCGCCGTCCTCCTCGGCGAGGGTGATCGCGGCCTCCAGGGCGTCGTCGAGGCGCGGCTCGACCTGGACGCGGTCCTCGCCGAAGACCTCGACGGCGATCCCGGCCAGCTCGTCCGCGTCCATCGCGCGATGACTGGAGTTCTGCGTGATCACGATCTCGGCGACGATCGGCTCGAAGGCCTCGAGCAGCCCTCGTACGTTCTTGTCGCCGCTCGCTCCGACCACACCGATCAGCCGGCTGAAGTCGAAGACCTCGCTGACGGCCTCGGCGGTGGCGCGGGCGCCCGCCGGGTTGTGCGCGGCGTCCAGGACGACGGTCGGCGAGCGGCGTACGACCTCCAGCCGGCCCGGCGCGGTGACCGCGGCGAAGGCCTTGCGGACGGTGTCGATGTCGAGCCCCTGCGAGTGCGCGGCACCGACGCCGAAGAACGCCTCGACCGCGGCGAGCGCCACGGCCGCGTTGTGCGCCTGGTACGCCCCGTGCAGCGGGAGGAAGATCTCCTGGTACTCCCCGCCCAGGCCGCGCAGGGTCAGCAGCTGCCCGCCGACGGCGACATGCCGGGCCACCACCCCGAACTCCAGCCCTTCCCTGGCCACCGTGGCGTCCACCTCGACGGCCTTCTTCAGCAGCACCTGGGCCGCGTCGACCGGCTGCTGGGCCAGGATCACGGTCGCGTCCTGCTTGACGATGCCGGCCTTCTCCACGGCGATCTCGCCCGGCGTGCCACCGAGCCGGTCGGTGTGGTCGAGGTCGATGGGAGTGACCACGGCGACATCGCCGTCGATCACGTTCGTCGCGTCCCAGCTGCCGCCCATGCCGACTTCCACGACGGCCACGTCGACGGGCGCGTCCGCGAAGGCCGCGTACGCCATGCCCGTGAGCACCTCGAAGAAGGAGAGGCGGTACTCCTGCTGGGCGTCGACCATCTCGATGTACGGCTTGATGTCGCCGTACGTCTCGATGAAGCGCTCGGCCGAGATCGGCGTACCGTCCAGGCTGATCCGCTCGGTGATCGACTGGACGTGCGGGCTCGTGTACCGGCCGGTGCGCAGCTCGAAGGCGCTGAGGAGGGCCTCGATCATGCGGGCGGTGGAGGTCTTGCCGTTCGTCCCCGTGATGTGGATGGAGGGGTACGCGCGCTGCGGCTCGCCGAGCAGGTCCATCAGCGCGGCGATCCGGCTGACGGACGGCTCCAGCTTCGTCTCGCCCCAGCGCGTGGCGAGGTCGGCCTCGACCTCGCGCAGCGCCTTGTCGGTCTCCGGGTCGGCCGGCCGCGCGGGTACGTCGGCCCCCGGCAGGCCGCCCTGGGTGCGCAGGGTGCGGCTGCCGGCCTCGATCACCGCGAGGTCCGGGTCACGCTCGGTCTCGTTCGCGACGATCTCGTCGAAGGAGTCCAGCGGATCGGGCTCGCTGCTGCTGTCGTGCGGGGGGAGCTCACTCACGGGGCCAGTCTACGGAGCCGCCGGTCCACCCCGCGTGGGGGCGCACTCTCCGTCTCCGGGGGGCTCCACCCCCAGACCCCCTTGTCGCGCTGACGCGCTCGTCCTCAATCGCCGGACGGGCTGAAAATCTCTCCCGCGCCCAGCGCAAAAGGCTCGCCGCCTGCCCGGCACAAGAGTTCTCTCGTCGTCGGGCCGGAAAGTCTCAGCCCCTCCGGCGGTTGAGGAGCGGGGTCCGGGGCGGAGCCCCGGGTACGGGACGGGTAGGGGCGGCGGGGGCGAAAAACGCCAAGGCCCCCGGTGCCTCATCGGGCTCCGGGGGCCTTGGACGCGTGCAACGGCCGGCTACGCCTCCGGGAGGCGGTCCAGCTGGGTCCGGATACGGGCGATGTCCTCGTCGGCCTTGCCGAGCCGCGTACGGATCTTCTCCACGACGTGATCCGGCGCCTTGGCGAGAAACGCCTCGTTCCCGAGCTTGGCGTTGGCCTGAGCCTTCTCCTTCTCGGCGGCGGCGAGATCCTTGGCAAGCCGCTTGCGCTCCGCGGCGACATCGATCGTGCCGGAGAGGTCGAGAGCAACCTGCGCCCCCGCGACCGGCAGGGTCGCGGTGGCCGTGAACGCGTCCCCCTCCGGCTGGAGCCGCAGCAACTGCCGGATCGCCGCCTCGTGCGGCGCCAGCGCGGTCCCGTCGAGGACCAGCCGCGCCGGCACCCGCTGCCCGGGCTGCAGCCCCTGATCGGCACGGAAGCGACGCACCTCCGTGATGACCTGCTGAAGCGTCTCGATCTCCCGCTCGGCGGCGTCGTCACGGAAGCCGCTGTCCTTGGGCCAGTCGGCGACGACGACCGACTCACCCCCGGTGAGGGTGGTCCAGAGCGTCTCCGTGACGAACGGCACGATCGGGTGGAGCAGCCGCAGCGTGACGTCCAGGACCTCGCCCAGCACCCGGCCGGACACCTTCGCCGGCGCACCGCCCGCCATGAAGGTCGTCTTGGACAGCTCGACGTACCAGTCGAAGACCTCGTCCCACGCGAAGTGGAAGAGGGCGTCCGACAGCTTGGCGAACTGGAAGTCCTCGTAGAACGCGTCGACTTCGGCGACGGTCTTGTTCAGCCGGGACAGGATCCACCGGTCGGTCGCCGACAGCTTCTCCGCCTCGGGAAGCGGGCCCTCGACCGTCGCGCCGTTCATCAGCGCGAAGCGGGTGGCGTTCCAGATCTTGTTCGCGAAGTTGCGCGAGCCCTGGACCCAGTCCTCGCCGATCGGCACGTCGACGCCCGGGTTGGCACCGCGGGCGAGCGTGAAACGCAGCGCGTCACTGCCGTACTTGTCCATCCAGTCCAGCGGGTTGACCGCGTTCCCGAAGGACTTGGACATCTTCTTGCCGAACTGGTCGCGGACCATGCCGTGCAGGGCGATGGTGTGGAACGGCGGGGTGCCGTCCATCGCGTACAGGCCGAACATCATCATCCGGGCGACCCAGAAGAAGAGGATGTCGTAGCCGGTGACCAGGACGGAGTTCGGATAGAACTTCGCGAGGCTCTCGGTCTGTTCGGGCCAGCCGAGCGTGGAGAACGGCCACAGGCCGGAGGAGAACCAGGTGTCGAGGACGTCGGTGTCCTGGTGCCAGCCCTCGCCCGTCGGGGCCTCGTCATCGGGACCGACGCAGACGATCTCGCCGTTCGGGCCGTACCAGACGGGGATGCGGTGGCCCCACCACAACTGCCGCGAGATGCACCAGTCGTGGAGGTTGTCGACCCAGTCGAAGTACCGCTTCTCCATCTCCTGCGGGTGGATCTTGACCCGGCCGTCGCGGACGGCGTCGCCCGCCGCCTTCGCCAGCGGACCGACCTTGACCCACCACTGCATGGACAGCCGCGGCTCGATGGTGGTCTTGCAGCGCGAGCAGTGGCCGACCGAGTGGACGTAGGGGCGCTTCTCGGCGACGATCCGGCCGTCCGCACGCAGGGCGGCGACGATGGCGGAGCGCGCCTCAAGACGGTCCAGGCCCTGGAAGGGACCCGGGACGGTGATGACCGCGTGCTCGTCCATCACGGCGATGTTGGGCAGGTTGTGGCGCTGCCCGATCTCGAAGTCGTTCGGGTCGTGGGCGGGCGTCACCTTGACGGCGCCGGTGCCGAACTCGGGGTCGACGTGCTCGTCCGCGACGACCGGGATGGAGCGCTCGGTCAGCGGGAGCCGGATGAGCGTGCCGACGAGGTGCCGGTACCGCTCGTCGTCGGGGTGAACGGCGACGGCGGTGTCACCGAGCATGGTCTCGGCACGGGTGGTGGCGACGACGATGGAGTCGTCCCCGTCCCCGTACTTCATGGAGACCAGCTCGCCGTCGTCGTCCTGGTACTCGACCTCGATGTCCGAGATGGCCGTCAGACAGCGGGGACACCAGTTGATGATGCGCTCGGCGCGGTAGATCAGTTCGTCGTCGTAGAGCTTCTTGAAGATGGTCTGGACGGACTGGGAGAGCCCCTCGTCCATGGTGAAGCGCTCACGGGACCAGGCGACGCCGTCGCCTAGGCGGCGCATCTGCCCGGAGATCTGTCCGCCGGACTCGGCCTTCCACTGCCAGACGCGGTCGGCGAACGCCTCCCGGCCGAGGTCGTGCCGGGACTTGCCCTCCTTGCCGAGCTCCCGCTCGACGACGTTCTGCGTGGCGATGCCGGCGTGGTCCATGCCGGGCTGCCACAGCGTCTCGAAGCCCTGCATGCGCTTACGGCGGGTGAGGGCGTCGATGAGGGTGTGCTCGAAGGCGTGCCCGAGGTGCAGGCTGCCCGTGACGTTCGGCGGCGGAATGACGACCGTGAACGGGGGCTTGTCGCTCTTCGCGTCCGCCTCGAAGTAACCCCGCTCCACCCAGCGCTCGTACAGCTCCCCCTCTACCTCGGCCGGCGCGTACTGGGTCGGCAGTTCGGTGATGGGCGCTGATGGCTGCTGCTGAGCGTTCTCGGTCACGGGCCCAGTTTAGGGGTGTCACCACCCCGTCCCGAAACGGGAATCTTTAGTAACGGTGCGGCCCCCGATGCCTTCCGCCGGGTGACCTTGCGCCAGGATGTTCGGAACACATAAGTATCTGGAGGGGAACCCAGTAATGAGCTACAACCAGCCGGGCCCGTACGGCGGGCAGCCCCAGCAGCCCGGACCGTACGGTCAGCCGGGTCCGTACGGCCAGCAGCCGCAGGCACCCCAGCCCGGTTACGGCTATCCGCAGCAGGCTCCTCAGCAGCCCGGCTACGGCTATCCGCAGCAGGGTCCCCCTGGTGTCCCGCCCCAGCAGCCCCCCTACGGCCAGCAGCCGTACGGCCAGCAGCCCTACGGCGCCCCGCAGCCCCCCGCGGCCGGCGGCGGCAAGAAGAAGACGGGCCTCATCATCGGCTCGGTGGCCGTCGTGGCCGCGATCGCGGTGGCTGCGTACTTCCTGATCGGCGGCAGCGGCTCCTCCGACGTCGCGGACGACGGCCCCCACAAGCTGATCACGCCAGCGACGGTGCTCGACGGGACGTACACGAAGAGCAAGGGCTCCGGCAGCGACGGCATGAGCCAGTCCGACCTCAAGGACGCCGAGAGCTGGGGTGTGAAGAACCCCAAGGACGTCAGCGCGGCCTACGAGTCGGGGGACAAGAGCAACCCGCTCTCGATGAAGCAGATTTCGTTCGGCGGCGTCTACGGGACCATCGACGACCCGGAGAAGACCGTCGACAACATGTTCGCCGACATGAAGAAGAACCAGGAGAAGGACGGCAGCGGGGACGGCGAGCTCCTCGGCAGTCCCAAGGCCTATACCCCGAGCGGCCTGGACGGCGCCGTCCTCAAGTGCCAGGAGGTCAAGGTCGACCTCGGCTCGTCGTCGAGCACCGACTCCAGCTCGACTCCCAAGAACATGACGATGCCGGTCTGCATCTGGGGGGACCACAGCACACTCGGTTTCGTCATGCCGGTCGACTACGCGGGCGCCCTGGCCGGCAAGGCGAGCTCCCCCGAGGACGCGGCCGACACCGCCGCGAAGCTCCGCAAGGACGTGCGCGTCAAGCTCTGACCCCCACGCGGCAACACCGAAGGGGCCCCGGTCGGTTGACCGGGGCCCCTTCGCGTACGGCTGTTGCGGCGGCTACGCCGTCTTCTGCTCGCCCGGGCCCCGGCCGTTGCGCGCGTCGCGCGGGATCAGGGTCGGGTTCACGTTCGAGCGGACGACGTCCGCCGTGATGACGACGCGGGCCACGTCCTTGCGGGACGGGACCTCGTACATCACGGACATGAGGACTTCCTCCATGATGGCGCGCAGGCCGCGCGCGCCGGTCTGGCGGAGGATGGCCTGGTCGGCGATGGCCTCCAGCGCCTCGCGCTCGAACTCCAGCTCCACACCGTCGAGTTCGAAGAGGCGCTGGTACTGCTTCATCAGCGCGTTGCGCGGCTCCACCAGGATCTGGAGGAGCGCCTCGCGGTCGAGGTTGTGGACCGAGGTGATGACGGGCAGCCGGCCGATGAACTCGGGGATCATCCCGAACTTCACCAGGTCCTCGGGCATGACGTCCTCGAACTGGTCCTTGGCCTCCAGCTCCCGCTTCGAGCGGATCGTCGCGCCGAAGCCGATGCCCTTCGCGCCGGCCCGGGACTCGATGAGTTTCTCCAGGCCCGCGAAGGCGCCGCCCACGATGAACAGGACGTTCGTCGTGTCGATCTGGATGAACTCCTGGTGCGGGTGCTTGCGGCCGCCCTGCGGCGGAACGGAGGCGGTGGTGCCCTCCAGGATCTTGAGCAGGGCCTGCTGCACGCCCTCGCCGCTCACATCACGCGTGATCGAGGGGTTCTCGCTCTTGCGGGCCACCTTGTCGATCTCGTCGATGTAGATGATGCCGGTCTCGGCCTTCTTGACGTCGTAGTCCGCTGCCTGGATGAGCTTCAGCAGGATGTTCTCGACGTCCTCGCCGACGTACCCGGCCTCGGTCAGCGCGGTGGCGTCGGCGATGGCGAACGGAACGTTCAGCATGCGCGCCAGCGTCTGCGCGAGGAGGGTCTTGCCGGAGCCCGTGGGGCCCAGCAGGAGGATGTTGGACTTCGCCAACTCGATGGCGTCGTCGCGGCCTTGGGCGCCGCCGTTCTCACCGGCCTGGACCCGCTTGTAGTGGTTGTACACCGCTACCGAGAGGGACTTCTTCGCGGCCTCCTGGCCCACGACGTACCCCTCGAGGAACTCGTAGATCTCGCGGGGCTTGGGAAGTTCCTCCCAGCGGACCTCGCTCGTCTCCGCGAGTTCTTCCTCGATGATCTCGTTGCAGAGATCGATGCACTCGTCGCAGATGTACACACCGGGGCCTGCGATGAGCTTCTTGACCTGCTTCTGGCTCTTGCCACAGAACGAGCACTTGAGCAGATCGCCGCCGTCACCGATGCGTGCCACGGTGTGCTTCCCCTTCGCCTGGGAGACGCCTGGATCCAGCGGCTCCTGGTGCTGCCTTATGTCCGACGGTACCTTGCCGGGCCCCCCGTTCGGGCCCCCCTTGGCACGGTTCACTTTGTCGTGCACCGTGCCAAGGAGCGGTAGACCTTACAGCGCCGCGTCAGGCAACCACCGAGTTGTTCAACTTCCGGGTGGAGATGACCTGGTCGATCAGACCGTACGCCAGCGCGTCCTCAGCGGTGAGGATCTTGTCGCGCTCGATGTCCTCGCGGATCTTCTCGATCGGCGTGGTCGAGTGCTTGGCCAGCATGTCTTCCAGCTGCGCGCGCATCCGGAGGATCTCGTTGGCCGCGATTTCGAGGTCCGAGACCTGGCCGCGGCCGGTCTCGCTGTACGGCTGGTGGATCAGCACGCGCGCGTTCGGAAGCGCCATGCGCTTGCCATGCGTACCGGCGGCCAGCAGGATCGCGGCGGCCGAAGCGGCCTGGCCCATGCAGACCGTCTGGATGTCCGGCTTCACGAACTGCATCGTGTCGTAAATCGCCGTGAGCGCCGTGAAGGAGCCACCGGGGCTGTTGATGTAGACCGAGATGTCACGGTCGGGGTCCATCGACTCCAGGCACAGCAGCTGCGCCATGACGTCGTTGGCGGAGGCGTCGTCGATCTGCACGCCGAGGAAGATCACGCGCTCCTCGAAGAGCTTCGCGTACGGGTCGTACTCACGCACGCCCTGCGAGGTGCGCTCGACGAAGCGCGGGATGATGTAGCGGGACTCCGCACGAGGACCGGTGTACTCGGCCTGCGTGCGGACGTAGAGGCCGCTGCCGGGGAAGTCGTTCACTGTGTCTCCTGGAAGCCTGAAAGGGGCTGAGGCGGTCGCTGGGGGGCTTGTGGGGCCTACGTGCCGCGTACGTCGGCTCTGCACCGCGTACGTCGGCACGCACCGGCGGGAGCCGGTTATGCCGCCCCGGTGCCGCCACCGCCCGGCATGCCGGCCGCGGTGGGCATGATGTCGTCGATCAGGCCGTACTCCTTGGCCTCGATCGGGTCGAACCAGCGGTCGCGGTCGGAGTCGCGGGTGATCTGCTCCACGGTCTGGCCGGTGTGGAAGGAGGTCAGCTCCGCCATCCGCTTCTTCGTGTGCAACAGCCGCTCGGCGTGGATCTTGATGTCCGACGCGGAGCCCGCGAGACCCGCGGAGGGCTGGTGGATCAGGATCTCCGCGTTCGGCAGCGCGAAACGCTTGCCGGGGGTGCCCGCGCTGAGCAGGAACTGGCCCATCGAGGCCGCCATGCCCATGGCGATCGTCACCACGTCGTTCTTGATGTACTGCATGGTGTCGTAGATCGCCATGCCCGCGGTGATCGATCCGCCGGGGCTGTTGATGTAGAGGTAGATGTCCTTCTCCGGATCGGAGGCAAGGAGCAGCAGCTGCGCTGTGATCTTGTTGGCGATGTCATCGTCGACCGCCTGGCCGAGGAAGATGATCCGCTCGCCGAGCAGTCGGTTGTAGACCTGGTCGCCGAGGCCACCACCGATGGGGTCGCCGGCAGCTGTGGGCATCAGATTCGTCACGTATCCACCTGCTCGTCTTACGACGGCGCCGGGCCGTCTCACGTCTTCTGCTCAGGCTTGGGGCCCTACCCGCACCGCCCCGGGGCGGCTTCGGGGACTCCCCTGCCCTCGTATTCATGGACCCTAACGCGCGGGTCCCTCCGGGGAATCCCGCAGAGGGAACTGTTCGCTGTGAGCGCATGCGCTGCGGGTGCGCTGCGCTGGCTTGAGCAGGGGTTCAGCGGGCCCCGCCAGGGGCGGGGAACTGCGCGACCCTGGCCCACGACAGGCCGCACGCGCCGATGCACCGCGCGACAGACGCGCCTGCGGCCGGGTGGGGGCCGAGCGCGCAGTTCCCCGCGCCCCTAAAGACGACGGGCCCCCGGGGGCAAGAAGTCCCCGGGGGCCCGTCGCCGCGTACAGCGCACAAGCGAGGCGGTCAGGCCTCGGGCTTGTCCTCGGTGTCGGCGGACTCGGTGGAGGCCTCGACGGACTCGGTGGAGGCCTCGACGGTCTCGGCCGCCTCGTCCTCGTCGTCCAGGTCCACGACCTCGCCGTTGCTGTCCTTGACCGTGGCGGCCTCGACGACGACCGCGAGGGCCTTGCCGCGGGCGACCTCGCCGACCAGCATCGGGACCTGGCCGCCCTCGACGACGGCCTGGGCGAACTGGTCGGGGGACATGCCGGAGGAGGCAGCGCGCCGCATGAGGTGCTCGGTGAGCTCCTCCTGGTTGACGTTCAGCTTCTCCTTGTTGACGAGCTCGTCAAGAATGAACTGCGTCTTGATGCCCTTGACCGCGGCTTCCTTGGTCTCGGCGTCGAACTCCTCCTCGGTCTTGCCCTGGATCTCCAGGTACTTCGCGAGGTCGATGCCCATCTGGCCGAGCTGGTGGTGCTCGAGGTTGTGCTTGCGGGTGTTGATCTCGTCCTCGAGCAGCTTCTGCGGGACGGGCACCTCGACCAGGTCCAGCAGCTTCTCCAGGACGCGCTCCTGGGCCTGCGTGGCCTGGTCGTACTGCTTCATGTTCTCGAGCCGCTTGCGGCTGTCGGCCTTGAGCTCGTCGAGGGTGTCGAACTCGGACGCGAGCTGCGCGAAGTCGTCGTCCAGCTCGGGCAGTTCGCGCGCGGCGACCTGGGTGACCTTGACGGTGACCTCGGCCTCCTTGCCGGTCGCCGAGCCGCCCTTGAGCTCGGAGGCGAAGGTGGCCTCGCCACCGGCCTCCAGGCCCTTCACGGCCTCGTCGATGCCGTCGAGCAGCTCGCCGGAGCCGATGGTGTAGGAGACGCCGGACGCGACGCCGTCCTCCAGGACCTCGCCGTCGACCTTGGCCTCCAGGTCGAGGGTGACCACGTCGCCGTCCTCGGCGGCGCGCTCGACCGGGGAGGTCGAGGCGAAGCGCTCGCGCAGTTCGGTGACGGCCTTCTCGATGTCCTCGTCGCTGACCTCGACGGCGTCGACCTCGACCTCGATGCCGGAGTAGTCCGGGATCTCGATGGCGGGACGGACGTCGACCTCGGCGGTGAAGTTCAGCGTCTCGCCGTCCTTCAGCTCGGTGATGTCGACCTCGGGCTGGCCGAGGACGTTCAGCTCAGCCTCGTTGACCGCTTCGGTGTAGAACTTCGGGAGCGCGTCATTGACGGCCTCTTCGAGCACGGCACCGCGACCGAACCGCTGGTCGATGACGCGCGCCGGGATCTTGCCCTTCCGGAACCCCTTCACCGTGACCTGCTGGTTGATCTTCTTGTACGCCGCGTCGAGGCTGTCCTTGAGCTCCTCGAAGGGCACCTCGACAGTGAGCCGAACCCGAGTCGGGTTCAGGGTCTCCACGGCGCTCTTCACGGTTCGGTCTCCTTGATGGCTGACTTCTTGGGGGGTTCTGCTGCGTGCACCCTGCCGGTCCGGCAGAGCCTCCGCGGATTCGCGGCCCTTGAGAGATGTAACTGTGCAGACATACGGGCACGCAGTTTGCATAGTAACCGCAGGCGGTACACGCCCCAAAAGGTGATCTAGGGATCCCGGCAATCCACCGCCCGATCCATGCGGGATCGGGCCGACCCCGGCGTGCCCGCGGTCCAGGTGACGGTCCCGGCGAGGGTTACCGGCGGTCCCGGTGGAGTACTGGAGGTTCTGGTGGAGTACTGGCGGTTCTGGTGGTCGGGGTGGCGGGATTTGAACCCACGGCCTTCCGCTCCCAAAGCGGACGCGCTACCAAGCTGCGCCACACCCCGTCGGTGCGACACGTAGGGTACATGCCCGCAGGCAGTGCGGCTGCCGCATTTCACGGGCGTTCCCGGAGCGGCTTCCCGAAGCGCGCAACCGGTGTGCGACGAGGGGGTACGACCCGCTACGATGCCTCCTGTGCCGCGGTCACTGACCTGCGGCGCGAGCTGTGCGGGCGTAGCTCAATGGTAGAGCACTAGTCTTCCAAACTAGCTACGCGGGTTCGATTCCCGTCGCCCGCTCCATATGACGTAGGGCCAGGTCAGAGAATCAATCCTCTGCCTGGCCCTTGTCGTTGCCGGGGGCTCCGTTCAGTCCGCCGTGTCCCCCGCGTGCCCCTTCGGCTTTCGATCTTGCTTCTTCTTGGCCTTCCGGGACTTCTTCCGGCTCTTGTCGACAAGACCGCTCACGGCATCGGCAATCAGTCGGTCACGGTCGGCGCTCGCGTGCTGATAGATCAGCGCAGCACGGGCGGTGCTGTGGCCCATGCGGGACATCAGCTCTCGCGTGCTCGCCCCAGTCGACGCGGCCAGGGTGTTGCCCGTATGCCGAAGATCATGGAAGTGCAGTCCCTTGATCTCCGCGTCCGCGCACGCCTTGCGCCACAGCCGGTTGAAGTGGTTCCGGCGCGGGGTCGCACCCTTGGCCCCGACGAAGACCCGGCCATCGGCCCCATGCTCCGCGTACCGCTCCAAGTGATCACGGATGTCCGCGACGATCACTGCCGGAATGGCCACCGTGCGCTTGCCGGCTGCGCTCTTGGGCGCCTTGATCTCGCGCTGCCCGTTGAAGAGTTCGGCGACGGCACGGCGAACACGCACGGCGCCGGCGTCCAGGTCGACATCCCGGCGGTGCAGACCGATCAGTTCACCCCAGCGCAGGCCGAGGAGGCCGGCCATCAGCACGAGCGCCCGGTACCGGGGCTGAATCGCGTCGGCCAGGTTGTAGACCTCCTGCACCGTGGCGGTCGGTCGTTCCGGGGTGTGCACGGTGCTCGCACCCTTGATCGTGCACGGGTTGCGCCGGATCATCTGGTCCGCAACGGCCGTTCCCATGATCGCGCGCAGCAGGGCGTACGCCTTGGCCACCGTGGTCGGACCGGTGCCGGCGGCGAGTTTCTCGGCTCGCCAACGCCGCACGAACGGGGGCGAGATGTCCGCGACATTGAGCGCCCCGAAGGTCGGTTCGAGGTGATGCCGCAGGAGCGAGCGGTAGAGCTGTCGGGTGGTGGTGGTCAGTTCGCGTTCCGTGATCCAGGCAGCGGCATACGGGCCGAAGGCCACCTTTCCGGCATCCGGATCGTGCCAGTCACCACGGCGTAGCTCGGACTGTTTGTCGGCCAGCCAGTCATCCGCGTCCCGTTTCGTGCGGAAGGTCTCGGGTGCCGGGCGGAGCTGCCCGTCAGGACCTGCGTAGCGGGCCTGATAGCGGCCGGACGGGAGCTTGCGGACGCGGCCGAACTGTCGACGCTTGCCCGCCATCAGGCCACCGCCCGCAGCGTCGAGACGGAACGGCGAGGCGCCACGGTGTTGCTCGCGATCAGTGCCCGCACGACGCTTTCACGGATGCGGACGTGCCGCCCGAGCTTCACGTACTCGATGCGCCGTTCCTCGATCAGCCGTCGAGGGAAACGCACCGTCGTTCCCAGCAGTTCGGCAACTTCTTCCACGTCCATCAGTCGATCCATCTTCAGCCCTCCCCCTGGGTGTCGAGGTCTTGCAGGGCTTCTCGTGCTGTCTCACGGTTCAGTTGGAGGTCTCGGGCGATGGATGCGGCGAGGGCGGATTCGCCGGGTGTGTGGCCGTGGCCGGCGTACTGCCAGGAGGCGAGGACGAGGACGGTGTTCGGCTCGGTGTCGTCGAGGCCTCGGGCTTGGTCCTCTTGGGCGGCGCGGTAGTCGGCGCGGATCTGGCGGAGGGTGCCGAGGGTGGTGGAGTAGCGGCGGGACTTGGAGGAGAAGTGGCCGCGGAAGCCGAGCATGTGGGCCCAGGCGCGTAGGCGACGCTCCGGGTAGAGGGGTTCGAGGTCGAAGCAGGCATCGATGAGGCGGCGGGCGTGGTCGGGGACGCCGAGGCGTACGGGTGCTTCGCGGTTGCCGATGGGCCGGTCGAGGGTGCCGGTCGTTTCGGCGGCTTTGGTGGCGTACTTGGCGACGTAGGAGGCCACGGCCTGCTCGGTGACGTCCGTACCGTCTCCGAAGGACTTCACGGGGCGGATGTCGAGCTGAGTGCCCCACTGGAAGGTGCGGGGCGGCTCATCGCCAGCGGCGGGCACGGAGACCGAGGCGTAGCGGTGTACGGCGGCGGCGCGGATCGCGTGGGTGAGGAGTTCGACGCTCGCCCAGGGCGGCGGGGGGTCTTCGGGTCCGTCGGGTCCGTCGAGGCGCATCACGGCGTGGAAGTGGACGGCGCCGCGCTTTTGGAATTCGGCGACCTTGCCGTACGACAGGCGTGCGGTGTCGGCGAGTTCGCGTTGGGTCAGGCCGGCTCGTGCGGCGATTTCTCGGCGCAGTCGTTTGATGAAGCGGTGCCACAGGTCGCCGGCGTGGTTGTTGAAGAGGACCGCGCCCGCGTAGTCGTAGGTCGTCGGATCGAGGGCTGTACCGAGTGCCGGATCTTCGGAGGTGTGCTGGGCGCCGCAGCGGCAGCGGCCGTGTGTGGGCCGGTTGTGGACGGGGCCGAAGGTGGGGGCGGTGAAGGTGGCGAAGACGCGGGGGTGTTCGCGGACGGTGGCGGGGATGTCGTGGCGATCGTCGCCGGCCAGGCCCGCGCGGATGAGGTGGTAGGTGTCGCCGGCGTACATCCAGGCGCAGGCCGGGCAGCGAGAGGCACGGCGGTTACCGCAGGCGATGCGCAGCCGGCCACCGGGCTCGTTCTCGGTGCTGTAGCGGTGCAGGGTCTCGCCGGTCGTCTTGTCTTTGGTGAGCGACCAACCCGTGATGTGGATCGGGTCGGCACAGCCACCGGTGCGGCGGATCTGGTCTTGCCAACGATCGAAGTCATTGGCGCCGGCCACCCTCAGCATGTCGGCGAGGGTGACCGGGTCGAGGCCCGCGGGGGTGGGATCAGACACGAGCCACCTCCCGCCGACGAACCGGAATGGTGCCGATGCCGTGGCAGGCCGGGCAGGCGACCTGGATGGTCTCCCGGGAGCCGTCGCGGTGACGGACGCCGGTGGTGATCGCGGCGGCGGCCTGGCCGTCGCAGTGGGAGCAAATAGGCATGTTCAGGACGCGCTGAGGCATGATGGTGCTTCCCTTTCGGGTCCGTTGGATCTGGAAGGTGGGAAGGCGCCCGGAGCGGCGGAAGTTTGGCGACCGAGGCCGCTCCGGGGGCCGGTTAGCGTCGCTTCGCGTCGGTGGTGATCAGGGAGCGGATGACCAAGGCGCAGATGGCGAGCGAGGCGCCGGTGATGGCGACGGCGAGCAGCATGGAGACGAGGACCGCTCCGACGACCAGAACCACGGCGACACCCGCACCGGCCACAGCCACGACAGCGCCCGGGGTGAGCTGGGTGGTCGATCGAGGCGGCGCCGGGGCAACGGGAGCCGGTGCGTGGTGCTGGCAGCCGCAGGGAGTCACCGGAGCGGGGTGGTGCTGCTCAATGGCGGTCGGCGTGATGACGGGCACGATCTGGCCGGTCGGGATCGGGTTGACCGGGATGCGGGGCTGGAACACGGTTGATCTCCCTTCTGGACGGGGTTACTTGGTGGCGGTGTCGATGGCGGGGGCAAGGAAGCTGTCGGCGAGGAGGTAGCCGCCGATCAGCAGGACCAGGACCAGCCAGAGCGGCGGGCGGACGAGCTTGATGCCGACGAGACCGACGCAGGCGATGAAGAACCAGAGCGGCACGGACATGAGCTGATCTCCTTTCTTCGGGTCAGCGGACGCGGCAGCGGTGGCCCTGGGCGGCGATCATGGCGGGACTGGCGTCGTCGTACTCGACGGACCAGCCGCAGTCCTCCGCGGCGCAGGCGGCTACGTACTTGATCTCTCCGCGGCGTCCGTGGGCGGTGCCGACGGTGACCTGACCAACGCGGCGCAGTTCGCGGAAGATCTGGTAGAGGCCCATGGGTGGAACTCCCTTCGGAATCAGTTGAGTTGAGCGGCGATCGCATCCGCCATCGGGGCGGGGACGCCGAGGCGGGCGCGCAGGGTGTCGGTGTCGATCCGGCTGCCAGTGCGGGCGCGGTGGTCGTCGGCGAGCTTGCGAGCGTGGGCGACCAGGGCTGCCGGTACCGACGGAGCCGGATCAGGTTCGGCGGCGGGTAGGGCCGGCGCTTCCTGCACAGCGGTCAGCGGTGCGGTCTGCGGCCGAGCATCAGCGGCAGGCTCGCGTTCGACTTCAGGCACGGGGATGGAGGCGCTGGACGCCGGCGGAGCTGGTGCCGGATCCTCTCCGGAGTGCGAATGAGCGAGAAGGGTGCCGCCGAGGAAGGCCAGCGCGGGCCATCCGGCGATGCCGAAGCGCAGCCAGGCCGGAGGGTGGGCGAGGTCGAGGAACCCGGCCGTTGCGACGTTGGCTCCGAGCGAGGCAACCAGGGCGATCAGGAACCAGCACCAGGCCAGTCGGGACGGCCCGCCACTACGCAGCCGACGCCAGGCAGCGACCAGGAGCAGGTCAACGCTGATCGGGTAGGCCCAGGCCTTCCAGCCGGTCTGTCCAGCCGCGTCGGCGAGCTCGTGCAGGTGGGCGAAGGACAGAGCGCCGGCGATCACGGCTTGTACGAGTACGGCGTCCGGTCGGATCGAGCGGGGCATGTCTTCACCTCCTTCGAGGGGTTGGACCAGGGCAGGGCGGGGATCAAGTCCGGCCGCCCGGCCCCGGGTGGGGTTCAGTCGGTGGCTTCGCCGGTTCCGAAGCAGGCAAGGCAGATGCCGGACTGCTGTCCGACAACGCGTTGCTTGCGGCCGACACGGACCGTGCGGGGGGTCTCTCCGGTGCCGTTGCACGGCTCGCACTTCCGCAGCTCCGGAGCCTTGCGAGCGGGGCTCTTGCGTCCGGCCATGAGGTGATCTCCTTCCGGCTTCAGGCATGGAGCGGGTAGGGACCTGGCGCGAGACGGTCACGCCAACCGGTGAAGCAGGGAGAGATCAGGCAGCTTCAGCCACTGCCGGCGCCTCAACGGCCGCGAGATCCAGCACGGGCCTGAAGCGCGCCAACTCCGGCAGGTCCGGCACCAGATGGGCGTACCGGTTGCAGGCGGACACGGCTTGGCGCATCGACGTGTGCGGAGTACGGATGCGCGTCCACTCACCGGTGGAGTAGCCGACGACGGCCATTCCTCGGCGGTCGTTGGGAATCTGCGTGGCGGCGAACACAGCGTGCGGAGAGATGTCCCCAAAGGCCATCTTCGCGGTCGACTCGTCGTTGACGCGGTGCACGATCCGGCCGGTGAGCTGGGCACGCAGCATGGTGATGCCGTCGCCGAGTTCGGAGCCGAAGCGCTGCCCGTAGATGTCCAGGAAGACGCCGGCGGCGCGGCCCAGTTGAGCGAGCCGGATCAGGGCAGTGATGATCCGGTCCCGGCGCGGATCGTTCCTCTTGGCACTCATGGCGAGTTCGGCGATCTCGTCGATCGTGACCACGATCGGCACCGGGCGCAGCGCTTCGGGCAGGTCCCAGATGTTCGCGGCGATCTCCGCATCCGGGGTGTCGGCACTGATCCGCTGTTCGTGGCGGATCACGTCGTAGGTGCCCTCCATGCGGACCACCAGCGCTTCGAGCAGATCGGCCGCGTCGTTGGGATTGTCGACCAGGGCGGAGAAGCGTCGGGCGAACGGGTCGAGTTCGATCGTCTTGCAGTCGATGCCGACCAGGGCGACCGGCTGAGCGGCGAGTTCTTTGATCACAGTTCGCTGGAAGACAGACTTACCGGACTGCGTGGCGCCGACCGTCACCGAGTGCGGCACCTCCCGGTAGTCCCGGTAGTGGACCGAACCGTCCTCCACCAGCGCAACCGGGATCTTCAGCAGACCACGGTCGGTCTTGACGGGCATCTGCACGTGCTTGAGCACGTCATAGCCGGTCAGGGTGATTTCGACTACGCCCGGCTTCACTTCCCGGGAGGTGACCTGGTGGACGCCGAAGGAGTGGCGCAGCCTGTCGCCGGCAGCGGAGAACTCGAACGCGTCCTGCCCGGGGCGCATCTTGATCCGCAGTCGAACGCCGGTCCGGGTCGGCCTCAGCCACAGCAACCGAGGAATGCGCTGCTGCGGAGCCGGCCTCTTGGACCAGCGGGCCAGCGCCAGCCGGAGGCGCGAGGCAGGGACGGTGAGGTGACAGGCATCCATCACGGCCGCGTAGCGGAAGCGGATCCGCAGTGCGGCGAACAGGATGCCGAAGACCAGCCAGTACCAGGCCGGGCGGCGCCACTTCAGCAGCAACGCCGACCCAACCACGACCGCGATGGCGATCAGTAACCAGCTCATCGTTAGGCCGCCTTGGGCTTCGAGGCGCCGGCGGCGAGCGAGGTCACGGCGACCGCGCGGAAGCTGATGCCGTGGCGCTTCTGGCCGTTGAACTCGTTCTCCCACGGCCGGGCGACCAGTCCAGTCAGTGCGACCGGGGTGCCCATGGCCAGCTCACCGGAGATGTCCGGCTCGGCCACGGTGATGCTCACGACCTCGGCGTTGCCGTTCATCACGAACAGCACGTCCACCGTGACGAGCGTGTGCCCGGTGTCCTGGTCGGTGGCGATCACGCCGTTTCGCTTGTCGCGCATCTTGACCTGCGGGGGCTGGGCGACCATCAGGGTCGCACCGTTCGTGTCGACGGGGATCTGACGCATTATGGAACTCCCTTTTCCGAGGGGCGGGAGCGGCGGACTACTTGGCGGTGGGTCGCCGCTCCTGCGTGTTGTTGGTCTTGGTCCGCAAACAGCCACGGACACTCGCGTTCCCAACTGGTGCGCACCAATAGATTCCATCTGGTGCGCACCAGATGTCAAGCCCTGTCGCGATCCGGCTTTCTCAACTCGCCTTCCTGCGACACTTCTAGGCAACCGCGTTCGCCAACGACCCGGTAGCCAACAGGGGTTAACGCGGTTTGGGTTAACCCCTGACGACCTGCGCAGATGTGCGGCATGCTGCTGTTACGGCTCAGGACTCACATGCAGGGCGGTGCACGTGACGAACGGACTCCGGGCAGCGAGAAGCGCGCGCGAGTGGTCTCAAGAACGGCTGATCCGAGAGATCGAGCGGTACGCGCGACAGCACTTGCTCACGATCGCGTCCACAGCCAGCCTGCGCGTCTACGTCTCGGAGTGGGAGAACGATCGGCGTCCGATCACGGAGCGCTACGCAAAGATCCTCCGGGCATTGCTCGGCATCACCGACGACGAGCTGAACGGCAAGCACACCGCGCCAGAGATCCCGGAAGCTGACGGATATGACGACCTGGTAAGCCGTATCGACGCAGCCCGCAGCGTCAGTCTCACCATGGTGAAGACCTTCATGGACCAGACCGAGCTACTACGGACCGTAGATCGTCAGATGGGTGCAGCCAGTCTCGTTGACCAGATGAGCGGCCATCTCTCGACGCTCGAAGAAGCGTTGACCTTCGCCGTGCTCCCCGACACGCGTCGACCCGTCGCGCAGGCACTCGCCGGCGCAGCGACACTCGCCGCATGGCAGGCCCTCGATGTCGGAGCCGTCGAACGAGCCTGGCGGCACTACGAGTTGGGCAAGCACGCTGCCAAGGAAGCGGAAGCTCCGATGTACCTTGCGCACGCCACAGCCGAGCAGGCGTACGTACTCTGCGACGCGGGTCGACCAGCCGTAGCGGTCGAATTGATCAGGGATGCCCAACGCGCCGGCGGAAGGGCGATGTCTCCCCGACTGCGGGCATGGCTGTACGCAGCCGAGGCCGAGATATGCGCCAAGGCCAACATGCCCGACGACTGCCGGCGAGCACTGGACAAGGCGACCCAGTGTCTGCCGTCAGGCCAAGATGCCCGCGACCCAGACATGTTGAGCATCTTCCTGAACGAAGGCCATCTGAGCCGATGGCGGGGCAACGCCCTCGCGCTGCTTGGAGATGATGACGCGGTAGACAACCTGTACGTAGCTCTTGAGGCTGTAGACCCCACATTCATCCGGGCAACGTCCGGACTGCGGTGCGATCTCGCGCAGGCGCATCTGGCGCGTGGCGAGTATGACCAGGCAACCGATCACCTTCGGCAAGCGCGTCTTCTCGCGAACCGGACCGGATCTGTTCGCCACCGCCGCCGAATAGAACAGCTCACGCAGCGGTTGTAGGGGACTTCCCGCCGGTCCGCGATGCAAGCACGTGCAGAAGCGCGACGAGGGTTCCCGAGCCCATCAGGTCCCCGCTTGCCATGAGCCCAGGAATGTCGGCGAGCGGCACCCAGGCGACCCGGCCAGCCTCTTCGAGGTCCGTTGGCTCCCCGATGTGCTTGGCACCACGGCCCACGTAGATCTCATGCGGCGAATCGACCATGCCGACCATGGGCTGATAGGTGATCATGTGCTTCAGACCATCCGGGCGCCAACCGGTCTCTTCCTCGACCTCACGGGCAGCAGCCGCAGCGGGATCCTCCCCGTCATCGACGATGCCACCGGGCAACTCCCAGCCGAACGTGTCGGGCACGAAGCGGTAGCGCCAAAGCATCAGTACTCGGTCCTGATCATCGAGAACCGCAGCGATCGCGACATGGTGCAGCCGCACCACGTGATGTTCGAACCGCTCCATGCCGGGCGGCTCAACATCAACGAGACCGAGCTTCACCCACCGGTTGTCATAGACGGTGCGTTCTCCATGGATCCGCCATGGCTCCAAGTCCCTCGGTGTCTCAACGGAGACGGCATGCTCGGGAACGCGGTACGAGCTTCGCCCGTGTACTTCCACGATGCCTTCGAGCGCGAGACGCCCCAAGACGACGCGCAGTTGAGTGCGCCCGATGTCGAGGTCTTCGATCAGCGTGCGCTCTGAAGGGAGCTTGGAGCCTGGCGGGTACTTGCCCGCGGAGATCCATTCGCGAATCGTGCGGTCAACCCGCGCCGACTTCGTTTCCATCCCTTGAGCACACTCCCCGATGTCATCACCTGGCCCGCACCAGCGTAGCCGCGGAGCCTGCCACTCGACAGAGCCGATCTCCGAAGGACGCGGCCAAACTTTCCCTACATCATCAAGGCTCGCTGCGCTCGCGGCCGCATCAGCAGCCGCGAGCGCCAACCACTCCTGCCCCGGGATGATCAGTCCGAGTGACGCGGAAGATCCCACCGCGTACCGCTGCCGCGATCCGACCTCTGGGAGGGGAAAGCCCAAGCACCCGTTGCCACGCAAGCGCACGGGGAACTCACCCAGCACCACCAGACCCGCACCGCCTAACGAAGTGAGGTCGATCAAAGGACCGAGGGCCGCGCACAGCGCGGGGGGCGCCGGCCGGCCCGGCGCCCCCTGCCTCAATGTCTGCGCCACCGGCTGGGCGCGCCGGCCCGTCCGTCGCCCCCGGCAGCGGCCAAAACCCAGCACGGGGCCATGGGGAGCAAAGCGATTGCCGCACAGCAGGTCACAGACGCTTTGTCTTACCGAAAGAGGCCGGATCGCGGCAGCGGTACGCGGCGGACTCTCCCGCTCCCATGGCCGTTGCCCCGTGGCTGGGGCGGTCGGCTCCACGGCTTTAGGCAGCCACCATGGGGCGAGCCTCGAAGATCATGGCCCCAACGTCGTGCTTTAACGGGCAGGTCCACAGACTGCCCGACTCGCCGGAAGCTTACGGGGCCATGATCACTCGCCCCATGGCAGCTCCCGCCCAAAGCCGCTCCACCGACCTAGTCGTCGCCCTCTACGGGTTCAGCCTTCACCCAGCGGCTAACGAAGTCTCGTCCAGCGGGAGTTACGACAAAGTCTTGATGGGCAGGGATCCCCGCGATCTCGATCCGCGCGCCACCCTGCGCCACGGCCAACAGCCCATCCTTGATCAGATACATCAGTTGGATGTCCCAGCCGCCAGGCAGCCTGATCTGCGCAGCCTGGGGCGACTCCACCAAGAGGTCAAGAATGCGCCTCTCCATCTCTCCGTATCGACCAGAGATGACCGAGAGGTTGGCCTTGTACGTCTTCATGGAAAGCCGGTCGATATCACCGTTGTCGTACCTCGTGTGACAGGTCGGGCACAACGCAATGAGATTCTCAAACGTGTGCTCTTGGACCTTGGACCACGGGTCGATGTGCGCGAGCTCTACCGGGACGGTGCGGCACGTCGGGATGGCACACCGATGACCGGCCTCCACCAACACTCGACGTTCCAGCGGCCGCGGGATTGCCGGTCTTCCTTCTGGCATATAGGCAGGATACGGACCTCAACCCCGGGGCGCTGCACTTTCGACCCTCGATCAATCTCAGGGCCGGTCTCCTGCCTCTATCACGCATCGCCTCAAGCAGGCAGTGATCTCGACCACATTAGCGATCATCGGTTCGGTCACGAACATGCGATCGAGTACCCTACGCACTTGAGGGCAGCACAAACCCCGGCGCCATGCCGTGGTGACAGGCGGCCGGGGTTGGGAACTTCTTGGCAGTCGTTCGTCAACGTACAGGGTGTCCATCACCGATGGAACACCAGGGTCGCCTCCTGCCTGAGATATGAGGAGGCTCACATGCCTAAGTTCGTGATCAACAGGAAGTTCAGCAGCTCGTACCGAGAGGTCGAGGCGCAGAAGTTCCAGACCGTCGGCGACTACATCGACTTCGAGGACAGCGAGGGCATCGTGCTCCGCATCCTGGCGAAGGACGTCCACACGATCGAGCGCGACGCCGCCTAATACCAAGCGGGGCGACGCGTCCACTTGTCGCCCCGCCCGGCGTGCCCGTCACGTGCCCGACGAGAGGGCACACCAGAGGCGCCCACGGGGAACGACGGGGAACCAGCGACAAACACGCAGGTTAGCGTTTCACCAGTTCAGCCCCGGTGCGCATACGCGATCTTCCAAACTAGCTACGCGGGTTCGATTCCCGTCGCCCGCTCCATATGACGTAGGGCCAGGCAGAGGTTCGATCCTCCGCCTGGCCCTCGTTCGTTCTCCAGCGGCTTCCTCGGCCCGTCGCGTTCGTAATAGAGGTGAGCGGAGACGGGGCGCGCGAGGTCCCGGGGCAGGGGTGTGTCCCCGGCTCGCCGCGGGGCCGGGGCGTGCCCCTCTCGGTCAGAAGCTGATCGAGTTGATGGTCTCCGCTATCGAGTTGAGGAACCGGTTGATGGACGGAGCCATCCCGGTCGAGGCGAGGAAGAAGCCGAAGAGCACCGCCACGATGGCTGGGCCCGCCTTGATCGATCCCCCTCGGATCAACACCACCAGGATGATCGCCAACAGCAGCACCACTGACAGCGAAATGGCCACAACTGATCACACCCTACGGTCGGTTCCGCTCTCCCGGCCCGGGGGTGCCATCCCCGCGCACACCCCCGCCAGAACCATCGTGCCACCAACAGGCCCGCCGTATGCGGCGGGTGGGGCATCGTTCGGCCAAGGAAACGGGAAGCCGTCGCGTCCGCACCTTCCCCGCGGACCGAACCGCCGGGCCCCGCACAGCAATTCGAGGGTCCCCCCGCACAGGGAATTCAAAGTGATCGTTTCCATGTCCACACATCGTGTTCGCAGGTAATTCGAATTGTTGCCACAGACACCTCGAAGGCGCCCCCGGGCGGGTAACTAAAGACTAATGAACCGGACATTTCACCAGAGTCGCCCGCGACTGGTATGCACCATTTAGTCGGGATGAATACGGACACAACAGCCGGATACTGTATGCCGATCGGGGGTCGGATCTTGGATGGATTCGGATGTTGACTTCGCCAAATCCGGGGTATCCGCAGGCGATAACAGGAATCACACTCAGAGGTTTTACGAAATACCATGGACAACGCTAGGGTGCCTCAGATGTTCCACGCTGCCTCGTCCCCCGCAAGTGCAGCGAGGTCCCGGATCGTCCCGCCCAGTTTTTGGTGGGAGGCTCTGTGACGAACTCGTTGCGTCCGCACGGCCCCGACAGAGCGCCGCTCCCCCCGGCACAGCCGCCGGTGGACGGAGTGCCGAGTCCGCGCTCGCCCCAACCCACCCGGCAGGCCTCCCCGGCCGCCTCCCCCGACACCAAGCCGGCCAAACAGCGCGACGCCTTCTTCGACAACGCCAAGTACCTGGCGATCGTCCTCGTCGCCATGGGTCACGCCTGGGAACCGCTCACCGACCGCAGCCGCGCCGCAGAGGCGCTCTACATGGTCGTCTACACGTTCCACATGCCGGCCTTCATCCTCATCTCCGGCTACTTCTCACGCAGTTTCGACATGCGCCCCGACCGGCTGAAGCGGCTGGTCACCGGGGTCGCCGTGCCGTACGTCCTCTTCGAGGTGGCGTACTCCCTCTTCAAACGGTGGGCCGACCACGATCCCGGCCACCCGATCAGCCTGCTCGACCCCTGGTACCTCACCTGGTTCCTGGTCGCGCTGTTCATCTGGCGGCTGACCACCCCGCTGTGGAAGATCGTGCGCTGGCCGGTGCCGCTCGCGCTCGCCGTCGGCGCGCTGGCCTCCGTCTCCCCCGACATCGGCGACGACCTCGACCTCCAGCGGGTGCTGCAGTTCCTGCCGTTCTTCGTCGTGGGTCTGTGCATGAAGCCCGAGCACTTCCAGCTGCTCCGCCGCCGTGAGGTGCGCATCCTGTCGCTGCCCGTCTTCGCGGGCGCGCTGCTGGTGGCGTACTGGGCCGCGCCGCGGATGTCCTCGGTCTGGTTCTACCACCGGGACAGCGCACAGGAGATGGGCTTCCAGTGGTGGGCCGGCGTCGTGATGACGCTCGCGCTCTTCGGCTGCTCGCTCGTCCTCACCGCCTGCTTCTTCGCCTGGGTGCCGCGCCGGAAGATGTGGTTCACGGTCCTCGGCGCGGGCACGCTGTACGGCTATCTGCTGCACGGCTTCCTCGCCAAGGGCTCCCGTTTCTGGGGCTGGTTCGACCACGGGTGGGTGCACCAGCCGCTCGGTGAGCTCTTGGTGACGCTGTTCGCGGCCACGGTCATCACCGTGCTGTGCACCCCGCCCGTCCAGCGGATGTTCCGTTTCGCCATGGAGCCGAAGATGGAGTGGGCCTTCAAGCGGGATGCCAAGGAGGTCGCGCGCGAGCGCGCCACCGCGGACGTGAAGGCCGACCCCCGGACCATCGAGGACCGGACCGCCGAGACCCGGGTCGGGATCAGGACCTCGGTTTAGAGGGCGGGGATCTCACCTCGCCGGACCGACGCTCGTCACCCGGGCGGCAGGCCGAGAAGCGCGCGCATCGAGGCGTACTTCTTGGCCAGCCGGGCCCGGGTGTGTTCGTCGAGGACCGCGAGCCGGGCCGGGTCGGCGTTGTGCGCCAGGTCCGCCGCCTTCACCAGGAGAGCCCCCGAGGTCGAGCGGATGCGTTCCGCGTACGCCTCCGGGGGCTCGTCCTCGTGTTTGGTGAGGGCGAGGACGATGTCCTTGGTGCGCCGGGTGAGCGCGGCCTCGTGCAGCCACTTCTCGGACAGCGCCTCGTCCTCCACGGCGTCGTGCAGCCAGGCCGCCGCTATCTGCTCGTCGTCGCCACCGCGCTCGCGCACCCCCTCGGCCACGGCCTGGAGGTGCTCGGCGTAGGGCCGCCCCGCCTTGTCGGTCTGCGCGGCGTGCGCCTTGCGGGCGAGGGCTTCGACTTCGGCCAGGGTCAGGAGATTCTGCGTCACCCCTCCAGTGTCTCCCCGCGCAGCGCCGCGCGGGCCGGGACGGTGGCCGCCGTCACACCGAGCACGACGATCGCCGCGACGAACGAGGCGTACAACAGCGGGGGTATGTACGGCGCCTGACCCGTGAGTCCCTTCATCATCGGCACCAGCGTGGCGAGCGCGATGACCGTGCCGAGGACGATGCCCGCGAGGACGACCAGGAGGGCCTCCCAGCGGATCATCCGCAGCACCTGGCGACGGGTGGAGCCGATCAGCCGGAGCGTGCCGAGTTCGCGGCGGCGGTCGAGGACCGTCATCACCAGGGTGTTGGCGGCGGCGACGGCCGCGAAGCCACCGAGGACGGCCGCCATGACGGTGTTCGCCCAGGCGTTGAGCTCGCGGTCGAGGGACTGGGCGGCGGTGTGGTCCCCGGGGTCCAGGACCCGGCCGAGGCCGGACAGGGCGGTGGCCGTGCCGCCCTTCGTCCAGATCTCCGTGTCGAGGGAGCTGGTGACGTGCGTCGCCAAGTCGTCCCGGTTCAGCGTTACTTGGGACAGACCGAGACCGCGGCCGTACGTCGCCACGACCGTCGGCGACGCCCTGGTGCCGTCGGGCAGACGCAGGTGAAGGCGGTCGCCGACCTTCACGTGGGTGCTGTCGGCCAGCGCGCCGTCGAGCGCGACCTGCCCCGGCTTCAGCGTGAGGATGCCGTGCCGGACGTCGAGGTCCTGCACCCGCGCCAGGGAGGCCGCCGAGCCGGTCACGCCCTGGGCCGAGGCCGACTCCAGCGAACCGCTCGCCGGAACGAGGACGGCCGTTCTCAACAGGCCCACGGCAGCGGTGACTCCGGGGGTGCGGGCGGCCCGGTCCACGGCGTCGGGGGCCAGGCCCGGGTCGGAGGTGACGATGTGGTCGGCCACGACGCCGGCCCGCTGCTGCTCCTCGATGGCCCGCTCCTCGCTGGTGTGCATGAAGACGAGGACGGAGGAGAAGGCCATCGCGAGCACGATCGGGGTGATCGCGGAGGCCAGTCGGCGGGCGTTGGTACGGGAGTTGGCGGCCGCCAGCGAGGCGGCGGCACCCGCACCGCGCAGCGGCAGCCCCAGCAGGGCGGCACAGACCCGTGCGACCAACGGGCCGAGCAGGGCCATCGCGAGCATGAAGAGCACGACGATCCCGAGCGCCGCGTTGGCCGCGTCCTCCCCGGTGAGCGAGGCGGCGAGGCCCGCGCAGACGAATCCGCCGGCCGCGGCCGCGAGACCCAGCGGCGTACGGATCCAGCCCGGGCGCAGCCGCTCCACGGATGCCTCGCCGAGCGCCTGGCCCGGCCTGATCCGGGAGGTGCGGTGGGCCGCCATGAAGCCGGCGAACAGCGCGGTGACGAGGACCGCGCCGACGGCCGTGACCAGCGGGATGTACGAGACCGACAGATCGACGGCCTGTGGGATCGCGCCCCTGTCCTGGAGCTGTCCGAACCACCAGCGGGCCAGCGCGAGGCCGGGCAGGCAGCCGACGAGGCCGGCGAGCGGGGCGACGAGCAGGGTCTCGGTGGCGATCGTGCGGCGGATCTGGCGCGGGGTGGTGCCGAGGGCGCGGAGCAGGGCGAACTCACGGGCGCGCTGGCCCACGGAGAGAGCCACGGTGCCAGCCGCGGTGAAGACGGCCACCATGGCGGCGACGCCGCCGAAGGAGGCGCCGAGCCCGACGAGCAGCTCCTTGGCGCCGGCCAGGGAGGCGTCCTCGACGGCGCCGCGGTCGTCGCCGGTGTGCACCTCGGCCGCGTCCCCGAGGGCGTGGGCCACCTGGGACTTGAGGGCGGCGGCGCTCACTCCGGCCCTGGGCAGCACGGCGACCGCGTCGATGCGGCCCGGGTGACCCGAGACGCGTACCGCCTCGGAGTCGGCGAACCAGACGGTCGGGTCACCGGCCGTGCCGGTCACACCGGAGACCCGGAAGTCGCGGGCGCCGTCGGCGGTGGTGAGAGTGACACGGTCACCCACCGCGGTGGCCCTCCCGCCGGGCGCGCCCGCGGCGAGGACGACCTCACCGGCGCCCGGGGCCCGGCCGGAGGTGAGCTTCTCGCCGGTGAAGACGGTGGAGCCCCAGCCGTGTCCGGTGAGGGCGCCGCCCGGGCTGAGCACCGGGAACGTCACGTCGGCCACCGCCGTACGCGCGCCCGGCACCGAACCCGCCTTCGCCACCAGGGAGTTGGCGATCCGTGCCCGGTCAGGGACCGCTACGGCCTCGTCCTCGCGGTTGTCACCGTGCCCGGTGACGAGGTGGGCGCCCTGGTCGGCGGCGACCACGACGGGGGCGCCCGCGTAGCGCTGGGGAGGGACGGAGGCGCGTACCCCCGTCTCCAGGAGGATGCCACAGGCGGACACGATCATCGCGGCCATCGCGAGTGCGATGAACGTCCCCACGAAGGCGGCGGGTTTGAAGCGCACGGCGGCCCGGGCCAGCCCGTTCGGCACGAACATCAGACTGCCGCTCCCGGGCGGCGGACAGGTAGTGCGTGCACGCGGTCAAAAGCGGTCGGTTCGTGCCCGAGGCCGGGGACAGGCAGTGCGTGCCCGCGGTCGGGGACAGGCAGCTCGTGCACGCGGTCGGGGACGGGCAGCTCGTGCCCGTGGCCGAAAGCGGTCGGTTCGTGCCCGTGGACGGGGGCGGTCGGTTCGTGCCCGAGGCCGGGGACAGGCAGTGCCTGCCCGCGGTCGGGGACAGGCAGCTCGTGCACGCGGACGAGAACAGGCAGCTCGTGCCCGCGGCCGAAAGCGGTCGCTTCGTGCCCGCGGACGAGGACAGGCAGTGCGTGCACGCCGACGAGGACGGGCATCAGGCTGCCGCTCCCAGGTAGGTCGGTGCGGCGGTGAGGGCCGTCATCCGGGCCGCGATCCGGTCGGCCGGGGCCCGCTCCAGGCGGTCGACGATCGCGCCGTCGGCGAGGAAGAGGACGCGGTCCGCCCAGGCGGCGGCCGCGGGGTCGTGGGTCACCATGACGACGGTGGAGCCGAGGCCGTCGACCGCCTGGCGCAGCAGGCCGAGGATCTCGGCGGCCGTGGTCGTGTCGAGGGCGCCGGTGGGCTCGTCGGCGAAGACGACGTCGGGGCGGGTGACCAGCGCGCGGGCGATCGCGACGCGCTGCTGCTGGCCGCCCGAGAGCTGTCCCGGCCGGCGGCGGCCCATGTCCTGGAGGCCGACCTGGGCGAGCACCTCGGCGGCGCTGCGGCGGTCGGGGCGGTGTCCGGCCAGGCGCATCGGGAGCACCACGTTCTGTTCGACCGTCAGCGACGGCAGCAGGTTGAACGCCTGGAAGACGAAGCCGAGGCGCGAGCGGCGCAGGGCCGTCAGCTTGTTCTCGCTCAGGCCGGTGATCTCCGTACCGCCCAGCCGTACGGTCCCGGCGCTGGGCCGGTCCAGGCCCGCCGCGCACTGCAGGAAGGTGGACTTACCGGAGCCCGAGGGGCCCATGACGGCGGTGAAGCTGCCGCGGGCGAGGGCGAGGTCGATACCGCGCAGGGCGTGCACGGCGGAGCCACCGCGGCCGTACTGCCGCCGTACGCCGTGCAGTTCGACGGCCCAGTCACCGCCGGGGCCCACGCGGTCACCGTCCGGGCCCGCGCCCGCGTCTTCGTGGCGCTTCTTCCGCAGGCCCATGGTGGGGTCCCGTCCTTCCGTGACGTCCGATCTCGCTGACCTCTCGAACGTACGGAAACGGGGTCTGTCGGGACCATGAGGGCGGCCGCAGACTTGAGGTGGGGAGAACCCCACCCCCGGCGCCCGTGCGGGCACCCGGTCCCCGGCCGCGGCGCAGGTCAGCGGGCGACGGACAACCGGTGACCAGCGACGGGCGACCGGCGACCGGCTACGGTCAGCGCGCGGCGACCGGCGATCAGCGACCGGCTACGGTCAGCGCGCGGCGACCGGCGATCAGCGACCGGCGACGGTCAGCGCGCGGCGGTCGGCCCTTCCCGGCAGATCAGCAGCAGCGCCCGGTCGTCGTTGACGTCCTTCGCCACCGCTTCGATCAGGTGCCAGGCGGCGCCGTGGAACCCGCCGGCGACATAGCGGTCGGCCTCGCCGGTGAGCCGGTCGATGCCCTCGACGATGTCCCGCTCGGCGGTCTCCACCAGACCGTCCGTGAAGAGCATCAGCACGTCACCGGGGCGCAGCGAGCCCTTGACCGGGTCGAACTGGGCCCCGTCGTACACCCCGAGGAGCGGCCCTTCGGCGGCCTTCTCCTCCCAGCGGCCGCTGCCCGCACTGAGCTGGAGACCCGGCGGGTGCCCGGCGGAGAAGAGTTCGTAGTCCCCGGAGTCCAGGTCGAGGACCAGGTGGATGGAGGTGGCGAACCCCTCGTCCCAGTCCTGGCGCAGGAGGTAGCCGTTGGCCGCGGGCAGGAAGGCGTGCGGCGGCAGCGAGCCGAGCAGACCACCGAACGCCCCCGACAGCAGCAGCGCACGCGATCCCGCGTCCATGCCCTTGCCGGACACGTCGGTGAGGACGACCTCCATGGTCCGGCCGCCGTTCGTACGGGCCGCCACCACGAAGTCCCCGGAGAACGACTGCCCGCCCGCCGGGCGCAGCGCCATCTCGCGGTGCCAGCCCGCCGGCAGGTTCGGCAGCTTGCTCTGGACGCGGATGCGTTCGCGCAGGTCGAAGAGCATCGTGCCGCCGCGCCGCCAGGGCACGCCGACCCGGCTGCGGAACTGCGCGATGAGCAGCCCGAAGAACCCGCAGGCCGCGACCACCAGCACCACGCCGGGCGTCACCCGGGACGGGCCCTGGGTGTACGGGCCGAGCTCGACCGACTCCACTATCAGCGCGGTGGCCGCGGCGGCGTACAGCCCGAGCAGGCTGGCCGGGCGCAGCACCAGTCCCCCGGCGACGATGGGCAGAACCAGGGCGGCCGGCGAGCACCACACGGAGTTGACCAGCGTCGTGGCGGCGATCAGCGGGATCGTCAGCAGCAGCCCGACCAGCGCGACCCAGTCCGAGCCGTCCCCGCGGAAGTAGTCGACGGCGGATCTACGCAGGGCGGTGCGGACCCGGTGCCACTGCTTGTTCCACCGGGCCGTGAACGTCTCGGCTTCCGCGCGCCGCTCTCGTCCTGCTGCCATTGTTCGGGACCCTATCCATCGGACCTGCTCCTTGGCACGGGAGGTCCCACTTGTCCCCCGTCCGAGGCTTCAACTTCACGAAGAAATTCACAGACCAACGCTCCCGGTAACCGGCCCGAAATTCCGTCGCCCGGACCGCATCCCCCTGGTAGGCATGGCCCATGACGACTGACGTGCGAGTGCTGCGGCAGACCGAGTGGAACGTCTGGTACGACAACCTGATCCGAGCGTTCGGGGGCGTACCGGAGTCGTCGGAGGAGCGCGAGATGTTCGACGCGCTCACAGACTACGACCGCTCCCTGGGTTTCTGGGACGGCGACCAGTGCGTGGGCACCGCGGGCGCGTTCGTCTTCCGGCTCACGGTCCCCGGCGGAGCCTCGGTGCCGACCGCGGGCGTCACGATGGTGAGCGTCGCCGCCACCCACCGGCGGCGCGGGGTACTGACCTCGATGATGCGCCGGCAGCTGGACGACATCCGCTCCTGGGGCGAACCGCTGGCCGCCCTGACCGCCTCGGAGCCGGAGATCTACGGGCGGTTCGGCTACGGCGTCGGGACCCTTCAGCTCAACGCCGAGATCGACACCGCGCGCGTGAAGCTGTCCGTACCGCCCGGCACCGATGACGTACGTCTGCGGTACGCCGCGCCGGCCGAGGTGCTGGACGCGTGCGAGGCCGTCTACGCGCGGGGGGTGCCGACCCGGCCGGGCATGCTGGCGCGGCAGCCGGGCTGGGAGCGGCTCGGGGTGCTCGACCCGGAGAGCGAGCGGCACGGTGCTTCGCCGCTGCAGTGTGTGGTGGCGGAGCGGGACGGCGAGGTGGTGGGCTACGCGCGCTACCGGATCACGCCCGGGTGGAGCCTGTCCGGGCACGACGCCACGATCTCCCTGGAGGACCTGGAGGGGCTCGACCCGGCGGTGCACGCCGCGCTGTGGCGGTTCCTGTTCGGCCTCGACCTGACGACCAAGGTGCGCACCCGGGGCCGTCCCGTGGACGAGGGATGGCAGCACCTGGTGTCCGACATCCGGCGCTGCAGTCTGCGGGTCGTGGACTCGCTGCACCTGCGCCTCGTCGAGGTCGGCGCGGCGCTGGAGGCGCGGACGTATCAGGCCCCGGTGGACGTGGTGTTCGAGGTCGAGGACGCCTTCTGCCCCTGGAACGAGGGGCGTTGGCGGCTGACCGGCGACGCGAAGGGCGCTGTGTGCGTCCGTACGGAGGAGGCGGCTGATCTCGCCCTGTCCGTACGGGAGTTGGCCTCGGTGTATCTCGGCGGTACGTCCCTGACGTCGCTCGCCGGGGCCGGGCTGGTGCGGGAGCTGCGGCAGGGTGCACTGGCGGAGGCGTCGGTGGGCTTCGGCTCGGCGGTGGCGCCCTGGCTGCCGCACGGGTTCTGATTCCGACGCGCGCGCGGCAGACCGGCGTCCGGCCGGCCGGCGTGCGACAGAACGGTGCGTGGCCGCCCGGCATGCGACAGACCGGTGCGTGGCCGCCCGGCGTGCGACAGACCGGTGTGTGGCCGGCCGTCTTGGGCGGTCAGGGCCGGCCCGGTCGATCACGGCGCAGATGTGCGTGCCACACCCCGCGACCTGCCACATGACCTGCCGGACAGGTCCTAACCGCGCACTGCCGCCAGGCACTCGTCGTACAGATCCATGATGTCGCCCTTGCCGTCGTTGCCGACCCACGTCATCGATGCGGCATCCAGGCATGCGAACGCCGTCGCGATCACCGCGCGGGCCCTGGGATCCGCGCTGCCGACAGCAGTGTCCATACGCGCCTCGACGAGGGGCAGCAGGTCCTCCTGGAACTGCAGCCGCTTTTCGAGCCAACCGGCGCGCAGCGACGGGGTGTTGTGCAGGAGACGGAACCGCTCCAGGGCCTGTTCGCGGCTGTCGTGCAGAGCCAGTACGGCGGCAACCCCTGCGCGCAGAGCCTCCCAGACACCGACTTCGGCAGGCTGTTCGCTGATCGTGTCCGTCAGGACCTGCCCGAACCGGCCCTGGTCGCCGCCGAGAAGGTCCTCCTTGGTGCCGAAGTAGCGGAAGAGGGTGCGCTGGGAGACTCCGGCCTCCCGGGCGATCTGGGCGATGGTCGTCTCGTCGTAGCCCTGCTCGGTGAACAGGCGCAGAGCCGTCCCGAGGATCTCCTCGGAGGCCAGTTGCCGTGTCCGGTCCCACAGCGTGGTCGGCGCGCCCGTCGCTGTCCTGGCTTCCTTCTTCATGCCACCAGGCTAACCCAGCACTGCCAGACTGGCACTCACATCATACTTGGCAGTCACTGCCAGCCAGGCGTACGCTGCCACAGGTGATCGTCGCAGCACGGGCCGACGCTCCACAGGCCGGCCCGCTCGCCGACGCGCCCCCTACCTCCCCAGAGCAAGCAAAGGAACGCACCATGTCTGCACCCGCAGCTTTGATCACCGGTGGAACCAGCGGCATCGGCAAGGCGACCGCCGAACTGCTCCACTCTCGCGGCTACCGCGTCATGGTCACCGGCGTCGGCAATGTCGCAGGCGCAGGCCTCCCCGAGGACGTCGTGGTCGTCCGGGCCGACGCACAGTCCCTGCCGGACATCGACCATGCGGTGGAGCAGGCACGCCGGCAATTCGGCTCCCTCGACCTGCTCTTCCTCAACGCGGGCGTCTCCCGTCCCGGCCCGATCGAGTCAACCGACGTGGCCGCCTTCGACGCCCTGTTCGACATCAACGTCAAGGGCAACTTCTTCACCCTGCAAAAGGCGCTCCCACTCCTCGGCGAGGGCGCCTCGGTCGTGTTCACCGTGGGTGCCGGGGAAGGGGTCGGAGCCGCCATGACAGCCGCCAAGGGCGCCCTGCTGCCCCTCATGCGGTCCCTCGCGCTCGAACTCGCCCCCCGCCGCATCCGCGTCAACGCCGTCAGCCCAGGACTGATCAACACCCCTGCGTACAGCAGGATGGGCGTCTCCCAGGAAATGATCGACTCCTGGGCTCGGGACGTCCCGCTCGGCCGCGTCGGCACTCCCGCCGACATCGCCGAAGCCGTGGCCTTCCTCGCCTCGGAGGCCGCCGGCTACATCACCGGCGACAACCTCACCGTCTCCGGAGGCATCGGTGTTCACGCCCGCGCCTGACGAACAGGTCAGCACGCGGCTCCGATCTCCGCGCCGGCGCAGAATCCGCTGCGTGAAACCATCCGGTCACGGCACTACCGGCGCTGGCAGTCCGGGCACCAGAAGAGGTTGCGGGCGGCGAGACCGGCGGTGCGGATCTCGCCGCCACAGATGTGGCAGGGCAGGGTGGCCCTGCGGTACACGTAGACCTCGCCGCCGTGGTCGTCGACGCGCGGCGGGCGGCCCATGGCCTCCGGGGTGTGCTCCGGGCGGACCGTGTCGATGCGGTTGTGGCGGACGCCCTCCCGCATCAGGGCCACGAGGTCGGCCCAGATCGCGTCCCACTCGGCGGGCGTGATGTCCTTGCCCGCCCGGTACGGGTCGATGCCGTGCCGGAAGAGGACCTCGGCGCGGTAGACGTTGCCGACACCCGCGATGATCTTCTGGTCCATCAGCAGGGCGGCGATCGTCGTACGGCTGCGGACGATTCGGTGGTACGCCGTTGCCGGGTCGGCGTCGGGGCGCAGCGGGTCGGGGCCCAGGCGGTCGTGTATCGCCCGCTTCTCGTCGTCCGTGATCAGGGCGCAGGTCGTGGGGCCGCGCAGATCGACGTACGCCGTGGTGTTCGCGAGGCGCAGGCGGACGGTGTCGGTGGGCGGGGGTGCGGGGGCGCCGCCGAAGTTGACCTTGCCGAAGAGGCCGAGGTGGATGTGGATCCAGTCCGCCGCACGGAAGCCCAGGAAGAGGTGCTTGCCGTGGGCGTCGGCGGTGGTCAGTTCCGTGCCGTCGAGGAGGGCCGCGGCGTCGGCGAACTTGCCCTGGGGGCTGCTGACCCGGGTCCGTTCGCCGCCGAAGCCGGCCTCGTAGTCCGCGGCCAGCCGGTGAATCGTGTGCCCCTCGGGCACGGTGTCCTCCTGCGGGTACTGTCCTGCGGCCGAGCGGGTCTCACCCCCTCCGCCCCTGCCCTTCCCGTACACGGGGCTCCGCCCCGAACCCCGCTCCTCAAACGCCGGAGGGGCTGATTCCTACGGCTGCGGGTGGTGGGCCGGGACCGGCGGCAGTTCGCGGGTGGTCTCGTACGCGGACAGCATGTCGATGCGCCGGATGTGGCGCTCGTCGCCGGAGAACGGGGTGTTCAGGAAGGTCTCGACGAACTTCGTCGCCTCGTCCTGGGAGTGCATACGGGCACCGACGGCCACCACGTTGGCGTCGTTGTGCTGACGCCCCAGCGACGCGGTCTCCTCGCTCCAGGCGAGGGCGGCACGCACCCCGGCGACCTTGTTCGCGGCGATCTGCTCTCCGTTGCCGGAGCCGCCGATCACGATGCCGAGCGTGCCCGCGTCCGCCGCCGTACGCTCCGCGGCGCGGAGGCAGAAGGGCGGGTAGTCGTCCTGGGCGTCGTAGATGAGCGGCCCGCAGTCGACGGGCTCGTGGCCCGCGGCCTTGAGCCACTCGACGAGGTGGTTCTTCAGTTCGAAACCGGCATGGTCGGAGCCGAGGTACACGCGCATGCCCCGAGTGTGTCACGGCTGTTTCGGATCGGCCTCGCCGGGTGCCGCCGCGGAAAACTGTGAGCAACGCTACAGAACCTCAAGCAAACCTCAAGTAACGATCCGGATTCAAAGGTTCACGAATTCATTCGCCTCCGATTCACTGGACCGGCTCGTACACCGCTCGTACGAGTCCCCGTACACCGCTCGTACGGGAATCCGCTCACCCGGCGCAAAGGAATTCCGTTCATGACCTCGCAGTCGACCCTGCCGAAGGCCGGAAACGGCCCCGGCGGCCCCGGCGAACCCGGAGGCGGCCTCCAGGCCGGACTCAAGAACCGCCACCTGTCGATGATCGCCATCGGTGGTGTCATCGGAGCCGGTCTCTTCGTCGGTTCCAGCTCCGGTATCGCCACCGCGGGCCCGGGCATCCTGCTGTCGTACGCCCTCGTCGGCACGCTCGTGGTGCTGGTGATGCGGATGCTCGGAGAGATGTCCGCGGCCAACCCGACCTCGGGCTCCTTCTCGGCGCACGCCGACCGTGCGCTCGGGCGCTGGGCCGGCTTCTCTATCGGCTGGCTGTACTGGTTCTTCTGGGTGGTGGTCCTGGCCGTGGAGGCCACCGCCGGCGCCAAGATCCTCGAAGGCTGGATGCCGGCCGTACCGCAGTGGGGCTGGGCACTGATCGTGATGATCGTGCTCACCGCCACCAACCTGGTCTCGGTCGGCTCGTACGGTGAGTTCGAGTTCTGGTTCGCCGGGATCAAGGTCGTGGCGATCGGCGCGTTCATCATCGTCGGCGGACTCGCCATCTTCGGTGTGCTGCCGGGCGTCGACGCCGAGAAGGCGGGCGTCGGCAATCTGAGCGACCACGGCGGATTCCTGCCGCACGGACCCGGCGCGATCCTCACCGGTGTGCTCCTGGTCGTCTTCTCCTTCATGGGCAGCGAGATCGCCACCCTCGCGGCCGGCGAGTCCGAGGACCCGCAGCGCGCGGTCACCAAGTCCACCAACAGCATCATCTGGCGGATCGGCGTCTTCTACCTCGGCTCGATCTTCGTGGTCGTGGCGCTGCTTCCGTGGAACGACCCGTCCATCAAGGACAAGGGCTCGTACGTCGCCGCCCTCGACTCCCTCGGTATCGCGCACGCCGGTCAGATCATGAACTTCATCGTGCTGACCTCGGTGCTGTCCTGCCTCAACTCCGGGCTGTACACCGCCTCCCGCATGGCCTTCTCGCTCGGTGAGCGCGGGGACGCGCCCCGGATGTTCGCGAAGACCACCTCGCGCGGTGTGCCGAGGACCGCGATCATCGTCTCGGTCGTGTTCGGCTTCGTCGCCGTCTTCTTCAACTACAAGTTCCCGGACACCATCTTCCTCTTCCTGGTCAACTCCTCCGGTGCGGTGGCCCTGTTCGTCTGGCTCGCCATCTGCTTCTCGCAGCTGCGGATGCGGAAGATCATCCAGCGTGAGGCGCCGGAGAAGCTCGTCGTCCGGATGTGGCTGTACCCCTATCTCACCTGGGCGACGGCCGCGCTGATCGTCTTCGTGCTCGGCTACATGCTGACGGACACGGAGCACGACGGACGGGAGACCGTCCTGCTGTCCCTGCTCGTCGCCGCCGTGGTGCTGGTCATCGCGGTGATCCGGCAGAAGCTCGGCGCGGGTACGCCGGTGCGTGGCGTGCCCGAACCGCGGGACGAGGCACCGGTGAAGACCGGCGCCTGAGGCTCCGCCTCTCGATGTGAAGGGCCCCGCGGTGTTCGCCGCGGGGCCCTTCTCTGTGTACCGCTTCTTTGTGTACGGGGTCTTCGCGTACGGCTTCCTGGGGCTCCTGGCGTTCAGCTTGGGCGCTCGCTCAGAGGACGGTGAAGCTGTTCTTGACCTGCTTGTAGGTCTTGAGAGCCCCGTCCGCCGTCTCCGGCTGGTACCAGGTGTTGATCTGGTACGACCTCCCGTCGGTGTCGAAGCCGAGCAACTGGGCGTGCCAGCTCACCCCTTGGAGGGTGAAGGTGTACTCCCAGACGACCGCGGGCCAGCCGCGGAAGGTCGTCTTCTCCAGCCGGATCTTCCGGTAGTCCTGCCCCCGGTGAGCGTTCAGTTCCGAGGTCCGCCAGGTCTCCATCAGGTCACCGCGGGCGATGGCGGACTTGGCGACGAGCTCCTCCCTGCCGTCCGGCGAGGTGTAGTGCACCTCGGCCCCTGTCTTCACATCACGCCGCCAGCCCTCGGGCGTCGCCCACGCGAACCCGCCGGCCTCCCGGTGCGCGCCCGGCGGCAGGCTGGGCGGGCGCGAGGTCCCGTCGACGGTGGGCGAGGTCGAGGGGGACGACGGGCTGCCGGTCGCGCTGCCGCCGCCGGACGAGGGGGACGGTGCGGACGACGCGGCAGTCGCGGCGGTCGCGCTGCTCGCACCGGTCTTGTCGTCGGAGGCTCCGCCGTTCGTCGCGATGAGGAGTCCGGCGACGGCTCCCGCGATGACCACACCGCCCGCGGCGACGAGTCCCCCGCGGCGCCGGCGGTGCCGCGAGGTGGACGGGGCGGCGGGGCCGGGCGGTTCAGCCGGGTGCCCGGTGAGCGGCGCGGGCACCGACGGCAGGCGGCTCACGGCCGCCGCCGCGTTGGGCACCTCCTCGGTGGGTGCCTGTTCGGTCGACGGCACCTTGGCGGACGCCTGGCGTCGTGGCTGCGTGCCGATCTCCGAGCGCACTTCCGAGGGGGTTTGGGAGGGCGCTTCGGAGGAGGCGTGGGCCGGTGCAACGGATGTCGTGCGTGGCACCGGTGTCGCATCCTGCACGGGGTCGGGCCGCGCGAAGACTTGCGTGGGGGAATCCGAAGGGGGCGGCGGCGATGACGGGGCCGACGCGGCCGGAGAAAGCGATGCGCCGGACGACGGCGGTTCCGGTGCGGACGGCTCCGATACCGGCGACTTCGCTACGGGCGGCTCCGATACCGGCGACTCCGATACGAACGGCTTCGATACGGGGGGATCGAGCACACGCCGTTCACCCACCGGCACTTCCGACACCGGCGACCCCGGAACGGACGGCCGCGGAACGGACGGCCGCGGGACAGGCGGCTCGGCGTCGGGCTGTCGCGGGGTGGCGGACTGCCGCGAAGTGGGCTGTCGCGGCAGGTCCGCGATCGGTGCGAGCGCCGCCTCCAGGTCCTCCAGGCCCGGGCGGGCGGCCGGCTCCTTCTCCAGGAGGGCGGCCAGGATGTCCGTCAACTCACCGGCCGAGGCGGGGAGTTCGGGCTCCTCGTAGAGGACGGCGTGCAGGGTCGCCAGGGTGGTCGAGCGGGAGAACGGCGAGTGGCCGCCGAGGGCCGCGCAGAGCGTCGCGCCCAGGGACCACACGTCCGACGGCGGGCCCTGCGGACGGCCGGACACCCGCTCGGGCGCCATGTAGTCGGGGGACCCGACGAGCATCCCGACCATGGTGAGCGCCTCCGCGTCCTGCATCGCGGCGATGCCGAAGTCGGTGAGCACGACCCGCTGACCGCGCCGCTCGACCAGGACGTTGCCCGGCTTGATGTCCCGGTGCAGCACACCCCCCGCGTGCACCTCACGCAGCGCCGCCACCAGTCCGAGTGCGAGCCGCGCCGCCTCACGGGGGCCGAGCGGGCCGTCCTCCACCACGATCTGTTCGAGGGAGCGGCCCGCGACCAGCTCCATGACGATCCACAGCCGCTCCCCCTCGTCCAGGACGTCGTAGATACGGACGACGTTGGGGTGGTCGATCCGGGCCGTGGCGCGGGCCTCGCGCAGCGTGCGCTCCCGGCGGGTGCGGGTGTCCTCCAGGTCGAGTCCGTCGATCCGCATTTCCTTGACGGCCACCAGCCGGTCGAGCATTTCGTCGACGGCTCGCCACACCCGCCCCATTCCCCCCTGGCCGATGCTCTCGACCAGCCGGTATCGACCCGTCACCAATAATCCCGGAACACCACCGTACGCATTCCCCGGCAATCCCCTGCACCCCCTCAACACCCGCCACAAACGTCTGTAACACCAGAACCACAATGGTCACACTTCAGGTCGTACCAGCATAGTGCGGAGAAATCTTGTGGTACCTCTTCAAGTACTGCGAATTCAGGCGCAGCCAAGGGGGACGAACATGAGTTCTCGTCGTACGACGACCATCGCAGGATCGCTGCTCACGGCATCTTTCTCGGCCGTGATGATCCTTTCCTGCACCGCCGTCGCGGATGACACGGGGCCAGGGAGCAGCAAGGGGGGAAAGGCCGTCGACGAGGCACCGGCAGGCGTGAAGCTGACCACGCAGCTGCCCGAGAAGATCTCGGTCGACAACAGCTCGCAGAAAACGGCAATTACCGCCACGGTAAAGAATGAAGGGACGAAGAAAAGCGGCGCGATCCGGCTATTGGTGGTCGGTTTCGACGGCTTGCAGGTCAAGAACGTCAAGGGCTGTTCCGCCCTTGCCTCCGCGGATCTTCCGGAGGGATCGAACAGTGGTTTCAGTTGCGCGGTCGGCACTCTTGCGGCCGGCAAGTCGAAGTCGTACGACGTGGACGCGACCTTCGATGTGAACAAATCCGGAAAGATCTGTCTGCCGGTCCAGGACAGCGCCGGGAAGAAGACGTTCTGGCAGCAGGGCCCGGTCCCGTTCGGTACGTCGAACCCGTCACCGAACGCGCCGGCCACCCCGCTGCTCCTCGGCACCGACAACAAGCCGGTGGCACCCGGCGGTGACGAGCTGCCGAAGACCGGCGTCGGAAGCGACGTCCTGCCGCTCGGCGCGGCCGGCGCGGCGCTCCTGTCGGCGGGGGCGGCGGGCCTGTGGTGGGTCCGCCGGCGCCCTCAGTAGCACTCGGCGCGCACCCGACCGCCACCCGGCACACACGGCCGGGGTGCCGAGCCAGGCACCCCGGCCGTCCGCTGCCTGCCCCGTGGAAAACCTGACGGCAACTGTCAGGTAATGCGGCCACGATGTGATCCATGAACACAGTGGACGGAACCGATCACACCGGCACCCCGCACCCCACGGGTGGGCTCGTCCTGCGGCCCGGTGACGCGGGGTACGAGGACGAACTCGCCGGATTCCAGACCGGGTTCACACAACGGCCCGCCGTGATCTTCGCCGCGGCCTCGGCCGAGGACGTGGTCGCGGCGGTGCGGTACGCGGCCGCGGAAGGGCTCCCCGTCGGCGTCCAGGCCACCGGGCACGGTCTGCCGGGCGACGCCGAGGGCGGCGTACTGATCACCACGCGGCGCATGGACGGGGTGCGGGTCGACGCGGAGGCCCGCACCGTCCGCGTCCAGGCGGGCGTCCGCTGGGGCCAGGTCGTCGCGGCGGCGGAGCCCTACGGGCTGGCGCCGCTGAACGGCTCGGCACCCGGCGTCGGCGCCGTCTCGTACACGCTGAGCGGTGGACTCGGCATCCTGGCCCGGGAGTTCGGCTACGCGGCCGACCATGTGCGGGCGCTGGACGTGGTCACGGCCGACGGGCGGCTGCGCCAGGTGACACCGGCGTCGGACCCCGATCTGTACTGGGCCCTGCTCGGCGGCGGTCACAACTTCGGCGTCGTCACGGAGCTGGAGATCGACCTGGTGCCCGTGGCCCGGCTGTACGGCGGCTCGCTCTCCTTCGACGCGGCCGAGGTCGACCCGGCGGCCGTCCTGCGGGCGTACGAGCGCTGGACGCGGACCGTGCCGTCCACGCTGACCTCGTCGTTCGCCGCGGTGCCCTACCCGGACATCCCGGCGGTTCCTCCGCGGCTGCGCGGACGGTACGTCGTCTCCGTACGGGTCGCCCACACCGGCGCCGAGGGCGAGCGGCTCGTCGCCCCGCTGCGGGAGGCCGGTCCGGTGCTCGCCGACTCGCTGCGCGAGATGCCGTACGCCGAGAGCCACACCATCCACAGCGATCCGGACTTCCCGCACACGTACTACGGGGACAGCGCGGTGCTGCGGGAGCTGGATGTCGAGGCGGTGGCCGGGCTGCTCGCCCTGACCGGTCCCGAGGCGCCCACGATGTGCGTCGTCCAGATCAACCATCTGGGCGGGGCGCTGGCCGAGGCCGCGCCGAACTCGGTGCCCTACCGCGAAGGACGTTTCCTGGTACGGCTGTTGACGATGGCCGACCGGGCGACGGCACGGGCCGGACTCGACCCCGCGTTCGCACTGCTGGCACCGTGGACGATCGGGCGCGCCCTCAACTTCGCGTTCGGCGCGGGCGATCGCACGGACGGGCTGTACGGGCCCGGAACGCGGACGAGGCTCGCCGGGCTGAAGTCGCGTTACGACCCGGCGAACCTCTTCCGCAGGAACTACAACGTCGCGGACGCCGACGGCTCATGAACCGCCGGCGCCCCGCACGTCAGCGCCTGACGAGCTTCCAGGCGGTGGGCAGCACGCCCATCGCCAGGGCGGCCTTCAGGGCGTCGCCGATCAGGAACGGGGTCAGACCCGCCGCGATCGCCGCGCTGAACGACATGTCGGCGGAGACGGCCAGGTACGGGACGCCGACCGCGTAGATGATCGCCTCGCCGAGCAGCATCGCGCCCGCCGTCCGCAGGACCGAGCGGTCGGCACCGCGGCGGGCGAGGGCGCCCACGACGGTGGCGGCGAGGAGCATGCCGAGGATGTAGCCGAAGGACACGGTGGCACCGGAGGCGCCGCCGGCGAACCACGGGACGCCGGCCAGGCCGAGCAGCGCGTACAGCGCGAGGGAGAACAGGCCGCGGCGCGCGCCGAGGGTCGTGCCGACGAGGAGGGCCGCGAAGGTCTGGCCGGTCACCGGCACCGGCGAGCCCGGGACCGGGACGGAGAGCTGGGCGGCGAGGCCCGTGAGCGCGGCTCCGCCCAGGACCAGCGCGATGTCCCTGACGCGGGAGGCGGGGAGGAGGTCGGCGAGGACCTCGCGGGGGTGGGCGGGGGCGGTTGCGGTGCTCATGGGGACTCCGGCGGGGCGCATGGTCGGGACATCGTGACGCTATCCCAGGGCACTTGGGGGATCACCGGCAGCGGTCCACAAAGTGGATCGCGTGGGGTTGGTGGCCTTCTGACAAAGGGAGGCGGGTACACCCTTGCGGGCGTGATGCTGGTCACTGAGGTCGGGTCGGTTTGTCCACGGTGGTGGGTGCGGCTCGACTGTGGGGTCCCACCAACTGTTCTCGCCCCCGCCGCCCCTACCCGTCACGTACCGGGGGCCGGCACCCGGACCCGCGCATCGCTCTGACGCGCTCGTCCTCAAACTCCGGACGGGCTGAAAATCTCTCCCGTGGGGCACAGTCTTCGAAGTCCGCCCGGGGCAAGAATCCAGCCCCTCCGGCGTTTGAGGAGCGGGGTCTGGGGCGGAGCCCCAGGTTGGGACGCCAGGGGCGAACCCACCCCTGGCCGGATCCGCCCGGCAGGGCCTACGCTTCGCGTCATGGTTGCTCAGGCTGAAGACTTCGCGTCGCGTCGCTATGTCGACCTGCGGCGCCAGGGCACGGCCACCTGTTGTCCTCCGGTGTGAGGCGGGGCGGAGCGGATCCGGCTCGCCGAGCAGACGAAGGCGCAGTGTCGGACCGACTCCGAGGAAGTCACCCATGCCCCGCTCCCTGGCACCATCCCCTCCACCCACCCGTCGGGCACCCGCGCCGGTACGGCGGGCCGTCGACAGCGACCGGCGCAGGACCAGCGCCAGTGTGATCCTGCGGTGCGTGCTGGAGCACGGGCCCGTGGCCCGCAGCACGGTCGCCCGGCTGACCGGCCTCTCCCCGGCGTCGGTGACGGACTACTGCGCCCGCTTCGCCGTGCTCGGCCTGATCCGGGAGGCTCCGGCGCCCCCGCGGTCGAAGGGGGTCGGGCGCCCGCACGTACCGGTCGACCTGGACGACTCCCGGTTCGTCGTCGGCGGGGTGCATGTGGCGGTGCCGTACACCACGGTGGCGCTGCTGGATCTGCGCGGCCGGGTGGTCGCCGAGCGGCGGCTGGCCCACTCCGGCACCGAGCCGGGGCGGGTGCTGGCGAACGCCGTCGACGGACTGAAGGCCCTGCTGGCGGACGCCCCCGGCGTCACCCCGCTGAGCGTGGGCGTGGCGACCGGCGGCTGGGTGGACCGGGACTCCGGGACCATCGTCGAGCATGCGCTGCTGGGCTGGCGTGACGTGGCCGTGCGGGAGGTGATCGAGGCGCGCACCGGGCTGCCGGTGCATGTGGACGGGCACGCGCGGGCGTTGGTGAACGGGGAGCGGCTGTTCGGACGGGCCCGGGGCAGCCGCAGCGTGCTGCATCTGTTCGTCGGCAACGTGGTGGACGCCGCCTTCGCCACCAACGACGAGGTCCACCACGGGCCCCGCTCCCAGGCCGGGGCGATCGCCCATCTGCCGCTCGCGGGCGGCACGGAGCGGTGCGACTGCGGCCGGACCGGCTGCCTGCAGGCCGAGTTGAGCGAACGGACGCTGTGCCGGCGGGCCCGCGAGGCGGGCGTCGTCGACACGGTGAACCCGATGCACGTACTCGCCGCGGCCACCGCCGGCGACCCGGACGCCGTACGGCTGCTGGTCGAGCGGGCCCGGCTGGTCGGCCGGGCGGCGGCGCTGCTGCTCGATGTGCTCAACCCGGACACGGTCGTCGTCACCGAGGTCGGCGTCATCCACCGCGAGGACTGCCTGGGCGCGCTGCGCGACGAGGTGGGGGCGGACCGGGCCGCGGCGGTCGTACCGACCAGTTTCCCGGACTCGGTGCTGGCCGTGGCGGGCGGTTCGGTGGCTCTCGACGAGTTCTACCGGGATCCCCTGGCGCCTCATCATGGCCCGGTCGACCACGTCGGCGGGCGGGAAGCGATCGCGTCACCGGGGACGAATTAATTCAGAAAATCCGAATGTTGACAGGGGTCGCGCCCGGCCAGCAGCATTCTCTGTATGAGCAGCGCGCAGGACTTTTCCCCGGTGATCCGGTTGCGGCAGGGCCGCGACCGGACGGCCGGTGTCGCGCTGTCGCCGTCGCGACAGGTTCCGCTGACCAAGTGCCGTGTCGTCGACCTGATGCGGGTCGCCCGCACCCTGTGTTGCTGACGCGCTGACCTGCTGACTCGTCGGCTCGCGAACGCGCCCTGCGTCGACGCGCGAGCTGCCGGGACGTGGACGCTCCGAAGCGCCGGTCGCCTCCCGACAGCGCTCGGCCGTGTCCCGGCGGTGTCCCGGAAAGGCCGGCCCTGTCGGCACTCCCCCGCGCCGCCGCCCTTCAGCACCCCATTCCCTTTTCGCATTCCGCCGCCGCGGACCGCGCTGACGCGCCTTCGGCGTGTGCCTTCTCCTGCGCGCACTTTTCCTTTCTGGATTCGCCCTGCCCGGAATTCCGCGCGTTTTCCTGCCTCTTGAACTCACGGAGTCCTCCCATGCCACCACTGCCCGCGTCCTCGTCCGTGTCCGGTGTCGACCGACGGCTGTTCCTGTCCTCCCTGCTCGGCGCGGCCGCCGCTGCCGCCGGGCTCAGCGGCTGCGCGGGCAGCAGTGCCGCCGAATCCGGCTCCAAGGGGTCGATAGCCGCCCCGCTGGCCGACAAGGTCCCGTCCGGTACGAAGCTCAAGGTCGCCTCGTACCAGGGCGTCCAGCAGCTGGAGTTCAAGCTCGCGGGCCTCACCGACCTGCCCTTCACCGTCTCCGACTGGGTGAACATCGGCGCCGGCCCCGACGTCATCAACGCCTTCCGCGCCAAGTCCCTGGACGTCGCCAACAACGCGGGCATCCCGCCGATCCAGGCGCACTACCAGGGCTACGACGCGAAGATCGTCGCCATCAACATCACCCGCAAGCCCAACTACCTCTTCGCCACCAAGCCCGGCAGCGACATCGAGGACGTCCAGGGCTTCAAGGGCAAGAAGCTCGCGTTCTCGCAGGGCCAGGCCCAGGGTGTGGTCCTGCTGCGGGCGCTGAAGAAGGCCGGGCTGAAGTACGACGAGGTGGATCTCGTCCCGCTGACCAGCAACCAGTTCCTCACCGCGCTCCAGGCGGGCCAGGTGGACATCGCACCGCTCGCCAACAGCCAGTCCCCGGCCTACCTCAAGCAGTACGGGGCCAAGGGCGCGCACACGATCACCACGGACGTCGTGGACCTCCTCAACCTGCTGTGGGCGCCCACCTCCGTACTGGCCGACTCCGCCAAGGCCGCCGCGGTCGCCGCGTACATCCCGCGCTGGGCGAAGGGCCAGGTGTGGGCGTACGAACACCCCGACGCCTGGAACGAGGAGTTCTACGTCAAGACCCAGAACCTCACCCTGGCCCAGGCCCGGTCGATCACGGAGCTCGCCAACAAGCCGCTGTTCCCGCCGAGTTGGGACGAGGCGGTCAAGTGGGAGCAGGAGACCGCCGACCTGCTGGCGGAGGGCGGCTTCGTGAAGGGGTTCAAGGTCGGCTCGCTCTTCGACCGGCGCTTCGAGGGCCTCGCGGCCAAGGCCGTCCCGGCCACGTATCGGAAGTGACGGCCATGACCACCACTACCACCGCCGCGATACCCGTACCCGCGGTCGAGCAGAGCGACGACCGGCCGCAGCGCGCCAGGCAACGCCGGGGTCTGGCGCCGGGCAAACGCCTGCCGGCCTCCCGGCTGATCGGGCCCGCGCTCTTCGTCGCCCTGTGGGCCGTCGCGTCCGCCGCCGGGCAACTGGACCCGGGCGCGATCCCGGCCCCCTGGACGGTCGTACGCACCACCGGTCAGCTGTGGACCGACGGCACGCTCCCCACCGACGTGCTCACGTCCCTGGAGCGCGCCGCGTACGGCTTCGCCCTCGGTCTGACCGCCGGCGTACTGCTGGCACTCGCGGCCGGGCTCAGCAGGGTCGGCGAGGCCCTGATCGACGGGACGGTGCAGCTCAACCGGGCGATCCCGACGCTCGGTCTGATCCCGCTGTTCATTCTCTGGCTCGGCATCGGCGAGACCTTCAAGATCGCGATCATCGCCATCGTCGTCTACATCCCGATCTACCTGAACCTGCACGCCGCGCTGTCCGGCATCGACCACCGGTACGTCGAACTCGCGGAGGTCCAGGGGCTGTCGAGGGTGCGGTTCGTCCGGGAGATCGTCATCCCCGGCGCGCTGCCCGGTTTCTTCGTCGGACTCCGGCTCGGGGTCACCGGCTCCTGGCTGTCCCTGGTGGTCCTGGAGCAGATCAACGCCACCAGCGGCCTCGGTTACATGATGTTCCAGGCCCAGAACTACGGCCGTACGGACATCATCCTCGTCGGCCTGTTGATCTACGGCGTCTTCGGCCTGGTCTCCGACAGCACGGTCCGTCTCATCGAACGGAAGGTGCTGTCATGGCGACGCACGCTGAGCAGCTGACCCCCCTGCGGCACGCCGTCCGACTCCGCGGGCTGACCCGCTCCTTCGACGGCCGCAAGGTCCTCGACGACATCGACCTCGACCTTCCGGCGGGCCAGTTCACCGCCCTGCTCGGGCACAGCGGCTCCGGCAAGAGCACGCTGCTGCGGGCCGTCGCGGGACTGGACCACAAGGTCGCCGGCAGCGGGAGTCTGGCCGCCCCCGAGCGGGTGTCCGTCGTCTTCCAGGACTCGCGGCTGCTGCCCTGGCGCCGCATCCTCGACAACGTCCTGCTCGGCGAGGAGGGCAAGGACGCCGACGCGCGCGGTCGCGCCGCCCTCGCCGAGGTGGGGCTCGCGGGGCGCGAGCGCGCCTGGCCCAACGAGCTGTCCGGCGGGGAGGCGCAGCGTGCCGCGCTGGCCCGCTCGCTGGTCCGTGAGCCCGAACTGCTGCTGGCCGACGAGCCGTTCGGCGCGCTGGACGCGCTCACCCGGATCCGGATGCACGTCCTGCTGCGTGAGCTCTGGGAGCGCCACCGGCCCTCCGTCCTCCTCGTCACCCACGACGTGGACGAGGCGATCGTGCTCGCCGACCGGGTCCTGGTGCTCGACCGGGGCCGGATCGGCCTCGACCTGACCATCGAACCCCCGCATCCCCGCTCGTATCGCGACCCACTGCTCGGCGAGTACCGCGAGCGTCTGCTCGCCGCACTGGGCGTCACGGAGGACCACAAGTGACCACGCCACGCCAACTGCACCTCAACGCCTTCCTGATGAACACCGGGCACCACGAGGCCTCCTGGCGGCTGCCCGAGAGCGACCCCTACGCGAGCGTCGACCTGGCGCACTACGTCAACCTCGCCCGCATCGCCGAACGCGGCACCTTCGACTCGCTCTTCCTCGCCGACGGCCCGGTCCTCTTCAACAGCGTCGGCCAGCGCCCCTCCGGCACCCTCGAACCCATCACCCTGCTCACCGCGCTGGCCACGGCCACCGAGCACATCGGCCTGATCGCCACCGCCTCCACCTCCTACAACTCCCCCTACAACCTGGCCCGCAGGTTCGCCTCCCTGGACCACATCAGCGGTGGCCGCGCGGGCTGGAACATCGTCACCACCGCCGGCGCCGAGGCCGCCCGCAACTTCGGCCTCGACGACGAACCCGCCCACGCCACCCGCTACCTACGCGCCGCCGAGTTCCTGGACGTGGCGCTCAAGCTCTGGGACAGCTGGGAGGACGACCTGATCGTCGCGGACAAGGCGGCGGGGGTCTGGGGCGACGAGCGCAGGCTGCATCCGCCGCGCCACCGGGGGACGTACTTCCAGGTGGAGGGCGCGCTCAACGTGCCCCGGACGCCGCAGGGTTACCCGCTCCTGGTGCAGGCCGGCTCGTCGGAGGACGGCAAGCGGTTCGCGGCCCGGTACGCGGAGGCGGTCTTCACCGCCCAGCAGACCCTGGCAGACGCCCAGGCGTTCTACGCCGACCTCAAGTCCCGTACGAGCGCGGCCGGCCGTGATCCCGGCCATCTCAAGGTCCTCCCCGGCATCGTCCCGGTGATCGGCTCCACCGAGGCCGAGGCCCGGCGTCACGAGGCCGTCCTGGAGGACCACATCGTCTACGAGCACGGGCTGCGCCGGCTGGCGCACCTGCTGCACCTGGAGCCCGGCGCTCTCGGCCTGGATGCCCAACTGCCTGCCGATCTGCCGCCGGAGAGCGCCATCGAGGGGGCCAAGAGCCGCTACACGCTGGTCGTGGAGCTCGCCCGGCGCGAGCGGCTCACCGTCCGCGAACTCATCGGCCGGCTCGGCGGCGGACGCGGCCATCTCACCTTCACCGGCACGCCCGAGCAGGTCGCCGACGCGATCGAGGAGTGGTTCCGGGGCGGTGCCGCCGACGGCTTCAACATCATGCCCGCCCTGCTGCCGTCCGGCCTCGAACTCTTCGTCGACCAGGTCGTGCCGATCCTGCGCGACCGCGGCCTGCTGCGCACGGAGTACGGCCCCCGGCAGACCCTGCGGGAGCGCTACGGCCTTCCGCGCCCCGCCAACCAGTACTCCGCCGAGTTCCCGGCCCGTCTCGAACAGGGGGGACCCGCGTCCCCCGCACTCGCCACCCGCTGAAAGGACCGCCTCCCATGACCGATATCGAGATCAGCAAGGTCACCGCCCACATAGGGGCCCAGGTGTCCGGCGTCGACATCGCCAAGCCCCTGGACGACGTGACCGTCGCCGCGCTGCGCGACGCCCTCAACCAGCACAAGGCGCTCGTCTTCGACGACGTCGATCTGGACGACGAGGGGCAGCAGAACTTCGCCCGCCACTTCGGCGACCTCACCACCGCCCATCCCACCGTGCCCGCCGTCGACGGCGCCCCGAACGTGCTCCCCGTGGACAGCGAGCGCGGCCGCGCCAACCACTGGCACACCGACGTCACCTTCGTCCTCAACCCGCCGCAGGCCAGCACCCTGCGCAGCCTCGTCGTCCCGCCGTACGGCGGCGAGACGCTGATCGCCAACTCGGCGGCCGCCTACCGCGATCTGCCCGACCCGCTGCGGCTGCTGGCCGACACCCTGTGGGCCGAGCACACCAACGACTACGACTACGCGGTGCCGGACGAGGAGATCGACGCGGAGAAGGCGGAGCAGCGCGCCCAGTTCACGTCCATCCAGTACCGCACCGCCCATCCGGTCGTCCGGGTCCACCCGCTGACCGGTGAGCGCGGGCTGTTCATCGGCGGCTTCGCCCAGCGGATCGTGGGCCTCTCGGTGGGCGAGTCCCGCAAGATCCTCGACCTGCTCCAGGCGTATGTCACCCGGCCGGAGAACATCCTGCGCTGGCGCTGGTCCCCCAACCAGCTCGTCCTGTTCGACAACCGGATCACCCAGCACTACGCCATCGACAACTACGACGGGCTGCCGCGCCGCCTGCACCGGGTGACGGTCGCCGGTGACGTGCCGGTGGGCATCGCGGGCAAGGAGAGCTACGCGATCGCGGGTGACGCCTCGCACTACACGTCGGTCGCGGCCTGATCCTCGGCCGCGGAGCCCGGCCTCGCAGGTCTCCCCGCGCCACCGGGCCCTTACGGTCCGTAGCGCACCCGTCCGTATAGTGGGCAGCCTCTCCCTCCAAGTGGAGAGGCTGCCCAGACTGTGGGCGTTTTTGCCCCGTCTCACGTAACGGACCACCCGCGCCCATGTCTCGGACCGCACCCGACGTCGACCCGTCGGCCGGCGTCACCTCCGCCCCCGCGGAACCGCTCACGCACGGACTCAAGCAGCGCCACCTGTCGATGATCGCCCTCGGCGGTGTGATCGGCGCGGGCCTGTTCGTCGGCTCCGGTGCGGGCATCGCCGCCGCCGGGCCGTCGATCGTCATCGCCTACGCCGTATCCGGCCTGCTCGTCATGCTGGTGATGCGGATGCTCGGCGAGATGTCGGCCGCGTATCCCTCCTCCGGTTCCTTCTCCGCGCACGCCGAGCGGGCCATCGGGCCGTGGGCTGGCTTCACCGCCGGCTGGTCCTTCTGGGTGCTGCTGTGCACGGCCGTCGGGCTGGAGGGCATCGGCGCCGCGAAGATCGTCACCGGCTGGCTGCCGGGCACGCCCCAGTGGGCCTGGGTGGCGCTGTTCATGGTCGTCTTCTGCGCGGCCAACCTCGCCGCGGTGAAGAACTTCGGTGAGTTCGAGTTCTGGTTCGCCGCACTGAAGGTCGGCGCGATCACGCTGTTCCTGGTGCTCGGCGTGCTGGCCGTCGCCGGGGTGCTGCCCGGCACGGACTCCCCCGGCGCCTCGAACCTCACCGGGGAGGGTGGCTTCCTGCCGAACGGCAGCGAGGGGCTCGTCATCGGCCTGCTCGCGTCCGTGTTCGCGTACGGCGGTCTGGAGACCGTCACCATCGCGGCGGCCGAGTCCGAGAACCCGGTCCAGGGCGTGGCACGCGCCGTGCGGACGGCGATGTGGCGCATCGCGCTCTTCTACGTCGGTTCGATGGCCGTGATCGTCACTATCGTCCCCTGGGACTCCAAGGCGGTCGTCGAGCAGGGCCCGTACGTGGCCGCCCTCGACCACCTGTGCATTCCGGGAGCCGCGCAGCTGATGAACGTGGTCGTGCTCGTGGCCCTGCTCTCGGCGATGAACGCCAACGTCTACGGCGCCTCGCGCATCACCTTCTCCCTGGTGGCGCGCGGGCTGGGCCCGAAGGCGCTGGGCCGGGTCTCCGGCGGCGTCCCGCGCGTCGGCGTCCTCGTCTCGTCCGTCTTCGGCTTCGGCTGCGTCCTGCTCAGCTACTGGCGGCCCGACGACGTCTTCCCCTGGCTGCTGAACATGATCGGCGCGGTGATCCTGGTCGTCTGGATCTTCATCGCCGTCTCGCAGCTGCGGCTGCGGCGCCGGCTGGAGCGCGAGACGCCCGAGAAGCTGGTCGTACGAATGTGGCTGTTCCCGGCGCTCACCTGGGTGGCGCTGGCCGCGATGGCCGCCATCTTCGTCCTGATGGCCCGCCGGCCGGACACCCGCGTGCAGTTGTACTCGACGGGCGCGATGACGCTGTTCCTGGCGGCCGTCGGCTACGCCTGGCAGCGGACGCGCGCCCGCGCCTGACCGGCGCACCGGGCATCCGGCATCCACCTGGCAGCACTGAAGGGCCCTCGCACGGAGGAGGTTTCGTGCGAGGGCCCTTTCGCGCGCCCGGGCCCGGTTCCCCCGGCGCGGGTGCGCGTGTGCGGGCCCCGGCGCGCTCCTCCACTCTCTTGCTGCTAGCGTGCACTTGCAAGTACTTTGCAATAAGAGGTCAGAGGGGACCTGGCATGGCCGTGTACACACTTCCCGAACTGCCGTACGACTACGCCGCGCTCGCTCCGGTGATCAGCCCCGAGATCATCGAGCTGCACCACGACAAGCACCACGCGGCGTACGTGAAGGGGGCCAACGACACTCTGGAGCAGCTCGCGGAGGCCCGGGACAAGGAGTCGTGGGGATCGATCAACGGCCTGGAGAAGAACCTCGCCTTCCATCTGTCCGGCCACATCCTGCACTCGATCTACTGGCACAACATGACGGGTGAGGGCGGTGGCGAGCCGCTCGCGGCGGACGGCGTGGGCGACCTGGCGGACGCGATCACGGAGTCCTTCGGCTCGTTCGGGGCCTTCAAGGCGCAGCTCACCAAGGCCGCGGCGACCACACAGGGCTCAGGCTGGGGCGTCCTCGCGTACGAACCGCTCAGTGGCCGCCTGATCGTCGAGCAGGTCTACGACCACCAGGGCAACGTCGGCCAGGGCGCGACCCCGATCCTGGTCTTCGACGCCTGGGAGCACGCCTTCTATCTCCAGTACAGGAACCAGAAGGTCGACTTCATCGACGCCATGTGGGCCGTCGTGAACTGGCAGGACGTGGCGAAGCGTCATGCCGCCGCGAAGTCCCGCGCGGACGTCCTGCTGCTCGCCCCCTGAGGGCGACACACAACGCCCTGCTCGTGATCGTCTTCTCACCCTTCACGCGGCAGGCGGAGGAAAGGAAAGCCCTCGCGAGGACATGACTCGCGAGGGCTTTCCCCTGCCCCGCTCCACCGAACGGCGGACAGCTTGCCGCGCGGAGCTTCCGGTATGCACGGCTCCGGGTGATGGTGGTCGGATGCCGAGGGAAATGACGTACCCGTGCCACACCTGCGGCACCTATCAGCCGCACCGCCAGCCCCAGGACGACCGCGAGCGGGACGTGATCCGCAAGCTGGCCAAGCTGGAGAAGCCCAACGCGTACGTGGAGAACTACTGGATCTGCGTCAGCACCGAGCAGGACTGCCGCAACATCCGCAGGGCCGGGGTGGCCAAGCCCTTCGACCCGCCGCAGAAGATGCCGGTGTTCGACTGAGGGACCCCCGTACCCTCCCGCCGCGGACTACAGGTTGCTGAAGTCCGGGCCCGCCGTGCGGGTGCGCTTGATCTCGTAGAAGCCCGGGGTGGAGGCGACCAGCAGGGTGCCGTCCCAGAGCTTGGCGGCGGCCTCGCCCTTGGGGGCCGGGGTGACGACCGGGCCGAAGAAGGCGATCTGCTCGCCGTCGGCGCCGGGGACGGCGATGACGGGCGTGCCGACGTCCTGGCCGACCTTGTCGATGCCCTCCTTGTGGGAGGCGCGCAGCTCGGCGTCGAACTCGAAGGGGTCCTGGTCGGCGTAGTCGATCAGGTCCGCGGGGAGGCCGACGTCGGAGAGCGCCCCGGCGATCGCCGCACTGGCGTCCTGCTCACCCTGGTTGTGAATACGGGTGCCGAGCGCGGTGTAGAGCGGGCCGAGCACGTCGGCGCCGTGCTTCTGCCAGGCCGCGGTCACCACCCGGACCGGGGCCCACGCCTTGGTGGTGAGCAGCTCCCGGTACTCCTCGGGGAGCTCGTCGAGCTTCGGCTCGTTCAGGACAGCCAGGCTCATCACATGCCAGTGGACCTTGATGTCGCGCACCTTCTCCACCTCCAGCACCCAGCGCGAGGTCATCCAGGCCCAGGGGCACAGCGGGTCGAACCAGAAGTCGACAGGGGTCTTCTCCGACATGACTCTCCTCAGGAGGACTGTTTCTCCTCCGGCAACACCGGCGCTCGCCCCGCCCATTCCCGGGTGTGTTCCGTCAGGGGCACATGGCAGGATCGGTCCTGTTCACCCACATCCAGGAGATCCCGAGGGAGTGCCGCCCGTGCCCGGTGAGAATCTGTCCCGCGACGAGGCCCAGGAGCGGGCCGCGCTGCTGTCCGTCGACGGGTACGAGGTGTCCCTCGACCTGCGGTCCGCCGTGGGGGACGCCGGGAGCGAGCCGCGCACCTTCCGTTCGGTGACGACCATCCGGTTCCGCTGCACGGAGCCGGGCGCGTCCAGCTTCGCCGACCTGATCGCGCCGGCCGTCACCGCCGTGTCGCTCAACGGCAGGGACCTCGACCCGGGCGCCGTCTTCGACGGCTCCAGGATCCGGCTGGACGACCTCGCCGCCGACAACGAACTCGTCGTCGACGCCCAGTGCGCCTACTCCCGCACCGGCGAGGGCATGCACCGCTTCGTCGACCCGGAGGACGGCGAGGTGTATCTGTACACGCAGTACGAGCCCGCCGACTCCCGCCGCGTCTTCGCCAACTTCGAGCAGCCGGACCTCAAGGCCCCCTTCCGCTGCGACGTACGGGCCCCCGAGGGCTGGGTCGTGTGGAGCAACGGCGTCGGTGAACTCGCCGACGGCGTCTGGCGGTTCGCCGAGACCAAGCCGATCTCGACGTACATCACCTCCTTCGCGGCCGGCCCGTACCACTACGTGACGGACCGCTACTCCCGCACCTTCGACGACGGTACGAAGCTGGAGATCCCGCTCGGCGCGATGTGCCGCAAGGGTCTCGCGCCGTACTTCGACGCGGACGACGTCTTCCTCGTCACCAAGCAGGGCCTGGACTTCTTCCACGACCACTTCGACTACCCCTACCCCTTCGGGAAGTACGACCAGGCGTTCGTGCCCGAATACAACCTCGGCGCGATGGAGAACCCCGGACTCGTCACCTTCCGCGAGGAGTTCATCTTCCGCGGCAAGGTGACGCAGGCGTCGTACGAGGGCCGGGCGAACGTCATCCTGCACGAGATGGCGCACATGTGGTTCGGCGACCTCGTCACCATGGAGTGGTGGGACGACCTGTGGCTCAAGGAGTCCTTCGCCGACTTCATGGGCGCGTTCGCGCTGGTCGGGGCGACCCGTTTCAAGAACGGCTGGATCACCTTCGCCAACCGCCGCAAGGCGTGGGCGTACCGCGCCGACCAGCTGCCGTCCACGCACCCGATCACGGCGGACATCCGCGACCTCCAGGACGCCAAACTCAACTTCGACGGCATCACGTACGCCAAGGGCGCGTCCGTGCTCAAGCAACTCGTCGCGTACGTCGGCCAGGACGCGTTCCTCGAAGGCGCCCGCCGCTACTTCAAGCGGCACGCCTACGGCAACACGCGCCTCGGCGATCTGCTGTCGGCGCTGGAGGAGACCAGCGGGCGCGACCTGGCCTCCTGGTCGCGGTCCTGGCTGCAGACGGCCGGTGTCAACTCCCTCACCCCGCAGGTGATCCTGAGCGCCGACGGCCGGATCACCGAACTGGCCGTCGTGCAGGAGGCGGCGGAGTCGCACCCCGAACTGCGCCCGCACCGGGTGGCCGTGGGCCTGTACAAGCGGACACCCGAGGGCACCCTGGAGCGCTACGCGCGCGCCGAGGTTGACGTCGACGGCCCGCGCACGGTCATCGGCGAACTCGTCGGCGCCGAGGCACCCGAACTCGTCCTGGTCAACGACGACGACCTGACGTACTGCAAGATCCGCTTCGACGAGAACTCCCTGGCCACACTCCGCGACCGGCTGGGCGACCTCACCGACCCGCTGGCCCGCGCACTGTGCTGGTCGGCGCTGTGGAACCTCACCCGCGACGCGCTCATGCCCGCGCGTGACTTCATCGACCTGGTGCTGCGCTTCGCGGGGCGCGAGTCGGACATCGGCGTGCTGCAGATGCTGCACGCCTGGGCGAACTCGGCGCTCACCCACTACGCGGCCCCCACCTGGCGGACCGAGGGCGGGCTGCTGCTCGCGCAGGGTGCGCTCAAGGAGCTCCGGCTCGCCGCGCCGGGCAGTCAGGAGCAACTCACCTGGGCGCGCTTCTTCGCCCGGGTCGCCTCCAGCGAGGCCGATCTCCAGCTGCTGGCAGGCCTGTTGGAGGGCACGGCCAAGATCGACGGCCTGGACGTCGACCAGGAGCTGCGGTGGGCGTTCCTGGAGCCGCTCACCGCGCACGGGGTGGCCGACGAGTCGGTGCTGGCGGCCGAGCTCGCCCGCGACGACACCGCGTCCGGCAAGCGCCATCAGGTCCGCTGTCTGGCCGCCCGCCCGTCGGCGGCGGTCAAGGCACAGGCCTGGGCGTCGGTCGTGGAGTCCGACGCGCTGTCCAACGCGCTGGCCGAGGCGACCATCGCCGGCTTCGACCAGCCGTCCCAGCGTGAGCTGACCGCGCCGTACGCCCCGAAGTACTTCGCGGCGATCGAGCGGATCTGGGCGGAGCGGTCGATCCAGATCGGGATGGACGTGGTCCGGGGCCTCTTCCCCGACCTGCAGGACTCGCCCGGGACGCTGGACGCCACGGACGCGTGGCTGTCGGCCCACGAGGACGCGCCGCCCGCCCTGCGACGGCTGGTCCTGGAGGCCCGGGACGATCTGGCCCGCACCCTGCGCGCCCAGGCCTGCGACGTGGCCGCCGGCTGAGCACCTGAGCCATGAGCCGAGCGGAGGGCACCGGCGCATGCCGGTGCCCTCCGGTGGCACAAAAACAGTGGTTACGAAATGCAGGTATTCAAAGCCGTAACCCCTGCTGACCCCCATCCGGACCAGCCGCTTTCGGCAGTCGAACGCCCGTACTTTAGGGCGAGCTTGTCCTGATTTGTCGACGGGCGTGTAACAGCGGTTAGGGGACGGATCAGGCGCGGGAAACCCCGGGTCATGAACCACGACACCCCGCTCTCCCCCCGCCCCCTCCGCCACCTCTGCGAAGCACAACGGCGCGTGCTGACCACCACGCAGCTGCGGGCCCACGGCGTGAGTGCCGCCGAGGTGAACGAGCAGTGCCGTCCCGGCGGCCCGTGGCAGCAGATCCTCCCCGGGGTCTGCCTGCTGCACCCGGGCCCGCCCACCGGCGAGGAGCGGCTGCACGCGATCCTGCTGTACGCCGGCCGCTCGCCCATGGGCGAGACGGCGCCCGGCGTCCCGGTCCAGCCCAGCGCGGACGAACCGCACCGCCCCACGTACGCCGACGCGATGATCACCGGCCTGGCCGCCCTCACCCTGCACGGCTTCGCCTCGGCGCCCCCGCTGCTCTCCCTCGACCGGATCGACGTCCTCGTGCCCCGGCTGCGCCGGCTGCGCTCGACCGGCTGCGCCCGCATCGTGCGCACCGCGTCCCTGCCGGCCCCGGAGCAGGTCACCGGCGTGCCCGTCGCCCCGGTCCCACGCGCCCTCGCCGACGCGGTGGCGGACATCGTGGACGCGAATGTCGTACGCCGGCTGCTCACGGAGGCCGTGCGCGGCGGCCACTGCGAACCTGCGGCGGTGGTACGGGAGTTGACCCAGGCGCGGCTGCTGAGCCGGCCGCACGTGGTGGACGCGGTGGACTCCCTGCTGGCGGAGGGCCGCTCGATCGCCGAGGACCGGCTCTACCGCATGGTCCGCGACCACGGGCTGCCCGACCCCGTCTGGAACGTGGACCTGCGGCTGCCCGGCGGTCCCCACCTCGGCGGCCTCGACGCGTACTGGCCCGAGCAGGCGGTGGCGGTCGAGCTGGACACCCGCGCACCCCGTCAAGACCTTCGGCAGGACGACGACGCCCTCTGGTCCGAGTACGCCCGCAAGCGCGAGCACCTGGAGCGGCTGGGCATCACCGTCGTCCACATCACCCCGAAGAAGCTGCGCGACGCGCTGGAGCAGCAGGCGACCGTCGTACGCACCGCCCTGATGGCGTCGAGCGACCGCGATCCGGCGGCCTATGTCGTGGTGCTTCCCCGGTAGTGACGGACCGGGGAGACATCAGGAGGGGAGAGGAGGGGCCGCCGGACCACCGGCGGCCCCTCCTCGCGTCCGCGTCGGCCCGGCGGGCCTTCCCGTCCTGCGTACGGGAACGAGTCAGGTCACTTGCCGCAGAACTCCGCCTCGATCACCTCGTCGCTGCCTCCCGACCAGTCGTTGTTGAAGTTGAAGGACAGGGAGTGGCGCCCGTCGGCGGTGGTGACGGCCTCCGAGGTGGAGCCGTGGATGCCGCCGCCGTGGCCCCAGACATGGACTCCGCAGCTCAGTTCGCGGTCCATGAGTCCGAGGCCGTAGCCGGCGTTCGGGATCGCGTCGACCTTGATGGTGGTCTTCATCTCGGCGAGCTGCGCGGCCGGCAGCAGCCTGCCCCGCAGCAGGGCGGAGTAGAAGCGGTTCAGGTCGCCGGAGTCGGAGATCATCTCGCCCGCGGAGGAGGCCAGGGACGGGTTGAGTTCGGTGACGTCGTAGGTCGGTCCGGTCGCCGTCTCGGCGAGCTTCCCGTAGGCGCGGCTGCTCGGCTGCGGCACCTCGGGAGACGTGCCGGGTACGACGGTGGCATGCAGGCCGAGGGGCTCGATGATGCGGTGGCGGATCTCCGTGGCGTACGAGTGCCCGGTGGCCTTCTTGATCACCATGCCCGCGACGACGTAGTTCGTGTTCGAGTAGCTCCAGGACGTGCCGGGCGTGAAGTCCGGCTTGTGGGACATCGCGATGCCGACGAGCTGCTCGGGTTTCAGGGTGTCGTAGCGGTGCTCGAAGAAGCCGTCCTTGAGGAAGTACGTGCGGCCGAAGTCCTCGTCCGAGGTGTAGTCGTAGACGCCGCTGGTGTGGTTGAGGAGCTGGCGCAGGGTGATGCGGCTGCCGTCGTGGCCGTTGCCCTTCACCACGCCCGGGAGCCACTTCTCGACCTTGTCGTCCAGCGAGAGCCTGCCCTCCGCCTCCAGCTGGAGCAGGACCGTGGAGACGAAGGTCTTGGTGATGCTGCCGACGCGGTAGCGGTCGTCGGCGCCGCGGGCCTTGCCCGTCTTGAGGTTGCCGACACCCGACGCCGCCTTCCAGGTGCCGTGCCGGTCCTTGGCCTGGGCGGCGACGCCCGGGACCCCGCTGTCCACGGCGGCCTCCATGGCCCGCCGGGTCGCCGCGTGGTCCACCGCGGCGGGAGCGGCCACCGCCGGCCCCGCCAGACTCACCACGACCGCCACCGCGGCCGCTCCCACCAGCCCCGTACGCACTGACATGTGTTCCCCCTTCGTCCCTGGCCACGGCAGCGACCGTGGTCACGGGGAGGGACCCGGGGCGCAGCGGCAACAGTTGCCTGCCGCTTCGACGGTTGAGCCGGAATCAGCCCTTCTTCAGGACCAGTTCGGTGTTGCGGTCCCCTGCCTTGCCGGACAGCGTCGAGCGGGAACCGGGGGCGTTGAAGCCCAGCTCGCGGTAGAGCGCGGCCAGACCGGTCTGGCTGAGATCGGCGAAATCCGTGCGGTGCGGGGCCGCGGACTCGATGAGCGTGGTGAACAGGGAGAGGGTGCCGTCCTTGTTGTCCACCACCTCGATGACGCGGGCGAGTTGGGGGAAGTCGACGTGGGAGGCGGTCGAGATCTCCCAGAAGGAGCCGCCACCGGAGGCCGCGTGCGGGGTGATGGCGTTCTTGTGGCTGTGGCCGTTCACCCAGACCAGGACGTTGGAGTGGCTGCCGAGGAGGGCGACCAGCTCGCTGCCGCCGTGCCGCTTCTCACCGGGGTGGGCCGGGTCGGTGCGGAGGTTGCGCATCGACTTGCTGGTGTGGTGGCTGAAGACGATGACGTACGAGTCCTTGTTGTCGCGCAGGGTCTTGTCCAGCCAGCGCAGTTGGGCCGCCCCGATCGAGCCCTCGTAGTGGCCGCCCGGGTCGGTGGAGTCGAGGCTGACACCGAGGACGTCGTCGGCGATGCGGAAGGCGTAGTACTGGGTGCCCGAGGCGAGGTTGGCCTGGGAGTAGCCGTGGCCGATGGGGCCGGGCCCGGTGTGGGCCGGGTCCAGGTGCGCCTTGAGGTACTCGGCGGAGGTGAAGGGCGCGCGGGCCGCGTCCGGGGTGACCGAACGCATGTGGCGGGCCTGCGACTTGAGCATCGCCTTGAAATCGACGCCCTTGGGGTCGCCGCCGTTCTTGACGTTGTCCCAGATCGCCTTGCCCGCGGCCGTGTCGAGGGTCATCAGCTTCTTGCCGCCGACGGCGAAGTCGGCGAAGAAGGAGTCGCCGGGCGCGTAGCAGCCGCCGGGCAGGGCGTCGTGGTTGCCGACCGTGGAGTACCAGGGCAGGCCGAGTCCGGGGCTGCGCAGTTCGCGGATCGCCGCGTCGAGGAAGCCCTGGATGCGCGGGAAGCCGAGCTGCTTGTCGGCGTCGCGCAGGGCCGCGTCGGGCTGCCAGTACAGCTTGAGGTCGCTGTTCTGGACGCCCTCGTAGTGGCGCGGGTCCCCGGAGTTGGGGGTGATGCGGCCGCCGCTCATCACCTTCAGGAACCAGTCGAGTTCCGTCTTGGAGTTGTTGTCGGTGTTGTCCCCGGTGGTCATCACGAAGTGCAGCGGGGAGCCGGTGACGGGGGCTCCTCGCAGCGCGTTGACCCGCTCGACGAGCGACACCGCGCCGGCCACCGACAGGGACTCCTGCGGTCGCCAGGCGCTGGCCGTCTGGGCGCGCAGGTACTCGTAGCGCAGCGGGTGCTGGACGTCCACCAGGTGCAGGTCGGTGAACTGCACGAAGGAGGCGAGCGCGGTGCGCCGCCCGGCGCGGCCGGCCTTGGCTGCGGCCAGCTCGCCGCGGACCACCCGGGACCAGGCGGGGCCGTCACCGAGCCGGCGGTAGCCGGAGCTGCCGCGGGGCGCCGCGACCGAGGCCAGCGTGGTGCCGCGGCTGTACGGCGCCAGGGGGGCGGCGGGTGCCTGGCGGGACATGGCGACGGGCGCCTGTCCGGCGGCGGGGGCCTCGCCCGCGGCGGCGTGGGCCGTGGAGCCGGGCCGCAGCGCGTAGCCGACGCCCGCGGAGACGGTTACCGCGCCGGCCGCGGCGAGCAGGGCCCGGCGGTCCAGCGAAACGGCGGCTGAGGTGGTGGCGGCAGTGGCGACAGAGCGTATGCGCGACATGGCGCGATCTCCCCGAGTGCAAACGCGTCGGCAGTGGTCGCGGGGGGCTCGTGTCGCAAACTCCCCGCTCATACTGGATCGTTGGCACCGGGAATGACCTGCACGTTAACTGGACAGCAACGCGCAACGCCGATCACCGTACGTGGATCTTGGACTACCCTGCGCGTCCATGGAGCCCTTCCCGAACGGCCGGGAAGCGGTCACTCCGTGTTCATCTTCCGGGGTACTGAACCCGTTCCGGGCGCTCCGGCCGCCCTACTCGGCGTCGACGGCCCGTCCGGTGGCCGGTCGCCCGCGCCACAGGGCGAGGCCGACGTCGACGAGCCCGACCCGGTCGAGACGGGGCACCTCTTCGAGTGGGTGCCAGGCGGCCATGTCGGTCGAGCCGTTGGTCTCGTGCCGCAGCTCGCCGCCGGTGATCCGGGCCTCGTAGACGATCCGCAGCCCGTGGAAGTCGGCGGTGCCGCCCAGCCGGCGCGAGTAGACGCGCTTGATGGAGTCGACGCCGAGCAGCGCCACCGGTTCGACGGTGTAGCCGGTCTCCTCCTCGGCCTCGCGGACGACGGTGTCGTAGGGGTCCTCGCCGTGGTCCATGCCGCCGCCGGGCAGGGTCCACCGTTTGCTGCCGTCGCCGGCGACCCACCGGGCCAGCAGCATCCGGCCGTCCCGCACGCACACGGCGTAGGCCGCCACCCGCAACTCCTCGCGCATGCGCCGACGTTACGGCAGCGCGGGGTTGGCCGGTGAGTACTCGGGCGGCGACCAGCGCAGCGGACTGGCCCCGGGTGTCTCGACGACCCCGGTCACCGAGAAGCGGACCGTGCGGGTCTCCCCGTCGGCGCCGAACTCGGTGCGGGCCGTGCCGGTCAGCTGGAGGATCGCGCCCGACGTCCAGTCCAGGAAGAGCAGCCCCGCCCTGGAGTCGGCCGCCAGATTGCCGAGGGTCAGGAACATGGAGTTCCCGGGATAGTCGCGCCAGCTCAGCTCGTCCGGCCCCGCTCCGTCCGGCGAACCGGTGCGCACGAAGCCGGGGTTGCCGCCCCGGTGACTGGCGTCGGCACCGTGCGCGTGCACCGTCGCGAGGAAGAAGGTGTCGGCGTCCTGGATGAACTCCCTTTGCTGCGCGGTGAGTCCGGCGGAGCGGCGGGCCACGGCCGGCGGGCGCCCGACGCTCTCGTACGACTCCCTTCTCTGGAGGTACTTCGGGCAGTTGGCGAAGACCTGGTCCGCCTCGACGGCGAAACCGCGGGGGGTCGGGCGCGCCCGGCCGTTGAGCCGCATACGGCGACGGGTGCGCGGGTCGAGCGCGATGGTGCCTACGGGGGTGCCGTCCGCCCGGAGCGCGGCGGCGAGCGGGTCGCCCTCGCGCGGCGCGCCGGTGACCGAGATGCGGTGCGGCCCGGTGGCTCGTACGAAACCGGGCTCCCCCGTGAGCAGCGAGGCCCACACCGCGCCGGTCGCCGGGTCGGCGCCGCCGAGCACCAGCATCGGCTGCTGCTCCAGGAAGGCGGCGGCGACCGGGCGGATGCCCGGCCCGACGGCCTGGCCCACATGGTCGGCGAGGTCGCGGACGCCGACCCGGTCCTGCACGGCGCGCGAGCCGGAGTGATACGTCATGAGGTGCCTCTCCCTGGAAATGACACGCCTCGCGCTAGAAGAAGCCGCAGGTCGGGGCGGAGCCACTGGGGGCCGGTGCCTCGTCGGCGCCGCTCGGTGCGTAGATCTCCAGCCGGATGCCGTCGGGGTCGTGGAAGAAGATGCCGCCGGACGCCGAGGCCTCGCGGTGGGCGACGACGCCTTCGTGGGCGAACTCCACGCCGTAGGCGCGCAGTGCCGTCTCGTACTCCCCGACCCGCTCGACCGAGTCCACCTCGAGGGCCAGGTGGTGCAGACCGGCACGGCCGGCGTCGTACGGCCCCCGGGCCTGCTGCCACAGCGTGAGCGCGAGGGTGCCGCCCGCGCCGAGGAACGCGTACCGGCGCTCCTCCTCCTTGCCCTCGCCGACGACCTCGAAGCCGAGCACGTCCCGGTAGAAGCCGAGCGAGCGGTCGAGGTCGGTGACGTTCAGGCCGATGTGGCCGGTGCGCGGTGTCATGACGGTCCCCTCTGGCGGCGCAGCCCTGGACCGGGCTAACCCTTGATTTCGAGATTAAGGGTTAGACTCAGGGAACGCAACCGGTCACGTACTCTTGACCGGTTAGCAACGAAGGGAACCGTCCGCCATGTCCAGCACCTCCGATCCGCGTCCGCTCACCGGCGAGCCGGTCTCGCTCGACCTCCTCAACACCCGCTGGATGCGCGAGGGAGCCGTGCAGGACCTGCTGACCGGCACCGAGGGACTGGCGGTGTGGCTGGCCGCGAACGGACTGGACGCCCCGGCCGACGAGCCGACCCTCCGGCACGTCCGCCAGGCGCGCGACGCCCTGCGCGCCGCGGTCGACGGGTCCCTGGCGGAGGGGGCGGAGCGCATCGACGCCGTCCTCGCGCACGGGCGGGTGAGGGTGACCCTGACCACCGCGGGCCCGGGTGAGAGCGCCGAGTTCGCGGACCCCGCCTGGGGGCCCGCGTGGCTCGCCGCCCGCAACTATCTGGAGCTGCTCACCGCCGCCCCGGACCGCATCCGGCGCTGCGCCCACGGCTCGTGCATCCTGCATTTCTTCGACACCTCACGGAACGGCACCCGTCGCTGGTGCTCGATGGCCGCATGCGGCAACCGCGCGAAGGCGTCCCGCCACTACGCGCGTACGAAGGAGGGCTAAACGCGCACAGAGGGCACCCGAGGCTTCTGGAATGTCCCTTCCCGAGCCGGTTTGACCGTCATGGCGTATGGCGGAAGTACGCCATGCTTTCATCCCGCCCCGGTCAACTCTCCCCAAACAACTGCCCCTTAGGTAAAGCTGAGCGGTCATCCGGGTCCACATACCGGACTGATGCGATCGGCCCCACTGATCCCGGGACCGATCGTTCCAGAGCTCGTTCCTTTACCTACAAGGGATGCTGATGACCCCCGACCCTCAGCGCGCTCCGATATCGGGCGCGAGACGCGTGGCCCGGGTAGCCGTGGCCGCCGGCCTGATGGCCGCGCTCTCCGCGGCTGGGCCGATACCCATGGCCTTCTCCGCCGACCACGCACCCACCACCGCGGACCCGGGCACCAAGTCCGCGAGCGCCAAGCTCGGTTCGGCCGACGCCGACCTCCTCGCGGAGGCCAAGGCCGACGGTGCCAAGAACGTCACGATGATGATTGCCACCGCCCCCGGCCAGACCGAGCAGGTCGCCGACCAGCTGGACGCGGTGAAGGGCGGCTCCGTGGGCCGTACCTACGACAAGCTCGGCTACGTCCGCGCCACCGTCCCGACCGCGAAGGCCGAAGCGGCCATCGCCGGCGCGGCGAAGCTCTCCTCCGTGCACGGCATCGACCTGCGCCAGGAGATCGCACTCGACGATCCGACCCCGAGCGCCGACACGGCCAAGGGCGCTTCGGCCAAGGCGGGTACGGCGGCCACTTACTCCGGCCCGTCCAAGACCACGCCCGCCGAGAACCCCTACAACCCGTCCTTCGAGACGGGCGCCGTCGACTTCGTGAAGGACCACCCGAAGTCCGACGGCCGGGGCGTCACCATCGGCATCCTCGACTCCGGTGTCGACCTGGCGCACCCCGCGCTGCAGAAGACGACCACCGGCGAGCGCAAGATCGTCGACTGGGTCACCTCGACCGACCCCATCACCGACGCCGACGCGACCTGGCGCCGCATGACCAACCCGGTCACCGGTCCCGTGTTCACCTACGGCGGCGCCACCTGGAAGGCCCCCGCGGGCGACTACCAGGTCAACCTCTTCCGCGAGTCCGCGTCCGTCGGCGGTGACGCCAACGGCGACGTGAACCGCGACGGCGACAAGACCGACGCCTGGGGCATCCTGTACGACGCCGCGGCCGGCACGGTCCGCGTCGACCTGAACAACAACCAGGACTTCACCGACGACGCGCCGATGAAGCCGTACAAGGACGGCTTCCAGATCGGCTACTTCGGCACGGACAACCCGGCGACCGACGTCGCCGAGCGCCAGCCGTTCGTCGTCGAGATCCGCAAGGACGTGCCGACCGACCCGTACGGCGGCGACTGGGTCGGCAAGAAGGCCGACTTCGTCAACATCGGCATCATCGAGTCCGAGCACGGCACGCACGTCGCGGGCATCACCTCCGCGAACGGCCTGTTCGGCGGCAAGATGAACGGTGCCGCACCCGGCGCCAAGATCGTCTCGTCCCGTGCCTGCACCTGGACCGGCGGCTGCACCAACGTCGCGCTGACCGAGGGCATGATCGACCTCGTCGCCAACCGCGGCGTCGACATCGTCAACATGTCCATCGGCGGGCTCCCCGCGCTGAACGACGGCAACAACGCGCGCGCCGAGCTCTACACGCGTCTCATCGACACCTACGGCGTCCAGCTGGTGATCTCCGCGGGCAACTCCGGCCCCGGTGCCAACACCATCGGCGACCCCGGTCTGGCCGACAAGGTCATCTCGGTCGGCGCGGCCATCTCCAAGCAGACCTGGGCCGCCAACTACGGCTCCCAGGTGGAGAAGTCGTACGCGATGATGCCCTTCTCCTCGCGCGGTCCGCGTGAGGACGGCGGCTTCGCGCCGATCATCTCCGCCCCCGGCGCGTCGATCAACAGCACCCAGACCTGGCTGCCCGGTTCGCCGGTCGCCGAGGCGGGCTACACGCTGCCGGCCGGCTACTCGATGCTCCAGGGCACCTCGATGGCGTCCCCGCAGGCCGCGGGCGCCTCGGCGCTGCTGCTGAGCGCCGCCAAGCAGAAGGGCATCGACCTCACCCCGGCGACCCTGCGCACCGCGCTGACCTCCACCGCCGACCACATCAAGGGTGTGCAGGCGTACGAGGAGGGCGCGGGCCTCATCAACATCGTGGACGCGTGGGAATCCATCAAGGACGAGGCCACAGCCCACGACTACACGGTCAAGGCGCCGGTCGACACCGCGATCGACGCCGCGCTGAAGACGCCGGGCTTCGGCACCGGCCTGTACGACCGTGAGGGCGGCCTCAAGGCCGGTCAGTCCAAGACGTACGACGTGACCATCACCCGTACGTCGGGCGCCGACCGGGCGATCCGCCACGAGCTGCACCTGGAGAACAACGCGGGCGGCACCTTCCGCATCGTGGGCTCCGACGAGGTGTCGCTGGGGCTGAACAAGCCGGTCACCGTCAAGATCGCCGCCAAGCCGTCCTCGGCCGGCCTCAAGAGCGCGATCCTGGAGGTCGACGACCCGCGCACCGAGGGCATCGACAAGCAGATCCTGTCGACCGTCGTCGTCGCTTCGCCGGTCAAGTACACGTACTCCGCGTCGGGTTCGGTGCAGCGCAACAGCACCACGTCGTACTTCCTCACGGTCCCCGAGGGCGCCAAGTCCCTCGAGGTCGCGATCGGCGGGCTCAAGGACAAGAGCCAGACCCGCTTCATCTCCGTCCACCCCTACGGCGTTCCGGTCGACACCACGTCGACGCCGAACTGCTACAACAACTACCTCGACGGCAACGGCTGCCGCCCCGACCTGCGTTCGTACCCCGACCCGCAGGCCGGCGTATGGGAGATCGAGGTCGAGGCGCGTCGTACGTCGCCGCTGCTCGACAACCCGTACAAGCTGGACGCGGCCGTGTTCGGCGCGGCCTTCGACCCGGCCGTCGTCACCGTCCCCGAGGCCAAGGTCGGCACCCCGGCCCCCGCCTCCTGGAAGGTGACGAACAACTACGCCGCGCTCGACGGTTCGCTGAAGGGCGGCCCGCTCGGCTCCTCGAAGACGGCACGGCCGACCATCACCGAAGGCGTCACGCAGACCACCACGGTCGAGGTGCCCGCGGGCGCCACGTCGCTGGACGTCGCCATCGGCAATGTCTCGGACGCTGCGGCCGACCTCGACCTGTCGGTGAAGAACGCCGCCGGCACGGTCGTCGGTTCGTCCGCCGACGGCGACTCGGAGGAGGCCGTCTCGGTCCCCTCGCCGGCCGCCGGGACGTACACCATCGAGGTCGTCGGCTACGCCGTCCCGTCCGGCTCCACCGCGTACGACTACCGGGACGTGTTCTTCTCGTCCTCGCTCGGCCAGGTCACGGTCGACGGGTCCGCGCCGGTGAAGCTCGGCACGGGTGACTCGGCGACGGTGTCCGCCTCGGTCACCGCCGCGGCCGCCGCGCCCGCCGGACGCGAGTTCTTCGGTCAGGTCCAGCTGGTGAACTCCCGCGGTACGGTCGCGGGCATCGGCAGCGTGAAGATCGAGAAGGTCACGCCGTAGCTCTTACGGCGCCGTAGTCACTACGGCAACGGGGGCGGGCGTCCGACACGGGCGCCCGCCCTCTTCCTGTTTGTCCGGCGGCTTTGTCCGTCGGCGTCGCGCGCCGCCGCCCTCAGTCGTCCTCCATCTGTTCCGGGGCCGCCGAACACGCCAGTCCCTCGGCTCCGGGCAGTGCCTTGAGGATGTCCTTGCGGGCGTCGCCCACGCCCCAGCCGACCTCCCAGTCCTGCCGGTCCTGCGCGTGCACCGGTAGGCGGACGAGGGTGTAGACGCCCGGCTTCAGATCCTCGCGCGCGATGCCGTCCAGGGTGACGGCGATCGTCGGGTGGTCGGTCACGGACCGCTCCGGCCGGTAGTAGCGCTTCACCTTCAGCACGACCCGGACGTCCCCGTCGTCCCGCGCGGTGATGCTGACCACGGTCCCCTCGACGAGGACGCGCGAGCAGGCAATGTGCATCGCGGCTGCGGAGACCGACGAGGGGGCCGACGAGGCGTCCGACGAACCGCCGCCCTTGCTGTCCGCCTCCCCGCCGGACGTCTTCGCGCTCGACGCGCTGCTCGACGCGTCGTTGGACGCCCCGCCGGAATCCACCACGAGCCAGCCCATGCCGGCGACCACGGTGGCCGCGACCGCCGCGGCCAGCGTGCCCATGACCATGACCAGGGCCGGCGGGCGGCGCCGGCGGCTGCCGGGAGCCGGATCCGGACGACGCGTGCGCTGCTTCGGCGCCCGGTCCGCACGCCGGGCCCGCTTCTTCGGCGCCCGTACCGGAACCGGCCGGGCGCTCTCCGTCCCGTCCGCCAGCGCGTCCCCGATCAGCGCCAGCTGTTCCCGCAGCAGCGCCACGTCCGCCACCGCGGACCGGTGTTCGGCGAGGAACCCCGCGTCGTCGCGGGCCCCCTCGGGCAGCGGTTCGTCCGTGATCGCGGCCAGCAGCGCGTCGGCGACCGGATTGCCTTCGTACTCGGCCACGTCACACCACCTCGTCCTCGTGCAGGCGGACGCGCAGCGCGCGGACCGCCGAATGCAGCCTGCTCTTGACCGTGCCCTCCGGTATGCCGAGTTCCTCGGCGATGTCGCGCACCGGCAGGTCGACGTAGAACCGCAGGACGAGCACCTGGCGCTGGGCGTCGGGCAGCTCGTCCAGACCGCGGGCCACGGCGAGCGAGAGCACGCTGGACTCCTCGTCCGAGTCGTGCGCCGGCTGCCTCAGTCCCGCGAGGCGCTCGCCGAGCCGCTCCTGGCGGCGCTTGGCGCGGTGCCAGTCCATCGCCAGGTTCGAGGCGACGACCGCGGCCCACGCGGACACGTCACGCGGCGCCTCGTCCCCCTTCGCCGCACGTTCCAGCAGCCGCAGACGGACCTGCTGCACCCCGTCCGGCAGGTCCGTCTGCGGCACGCCGCCGAGTGCGAGCACCGCACGCACCCGGCGCTCCTGAACCGCGTCCAGGGGGTCGTCCACCCCCTGGGCGCGGCGGGCCGTTCTGCGCAGCACAGCCACCCCTCCCCTCGCCGCGTTTCCTCTACGACGCCGGGGCGGGCGGAAACGTTCGCCCCCGCCCCCTGGACTTTCCGGCGTCCGACGTCCGGCACCCGGCACCCGGCACCCGGCACCCGGCCGAGGCATACGTCACACGCGCCGTCCCATTCCGCGGGCAAAGGATTGGACACGTGGACCCCGGTGAGACGCATGATGGGGTCATTGGGCCCTGTCGTACGTACGCAGGAACGCAAGCTAGGAGTCGCCGTGAAGGTAGGAATCGTCGGAGCCACCGGTCAGGTCGGCACGGTCATGCGCAGGATCCTCGTCGAGCGGGACTTCCCCGTCGAGACGCTGCGTCTGTTCGCCTCGGCACGGTCGGCCGGTTCGACGATCGACTTCAAGGGCAAGCCGGTGACCGTGGAGGACGCCTCCAGTGCCGACTACTCCGGCCTGGACATCGTGCTCTTCTCCGCGGGCGGCTCGACGTCGAAGGCGCTGGCCGAGAAGGTCGCCTCGCAGGGCCCGGTCGTGATCGACAACTCGTCGGCCTGGCGCAAGGACCCCGAGGTCCCCCTGGTCGTCTCCGAGGTGAACCCGCACGCGATCGCGGACCGCCCCAAGGGGATCATCGCCAACCCGAACTGCACGACGATGGCCGCGATGCCGGTCCTGCGGCCGCTGCACGACGAAGCGGGCCTGGAGGCGCTGGTCGTCGCCACCTACCAGGCGGTGTCCGGTTCCGGTCTCGCGGGCGTCGCGGAGCTGCACGGCCAGGCGCAGAAGGTCGTCGCCGACGCCGACAAGCTGACCCATGACGGGGAGGCGGTCGACTTCCCCGAGCCGCAGGTCTACCAGCGCCCGATCGCCTTCAACGTGCTGCCGCTCGCCGGTTCCCTGGTGGACGACGGACTGCACGAGACCGACGAGGAGCAGAAGCTCCGCAACGAGTCCCGCAAGATCCTGGAGATCCCCGGGCTGAAGGTCTCCGGCACCTGTGTGCGCGTCCCGGTCTTCTCCGGCCACTCCCTCCAGGTCAACGCCCGCTTCGCCCGCCCGCTCTCCGTCGAGCGCGCCACGGAGCTGCTGGCCGGCGCCCCGGGTGTCGCCCTGTCGGACATCCCGACGCCCCTCCAGGCCGCCGGCAAGGACGCCTCGTACGTCGGGCGCATCCGTCCGGACGAGACCGTCGAGAACGGCCTCGCCCTCTTCATCTCCAGCGACAACCTCCGCAAGGGCGCCGCGCTGAACGCCGTCCAGATCGCGGAGCTGGTCGCGGCCGAACTGTCCGCGTGACACCCGGCTGACCGGCCGGACCCAGCTGTCCCGAGGGGGGGCCCACCGGTGGGGGGGGGGAACCCCCCCGCTCTTCCCCATAAGGGCTTACCCACCACCCGACACCACCCCCCCTCACCACACTCCCCCCCCCACCACCC
>NZ_JBHXJC010000009.1:0-158622 GCF_042723265.1 Streptomyces sp. NPDC058371 | reverse complement strand
CTCTTTCCATGTGTTGGGTTTGGTATTGGCCCATGTTCTCTATGCCCCCCCCCTCCCCCCTCCCCCCCTCTTTCCCCCCGTTCCCCCCCCCTTTTCCCCCCTCCCCCCCCCTCGGTGCTCCTCGCGGGAGGTCTTCGCCGGCCACAGGCCTCAGTCGCCCTGGACGACCTTGTTCTCGATGACGCCCAGGCCCTGGATCTCGCCGCGGAACACGTCGCCCGGCCCCACACCGGGTACCCCCGCGGGCGTGCCGGTGGACAGTACGTCGCCGGGGGCCAGGGTGAGCGCGGTGCTGAGCCACGCCAGCTGTTCGGGGATGGAGTGGCTCATCCCGGCGGTGCTGCCGTCCTGCCGCGGCTCACCGTTGACCCAGGAACGGATGCGCAGGTCGTGCGGTTCGCGGATCTCGTCCGCGGTGACGAACCAGGGTCCGGTCACGCCGAAGGTGTCGAAGCCCTTGGCCCGGTCGGGCCGGTGGTTGTCCAGCGCGGCGACGTCCGGGGCCCCGATGTCGCAGAAGCCGACGTAACCGGCGACGGCCCGCATGGCGGACTCGGGGTCGAGCGCGCGCGAGCGGCTGCCGATGACCACGGCCAGCTCCATCTCCGGCTCGATCCGTTCGCTGATCGCGGGATGGCGGATCTCGTCGTACGGCCCGGCCAGCGAACTGGTCGCCTTCAGGAACCCCTGGAGGGGCCGCCGCGGCTGCCCCGGAGCCGTGCCCTCCCGGTCGGGTGCGGGCCGGTCCTTCGGACAGCCGGCCTCATGCCGACAGGCGACCTCGTGCCGACAGGCGACCTCGTGCGGACAGGCGACCTCGTGCGGACAGGCGGCCGTCATCGCCCAGACCGTGTGGGGGCGTCCGACGGTCGGGCCGAGCCGCTCCGGCCTGTCGGGCCAGAGACAGCCCTCCTGCAGGTCACCGCTGTCCGCGTGGGCGACCACCCAGTCCAGCACCCGGCGCACGGTGGTGAGCCACGGATCCGCCTGGAGCAGCGCGGGCAGATCACCGGGGACGGCGAGACGGGACCGGGCCAGGGCGTCGACCCGGTGTGCGCCGACGGTCTCCAGCCGGAGGGCATGGGCGGCCTGAATGTCCACGAGCTGCTGCGGAACGAGGTCGGGGAAGCAGAGCCGGTCGCCGAAGCGGGTCCGTCGGGAGGAGATCTTCACGGGATCGGGGCTTTCCGTGGGCGGGGCCGGAGCGACGTGCGGGTGCGTCGGCCGCCGGCCCGGAACCGCTCGGCCGGCGGTGGCAGCGCGCCCTTCCGGAGATTTCCGGTCGTCGCCTATGTCCCTAAAGAGACCTCTTTGGTAGGTTTATGTCAAGGTAGGTGGTGGGCTTCTTACCGAATCCTGAGCGAAGCGTTGAGGGCCCCCGGGCACGGGCCGGCTCGTTGCGCGACCTCGGGGCAGACCTACCTGGTAGGTAAACTTCGCGGGGAAGGGGCCACCGGGTCCAGGAACCCTTGGGAGCGACATGTCCGTGCCTCACACCCCGGCGAAGATCTACCGCGGCCGGGTGGCCGACCAGATCGTCGAGGATCTCCGCGAGCAGATCCTCAGCGGGGCGCTCCCGGACGGCTCCCGGCTCCCGGCCGAGCGGGAGCTGGCCGCGTCGTACGACGTCAGCGGCCCCACCATCCGTGAGGCGATCCGCGTCCTGACCGCGATGGGCCTGGTGAACACCAGGAACGGCAGCCGAGCCACGGTCACCGCGCAGGGCGACACCCTGCTCGCCATGTCCATCGCCTCGGTGGTCCAGTTCGAGAAGGTCGGCGCCCGCGAAGTACTGGGCCTGCTGGGGGCGTTGAACGCCTATGCCGCCGAACTCGCCGCGGACCAGGCCTCCGACGAGGAGATCGCGACATTGCGGGACGCGGCCGGGCGGACGGCCGGGGTGGAGAGCGTGGAACAGGCCGCCGCCGCGCTCCAGCACTTCTTCGTCACCCTCTCCGAGATCTCCCACAACCCGCTGCTCGCCGCGCTGTGCCGGTTCATCGGCGACGTCCAGCTCGGACTGGCCGTCAAGATGTCCGACGGCCGCACGGACGACTGGGAGAAGGTCGCGGGCGGTCTCCACCCGGCCCGGGTGGAGATCGTGGACGCCATCGCCGCGCACGAGCCCCAGCGGGCGGCCTCCCTGGTCCGTGACTACCACCGGCAGGTCGTCGAACGGATCCGGTCCGTGCGCAGGTCCGAGGAGATCGCCGCGTCCGACGCCGGCCTCACCGACGCCCTCGCCGCGTGGCTGCGGGCGAACGCGGGGCTGGGCAACCGGGCCGGGGACCGCAGGATCGGGCCGGCGTGACCCGTACCGCGCGCCGCGGGGGCTGACCGCGCGCCCCTGACGGGCCTCGCGGTCAGGGAAGCAGCGGCCGGCGCACCTCGTAGAGGAAGCAGCCGTACTCCACGGCCCGGATGTGGACCAGGGCGACCGCCGGATCGGCGAAGGCCTCCGCGAAGGCCTCGTCGAGCGCCGCGTCGGCGGTGTCCGGCAGCTCCAGGAGACGGCCACCCAGGATGTGACCGTCGGCGGAGTAGCGGCGGACCGTGCGCAGCACGCCCGGCCGTGCGAAGGGATACCGGCCGCCGTCCGGGCCCGCGCACTCCGTGGCGTGGACGAAGACGGGCCCCTGCTCGTCGTACGCCCCCGGCCGGGCCCCCGTCTCCGCGGCCCAGCGCCGCAGGGGCGCGTACGACACCAGGGCGATCCGCTCACCGACCGCGCTGCGGCGCAGGCAGCAGCGCAGCGGAGCGCCGCCCTCGTCGTCGGTGAAGGGGGCGAGCGGCCGCCCGGCGTCGTCCGTCTCGCGCAGTTCCTTCAGGACCGTCGGCTCGATGGGTCGTGCGGTGCAGTTCGTCATGTTCCCCAGGCTCGCGCCCGCGCGGGCCGCCCACCGGCGGGAAACGGACATCGCATTCCGTGCAGGTCCCGTGGAAGGATGGCGCAATCCGCCCACCACCCCCGACGTGGCGCCGTCGCGCCACACCTTTTGAATCATGAGGAGATGACCGCGTGCCTGGCACAAACCTGACCCGCGAAGAGGCGCAGCAGCGGGCGAAGCTGCTCACCGTTGACTCGTACGAGATCGATCTCGACCTCTCCGGCGCGCAGGGTGGGGGCACCTCCCCCGCGGGCGACACCGAGAGCGGGGGAGGCACCTACCGGTCCGTGACCACGGTGCGCTTCGATGTCGACGAGAACGGCGCGGAGTCTTTTATTGACCTGGTGGCACCGACCGTTCACGAGGTGATCCTCAACGGCGACGCGCTGGACCCCGCCGAGGTCTTCGCGGACTCGCGGATCGCGCTCGCCGGTCTGCTGGAGGGCCGTAACGTCCTGCGCGTCGTGGCCGACTGCGCCTACACCAACAGCGGTGAGGGGCTGCACCGGTTCGTCGACCCGGTCGACCAGCAGGCCTACCTGTACACGCAGTTCGAGGTGCCGGACGCCCGGCGCGTCTTCGCCTCGTTCGAGCAGCCCGACCTGAAGGCCACCTTCCAGTTCACCGTGAAGGCGCCCACGGGCTGGACCGTCATCTCCAACTCGCCGTCGCCCGAGCCCAAGGACGACGTCTGGGTCTTCGAGCCCACGCCGCGTATCTCGTCGTACATCACGGCGCTGATCGTGGGTCCCTACCACAGCGTCCACAGCGTGTACGAGAAGGACGGGCAGTCCGTGCCGCTCGGCATCTACTGCCGGCCGTCGCTCGCCGAGTTCCTCGACTCGGACGCCATCTTCGAGGTCACCCGGCAGGGCTTCGAGTGGTTCCAGGAGAAGTTCGACTACGCGTACCCGTTCAAGAAGTACGACCAGCTCTTCGTGCCGGAGTTCAACGCGGGCGCGATGGAGAACGCGGGCGCGGTGACCATCCGCGACCAGTACGTGTTCCGGTCCAAGGTGACCGACGCCGCGTACGAGGTGCGTGCGGAGACGATCCTGCACGAGCTGGCCCACATGTGGTTCGGCGACCTGGTGACCATGGAGTGGTGGAACGACCTGTGGCTCAATGAGTCCTTCGCCACCTACACCTCGATCGCCTGCCAGGCGTACCACCCCGAGTCGCGCTGGCCGCACTCGTGGACCACGTTCGCCAACTCCATGAAGACCTGGGCGTACCGGCAGGACCAGCTGCCCTCCACGCACCCGATCATGGCCGAGATCGGCGACCTGGACGACGTGCTCGTCAACTTCGACGGGATCACGTACGCCAAGGGTGCCTCGGTCCTCAAGCAGCTCGTCGCGTACGTCGGCACGGACGAGTTCTTCCGCGGTGTGCAGGCCTACTTCAAGGCGCACGCGTACGGCAACACGCGCCTGTCCGACCTGCTGGGCAAGCTGGAGGAGACCAGCGGCCGCGACCTGGGGACCTGGTCGCAGAAGTGGCTCCAGACGGCCGGCATCAACGTCCTGCGCCCGGAGATCGAGACCGACGCCGACGGTGTCATCACCTCCTTCGCGATCCGCCAGGAGGCCCCCGCGCTGCCGGCCGGCGCGAAGGGCGAGCCGACACTGCGCCCGCACCGCATCGCGGTCGGCCTGTACGTCCTGGACGAGGCGAGCGGCAAGCTGGTGCGCGACGAGCGCGTCGAGCTGGACGTCGACGGCGAGCTGACCGCCGTACCGCAGCTGGCCGGCAAGCGCCGCCCGCCGGTGATCCTGCTCAACGACGACGACCTCTCGTACGCGAAGGTGCGTCTCGACGAGGAGTCGCTGGCGTTCGTGACGGAGCACCTGGGCGACTTCGAGTCGTCGCTGCCGCGCGCCCTGTGCTGGGCCTCGGCGTGGGACATGACGCGCGACGCGGAGCTGGCGACCCGTGACTACCTCTCCCTCGTCCTCTCCGGTATCGGCAAGGAGTCCGACATCGGCGTGGTGCAGTCGCTGCACCGTCAGGTGAAGCTGGCGATCGAGCTGTACGCGGACCCGGCCGCGCGCGAGGCCCTGCTGACCCGCTGGACCGACGCGACCCTCGCCCATCTGCGGACGTCCGAGCCGGGCAGCGACCACCAGCTGGCCTGGTCGCGCGCCTTCGCGGCGACCGCGCGCACGCCGGAACAGCTGGACCTGCTGGAGTCCCTGCTCGACGGCCGGGAGACCATCGAGGGACTGGCCGTCGACACCGAGCTGCGCTGGGCCTTCGTACAGCGGCTCGCGGCCGTCGGGCGCTACGACGAGGCGGAGATCACCGCCGAGTACGAGCGGGACAACACGGCAGCGGGCGAGCGCCACGCGGCGACCGCCCGTGCGGCCCGGCCCACCGAGGAGGCGAAGGCGGAGGCCTGGACCTCGGTCGTGGAGTCCGACAAGCTCCCGAACGCCGTGCAGGAGGCGGTGATCGGCGGCTTCGTGCAGACCGGTCAGCGTGAACTGCTCGCGCCCTACACGGACAAGTTCTTCACCGTGGTCAAGGACGTCTGGGACTCCCGCTCCCACGAGATGGCCCAGCAGATCGCGGTGGGGCTCTACCCCTCCGTGCAGGTCTCCGAGGAGACCCTCGCGAAGACGGACGCGTGGCTGACCGCCGCCGAGCCGAACGCGGCCCTGCGGCGCCTGATCTCGGAGGCCCGCTCGGGCGTCGAGCGCGCTCTGAAGGCCCAGGCGGCGGACGCGGCGGCGAGCGCGTCGTAGTCGGCGGCACGCGAGCCGGCCGTACGTGAGTTGGGGGGTGCCCGGTGCTGTGCCGGGTGCCCCTTCGCGTCAGCGGTCGAGCCGCGCGGCCACCTCGCGCAGTGTGGCCAGCACCCGGGCGACCGCCGCGCCCTCCTCCGCGCCCCGGCGCACCGCCGCGACCACGTGCCGGTGCGGGCGGTCCGCGTCCAGCGGCCGCATGACCACACCGTCCCGCCGTACGGCCGCCATCCGCGGTACGAGCGCGACGCCCATGCCCGCCTCGACCATGGCCAGGATCGCCGTCCAGCCGGCCGCGGAGTGCCCCTGAAGGGGGCTGAACCCGGCGGCCTCGCACGCGCCCCGCGTGATGTCCGACCAGGGCCCGCTGCCACCGAAGATCCACGGTTCGGCGGCGAGATCGGCCAGCCGCACGGCGTCGGCGCCGGCCAGCGCGTGATCCCGCGGGAGCGCGAGGTCGAGCGGGTCGGCGAGCAGCGGCACCCGGGTGAAGCGGGGGTCGGCCGCCGTCGGGGCCTGCGCGGCCAGCGACAGCGCGAGGTCCACCGCACCCGCGGCGAGCAGTTCGTACGCCTCCGCCGCCTCGGCCTCCCGCACCTGCACGGAGATCCCGGGTCGCGTCGTACGCAGCACCCGCACCGCCGGAACCACCAGCGCGGGCACGGCCGTCGAGAACGCCCCGACCCGCACCTCGCCGACGTCTCCGTGCAGATACGCGGTCAACTCGGCGTCGGCACGCTCCAGTTGCTCGAACACCGCCGCCGCGTGCCGCAGCACCAGCTCCGCCGCGTCGGTGAGCCGCACCCGCCGGCCCTGCGCCTCCAGCAGCGGTACCCCGAGCTGCTTCGCCAGATTGGTCAGCTGCTGCGACACGGCCGAGGGCGTCAGCAGCAGGGCCTCGGCGGTCGCGGTGACGGTGCCGCGCTCCCGCAGGGTACGCAGGATCAGCAGCTTCCGGATGTCCCACCTGTCGTACTCGGCCATGGCGGCAACCTATCGACCCGGGCGCCGAGCTTGTCCGCCGACGTGGCGCGCCCGGCCGCCGACGTGGCGCTTCAGCGGTCCTTGGAGGCGGTGCCGAGGACGACTCCGCCGAGGATCAGCGCCATGCAGACCACCTGCGTCCGGCTCACCGGCTCGCCCAGAACGGCGAACGACAGGGCGGCCACACACACCGGCTGGAGGTGGTAGACCGCACCGGCCCGGGCCGCGCCGACCAGGGAGATCGCCTTGTTCCAGGCGAAGAAGGCGAGCGCGGAGGAGAAGACGCCGACGTAGAGGAGCGGGCCGACGGTGGCGGGCGTCGCCGCGAAGCCGCCCTGGACGGTGACGCTCACCGCGTAGGCCGGGAGCAGCATCGCGGTGCCCAGCGCGAAGGTGGCGAACAGGAAGACGGGGCCGGTGAGTTCGGCGGGCCTGCGGCGCAACAGGGCGCTGTACGAGGCGAAGCTCGTGGCCGCCGCGAGCATCCAGAGGTCGCCCGGCGCGAAGTGCGGGGTGGCCGAGCCCTTGCCGATCAGGAGCAGTACGCCGACGCAGGCGACCAGCATCCCGGTGACCCGGCGCGCCCCGAGACGTACGCCGCCGACCCGCTCGTACACCGCCATCAGGACCGGCGACGCGGCCATGATCATGCCCATGTTGCCGGCGGAGGTGGAGACACCCGCCTGGTTGACCAGGGTGTTGTAGACGGTGACCCCAAGGAGGGAGGCGAGGAGGAGGTGGCGGAGATGGCGGTGCAGTACCGCCCGCCGCCGCCAGGCCTCCCGCGCGGCGAACGGGGCCACCACGACGAGGGCGATGATCCAGCGCCAGAAGGCCTGTTGCACGGGCGGCACGCTGTCGTGCAGGGCCCGCGAGGTGACGAAGCTCCCGGACCAGACGACCGTGGCGACAGCGGCGAGGACGATACCGAGACCGGCCGCCTTCCTTCGTGCCGTCGCGGTCCGGGCCGGCGGGAGCGGGGTGGGGGTAGCGGTTCCGGCGGGCGCGGTGGGCGCCGCGGTTCCGGCGGGCGCGGTGGGCGCCGCGGTTCCGGCGGGCGCGGTGGGCGCCGCGGTTCCGGTGAGCGGGGTGGGCGCGGTGGGTGCAGCGGTTGCGTTGTGGGGCGTGCGGGTCCGGTTCAGGACTGCCACGGGCATCCCTTGCCCTTCGGTAGCGGTCGGTGGGTTGCCCCTACCGTCGCAGCGCCGGAACCGTCACGTCCATCGAATCTTTTCGACCATTCCTTTCAGTTGAACTGAAAGGTCTGGCGGAGCGCGTGAGGGAGCCGGCCGGCTCGGCCGAGGTGACGGGCACGGTGCGGCGAGGCCTCAGCTGGCCCAGCACCGTCGCCCCGAACGCCAGCGTCATGCCCGCCAGCTGGAGCGGCGTCAGCAGCTGACCGAGCGCCGCCCAGCCGATGACGGCCGCGGTGAGCGGCGAGAGCGGGCCGAGGAAGGTGACCTGGGTCGCGGTCAGCCGCCCGATGCCGCGGAACCAGAGCCAGTACACGATCGCCGTGTTCGCCAGCGCGAGATACAGGTAGCCGCCGACGGCCCGCCCGTCCAGCGCGGGCGGGGCCCCTTCGACGAGGAGGGCGACCGGCGCGATCAGCAGCCCGCCCGCCGTCAACTGCCATGCGGTCAGTGCCAGGGGCCCGACGCCGTCCGGCCGCCCCCACCGCTTGGTGAGCACCGTTCCGGTGGACATCGACACGGTCGCGGTGAGGGCCGCGAGGACACCCAGCGCATCCAGCGCCCCGGCCGCCTTGAGCACCACCAGGCTGACTCCGACCGCGGCCAACATCCCGGTGAGCAGGGTGCGTACGGTCGGCCGCTCCCCCAGCAGCAGCGCGGCGAGCCCGGCCACCAGCAGCGGGCCGACCGAGCCGACGACCGCGGCCATCCCGCCGGGCAGCCGGTACGCGGAGAGGAAGAGCAGCGGGAAGAACGCGCCGATGTTCAGCGCGCCCAGCACCGCCGACTTCCACCACCAGGCGCCGCGCGGCAGCACCCGCGCCAGCGCGAGCAGCACGAGACCGGCGGGCAGGGCCCGCATCAGGCCCGTGAACAGCGGGCGGTCCGCCGGCAGGAACTCGGTGGTGACGGCGTAGGTACTGCCCCATGAGACGGGGGCGAGCGCCGTGAGCAGGACGGTCAGAGACCGCCGCGTCGCCGCGGGCCCTCGGGAGCCCTTCGCGGCACCGCGTGGACTCTTCGTGGTGACAGGCCCGCGCGAGCGCTTGGTGGCGATCGGCCGGCGAGAGCCTTGTGTCGTGTCCGTCATGACGGCCCCTCCGTGGATGGGAGCAGCAACTGCCGCTCGGGGCGGCCCGCCCCCGCCTTGCGTCGACGGAAGCAGGCCGAATGAAAGTAGCTTACCGCTAAGCTACTTTCCGTCAAGCAAGTTTCCACCAAGCTACTTTCTTGCGGCCGACCGGTCGCCGTCCGATACTCGACTCATGAGCGCGAACCCGCAGAACAAGGACGCCGTCGACGCGATCATCGAGCAGTGGGCCGCCGTCCGGCCCGACCTCGACACCGCCGCGATGGAGGTCTTCGGGCGCGTCTTCCGGCTCTCGCGCGCCATGGGCGACCGCATGGAGAAGGCGTACGCGAAGTTCGGCATCTCACGCGGGGAGTTCGACGCGCTGGCCACCCTGCGCCGCTCCGGGGAGCCGTACACGCTCTCGCCCCGCCAGCTCTCGGCGACGCTCATGCTCACCACCGGCGGGATGACCGGACGCCTCGACAAACTGGAGCGCGCGGGGCTGTTGCGGCGGTCGCCCGACCCGCACGACCGGCGCGGGCTCCAGGTGACCCTGACGGACGAGGGCCACCGCCTGATCGACGCGGCGGTGGGCGTGGGGCTCGCCACGCAGACCGCCGCCCTCGGCGCCCTCAACGCGGAACAGGCCGGCCAACTGGCCGACCTGTTGCGTCAGTTGCTCTCCGCCACGACGGACTGACCGCCCTTCCCGGCCCGTTCACCGACCGGCACCGCACTCCGGGCTCACGGAGCCCGGGCGGCTCGGCTGCACGCCAACGCTGCGCGCCGACCCGCCGCACGCCACGGCTGCGCGCCGGCCCGGCAAGCACCTCACCACAGCGCCGCGGCCCGGCCACACGCCACCACTACGCGCCGGACGAGCAGGCACCTCACCCCAGCCCCGCGGCCCGACCGCACGTCAGCCCAGCGCGCCGGCCCGGCTGCACATCAGCCCAGCGCAGCGCACCGGCTGCACATCAGCCCAGCGCAGCGGATCGTGCGTCGATCGCGCCCGCGGCAGCCAGTGCGCTCCGGATCGCCGACACGTCCACGGCCTGTCCGGCGCCTTCCGGTTCTGCGGCCCAGGCGACGTATCCGTCGGGCCGCACCAGTACGGTCGTACGCCGCCCGCTCGCCCAACGCTCCACGGCAAGACGGCCGTTGCCCGCCCCCGCTTCCCCGCCCTCCCCCGTCTCGTACGGCTCCGGAGTGATCAGCACGAACCGCCCGCCGCGCAGCGCCTCGTAGAGGCGGCCGCTCTCCAGAGCCACGTCCGGGACCCGCTTGCCGACCAGCGGGTGGGCCCCGCGCGGCGCCGGATAGGCGTACCCGATGCCCGTGATCCGGCCGGTCATCCGGGTGCGGGCGGGGCCGACACGGCCGAGGACGGTGGTGAGCGCGGCGCGGAAGGCCAGTGTCCAGGGGTACTTGGCCATCGCCAGCCGGACGATGCCGCCGCTGCTGCGCAGCACGGACGTACCGACCGGGTAGCGCTCGGCCTGATACGTGTCCAGCAGAGCCGCGTCGGCGTACCCGTCGAGCACCGCGGCCAGCTTCCAGCCGAGGTTCGCCGCGTCCTGGAGGCCGGTGTTCATGCCCTGACCGCCGGCCGGGGTGTGCACGTGCGCGGCGTCCCCGGCGAGGAACACCCGCCCCACGCGGTACGCGGACGCCTGCCGTTCGTCACTGTGGAAACGGGACATCCAGCGGGCGTCGTGCATCCCGTAGTCACGGCCGAGCGCGAGCCGGGCGATCTCCTTGACCTCGTCGAGTTCGAGCGGCGCGCAGTCGGGGACGTCGCGCCCGCGGTGCCAGCCGATCACGCGGTAGTAACCGTCCCCGAAGGGCGCGATGAAGGCGAAGGCGTCACCGACGGCGTCGGCGGTCAGCACCTGCTCGGGCTTCTCGTCGAGCCGCACGTCCGCGAGCACGACCGAGCGGATGACGGACTTCCCCGGGAAGGACAGCTTGATCGCCTTGCGCACCACGCTGTGCAGCCCGTCCGCGCCGACCACATAGGCGGCCGGCAGCGAGTCCGGCTGCCCGTCGGGTCCACGCACCTCCAGCGTCACGCCGTCCGCGTCCTGGGCCAGCCCGGTCACCTCGGTCTCGTACACGAACCGCACCCCGGCCTCGACCGCACGCCGCTCCAACGCCTTCTCCACCTCGTACTGCGGCAGCACCAGCAGGTGATTGAAGCGCGACGGCAACGTGTCGAGCGGGACGGTGAGCCGCCCGAAGAGGCGAATCCGGTCGAGCGCCTGTCCCTTGGCCTCCAGCTCGTCGGCGAGACCGCGGGCATCGAGCTGCTCCAGAGTGCGCGCGTGCAGCACGAAGGCGCGCGACAGATTGCTGATCTCGCGGGCGCGCTTCTCGACGACCGTGACCGGAATGCCGGCGGTGGCGAGATCACCGGCCAGTAGCAGCCCGGTCGGCCCGGAACCGACGACAACCACCGCCCGGGATGCGAGGGGCGAACGGTCCGCCCCGGAGGGGTCCGAGGCGGGGGACGGGACGGAGGTGGCTGACGGCGCTGAGGGGGCGGAGGGCGCTGAGGGGGCGGAGGCGGCCGCGACGGCGGAGGGGGTCGGGGCGGTGGAGGAGGCGGACCCCGCCGCTGCGGTGGAGGCGGTGGACGGGGTGGACGACGCCGTGCGGTGGGTGTTGCCGTTCATCGCGACCTCCTGATGCCAACGTCCGTTGGCCAACACCTGTAGGCCAACGCTCGTTTGCCAACGTAGGGCGACCTCTCTGGACTGTCAACACGTGTTGGCCTACGTTTGTTGGCATGACCGAATACGGACCCTCCGCGCGCGCGACGCCACCCGACCCCGAGCCGGCCGAAGGCCCCGACGCCGACCTCAGGCCCACCGCCCCCCGCCGCTCCGACGCCACCCGGACCGCGATCCTCGCGGCGGCCCGGGAGCGGTTCGCGGCCGACGGCTATGAACGCGCCACGATCCGTTCGATCGCCAAGGACGCGCGGATCGATCCGTCCATGGTGATGCGGTACTACGGCTCGAAAGAGGGCTTGTTCGCCGCGGTGCTGGATGTGGATCTGCGGCTGCCCGAGCCCGCGGCGCTGGATCCGCAGGGAGTGGGGCGCGTTCTGGTGACGCACTTCCTGGATCTCTGGGAGGAGAACGAGGCGCTCACCGCGATGCTGCGCGTCAGCGTCACCAGTTCGGCGGGCGCCGAGCGCATACAGGGCGTCTTCCGGGACCAGATCCTGCCGGTGGCCCGGCAGGTGTGCCCGGACCCCGAACAGGCGCCCGTGCGGGCCGCGCTCAGCGCTTCACAGGTGCTCGGGTTCGCGCTCACCCGCTATGTGCTCCGGTTGCCGCCGGCGGTCTCGCTGCACCGCGAGGAGATCGTGGCCTGGCTGGCGCCGACGGTGCAGCGCTATCTCACGGCCCCGCATCCGCAGACGAGTCCGTGAGCCGTGACGTGCGCGGGCGGCGGACACCGCCACCCGAGGCACGCGAGGCACCCGAGGCACACGAGCCGGACACCCTGGCGACGCACGCGGGAACCGACGCCGGCAGGACCCGCCGGCGACCTGGGCGACGCACCGGCACACAGGCACGCAGGCACGCAGGCACGCAGGCACGCAGGCACGCAAAAACCGTCGAGGGAGCCCGTACACCCGGCCGGGTGCGCGGACTCCCTCGACGCGAAAGGAATCGGGAAGCGGAAGCAGCGGGCGGAATCAGCCCTGCTTCTGCTGCTTGGGGGACTTGTCGAGGACCATCACGAGTCCGGCGATGACCAGGAACAGCACGATCGGGGCTGCCACGTAGAGACCGAGCGTGTCGATCACGCTCAGACCGTGCTTGCCGGGGTCGTCGCCGTCGTCGCGGGTGAGCGCGAGCGCGGGGGACGACATGAGCAGCATCATCAGCGTCGTACCGGCGGCCAGGGCGCCGGCGCGCAGGGCGTTCTTCTTGTCCACGGTGCAAACGTAGCGAACACCCGAACGGGCCGCGCGCCCGGGGTGCCGTACGAAGGAACCGCGGGACGCGAGCCACCGTGGAAGCCGGGCGGGTCAGGGGGTCCGGGAGGCGTCGGTACCCGGGGCCCCCGGGCGGGGGCGCAGCACGTCCAGGAGGGCGTGCAGCCGGGGTGAGGCGGCCAGTTCCTCCAGCGTCACCGGCCGGCCGTCGGCGTCGGCGATGGGCAGGCGCCAGTTCGGATACTGGTCCCAGGTGCCCGGCAGGTTCTGCGGGCGGCGGTCGCCGACCGTGTCCGGGAGCCAGACGCCGACCATGCGGGCGGGCGTGCGCAGCAGGAACCGGTGCACGGCCTGGATCTCGGCCTCCTCGGACGCGACGGAGACACCGCCGCTGCCGCCCTGCAGCAGCCCGAGCCGGGCCAGCAGGGCCAGCCACTCCCGCGTGTCCGCGGCCGCCTCGGCGCGCTCCTCCTCCAGCGGGCGGGTCAACAGGCCGAGGCTGTCGCGGAGTTCGACGTGCTCGCCGGTGAGGCGGGCCGCGGTGGGCGGGAGGTCGTGCGTGGTGGCGGTGGCGAGGCAGTCCGGGCGCCAGCGCTCGGGGGGCAGCGGCAGCCCCGTACCGGCCCAGTCCCGTTCGAACCAGAGCACGGACGTGCCGAGCACACCGCGTTCGTGCAGCGCCTCGCGGACGCCCGGTTCGACGGTGCCGAGGTCCTCGCCGATCACCAGCGCCCCGGCGCGTGAGGCCTCCAGCACCAGGACGGCGAGCATGGCCTCGGCGTCGTAGCGGACGTACGTCCCGTCGGTGGGTGCCTCGCCCAGCGGGATCCACCAGAGCCGGAACAGGCCCATGACGTGGTCGATGCGCAGGGCGCCCGCATAGCGGAACAGGGCGCGCAGGAGGCGGCGGTACGGGGCGTAGCCCGACTCGGCGAGGCGGTCGGGGCGCCAGGGCGGCAGGCCCCAGTCCTGGCCCAGGGCGTTGAAGGCGTCCGGTGGGGCGCCCACGGACATGCCGGACGCGAAGTACTCCTGCTGCGCCCAGGCGTCGGCCCCGCCGGGGTGGACGCCGACGGCGAGGTCGTGGACGAGGCCCACCGGCATCCCCGCGTCGCGCGCGCTGCGCTGGGCGGTGGCGAGCTGGCTGTCAGTGAGCCAGGCGAGGCGGGTGTGGAAGTCGACGCGGTCCATCAACTCGCCCCGCGCACGGGCGGTTTCGGCGGAGCGGGGGTCACGCAGACCGGCCGGCCACTGGTGCCAGTCGGATCCGTGCACCTCGGCGAGCGCGCACCAGGTGGCGTGGTCCTCCAGGGCCTGGCCCTCCTCGGCGAGGAAGTCCCAGTAGGCGGCGAGCCGGCCGGGGCCGAGCGGGACCTCGCGGACGACGTCCAGTGCCTCGCGCTTGAGTTCCCACACGGCGTCGCGGTCGATCAACGCGCCCTTGTCCAGCACCGATTCGCGCAGTCCCTCGGCACGCCGGAGCAGCGCGCGGATCCGCTCACGGTCCTCGGCGTAGGCGAACTCGGGGACGTCCTCGACGCGCAGATGCACCGGGTCGGGGAAGCGGCGGGAGGAGGGCCGGTACGGGGACGGGTCGGTGGGCGTGCCGGGCACGGCCGCGTGCAGGGGGTTGACCTGCACGAATCCGGCGCCGAGGGTGCGGCCGGCCCAGGCGGTCAGCTCGGCGAGGTCGCCGAGGTCGCCCATGCCCCAGGAGCGGCGGGAGAGGAGGGAGTAGAGCTGGACGAGCAGCCCGTACGTGCGTCCCGGCGGCGCGGGCAGCCGGGACGGGGCCACCACGAGGTGGGCGTCGGCGGTGCGGCCGTCCGGCGCGGTGGCGTGCAACGCGTGGACGCCGGGCGGGAGTTGCTGGGCGCCGGCGCGGGTCTCGCCCTGCTCGGTCTCGATGCGCAGCCGGGTGCCGTCGGGCAGGCCGGCGAGGGCGGCGGGCGGACTGCCTCCCCAGGACACCAACGTCGGCGGAAGCAGCCGCTCGCGCAGTACGGCCTCCCGGGCCGCGAGGGCGGTGCGGACGGTCTCCGGAGTGCTCGCGTCCACGCCCAGCGCCGCGAGGGCGGCGGTGACCGCGGTGTCGGAGGCGGCGACCGTACGGTCCGGGGAGGGGCTGTAGGAGGTGGCTACGCCGTGCAGCGCGGCGAGCCGGGACAGCGGTGTCCCGGCGGGGTCGGCCGGCCCGGTCCGCGCCATCAGACCCCCGCGGCGGCGCCGGTCGAGGTCGGCTCGCTGGTCAGGGGCGCGGCGTCGGCGAGCGGCGGTTCGCTGGTGAGGGGCTCGGCGTCGGGCAGCGGTGGTTCGCTGGTCAGCGGCACTTCGGCGCAGGCCTCCTCGCCGAAGACGCACAGGTGAGGATCGGCGGACAGCTCCGCCCAGGGTTTGGAGAGGGCCGGGAGCAGAAGGTGTGCCGGAGCGGCCACGGGGGCCTCCTTGTCGTCGTACGGCTGGACGCGGGTTGTCGCAGCCCTACCCAGTGAGCGCGGCCGCAGACGTACACGAAGGGACAACGTGTCGCTGGTCACATTCTGTTCCAGTCGCGGCCACCGCACCAGGAGACGACCGCAGGCTGCTGGGAGGTACCGGAAATTGCCGGGTCACTGCCGGTCGTCCGGCGCCCGGACTGGGCGTTTGACCCGCATCGGCCACCGCCGCTGACACCGCGGCCGCGAAGGTGCGGTGAACCGTCGGCCCCGAAGAGCGTGAACCGTTCGCCCCGGACCGGTCGATAGACGGGTTGTGAGACTGTTCCGCCCCATGGGGGGCCACCGGGAGGACGCCACGGACGCGGCGCTGCTGCGGGCCGTCGCTGGCGGGGACTCGGCGGCGCTGGCCGCGCTCTACGACCGGCACGCCGGCTGGCTGCACACCCGGCTGACCCGCCGGTGCGGCGACCCCGAGGTCGTGCGCGAGGTGCTCCAGGACACCTTCGTGACCGTATGGCGGTCCGCGGCCTCGCACCGGGGCGCGGAGGCCGGCGGCTGGCTGTGGACGATCGCGGCACGGCGGCTGGTCGACGCGCGGCGGGTCCAGGAGCGAGCCGCCCGGGTGGAGCAGGTGGAGCACACGGCATCCGCGCCCACGCCCTCCGCCGAGGAACGGGTGCTGGCCGGCCTGGAGTACGGAGACGTGGGGACGGCCCTGGACCGCATCTCCCCCGAGCTCCGCGAAGTCCTGCGCGCCACGGTGATCGACGGGCTGACCACCCGCGAGACCGCCCAACTCCTCGGCATCCCCGAGGGCACGGTGAAGACCCGCGCCATGCGGGCCCGCGCCGAACTCCGGGTCGCGCTCGCCCACTTGAACCCGCCCCCGCTGGGAGGCCCGGCATGACCGGCTGGCACACCCCCGACGACCTCATCGCCCGTTACACGGACGGCTCCCTCCCGGAGACGGACTCCTGGTCCCTGGAGAAACACCTGGAGAGCTGCACCGCGTGCGCCGTCCGCGCATCGCACGCGGCGCGCGCCGGGGCGGCGGGAGCGGTGCTCTCGGAGGTGCGGGACGCGGTACTGCACGCGGTACGCGCCCCGGCCGCCGTCCCGTCCCAGGCCCACGCATCCGCACCGACGCCGGCGCCCGCGCCCGCAGGCCGCCGCGCCCGAGCCGTCGGGGGGCGGCTCGGGCGGATCGTGTGGGCCGCCGGGCCCGCGTTGCGCGGGGCGTGGCTGGGAGCCGTCGTACTGGTGGCCCTGGGAGCCCTCGCCCTCGCGTACGCCGGTGGGTTCGCCGGCGCACGGCCGCTGCTGCTGGCCGTCGCACCGGTGGTGCCCGTCGCGGGAGTCGCCCTCTCCTACGGCCGGCACGCCGATCCCCTGTACGAGATCGTCGCGACCTCGCCCACCGGCGGGCTGCGCCTGGTGCTGATGCGGACGGCCGCCGTACTCACGGTCAGCGTGCCGCTGCTGACGGCCGCGGGTCTGTTGCTCCCGTCGGCCGGCCCGCGCCTGCCCCAGGCCCCGGCGACCGCCGCCTGGCTGCTGCCCGGGCTCGCCCTGACCCTGGCCGCGCTGGCGCTCTCCGGATACCTGGGCTGCCGTACCGCGTCCCTGGTGGTCGGCGGCGGCTGGGTGCTCGCACTGGCGGCGCCCGTCCTCACCGCCACCGGCCCCGGTCTGACGGCCCGGCTCACCGAGCAGCTCTCCCGCTATCTCACCGGCGCCCCGCCGCAGGGGGCCTGGGCCGCGGCCGCCGCGCTCTGCGCCCTCCTCCTCGCCGCGCGCCGCACCGCGTACGACCGTCTGGAGACGATGTGAACACCCCTGGTACGACCGGTACGCCCACCGCGTCCGGGCCCGCCGGCTCCGGTGCCCCGCCGGCCTCCGCCTCCGCACCCGCCGTCCGCGTCTCCGCGCTGACCGTCCGGCACCGCAGGACCACCGCACTGGACGCCGTCGACCTGGATTTCGGGCCCGGGGTCCATGGACTGCTGGGGCCCAACGGCGCCGGCAAGACCTCCCTCATCCGCGTGCTCGCGACGGTCTCGGCGCCCGCGGCGGGCCGGGTGGAGATGCTCGGCAGCGACCTCGGGCGGCACCGGGAACGCAGTGCGGTCCGCCGTGAACTGGGCTATCTGCCACAGGAGTTCGGGTACTACCCGGGCTTCACCGTGCGGGAGTTCGTGGCGTACGTGGCGTGGCTGAAGGAGGTGCCCGCCGCGGTCACCCCGGCCGCGGTCGAGCGGGCGGTGGCCAGGGTCGGGCTCACCGACCGCATCGACGCGAAGGTCAAGACCCTGTCCGGCGGCATGATCCGGCGCGTCGGCATCGCCCAGGCCATCGTGAACGACCCGCGCGTGCTGCTCCTCGACGAGCCCACCGCGGGCCTGGATCCCGAGCAGCGGGTCGAGTTCCGCGCGCTGCTCCGGGATCTCGGAAAGGCCGCCACCGTCATCGTCTCGACCCACCTGGTCGAGGACGTGGCAGCGGCCTGCACGGACGTCACCCTGATCGAGGCCGGCCGGGTCGCCTACCGGGGCACGCCCCAGTCGCTGGCGGCCCTGGGAGCGGACGGCCACGAGGCCGACGGCAACGCCACCGAACGCGGCTACACCGCCGCCCTGCGCGGTCACCGCGCCGGGACACCGACGGAGGCCGGCCGATGACCGTACGGATCCCTCCGGGCGGCGACCGCGGCACCCCGACGTCCCCCGCCGAACCCGCGAGCCCTCTGATCGGCGGCCACTCCGACGCCGCCTCCGCACCGGACGGGAACCGCACCTACCGCGACGACGAGACCACCGGAGACCGCGCCAACCGCCCCGGTCACCCCACCGGAGACCGCGCCGCCAGCGCCGGCGACAGCACCGACCGAGTCGACCTCCGCACCGACGTCCGTAGCGACCCAGCCGACCGCCCCGCCGAACGTCGCACCCGGCTCGGCAGGGCCCCCCGAACGAAGGCCCCCGCCCCACCCGAACCCACCCCCACACACCGTCATCGCCACCCCCTCCGCACCGAAGCCCTGCGCGGCTTCGCCCCCTGGGCGGCCGCCGGGATGCTGATCACGTTCGCCTGGGCGCTCGGCGCCTCGGCGGACCAGTGGCAGGGCAGCTGGGGTGAGACGACCGCCCTGCTGAGCACCGGGGCGGGCCTCATCGGCGCCCCCTTCGCGCTGGCCGCAGGCGCCTGGCAGGGCGGCCGGGACCGGCGGCTGCGGATGACGGAGCTGCGGGCCTCCGCCGCTCGCGGCCGGCTCGCGCAGCTCCTGACGGCCGCGCTGCCGCTCGCCTGCTGGCTGGCCGCGGCGTACGGGGTGGCGGTGGCCGGCGCCCTGCTGGCCTGTGCGCCGTACGCGTCGGCCGGCGGCCCGCAGCCGACGGTCTTCGTGGGCACCGCCCTCTCGCTCGCGGCCTGCGCGGTGCTCGGTCATGTGGCCGGGCAGGTGCTGCCCTGGCGGCTGACCGCGCCCGCGTTCGCGATCTGCGGGTACGTCCTCTTCGGCATGGTCGCCCATGCGCCGTCGGACCTCCGCAATCTCGCACTCGCCCATGTGCGCGTGGTCGGCGACCGTGAACTGCCGGTCTGGTGGTACCCGCTCGTGTCGGCCCTCTGGGCGGCCGGTCTCGCCGCGACCGCGGTCCTGGCGCACGCCGGCCGGCGTCGCGTCATCGCGCTGCTGCCACTCACGGCCGCGCTCGGGACCGCCGCAGGCGGGCGACGGTCTGTTGCGCGACAACCCGCTCGTGCACCGGCAGGTGTGCGACGACTCCACCACTCCGGCGGTCTGCGTCAACGCCACCCACCCGGGTCTGCTGCCGGACGTGACCCGGGCGCTCTCCGGTCTCACCGGCCGGCTGGAGGGCGTGCAGAACCTGCCCGTCCGCTTCGAGGACCTGGGGCGCGACCCGCACGAGGACGAGACGCAGTTGCCGATGCTCACGCCCTTCGGCTGGAGCGCCGTACGCGGCAAGGTGACCGATCCGCAGCGCTACGCCTGGGAGGCCGCGCAGCTGATGGTCCGCACGGACTGCGAGCGGGAACCGTCCGAGCGGCGGATCCCGGAGACCGATGAGGCCGTACTGCGCTGGCTGGCTCCGGACGCTGTTGCGAAGGACATCCGTGACGTGTCCGTGGCAGGGGCCCTGGAGCGAGGTGACGAGCCGGGGATCGCGAGGCACCGCGCCGAGGACAGGGCGTACGCGCGTCTCGCCGCCATGCCGGACGACGAGCGCCGCGCCTGGCTGAGCCGCTACTTCGCCACCGCCCAGGACTGCGACCCGGACCCGCAGGAGGTTCCGTCCCTGTGAACGCCCAGCGCAGTCCCGGCACCCCCCTCACGCTCTACGCCCGCTCCCGTGGCCTGCCCCTGACCGCGGCCGCGCTGGCCTGTGCCGCGCTGCTCACGCTGTGGGTGGCGAGCCGGCCCGGCGTCTATCTGGACCCCTACCGCCGGGTGCCGCTGCTCTCCCTGGCCCCGCTGCTGGCGTCCGCGGCGATCGGCGTGAGTCTCCACTCGTACGCGCGCGACCTGGACGACACCGCCGTACGCCCCTGGTGGCCCAGGCGGCTGGCGCATCTGCTGGTGCTGACGGCGCTCGCGGCGGCGGCGCTCGCCTCTGCGGTGCCGGGACAGGCCGAGGTGTTCGGCGCGCCGGCGATGGTCCGCAACACGCTGGGGGCCGTCGGTCTGACGGCGGGCGCGGCGGTGCTGTGCGGTGCCCGGGCGAGCTGGATGCCGACGACGCTGTACTTCAGTGGCGTGTATCTCTCGGGCGCCTCACCCCGTGTGAGAAGAGAGACAGTCCTCACCTGGCCCCTGCAGACGGGCCCTCAGCCCGGCGCCTGGGCCGTCGCGCTGACACTCTTCGTGGCCGGCTCGGCGCTCTGCGCGGTGTACGGCGCCCGCCCCGAGGGGCCCCGCGGCTGACACGGGGCCGTGCGGGACGGGCCGGCGGGTGAGGGGGTATGCAAAAGCCCGGATCGTCAGGCGGAAATGCCGTCGATCCGGGCCATCGCGTCCTCAGCGCCGTATGGCTGCAGGTAAGGCAACCAGCGCGGGTCCCTGTGCCCCGTTCCGATGATGCGCCAGGCGAGCCCCGTCGGCGGGGCCGGTTTGTGGCGCAGACGCCAGCCGATCTCGACCAGATGACGGTCGGCCTTGACGTGGTTGCAGCGGCGGCACGACGCCACCACGTTGTCCCAGGCGTGCTGACCCCCGCGGCTGCGCGGGATGACGTGGTCGACGCTGGTTGCGACGCCACCGCAGTACATGCACCGGCCGCCGTCGCGAGCGAAGAGCGCTCGCCTGGTCAGCGGAACGGGCCCCCGATAAGGGACCCGGACGAACCTCTTCAGCCGGACCACGCTGGGTGCGGGGACAGTAACGGTCGCGCTGTGCATGAAGGCGCCGGATTCCTCGAGAGATACGGCCTTGTTCTCAAGGACGAGGACGAGCGCGCGGCGGAGCGGTACGACGCCGAGTGGCTCGTACGACGCATTGAGGACCAGGACATGCGGCACGGATGCCTCCTTGTACGCCGGCGGCGCGTGGCTCGCGCCGGGACGATCTGCAGTCAGTCTCCCCTCATGCCTGGTGGAAGCGCCACCATGTCCCGGTAACGGGCTGGGAGTGTTTTCGACCACACCTTCTTCATCCCCAGGTGAGTCCGGTCTCTCCCTCGAACATGACAACGATCCGCACACCATGCCCCGTTAGTGTGGTGAGTCTGCCCGACCGGTGTCCCTCTCGTGTCCCTGCCGGGGGCAGACCGCTACGCCTGGAGGTACCCGCTGTGTCCTTGTCCGTCCTGCCGGCCGCCGCCGTCACCCCGTCACCGTCCCCCTCGACGACGACGGCTCCGCCGGCCCCCACGCTTCAGGACGCCCAGGAGAGTGCCACCAACGCCGCGAGCTGGGTCGAGCAGAACTGGTCCACATGGCTGAGCATCGGCCTGCGCGTGCTGCTGATCCTGGTGATCGCGGCGGTCCTCAGAGTCGCGGTACGCCGGGCGATCACCAAGCTGATAGAGCGGATGAACCGCACGGCGCAGGCGGTCGACGGCACCGCGCTCGGCGGTCTGCTGGTGAACGTGGAGCGCCGTCGCCAGCGCTCGCACGCCATCGGCTCGGTCCTCCGTTCGGTCGCGTCCTTCCTGATCATGGGCACGGCCGGGCTGATGGTCCTCGGCACGTTCGAGATCAATCTGGCCCCGCTGCTGGCCTCGGCCGGGGTGGCCGGGGTGGCCATCGGTTTCGGCGCCCGCAACCTGGTCACCGACTTCCTCTCCGGCGTCTTCATGATCCTTGAGGACCAGTACGGTGTCGGCGACTCGATCGACGCGGGCGTCGCCTCGGGCGAGGTCATAGAGGTCGGCCTGCGGGTCACGAAGCTGCGCGGCGACAACGGTGAGATCTGGTACGTCCGCAACGGCGAGGTCAAGCGCATCGGCAACCTCTCCCAGGGCTGGGCCACGGCGGGCGTCGACGTCACCGTCCGGGCGGCCGAGAACCTGGACCACGTCCGGTCCGTCCTCGCCGACGTCGCCGAGAACATGAGCAAGGCCGAGCCCTGGAACGAGCTGCTGTGGGGCCCGATCGAGGTCCTGGGCCTGGACAGCGTCCTCCTGGACTCGATGGTCGTCCGGGTCACGGCCAAGACGATGCCCGGCAAGGCGCTGACCGTCGAGCGCGAGCTCCGCTGGCGCATCAAGCACGCCTTCGACGACGCCGACATCCGCATCATGGGCGGTTCGACGGTCCAGCCGGAGGAGACCCCGGCCTCGGACCCGACGGCGGCCGTGGCGGCCCCCTCGGCCTACGCCTCCACCTCGTCCCCGCAGTCCCAGAACGCCTCGCCCATCACTCCGCCGGGGGCCGCGAAGTAGCGCACGGCGCGAGAACGGGCGGCGGCTGCGGCCACCCGAACGACGACGGTCCGAGGCCGCCGGGGTGCACACACCCCGGCGGCCTCAGCCGTTCCTCCCGAGGTAACGACTTGATTGCCCGCCCTGGCCGGTATTGACGCCCCTGCCAACACCGGCCTACTTTCCTCTCACCCAATAGGAAACTTTCCTAACAATGATCTTGGCGGTGGACTCCACCCTCGGGACACTGCGAAGCTGGGGCATTCGAGAGGCAGGGGGCGACACGCATGGCAGGATCCGCCGGTACGCCGGGCACGCCGCGCGTCCTGCGCGCCATGAACGACCGCGCCGCCCTGGACCTCCTCCTGGAGCACGGCCCGCTGTCCCGCACCCGGATCGGCAAGCTCACCGGCCTGTCCAAGCCCACCGCCTCACAGCTCCTGGCCCGGCTGGAAGCGGCCGGCCTGGTGCTCGCCACCGGAACCAGCGAGGGGCGCCCCGGCCCCAACGCCCAGTTGTACGTGGTCAATCCGGCCGCGGCCCACGCGGCCGGACTCGATGTCACCCCCGAACGCATCCGCGCCGCCGTCGCGGACGTCACCGGCCGGACCGTCGGCGAGTACGAGCTGGCCACGCCCGGCCGGCGCCCCGCCCAACCCGTCGTACGACAGGTCACCGACGCCCTCGACGGGGCGGTGAAGGAGGCCGGGCTGGCGCGCGGCGACATCCACCGGCTGGTCATCGGGACGCCCGGCGCCTTCGACCCCAACACCGGCCGGCTGCGCTACGCCTCGCACCTGCCGGGCTGGCACACGCCGAGTCTCCTCGACGAGCTGGCCGCCGCGCTGCCGATGCCGGTCGAGTACGAGAACGACGTGAACCTCGTCGCCATCGCGGAGCAGCGGCTCGGCGCGGCCCGCGGACACGAGGACTTCGTCCTGCTGTGGAACGAGGGCGGTCTCGGCGCCGCGCTCGTCCTCGGCGGGAGGCTGCACCGCGGCTGGACCGGCGGCGCCGGCGAGGTCGGCTTCCTGCCGGTGCCGGGCGCGCCCCTGGTGCGGCAGGTGACGAAGGCCAACAGCGGTGGTTACCAGGAGCTGGCCGGCTCACAGGCCCTTCCCCAGCTGGCCCGCGAGCTGGGCGTCCGGCCCGTGCCGAGCGGACCGTACGCGGAGGTCGCGGCCGCCCTGGTCGCGCAGGCCGCGGCCGTGAACGAGGGGCCGCACCTGCGGCTCCTGGAGACGTACGCGACCGGGCTCGCCACCGGTCTCGCCTCACTCGTCTCCGTGCTCGATCCCGAGCTGGTCGTCCTCAGCGGCGCCTCGCTCACCGCGGGCGGCGAACCGCTGCGCGCCCTGGTCCAGGCCGAGTTGGAGGAGCTGGCCGCGTCCCGGCCGCGCCTCGTGGTCGGCGACGTACACGAACATCCTGTGCTGCGCGGCGCGTTGGAGAGCGCGCTGGCAGCCACCCGCGACGAGGTCTTCGACACCTCCCGCTGAGTCCGCTCCTCGCACTGTCCGCCCCCCGCATCGTCCACCGCCCCGCCCTGCCCTAGGGAGATCCCGTCATGCCCGGAATGTCCAGGAAAGCGGTCGCCGCGTTCGCCGCCTCCGCCTCGATAGCCCTCCTCGCCACCGCCTGTACCGGCCAGTCCGACTCCGGTGGGAGCGACGACGCGTCCAAGGAACAGACGATCAACTTCTGGCACGCGTGGAGCGCGCCGAACGAGGTCAAGGGCGTGAAGGCGCTGGTGGCGGGCTTCGAGAAGGCGCACCCCAACATCCACGTGAACGTCGTCGGCAACATGACGGACGACAAGATCAACCAGGCGCTGCGCGCGGGCGGCAGCAAGGCTCCCGACGTCGTCTCCTCCTTCACCACCAACAACGTGGGCAAGTTCTGCTCGTCCGGCGCCTTCGTCGATCTGAACCCCCTCTTCAAGAAGGCGGGCATCGACCCGCAGACGACGTTCCCGAAGGCGATGAACGAGTACACGCAGTTCGACGGCAACCGCTGCACGGCGCCGCTGCTCGGTGACGCGTACGGGCTCTACTACAACAAGACCGCCTTCGAGAAGGCCGGCATCAAGAGCCCGCCGAAGACCTGGTCGGAGTTCGAGAAGGACGCCAAGAAGCTGACCATCGCCAAGGGCGACTCGTACTCCCAGCTCGGCTTCATGCCGAACTACCATGGCTGGGAGTCGACGACCGAGCACTACTTCGGGCAGTTCTCGCCGACGTACTTCGACAAGAGCGGCAAGTCGAACATCGCCAAGGACCCCGCGTTCGAGGCCGGGTTCACCCTCCAGAAGAACCTCGTCGACTCGCTCGGCGGCTACCAGAAGCTGGAGAAGTACCGCTCCAAGCTGGGTGACGAGTGGGGACCCAAGCACCCCTTCCACACCGGCCAGGTCGCGATGCAGCTGGACGGCGAGTGGCGACTGGGCATGGCCGAGGAGGCCAAGCCCGGCTTCGAGATCGGTGTCGCACCCCTGCCCGTGCCGGACGACCAGGCGGACCAGTACGGCAAGGGCTACATCACCGGCACCATCACCGGCATCGCCTCCACCAGCAAGAAGCAGAACGCGGCCTGGGAGCTGGTGAAGTACATGACGACGGACACGGACGCCGTGGTCGGCTTCGCCAACGCCATCCACAACGTGCCCTCCACGCTGGCCGCCCTGAAGTCGCCGAAGCTGAAGTACGACGCGCGCTTCAAGACGTTCCTGGACATCGCCTCGAACCCCGACTCGACGACGTCTCCGGCGTCGATCAACGGCGGTACCTACCTCGTGTCGATCCAGCAGTTCGGCTACGACTACGAGAGCGGCAGGACCAAGGATCTGAAGGCGGGTCTGGCATCCACCGCCAAGCAGATCGACACGGACATCGCGCAGGCGAAGTAGCCGCACGCCCATGAGTACTGTCACGCTGGCTTCGAAGCGCCGCCGGTCGGCGCTGCGGACCCTCGCCTTCATGTCGCCCTGGCTGATCGGTTTCGCGGTCTTCTTCGCGTATCCGCTGATCTCGACCGTCTACTTCTCGTTCATGCACTACGACGGCTTCAAGCCGCCGACCTGGGCCGGGACGAAGAACTGGGTCTACGTCTTCCAGAACTACCCGCTGTTCTGGCCCGCCCTGCGCAACACGCTGTGGCTCGTGGTCATCATGGTCAGCCTGCGCGTCCTCTTCGGACTCGGCGTCGGCATGCTGATCACGAAGGTCAAGTCGGCCACGGGTGTCTTCCGCACCCTCTTCTATCTGCCCTACCTCGCACCGCCCGTCGCCGCCACGATGGCCTTCGCCTTCCTCCTCAACCCCGGTACGGGGCCGGTCAACTCGATCCTGGAGAAGATCGGCATCCCGGCGCCGGGCTGGTTCAACGACCCCAGCTGGTCGAAGCCCGCGCTCACCCTGCTCGCCCTGTGGGGCATCGGGGACCTCATGGTCATCTTCATGGCCGCGCTGCTCGACGTACCGCAGGAGCAGTACGAGGCGGCCGAGCTGGACGGCGCGTCCGCGTGGCAGCGGTTCCGGTACGTGACACTGCCGAACATCTCGCCGATCGTGATGTTCGCCGTGGTCACCGGCGTGATCCAGACGATGCAGTACTACACACAGCCACTCATCGCCGGGAAGGTCGCCTCGGGCGTCATCCAGGGCGCCGGTACGCAGTTCGAGCCCGGCTACCCGGACAAGTCGACGCTCACTCTGCCGCAGCTCGTCTACAACCTCGGCTTCCAGCGCTTCGACTACGGCTCTGCCTGTGTGGTCGCGCTCGTGCTGTTCGCCCTGTCCATGGTGTTCACCGCGTTCCTGATGCGGCGCCGGGGCGGTCTCATCCAGGCAGGTGACTGACGTATGACCCAAGTACTGGACAAGCCCGTGGAGTTGCAGACGCAGCCCGTGTCCCCCGCCGAACGCACCGCCCGCCGCAAGGCGTTCCTGGAGTGGATCGCCGTGCACGCGCTGGGCGTCGCGGCAGCCCTCTTCTTCGTCCTCCCCTTCGTGTTCGTGTTCCTGACCTCGCTGATGAGCGACACGCAGGCGCTCAGCCGGGATCTGATCCCGCACACCTGGGAGTGGGGCAACTACAAGAAGGTCTTCGACACGCCGGGCTTCCTGACCTGGTGGAAGAACACGCTCCTGTACGCCGGTGGCGGCACCGTGCTCACGGTCGTGTCGTCGATCCCGGTGGCGTACGCACTCGCCAAGTTCCGCTTCCGCGGCCGGAATCTGTCGCTGATGCTGGTCATCTCGATGATGATGCTGCCGCCGCAGGTCGTCATCATCCCGATGTACCTCTTCTGGGCGAAGCAGCTGGATCTGTCGGGCACGCTGTGGCCGCTGATCATCCCGATGGCGTTCGGGGACGCCTTCTCCATCTTCCTGCTGCGCCAGTTCCTGATGACCATCCCGAACGAGTACCTCGACGCGGCCAAGGTGGACGGCTGCGGGGACCTCAGGACACTGCTCAAGGTCGTGCTGCCGATGGCGAAGCCGGGCATCGCGGCGGTCGCGCTCTTCCAGTTCTTCTACGCCTGGAACGACTACTTCGGACCGCAGATCTACGCGTCCGAGAACCCGGGTGCCTGGACGCTGAGTTACGGCCTGGAGTCGTTCAAGGGCGCGCACCACACCGACTGGAATCTCACCATGGCCGCGACCGTACTGGTCATGGCCCCCGTGATCCTCGTGTTCTTCTTCGCGCAGAAGGCGTTCGTCGAGGGTGTCACGCTCACCGGAGTGAAGGGCTGATCATGAAACTGGCCGTAGTGGGCGGGGGCTCCACCTACACCCCTGAACTCATCGACGGATTCGCGCGGTTGCGGGACACGCTGCCGATCGAGGAGCTGGTGCTCGTCGACCCGGCGGCCGACCGTCTGGAGCTGGTGGGCGGCCTGGCCCGGCGCATCTTCGCCAAGCAGGGCCACCCCGGCCGGATCGTCACCACCTCCGACCTGGACGCGGGCGTCGAGGGCGCCGCCGCCGTGCTGCTGCAACTGCGCGTCGGCGGTCAGGCCGCGCGCAACGAGGACGAGACCTGGCCGCTGGAGTGCGGCTGCGTCGGGCAGGAGACGACGGGCGCGGGCGGCCTCGCCAAGGCGCTGCGCACGGTGCCGGTGGTGCTGGACATCGCCGAGCGCGTCCGCCGTACCAACCCGGACGCCTGGATCATCGACTTCACCAACCCCGTCGGGATCGTGACCCGCGCCCTGCTCCAGGCCGGTCACAAGACGGTCGGACTGTGCAACGTGGCGATCGGATTCCAGCGGAAGTTCGCCGGAATGCTGGGGGTCGCGCCCGCCAATGTGCACCTGGACCATGTGGGTCTCAACCACCTCAGCTGGGAAACGGGTGTGCGTCTGGGCGGGCCCGAGGGCGAGAACGTCCTGCCGAAGCTGATCGCCGAGCACGGTGACTCCATCGCCGACGATCTCCACCTGCCGCGCAGCATCGTCGACCGGCTGGGCGTCGTCCCGTCCTACTACCTGCGCTACTACTACGCGCACGACGAGGTCGTCCGCGAACTGCGGACCAAGCCGTCGCGAGCCGCCGAAGTCGCCGAGATGGAACGGGAGTTGCTCGCGATGTACGGCGACCCGTCGCTCGACGAGAAGCCGGAACTGCTGGCCAAGAGGGGCGGCGCCTACTACTCGGAGGCGGCCGTGGACCTGGCCGCCGCGCTGCTCGGCGGGGGCGGCAGCCCCTACCAGGTGGTCAACACGTACAACAGGGGGACGCTGCCGTTCCTGCCGGACGACGCGGTGATCGAGGTTCAGGCGGCGGTCGGCTCCCACGGCCCGGCCCCGCTGCCGGTGCCGGCCGTCGACCCGCTGTACGCGGGGCTGATGGCCAACGTGACGGCGTACGAGGACCTGGCCCTGGAGGCCGCGCTGCGCGGCGGGCGCGACCGGGTCTTCCGGGCCCTGCTCGCCCACCCCCTCGTCGGCCAGCACGCGTACGCCGACGCCCTCACCGACCAGCTGATCGCGCACAACCGGGAGCACCTCGCGTGGGCATGACGTCATCGGAATCCGGCCCCGGAACGCCCGCCGGGGCCGTCCCCACGGCCTCCGCGTCGGCTCCGGCCGCCGGGTCCACGAGCTCCGCGTACGGGCCGGTCGTCGGGGGCGCGGGCACCACGTCCGGGCCGGCCGCCGGGGCCACAGGCTCCTCGTCCGGGCCGGCCGCCGGGGCTGTGCCGGCTCCAGGGGGTGCCGGGCGCGTCGCCGGGCGCCCCGGGGGTGCCGGGTCCGTGCTCGCCATCGACGCGGGGAACAGCAAGACGGATGTCGCCGTCGTGACGGCGGACGGGCGGGTGGCCGGCACCGCGCGCGGCGGCGGCTTCCGGCCGCCCACCGTGGGCGTGGAGACCGCCGTGGACGCGGTCGCCGACGCCGTCGGCCGCGCCTTCGCCGCGGCGGGCCTCACCTCGGTGGAGCACGTCTCGGCCTGTCTCGCCAACGCCGATCTCCCTGTCGAGGAGGAGGAGTTGGCAGCCGCCCTGCACGCGCGCGCGTGGGGCACGAGTGTGGAGGTGCGCAACGACACGTTCGCGATCCTGCGCGCCGGGATCGCCGAGCCGCGCGGGGTCGCCGTGGTGTGCGGCGCCGGTATCAACTGCGTGGGGATGCGGCCCGACGGCCGTACCGCCCGCTTTCCCGCGATCGGGCGCATCTCCGGTGACTGGGGCGGCGGTTGGGGGATGGCGGAGGAGGCCCTGTGGCACGCGGCGCGCGCGGAGGACGGCCGGGGCGGCCCGACGGCCCTCGCCCGCACCCTGCCCGCCCACTTCGGACTCGGCTCCATGTACGCCCTGATCGAGGCGCTCCACCTGGGGCACATCGGCAACGCCCGGCGCCACGAACTCACTCCGGTGCTGTTCGCCACGGCGGTGGACGGCGACCCGGTGGCCCGCGCTCTCGTCGACCGGCTCGCGGACGAGGTGGTCGCCATGGCCACGGTGGCCCTGACCCGCCTGGAGCTGCTGGACGAGGAGACTCCCGTCCTCCTCGGCGGCAGCATCCTCGCCGCCCGGCACCCCCAACTCGACGACCGCATCGCCGAACTGCTGGCGGACCGCGCCCCCAAGGCGGTCCCCCGGGTGGTCACGGCGAGCCCCGTGCTGGGAGCCGCACTGCTGGGCCTGGACCACGTCCGGGCCCCGGACGACGTGCACGCGCGCGTACGGGCGCACTACGAAGAAGCGTGACCGCTCCCCGGGCGGGGGCCCGACCCCCGCCCGGGCGACGGCACGCTGCACCGCGCAGGAACGACGCGCGCCCCCGCTCGCGCCGGCGCCCGGGCCCCCGCGTACGAGACGGCGTGAGCCCCCGCTCACGAGGCGGCGCGAACCCCTCGCGGTCGTACGGGAACCGAACCCATACGGCACGCGTATTCATGGGCAGGGGGGAGGTGCGGGGAGTCGTGCGCTGCGCGGAAGTTCGTCAAGGGCGCGGCGATCCGCACAAGATCGAGTCAAGGCCTGTGCGGATGTCAGTCCCGGCGGCGATACTTGCGGCCGTGCCACCTCCGTCCGCGCCCTGAGCGCACCGGGGCGAGGTGACCGACGGATGACCATGGGGGAGGTCAAGTGACATACCCGCCGAAGGGCGGCGCGGCACCACCGGCGCAGGCCAGACCCACGATGCCGGCTGTGCCGCCGCAGACCGGGGCCGTACAGCCGGGGTTGCCGGGACAGCCGGGGGCGCAGGCCCCGCGGCCGCTGCCCGACGCCGCACCGCCGCGCCGTACGGCATGGGCCGAGGGCGTCGACCGGCTGCGGGCCGCCGCGACGACCGAGCCCGGCCGGCTGCGGGTCATCGGCGCTCTGCTCGCCCTGCTGGTCGTCGCGTTCGGCGCGGTCACCGCCTGGCAGATGACGGACCGCTCGGCCGCCGCCGACGACGTCCTGCACAACAGCCAGCCGCTGACTTCCGACGCCGCGGAGATCTACCGTTCGCTCGCCGACGCCAACACGGCTGCCTCCAGCGGCTTCCTCGCGGGCGGCCAGGAACCGGCCGTGGACCGCAAGCGCTACGAGGCCGACATCAAGACGGCCGCCGAGAAGCTGGTCACCGCCGCCGCGAACTCGGAGCCCGGCTCCCCCTCCGCGGCCACCATCTCCCGGCTCAACACGCTGCTGCCGGAGTACAAGGGCCTCATCGAGCGGGCCCGCGCCAACAACCGGCAGGGCTTCCCGCTCGGCGGCGCCTATCTGCGGTACGCCAACGAGAAGATGCAGCAGGAGATGCTCCCGGCGGCCGAGGACCTCTACACCAAGGAGAACCAACGGCTCCGCTCGGACTACTCCGACGCGACACCGTACCCCTGGGCAGCCATCGGCCTCGGCGTCCTCGTGCTCGCCGCGCTCGTCTGGGCCCAGCGGCGCCACTACCGGCGGACGAACCGAGTGCTGAACCAAGGCCTGGTCGGCGCCACCACCACGGCCGCGGTGGTGCTGCTCTGGCTCGTCGTCGGCCACAGCGTCGCCCGCGCGGGGCTCGACGCGTCGTACGACCACGGCGTCCGCTCGCTGAACGTGCTGCACGACGCGCAGATCGCCTCGCTCAAGGCCCGGGGCAACGAGAATCTGACCCTGGTCAGCCGCGGCGCGGAGACCGTCGAGGTCAAGGGCGTGATCGAGGACAAGTTCGACGTCGCCTTCAAGGCCTCGATGGAGGACCTCACCACCGGCCTCGCCAAGGCCGCGAGCCTTGCCGACGACCAGGCGGGGGAACAGCCCGTGAAGACGGCCACCGGCAACATGAAGGTGTGGAAGTCCCGTCACACCGAAGCCCGCAAGGCCGACGACTCGGGTGACTACCAAGGCGCCCTGGACAGGATCATCGGCTCCAAGGGGGCGACCGGTGAGTGCTTCGACGGCGTCGACAGCAACCTGACGACGGCCCTCGCCCATGAGCAGCTCGAGTTCAAGCGCTCGGCCGGCGACGGACGGGACGCGATGACCGGACTCCCGGTGGGCGCGGCGGTCCTCGCGATGCTGGGTGCGGCGGGCGCGGTCCTGGGCATCGGGCGCAGGCTTTCGGAGTACCGGTGAGGGGAGGAGCGGCCATGGCCGCACGACGGCTCAGGGCGAGCCTGAAGGGCTGGGGCGGTGTCGGCGCGATGGCGATCGCCTGTGCCCTGACCGCGGTCTTCGCGCTGCTGCTCCCGCTGGCCCACGCGCGCGGGGACGGCAGCACGGGCGTCGGCGGCCAGGGCGTGGCCCAGGGCACCCAGGCGAGGGCGGAGAAGTGCGTTGACCACCCCGAGGACCTGAGCCCCGCCCCGTCCGGCAGCGAGAGCGGCAAGACGATCACCGCCATCAAGGACCGCGGCTATCTCTCGGTCGGCGTCGACCAGAACAGCTACCGCTGGGGCTACCGGGACCCGAACAACACCGACGAGGACGTCGAGTTGGAGGGCTTCGACATCGACCTCGCGCACCGGATCGCCGGCGAGATCCTCGGCGACCCGGCCAAGGTCCGCTTCCGCGCCATCCCCACCAACCAGCGCATCGAGGCCATCCAGAAGGGCCGGGTCGACATGGTGGTCCGCACCATGACGATCACCTGCAAGCGGCTCGACGAAGTGACCTTCTCCGACCCGTACTTCGTGACCGGCCAGCAGGTGCTCGCCCCCAAGACCTCGAAGATCACCGGATACGACAAGTCCCTCGCGGACAAGAAGATCTGCACGGCGACGGGTTCGACCGCCTACGACAAGCTGGACGCCGACAGGAAGGCGGGGGAACTCGCCGGCTCCGCCGACATCTCCACCACGGTCCCGAACCAACTCGACTGCCTGGTCCGGCTGCAGCTCGGTGAGGTCGACGCCGTGGTGACCGACGGCGCGCTCGCCGCGAGCCAGGCCGCCCAGGACCCGACGGTCGAACTCAAGGGCACCACCTTCACCACCGAGTACTACGGTGTGGCGATGAACAAGGACGCCGAGGATCTGGTCCGCCGGGTCAACCAAGTCCTTGTGGACTACCGCAAGAGCGGCTGGCAGACGTCGTACGACAAGTGGCTCTCCGCCACGCTGAAGTCCGACTCGCCGTCGTCCAAGCCGCCCGCCGCCCACTAGAAGCAACGACCGAGAGCGAGAGGTGATCGATGGGCGTCACGGGACCCCCCGGGCCGGTGATGGACCGGGACGAGGTGGACCGTGCGCTGGCGCGGCTCGGCGCGGAGCACGAGGCCATCGAGACCTCGCTCCTCGCCCTGCAGGACCACGCGGGCCGCAGACTCCTCGAAGGCGCCGAGCTCACGGGCACGACCAAGGAGCGCTGGACGGCCGCCGAGGCGTCGATCACCCTGCTGTGGGCGTACTTCGACGCGTACTCGGACGCGCTGCGCGACGCCCGCAACATCCGCTCGCGGCGGCGCTGGTCGAGCCGTGAGGACCTGGTCGAACTGACCGAGCTGCTGCGCGGCGAGAGCGTCACGGTCGCCGGCAGCGCGACGGCCACGGCGAACGCGCCGACGCTCGCCGGCACCGGCAAGCTCAGCGAACGGTTCTCGCTGGCCGCCCTCGTGGAGCGGATGAACGAGCTGTACGCGACCTCGCTGGACATGGTCGTCGCGGCGGACGCCGTCTGGTCGGCGCTGCCCGCCCGGATCGATTTACTGGCCGCGGAGCTCCAGCGCACCCGCCGGCTCGCGCACTCCGTCGGAGTACGCCCCGGAGAGCACCCCTCGGGTGACGACCTGGAGCGGATCACGCGCACGCTGACCTCGCTGCGCGAACGCGTGGTGTCCGACCCGCTGGCCTTCTGGCGGCCCGCGCAAGGGAGTTCGGCGCCCGGTGGCGGCCGCCCGGACACCACGACGTACGACCGTGAGGCGCGCGCCCTGGAGGACGTGCGCCGGGAGATCGACGCGGTGCTCACCGTCCGGCAGGACGCGGAGGCGCGGCTGCTCAGGCTGCGGGACACCCTGAGCCGCGCGGACCGCACCCTCGCCGAGGCCCGCAGCGCGCGGGGCGAGGTGCTGGCGAAGATCGCCGCCTCCGAGGTGCCGGCCGTCAGCGGTCCGTCGACCGCGTTGCAGGAGCAGCTGGCGAGGGCCTCGGAGTACCGGCGGCACGCGCAGTGGCACCGGCTCTCGCCGCTCCTGGAGTCGCTGGAGGAGAAGGCGGAGGACGAACTGCTGCGCGCCCGCGAGTCGTTGACGGCGGTCACCGCGCCGCTCGCGGTCCGCGCCGAGCTGCGCGGCCGCCTCGACGCGTACAAGGCGAAGGTCGCCCGGCACGGCTTCGCGGAGGACCCGTTCCTCGTCGAGCGCTACGACGCGGCGCGGCGGATGTTGTGGAGCGCGCCTTGCGATCTGCGGGTCGCCGAGGACGCGGTGCTGCGCTATCAGCACGCGGCCGCCGACGTGCTCAGTCCGCGGATTCCGGAGCAGGGCGAGCCCCGCGACCGGGCCCACCGGGTGGGCGACGCCGACGGGAGGGGGGAATCGTGAGTCAGCAACCCGTACAGGAGCAGCGCAAGTGCCAGCGGCCCGGTTGCTCGGGGTCGTACGAGGACGTGGGCGGTGGCGAGCTGTACTGCGACACGTGCGGTCTGGCCCCGGTCGTCTCGTCGAACGGCATGGTGGGGTCGCCGCCGACCGGGATCACGGCCGGCGGCAGGGGCTCGCGCGGTTCCCGCAGCAGCAGTTCGCGCAGTAGCGCACGGGGCAGTTCCCGCGCCAGCTCGCGGACGTCGTCGCGGTCCTCGCAGTCCCGGCGCTCGGTGTCGGGCCGGCTGTCGCGCTCGCTCTCGGGCGGCTCGTCCTCGCGGTCGGTGTCCGTGCGCAGCTCGGGCACGGCGGCGAGCTCCTCCAGCCGCGGCCGTCTCGGCGTCGGCCTGGTGCAGGTGCCGGGTGTGCCGCGCCCGGACCCGCGCCAGATGGTGCTGGAGAACCCGGAGGTGCCCGAGCGCAAGCGGTTCTGCTCGCGCTCCGACTGCGGTGCCCCGGTGGGCCGTTCGCGCGGTGAGCGGGCGGGGCGCACGGAGGGCTTCTGCACCAAGTGCGGCCACCCGTACTCGTTCGTGCCGAAGCTGCACACGGCCGACGTCGTGCACGGCCAGTACGAGGTCGTGGGCTGTCTCGCGCACGGCGGCCTCGGCTGGGTCTATCTCGCCGTCGACCGCGCGGTCTCCGACCGCTGGGTGGTCCTCAAGGGCCTCCTCGACACGGGCGACCAGGACGCGATGGAAGCGGCGATCTCCGAGCGCCGGTTCCTCGCCGAGATCGAGCACGCGAACATCGTCCGCATCTACAACTTCGTCGAGCACCTCGACCAGCGCACCGGCTCCCTCGACGGCTACATCGTCATGGAGTACGTCGGCGGCAAGTCCCTCAAGGAGATCGCCAACGGACGTCGCACGGCGGCCGGGAAGCGCGATCCGCTGCCGGTGGAGCAGGCGTGCGCGTACGGCATCGAGGCCCTTGAGGCGCTCGGCCATCTGCACAGCCGCAACCTCCTGTACTGCGACTTCAAGGTCGACAACGCGATCCAGACCGAGGATCAGCTGAAGCTGATCGACATGGGCGCGGTGCGCAGGATGGACGACGACGAGTCGGCCATCTACGGCACGGTGGGCTACCAGGCGCCGGAGGTGGCCGAGGTCGGCCCGTCGGTCGCCTCCGACCTGTACACGGTCGCGCGCACCCTCGCCGTCCTCACCTTCGACTTCCAGGGCTATACGAACGTCTTCGTGGACTCCCTGCCCGACCCCGGCAACATCGAGGTCTTCCGCCAGTACGAGTCCTTCTACCGACTGCTGGTGCGGGCCACCGACCCGGACCCGGCCCGCCGGTTCGCCTCCGCTCAGGAGATGGCCGAGCAGCTGACCGGCGTGCTGCGCGAGGTGGTCTCGCTGCAGACGGGCCGCGCCCGCCCGGCCCTGTCCACCCTCTTCGGGCCCGAACTGAAGGTCACGGACACGGAGTTGTTCGGCCGACTGGACGGGGACGTGTCCCGGCTCGGGGCGCGGGCCGTGCCCGTACGCGCCGGCAGGGCCGCCCCCCAGCTGCCGGCCGGGACGAACGGCGGACCGCTGCCTGCGCCGCCACCCCCGGCGGCCACCCTGGTCAAACCGCTGAACACCGCTGCCACCGCCCTCGCGCTGCCCGTGCCCCGGGTCGATCCGAGCGACCCGAACGCCGGCTTCCTCGCCGGGCTCATGGCGTCCGCGCCCGCGGAGCTGGTGACCGCGCTCGCGGCCGCGCCCAGCGAGTCGGTGGAGACCCGGCTGCGGCAGATCCGGGCCTGGCTGGAGAACGGCGACGCGTACACCGCGCTCGACGCCCTGGTCCGGCTGGAGGAACAGCGGCCCGACGACTGGCGGGTGGTCTGGTACCGGGGTACGGCCGCGCTGGCCACCGGCGACCACGAGGCCGCGGCGCTGTCCTTCGACGCGATCTACGACGCGTTCCCGGGCGAGCCCGCGCCCAAGCTGGCGCTCGGCGTGTGCGCGGAGGTGCTGGGACAGCTGGACAACGCGGCCGAGTACTACCGCCTGGTGTGGACGACCGACCCCAGCTATGTCAGTGCCGCGTTCGGCCTGGCCCGGGTGCAGCTGGCGGCGGGCGACCGGCGCGGCGCCGTCAGGACGCTTGAGTCGGTGCCCGAGTCGTCGATCCACTACACCGCGGCGCGGGTCGCGGCCGTCCGGGCGCGGCTGCGGCACCGCATGGCCGAGGAGGCCGCGGCGCCGCCCTTCCTGGACGACCTGACCGCGGCGGCGGGACAGGTCGAGGCACTCGACGGATACGGCCTCGACGCGGTCCGACGCGAGCAGTTGTCCACAGAGGTCCTTGGCTGCGCGCTGGACTGGGTACTCTCCGGTAGCCAGGGTTCCGCGCCGGTCGTGGGCGGTGGACGTGCGCTGCTCGGCAGCGAGCTGGACGAACGCGGCCTCCGCTTCGGCCTGGAGCGTTCGTACCGGACGCTGGCCCGGCTCGCGCGGGGCGGCGAGGAAAGGATCGACCTGGTGGAACGCGCCAATCGTTACCGCCCCCGGACGTGGGTGTAAGTGATGTCCCAGATGCCCCAGCCGACGGCTCTTTCGCGGTGCCCCAGTTGCGAGGAGCCCCTGGAGTCGGGTGACCGTTTCTGCGGTGCCTGCGGGTTCGACCTGTCGGCGGTGCCCGCGCCGCCGCAGGACACCCCGACGATCACCATGAACGGCACGGCGCCACGGCCTCCCGCGGAAGCCGCGTCGGTGGACTGGCCCGTCGCCTCCGAGCGGGACAGCTCCGACCAGCCCGCGCCGCTGCATCTGCCGACGGACCTCCCGGGCACGGACTCGGGCGGGTCGGCACTGCCGCACGCCCAGCACGCCCCGGACGCATCGGCCGCTCCGGACGCATCGGCCGCTCCGGGCGCAGCGCCCGCCCCGGGCGTACCAGCCGCCGCTGGAGCACCCGCGGCCACTGCCGCCTCCGCCGCCGGCGCCCCCGGCGAGTCCTCCGGCGTACGGTTCGACAGGCCCTCGGAGCCGGACGAGTACCCGCTGGCTCCGCCGGACGAAGCGCCCGCCGATCCGCGTACCGCCGATCTCCCGACACCGCCCGCCGGCACCAAGCTCTGCGTGGCCTGCCGTGCGGGCCATGTCGACCGGGACGGCTACTGCGAGAACTGCGGCCACGCCCAGCCGCGCGAGCGGGACCACATGGAGCAGGAGCTGGCCGCGGTCGCCGCGGTCAGCGACCGGGGTCTGCGCCACCATCGCAACGAGGACGCCTTCGCCGTCTCCTCGATCGCGCTGCCCGACGGCTCGCCCGCCGTCGTCGCGATCGTCTGCGACGGCGTCTCCTCGGCCACCCGCCCCGACGAGGCGTCCCTCGCCGCGTCCCGCGCGGGCGGTGAGGCCCTGCTGGAGACCCTCCCGCTCGGCACCCACCCGCAACAGGCCATGCACGAGGCGATCGTCGCGGCGTCGCACGCGGTCAACGCCCTCGCCGAGGAGCCCGGTTCGGCCCGCGAGCACAGCCCGCACCAGAACGCGCCCGCCTGCACCTTCGTCGGCGCCGTCATCACCACCAGCCTGCTGGTCGTCGGCTGGGTCGGCGACAGCCGCGCCTACTGGATCCCGGTCGACCGCAGTTCGCCCCCGGCCCGGCTGACCGAGGACGACTCGTGGGCCGCGCAGATGGTCGCCGCGGGCCTGATGAACGAGGCGGAGGCGTACGCCGACGAGCGCGCCCACGCGATCACCGGCTGGCTCGGCGCGGACGCGTACGAACTGGAGCCGCACACCGCTTCCTTCAAGCCGGACCGGCCGGGTGTAGTGGTGGTGTGCACCGACGGACTGTGGAACTACGCGGAGGCGGCCGAGGACATGGCCGAGGTCGTGCCGCTCGACGCCGCCGAACGGCCGCTGCACAGCGCCCAGGTGCTGGTCGGCCACGCGCTGGACGGCGGGGGCCACGACAACGTAACAGTGGCCGTCCTGCCGTTCCCCGCCCCGCCGCAGGGGGCAGGATCGGCCTGAGGCCGCAGCACGGGAACGGCCGCGGACCGGAGGGGACCGGTCCGCACATCGTCGTCATTCCGCCCGCCGTGGGACACCCGGGCGGCGCGGGACGCTAGGGGGAGCAGAGAAGGCATGGCCAATTTCTCGAAGTCGAATGTGCCGCAGTTCTCGGTGGACGTGTACCAGAACGAGTACCTGCCCGAGGGCGGCCGCGAGGTCAACGCGATCGTGACGGTGAGCGCGACCGGTGGCGGCACCGTCGGAAGCGTCGTCGCCGCCCCGCTGTACACCGCGGGCCAGGCCCCGGACGCGGCCGTGGCCATCATGGTCGACTGTTCGGGCTCGATGGACTATCCGTCGGCCAAGATGCGCGGCGCGCGGGAGGCGACGGCCGCCGCGATCGACGCCGTCCGTGACGGTGTGCACTTCGCGGTGATCGGCGGCACGCATGTCGCCAAGGAGATCTTCCCGGCGGGCGGCCGGCTCGCGGTGGCCGACGCGGGGACCCGCGAGCAGGCCAAGCAGGCCCTGCGCAGGCTGAGCGCCGGCGGCGGCACCGCGATCGGCACCTGGCTGCGTCTCGCCGACCGTCTGCTGTCCTCGGCCGACGTCTCGATACGGCACGGCATCCTGCTCACCGACGGCCGCAACGAGCACGAGTCACCGGAGGACCTGAAGGCCGCCCTGGACTCCTGCGCGGGTCGTTTCACCTGTGACGCGCGCGGTGTCGGCACGGACTGGGAGGTCAAGGAGGTCACGGGGATCGCCTCCGCGCTGCTCGGCACCGCCGACATCGTCGCCGATCCGGCCGCCCTGTCCGCCGACTTCACGCAGATGATGGAGACGGCCATGGGCAAGGAGGTCGCGGACGTCGCGCTGCGGCTGTGGACGCCGGTCGGCACGGAGATCAAGTTCGTCAAGCAAGTGGCCCCCACGGTCGAGGAGTTGACCGAGCGCCGCACCGAGGCGGGCCCGCGCGCCGGCGACTATCCCACCGGCTCCTGGGGCGACGAGTCCCGTGACTACCACGTGTGCGTGGAGGTCCCCACGGCCGACATCGGCCAGGAGATGCTCGCCGCCCGGGTCTCCCTGGTGATCCCGCAGAGCGACGGAAGCGTGCAGAACCTCGGCGCGCAGGGTCTCGTACGGGCCGTGTGGACCGAGGACATGGTGGCGTCGACGTCGATCAACCCTCAGGTCGCGCACTACACAGGCCAGGCGGAACTGGCACAAGTCATCCAACAAGGTCTCGATGCGCGCAAACTGGGAGATGTCGACGGAGCAACAGCCAAGCTGGGCCGTGCCGTTCAGCTCGCGAGCGCGTCGGGGAATGCCGATACGGCGAAACTGCTTGCGAAGGTGGTGGACGTGGTCGATGCCGCGGCAGGTACTGTGCGATTGAAGGCAAGGGTCGAGGAAGCCGACGAAATGACCCTTGAGACACGGTCCACAAAGACTGTTCGTGTAAAGAAGTAGCGAGCCCGGATCCTCAGGGATTACGGAGAAACCCGGTCATAACGGCCGGAAAAGGAGAGGGGGAAGCGCCGACATGCCGACCTGCCCGAACGGACACCAGTCGGGTTCCGACGACTGGTGCGAGGTCTGCGGTCACCGCATGGCCGGTGCCGTGCCCCCGCCCCCTCCGCCACCGCCCCCCGCCGGTTACGGCTATCCGCCGCCTGGTTCGCCCCCGCCGCCGCCCGGTGCGGGCGGGCGCCAGCAGCACCTCTCGGCCGGACCCGGACCCGAGCCGGAGCTCTGCCCGCAGTGCCGCACGCCCCGCGAGGGCGGTGCGCCGTTCTGCGAGGAGTGCCGGTGGAACTTCCTGACCAACACCGCGACCTCGTACACCCCGGCGGCGCCGCGTCCGCCGGCCCCCGGTCAGGGAGCTCCCGGTCAGGGAGCCCCCGGTCCCGGTGGTCCGGGCCAGGCGCAGCGGTTCCCGCAGCCGCCCGGCCCGTCCTTCGGCGGCGGTGACTCGTACGACTACCAGAGCTCCCGGCCCTCGCAGGTGAACCGGCCCGCCGAGCCGATCCCGCCGTACGGCCAGGACCCGTCGGGCCCCTCCGGCCCGCCCGGTCCCCCCGGCTTCGGCGGCGATCCCTCGCGCCCCGGTCCTTCGGCCTTCGGCGGCGACCCCTCGCGGCCGGTTCCGCCGCCGCCCGGGCCGACGCCCGGCAGCGCGGGCGGTCCCGGTGGCCAGGGTCCCGGTGGCCAGGGTGGTCCCGGTGTTCCGCAGGCGTTCCAGCAGGCGGGGCCGCCGGCTCCGCCCGTGTTCCCGGGAGAGCGGCAGGAGCCGCAGGCTCCCGGGCACCGTGGCGGCCCGGCCTTCGGCGAGGACGACTGGGTGATCCCGCCGCCGTCGAACGGCACGCCCGGTGGCCCGGGCGGTCCCGGTCAGCAGCAAGGCCAGCACCAAGGCCAGCACCAGGGTCAGGGCCAGCCGCAGGCACAGCCACAGGCACCGCAGGGTGGCTACGGCTATCCGCAGGCCGCCGCCACCCAGGCCCCGCCGGGCCCAGGCCCCGGCTATCAGCAGCAGCCGCTGACCTGGACCGCGACGATCGGCCCCGACCGCGCGTACTTCATGGCGATGATGCAGCGCTCGGGACCGGAGGCCGCGGGTCTCAACCTGCCCGCGTACTCGCCCGAGCAGCAGCGCCCGCTCATCGGCAACCAGCTGACCATCGGCCGGCGCCGCCACTCCACCGGCGACATCCCCGACATCGATCTGTCGGTGCCGCCGGAGGACCCGGGCGTCTCGCACCAGCACGCGGTCCTGGTCCAGCAGCCGGACGGCAGCTGGGCGGTCGTCGACCAGAACTCCACCAACGGGACCACGGTCAACGGCGGCGAGGAGCCCATCCAGCCGTTCGTCCCCGTACCGCTTCAGGACGGGGACCGGGTGCACGTCGGAGCCTGGACGACGATCACCATCCGCCGGGGCTGAGCCCCTCTCGTACGCGTACGGGGATCACGGCAGCGGCCAGGCGTAGGGCCCTTGGGGGTCGTCCAGCCACGCCCAGGCGTCCGCGCCGCTGACCGTGACTCCGTACCGTTCGCGCACCGGCTGGTGCTCGCGCTCCCACAGGGCGTACGCGTCGTACGGATCGAGGCTGCCCGCCGTCAGGATCGTCAGGAACCGGAACAGGTCGTCGGTCCTGGCCCAGTACGGCAGGCCGCCCAGCCGCGGCGGCTCCGGTTCGGGCGGGGTGTCGCCGCGCAGCGGCACGAAGAAGGCCGGGGTGTGCAGAAAGTGCCCTTCGGCGTACCCGGCCTCCCGCACCCGCAGGGCGATCAGACCGGTGGCCAGCGGAGCGAGGATCCGGGCGCCCGGCCTGCACTGGGCGAGCCAGGGGCGCGGGATCGAGGTCATTGTGCAGGTCGCGATGATCCGGTCGAAGGGCGCGCGCTCGGGAACTCCGCGCGCGCCGTCGCCGGTGACGACGGCGGGGTGGTGACCGGCGGTGGCCAGATGGCGCCGGGCGGACTCGGTGATCTCCGGGTCGAGGTCGACGGTGGTGACCTGGTCGTCGCCGAGGCGGTGGCCGAGCAGGGCCGCGTTGTATCCGGTGCCGGCGCCGATCTCCAGGACCGCGTCCCCGTCCCGCACCTCCAGTTCGGTCAGCATCTTCGCCATCAGCGAGGGCTGGCTGCTGGAGGAGACCAGCTCCCCGTCCCGCATCCGGGTGGCCAGCGGGACGTCGGCGTACGCACCGCGCAGCCAGGCCTCCCGCCGGTGCGGGTCGGGGTCCTCTCCCCACCTCCGCTCGTGGCCGCCCATGACGCCCACGTAGTAGTACGGCACGAAGAGGTGACGCGGGACGGCCTCGAACGCCGACCGCCACACCGGGTCGGCGTCCCAGGCCCCGCTCGCGTCGATCTCGCGCACCAGTGCCGCCCGCGCCGAGGCGGCGAGGTCGTCCAGGTCGTGGTCGAGAGCGTGCGCACCCATACCTCCACTGTGCTGCGCGCCGGGCCGGGAGGCGAGCGCCGGACTCGGCCGATCCGGAATCCGTACCTCAGCCACTGCCCACGGGATCCGTACGTCAGCCACTGCCCACGGAAGCCGTACGTCAGCCGGTGCCCACGGAAGCCGCTGCCCGCGGGATCCGCACCTCAGCCAGTGCCCACGGAAGCCACTGCCCACGGAGCCGGCCGGAAACCGTCCTTCGGAGGTGAGTGGTCCTAAGCCTTGAGTCCTCGGTAATGCACGGGCCGTTTGTAACAACTTTGAGCTACCGCTGAACGCCCAGCTCAGAGTGGGTGCGTGAAGAGGCCCGGCAGCCGGTTCCGGAGCGTAGTCAGTCCCGCCACGGCATGATCACCCGCGTCAGGGCACGGTCGTGCAGCCGGGCGCGCAGCTCCGGGGGCCACGACTTGATCGCCTCCGCGTCCGCGTCGGCCACGGCGGGCGGGGCAACGGGGCGTTGGGCGGCCGGGGTGCGCTCAGGGCGGGTACGGCGCCGACGGGCCCGCTCCAGCTCGGCGGACAGCTCCGCCACGCGCTCCAAGTCAGGAGTCTCCAGGGAGAGTTCGGCGGTCAGGTCCGCCCGGATGGTGCGCCTAGTCCTCACCGTCGTCCTCCTCGTCGAGCAGGGCACGGGCCCGGGACAGGATGTCGTCCGCGTCGTCCGGCGGGCGGTCGCTCCGGCCCGGCGGCAAGGCAAGCTGCGCCACCGTGGGCGCTCGCTGAGGCTCCACGGCCGCGACCCTGTAGCGCAGCCCGTCCGGCCCGTCGATGTACAGGACCCCGTCCTCGGTGTACGGCGTGGGTGCGACGGCCAGCGGGGGCATGGGCTCAGGCGGGGTGAACTCACCGCCCTCCAGGGCCTTGAGGCGTCCGGCGGCGGCCTCCAGGCCGTACGCCCGCCGGTCGGGCGGCAGGCCTACCGCAGCGAACCCGGCCATGATCGCCTCCACCACCTCCGCAGACTCCTCGCTGATGCGGTGCTCCAGGGAGACCGTGAGCGCCTCGGGGGCGTCCGCACCGTGCAGACGGCGGCGGGACTCGTTGACCGCACGCAGGGTGTTGATCGCCTTGAGCTTGGTGTCAGGGTCGTTGGCTGCGGCGTACTGTGCCTGCGCCTTGAGCCAGAGGTCAGAGAGCTCTGCGTCCCGAACGGCGACCATCGAGCCCACGACCGGCCCGAGATGGGCGGCGATGCGCTGCTCGATGATCGCGTGGACGCGACCGGGGCTCAGGCTGACCTCCTTGGCGATCTGACGTTCGGTGAGGCCGCGAACCTTGAGCTTGAAGATCTTCTCGTCCCGCTCGGCGGTGGCTGCCCGGCGGCGGCGGAGCTGCGGTGGTGCACCCATGTGCTTGCCTTTCTGTGCTTGGCCAGTGGGGCGGGTGGGGCTCAGGGGGTGAGGGCGTCTGCCAGCTCGCACAGCACGTTGACGGCGTTGTCGCAGGCGTTCTCGGCGGCGAGGTGCCAGGCGTCGAGCGCCCGGGTCCAACAATCGCCTCGGGGGCGGTGAGGCCCTGTGCGCCCGCGCACGCGCATCACGCACGGGCGGCCGACGGGAGCGTGGCACCACCGGCACGGGAAGTCCTCCGGCCGGGGCTTGGAGACCCGGGCGGCGTAGCGGTCCCGGGCCTCCGTGCAGGCGTCGATCAGGGCTGTGGTCATGACCGGGCCTCCTGGGCCGCGCGCACCATGTCGGGTGCGGAGGGCAGCGTCCCGGCGAGCACCGGGCAGCCGTCGTCGTGACTGATCCACAGGTGGTTGATGCCACGCTCGTCCTTCGTCGTACGGGTGGTGCTGTTGCAGTGCCCGCACTCGTACGCAGAGGCGAGCCGCGCCGCCATCGGCTCCGGGCGCTCCCGGCGGGGCTTGTTGGGCTTACGTCGGCCCATGATCGTTCCTCCTTCTCGTCGATCTTGGTTGGGGGTGATACCCGCCCTCGGGTATCAGGGGGCCGAACTGATACCCGGGTACCGATACCGGGTATCAGTTCCGGCGGGTATCGGTACCGCCCGTTCGAGGCTCTGACCAGGGCTTATGGTGATACCCAAGATCCGGGTATCACCGGGTATCACTCGGTACCGCCCCTGATACCCGGAGCGGTGGGGGGTCCGTAGGACCCCCTCCGGTATCGGGTACCGCCGCCTGCTTTTCAGCCCTGTGGTTTCGGGCCTTGATCGCACGGTCCTTGAGGTTCTTGCGAAGGGGGATCTTGACCCCTTCGCCGTCCATCCACTTGTGCGTCTCGTTGATGCCGCGCCCCGTGGGCACCCCGGCCTCGTCCATCTTTCGGATGACCCACTCGATGCGGTCCTCGTCCGTCCACTTCGGCTCCTCCTTCTCCTCCGGGACGAACGGGTCCGGCGACTCGAACACGGTCCGCACAGGCCCAGCCGGAGCGCCCTTCTCCGCCTCCGAGGTCATGACGGCCGTGGCGACGGTCTTGCCGACCTGATCCCCGAGGGCGCCTTGGTTGTCCTTGCGGAGGATGAGCCGCGTACGCCCCGTCAGGCCGGGCTTCAGCGGGGCCTCGAACTGGCACTCGTACAGGGCGCCTTGTACCGCCTGTGCCTTGCGGATGGAGCCCGCCTGACGGTCCTTGGACTCGTGGCCGACGTGGTCCACGAACACCCCGCACGCGCCGTGCAGAGTGAACGGCGCGAAGAACTCCCGCACCGCGTTGTCGATGCCGCCGGGGTGGTAGGGGTCGCCCCCGAGCGACGTGACCGCCGGGTTCAGGGCGTCCAGGGTCACGAGCTTGACCGCGCGCTGCACGTCAGCCGTCAGGGCGTCGCGGTCGAGCGTGGAGTACAGCACGTGGAACCGGCCCCGGATGTCCTCGGCCGCCGCACCGGCGTGAAGCAGCCGGGCCACGATCACCATCACCGGGTTGTTGTCGAACTCCCAGTGCACGACGATCCCACCGTCGGCGAGGATGCGGGCCTCCACCTCGGCCTGGATGACCGACTTGCCGACCGAGGCGTCTCCGTAGACCCCGTTCACGAGCCCGGGATAGAACAGTCCGCCCGCCCCTGTGCCCGCCAGCCGGGCCACGGTCGGGATGACCGCCGCCTCCCCGCTCAGCACGGCGTCCAGGGCCTGCGAGACGGTCATGGTGGTTGTGGCCCGCTGGCTCGCCTCCCACTGGCTCACGAGCCGCTGAGCCGCCTTGTACTCCAGCATCCTCTCGGCGGCCTCCCGGACGGCCGGGCTGACGTCCGGAGCGAACACCTCCAGCTCGGTCGGCTCCGGCGCCTCGGCGTCCCCTGCCGGGTCCGGTGCGTCGGCCACGGCCCGCTCCAGCAGGTCCGTGAACTCTGCCTCCCGGCCCCCGCCCGTGGCCGCTTTCCAGTCCGCTTCGAGGAGATCGAACACACCGGCCGCACTGACCTTGCCCTCGGCCGCCGAACGCGCCGCCCACCCGAGTGCCTTGAGCATGGTGTCGTGTCGGCATCCGCCCCGGGAGTCGAACGACTCCCTGATCCGGGCCACCCGTGCCGGGTCCGATTCCTTCGTGTACGTGTCCGTGAAGGTGTCCACGTCCAGACCTGCCCCGGGACCGTTCTCCCGCTGCGGCTTGGACAGGTCGTCGAGCCAGGCCTGGGGCAGCGCGGCGAACTGGTCCAGGGCCGGAGGGGTGTCCGAGCGCCGCCCGTTGTACCAGGCGTACTCCCGGCCGCTCGGGTGCACGGACGGCCACACGATCGCGTACCTGTGGTGGTGCTGGATGACCTCGATGTCCGGGGCCGCGTTGCCCCTCAGCTCACCGCAGTCCTCGGGCACCCGGAAGAAGTAGATCCGGCTCGGTCCGTCGCCGCGCGACGTGGACGACCAGGTGGCCGGGAGGGGTCCGAGCCGGGACTCAAGCTCCGCGAGCTGGTCCGCCCCGTGCTTGTCCTCGTACTGGTCCACGTCCAGGCCGATGATCCCGAGCGGGAGCCTCCAGCCGATGTTGTGATCCCCGTACATACGCACCGCGTCCGGGCCCGTGTACTGCTCGGGCGTGGTCTGGACGCCGTCCCTGCCCGTCACGCCCTTCAGGGCGAGCATCTTGTCCGAGGCGTTGACCGGGACCATGCCCGTGTATCCGAGGGGCGCGTACACCCGTCCGGCACGCTTGAAGGGCCCGCCACTCTGCGGGGTGTCGAAAGGGTCAGCCACGGCGACCGCCCCGTCATACGTCGTCGAATTAGCTTTATCGCCGACAGGCCGGGGTACGATTATCTCGGAGTCGTTGGCGCGATCCACTTCCGGGAGCCGCTCCCCTTGAGCAAGGGGGCGGCTTTCGTGTGTCTGGCTCATTCCGCCGACCCCCCGTTGACCGGACGCAACAGCGGACGCAGTTTTTCGATCTGCTCGTCGGTGAGTTCCGGGGCGCGGTCGACGATCCGCTTGACGTAGGCGTCGAGCGTCGCGTGCACGGCTTTCCCGCCCTTGCGATTCCGTTCGAGGACGGCCTCGCTGACGGTGTACTTCCGGGGCATGAAGGCTCCACGAAGATGAGTGATCTTCGTGGCCCCGGGTGCCTTCCCGTTCCACACTGCGGGCTGAGCCTCGGGACGGGGTGAGCATCCCCCACGGGTCTGTGCCCGGCTGGTCCCGCCGCACGCTCCGGCCGTATCGGCTCCCAGGAGCGTGCGGGTCTACCCCTATTATGCCCGGCCAATTCCACCCGGTAAACGCTCCCGGAAACCGAGCTTGTAAAGGTCTTGTGTTTTAACTAAACAAGCACCCGACAGCTGCCGGCTCTGGATTCACTAAATAGAAAGGGACGCACCCCGTATTCACTCGGCCGGAGGGCTACGGGGCGCGTCCAAAGAAAGCGTACCCTCTGCTTTAGTAACCCGTCGCCGCTGAATAAGGGGCACACCCCAATGGAATCAATACCCGTCGCCGACGCAGCCCGTTCGCTCTCCATATCCTCCGTCGCCGCGTACGAGGCGATGCACGCCGGGCGCCTCGCGCAGCTGCCCGGCTCCGCCCCCGCCCGGGTGTCCCTGGCCTCCGTGCAGCGGCTCGCCACCGAGCGCCGGACCGAGGCCCTGCGTCGCCGGGGCGACCTGTCCGCGCTCGCCCGGAGCGTGGACGCGACCCTGCACCCACCGGCGGACGCAGACGGACGGGTCTCCTTCACCGGCCGCGTCGTCGGACGCAGGGCGCTCCGGCTGCTGCCCACCGACGCGTTCGCCATCTTCGGTCGAGACGTCCTTGAGGCAGCGGCGAGCCGCAACAAGCTCCGCAAAGGCGGCGGGTGTCCGACATGCTGGGCGCGCATGGGCGCGGCCGTGCACGGCACCCGGGCCCCGCGCGACGACGAGGCCCACCGGGTCCTGCTGGGTGAGGCGTGCACAGCCGACCGTGGGGCGTGGGCAGCCGAGGCAGCCGCCCGCCGCCGGGAACTCGACCGGCTCCGGCTCGCCGAGAACGCCAAGCGCCAGCAGGCCGAACAGGACCGTGCGGCAGCGGAGTTCAGCGCAGCCCAGGACGCCGCCCGTACGGCCGCTCAGCGGCTGCGGACGGCGACCCAGGGGTACGCCCCCCTCAACCCCGCCGTGGTCGCCTCAGCGACGACTCAGGCCCGTCAGCGTGGTGCCTTCCGGGCAGCGTCCAAGTGGCCCGCTGGGTGCGACTGCGACGCCACCCACCAGTGCGCGAAGCACGCCGTCATTGACGCTCAGGCGCGCCCGTTCCGGAGGACCGGCCGATGAGCGCCGGATGCGCCTGTACCGGCGGGGGACGCAACATCCGCCCGTGCCTCCTGCACTACGGCGAGCTGCCCCCGGCTGAGCGGAGCCGCGTCCAGATCCGGCTCGGCATCTCCAACCCCCGACCTACGAGGAGGAGTTGACCGTGGAGCAACGTGAACTGATCGTGGCCGCCGGGCGCGAAGCCATCGCCGACGTCCAGCGTGCGGCGGACGAAGCCGTGGCCGCCGTGGTCCGCGTGATCGAGGCCGAGACAGGCGTCACCCTCGCCGTCCCGGCCGCGCCCTCGGTCATGGACGCCACCCGGTCTCAGCTCACGGCGGCCGACGCCCGAGCGCAGCACGCCGTGGCCGCCATGGACATCGTGCTCCGCCGGTGGACGTGGGGCGACGCGCAGACCCTCGGAGAGCTGATGCCCGAACTCCCTGAAGACGTCCGCGAGCAGGTCGTTGATCACCTGGTGCGGGCAGGCCTCTCCTGATGGGCGGCTCCGAGGCGATCAGCCCTGCGCAGCGGCGCCGGGTGCTCGCGGTGGTCCGGGCGTTCCCGGGGCTGACGGCAGCCGAACTTCTCGCCGCCACCGACTCGGCCACCGTGCGCAGTTGGTTGCCGCAGGTGCTGCGGAACCTGCGCGAGTGCGCCATCGTCCGGGTGGAGGAAGGGCGGTACTGGCCCACCTGAACTGGCGGCCTGCTTGCCGGCTGAACACGAAGGAGCCCCGCCGGGGCGTACCCGGGCGGGGCTCCTTGTGCGTGGGGCTCTACTTGTGGCTGTCGTCCGTCAGCCGCTTCCCTTCTCGCTGCTGGAGGCAGCGGGAGTACGCGCTGTTCTGGTGGAAGTCGGTGGCCGCCGTGCGCACGGCTTCGGCCTGGCTGATGCCGACCTGCTTGCGGCACACCTCGGTGTCCGCCACCTGCGGGTCGCTCTGTGCGTTGAAGTACAGGAAGCCGACGAAGCCGCAGACGATCATGGCCATGCCCATCTTGTCTCGTCCGTTACTGGCCATGGCGGTTGCTCCTTCGGGTGGTGGTGCGCCGGTAGCCGAGCGGGCCCGGCAGGTCGGCAGACGTGGTGGTCCGGCCGGTGGTGGACCAGGTGCGGCTCAGCGGGCCGACCTTGACCGTGACGCTGACCGACTTCCGGCCCAGGTTCAGCCGGACGCCGGGGAGGATCTTGATGCTTTTGCGGAACGTGACCGTCATGCTCAGACTCCCGGGATAGCGGCGATGGCTGCCTGGACGAATTCCTGCGGGCCGCCCATCAGCAGCACGACCGCAGCCGCCGCAACCACGGCGGGGAGCCGGTGTTGCTTGCCGACGGCGAGGACCACCACGAGGGCGACGAGTGCGGCGAGGCCGATCATGCGTAGCCCCCTTCCAGCCGGACCGTGCGGACGTGACGCCGGACGGTCTCGGGGTTGGCGTCCGGCAGCGCCCGGACGACGTCGCCCGGTTCGGTGGTGCCGGACTCGTACAGGGTGCGGACCCGGTCCTTGACGGATCCGGAATCCGGATCGGTCCGGACGGATCCGGATCCGGCGGACTGGGCAGTCCGGATCCGCTCCGCCGCGTCCTCCACCTCGGCCTGCAACCGGTCTGCCGTCAGGCCACCCGTGGCCGGAGTGCGCCACTCGATCTCAGTGACGGATCCGCCGGAGGACAGTGCCTCCGCCTCCTCACGGGCCTTGGCCTTCGAGCGCTCAAGCTGACGGCGTACGGCGACGAGTGCGCGCTCACCGTCGGTCTCCGAGCGCTCAGCCGCGACCCACTGAGCGGTAGCGGTGTCGAGCCGGGCCTCGGTCGTCCTCATGACCACGGCCCAGAAGGACTTGGCGACGAGGCTGACGGCGGCACCCGCGATGCCGATCCACAGGAAGCCGCCCACGGCCCCGTGAGCCGCGATAAGGGCCATGGACAGAGCCAGGGCCGCCCAGCCCATACGGCGCGGCAGAGAGGCTCGCTGGGAGTCGTACCGGGCGATCCACTCCAGGGTCATCAGGCCTATCCACGTCGCATCGAAGACGCACGCGATGCCGTAGCTGATAGCCGGGTTGAACGCGGCCGAGAGGAGCCCACCGATGGCCACGGTCGACCACACGATGGCCCCGGTGACGATGAGCACCGCGAGGCCGGTAACAGCCGCGAGAGCCTGGGCGTCGCGGTCCGGCGGAGCAACGGGGACCCGGACGGTGTACTGCTCGTCCACCTGGTGCGTGGTCCCGTCGATGGTCTTCGGCCGGGTCCGTGTCCGGCGCTCGGTGGTGTACTTCATGAGTAGTCCTCTTCCTGTGCGTTCACGTGGGGGAGGGTGAAGCCGCCCGGGGTCTCTTCGACCAGCCCCCGGGCGGCGAGTCGGGTGAGCTTGCGGTGCACGGAGCCGGGGTTGCGGCCGGTGGCACGGGCGATCTCCCGCACGCCTGCCGAGCCCCCGAGCAGCGCCCGTTCGATCTCCTCGGCGAAGGCGTCCGTACGCGTTGCGTTGCGTGTTGCGTGTTGCGGACGTCCGCCCAGGTCAGAGGCGTGGGCAACGGGTGCAACGGCAACGCGCTTGCGCAGGTCCACCGGCATCGCGAACTCGGGTGCCGCGTACGGCCCCTGACGGGTGAGGGCGGCCAGCCGACCCGCCGACAGCCAGAGCCCGTACACGACCCGGGGCGCAGTCATGGCGCGGACCGGCGTCCAGATGAGCATCTGGCCCGAGCGCATCAGCCGGTGCGGCGCCCACCCGGCGGCCACGAGTTCCTTGAGCGCGACAGTCGCGGCCTCGCGGGTCTGGAGCTGGTGGACGAGCTTGCAGGTGAACTGGTCGCGGATCTCGGAGGGGACGCTGTCCGTCTTTGGGTCCTGGAGCCCGAACCACAGGTGCACGCCGAGTTCCCGGCCGGTCTGGATGACCGTGATCAGGTCGCGTAGCCCGGACGCGGACAGCATGTTGAGCAGCCGGGACTCGTCCATGATGATCGCCAGGTGCGGCGGCTCGGCCATGAGTGCGCGGGCAGGCAACTCCCGGCCGACGAGGTCCCGCAGCCGGGCCTCGATCGCGTCCATCGTGTCCAGGACGGGGCACTTGCCCCGGTAGGCGCGGACCGAGGCCCCCCATTTTCCGTCCCATGCCTCCAGCGACCAGCGGGGGTTGCCCAGGGCCCAGGCAGCGAGGACGCGGAGAGCGGACGACTTCCCGGATCCGGTCAGACCGACGACCAGGATGTGCTGCGCCGGATCGATCCGCTCGAACCGGCCCCAGGGCCCCCGGCGGGCGACGCGGACGTAGGGGCGGATCCGGGAATCCGGACGCCAGGCGAACAGGCGGATCCGGACCGGATCCGGGGTGGCCGTCAGGATCCGCTGCATCAGCGGACGGCGCGCCTCCTCCTGCTGCTTGGCGGCCTTGCCCGCCACGATCGCCCGGCGGGCTTCGCGGACGGCCCGGTACGCCTTGAGCCGGGCCCGGCCGTACAGCCAGGCGACGACGGCGGCACCGATGAGGAGGTACGTCACGACGCGCCCCCGTCCATGGGGCGTGCGGCGCGGCGGACATCACGCGCTGAGACCTTGATCAGGCGGCCTATGCGGTAACCGGGCAGCTCGCCCCGGCCGATCATGGCGCGCACCATCCAGCGCGAGACACCGAGAAGCCGGGCAGCCTCGGCGAGGCCGATCAGGTCGGTGGGTGTGGGTGGGGTCATGTGGGGGCTCCGGTCGGGTCATGACCACAGCCCAGACGCAAAAGAGAGACCACAGCCCTTGCATCTGGGCTGTGGTCTCCTGGTCGTCTGCTGGTCCCAGTAGAGCACAAGTTCGGGTGTTTCGGGGGACCCTGTGGCTCCGGTGCCAACCCCCACTGACCTGGGGTTGTTTAGGTAAATCAGCCGGCAAGCGTCAGCCGGGGTGCTCCGCCAGCACAGCCCGCACCTCGGGCACGTCGTCAAAGGCGGCCAGCCGCCGTAGCACCACCCGCCCTCGCTCGGTGGTGCGTTCGGAGGCCATGTCGGCGGAGAGGTCGAACATGCGCAGGGCTGTGGCGGCGGCCTCTTCAGGTTCGTTGGCGTCGGCGTAGGCGACGGCCAGCCAGGACAGGTACAGGGCCAGCTCCCGGGCGTGCGTGGCGTCGTAGCGGGCGAGCACCGACCGCAGCAGCGGGACGGCTCGCAGCGGGCGCCGCAGCTCCGTGAACACCCGGGCGTCCATAACCTCCAGCTCCTCACGGCTGACCCAGTACGCCCACGCCGGGGCCTCGGGTCCACCGTCCTCTGTCAGTGCCTCGTGCGCCTGGCCGAGAGCACGCATGGCCGGTTGGGGCTGCCCGGCCTGCGCGTGAGCCCAGGCGACGCGATCGAAGAACAGCGCCCGGGTCTGCGCGGGGGCCTCGGGGCCAGCCTCGGCCACGGCGGCGCGGGCCATGTCGAGCCCGTCCAACTCCCTCTCTGTATTCGACAGTTGATAGGCAAGCGACCCAGCAAGGTTGGCCACGAGGGCGCCGTCACCGGCCTGCCGGGCGGCGGAGATACCGAGTCGGTACGCCTGCTCGGCCTGAGCGTGCTGTCCGGCGTCGGAGGCGATCCACCCGGAGATCTGCGCCAGCTCCCCGATCTGCACCAGCAGCGCCCGGCCGGTGGGCTCGGTGTAGGCGGACTCGCGGTGCAGCCGGACGGCGGAGGCGAGTTCACGGAATGCGGGGACGATGAGGTCGCCCCCGGCGAGCACATCGTCCGCCAGTCGCAGACCGTGCACCCGGCCCGCCAGCGCGGCCACAGCGTCGGGCCCGATGCGACGCCCCTGAGCGCCCGTCAGGCGCTCCAGAGGGTCGCCCGGGGGCAACAGCTCGGCCAGCGTGGCGAACGCACCAGGGAGGCGCCACTCAGCCTCTCCCCGGGCATACGCGGCGGCGGCCTCCAGGGTCTCGGGGCGCGCCCCGAGGACGGCGGCCAGCGCGGGCAGCCACGCGTCCGGTACGCGTACGCCCCGCTCCCAGCGGGAGACCTCGTTGCGGGTCAGGGTGGCGACGCCGGACGCCGCACACAGCCGGTCAGCTAGTTGCCTCTGGGACAGGCGGGCGTCCCGGCGCAACCGGCCGAGGTACGCGCCGAACTGCTGCTTGCGCTGCGTGGTGCTCATGCGGGCCCCCTCCTTTAGCTAATTCTGGCCCCTCCCAGGCCCCCTCCGGGGCGCCCCCGGGAGATCCGTAGAAAGACGAAGGTGAGGTGACCTGCGACGGAAGCGAGTGATCATGAGCGAGACGACGATGGCGGGACCGGTGCAGCTCGGCCTGCCACCCCTGGAGCCTGTGCCCGTGGAGGGTTGCGACGTGTGCGGAGCGTTGGCACGGCAGCGCGAGGCGGAGCGCCGGACCGGGAACCTGAGCGAGGTCTCGGACCTGAACGTGGAGATCCGCAGCCACCAGGCGGCGGGACATGGCTGAGTGGCAGTGGAGCGACGGGCGCGGTGGCGGGGGCCACATGCAGGCTGTGGTCAGTAGCAGATACAGCAGGACACAGACCGCGTACCGCGCGTACCTGGATCACTCCATGCTGTGCGACGACTGCGAGTACGGAGAGGAACGGTGCGCCGTGGCCAGGGAGCTGTGGCTCACCTATCGCGAGGCGCGCAACGAGTAGCGACCCCAACAGCACGGAGCCCGGCCGGTGTTGACGCCCGGCCGGGCTCCGTCGCACAAGAGCCCTCAACCGCGTTGTTGGCCCGCAGACTTGCACCCTTCCGTTGTCAGCGGCAACTGCCACAATCCGTGCATGAGTGATGAGCTGGCGTCGCCCGACATGTCCCTGGCCCTCGACGCTCCGAAGAACGCTCCCCTGGTGAGTGAGTGGCTGCTCGGCACGAGCGCTGTGCTCGCGTATCACCTCGGGAAGACCGATACAGCGCGGATGATCGCCGACGTGTCGTCAGTTGAGGTGCGCATCTGGAACACTGAGTACACCCACGAGGGCTACCGGGTCGTGCTAGTGGTGGAGCCGGGCCTGTACACCACGTACAACGAGCGGGAGTTGGAGAGCATCGCTGAAGTGATGCGAGACGTGATGTGGGGGTCGGGCAAGTCCGTCGACGAGCTTGTCGCCCGGCCGTCGATCCCCCGCCTCGGCCCGGACTGGCGCAGTCAGATCAAGACCGCCGACGGCCCCAAGCCGAGCAACCAGGGCCGGAGGCAGCAGCTCGACCCCAGTCATCCGGTGGAGGATCAACTCCGCTTCACCAACGAGTGGGAGTTGGACGTGTACCGGGTACTCAGGGAGCGGCAGGAGTCCCTTCCGGACAACGAGACGATCGGGATCATGCCTCTGGGCGGCATGAGGGTGCGCCGCTGGACGTTCGAACCGGACCTGCTGATCACGTATCGCGGATACGTCGGTGTGATCGAGATCGATGGCCCCCACCACAAAGGCCACGCCGGGCGCGACCACAGCCGCAGCCGTCTATTCCTGCACTCTGGCGTCAAGGTGGTCGACCGGCTGAACGTGGAGGAAGTAAAGAGCCGTGTGGAGGTCGAGAAGTTCGTGGATGACTTCCTGGCTCAGCTCAAGCGTTAGAGCGTATGAAGCCCGCCCCAGTGTTACGTCCCGGGGCGGGCTTCGTCGTATGCGTGGGTCAGGCGGCAGTCTCCCACTTCAGCCGGTCGGTCACCGGATCCCGCCAGCCTTGCGACGGCGTGATCCGTACCTGCCCGAGGAGTACGGGCGACAGCAGCAGCGCCGCAACCGCACGCTGACGGTGCACGTCGGCCGCCATCCACCAGGCGATCAGGTCAGCCCCGGGGTCGGACGGCAGGATGTCCGTGAGCGGGTCGGGGGCGGTGAGCTTGCCGAGCTTCGTCTCCAGGGCGGCGATGTCCGTCTCCAGCTCCTCCATGTCGGCGGTGCGCTGGAGACGAGCGCGGGCCGTCTTGGGCCTGGGTGCGGCCTCCAGCTCCTCCAACTCGCCACGGAGCCCGGCCAGTTCGGTGCGCACGGTGGCCTCTTCTGCGGTGAAGTCGGCGGCCGGGCGGCGCAGACGTGCGTGCCGGTGCGGAGCGGAGAGGTACGCGAGGATGACCCCCAACTGCGGCTCCCCGGCCTCCAGGTCACCGATGACGATCCTGTCGACCTCCGCCTTGTCCACCCGGGCGCAGCCCTTCTTGGCGCACTCGTACCCGGGCGCCCCGTCCTTCCGGCAGCGGACCGTGATCGGGCCGCCGCAGGCGTCGCACCGCAGCGTGGAGGTCAGGACGTGCTGGACGCCGGTGCCGAGGTACGTGCGCCGGGTCGGGTTGGCGAACAGCCTCTGCACCCGGTCGAACAGTTCCCGGGAGACGATCGGCTCGTATCCCTCCCACTGCACCGGCACCCGGGTGCCGTTGTGCTCGCGCAGGCCCGCGTAGACGGCCTTGGTCAGCATCTCCCGGAGGTTGCCGTCGTGGAACGGCTTGCCGGGCACCAGCTTCCCGTCAACCGTGCGGTCAGGGGTACGGATGCCGCGCGTCTTCCAGTCCTGGGCGATGGCGTAGACGGGCTCGGGGAGGTTGTCGTCACTCCCGGCGGCCCGCTCGAACAGCTCGCGGATCAGAGACCCGGTCTCCGGGTCGGGGTACTGGCGGACGCAGCGGGGGCGGCCGTCGATAACCTCGTAGTCCCGGGCGTAGCCGAACGGGATGCGGCCATGCGGGCGGCCCTCCTTGGCGGCGGAGTTCACGCCTCGCAGCGTACGAGCGGAGAGCTTCCGGGCCTCCTTCTCCGCGTCGTTGATGCCCGAGATCAGCTCGGCCCGGTCACTCCAGTTGCGGGGGTCGTAGGTCCGCCCGAGGTCCCCTCCCTGGCTGGTCAGGTGGATCAGATAGCCGCCTGCCTCGCACAGGTCGATGATCGCCACACCCTTGCCCGTCTCGCGGGCGAGGCGGCTGATCTCCCACAGCACCAGTACGTCGCCCGGCTCGCCGAACGCGCCGGAGGTGAGGTCGGCCATCAGCTTGTCGAAGTCGCCTCGGGCCCGGGTGGCGTACTTGGAGGCGGAGCCGGTGTCCTTGTACGGCTCGCCCCAGGTCCACGGGCCGTGCTCGGCTTCGGCTGCGAGGTTCTGGGTGTGCTGGTCGGTGATGCTGCGGGCGGTGCGCCCCCGGCCCTTGCTTACGCGCAGGTACTCCCGCGCGGTCCGGGTTGCCACCTCAGTGGCTATCTGTACGGTTGCGGTCGCCATTGCCCCTCCTCATCACCGTGTGTGCCCTTACACCCCCAATTCTGATACCTACGGTCCGTACTTAACCTCCGCCGCCCGGTCTGCGACCATGGACCACGTGAATGAGATTCGGCGCGGCACGCTTCAGGAGCAGACCTTCTACGAGCAGGTCGGTGGCGAGGAGACCTTCCGCCGCCTGGTGCACCGTTTCTACGAGGGCGTCGCCGAGGACCCGCTGTTGCGGCCCATGTATCCCGAGGCGGATCTGGGGCCCGCCGAGGAGCGCTTCACGCTGTTCCTGATCCAGTACTGGGGCGGCCCGACGACGTACAGCGACAACCGCGGCCACCCCCGGCTGCGGATGCGCCACGCCCCCTTCGCCGTGGACCGGGCCGCGCACGACGCCTGGCTGAAGCACATGCGCGTCGCAGTCGAGGAGCTCGGCCTCTCCGAGGAGCACGAGCACACACTGTGGAACTACCTGACGTACGCCGCGGCTTCGATGGTGAACACGGAGGGCTGACTCCGGCCGGCGCCGGTCTCCGGACGGCCGGCAGCTGTACGTCGCTGCCGGTCGCCGGTCCTCGACCTCTGTCCGTTTACGACACCTGACGCGCGCATTCCGGGCACACTGCGCCGGAATCCGGTCACGATCCAGTCAAGCTCGGTCCACAAGCGCTTACCCCGGGTCCATGGCCTCTGGCAACATCATCCGGACGTCGGGGAGCGCCGGGGGGCCAGGTGACGAGGTTCGTCCTACTGCGGGCGCGAGCACACCGCCTGCTCCTCGCTGCCGCGCTGCTCACCGTCCTGCTGACCACCGCGGTTCTGGCGACCCTCACCGCCTACTCGGGCGCGATCGGCGACGCGGCGCTGCGCCACTCGCTCCGCGGCGGCGAGAACGCCGCCGCGACGACCCTGGTGGTCAAGGCCGACGTACCCCCGGACCAGCGCGCGGCCGCCGACGCCGCCGTACGCGACGGGGCCCGTCAGACCTTCGGCGGGCTGCTGGTGACCCTGCGGACCCTCGTCCGCTCGGGCCCGTACGCGCTCCCCCGCTCCCTCCAGGCGCCCGCCGCACGCTCCGGCGACCCGGATCTGACGCACTTCGCGGCGCTGGAGCCCTCGCAGGTACGGCTCACCGACGGGCGGCTCCCGAGGCGGCCGGCCGGGTCGGTCGTCGAGGTCGCGCTGCCCGAGACGGCCGCGGGGCGGCTGGGTCTGAAGCCCGGCGCCCGTCTCACCCTCGTCGACCGGCTCGGCGGCCCGCAGGTGCGGATCCGCATCACCGGCCTGTACCGGCCCGCTCAAGTCACCGCGCCCTACTGGCAGTTGGACGACCTGCGCGGCCGGGGTATCAGCAAGGTCGACTTCACGACGTACGGGCCGCTGCTCACCGACCCCGCGGTCCTGAGCGGTTCCGACAGCGGGGGCGGCGGCCGGGTCAGCTCGGGCGAGTCCGGCTGGCTGGCGTCCGCCGACTTCTCGACGGTGACGACCGGGCGGATCGGTGCGCTGCGGGACTCGGCGCGCGAGGGCACCGCGGCGCTGCGCAAGGACCCGGCGCTGCGCGGGACCACGGCCGTGACGACATCGCTCCCCGACGTCCTGGACCGCGTCGAGCGCTCCCTCCTGGTCTCCCGTTCGACGCTGCTCATCGTCGCGCTCCAGCTCGCCCTGCTCGCGGGGTACGCGCTGCTGCTCGTCGCGCGACTGCTCAGCGCCGAACGGACCGGCGAGAACCGGCTGTTGCGGGCCCGCGGCGGCTCGCGCCGGCAGGTGGCCGGACTGGCGGCGGTGGAGGCGCTGCTGCTCGCGGTGCCGGCCGCGGTCTGCGCCCCGCTGCTCGCCGGGCCGCTCACCCGGCTGCTGGCCGGGCAGGGCGCGCTGTCGCGGATCGGGCTGCATCCGGACACCTCCGAAGGACGCGCAGGCGTGTGGCTGGTCGCGTCCGCGGTGGCGCTGGGCTGCGCGCTCGCGGTGACGATCCCGGCTCTGACGCCCCCTTCCTTCGAGACGGCCCGGGCCCGTGCCCTGCCCGCTCCCGTGCGCGCGGGCGCCGACGTCGGCCTGCTGGTCGTCGCCGCCGTCGCGTACTGGCAGTTGAACCGGCAGACCTCGGGTGCCGTCAGCGGCGACCGCTCCGGCACACTCGGCATCGATCCGCTGCTCGTCTCGGCTCCGGCACTCGCCCTGCTCGCGGGGACCGTGCTGACGCTGCGGCTCCTGCCGCCGGTGGCACGGCTCGCCGAACGCCGTGCCACGCGCGGCCGTGGCCTGCCCGCCGCCCTCGCGGGCTGGCAGTTCAGCCGCCGCCCGATGCGCGGCGCCGGTCCCGTACTCCTGCTGGTGCTCGCCGTCGCCCTGGGCATGCTGGCGATCGGCCAGGGCGCGTCGTGGGACCGCTCGCAGGACGACCAGGCGGACTTCCAGGCGGGTGCGCCGATCCGGGTCCTCGCGAACGGGGAGGGCGGCCTCGGCCGCTCCGGCGTCTACGCGACGGTCCCGCACGTCCGCGAGGTCGCCCCGGCCGCCCGTACGACCCTGCCGCTGTCCGGGGACAGGACGGCGACGGTGCTCGCCCTGGACACGGCTCAGGCGGCCGACGGGGCGCTGCTGCGGGCCGACTTGGCCGACAGACCGGTCGGGCCGCTGCTCGCGGGGCTGGCGCCGAAGGGCCCGGCCGCGGGCACACCGCTCCCGGAGAACACCGCGCGCCTGCGCCTCACCCTCCGGATCCGCGGCGGCGGGCACGACACCGCGGCGGAGGTGGCGGTCACCCTGCTGGACGGCTACGGCACCCCGTATCAGATCCCCGCCGGCCAACTCCCGGCCGACGGACGCCCGCACGCCCTCACCCTGGACCTCGCCCGGGCCGCCGACGCCCCGACCGGCCGCGCGGCCGAACCGCTGACCTTCGCCGGACTGCAGCTCGACCTGACGCAACCCGCCGACCAAGCCGAGCAACACCGGTTCACGATCGAGGAGTTGACCGCCACCGGCGCCGACGGGACGGACCGCGCGGTCCGTCTGCCCACCTCCTGGAAGGTCCGGTCCACCACCAACAGCACGTCCGCGTCCCCCGGCACCTCGTCACGCCCCGCGCCTCCGCGCGTGACCAAGGCATCCGACAAGTCCCTCACCGTCCGCTACGGCACCGGCTACGTCCCGCACGATCTGACCTGGCTGGCCACTTCGTTGACCGTCCGGCTCCAGGCGGCCCCCGGCGCCTCCGCACCCACGGCGACCGAGGTGACCGGCGTGGCCACCGACCGCTTCCTGAAGTCGGCGGGTGCGCACACCGGGGACCGGGTGGACGTCCCGTTCGGCGGCTCGACCGTGTCCGTGCGGATCGTGGGCAGCGTACGGGCGCTGCCGACCACGGCCCCGCCCGTCGCGGGGAGCGCGTCGGGCGACGGCGGCGCCCTCCTCGTCGATCTGCCCGCCGTGAACCGCGTACTCGAGGCGCGGTACGGCGCGAGTGCCCCGCCCACGGAATGGTGGCTGCGGACCGCGCCGGGCGACACCGCGCGGGTCGCCGCCGCGCTGCGGGAACGCCCCGACATCGAGCCGTCCCAGGTCGTCGTCCGTGACGAGATCGCGAACCGGCTGCGCGACGATCCGTTCGGGGCGGGCCCGCAGGCGGCGTTCGCCGCGGCGGCCGTGGTGGCGGCAGGGCTGGCCGCCGTCGGCTTCGCGGTGAGCACGGCGGGCTCGCTGCGGGAGCGCGGCGACGAGTTCGCGCTGCTGCGCGCGTTGGGCGCGCCGCGCCGCCAGCTGGCCCGGCTGATCGCCGCCGAACAGGGCGTACTGGTGGCCCTGGCTCTGCTCGTGGGCGTCGCCCTGGGAGCGGTCCTCGCGCGCGCCGTGATCCCCCTGATCGTGCTGACCTCGCAGGCCACCCGGCCGGTCCCGGACGTCCTGGTCGAACTCCCCCTCCCGCACATCGCCGTCCTGCTGGCCGCCGTGGCCGTCACCCCGCTGGCCATCACGGCTTTCCTGGCCCTGCACCGCCCGGACCCGGCGACCTCGCTCCGCCGGCAAGGAGGAGACTGACATGGCCGTACGCGTCCGTCCTGTCGCCCCCTGGACCCGCACCCGCCTGCGCGCCGCCCCCGGGGCCGCCTGCGCCCTCGCCCTGCTGGTGGCGCTGACCGCCTGTCTGGCGGCCGCCTTCCCGCGCGCGGTCGACCGCTACGAGGACGCGGGCCTGCGCCGGGCCGTCGACGAGGCCACCGCCCGGCGCACCGCGGTGCAACTCTTCGCACCGCAGCCCGGCATCACCGTCCCTCAGAAGCAGCGGGAGCAGTCCCTGCGCGCGGCCACCCTGCGGGAGCAGTACACCCGGCTGCTGACCACCGTCGAGCGGCCGCTGGTCGCCGACCCCGAGCAGTCCTCGTACGGCGTCCGCACCGGCACCGCACAGCCGGTGCCGGACCGCTGGCTGCCGAGGCCGAGCGGACTGCCCGCCCGTGTCTCGCTCGCCGCGCAGAACGGTCTCGCCGACCATGCCCGCCTCCGCACAGGACGCCTTCCCCGGACCCACGGGACCGTGACCGCGGCCACCTCGTCGGTGGAGGCCGCCGTCACCGCCGAGACGGCCGAACGCCTGCGGATCAAGACGGGTTCGGTGATCCACGTACCGGGTGTGGAGCGCGCTCCCCTGGCCGTACGCATCACCGGCATCGTCACTCCGAAGGACCCCGGGGGCGCGTACTGGTCGGCCCAGCCGCTGCTGCGCGAGCCCTCCCTGATCAGCCTTCCCTCCCAGGGCGGTGACGCGGACAAGTACTGGCTGGGTGCCCTGCTGCTGCCGCCGGACGCGGCTCCGGCCATGCTCGGCACGGCCGGAAACCCCTGGCGCTACTGGCTGCTCGCGCCGGACGCCGACGCCCTCGCCGCACACTCCCTGCCCGCTCTGGAGTCCTCGATCGCCGCGCTGGAGTCCGGCCCGGGCCTGCGCAAGGCACGGCAGCTCACCGACCCGGAGCTGGACGTGAGCACCGACCTCGACGACGTCCTGTCGGCGTACACCCGGCTCCGCGACGGTGTCGGGCCGCTCGTGGCCGTCGCCGCGTTCGGCACGGGCAGCGTCGCCGTCGTCGTCCTGCTGATGGCCGGCGGCCTCGCGGCCGACCGCCGCCGCACCGAACTCGCCCTGCTGCGCGCCCGCGGCGGTTCGCTGCCCGGCGTCGCGGGACGCCTGCTCGCCGAGACGGCGGTCGTCGCGGTCCCCGCCGGCGCGCTGGGCCTCGCGGCCGCGCTGCTGGCCGTCCCGGAGGGCAGACGGTCGTACGCGGTGACGGCCGCCGTCGCGGTCACCCTCCTCGCCTGCGCCGTGCTGCCCCTGCGGGCCGTCGTCGAGCACCGAGCCGTACGTGTCCACACGGCCCGTGCCGACCTGGCCACCGCCCGCCCGTCGCGACGCCGGACGGTGGCCGAACTCACCTTGCTGGTCCTGGCATCGGGCGCCGTGATCGCGCTGCGGCGACGGGGCACGTCGGGAGGCTCGGCCGTGGCGGACGGATCGGGGAACTCCGCGTCCTCCGGCCCGTCGGGCGACCAACTCGTCGCGCTGGCACCGGTGTTGCTGGGTGTCATCGCCGCGCTCGTACTCGTGCGGCTCTACCCGCTGCCGCTGCGCCGGCTGGCACGCCCGGCCGGGCGGCTGCGCGGTGCGGTCGGTCATCTGTCCCTGGCCCGCGCGGGCCGCACCTCCGTCTCCACGGCGCTTCCACTGCTCGCCCTGCTCACCGCCCTGACCACGGCCGCCTTCGGCGGTTCCGTCCTCGCCGGGGTGGGGGCCGCGCGCGACCATGCCGCCGTCCTCGCCACGGGCGCGGACGCCCGCCTCGAAGCGACCCGCCCCCTGCCCGGTGGGCTGACGAAGCAGGTCCGCCGGTCCTCCGGCGTCCGGGAGGTGACGCCGGTGAGCATCGCGTACCTGGCGAAGCCGCAGGACGGCGCGGAGACCGTCCCCGTGGCCGGGGTGAGCCCGCAGGCCTACGCGAGGCTGGCGCAACGGACCGGGCTCGGCGCCTTCCCCGCACGGGAGTTGCTGCGGCCGGACGCGGCACCGGCCACCGGCGACGCCCTTCCCGCCGTCGCCTCCCCCGCCGTCGCCGAGCGCTACGGCACCCGCCCCTTCCCGGTCCTCCTGGAGGACGGCAGTCATGTCACCGTCCGGATCGCCCTGGTCCGGGAACTGACCCCGGCCGTCTCCGGAACCGACTTCCTCGTCGTCGACCGCGCCGGCCTCGGCGCCGCGGCCGGCCGGCCCACCGCGCTGCTGGTGACCGGCGACCACCTGGACGGGCCCGCCCTGCGCAGAGCCGCGGGCGCCACCGTCGACGTACAACTGCGGGCGGAGGCACGGGCGCGGTACGTCGACTCACCGCTCCAGTCCGGTGCCGAACGCATCTATGCGGCGGCGGTGGCGGCCGGCGCCGGATACGCCGTACTCGCCCTGCTGCTGGCCCTCGTCCGCGCCGCTCCCGAACGCACCGCGCTCCTCGCCCGGTTGCGCACCATGGGCCTCACCCGGAGCCAGGGCCGCCGTCTGCTCGTCCTGGAGGCGCTGCCCCAGGCCCTTCTCGCCGCGGCCGGCGGTGTGCTCACGGGCTGGGCCGCGATCCGGCTGCTGTCCCCCGGCATCGACCTGACGACCATCGCGCTCGCCGCATCCGCCGACTCCGTTGGGAACAGCGCCCCCTTGCGCACGGACACCCTCTCCCTGCTGCTTCCCGCGGTGACCGTCCTCGTCCTCGCGACGGGCATCGCGGCGGGGCAGGCATGGTGGTCGGGCAGGCGCGGGTCGATCACCGAACTGAGGGCCGGAGACGCACGATGACCACCATCACAGGCGGCCCCACGACGACCGCAGGAGACAGCCGATGACGACGACCGGCCCCACTTTCGCCGACCTGGCCGACCGCGCCGCCGCCCGCCGGGACCGGCCCGCCTATGGTCACGACGCCCTGATCACCTGCGACCGTCTGGTCCGCATCTTCTCCGCCGACGGGGTGGAGGTACAAGCCCTCCAGGGACTCGATCTCCTGGTGCGCGAGGGCGAGTTGATGGCTCTCGTGGGCGCGTCCGGCAGCGGCAAGTCGACGCTGATGAACATCCTGGCGGGCCTGGACGTCCCCACCGCGGGCGCCGCCCGGGTCGCGGACAACGATCTGCTCGCGATGGGCGCGAAGGACCGCCTCCGCTACCGCCGCGACGTCGTCGGCTTCGTCTGGCAGCAGACCTCCCGCAATCTGCTCCCCTATCTGACGGCCGCCCAGAACGTCGCCGTGCCGATGCAGCTCACCGGCCGCCGCAAACGCCGACTCCAGGCCGAACGAGCCCTGGAACTCCTGACGTTGCTCGACGTCGCCGACTGCCGCGACCGCCGTCCGCACCAGATGTCCGGCGGTCAGCAGCAACGTGTCGCGATCGCCGTGGCCCTCGCCAACGACCCCGCCGTCCTCCTCGCCGACGAGCCCACCGGCGAACTCGACTCCCACACCGCCGAGCAGATCTTCGCCGCCTTCCGCACCGCGAACGAACAGCTCGGCACCACCATCGTCATCGTCACCCACGACCAGGCCGTCGCCGGCGAGGTCCGTCGCACGGTCGCCATCCGCGACGGCCGTACCTCCACGGAGGTCCTGCGCCGCACCGAGATCGACGCGACCACCGGACAGGAAGCGGTGGTCGCCCGCGAGTACGCCATGCTCGACCGGGCCGGCCGCCTCCAGCTCCCCGCCGAGTACACCGACGCCCTGGGCCTGCGCGACCGCGTCGCCCTGGAACTGGAGAGCGACCACATCGGTGTCTGGCCGGACGACAGCGAACGGCCGCAATAGCCCACGCGCGGGGTCACCACACGCGACGGTCCCGCCCGTGGGTTCGGCGCACTGCGATTTCGCAACCGCCCCGCTCGCCGGGGTCAGCACACGCCGACATCACGGAAACCCACCCGCCGGGGGCAGCACACGCTGACGTCGCGACAACCCCAGCCCGCCCGGGGCCAGCACACCCTGACATCGCGGCACCCCCCACCCGCCGGGGGCAGCACGCCCTGACATCGCGACAACCCCAGCCCGCCCGGGGCTAGCACACCCTGACATCGCGGCACCCCCCACCCGCCGGGGGCAGCACGCCCTGACATCGCGACAACCCCAGTCCGCCCGGGTCAGCACACGCTGACATTGCGGAAGCCCCCGCCCGCCGGGGTCAGCGCACGCTGACGTCCAGCGCCCCAAGTCCCGTCCTGCGCACGGCCGTTGACCCGTAGGGCGTCCGCAGCCTGAGCCACGCACCCGACGAGTACAGGCCCAGCGCCTCTTCGTCGGGCGTCGCGACGCGCGCGGGCCGCAGGAAGCCGAGCGCCTGCGCGGCATGCGCGGCCCGCACCGGCAGATCGCTGTCACCGATGGGCCGGGACCAGATCTCCCGCCCGATCCGGTCGAGTTCGGCACGCGTACGCCGCTCCGCCGGCAACTCCTGCGTACGCGACCGGAATTCGGCCACCGCCGTGGCGACCATCGTCCGTACGGCGTCCAGCGGCGGCAGACCCGGCTCGCGCTGCCAGCCACTGCGGGGCGGGAGCAACCCGGCCCACGGCGGCCCGGTGACCGCGGCGGGAACGGTGGCCGTGGCCGCCGCCTCGTCCAGCGACTCCAGGAGCTCACCGGCGGACACGGTCACGTCGAGCGCGGCGTCGAGCCCGTCCTCGTAAGGCTTCACGAGCCGTGCCGTACGGATCGCGAGGACCTCGAACGACGGCGGCCGCCCGAAGACCGCGAGCGTGGTCCCGGACACCTGGAGACGTGTGGCGGCCGCGCGGTCGTAGTGGATCAGCCGGGCGAGAAAGGCGGCGAGGTCTGCCGCCTCCCCCTCGTCGGCGAGGTGCAGGACCGTCATGCGGCGACGGCCCCACCCTTGTCGTCCCGGTACTCCATGAGGAACTCTCGCTCCTCGGCGGTGATACGACGCGGCCGCTGAGCCTCGAAATCGTACGGCACGACCACCGTCGCGGCCCGGACGTAGAGCACGTCCGCGTCCTTGACCTCATAGGTGATCGTGAAGGACGCCGCCTTTATCTCCGTGACCCACAGCTCGATGTCCACCGGCTCGCGCCGGTGGACCAGCTGCTGCTTGTAGTCGATCTCGTGGCGCGCCACCACTGACCCCTGCTTGAAATCCTTGTCCGGGCGGGTCAGGAAGTCGATACGGGCTTCCTCCAGGTAACGGAGAAAGATCGCGTTGTTGACGTGGCCGTACGCGTCCATGTCCGCCCAGCGCAGCGGGCAGCGGTAGATGTGCCGCAAGATCAGCCCCGGGTCAGCTTCTTGTAGGTGGCACGGTGCGGGCGCGCCGCGTCCGCACCGAGCCGCTCGACCTTGTTCTTCTCGTACGAATCGAAGTTGCCCTCGAACCAGAACCACTTGGAGTCGCCCTCGTAGGCGAGGATGTGCGTCGCCACCCGGTCCAGGAACCACCGGTCGTGGGACACGACCACAGCCGCACCGGGGAACTCGAGCAGCGCGTTCTCCAGGGAGGAGAGCGTCTCCACGTCGAGGTCGTTGGTCGGTTCGTCGAGGAGCAGCAGGTTGCCGCCCTGCTTGAGGGTCAGCGCCAGGTTCAGCCGGTTGCGCTCACCGCCGGAGAGCACGCCGGCCGCCTTCTGCTGGTCGGGGCCCTTGAAACCGAAGGCGGAGACATAGGCACGCGACGGCATCTCGACCTGGCCCACATTGATGTAGTCCAGCTCGTCCGACACCACGGCCCACAGCGACTTCTTCGGGTCGATGTTCTCGCGGCTCTGGTCGACGTACGAGATCTTGACCGTCTCGCCGACCTTGATCGTGCCGGAGTCCGGAGTCTCCAGGCCCTGGATCATCTTGAAGAGGGTCGTCTTGCCGGCGCCGTTGGGGCCGATGACTCCGACGATTCCGTTCCGCGGCAGCGTGAACGACAGGTTGTCGATGAGGACCTTGTCACCGAAGGCCTTGGAGAGGTTGTTGATCTCCACCACGATGGAGCCCAGACGCGGGCCCGGCGGGATCTGGATCTCCTCGAAGTCCAGCTTCCGCATCTTGTCGGCCTCGGCGGCCATTTCCTCGTAGCGGGACAGTCGCGCCTTGGACTTGGCCTGCCGGCCCTTGGCGTTGGAGCGGACCCACTCGAGTTCTTCCTTGAGCCGCTTGGCGCGCTTGGCGTCCTTCTGGCCCTCGACCTTGAGGCGGCTCTGCTTGGCCTCCAGGTACGTGGAGTAGTTGCCCTCGTAGCCGATGGCGCGGCCGCGGTCGAGCTCCAGGATCCAGCCGGCGACGTTGTCGAGGAAGTACCGGTCGTGGGTCACGGCGACGACGGTGCCGGGGTACTTCGCGAGGTGCTGCTCCAGCCACTGCACGGACTCGGCGTCCAGGTGGTTGGTGGGCTCGTCGAGCAGCAGCAGGTCGGGCGCCTCGAGGAGCAGCTTGCAGAGCGCGACGCGGCGGCGCTCACCACCGGAGAGGGTGGTGACGGCCCAGTCACCGGGCGGGCAGCCCAGCGCGTCCATGGCCTGCTCCAACTGGGCGTCGAGGTCCCACGCGTTGGCGTGGTCCAGGTCGTCCTGGAGCTTGCCCATCTCCTCCATGAGGGCGTCCGAGTAATCGGTCCCCATCAGCTCGGCGACCTCGTTGAAGCGCTTGAGCTTGCCCATGATCTCGGCGGCGCCGTCCTGCACGTTCTCCAGGACGGTCTTGGACTCGTCCAGCGGGGGCTCCTGGAGGAGCATGCCGACCGAGTAGCCGGGCGAGAGGAACGCGTCACCGTTGGACGGCTGCTCGAGGCCCGCCATGATCTTGAGAACGGTGGACTTACCGGCACCGTTCGGCCCGACCACACCGATCTTCGCTCCGGGCAGGAAGCTCAGGGTGACGTCGTCGAGGATCACCTTGTCGCCGTGCGCCTTGCGCGTCTTGCGCATGGTGTAAATGAACTCAGCCAAGAGAAACCGTCCGGACGCTTGAAATCGGCAGTGGGCAGATACACCCCATCTTGCCTGACGGCCACCCCTCGGGGGAAACCAGTTCGGTCAGGGTCCCGTGACCTGGACGTTCCCTGCCCGGCCTCGTAGTTGATCTGTCACTGATTGTCGCCGTCGACTGCTATCGACCGCCGGTCGCCGTCTCGCATGGCCCAGGGACGGATCGAGAGGCTGAGCCGACGCCCTGAATCCGTCGCCTATTCCACCGGCCTGCGTGTGGCCGACGGGCAGCCTCGGCCGGCCATCGCGGCCATCAGCAGAGGGGCGTCGACGATCCAGAAGGCAAGCAGCCCCATGAAGACGACGCCTGCCGCGGGATCGTCATGGACGGTGTGATCTCCGAGCACGGTGATGTCGAAGATCCAGATGGCCGGGCCCAGCGCCGCGCAGATCCCCAGCGCCCAGCAGAAGCGAGCCCGCCCGAGGACCGCCCCCAGCGCCAGGGAGGGCACGAAGCCGCAGGCCAGCATGCTCAGCATGAGGGCCACGCCGGACAGGTCGGCGACGCCCAGGGCCACGGGAAGCCACGGACTGACGGCAATCACCGTCGCCCACAGCACGGTCGCCCCGATGAGCCCGACCGGGATTCTCCCCCTTGCCGGCACTTCCGGATCCGCTGACTCGCTCCCCATTACCCCTCCCGAAACCGGTTGCCCTCATGCTCCCACTTGTTTTGAACGCGTTCAACTCCTGAGGCCTCACCTCCTACGCCCCCCAACCCGACAGTGCAGTGGAGGCAGTGAGGCGTCCGGGCCAAGGAGGGGGTGCGGAGGAAGCGCGCGACCCCGGTCGCCGTGGGGCGGGCCGGGGTCGCTGCGCTCAGGGAGCCACCTCGCAGTCACTCACTGTTGAGTTGTCAAGGTGCCGTAACGCTCAGTCCTCCGTCGGGGCCTTTCGGCCGAGGAGGGTGATCACCGCGCCGCCGATCAGGACCAGGGCGATGGCCATCCCCGCGATCATGGGCGTGGCGCTGGAACCGCCGGTCTCGGCGAGGTCGGTGCCACCGGTGGACGTACCGCCGGCCGTCGCCGGGCTCGGCTCGCTGAGCGTCTGGGTCGCGTCGCCGCCGGCACTGCCCGCGGTCTCGCAGTCGAGCACTCCCTTGAACCGCTTCTCGAAGCCGTTCGGTCCCTTGATCGTGAAGTCGTACGCCTGGTCCTCCTGGAGAGGGATCGTCACCGTCCGCGAGGTGCCCGCCTCGATGGTGTGCTCGGCCCCCATCAGCTCGAAGGTGAACGCCTCGTCGCCCTGGTTGGCCGCTGTGATGTCCACACCGTTCTTGGCGCAGTTCTTCACCGCGGACAAGGCGGGTATCGCGCCCTGCTTCGCCCAGTTCGCGGTCGCCGAGGCGGAGACCGTGGATTCACTGGAACCGGCGAGGATCTGCGTCTGGCTCCGGGTCTCGGAGGCGAAGGCACGGCCGACCGGGACCGTGGTGGACGCCTGCACCGTCAGCGCGGCCGACCCGTCCTCGGCGCCCTCCGGTACGTCGAAGTACACCCTGCTGCCGTCGGCCGCGGAGATGACCGGCTCGCCGTCCTTGTCGACGACCTTCACCCCGCCCGCGGCGACGTCCGTCGGCGGCGTCACCGTGACGCTGTCCGCGTTCGTGTGCACCGTCACCGGGCCCAGCTTCTCGCCGGCATGACCGGAGACCGCGGGCGGGTCGAGGGTCAGCGAGGCCCGCGGCTCGGACACGTTCCGCGCACTCCTCTGCAGATAGTCAGCGAGCTTCTCCGCCTGCGGATTCACGGCGTCCACGTCGACACCGTCCGAGTAACGCCAGATGGCCACCTGCGTGCCGGCCGCCGCGTCCTGCTCGGTGAGCCCGCTCGCCCCCGCCTTCTGGGCCAGCGCCGCGAGATCGTTCACCTGCGGATACGAGTTCTGCAGGATCCAGCGGATCTTGCCGGCGTCGGCATTGCCGTTCAACGACGTGCCGCTCCAGGGGGTCTCCTGGTACTTGGCGTCCTTCTGCGTCGGGTTGTGGATGTCGATGCAGTAGGTCTGCAGCATGCCGCCGTCGTCGACGGACATCTCGAACAGCCCCGCGGACACCTGCTGGTCGCCGCCGTCGTCGTGTATCACCGCGGCGCCGTACGTTTTCAGGCCGCCTATCGTCGCGGTCGCACCGCCCTGGCTCTGCGGCGTCTCGTCGGCGACGGCCGGGCCCGCGACGGCGAGCGCACCGGCGACGACGAGCCCGGACACCAACGTCGCGGCGGCGAGGCGGGCAGCCCCTCGCGTGCGCGCAGTCGACGCAGAGAACGAAGAAAACACAGAATTCCCCTTCGAGCAGGACCCGTTGACGTGGGGGTACGGTCCCACCAGCAGAATCAGCAGCCCCGTGAGCTATGCCCGGCATCCTAGGGAGACGGCGCACCGCACTCCCCGGTCATGTCATCCGATAACCGATCCGAATCGGAATCGTTATGCCTGAGAACAGCCTGTGAGCTGGGCTTATCGACAAATCCATGGGGACCGTTCGGAACGCATTCGTCGATAAGCCGTACTTCGGTCAGCTCGCCACGGGAGCTGACATCACGTCACCGCGGCGGGCTCCGGATGCTGTGACGCCGCGGCACCGGACCGACTCGGCGGCTCCGTCTCCCAGTTGGGCTCCGGCCGTCCTTCGACGGCCGCCGGCTCCCCCTCCTTGGAAGGGCGCCGGAACGCCGACGTACCCCGCGACAGATCGTGACCGACCGCCACCGCGTCGATGTCCGCCGACGTCCAGCTCTGTCCCTCGCGGATCTCGCTGCGCACCTTCAACCTGCCCTGCACGATGACCGGATCGCCCACCGAAAGGGACGCTCCCACGTTCGTCGCGAGCGACCGGTTCGCCCACACCGTGAAGAAGTTGGTGTGCCCGTCCGTCCACGTGTTCTTCTCGCGGTCCCAGTACCGCGACGTCACCGCGAGCCGGAACCGCGCCGATGGCCCCGCCGCCAACTCCCGGTAGACCGGTTGTGTCGCCACGTTCCCCACCGCGCAGACCATGGTCTCGTTCATCGCCGACCCCTCCCTCACCCCGGCTTCCGCGCCGGGCGGATACGCGCACGGGCCCGTCCCGTACGGCTGCGTCTGCCGCGGCGGTCGCATTCCTGCGATCGCCGCGTGATCAGACTGCCTCCGCCGGGCCGAGCCCGCTGAGCGCTGTGGACCGCCGCCAGGTTGTGGACAACACCGTCACCCGAACGAGGGGCTCCGCGTTTCGGAGGTCTCCCTCACTGTCCCGGTGGCCCCGGCCGGCACCGCCTCCTCCAGCAACCGCCGGCACCATCCTGGCCAGCTGCCCGTCCGCCCGTCTGTCCGCCCGTCCGTCTGTCCGTCCGTCCGTCCGCCCGTCCGCCCGTCTGTCCGTCCGTCCGTCCGCCCGTCCGTCCGTCAGTCCGTCCGTCCGTCCGTCCGTCTGTCCGTCTGTCCGTCCGTCCGTCCGTCCGTCCGCGGACGCCTAGGCCCGAGTCCCCACAACCCTCCCGTACTGCTCCCGCACCTCGCGATACCGCAGCAACTCCGCCGCCACCGGATCGAGTACCCGGGCCCGGCCGCACCCGGCGGCTGCCTCCCGCAGTCGCCGTTCCGCTTCGAGACCGAATCGGCGGGCCGGACCACGGGCCGCCAGTTTGCTGCTCCACTCGACGACCGGGCCGCCCACGATGCCCGCCACCATCAGCAGCACCGGCACCCCCAGGTTCGGCGCCATGAACCCGATGATCTGGGCCAACAGCCACAGTCCGCCGAGTACTTGCAGGATCGTCATGGATGCCTGCGCGAGCACGGCGACCGGCCACCAGCCGGGCCGAGGCGGCCGCCCGGGCGGCCCTCCGGCACGTACGGCCAACTCGTCGAGCGCCTCCGCCAGCCCCTGCGCCCCGCGTGCGGCGGCCTCGCGCACGGCCTGCGCCCAGGGCGCGGGCAACCCGTAGGCCGCACGGTCGGCAACCGTACGCACCGCCTGCTCGACGCGCTGCCGCGCGGTGGCCTCCTCGTCCGCCGGCGCCCGTACGGGGAGCCGCCCGGTCGGGGGTTCGCGCCGGTCCTGGTACCACCGCCACAGCCGCAGCCAGGGCGTGCCGCACGCGCGGTTCGCGTTGCGCAGCCAGGCGCGTTCGGCCGCGTCGCCCGCCGCGGTGGCACCGACCGCGTCCGCGAGCCGGCCGGCGAACTCGTCGCGCGCCTCCTCGCTCAGCCCGGCCCGCCGTCCGGTCGCGTAGACGGGCCACAGCCGGGCCGCCGCCGCATCGAGGTCGGCGGAGATCCGGCGTGCCGCGGCGCCCCGCTCGGCCACGAACTGCCCGAGCGCCTCCCGCAGATCGCCCACTCCGTCTCCCGTGAGCGCGGACAGCGCCATCACGGTGGCGCCCGGCTCGCCGTACTCGCCCAGCGCCATCCCGTCCTCGTCGAGCAGCCGGCGCAGATCGTCGAGCACCTGATCGGCGGCCTCCCCGGGGAGGCGGTCCACCTGATTGAGGACTACGAAGGTGACCTCCGCGTGCCCTGCCATGGGCCGCAGATAGCGCTCGTGGATGACGGCGTCGGCGTACTTCTCGGGGTCGACGACCCAGATGACCGCGTCGACGAGCGCCAGGATGCGGTCGACCTGTTCGCGATGCTGGACGGCCGCCGAGTCGTGGTCGGGCAGGTCGACCAGGACCAGCCCACGCAGCTGCGACTCCGCCTCCGGGCTCTGCAGAGGACGGCGGCGCAGCCGCCCCGGGATGCCGAGCCGGTCGATGAGCGTGGCGGCGCCGTCGCTCCAACTGCACGCGATAGGGGCCGCGGTGGTCGGCCGGCGCACTCCCGTCTCCGAAATGGCCACCCCGGCGAGCGCGTTGAAAAGCTGGGACTTGCCGCTTCCGGTGGCCCCCGCGATGGCGACCACGGTGTGCTGCCCGGAGAGCCGGCGCCGCGCCGCGGCCTCGTCGAGGACCCGGCCCGCCTCGGAGAGCGTCCTGCTGTCGAGCCGGGTACGGGAGAGGCCCACCAGCTCGCGCAGTGCGTCCAGCCGTGACCGCAGCGGTCCGTCGTACGCGAGCGGGGCCGGCGACGCCTGCACCACGGGCCTGGGCTCCACGACGGGCGCCTCCTGCCCTGCCGCCGTCTCGGACACGCGCCGCGCGATCAGGCCGTCGTCCCAGGCGATGTCGGACTCCGTACGGGCGGACGCGTCGTCGAGACCTTCGCGCTCCCTGTCGGCCCGGCCGCTTCCCTTGCCACCGCTGTCGGCGGCGACCGCCCGGACCCTCTGGCCTTCCTCCTCGTCCCTGTCGGCCCTGTCGGCCCTGTCGGCCCTGCCTGTCCTGTCTGCCCTGCCAACAACACTGGAGGTGCGAGCCCTGTCGTCCTCCACGCGTGCGTGCCCCAGCTCCTCGCGCGCGGGACCCACATCGCGCTCCACGCGTGCGTGGCCCAGACCCTCACGCGAGGACCCCGCATCGCGCTCCACGCGCGCACGGACACCCAGGGGGCCGGCACCGGACACGACACCTGCGGGAACAGCAGCAGGCGCAGTCGCCGTCGCATCCCCAGGCCGTTCGCCCTCGGCGGAGCCCGAGGAGCCCTCGCGCTCCCTCCCGGCAAGCTCACCTTCGCCGCCCTCCCTGGGAGGCGCGTCCTCGGAACGCGGCTCTACGGGGAGGCCATTTTCGGATGCGCCGTTTTCGGATGCGCCGTCGTCGGGGGGTTCGCCTCCGGGAAGTTCGCCTCCGGGGCGGTCGGCGTCGGCGTGGTCCCTGTGATCAGTGACGGCAGTCACCGCGGTCACCTCTCCTTCTGCAGTACGGACAGCGCGGCGATGAGTTCGGCTTGCGGCTCGGGGTGTACATCGAGGGCGTCGAGGGGGGCGAGACGGCGCTCGCGCTCGGTGTGCAGCGCCTTGTCGAGGTAGTCGGTGAGCAGCCGCCCGCCCCGGTCCCGCAGTCGCAGGGCACCGTGCGCGCCGATCCGCTCGGCGAGCCCCTCCCCCGCGGACCGCGCCCGGCGGCCGCCCAGGAGCGTGGTGGCGACCAGCGCGGCCACCACCTCGGCGTCCGGCGCGACGCTCTTGTCGAGGTCGCGCACCTCCTCCTCGGCGTACTCCTCCAGGACCCGCCGCCAGCGCCGTACGGCCATCCCGATGCGGTGTTCGGCACTCTCCAGCGTGGGGTCACGGTCCGTCAGCCCCGGGGCGCCCGCGGCCGGTTCCCGTCGCCAGGCCTCGTCGATGCGTTCGTCGGCGGCCGTGACGGCGCACAGCAGCAGCGCGCCGAGGCTCTCGACGAGCGCGTCGAGCAGTTCCCCGGCGGTGCAGTCGAGCGGATAGGCGCGCCAGCGCTTCAGCGCGTCCCCGGAGAGCACGGCCCCGGCCTGCAAACGCCCCCGCACGCGCGCGTACTCGCTGTCGTACGCCCCGTCCACGGCGGCGGTGAGCCGCAGCGCGGCGGCGTACTGCGCGGCGGCCGCGCTGGCCAGCTCGGGCATCCGGGACTTCAGCGAGTCGAGGACTCCGTGGGCGGTCCGGGCCATCGCCTGGTGGCGGGCTCCGGGGTCCTGCACGTGGTGCAGGAGCCAGGTGCGCAGCGGTGCGACGGCGGTGGCCGGAAGGAGCCCACCACCCCACGCCGACTCGGGCAACTCGGGCACGGTGAAGCGCGGCACGTCACCGAGGCCTGCCTTGGCGAGCAGGGCGCCGTACTGGCGGGAGACCTCGGACACGACCTGGTGGGGCACCCGGTCGAGCACGGTGACCAGGGTGGCCCGGTGCTCCTTGGCCGTACGCAGCAGATGCCACGGCACGGCGTCGGCGTACCGGGCGGCCGTAGTGACCATGACCCAGATGTCGGCGGCGCAGATCAGTTCGGCGGCGAGTACGCGATTGTCGGCCACCAGTGAGTCGATGTCGGGCGCATCGAGAAGGGCGAGTCCCGGCGGGAGGGTGTCGGCGGTCTCGATGCGGAGCGCCCGTTCACCCCGCTCGACCAGGGCGTGAATATCGTCCCCGGGTTCCTGATGGGGCACCCACACGCGCGTGAGGTCGGGAAGCACCCGCATTCCGCTGAACCAGTGATGGTCCTCCGGATGGCAGACGAGCACCGGGGTGCGCGTCGTCGGGCGCAGCACCCCCGCCTCGCTGACCCGGCTCCCCACAAGGGAGTTGACCAGGGTCGACTTCCCGGCCCCGGTGGATCCTCCCACCACGGCGAGCAACGGCGCTTCGGGCTCCCGCAATCGGGGCACCAGATAGTCGTCGAGCTGCGCGAGGAGCTCGTCGCGGTTGGCACGCGCGCGTGGAGCCCCAGCCAGGGGCAGCGGAAAGCGTGCGGCGGCGACACGATCGCGCAAGGCGGAAAGTGCGTCGAGCAGCTGAGGCCGTACGTCCAAGGTCACCACATGCGAAGAATGCCCAATTTTGGAGGCTTTCTGAAGCATATGGGCATGCCTGCGCGCCGACAGGGCACATGGGGCAGAAGGGACGACTGGGGCGCAGGCATAACGAGTGCACAACACCCGGGGCGACAGACGCCAAAAGCGATGCACGATTCGCACCTGCCTGCGATTATCAGGACCGCTTCACCGAACCTCCACATCGAGCCACGGAGGGGAAGCACCAAGGACAAGGACGCGGGAGCCCTATCCTTGTCCCCGGCAAGGTCACGGATCAGCCCACACCCGGGCACCAGGACACAGGCCACCACACCCGGCCCCCGTAGCTCAGTGGATAGAGCAGGCGCCTTCTAAGCGCTTGGCCGCAGGTTCGAGTCCTGCCGGGGGCGCCTTTCTTCGGCCCTGCTTCGGTAGGGCCTTTTTCCTGGTCAGACGGCCTTTCCTCGCACATGCGGAAGCCCCGACTCCTTCCCTGATGATCACGGGGAGGGTCCGGGGCTGTCCGGCTGTCACCGGGTTTCTGCGGGTCGCTGTGTCGAATACGTGTCGAAGTTCTCGGCAACGGATCAGTCGCTGGGATCGGGAAGATCCCCAGCAGCTTCGAGCCGCTTCTTGAGATCCGACAGTTGACCTTCGACACAGCGGGCGTAGACCGCCAAGAGCACAGGCACGCTGTTTCCAGCCCACTCGGCTACCTGCGCGGGTGGGATGCCGTCGTTGAGCCACTTGGTCAGGCGGGTGTGTCGGATGTCGTACACGCGCTTCCCCGTCGGCGACTCCAAGCCCGACGGATGACAGAGCCCGCGAGGACGCTGCCCTTCTCACCCTGGAACAAGAGATCGCCCGGCTTGAGTTCTTCGTCTTCGATGTGCTGTCGCAGGACGCGAGTCAGAACCGGGTGTCCTGGCACAGCGCGCGTGTCCCCCTCAGCGCGGCCTTTGAGATCCCGCTCTTCGTGGATCTCTCCTGTGTCGGTCCACTGCTTGCCGACTTCCGGTGTCGCGGTGTGGATCAGCAATTCGCACCACTGGTCACCGGCGTCAGCATCCGGCAGGTTCACGTCCGAAACCCGCAGGGCTACGGCCTCTTCGGGACGGGGCCCGCAGTAGTACAGCGTGGCGAAGAAGGCGTGCAGCCGCTTACCGCCGCGGGAACGGTTCCGGACCCAACCGAGGAGCGCCGCCACCTGATCAGAGTTCATCAAGCACCGCTTATCCACGGCACTGGTGGTCCTGGTGGCCGTCGCCGCTTCCTTGCCCTTGGGGAGGGGGTTCGCCCGAAGGATGCGGCGCCGGACCGCGTACTTCATGACCACGTTGAGGATGCGGCGGTTGCGCTTGCGGGACCAGGCCGCCGCCTGCTTGCCGTCGAGCCGGGTGTCTATGGCCTGTAGGACGTCGTCAACCTTCTCGGAGTCCTCCCAGGCCGAGACCGGAAGAGAGTTCCGCTCAACCCACCTGAGGACCGTCACGACATCCCGCGGAGCCTCTGGCCGACGATTGACGTTGAACGCCCACTCCCGCAGAGCCGTGCGCACTGCCACAGGATCGAACTGGGTGGGCTGAGCACGAAGGAGAGCGATCGTCGCCGCGGTGAGAGTCTTCGCGGTGTTTTTGCGGCTGTTGCCTCCGAGTTGCGACCACCGGGCATCCACGTACTGAACGGCGAACTTGTACCAGCTCATCGCGGCCGACTTGGAACGGTGGGACACCGGCAATCCTGTCGCAACGGCGAAGGCCTCACCCTTACCCGTGGCTTGGATCAGTTCGGAGCGGAACCCTTCAGCGAGAGCTACCGTCCCGAACGGCTCACGCCAACGCTTCCCAGCGACCACCCAGCGCACCGTGTACGTGGTCTTTCGCGCACCCTTGTACGTAAGGATCTTGTAGACCTTGACGTCGTACGTCGTCTCCATCAGGCGACGTCCTCACGGTCGTCGAGCCAGTGGTCCAGCTCGATCCGCCGAACCCGAAGGTCGCCGTTCGGGAGCTTTATGCAGCGCGGTGCACGCCGCTTGGCCCGCCAGTCGTAGAAAGTCGAGCGCGAGATACCCAGCTCTTCGCAGACCTCAGGGAGAGTGAGCATGGCGCGTGATCGGACGACGGTGGTCATGTTGCGCTCCCTTCACTGAGCAGGGCTTCGCGGGCGGTTTCGCGGTTGTGTTGGAGGTCGCGGGCGATGGTGGCGGCGAGGGCGGATTCGCCGGGGGTGTGGCCGTGTCCGGCGTACTGCCAGTCGGCGAGGACGAGGACGGTGTCCGGCTCGCGGTCGTCCAGGCCGAGGGCTTCGCGTTCTTGGTCGGCGCGGAAGTCGGCGCGGGTCTGGCGGAGTTCGCCGAGGGTGGTGGAGTAGCGGCGGGATTTCGAGGAGAAGTGGCCGCGGAAGCCGAGCATGTGTGCCCAGGCCCAGATGCGCCGGTCGGGATAGACCGGGTCGAGGAGCTTGCACGCTTGGATCAGGCGCCGGGTGTGGTCAGGGATTTGGTGGCGGTCGAGTTCGGAGAGTTCGCCGATGCGGCGGTCGAGGGTGCCGGTGTTCTCGGCGGCCTTGGTGGCGTACTTGGCGACGTAGGAGGCGACGGCTTGTTCGGTGATGTCGGAGCCGTCCCCGAAGGCCTTGACGGGTCGGACGTCGAGCTGGGTGCCCCAGCGGAAGGTGCGGGCGGGCTGGTCGGAAACGGCCGGCACGGACACCGAGGTGTACGAGTGGGCAGCGGCGGACCGGATCGCGTCGGAGAGCAGGTCGACGGCGGCCCAGGACGGTGGCGGGGTGTCGGGTCCTTCGGGTCCGTCGAGGCGGATCACGGCGTGGAAGTGCAGGGCGCCGCGCTTTTGGAACTCGGCGACCTTGCCGTAGGAGAGGCGGGCGGACTCCTTCAGTTCCCGTTGTGTGAGGCCAGCGCGGGCGGCGATCTCGCGGCGCAGCCGGTTGGTGAAGCGCTGCCACAGCTCGCCCGCATGGTTGTTGAAGAGCACGGCGGCGGCGTAGTCGTAGGTGGCCGGGTTGAGGGCGGTGCCGAGCGTCTCGTCATCCGGGGCGTGCTGGGTGCCGCAGCGGCAGGTGCCTCGGTCGGGGCGGTTGTGGACGGGGCCGAAGGAGGGGGCGGTGAGGGTGGCGAAGACGCGGGGGTGCTCGCGGACGGTGGCGGGGATGTCGCGGCGGTCGTCTCCTGCCAGTCCCGCGCGGATCAGGCGGTAGGTGTCTCCCGCGTACGTCCACGCGCAGGACGGGCAGCGGGAGGCGCGCCGGTTGCCGCAGGCGACGCGGAGGCGTCCGCCGGGCTCGTTCTCGGTCGAGTAGCGGTGCAGGGTCTCGCCGCTGGTCTTGTCTTTGGTGATCGTCCAGCCGGTGAGGTGGATGGGGTCGGCGCAGCCCCCGGTGCGGCGTATCTGCTCGTGCCAGCGGTCGAAGTCGGAGGCCGAAGCCACCCTCAGCAGGTCGCCGAGGGTGGTCGGGTCGAGCAGGACGTCAGACACGGGCACCCTCCCGGACGGGCGAACGGCGGTGGGCGGTGCCGGTGCCCTGGCAGGCCGGGCAGTGCGCGGTGATGGTGCGCAGGTGGCCACGGGCGTCGCGTCCGCCGAGGGTGACGGCGGCGGAAGCGTGGCCGTCGCAGTTGGGGCAGATCCGGGACGACGGGCGGGTGCGGTGCGTCATGCTGGGGGTTCCTTCCGGTTGCGAGATCGGAGTGGGGCACGGCTCCCGGAGCGGACGAAACTTGGCGGTAGAGGCCGCTCCGGGGGCCGGTCAGCGGCGCTTGCTCTCCGAGGCGATCAGGGAGCGGATGACCAGGGCGCAGATGGCGAGGGATGCGGCGGTGATGGCGACCGCGAGGAGCATGGAGACCAGGACGGCGCCGACGACCAGGACCACGGCCGTGCCACCGCCGACGAGGGCGATTACGGAGCCGGGGGTGAGCTGGACCGTGGAGCGGGCCGGAGCCGGGGCCAGGGGCGCGGGGGCCGTGGGGGTGTGCGGGATGACGGCGGTCGGCCGCACTGCGGTGGGCCGGGGGATGAGGCCGGTCGGCTGGGGCATGGTCGGGACTTTGGGGCGGAACACGGTGGATCTCCCTTCAGCGGACGGTTACTTGACGGTGGTGTCGATCAGCGGGGCGAACACGCTGTCGGCGAGGAGGTAGCCGCCCAGGAGGAGCACGGCGACGAGCCACCAGGGCGGGCGGATGAGCTTGCAGCCGAGGTAGCCGACGGCGACCAGGGCGAGCCAGAGCGGGACGTCCATGGCGAGGGCCTCCTAGCGGACGGTGCAGCGGTGGGTGCGGGCGGCGAGCTGTGCCGCGGTCTGGCTGGAGTAGTCGGCGGACCAGCCGCAGCGGTCGTTGGTGCACACGGCGGCGTGCTTGGTCTGGCCGCGGCGGTCGCGGTGGGTGCCGATCTGCACGGGGCCGATCCGCATCACGGAGTGGAAGTTGTCGCGGGCAGGCATGACGGGTGGTTCTCCCTTCGGGTCAGGCGAGTTGAGCGGCGATGGCGTCGGCGAGCTGGGGCGGAACGCCGAGACGGGCGCGCAGGGTGTCGGTGTCGATCCGGGCGCCAGTGCGGGCGTGGTGGTCATCGGCGAGCTTGCGGGCGTGATCGACCAGTGCGGCCGGGACAGCGGGCAGAACCGGTGCAGCCTCAGCCGCAGGAAGTGCCGGCGTCGTGTCAGCCGCGGGAATCTCAGCGGGCTCCGGGGCCGGGACGGACGCCACCGGTTCCGGGATTTGCGGTGCGGGTGCGGAGGCTGCGGGCGCCGGGAGATCTGGCATCCGGACTTCCGCTGTGGGTGAGTGGGCGAGGAGGGTGCCGCCGAGGAAGGCGAGGGCGGGCCATCCGGCGATGCCGAAGCGCAGCCAGGCGGGCGGGTGGGCGAGGTCGAGGAATCCGGCGGTGGCGACGTTGGCGCCGAGCGAGGCCACCAGGGCGATCAGGAACCAGCACCAGGCCAGCCGGGACGGCCCGTCACTGCGCAGTCGTCGCCAGGCGGCGACCAGGAGCAGATCGACTGAGATGGGGTAGGCCCAGGCTTTCCAGCCGCTCTGTCCGGCAGCGTCGGCCAGGTCGTGCAGGTGGGCGAAGGACAGGGCACCAGCAATCACGGCCTGCACGAGGACGGCGTCCGGGCGGATTGAGCGGAGCATGTCTTCACCTCCTTCAAGGGGTTGGGCCGGGGCGGGGCGGGGGTCGGGCCGCCCGGTCCCGGCGGGTGCTCAGGTGGTGGGGGCGTCGCCGGACCCGAAGCAGGTCAGGCAGAGAGCGGCCTGCCGGTCGGTGGTCTCACGGGCCTTGCGGGCGGAGCCGACGCGGACGGTCTCGGTGGTCTCGCCGGTGCCCTTGCAGTCCGAGCACTTCTTGACCCGGGGCTTACGGACAGCGGCCTTACGTGCAGCCATGGGTCATGCCTCCTGGCGGTTGCGGGCATGGAGGGGGTAGGGACCTGGCGCGAAGGTGGTCGCGCCGACCGGGGATGCGGGGAGAGGTCAGGCGGTGGCGGGGGCTGTCTTGGACAGCGGCACACGGGCCGGGGCCAGCGGGGCGACCGCGGGACGGAAGGCTGCGAGTGCGGGCAGGTCCGGGGTGCGGTCCGCGTGCCGGTTGCAGATGTTCACGGCTTCGCGCAGCGAGGTGTGCGGGGCGCGGATGCGGGCCCAGCCGCCGGATGCGTCGCCAGTGACGGCGATGCCGGGGGTCTCAGTGGGGATCTGGATGGCGGCCAGGACGGCGTCCGGGGCGATGTCGCCGAAGGCCATGTTGGCGGAGGATTCGTCGTTGACACGGTGCGCGGTGCGGCCGGTGAGCTGGGCACGGAGCATCGTGATGCCCTTGCCGAGTTCGGAGCCGAAGCGCTGCCCGCAGATCTCCAGGTAGATCCCGGCGGCACGGCCGAGCTGGGCGAGCCGGACGAGCGCGGTGATGATCCGGTCCCGGCGCTTCTCCTCTTCCTTGCTGGCGAACAGGGCGAGTTCGGCGACCTCGTCCACCAGGACCACGACCGGCACCGGGCGCACCTCGGGGGGCAGGTCCCAGATGTCGGCGGCGATCTCCGCATCCGGCACATCCACCGTGATCCGCTGACTGGCACGGATGAGCTGGTAGACGCCCTGCATGTGCGTCACGAGTGCTTCGAGCAGGTTGAGGGCGGCATCCGGGTTGTCGGCCAGTGCGGAGAAGCGGCGGGCCAGCGGGAAGAGTTCCACTCCCTGTTTGCAGTCGATGCCGACCAGAGCGACATCGTGCGGGGCGAGCCCGGCGACTAGGTTGCGCTGATAGACGGACTTGCCCGACTCGGTGGCGCCGAGGGTGAGCCCGTGCGGGACGGTGCGGTAGTCGCGGTAGTGGACTGCGCCGTCTTCGCGCAGGGCGACCGGGATGCGCATGGGGGCGCGGTCGGTCTTGGCGGGCATCTGCACCCGCTTGAGGACGTCGTAGCCGGTCATCCGGATTTCGACCACCCCCGAGCGCACCTCGTGTGAGGTCACGCCGTACATGCCGAAGGAGTGGCGCAGCCGGTCCGTGGCAGCCGAGACGTCGAAGGCGTCCTGTCCAGGCCGGAGTTTGATCCGAAGGACCAAGCCGGTCCGGGTCGCCCGCAGTCGCAGGATGCGCGGCACACGGGAGTTGGGAACCGGCCGGTTGGCCACCCGGGCCAGCGTCAGGCGCCAGCGTGAAGGCGCAACCGTCAGCCCGCAGGCATCCATGACCGAGCTGTAGCGGACCAGGACGCGCAGTGCGGCGAAGGCGACTCCGAAGGTCAGCCAGTACCAGGCGGGGCGCCGCCACCGCAGGATCACTGCGGAGGCGACGACCAGCACCAGAGCGACCATGAACCCGGTCACGATCAAGCCGCCTTCGGCTTCGAAGCAGCGGCGGCCAGCGAGGTGACGGCGACTGCACGGAACGCGATCCCGTGCCGCTTCTGGCCGTTGAACTCGTTCTCCCATGCCGAGGCGACCAGGCCCGTCAGGGCGACCGGGGTACCCATGGTCAGGTCCTCGGAGACGCCGGACTGCGGGACGGTGAGCTTAAGGATCTCGACCTCGTCCGGCGTGGAGAACATGACCTCCACCGTCATCAGGGTCGCCCCGTCCCTGTCGAGGGCGATCTCACCGGTACGGCGGTCCTTGACCTTGGGCTCCGGGCTCTTGGCAACCATCACGGTCGCGTTAACGGTGTCGACGGGAATCTGACGCATCGTCTGTTCTCCTGCTCCTGAGAGGTGTTGACCGGCCTTGCCGGTGAGATCAGGAGACCGCGAGAGGGCATGGACGTATCACGGTCCGTATGGACGTTTGGGGACGTCTGGGCTACCGTCAAAACGTCCCTACGTCCTACGGGGAGGGCATCCCATGGCGAACGAGCGTCTACGCGCGGCCATTTCAACCAAGTCAGAGACCATCCAGTCCGTTGCCGATCACGTTGGCGTGGACCCGAAGAGTGTCGAGCGGTGGATCACTGCGAACCGCACACCGCACCGGGGGCACCGCTGGAAGGCTGCGAGCTTCCTTGGCGTGGACGAGGTCTATCTCTGGCCGACCGTGGAGAAACAGGCCGAGACAGCGAGCACGTCCGAACTGGTCACGTACTACCCGCACCGCGGCGCCGTCCCGGCTTCGCTGTGGACCTCGCTGATCGAAAAGGCCAAGGACCAAGTCGAAATCCTCGTCTATGCAGGCCTGTTCCTCTTCGACAGCCACCCTGACCTACCGGACCAGCTCGCCGAGAAGGCAACCGCCGGCACTCAGGTTCGTGTCCTCCTCGGCGACCCGGACTCTCAGATGATCCGGCAACGCGGCGAAGAGGAAGGTATCGGCGACGACCTGGCTGCCCGCGCTCGGATAACCCGCCGCTACCTTGAACCGGCGACCAAGACCCCGGGCGTGGAGATCAGGCTCCACGACACGATCCTCTACAACTCCATCTACAGGTTCGATGACGACGTGTTGGTGAACCCGCACGTCATCGGAGCCCCGGCAGGTCAGAACCCGGTGCTGCACTTCCGCTACATCCCCGGAGCCCGCACCTTCCGGCACTACATGCGGAGCTTCGACTACGTATGGGAGCGAGGCCGGACCATCTAGCCTCACTGGCGCCCAGTCGTGCGAGGCTGGAGGCATGGCTCGCGTCGACTACATCAACGATCCCAACGCTCCGAAGGCGAACAGCATTGTCCCCTCGGTCACAGCTGTTGCGCGCAACGAGGCCGGAGAAGTCCTGCTCATCCACAAGACCGACAACGACCTGTGGGCCCTGCCTGGTGGTGGCGTCGACGTTGGCGAGTCTGTCTCGGATGCGGCGGTACGCGAGACGAAAGAAGAGACCGGCTTCGACGTCGAGGTGACAGGCCTGGTCGGTCTCTACACGAACCCCGGACACGTCATGGCCTACGACGACGGCGAGGTTCGCCAACAGTTCTCGATCTGTTTTACGGCCCGGATCACGGGCGGTGAGTTGCGGACCAGCAGCGAGAGCAAGGAAGTGGAGTTCGTGGACCCGAGCAGGCTGGACGAGCTGAACGTCCACCCGTCCATGCGGATGCGGATCGAGCACGGCTTGGCCGCCCGCGCTGAGCCCTACATCGGCTGAGGAGCCATGCGGGCACGAGTCCGCTCGACGGCGTCCTTGAGATACGGTCGCGCCTTGCTGATCGCGTTGTGCACTTCGCTGCCCGGTTCGTAGCGGACGAGGATTTCATCGATGCGGGTATCGAAGTCGAAGGACTGCCCGGCGGGGCCTGTCGTCATGTCGGCGGAGATCAGGGCGTCCAGGACCGGCGAGTCTTCCCGCTCGTATACAGCCAGCTCCGCCGAGAGCCCTCGTTGCTCTGCTTCGTACACGGCCCCCGAGTGATGGGCGACCAACCGTACGAGTCGCACCGGCGCGCCCAATGTTTCCAGGTGACGCGCGCCATCGATGGGGTGGAAGCCGGTGTCACGCAGCTCGGGGGCGTACCCAATGTCGTGCAGCCACGCGGCGGCGACGAGGAGATTCCGGTCAGCCTCAGACACGGCAACGGCGATCTCTTGCGCCCGAGCGGCCACGGCCTGCGTATGCAGCCAGCGGTTCCCGAGCGGAGGAAGCAGAGACTCAGCGAGTTCCGCCGCCCCTTGGGGTGTGTCCAGTACAGAGGGCATGGATGAAACGGTAGCCGAGACGGGCGGGGAGTCGACAGGCCACGATCGAGCGGTTACTGATGTCGACGCGGTAGAACTTTCCCTACTTCATCAAGTGCCCGCGCACGGCGCGGGCGCGCGCCGCCTCTGCGGCGCGGCCTGCCTCCTGTCTTCGCCCCGGCTGGCCGCGCCCGGCGGCGCGCTCGGCGGCTGCGGGCATGAAGGGGGAGACACTCTCTGTGGCTGGGGCGGTCGGCTCCACGGCTTTAGGCAGCCACTTTGGGGCGAGCCTCGAAGATCATGGCCCCAACGTCGTGCTTTAACGGGCAGGTCCACAGACTGCCCGACGCGCCGGAAGCTTACGGGGCCATGATCACTCGCCCCAAAGCAGCTCCAGCCCAAAGCCGCTCCGCCGACCTATCACTCATGGAGCGCCACCAAGTCCGGGCTGCGCGGGATGGACCGATAGACGGCAAACGGAATGACGGAAAATCCAGGATGCTGAGGGAGGTCCACAAAACCAAGGCCTCCCAGATGCTTCATGAGCACGTTAATCCCCTCAGCGAAGCTCCCGCGATCCACGGCACCGCCCGGACGCACGAAATCAAGGTCGGGCATCGACGTATCTTCTGGGCCATAACTTCCGATACTCCCGACCATCGTCCACTCCTGCCGCTCCATGCCGTAGCGGGCGAATAGGATGTCGGCTTCAGTGTCCAGATACTGTCGACCTTCTTGTAGCCGGGCGCTAATCAGTGCTTCACCGGAATCTACCGGGAAAAGGTTGAGGTGGAGCCCCGGAGCGAAGACACCCCTAGCTACGCGAGTGATGGCGCGGAGGGTCTTTCCGTCAGCACCACCAGGTCCCTCAAAATCCGGAATTGAGTCCTCTAGCTGCCTTTCGGGGTCTGCCGCATTCTGCTTTGCAGGCCGTGACCCAGGGCCCTTTGCTTTGCCTTTTCCGGGAGGTGTGGGAGGGGCTTCAGGTCCGAAGTCGACACCCAGTCCTTGTAGTCCAAGAGCCACCGAGGCAAAGCCAGAGAAAACGCTCGCTGCGTAGCGGGCATCCATAAGGGACCCCATAGCTGTGACGCGAATCAGAGAACCCGGAGGAGCGATCCGCCTCAAGTTTCCAGAGGACCATTCTGAAATCTCGGCCACCTCTTCCGAAATGTCACGCAGTAGGCCCTGTGCCTCTAGCTCATCTTCGAGGGTCGGGAAAAGAGCGTCGCCCAGTGACTTCTGCGTATACCTCTCTTCGCCGGTTACCTGTAGATGTTGCGCGACACTTCTGGGGCCGACCGTGTTCCGTTTCTCGTGTCGACTCGTTTCGTGCTCCTCTTCCGCAACCCCTCCGGAAAGTTGAGCCAGCATGGCCCTCACCTTGTCGGTGTCCACGTACAGGAATTCGCGCAGAATCACACTATCTCCCTCAAGATAGACCTGAGGGGGATGGTATCTCTTCGGGTCTCTACTCTTTCGTCTGTTCACGCAATTTAACTCTCCGCCATCGTGGAAGCGATCTACCCACGCCACTGACCAGGTGCGTCACCCGGACCGTTGCGGCATTGTTCGCTCTGCGTCTCGTGGCTGCCGACCTCCGCTCTCATTCGCGCAGTGGTCGCGTGCACTACCTCTGGGCCGTCCCTGGGCCGTCCGAAGCCGACTAACGCCGACAGACGCCACCCACAGGTGACCACCCCCACCCCGCTCCGGCCTGGGCAACTGCAGTTGATCTGCCACACTGGAAGGGTTATGCCTGCACCCGGAGAACTGGCATGGAGAGGCTGCCCTGCTGTACAGCAGACCACAGCGACCACAGCCAGTCATCACCGACCGCAGGCACCCAAGCGACCAGCTCGACAGACCTGAGCAACCTCCCTGTGCGCAGTTCGCATCGAGGGATCTAACGCGGCCTATCCATGAATCTGGGCAGTTGGCGCTAGTAGGCCTGACTCTTAATATCCGGCATCAACTCTTCCCGTGGCACGGCTCGACTGACTTTGTAACCGGGGCATCCGGGAGCATTCCTCGCAACGGTTCCGTCAGCGAATTGCCGTGGGAATGCCCATCACTCCCCCTTTTCCATTGCGTCAGCTTGTCGATACTTCTGACCCATTTAAGGCCATCGCGATCCACAAACTGCACACTCATTTCATAAAACACGACTCGCCGGTCAGGGAGCTGCTCCCATTTACCTGTCTGCCGGTTCTCGAACCTCATCTCCTTCTTCGCAATAACGATCTCCGAGCATGGCGGCACGTATTGATATAGCTCCAGGAAGTGAACTTTGGAGATTCCCACTCTTTTCGGCCCGAGAGATAGGCGGCGCCCACTTGACCAGGCGTCGAAAGTGACAAAGACCGCGCTGACCGGGTCTGAGGACCTGTTTACTACGTGAACCCTCTCATCCCTCTCCACCCAAAAAGAGATGCGTATAGCCTGGTCGCGAGATTCTTGTTCAGCATCTTCCTGTGACTGGCGAAGTTGGTCCTTGGATATTTCCGCGCCGTAGTAGGTGGCAACGCCTGTGAAGAGCAGGGTGCCGATACCCGCGATGATCGCGACAATCGTGCCGAGCCTGGCCCAGTCGACCCGAAGCCACCTTCGTGCTGTGTGGCCCTGACGAGCCGTTGCCCGATCCCGCCTAGTCCGCAGCCGTGCCAGTCTTGCGCTCGTCCGCCCATCGCCCATATCCGGCTTACCCCCTCTCGTCCCTGCCCTGCAGGACGCAGAGGGGACAGAGCTGGATGCGCTTGTGACCGACTTAGATGCACTCAGTCACGGTTGACCTGCCCACCGTCGTGGCTGGCTGTCGTCGGCAGACTGATCGTGGGACAGCCGTCAGTGCTCCCGCACCGGTGTTCCCCGCACCGGAAGAGCAGCAAAGGTGAGTGTCTAACTGCGTGACAACGCCGACGAACAACGGCGGACGAGCACGGACGCCAGCGGACTATCAGCACAGGCGAGAGGCACACCAGCCCAACGCCGAGCGCCCACCCAAGTTGCTTCGGGACGAAGCAGTCCCCGTGCCACAGACGTGCCACGTCATGCGGTCAATCACGGTCAACAACGGTTCGCCGCAGTTGAGATGCACCGCTGAGCTGGGCCCTCGCCGAACTCGGGGTGACCTGCGCGCCTTCGCTGCCCCGCACACCCGCCCTTACAAGGCGGCGGTCGACGAGTCTCCGGTGCGGCCATGCTCTAGCCATGGATGAATACAGATGGTCTGCGGTTCCCGGAGTGCCGGCAGCGGACGCGGTTCGGCAGAGTTGGGCGGGAACCGTCGCAGCTCTACCCGTCGGGGCTCGCGTTGCTGGGGAGGTTGTCGTGCGCCAGCCCTTCGGCGTCTTCATCCGTGTCGATGGTCTCCCGGGCGCCGTGGTGCTGGCTCAGATAGCGGCGATGCCGTACGGAATGGAGCTGCCTGCTGTCGGGGCCTGCCGTGAGGGTGAGGTCCTGTGGCACGACCACAACGAGCACCAGGTCAGGGTCCGGCTCGACGAGTGGAAGCCGCCTGCCGAGTGATCGCCTCTGGGCCGTCCCTGGGCCGTGCGAGGTTGCCCGGCAGTGACCGGCGACGACAATCAGTGACAGGTCAGCTACCGGAGTGACCGGGGAACGTCCAGGTCACGGGACCCTGACCGAACTGGTTTCCCCCGAGGGGTGGCCGTCAGGCAAGATGGGGTGTTTCTTGCCATTGAGTCTAGATTTATCACCAAGCAGCGTTGTCAGTGGCCAGCTGTACGGTCCGCCCATGAGCGAGAGACCCACGACAGGTTGGCGCAAGGGCATCGAGAAGGAACAGCGCGAGCTGGCTGCCGACACGCTGGATCCCGATTGTGCGTGTATGGCTGAGCTGTTCCCAGAGCAGCTGATCACCAGCACCGACAGCGTCCTGGACGCGTTCGAAGCCGATGTCTCAGCACTCCAAGATGCTGCCGATGAGCGCGTCTTCGCTGCGGTTCAGCGTGTTGTCCTGGCCTTGAACGCCGTCAACGAGGAGCACGACGGTGCCGCTTACGAGACCGACGAACGCGAGCAGCTGTGCCACTACATCGACGAAGCCCTCACCGAGCAGGGAGTCGACGTCGTTGCCCTGACCGCACGACACGGCTTGGGACGCTACGAACTCACGGACCAGTGGCGTGACTGGTAGCGACGCCGCTGTGTCGAATGCGTGTCGAAGCGAGCTCCCCAGCCAATAGCGCAAGCGGAAGTGCGCAGTTCAGGCGGTTCCCTCTCCCCTACCGTCCCAGCGCCTTCTAAGCGCTTGGCCGCAGGTTCGAGTCCTGCCGGGGGCGCCACTCCCCGCCCTCCCATCGGGAGGGCCTTTTTGCTGGTCGGGCTGTCTGCCCCGACCGGAGATGCCGGACCGCCCCGGATGGCCGCGCGCAGAGAGGGCCGCGGGCCGGCCGACCCCTCACCCGCGCCGACCCCAGCGCACACCGCTCCAGCCCCGTAGGCCGGCCCCCGGACGGCCCCCACCCCACCCAGTTGCACCCCCACTCCCCCTCGTGCACGGTCCGGTCGAACTGATCTGGGCCCTCCTGCAGGACCGGCCCGGGGCATCGTCCGAGGTGGGCGCTGACCAACCCCACGCCTCCCGGCCGGCCCCCCTCCCGAAAGCAGCCGAAACCCCTGTTCAAAAAGGGTGACGCGGTGACGGTCGCCGTTACCAGCGGTGCACCGGCGCGTTGAAGGGGAAGTGCGGTCGCGCTCGTGCAGCCGCACTCACCAAGTCAAAGGAGAACGTGATGTCTCGCATCGCGAAGGCAGCCGCTGTCGTCCTGGGCACGGGCGCCGTGGCGCTCAGCGGGGCCGGCTTTGCCACGGCCGACGCGGGTGCCGGTGCTGTGGCGGCCGGCTCGCCCGGCGTGCTCTCGGGCAACGTCGTCCAGGTCCCCATCCACGTGCCGGTCAACGTGTGCGGCAACACCGTCAACGTCATCGGCCTGCTGAACCCGGCCTTCGGCAACACCTGCATCAACAAGAGCGACGACAAGCACGGTGGCTACGGCTACGGCGGCTGAACCAGCGCCCCCAGGCAGAGAGGCTCCCGGCGGTCCCACCGCCGGGAGCCTCTGCCTTACCCGTGGAAGACGACCGGCTACGCGTACCGGTAGATCCGGCCCACGTCCTCCATCTGATCCGGCGTCACGTGCCACGGTGGCATCGCCTCGTGCCGCGCGACGATCCGTCCGTGCTGCGAACTGCCCAGGCCCGGCGGCCGCGCGGGCAGATAGCGCGCACCCCGGTGCCGCCGCTGCCAGCGGTACCAGAGGAGGTCCACGAAGGCGTGGTGCAGCCAGAAGACAGGGTCGTTGACGGAGGCGCCGCCGAGCATGTGGCCGCCGACCCACCGGTGGACACGGTTGTGGTTGCGCCAGGCGCTGTTGCCCGTGCCGGTCCCCCACCCTTCGAGCTTGTTCCGGAACCCTTGCGAGGACGTCGAGTCCCACGGCGAGGTGTCGTACACGGGGTCGTCCAGGGCCCGGCCCAGCTCATCGCTGGTCGGCAGTGCGATCGGGTCGTGGGGGCGGCCGAAGTCACGCGTGAGGTACTCGATGTCGGTCACCCCCTCCTTGATCGTCCATTTGCGATGGACGTGGGCGAAGGGGCCGGTCATGACCTGGTGGTCGGAGCGCCTCCCGTTGCCGCCGAGCAGATCCGCGGTCCAGGGTGCCGAGGACCTCCCGCGGCTGCGCGTCCAGTCCCAGTACGGCACGCTCACCCCGGAGTCCACCCGCCGCAGCGCCCGCTCCAGCTGCAGCAGGAACTGCCGGTGCCAGGGGAAGAAGGAGGGAGCCATATGGGCCGCCCGCAGACCGCCCTCGCCGTCGGAGACGTAGTACTCGATGTGCATGCGCACGAACTCGTCGTACTCGCCGCGGCGTTTGACCTCCAGCATCGCGGCGACGAACCGCCGCCGCTCCGCGCGGGTCAGCGTGCTGACGTCCTTACGCGTGTACGCCATCCCGGCCCCCCTCTGCCCTGCGCGTGTGCGCCAACCCGGCCCCCTCCGGCCCCCGCATGTGCGCCACCCCGGTGGCCCCCTCCGGCCTACGCGTGGACGCCATGATGGCTCCCCGCCGGGTCACCCGCTGCGCCGTGTCCGCTCCCGTGCGCGGCCGTGCCGCGCAACTGCTGTGAGGGGCCCAGTTCGTCGACGGCCGCGCGCGCCGCGGCGAGGGGGGTGGGGTACGACTCGTAGTGGTCGACCATGCTCAGATACGTGCCGTCCGCGCGCCGCATCAGATGCAGCGGCCGTCCGTCGACGGTGACACTCCACTGGCCACCGCCGTAGGCCGCCCGGCCGGCCGAGCCGGTCCAGGTGCCGCGGATTCGGCGGCCGCGATAGGTCTCGTCGAACCGGTCCGCCACGTCGTCCGGGTCCGACACCACCTCGTGGTCGCCGGGCGGCCGCGAGGCCGCGACGACCGGCACCGCGACCGCGACGACCACCGAGGCGAACAGCGCGCGCAGCACGTTGCGCCGGGTTCTGCTCCCGGGTTCCTCCGGGCTGGCCGACGTCACCGACACTCTGTTGACGAACAATGTTCTCTCCTTGTCGGATCCGGCGGCGATGACCGCCCGGTGTACGGGCGCCGGGCCCGGGCGAACCAACGCCCGGACCCCACCCCCGTGTGGCCCTAGCCGCCGAGGCCCAGGTTCGCCGCCGGCACGGTCTGCAGCAGCGGGGTGAGCACGGCGAGCTGCGGGAGCTTCGCGTCGGGCAGACCCAGGTTGTTCGGGTTCGGCGAGGTCAACGGGGTGTCCACGGACAGCCCCGGGGTCAGGGTCCTCAGGTCGGCCGCGGGCGCGCTGACCCCGAGGTGCTCGAAGTCGTCTCCGAGGACTTGCGGAAGGGGTGCGTCCAGATTCCCCCCGGGCAGCCCGCCGCTCAGCGGCAGCTGGGGCAGGGTCCGGTCGGGCACCAGCCGGCCCGTGACGAACCGCGGTCCCTCGGGGCTGCCCGGCACGGGCAACGGCAGCTCGCCGCCGGCCCTGGGCAGCTCCATGCCGAGGGCACGCTCCGCACCGCCCAGCGGAACGGGGATGGGAACCGCGGCGGCGGGCGTCGCCGCAGCGGCGCCGACCGCGGCCGCCACCCCGGTCATGACGGCGGCAAGAGTTCCACGAGTGGTCGACTTCATCTCAGGTACGGTCCCTTTCGGAATTTGGGTGCTCTGCGTCCGTACCGGGTAACGATCCTGAGAACGGCATCAGTGCAAGATTCCCCCGACGGACGCAGTAGTCGGACCGACGACCATGCGGATATGTGACGCTACGGAAATCCTTTGTACGGCTGTCACATGGATACGATGATCAGCTGGTCCAGAAGTCCCACCATCGGGTCAGGATCAGCATCCCGATGATGCCGAGGTGCAGCACGGGCAGGACCCAGGTGAATTCCGCGAGGAACACTCTCAGCCGGTCCGGGGCGGGCAGGAACTGATTCCTTGCGTTGAACGACGTCACGTACCAGAACATGAGGATCGTGGCGGCCCAGGCCAGACAGCACCACAGGCAGAGCGAGTTGATCCGGTACAGCGACTCGAACTGGAGCCAGGTGCAGAAGCCGACGCCGAAGAGAGTGCCGGCGTTGAAGGTCAGCCAGTACCAGCGCGGGAAGGCCGCCCCGGCCAGCAGGCTCACGCCGACGCAGACGACGATGCCGTACGCGACGAGCCCCAGCATGGGGTTGGGGAACCCGAAGGCCGAGGCCTGGTCGCTCTTCATGATGTTGCCGCAGGAGACGACCGGGTTCAGGCTGCACCCCGGCACGAAGTCGGGGTTCTCCAGCAGCTTGAACTTGTCGATCGTGATGACCCATGCGGCGAGCAGACCGGCCGCACCCGTGACGACCAGCAGCAGGGCGAAAGCGCGGCTGCCGCGCGCCGCCCGCCCCGCGACGGACGCCATCAGCCGCGCAGGCTGCGCGCGGGCAGGAGTGCGTGGGCCGCGCTGTTCAGGACCTCCTCGTCACCCGCGAAGGCGGTCAGGCTCTCCGGCGCGACGGGCTTGCCCGGCTCGGCCTCCGGCCAAGGACGGGTGGCGAACAGGAAGTAGGCGTATCCGCGCTCGCCGATCGCGGCGAGCCACTCCGGCGGCACGGTGCACTGGGCGTTGAAATACGGCATGTTGACGACAGCCTGCCCCGCCTCGACCAGCAGGGTGAGCGGCAGACTCGGCTGCCGGGCACCGTCGACGATCTGCTCGCCCACGGACAGGCCGTTGTTGCGCAGCAGCTCCACGACGGCCGCCGTGGAGCCCTCCGGGCCGCCCGCGCCGTCGCCCAGCGTGTAGGCGAGCAGGTAGGGCATGTCGCCGTCGGGGGCCTCACCGCTGAAGGCCATGAGGACGAGCGTGCCAAGGTCGGCGGCGCGGAAAGGACGCGTTTCGCTTGAGGTTGAGGTCACCGCGGAACCCTATCGACGGGCCCGAATTCACCCGCCCGCGTTCTCACCCGTCCGGGTGATGCCGGGCAGGGTGACCACACGAACGAGGGAATCTTTTCGAACAACGCGAAGGGCCGACAACGCGAAGGGCCGACAACGCGAAGGGCCGATTCCGCGAGACGCGGAATCGGCCCTCTCAACGTCGGTACGACGTCACTTGTTGATGCAGGCGTTGCCGAACGCCGGGTTCAGCGCACCGATCACGTTGACGGTGTTGCCGCAGACGTTGACCGGAACGTGCACGGGGATCTGAACGACATTTCCGGAGAGCACACCCGGGGACTTGACCGCGGCACCCTGGGCACCGGCGTCCGCGTGCGCGCTGCCCGCGGCAGCACCCGCGGCCATTCCGGCAGCGGCGAAAAGCAGAGCGGCCTTCTTGGCAGTGTTCATCGTCGGTCCTTTCCTTGAGGATTTGCCCCAGCCTATGGACGCACCCTCAAGTCGTTCCGTAAGGACACGCGGTGAAATGAAATGAATGAAGTAATTAACCCTGAAGGGGAAGTCCGCCGAGGAGGGCGGTGGGGCCGCCGGCCGAGTTCAGGGCGTCCGTCGCGCCGTTCACACTGCTGAGCACGGAGTCCTTGTTCTCGGTGTTGAGCGCGTCCGACTGGTGCTGCAGGGGCTGCAGGGTGTCCAGGCTGAGCGTGCGCTGGCTGGTGATGGTCTCCAGTGCGCCGTTCAGGCTGGTGGGCGTGAACGCGGAGGAGTCGTACGCGAAAGCGGGGGCGGCGGCGCCCGCGGCGACCAGGGACCCGGCGACGACAGCGGCGGCCTTCAGGGACTTCATCGTGTTCCTTTCTTCGGCAACTCACGTCGCCAGAGGGAATTTTCACACAGGCATTGCGCTTGCTTGGTCTCTCACTGCGCCCTGTTAACGAGGCCTGTACGCACCGGAAACCCCAGCCTTGAAAAATTCCTGGAACCCACCCGAATGAACGGCGCGTCTCATTCTCATATAAAACAGCCGTCATGCCGGCCGAATGCGGCCGGCATGACGGCGGGGTGGCGACTGCTTCGCCTCAGGCACCGGTTCCCGTGCTCAGGAGGGCAACTGACCGGTCGTCGGGACACCGGACGTGCTCGGCAGCGCCGGCAGCCCGGGCAGGCTCGGGGCGGGCAGTCCGCTGCCGACCACCGTGGAGACGACGACGTTGACGAGACCGGTCAGTACGCCGGTGACCGCCGGGACGACCTTGCTGACATCGCCCGAGGTGACGGCCTTGAGAAGGTTCTCCAGCGTGGCCTGCAGATCGGTGACCGCGTCGGCCTTGATGTCCAGCACGGCCTTGCCCTGCGGGCCTTGGGCACCCAGCGCCGGCAGACCGGGCAGCGTCGGGGCGGTGGGCGTCGTCGGCGTCGCGGGCTTGGCGGGCGGCTGGGCGGCCGGCGGCGTCACCGGCGCGGCGGCGGAGGCCTTGACGATCGCGGCCTTCGCGGCGTCGCCGAGCTTGGTCACCTCGTCGGCCGAGAGCCGGCCGTTGTCGGCCTTGAGTACGGCACTGAGCAGATCGGTGACCGGGGTCAGCACACTGCCGACGCCCGCGAGAGCCGTGACCTGCACCAGGAGCCCGTCGGCGCCGGGAACGGGCGCCGCCGAAGCTGTGCGGCCACGCGCGGAGTCGCTGTCGGCCGCCATGGCGGCCGGAGCGGCGATCCCGGCGAGGAGCGTGGCGCAGAGTGCGGAGGACGCGAGGCGCCGTGCGGACAGTGCACGCATGGAGGTTCCTTTCGATGGTGGCGTGAAGCTTGTGATCACCGTGAGAGCGGTGATCGCCACCTGCAACCGAGCGCGTGCGCCCGAAGGCCGCCTGACGCCGTTGCCGCCGGGCGTCGTCCCTGGTGAGAAGCCGTGCGGGGGCGCCGATAACCCCTCCGCCCATTCGGGGCAAACGCGGACCGGCCGCCCTCCCGTTGGGGGAGGACGGCCGGCAGAAGGGTCCGAGCTTGCGTCAGTCGTTGGCGCACTGGTTGCCGAACGCGGGGTTCAGCAGACCAATCACGTTGACGGTGTTCCCGCAGACGTTGACCGGGATGTGGATCGGAACCTGCAGGACGTTGCCCGACAGGACGCCCGGGGAGTGGGCGGCGGCGCCGTGCGCGTCGCTGTCGGCGGCGGCGATGCCGGCGGTGCCCGCCACAGCGGCGGCGGCAACGGAGGTCAGGGCCAGGCCCTTCGCGATACGCGACATGGAGAGGTGCTCCTTGGAGGTCGACACAACATCCGGGCGGGGATGCCCGGCGTTGTGTCAACGCGCGGCGCCCGCGCGGGTTGTGCCTCCAAAGGAGTGATGTCGCAAAGTGGCTTGCTTCACCATTCCGACACACTTGTCAGGTTTCACCGATAAATACGGATAGCGGGCTAGAGTTGCGCTCCTCCTGAGGCCGCTGGGATCCACGGGAACAGTCGGGGGAGTCAACGGCACCCATGCGATCTGCACATTTATGTCCGTCTGCTGGTCCAGATCCTTTTGACCCCGAAAGGGCAACGCCGGTCATGCGTATTTCCCCGGGACGTCTGCTGCGCCGTGCGATGGTGGGCTGCTTGGCCCTGGCCGCGCTCTGGGTGCCGGGCGGTCCCGCGAGGGCCGCGCCGTCCGCCGCGGAGGCGGAGAGCCTCACGTTCACCCAGCGGTATCAGGCGCTGCGCCACGGTGGAATCGTCCGGGCGGCCAACTCCTCCATCACCTGCCGTACGGCAGCCGTCACGCGTGCGCCGGCGCCCTCGTGTGCCACGGCCCGCGAGGGCAGGGCGGCGGCGAACGGCGACTTCGACATGTTCTACATCGACGTCGACGAGGACCCGAACACCTACAACTCCAGCCGCGCGGAGGTCCGTCTGCCGGAGGGCGCGCGGGTCTCGTACGCGCGGCTGTACTGGGGGGGCAATCTGCGGGTGGGTGAGCAGAAGCCGGCGAAGGACAACGGGCGGGTGCTGGTCGCCGAGCCCGGCGGGGACTACAAGGCGGTGCTCGCGGACACCGTCGTCGGGCACCGGGAGGGCCGTGGCGCGGACGCCTTCCAGGCCTCCGCGGACGTCACCGGGCTGGTGCGGGCGAGCGGTTCGGGGCTGTACACGGTGGCCCAGGTCAATGTGGCGATGGGCCGTTCGGCCGCCGGTGCCTGGGGCGGCTGGACGCTGGTGGTGGCGTACGACAAGGAGTCGGAGCCGCTGCGGCACTTGGCGGTGTGGGACGGCTTCGACGCGCTCGCTCCGCGCGCGGAGCAGGTGGTGCGGCTGCGCGGGCTGCGGCTCGCCGAGCGCGGTCGGGGCAGCGCCGGGCTGGTGGCCTACAACGGCGACGCGGGGCGCAGGGGCGACTCGCTGACGGTGTCGACCGGGCGCGGTGCGGCGGCCGTGCTGAGCGACGCGGCCAACCCGCGTGACGACGTACTGAATTCGACGATCAGCGCACCGGGGGCCGCGTCCGCGGGGCGGATTCCCGCGTACCCGAACACGCTCGGCTACGACTCCGACGTCCTCGACCTGAGCAGAGCGCTGCGGCGCGGTGGTGACCAGTTGGTCTTCCGGCTCGTTGCGCAGCGGGACGCGGCCTGGGTCGGGGCACTCTTCGTCGCCGTCGACGCCAAGCAGTGACGCGCGCCCGCCGGCGCCGTCCGTGAGCGAGGAACCGCGCATGCCACTGTCATCGACCGCCGTTGCGACGCGGATCCTGCACGTCACCCAGCCGGTCGACGGCGGGGTGGCCCGTGTGGTCCTGGACCTGACGCGGGCTCAGCTCGCCGAAGGACTGCACGTCACGGTCGCGTGTCCGGAGGGCGGAGGGCTCAGCAACGCGGTCCGGGCGCTCGGCGGCGACGTACTGCCGTGGCGGGCGACGCGTTCGCCGGGGCCGTCGCTGGCGCGGGAGGTGCGGCGGATCGGCCGGATCGTCCGGGAGACACGGCCGGACGTGGTGCACGCGCACAGCGCCAAGGCCGGGCTGGCCGCGCGGCTGGCCGTACGCGGCCGGGTGCCGACGGTGTTCCAGCCGCACGCCTGGTCGTTCGAGGCGGTCGGCGGGGTGACCGCGGCGCTCGCGCTGAAGTGGGAGCGGCGGGGGGCACGTTGGGCCTCACGGGTGGTGTGCGTCAGCGAGGCGGAGCGGGCGACCGGGGAGCGGGCCGGAGTGGCCGCCCCGTGGCGGGTGATCCCGAACGGCGTCGACCCGGCACGCTTCTGCCCCGCGTCGGCAGGGACCGTACGGGCGGGGATTCCGCTGCTCGCGGAGGTCGATCCGGCGGCGCCCCTGGTGGTCTGCGTGGGGCGGCTGTGCCGGCAGAAGGGGCAGGACGTCCTGCTGGAGGCGTGGAGTTCGGTGACCCGGCGGATGCCCGGCGCCCGGCTGGTGCTGGTGGGCGACGGGCCGGACGCCGAGGGGCTGCGGGCGCTCGCGCCGGACTCGGTGCTGTTCGCCGGGGCCGCCCCCGATGCCGTGCCCTGGTACCGGGCCGCCGATCTGGTGGTCCTGCCGTCCCGTTGGGAGGGCATGGCGCTGGCGCCGCTGGAGGCGATGGCGTGCGGACGGCCGGTCGTCGCCACGGATGTGGACGGCGCCCGGGAGAGTCTGCCGCCCGACGTCCAGGCCCGGTGCCTGGTGCGCCCCGGGGCCGCCGGACCGCTGGCCGACGCGCTCTGCGCCCTGCTGTCCGATCCCCCGCTGCGCGAATCGCTCGGCCGGCAGGGGCGGCGCCACGTACTGACCACGCACGACGTGCGGCACACGGCCGAAGCGGTCGCGGACGTGTACCGCGAACTGCTCGCCGCGCAGCCCGCCGGACACGCCGAGCGCGCGGAGCACGCCCCGAGCGGGGAACCCACCGAGTGCAGGGAGTCCATCCACTCGTGACTGCGGAAAGCACCGTTCCCTCCCCCGGCGGACAGCCACGGGAGCACGGATTCTCGCCCGTCTCGGTCATCCCTCCGCGCGAGGCCGCCGACGGCTTCAGATTCCCCGCCGGACGGCGGGCCTCCGTACGGCGGCCCTCGCGGCTGCCGCTGCCCCTGATCGATGCCGGCGCCGGGGTGCTGGCGTGTCTGGCGCTCGGCGAGACACAGGGACGGCCGCTTCTCGTCGGTCTGCTGCTGGCCGCCGTGCTCGGGCTGAACGCGCGCGCGTCGCTGTACCGGGCCGCCGCCGTGCCCGCCGTCCTGGCCGAACTGCCCGCCGTCTGCGCCCGTATCGCGGTGGCCTGGTGCACGCTGGCGGCCCTGGTGGCAGCGCACTCTCCGGGCCACCCGCTGTCCGCGCGGACCCTCGCGCTGGGCTGCGTCCTGCAGTCGGCGGCGAGCTGCCTGGGCCGCGGTGCCGTGCACTGGCGGCGGCGCCGAGCGCTGGTCCGCCGTCCGGTCGCGGCCCTGGTGATCGGTCCCGCCGGCACGGCCCAGCGGGTGGCCGCGGCCTTCCTGCGGCACCCGTGGTCCGGGGTACGGCCGGTCGGCATCGTGGACCGGCAGCCGGGCGGCGGCGAGGGCCTGCCGGTGCTGACCACGGGCGAGGAGGTGCAGCGGGCGCTCATCCAGAACGGCGTCCAGGCCGTCCTCGTCGTCGGACGCCGCGCCGACCACGCCCCGCTGCTGCGCGCGTTGGGCGAGTCGGGCTGCGTGCTGTGGGAGGTCGACGCGGACTCGCCGTCGTACGACATGCGCGGCGAGCGGCTCGCCGGGTTCTCCTGCCGGCGCCTCCAGGTGGCCAGGCCCCGGGGCAGCGCCGGCAAGCGGCTGCTCGACGTGCTGGTCTCCGGGACGCTGCTGTTGGCGGCCAGTCCGGTGCTGCTGGTCTGCGCGGTGGTGCTGCGGCTGACTGACGGGCCCGGAGTGGTCTTCCGGCAGGAGCGTATCGGGAAGGACGGGCGGCCCTTCACCCTGCTGAAGTTCCGTACGCACCGCCCGGTCGACGCGCACGAGGCGGCGACCCGGTGGAGCGTGGCGAACGAGCACGAGATGAGCCCGTTCTGCCGCTTCCTGCGCCGGACCTCGCTCGACGAGCTGCTCCAGCTCTGGAACGTCTTCTGGGGCGACATGAGCCTGGTCGGCCCGCGCCCCGAACGGCCGTACTTCGTCGGCAAGTTCAGTCAGGCGTACCCGGGTTACGCGGCCCGGCACCGGATGCGGACCGGCATCACCGGGCTCGCCCAGATCCACGGGCTGCGCGGTGACACCTCGATCGAGGACCGCTGCCGCTTCGACAACGCGTACATCGACAACTGGTCGTTGTGGCAGGACATCTGCATCCTGCTGCGGACGGCCGCGGCGCTCGTCCGTCCGACGGGGAGCTGAGCCTGTGGCCCTCAGGTGGACGCCCGTACTGCCCCTGGTGGCGGTGATCGCGACGCTCGCGATGCCGGTCGCGCCCGGCGGCGAGGGAGGCGCGACACCCGCGGACGCCGTCTCCGGACTGGTCGTGGTGTGGTGCGCGTTGCGTCTCGTACGGCTGCGGCGGCGCCCGTTGTCCGGTACGGCCGCCGTGGTGCTGGGCCTGCCCGTGGTCGGCTTCGCGGTCGCGGCCGTCGGGGCGGCCTCGCCGGGGGCCGCACTCACCGGTTTCGCCCGCTATCTGCAGATCTTCGTGCTGGTCCCGGCGGCGGTGGTGCTGCTGGTCCGGGACCGGCGCGACTTCCGGCTGCTCGCCTGGTCGTTCGTCGGTCTGGCGCTGTGGCAGGGGGCCATCGGCGTGCACCAGTACGCGACCGGGACCGGTGCCTCGTACATGGGCGAGGAGATCCGGGCCGTCGGCACGTTCGGGGCGGCGGACGTCATGGGGATGGCGACCGTGGTGGCGTTCGGGCTGGTGTGCGCGGTCGGGCTGGCGCTCGGCGCGGGTCCTGCGCGGCAGCGGGCCGCCGCGGTGGGGTGCTCACTGGTGCTCCTCGCGCCGCTCGCGCTGTCGTTCAGCCGGGGCGCGTGGATCGCCACGGCCGTGGCGGTGGTGGCGCAGCTGGCGCTGGCCGGGATGCGGCGCGCCGTGCGGGTGCTCGCGGTGGTGGCCGCCGCGTGCGTCGTCCTCATGGGCGGATTCGGCGTCGGTACGGCCATGCTCCAGGAGCGGATCAGCAGCATCACGCAGGTCACGGACGCGCCCGACCAGTCGGTGACCGACCGCTACACGATGTGGGCGGCCGCCGTAGACATGTGGCGGCAGCACCCGGTGGCCGGGGTCGGGCTGAAGGGCTTCCCCGAACACCGGGACGGACACGCGTCGTTGGCGCTGTCGTCGGGCAGCGACACCGAGGGCGCGGGCGCCGCCTTCCGCAAGCAACCGCTGCTGTCCCCGCACAACATGTATCTGCTCGTGCTGAGCGAACAGGGGCTGGTTGGGCTGCTGGCACTGGCGGGAAGCTGGCTGGCGCTGCTCCTGTGCGGGGTGCGGGGGCTCGTACGGGTACGGCGGTCCGACGCGGCGGCAACGGGACCGGAGCCCGAGTCGGCGCCTGGCGGGGCGGGCCGTGCCGATGTGCCGTTCGGCGGGCTCCGCGGACTTGAGCGGGCCGTCGGAATCCCGGGGCTCGTCCGCGGTCCCGACGCGGCGGGTGCCGGCCGCCCGGGGAGCGATCCCGACGCGGTCGCCGCCGGCCGCCCGGCAAGCGGCGTGGCGCGCGGGCTCGACTGTGCGCTCGTCGCGTGCGGGCTGATCGTCTGGCAGTTGGTGGACTTCGTGTACGGCGACATCGGCGGGCCCTCGACCGCGCTGACCGCCGTGTGCTTCGGTCTTGTGGCCTGGTGGGCGCTGGTCGATCCGGCGTCGGCGGCGCCGGTCGGAGCCGCGGACGGGCCGGGCGAGGAGGCCGCGCGTTCCGGTGCGGCCGTGGGCTGTTCGGGGGAGGCAGCGGCGCGATGACGGCGACACCTCCCCAGGCCGATGGCACGGCCGCGGTGCCTGGGACGCGGAGCGGGGCGGGGGCGGGGGCGGGGGCGGATTCGCCCGGGGCCGCCGGTCCGCCTCGGAGTGCGGGTTCGCCCGGGGCTGTCGATTCGCTCCGGAGTACGGGTACGCCCGGGGCTGCCGACTCGCTCCGGAGTACGGGTACGCCCAGTGCGGCCGATCCGCCCGGGAGTTCGGGTACGGCCGGGACCGCCGATCCGCCCCGGGGTCCGGGTGCGCAAGGGCCCCTCGATCCGCCTCGGAATTCGAGTGCGCCCGGCGCCGTGGTCGAGGAGCGGGCCGGGGCCTCGGCCCCCCGCGGATTTCTCGCCAAGGCCGCCCTCGTCACCGTGGGGCTGTCGATCGCCGGTGCCCTGCTGGGACTCGGCCGGGACCAGGCGCTCGCGCGGTTGTTCGGGGCCGGCAGCGACACCGACGCCTTCCTGGTCGCCTGGACGGTGCCGGAGTTCGCGGCGACGCTGCTGATCGAGGACGGGCTGGCCTTCGTCCTCGTACCGATGTTCAGCCGGGCCGTGGCGCGGCGGGCGCGGGGGGCCGCCGGTGATCCCGTCCGCGCGATGGTCACCACCACGCTGCCGCGGCTGTCGCTGGCGTTCGCGGCCGTGTCGGCGCTGATGATCGCCGGGGCGCCGTATCTGGTGGAGGCGCTGGCGCCGGGGCTGCCCGACCCGGGGCTCGCCGTGGACTGCACGCGGCTGACGGCGACATGCGTACTGAGCTTCGGGCTCGCCGGTTACTGCAGCGCGGCCCTGCGCGCACACCACCGGTTCGTCGCACCCGCGGCGATCTACGTCGCCTACAACACCGGCATCATCGCGGCGATGTTCGTCCTCGGCGGGCGCTGGGGCGTGCGGTCGGCGGCCGTCGGTGTCGCGGTGGGCGGCGCGCTGATGGTGGCGGCACAGCTGCCGGCACTGTGGCGGCAACTGCGGAGGGGGCCGGGGGTTGGGACCCCTGACGCCCGCCGGGCCGAACCGACCGCCACCCGGGAGGAATCCCGAGTCCAGCAGCCCCGCCTGCCGGACGCCCACCGAGCGGAGCTGACCGCCAGGCCGGACGCCCCCCGAGCCGAACAGGCCGTCACACCGGACGCCCGCCGGGCCGACCCGACCGCCACACGGGGCCCCCTCCGAGCGGAGTCGAGCGCCACACCGGACGCCCCCCAAGCCAAGCCGACGGCCACCCAGGTCACCCCCCAGGGACAGCTCCCGCCGCCCGAACCTCGCGTCCACGACCGGCCCGTGGCTGCCGGCACCGGCCCCGCCGCCCGTCCCATGGACCTCGCGCTCATCGCCACCGTTCTCCTCTTCGCGCTGTGCCGGCAGTCGCAGGTGCTCATCGAGCGGTTCCTCGCGTCGTCCCTGCCCGCCGGGGCCATCTCGCATCTGAACTACGCCCAGAAAGTGGCCCAGATGCCGATGGTGCTGTCGCTGATGCTGTGCACCGTCACCTTCCCGGTGGTGGCGCAGGCGATCGCGGAGGGCGACACCCAGCGGGCGCGGGCCCGGGTGGAGCGGGACCTGGCGCTGGTGTCCTGCACCGTGCTGCTCGGCGCCGCGGCGGTCATCGCATGCGCGCCGCAGATGATCCAACTGCTGTTCCAGCGCGGCGCGTTCACTGCACAGGACACCGCGGCCACCGCCGCCGTGATACGCGTCTACGCCCTCGGGCTGCTCGGTCACACCCTCGTCGGCGCGCTCGTCCGCTCGTACTTCTCGGCGGGGCGGCCCACCTGGTATCCGCTGGGCGCGATGGCCGCGGGGATCGTCACGACCTCCTGGATCGGCGCGTGGGCCGTGGGGCCCTGGGGCGTGTGCGGGATCGCCGCCGCCAACGCCCTCGGCATCACCCTCTCCGCCCTGTTCCTGCTGGCCGGCATGGGGCGGCACGGGGTGCCGATCCGCACCCGGGAAGTCGTCGCCGAGATCGGCAAACCGGTGCGCGCCGCGGCGGCGGCCGCGGCCGTGGGGACGTTCTGCGCGAGCCGCGTGGACTCCCCCGCGCTCGGTCTCGTCGTCGGCGGCACCACCGTCACCGTCGTCTTCGTCCTGCTGGCCTGGGCCCTGAAGGCCCAGGCCGTCGCACCCGCCCTCCGTTCCGCGACCCGAAGGCTTCCGCATGTCCGTTTCCGCTGACCGCACCAGCCAGGCCCAAAGACCCGTCACGCGCCATGCGAGACCGGCCACCGGACGCCGCGAGGCTCCCCCGTGGGTGGCGATGTACCACTCCGTGGGCGACTGTTCGGACGACCCGTACCGCATCACCGTCTCGCCCGAGCGCCTCGACGAGCAGCTGGGCCGGCTGCGCGGCTGGGGCCTGCGGGGCGTCGGCATGACCGAGCTGCTCGCCGCCCGCGCCCGGGGCGAGGGACAGGGCCTGGTCGGTCTCACCTTCGACGACGGGTACGCCGACTTCGTCACCGGCGCCCTCCCGGTCCTGCTCCGCCACGACTGCGGCGCCACCCTCTTCGTGCTGCCGGGCCGGCTGGCCGGCGAGAACGCGTGGGACCCGCTCGGTCCGCGCAAGCCCCTCCTCGACAAGCAGGGCATCCGCGTCGCCGCCGCCTCGGAGGGCATCGAGATCGGCTCGCACGGACTCACCCACGTCGATCTGACCCGGGCCGACGACGCGGTCCTGCACGCCGAGGTCAGTGAAAGCAGAGCACTGCTCTCCGAGTTGATCGGTGCTCACATCGACGGCTTCTGCTATCCGTACGGCACCCTCGACCAGCGGGCCGTCGACGCGGTACGGGCGGCCGGTTACCGCTACGCCTGCGCGATCGACCCCGGCGCCCTGACCGGCCCCTTCGCCCTCCCCCGCGTGCACATCGGCCAGAACGACACCGCCGTACGCCTGCTGCTCAAGCACCGGCTCCACCGGCTGCGCCGTCGCCCCGTCGAGGGGGTCTGATGAAGGCCCTGCACGTCATCACCGGCCTCGGTGTGGGCGGCGCCGAGCAGCAACTGCGCCTGATGCTGAGGCACTTGCCGGTCCACTGCGACGTGGTGACCCTCACCAACCCCGGCAGTGTCGCGGACGGCCTCGCCGAGGACGGCGTACAGGTCATCCACCTGGGCATGACCGGCAACCGTGATCTGTCCGCCCTCCCCCGTCTGGTGAAGATCATCCGTGCGGGCGGCTACGACCTCGTCCACACCCACCTCTACCGGGCCTGCGTGTACGGCAGGATCGCCGCGCGGCTGGCCGGCGTGAAGGCGGTCGTCGCCACCGAACACTCCCTCGGCGACTCGCAGATGGAGGGGCGCGCGCTCAGCGCGGGCGTCCGCGCGCTGTATCTCGCCAGCGAGCGGCTCGGCAGCGCCACGGTCGCCGTCTCCCCCACCGTCGCCGACCGGCTGCGGCGCTGGGGCGTCCCCGCGCCGCGCATCGAGGTCGTGCCGAACGGCATCGACCTGGACCGCTTCCGCTTCGACCCGGTCCTGCGCGAGCGCACCCGCCGGCGGCTCGGGCTGCCGGAGGGCGCGTACGTCGTCGGGGGTGTCGGCCGGCTGACCGCGGGCAAGCGGTTCGACGTCCTGATCCGCGCCCTCGCCGAACTCCCCTCCGACTACTGGCTGTTGCTGGTGGGCGGCGGCGCGGAGGAGAGCATCCTGCGGCGGGCCGCGCAGCAGGCGGGCGTCGCCGACCGCGTCCTGTTCACCGGTGAGCGTCCGACGGGCGGCTTCCCCGGGGCCGACCTGCCGTCGCTGACGGCGGCCATGGACGCGCTGGCCTCGCCCTGCGCGGAGGAGGCGTTCGGCCTCGCCGTCGTCGAGGCCCTGGCCGCCGGGCTGCCCGTGCTCTACGTCTCCTGCCCGGCGCTCGAGGACCTGCCCCCGGGCGCCGCGCTCGGCGCGCGACGGGTCCAGGGCGGCGCGGAGTCGTTCGCCCGGGCGCTGGCGCGCGTCCGCGCCGAGGGCCCCCGGCCGCGCACCGCCCCCGAAGCCGCCCTCCACTACTGCATCACCCGCAGCGCCGCCCAGCTCATGGACGTGTACGCGGCCGCCGTCTCCTGCACCCCTCTGGGAGTGAGTTCCTCATGACCGACAACCACACCGGACCCCACCGCCCGACCGGCCGGGCGGCCGGGGCCCTGTCCCGCGTACGGACCCTGCCACCGTGGTCCCTGCTCGCGGCCGGCGCCCTGCTCGGCGGTCTGGCCGGCGGCGCGTACGGCGTGCTGACGCCTCCGACGTACACCGCCACCAGTTACGTCATCGCCGTACCGACCGCGAAGTCGGACCCGGCGTCGGCGCTCGGCTTCGCGCAGGCGTACGGCCGGGTGGCCACGCAGCTCGCGGTGCTCGGGGACGCGCAGGTCTGGGCCGGCGTGCCCATGACGACGCTCCAGCAGAGCGTGCAGAGCGCGACCTCGCCGGACGCCCCGATGGTCGCCGTCTCGGCCACCTCCTCGCGCCCCGATCTGGCCGCCGACATGGCCAACGCCGTCTCGCGCTCGCTGACCCGGCACGCGAACGACACCAAGAGCAGCACGCACGTCGAACTCCTGCAGTTCTCGCGCGCCGTGAAGCCGGCCGCGGCGTCGTCGGCGTCCACGTCGGTGACCGGGCTGGTGGGCGTCGCTGCGGGCGGACTGCTCGGCGGGCTCGCCCTGCTCGTACGGCCCCGGCGGGCGACGGACGACGGCACCCGCGCCGCGTCCGTGCCGAGCCCGGCCGTCGCCGCCGACGCCCACGGCCAGCTGTGAAGGCCGAGCAGGCCACGGGGGTGAACCCCGGGCCCGGCAGCACCTCGGCCGCGGAAACCGCGGCCGGGCCGACGGCGGGTACCGGCCCCGAACTCGCCCCCGGAGCACGCCCGATCCCCGCACCGGGCCCGACCTCCGACGGGACCTCCGACGCGGCCTCCGCCACTCCCCCCGGACGCGTCACCGAACCGATGCCCGAACCGGTCATCGAACTCGTCACCGAACTCGTCACCGACGAGCGCGAGTTCGCGGACCTGGCGCCCGCCTGGGGCCGGCTGTACCGCCGGTGCTCCGCCGCCACCCCGTTCCAGAGCCACGCCTGGCTGCACTCCTGGTGGCTCTCGTACGGCACCCGCGGCAGGCTGGCCCTCGTCGTGGTCAGGGACGGCGACGAACTGCGGGCCGCCGCGCCTCTGATGCGCGTACGCCGTCCGCTGCCCGCGCTGGTGCCGCTGGGCGGGGCGATCTCCGACTACGGGGACGTGCTGCTGGACGACGAGTGCGCCGAGCAGGCGGCGTCCGCGCTGGCCGGGGCGTTGACGCGAGCGGCGCGCGGCGCCCTGATCGACTTCCGGGAGGTGCGGCCCGGCGCCGCGGTCGAACGGATCCACGCGCAGTGGAGCGGGCCGCGGCGGCGCGTGCGGGACTCGGTCTGTCTGGAGCTGCCCGCCCGGCCGATGGACGAACTGCTGGAGCGGCTGCCTCCGCCACGCGCGCAGCGGGCGCGCGCCAAGCTGCGCAAGCTCACTGCCCTCGGCATCGAGCACCGCGTGGTCCCGCACGAGGAGGTGGACACGGCGCTGCGCAGACTGCTGGAGCTGCACCAACTGCAGTGGCAGGGCCGCAAGGTGACCACCGAGCATGTCCGGCCGCGGTTCGCCGAGCACCTGGTGCGGTCGGTGAGCCGGATGGTCCGTTCCGGCGACGCCATGGTGACCGAGTTCCGTATCGGGGGCACGGTGATGGCGGTCGATCTGACGCTGATGTCACGGCAGTTGACGGGCGGCTATCTGTACGGCGCGGACCCCCGGCTGCGGGAGCTGAAGGCGGATGTCGCCACGATGCTGCTGAAGGCCTGCGCCGATGAGGCGGTCAGTGGGGAACGGCAGGTGCTGAGCCTGCTGCGCGGCGACGAGCCGTACAAGTCCCGCTGGCGGCCCGAGGAGGTCGTCAACCAGCGGCTGCTGCTCGCCCGGCGGCGGACCGCCCCGCTGATGGCGGCGGTCGCCCTCGGTGTCGCCGCCCGCGGCCGGGTGAAGGCCCTGGTGCTGCGGTGGCGGGAGAGGGAGCGCGGTGGCGGGGCCTGAACGACCCGCCGCCACCGCGGTTCACCCTTCGGGGGTCACCGGTTGCGTGACCACCAGTCGAACCGGAGGCAGAGCCTCCCGCCGAGCCAGTACTCGACCCAGTCGCCCAGCTGCACCGGCGAGCAGTCGGGCGCGGGCACGGTCGTCGGGGGCTTTGCCGGGGGCTTTGTCGGCGGGACGCTCGGCTTGGGCGTGGCCGGCGGCGTGGACGGTGCCGGAGCCGGGTCGGTGCGGCCGGACAGCACGGACCGGTAGATCTGCGCCGCCGTGGGGTTGTCGTCGCACTGCCACACGCCGTGCGGACAGTAGTCCGTCAGCGTGTTGTAGAGCGGCTTGTGCTCGTCCATCCACGCGAGCATGCGGCGCATGTACGTTCCATTGTCGCCGTTGCGGAAGAGCCCCCATTCGGGATAGGAAATGGCCTTGCCATGGACTTTCGCGAAGTCCACTTGCGCCTGAAGGCCGTACGGCTCTTTCACCTGTTCGTCGAACGCCAGTCCCCGCGGCTGGTCGTACGAATCCATGCCGATGATGTCGACCGTGTCGTCCCCCGGATAGCACTGCGTCCAGGGAATGGCGTCCCGGCCCCGGTTCGGCGTGAAGTCGAACCGGAATTTCTGGCCCGGCACCGCCCGCATGGTGGTGACGATTCTGTTCCAGTACTTCTTCCAGGCCTCCGGGTCGGGACCGCAGCGATGGGTGTAGGTAATGCCGTTCATCTCCCAGCCGAGCACGATGACGGTGTCCGGCACCTTCAGGTCGACGAGCCGCTGGGCGAGAGCGCGGAAGTGTCTGTCGTACGCGCCGGCCGCGCCCTCGTGCAGCAGCGAGCGGACCTCGGAGTCGGAGACACCCTCCTCGTTGCGCTCCATCATGGGGACGTTGAGGACCAGCAACCGGTCGTCCTTCTCGCGGCGCCAGTCCGCCCACACGTCGAGGAAGCCGGGCGGGCCCTCGATGTTGCTCCAGCGGTCGCCCGGCAGATACGTGTGCCCCACGCGGAGTTCGGCGCCGCCCAGCCAGCGGCTGAGCTCGGCGATCCGGGCGACACCCCGGGGTCCGTAGTCGAGGTACGCGCCGAACGCGGGCGCCACCGGGGGCTTCGGCTCCGGGGAGGGCGGGGTCGTCACAGCCGGCGGGGTGACAGGTGCGGGGAGGGTCACGGGGTCGGTGGGCGGCGTCGGCGGCACCGGAGTGGGCGCCACCGCGGCAGGCACCGGGGCCGGCGGGTCACCGACCCCCACGGCCCCCTGCCCCAGGGCGTAGCCGGGTCCTGATGCCAGCGCGAGCGACGCGACGATCGCGGCCGCGACGAACCCCGACCGGCGGGGCCTTTGCTGCTGTGCGGCCATACCTGCTCCTCTCTCCGCTCTTTCCGCAGTTTCTCCGTCGAGCTCTTCCGTCATGCTTCTTCCGTCTACTGACACTCAGTCATATAAATGTCCATTCCGCCAACCGAGGATCGGGCCTTCGAGTGCCCCGATCGCCCGCACGGGTGAACCGACCTGAAGGAAATGTCCGTGTCGCTTCTCGACACCCGCGTCCCCGCCGTTCTCCTGCGAATCGACCGGAACCCCTTTCACCACGGAACATTGGGCGCCGTACGCTCACTCGGCCGGGCTGGGGTGGAAGTGCACGTGGTCGCCGATTCCACCGGAAGTCCCGTACAAAGATCGCGTTTTGTGAGCCGGCTGCATCCGCCGCCACCGCCCGGCGCCTCGCCGGGAGAAATCGCCACCGCGCTGCACCGGGTGGCCGGGCGGGTGTCGCGCCCCGCCGTCCTGATTCCCATGGACGACGCGAGTGCCGTCGCGGTGGGCCATCTGCGCGAGCGGCTCACCCCCGGCTATCTGCTGCCGCAGCAGCCGGGCCCCCTCGCCGAGCGCGTGGCCGACAAGGCGGAGCTGGCGGCCGTCTGCGAACGGCTCGGCGTTCCGCACCCGATGACGCTGATCCCGGACAGCCCGGCCCAGGCGGCCGCGGCGGCCTGGCGGCTGGGGCTGCCGGTGGTGGCCAAGTGGAGCCGCCCCTGGCTGATGCCCGCCGGAACGGGCCTGCGCAGCACGGTCGTGCTGGGATCCGCGCAGGAGGCCCAGGCGTTGTACCTGCGTTCGGCGGAGGCGGGCAGCCGGCTGCTGCTCCAGGCGTTTCTGCCGCCCGGGCGCGACCGCGACTGGTTCTTCCACGGGTACGCCGACCGGTCCGGGGCCGTGCGCGCCGGCGGTCCGGGCCGCAAGCAGCGCGCCTGGCCGCGGGGCGCCGGCCTCACCACGGTCGGGCGCTGGACCCCGAACCCGCAGGTCCAGGCGCTCGCCGAACGGCTCACCGGGGAGCTGGGCTACCGCGGCATCTTCGACCTCGACTTCCGGCGGGACGGCGCGACGGGCCGCTACCACCTGCTCGACTTCAACCCGCGCCCCGGCGCCCAGTTCCGGCTCTTCACGGACGCCTCGGGCCTGGACGTCGTACGCGCCCTGCACCTGGACCTGACACACCGTCCGCTGCCGGACCCCGCACCCCGGCCGGGGCGGTCGTTCGTCGTGGAGAACTACGCCCCGCTCACCGCGCTGCGCACCCGCCCCGGCGGGCGTGAGCTGGCCTGGCACGCGCGCGACGACCTCGCGCCCGGGCTCGCGCTCTGGGCCCTGTGGAGCCGTCATGCGGCCGCACGCCTGCTGGACCGCGCGCGGGGCGCGGTACGTCCCCCGGCGGTTGCGCAGTTCCCTTTGGGCGCCGCTGTCCCAAGTCCCCCGACCGACAGCGCGAGCCCCCTGACCGATGACGAGAAAGCGAGCAGTTGCTGATGTACGACCTGCTGGTGGTGGGAGCCGGTCCCTACGGCCTGTCCATCGCCTCCCATGCCGCGGCCGCCGGACTGAGCCTGCGTGTCCTCGGCCGGCCCATGGCCTCCTGGCGGGACCACATGCCCCGCGGCATGTTCCTCAAGTCGGAACCGTGGGCGTCGAACCTCTCGGATCCGGAGCGCCGACTGCGGCTGGAGGTCTACTGCGCCGGGCAGGGCGTCGAGGCCCGGCACGGGGAGCCGATCCCGGTGGAGATGTTCGCCTCGTACGGCCTGTGGTTCGCGCGCCACGCGGTGCCCGGCGTCGACGAGCGCACGGTGACGCGGATCGCCGCCGTCCCCGGGGGCTTCGAGGCGGTCACCGAGGACGGCGAGGTGCTGCTCGCGCGGACGGTGGCCCTGGCCGTCGGCGTGCTGCCCTTCGTCGAAGTCCCCGCGGCGCTGCGCGAACTGGACCCGGCATACGTCTCGCACAGCAGCCACCACAGCGACCTCACCCGCTTCCACGGCAAGGACGTCACGGTGATCGGCGGCGGCCAGGCGGCTCTGGAGACGGCGGCCCTGCTCGCCGAACAGGGCACCCGCGTCCGGGTCCTGGCCCGTGCGGACCGGCTGAACTGGAACGATGTGCCGCCGCCCTGGGAGCGCCCCTGGTGGCGCTCCGCCCGCTCCCCGCACAGCGGCCTGGGCCCCGGCTGGCGCAACTGGTTCTACGCCGAGCGCCCCGGCCTCTTCCGCCGGCTTCCGGAGACCACCCGCGCCCGCGTCGCGGCGACGGCTCTGGGTCCGGCGGGCGCCTGGTGGGTGCGCGACCGGTTCGAACCGGCCGTCGAGGTGCTGCTGGGCCACGAGGTGGCGGCCGCGTACGACGTCCCGGGCGGCGTACGGCTGGAGACGGTGAGCCGCAGCGGCGACCTGACCTCCCTGGACACCGAACACGTCATCGCGGCCACGGGGTTCCGGGCGTCCTGCGAGCGGCTGGGCCTGCTGGCGGACGAGGTGCGCGGGAGTCTGGCCGCGGTGGCCGACGGATCGCCGCAGGTGGGACGGGACTTCGAGTCCTCGGTGCCCGGCCTGTTCATGGCGGGACTGGTGACGGCGGCGGGCTTCGGCCCCTCGATGCGCTTCGTGCACGGCGCCTCGTTCACGGCGGGCACGCTGGTACGAGGGGTACGGCGACGGCTGCACACGGGGGACCGCGGCGGGCGGATTCCGGCGCCCGTACTCCGGTCGTCCGAGGGGGCGTTGGACGCGGCCGGACGCTGACGGGGCTCGGGTGCCGGGCGCGAGGCGTCCGGCACCCGGAGCACTACCGGCGGGTCGCGGCCCGGCCTCGGCGGTACAGAACCGTTCCGCTGATCAGCAGTCCGGCACTGGCGGCCGCGGCCGCCAGCACATCGTCGCCGCCCGTGTGGGCCAGGCTGGGCCCGGCCTCGGTCGGCATGCCGGGCGGGGTCATCGCGCGGGTGGTGGGCGGAACGCTCGGGGGCGTCACGGTCCGCGTGATCGGAGGAGTGCCGGGCACAGTGCGCGGCGGTGTGCCGGGCGGGGAGTGCGGGGTCGTGCCGTGCGGCGGGTGGTGGGGAGGGGTGTGGGGGTGGTGGTGCGGCGGGCCGTGCGGAGGCTGGTGGTGCGGCGGGGTCTCCTCGCCGTAACCCTGGTGCCCGGGGTGCCCGCTCCCGCACTCGTTGCCGAAGGCGGGGTTGCCCACGCCGACCACGTCCACCGTGTCGCCGCAGAGGTTCACCGGTACGTCGACCGGCGCCTGGGCGTCGTTGCCGGTACCGACACCGGGCGAACCGTGCGTCCCGCCGTGCGTCGAGGAGCCGGAGTGCCCGGACGAGCCGCCGTAGCCGCCGTAACCCGAATCGCCGTAACCCGAGCCGCCGTAACCCGACCCGCCGTGGTGGCCGGAGCCGTGGTGGGAGGAGTGGTGCGGAGCACCGTGCGATCCGTGGGAACCGTGGGAACTCGATCCGTTGGCGCAGGAGTTGCCGAAGGACGGGTTGAGCGCGCCGACCACGGCGACGGAGTTGCCGCACGCGTTCACCGGCACTCCCACCGGCACCTGCACGTTGTTGCCCGAGCCGACACCGGGCGAGTCAGCCGCGCCTCCGTTCGCCTGGGAGTCGGCGAACGCGGGGGTGCCGTACATGGACAGAATGCCCGTCGCGGCCGCGGCCACGACCATTCCCCTGCTCAGGGTCTGTCGCAATCTCGTAGTCTTCCTGCTTGAAGAAGTGGGAAAGCCGGCCTCGGAGCCGAATAGGTCAGTCCAAGGCCGGCATGACTCAGCCGTACGGCTGGTGCGGTACGACGTCAGTCGTTGACGCAGACGTTGCCGAACGTCGGGTTCAGCAGGGCGATCACGTCGACCGAGTTGCCGCACACGTTGACGGGCACGTGGATCGGGACCTGGACGACGTTGCCCGAGAGGACACCCGGAGAGCCCACGGCGGCGCCCTCGGCACCGGAGTCGGCGAACGCGGGAGCGGCCATACCGAGGGCCATGATCGCGCCGGCGACGACAGCAGCGCTCTTCTTGTGCTTCACGTGCTTTCCCTTCTCAGCGGTCATGCCCCTGTGTCGGCCAAAACCGAGCGAGCACCGCTATGTACGGCTCGCAGCACGACCTGCAGGCTGTAAACGAGGAGCGGACGTCCGAAGAAACTGCGGAACGTGAGGCGTTTGACAATTCACTCGAACGCTTCGCGCCGAATTGACGTCACGACCCTCAATGAGCAGTAAGGCCCGGGCCGGCCGCCGAAATCGGCGGCCCGCCCGGGCCCGACCCGGCTCCGTACTCAGCTGGAGCCGGGGACAATCCCGTCGGTGCGACAGCTCAGCTCCGGCTGGCGCCGTTGCCGGACAGGACCGGGATGTTGTCCAGGATGTGCGAGATCGGCTCGTCGCCCTTGGCCTGGGTGGAGTTCTCGGCGCACTGCTGGTCCTGCGGCGCCGACAGGATCGGGATGTCCTGGACGGCGATCGGCACGAGGCCGACCAGCGCACCGACGTTGGCCTTGAGCGGCAGGCCGACACAGAGCTTGTTCAGCGAGCCCTGGACCAGCGAGGACTGCGAGCTCATGGAGCCGTCCGACACGGCGTTGCCGTACGACTGCTCGGCGCCGTTGCCGTTGGCGGTGGTGACGCCGTTGTCGTTGCCGATGGCAAGCGCCTGAGGGGCGGCGGCGGCCGAGACACCGACGACGGAAGCCGCGACCGCCGCAGCGGCCATTGCCTTCTTGAACATTTTTTCTCCGGTTCTTTCCTGGCTGGAGACTCACGCTCTGCGCCCCTTCAACCGGGCAAGGCGGGATTGGTTTCGCGACGTCACCCGGTCGGACCGTTCAGTTCATCTGAATTCCCGCAGAATTCCGCGTGCGCGTATGTCGTGCAATCGGTTCCTCATTTGGGCCATTGGGGTGAATCAGAGCAACCATGCGGCCCAGGTCGAGTTGTCCAGGTCGCTCCGGTGGACGGGGTTACTCCAGAAGGGACCATGCAAGTGATCAAGAAGGTTATGGCTGCTGCGGCTGTCGCCGCTTCCGTCGTCGGAGCCTCGGCTGCCGCCGCGCCCCAGGCGCTGGCGATCGGTAACGACAACGGCGTCACCACCGCCAATGGCAACGGTGCCGAGCAGATCTACGGCAACCAGGCGACGTACGGGAACATGAGCCCGCAGATGGCCCTCATCCAGGGCTCGCTGAACAAGCCCTGCATCGGTCTGCCCGCCAAGGCCAACGTCGGTTCGCTGGTCGGCCTCGTCCCGATCGCCGTCCAGGACATCCCGATCCTCTCGGCCCCGCAGAACCAGCAGTGCACGGAGAACTCCACCCAGGCCAAGGGCGACGAGCCGCTCTCGCACATCCTGGACAACATCCCGGTCCTGTCCGGCAACGGCGCCGACCGCAGCTGATCTCCTCAGCCTCGCGGACAGCGGGCCGCCGGTCTGCCGGTGGCCCGCTGCCGCTGTCGCGTCAACGACGACGCGTCATCTCTCCGGTCCCGGAGAAACCCTGTGGGCCAATCGGGGCATACCCCGCATCCACACCCTCCATCGCATTGTTGATCAACGTGCGGCTCCGCAACGGAGTCCGCTCTCCGAAGGGAACCAACATGAAGAAGCTGTGGGCGACCGCGGCCATTGCCGCTTCTATCGCCGGTATTTCGGCTGCCGCCGCGCCCCAGGCGCTGGCGATCGGCAACGACGAAGGCGTCACCACCGCCAACGGCAATGGCTCCGAGCAGAAGTACGGCAACCAGGCGACCAAGGGCGACATGAGCCCCCAGCTCTCGCTGGTCCAGGGCACCCTGAACAAGCCGTGTGTCGGCCTGCCGGTCAAGGCCAACGTCGGTTCGCTCGTCGGCCTCGTGCCGATCGCCGTCCAGGACATCCCGATCCTGTCGGCCCCGCAGAACCAGCAGTGCACCGAGAACTCCACCCAGGCCAAGGGCGACGAGCCGCTGTCGCACATCCTGGACAACATCCCGGTCCTGTCGGGCAACGGCGCCGACCGCAGCTGATCTCCTCAGCGCCAAGGACAGCGGGTCGCTCTTCGGAGCGGCCCGCTGTTCCCATGTCCGCCGACGGGCGGTCCCGTGCCCGGGGCGGCTCCCTCAGGTCCGGTAGAGGGCGTCGATCTCGTCCGCGTACGCCGCTGTCACCGCGTGGCGCTTGAGTTTCAGGGACGGGGTGAGCAGCCCGTTCTCCTCGGTGAACTCGCCGGGGACCAGGGCGAAGTCGCGGATGGACTCGGCTCGGGACACCGCCTCGTTGGCGTAGTCCACGGCCTTCTGGACGGCGGCATGCAGGCGGGGGTCGCGCACGAGGTCGGCCTGGGAGGTGTCGGCCGGCAGTCCGCGCACGGCGAGCCAGTGGGTCACGGCCTCCGGGTCCAGGGTGATCAGGGCGGCGATGTAGGGGCGGTTGTCGCCGACGACGAGGCACTGGCCCACGGGTGACCGGCTGCGCAGCCGGTCCTCCAGGACGGCCGGGGAGACGTTCTTGCCGCCGGAGGTGACGAGGATGTCCTTCTTGCGGCCGGTGATGGTGAGGAAGCCGTCCTCGTCGAGGGAGCCGAGGTCGCCGGTGGCGAACCAGTCGTCGCTCAGGACGGCGTCGGTGGCCGACGGGTTGTTCCAGTACGCGCCGAAGACGACCTCGCCCCTGACGAGGACCTCGCCGTCCTGCGCGATACGGATCGCGGTGCCGGGGATGGGCAGGCCCACCGTGCCGGGGCGGGGTGTCAGCGGCGGGACGATGGTGGCCGCGGCGGTGGTCTCGGTGAGGCCGTAGCCCTCGTAGACGATGATTCCGGCCGCGGCGAAGAAGAGGTTGAGGTTGCGGTCGAGCGGGGAACCGCCGCTGATGGCGTACCGCATGCGGCCGCCGAGCTCTTTGCGGATACGGCGGTACACCAGCAGGTCGTACAGGGCCCAGGCCGCGTAGAGGCCCGGGCCGGGGCCCTTGCCGCGGCCGAGGAACTTGTCGAGGTAGGCCTCGCCGAAGCGGACGCCGATGCGGTCGGCGCGGTCGAAGGAGGCGCCGCGGCCGATCTTCTCGGCGGTCGCGCGGCCGGTGTCGTGGATCTTCTCGAAGAGGTACGGGACGCCGACGAGGAAGGTGGGGCGGAACTCCCGTAGCGCGGGGCGTAGTTCGTCGGGCTTGAGGGTCGGGCAGTGGCCCAGTTCGATGCGGGCCATCAGACAGGCGATCTGGAGTGAGCGGCCGAGGATGTGGGCGAGCGGGAGGAAGAGCAGGGTCGAGGCGATCTGGCCGGTGACCGCCTGGAAGATCGGGTGCAGCAGCTCGACGGTGTTCGCGGCCTCCGCGTGCAGGTTGGCATGCGTCAGGACGCAGCCCTTGGGCTGTCCGGTGGTGCCGGAGGTGTAGCAGATGGTGGCGACCGTGTCGAGGGTGAGGGCGGCACGGCGCTTGGTGACCTCGGCGTCGGGTATGTCCCGGCCCAGGGCGACGAGTTCGGGCAGCGCACCGGCCTCGATCTCCCAGATGCGCGGGGGTTCGGGATGTCCGGCGGTGCCGGTGGTCACCGCGGCCGTGTTCTCCGGGGTCTCCGTGAAGACGAAGCGGGCGCCCGAGTCCCCTACGATCCACTCGATCTGGTCGGGGGACGAGGTGGCGTAGACGGGGACGGACTGGCCGCCGGCGGCCCAGACGGCGAAGTCCAGGACCGTCCACTCGTAGCGGGTGCGGGACATCACGGCGACCCGGCCGCCGGGTTCGAGACCGGCGGCGATCAGTCCCTTGGCGGTGGCGGTGACTTCGCGGGCGAAGGCCGCCGCGGTGACCGGGCGCCAGGTGCCGCCCTGCTTGCGGCGCAGTACCACGGCCTCGGGCGTCTCGGCGGCGTTGGTGAAGGGCAGGTCGGCGGTGCTGCCGGTGGTGACCCTCGGGGCCAGCGGGCCGGCGCGCACCTCGCGGACCGTGCCGGTGTCGTCCCTGATCAGCTCGATCTCGCCGCGGGCCGCGAGATCGGTGCGCTGCTGTGCCCGTTTCAGGTCCTTGCGTACGCCCATGACGGCTCCCGGTCCCAGGGTGTTGAACGAGGGTCAACTTACCGAGGCGTAACGGAAATTCAATGGGTTGTGCGGGGTCGGTTCAGGTGGTCGCGGGCGCGGCGGGCTTCTGCTCCGGGTCCAGCACCTTGCGTGTGACGCGCTCGGCGATCGCCGCCACCAGGGTGCGCGGGCGGCGGGGGTTCAGGTGGGCGCCGAGTGCGTTGCCCAGCCCCGGGGTGACGTACGCGCGGTCGCGGTCGAGGGCGCGCAGGGCCGCGCGAACGACCGGTTCCGAGGTGGTGAAGGTGCCCGCCAGCGCGGCCCTGCGGGTGCCGATCGCCTCGAAGAAGTTCGTCTCGACCGGGCCGGGGCACAGGGCCGTGACCCGGATGCCGCGTCCTCGGTACTCCTGGCGCAGCGCCAGCGAGAAGTTGAGGACGAACGTCTTGGTGGCGCCGTAGACCGCGAAGTACGGCGACGGCTGATAGCCCGCCGTGGAGCCGACATTGAGGACGGCACCGGAGCCGCGCTCCAGCATGCCGGGGAGCACGGCGTGGGTGAGGTCGACGAGGGCGACGACGTTGACCATGATCTCGTCGTGCTCGCGGCGCGGGTCGATCTCCTCGAAGCGGCCGCAGGTGCCGAAGCCGGCGTTGTTGACCAGCAGGTCGACGGTGAGACCGCGGGCGGCGAGGGCCTCGGCGACGCGGTCGGCGGCGTCGGGCTCGGCGAGGTCCTGGGGCAGGACGTGCGCCTGTACGCCGTGCGCCGTACGCAGCCGGTCGGCCAGTTCTTCGAGGCGGTCCCGGGAGCGGGCGACGAGGATCACGTCGTGGCCGCGGGCGGCGAGCTGGGTGGCGAACTCGGCACCCAGTCCGGAGGAGGCACCGGTGATGAGGGCGGTGGATGTGGCGGTCATGGCTGTTCCCCTTCAGAAGGTCGGGGCGAAGACGAGCCGAACGTCTAACTAAGACACCACTGTAGCTCTTATTCTATTAATTGCAACATCACTGATGCAGATAACAAGGGAATGGCGACTCCGGCGTATCATCTACGTCCAGTGGGGTCAGGAACCGACGGAGTGGAGGAGTCCATGGGCCGAGCACTGCGGGCCGATGCCGAGCGCAGTGTGCGCGCGATTCTGGAGGCGGCCGAGCGGGTGCTCGCCGCCGATCCGGGCGCGTCCATGGAGCAGATCGCCGAGGCCGCCGGGGTGGCCAGGACGACGGTCCACCGGCGCTTCGCCAGCCGGCAGGCGCTGATCGAGGCGCTCGCCGAGTCAGCTGTACGGCAGCTCGCGCAGGCCATCGAGGACGCGCGGCCCGACACCACGCCACCGCTGGTCGCCCTGCATCGCGTCACCGCCAACGTGCTGCGGATCAAGGGGGCTTGGAGCTATGCGCTGGGGCAGCCGACCGACGAGGGCGGCGCCGCCGCGGCGGGCTGGGACCAGCTCGGGGCGCGCTGCCTCGAACTCCTGGGACGGGCCAGGGACGAAGACCTGCTCGACCCGGCCGTGGACCTGGAGTGGGTCCGCCGCGTCTACTACGCCCTGATCGGCGAGGCCCTGCACGGCGACGAGCGGCCGGACCCCGATCCCGACACCCTGGCGACGCTCGTCGTCGACACGCTGCTGCACGGCGCCGGGCGGCGGCCCGGCGCCGTCTGACTCAGCGCTTCAAGCGGGTCGCGGTTTCGATGGCGTCGGCGAGCTCGCGTACCGCCCTGTCCTCGGACCTGTTCGCCAACTCGTCGGCGTGGGCGCCGAGTTCGCCCAGGGGGAGGCTGCCCGGGAGGCGCGTCCAGCGGTTGTCCCCATGGCGCAGGGCGTCGGCGAAGTACGCGGCCGTGGCGGCGAGCCGCAGTCCCGGGGAGGACGACGTCCACAGGTCGTCGCCGAGGGAGGACGCCTCCAGCCGGCCGGTCTCCTCGTGCGGGGCGCGGCTGCCCGGGTCGAGCCAGCGGATGCTCGCGGTGGCGAGGTGGCCGGCGGCGCCGGGAGCGGTGCGGACGAGGTAGAGCGCGGTGACCGTGTGGCCCGGGCCCACCTCGCCGCCGTCCACCCGGTCGTCCCGGAAGTCCTCGTCGGCGACCTGCCGGTTGTCGTATCCGATGAGCCGGAACTGCTCGACCGTCCGCGGGTCGAAGGCGACCTGGGCCTTGGCGTCGCGGGCGGTGAGGTCGATGTTCTTCGGGAGCTCCTCGCAGAACACGGTGCGGGCGTCGTCGCGGTTCGAGACGTACGTCGTGTGGCCGTCGCCCTTGTCGGCGAGGCGCTCCATGAGGGAGTCGCCGTACTCGCTGCCCACGCCGACGCCGAAGAGGGTGATGCCGTGCGTCCGGCGGGCGTCGGAGATGCGTTCCAGGATGCTGTCCGCGTCGGTGTCCCCGGTGTTGGCGAGTGCGTCGGAGAGCAGGACGACGCGGTTGGTGGCACCCTCGCGCACGCCCTTGACGGCCGTGTCGTAGCCGGCCCGCACGCCCGCGCCGAGGTTGGTCGAGTTGGTGGGCTCCAGACGGTCGATCGCACGGTGGACGCGGCCGCGGTGGCCGTCGAGCCGGGTCATCGGCAGGACGGTCTCGGCCTCGTCGCTGAAGGTGACGATCGCGACCGAGTCGTCGCCGCGCAGCCGGTCCGTCATCACGTCGAGGGAGTCCTTGGCGAGGTCGAGCCGGCCCGGCTCCCCCATGGAGCCGGAGACATCGATGACGAAGGTGAGGGCGGCCGGCGGGCGTTCCCTCTCGTCGTGCGCCGCTCGGGTGGCGAGGCCGACGCGGACCAGCGACCAGCCCTTCTCCTCCGTGCGGGCGCCGTCCACGGTGACCGAGAAGCCGTTGCCGTCCGGGCGTTCGTAGTCCTGGCGGAAGCTGTTGACGAACTCCTCGGGGCGGACGGTCGACGGCTCGGGCAGCCGACCGTCGGCGAGGGTCCGGCGGGCGAAGCCGTACGAGGCGGTGTCGACGTCCAGGGCGAAGGTGGAGAGGTAGTCGGGGGACGGCGCGACCTCACGGCCGGCGTCGCCCGTCTGCTCGCCCTTCTGTTCCTCCTGGGCGGAGCCCGAGGTCCCGTCCGGGGCGGGCAGCGGCAGCGTACGGCCGCCGGACTTGTCCGAACCGTCGGAGGAGTTGTCGTGGCTGCCGCCGCTCCCGCTGCAGGCGGACAGCAGCAGGCCGCCCGCGGCCGTGAGGGCGACCAGCGCGCCGCGCAGCCGCCGTATTCGGTACCGCTCCATCTGTGCCCCCTCGTGTCAGCTGACGCCGTCGTCTGTGACTGTGACGGCCGAGGGGGCCCGGATGTGCGCTACAGGGCGTTGCGGATGGATCTCGAAGCGGCCACGACAGGCGGCCGTTGAGACCGGTAGGTGACCCTCCGGAGACCTACGACACGATGTCTTTTCGCCGGAAACCGCGGAAGGCCAGGGCGAACAGCACGAGCGCGTACGTTACCGAGACGGCCGTGCCCTGGATCATGCCGCCCCACTCCGGGTTCGGCTGGACGGCGTCGGCCCAGGCGAACTGCCAGTGCGCGGGCAGGAAGTCGCGCCAGTCGCCGAGGGCGGTCACCGCGTCCAGCACATTGCCGACGATCGTGAGGCCCACGGCGCCGCCGACCGCGCCCAGCGGGGCGTCCGTCCGCGTCGACAGCCAGAACGCGAGCCCGGCGGTGACCAGTTGGGACACGAAGATGTACGCCACCACGATCAGCAGGCGCTGCGTCGCGGTGCCCGTGGACAGCGCGCCGCCGGTGGGGATCTCCAGTGGCCCCCAGCCGTAGGCCGCCGTACCCACGGCCAGCGCCACGATCGGCAGCAGGACCATCGCGGCCAGGCTGAGGCCGAGCGCGACCACCAGCTTGGACCACAGCAACCGCGCCCGGGGAACGGGCGACGCCAGCAGATACCGCAGTGAGGACCAGCTCGCCTCGGAGGCGATCGTGTCCCCGCAGAACAGCGCGACGGGGACGACCAGGAGGAAGCCGGCGGACACGAACAGGTTCACCGCGGCGAAGTTCGCCCCCGACGCGGTGGCCGTGTCCATCAGGGTCACCTGGCCGTTGCGCGAGCCCGGCTCGCCGCCGATCGCGAAGGCGACGACGAGGACGAAGGGCAGCAGTCCGAGGACCGCCCCCATGACGAGGGTGCGGCGCCGCTTCAACTGCCGTACGAGCTCGACGCGCAGGGGAAGTGTCCGCCGCGCGCGGTACCCGTCGGCCGTCTCGGTCCGCTCGACGAGCGTGCTCATGCGGAGCCTCCGATCAGGGTGAGGAAGGCGTCTTCGAGCCGGCGGTTGGGGCCGACCGATGCCACCGGGACTTCGAGCCGGACGAGCTCCACCACGAGGTGCTGTGCGCTGCCGCCGGGCTCGAGGCGGACCACCAGCCCGTCCTCGGTGCCCACGGCCGAGAGCACGCCGGGCAGCGCGGCGACCTTCTCGACCACCGGCTCCTCCACGCGTGAACCGGTGCCCACCAGGAGGGTGTCGCCGGAGCCGATGATCTCGGCCACCGGGCCCGCCTGGACCAGCCGTCCCCGGTCCATGACCACCAGATGCGTGCAGGTCTGTTCGACCTCGGCGAGGAGGTGGCTGGAGACGATGACGGTACGGCCCGCCGCTGCGTAACGGATCATGACCTCGCGCATCTCGCGGATCTGGGGCGGGTCGAGGCCGTTGGTCGGCTCGTCCAGGATCAGCAGGTCCGGCAACCCCAGCATGGCCTGGGCGATGGCGAGCCGCTGGCGCATGCCCTGGGAGTACGTGCGGACCGCGCGGGCCAGCGCGTCACCGAGGCCCGCGATCTCCAGCGCCTCGGCGAGGTGGGCGTCCTCGGGCGGGCGTCCGGTGGCCTGCCAGTACAGCTCCAGGTTCTCGCGACCCGTGAGGTGCGGGAGGAAGCCGGCGCCCTCGACGAAGGCACCGACCCGGGAGAGCACCGGTGCGCCCGGCCGGATCGCGTGTCCGAAGACGCGGATCTCGCCGTCGTCCGGCTTGATCAGGCCCATCAGCATGCGCAGCGTGGTCGTCTTGCCCGCGCCGTTCGGCCCGAGCAGGCCGAGGACCTGGCCCTTCTCCACGCGCAACGACAGCTCCCGGACCGCGTACCGGTCCGCCGACCTGGCGTACTTCTTGCTCAGGTCCGTGATCTGCAGCGGGACTTCGGCCAGCTCGGGGTCGGGCGGTCCCGCGCTCGTCCGGCGGCGGCCGGTGAGCAGCAGGGCGAGGGCGACCAGAGCGCCGGCCAGCGGCAGCCACCACACCCAGGCGGGCAGCGGTGCGGCCGCGGTCGTCACGCCGGGGGCGGTCGGCACCTGGAGGTCGCCCTTCAGCGAGACCGTGTAGGTGGCGGGGCTCACCGGTGATGCGTAGCCGAGGTCCGTCGAGGCGACGACCAGGCGCAGCCGGTGGCCCTTCTGCACCTCGTGGTCGATGGCCGGCAGGGTGAGCTCGACGTCCTTGCCGGCCTTCGCGCCCTCGACCCGCACCGGCGTCACTAGCTGTGAGGGCAGCACCTGCCGGCTGCCGTCAGGACCGACGTCGTAGACCTTCCCGAAGAGCACCGCGTCGTCGCCGGTCGACTTCACGTGCACCGTGGCCGTCGGTGAGCCGGTGATCCGCAGGTCCTCGGCGACGGGGGCCGACTCGAACTTCGCGTACTGCCCGGGGAAGTCGAGCGAGACGCCCACGCCCAGGGACGAGAGCTGTGACAGGCCGCCGGAGCCGCCGAAGCCGGGGAGGGCCGAGATGGCGGGCGGAGACGCGCCCGCCGGATTCCGGAAGCTCTGCTCGCGGCCGGCCAGCGAGACCGCGCGGCGTCCGCTCTCCAGGCCCGGATACGTGTCCCCGCTCGCGCCTCGCAACTGCGCGGCGCCGTCGGTGGAGTCGATGCCTCCGGTGCGGGTGACGCGGAAGGCGGGGCCCGTGTCCGCGTTCTTGTCGTCCTTCAGATAGCGGTCGAACCAGGAGGTGACCCGGGCCTGGACGCGGCCGGTCTCCATGTCACCGCCGTCGTGGCCGCCGGAGATCCAGTCGACGTCGACGGGCGCGCCGTTGGCCCGGATCGCCTTCGCCGTCGCGTCTGCCTGGCCGAGCGGGAAGAGCGAGTCGGTCTGCCCCTGCACCAGGAGGGTCGGCACCTTGATGCGGTCGCCGACGGCCGACGGGGACCGGGCGTCGAGCAGCGCGCGGGCCGCCGCGTCCGGCTTCCCGGCCTCGGCGACCCGGTTGTACATGGCGCACAGTTGCGCCTCGAAGCGGTCGCAGCCGCCTCCGGAGCTGATGAACAGGCCGGCCCAGAGCTTCTTGAAGACACCGTTCGGGAACAGGGCGTCCGCCAGATTCCAGTACGTGATCTCGGGGGCGATCGCGTCGACCCGCTGGTCGTACCCGGCGGCGAGCAGCGAGACCGCTCCGCCGTACGAGGCGCCGCTGACGCCCACGCGTGGGTCGCCGGCCTTGTCGAGCTGCACCTCCGGGCGCTCGGCCAGCCAGTCGATGAGCTTCGAGGCGTCGGCGACCTCGCCCTTGGGGTCGTTCAGCCCGATCTTGCCGGTGGACTTTCCGAATCCGCGGGCCGACCAGGTCAGAACCGCGTACCCGTCGCGGGCGAGTTGCTCCGCCTGGCTGCGGACGTCGTCCTTGCTGCCGCCGAAGCCATGGGCCAGCAGCACGGCCGGGCGGCGGCCCGAGCCCGCGGTGAAGTACGACGTGTCGATCCTCACACCGTCGCCCACGGACATGACTCTGTCGGCACGGTGCACGGGTGGGGCCTCGTCCGAGGCGACAGCCGTCCACGTACCGGCGCCGGCGAGCACGACCACGGCGGCCGCGGCGGCGATCCACCGGCGCGGCCCCCGCAGCGCGGTTCGGGGCAGTCGAAGATCCATGCGTCAACGGTAAAGGCCCGCACCGACAACCGATGCAGCCACCGGGTTGAACCCACCGCCCTCCCCTGGGAGTACGGTCGCGGCCGCGTGTACCGCAGCCGTGGTACGAACGCCCCATGGAGATTCGCCGCGCCACCACCGTCGACGAACTGGCCGCCGCCGAGCACCTCTTCGACCACCCCGTACGGCCCGAGTGGGCCCGGCGCTTCCTGGACACGCAGGGACACCATCTCTTCCTCGCCCACGAGGAGGGGGAGGGCCCGGTGGCGTTCGTGAGCGGTGTGGAGACGGTGCATCCCGACAAGGGAGCCGAAATGTTCCTGTACGAGCTGGCGGTCGCCGAGCCCTACCGGCGGCGGGGCACCGCACGCGCGCTGATCCGGACGCTGGCCGCCCTCGCCCGCGAACGCGGCTGCTACGGGATGTGGGTCGGCGTCGACACCGGAAACGACGTCGCCCTCGCCACCTACCGCAGCGCGGGTGGCAAGGACGACGGCACGTGCACCGTGATGACGTGGGACTTCAGCTGACGCCGGACAGAGCCTCGTCCTGCCCGTCCTCCGGGATCGACACCAGCCAGCGGGTCTCGCGGCGCGGGCGCAGGTAGAAGGCCCAGTAGAGGGTGGCGACGGCCGTGATGCCGCCGGTCCACAGCAGGTAGCCGGTCTCCTGCTGACTGAGGATGTAGGCGAGGACGCCGATCAGCAGGACCGGCACCGCGGGCCACAGCGGCATGCGCCAGGCGGAGGTGTGGGCGTGCTTGCCGCGCCGGGAGAGCAGCGCGGCGACCGCGACGAGCAGGTACATGCCGGTGACGGAGACGCCCGTGACGCCGTACAGGGTGTCCAGGTTCACGAAGCACAGCAGCGCGCCGGGGACGCCCACGAGCAGCGTGGCGACCCAGGGGGAGCCGAAGCGGCCGAGGCGGGAGAGGCCCCGGTTGACCGGCTCGGGCCAGGCCTTGTCGCGGGCGGAGGCGAACAGGACGCGGGAGTTCTGGATGACCATGACGATGCCCGCGTTGATGATCGCGAGGGCCACGCAGAGGCTGACGAACGTACCGACGGCGGAGTTGGACCAAGCGGTGACCATGCTGCTGATGTCACCGCCGGTCAGGGCCGAGAGGTCCGGGGCGCCCATGGTGATCGCGACGACCGGCACCAGGATGATCACCGTCGAGATGGCGAGGGTGGCCAGGACCGTGCGGGCGACGTTGCGGCGCGGGTTCTCCAGCTCCTCGGAGAGATAGACGGCGGTCGAGAAGCCCTGGGTGATGAAGAGGGCGATGGCGAGCCCGGAGACCACCAGCATGGCCGTGACGGTGTCCGTGTGGCCTCCGGAGCCCGCGACCTGCATCGAGGTGAGGCTGCCGAGGCCGCGCTCGCCGTGGGAGAAGCCGAGGACCGCCACGACGGCCGCCGCGATGACTTCGAGGACCAGGAAGACGCCGGTGATCCAGGCGTTGGCCCGCAGGTCGAGGAGGCCGGCGAGGGTGGCGAGCAGCATCACGCCGGCGCCCGCCATCGAGGGGTTCAGATGCACGATCGGCGCCAGGTAGTCCGCCGTGCCCATGGCGATCACCGGCGGCACGATCATCACGACCAGCAGGGAGAGCACGAAGACCAGCCAGCCGGCGAGGCGGCCGGCCATCGTCGAGACCATGGCGTACTCGCCGCCCGCGCTGGGGATGAGGGTGCCCAGCTCCGAGTAACAGAACGCCACGGCGATACAGAGGACCGAGCCGATGGCGATGGTGAGCGCCGTCGCGGTACCGAGGGACGAGAAGAGATCGGGCACGACCACGAAGAGCGTGGAGGCGGGGGTCACGCAGGAGAGCGTCAGCAGGGTGCCCCCCACGATTCCGATGGAACGCTTGAGCTGAGGGCTGCCGGAGGCCGTGGGGGCGGCGTCCAGGACGGCGGTCTCGACAGGGCGGAGCGTGTCGGTCATGAAGCGGTTCCGATCGACTCGTGCGTCAGGTGATTCGGGCGGGAGCGTTATCGCCTCCGGCGGCTCGTGTCGTACATCTCTCATCCGCTCCCGGCGCTGAATGGAACCCCGACGAAAACCATCACGTCAATGGCTGTTTACCTACGGAATCCGCAGTTCGGAAGCGACTCAGGTCACATCGCTTTCCCAGGCTTTGACGCCCCTATGTGGCAATCATCAAGACCTGTAGGAATGTGACCTTGCTTTCGAAGGTCATTGAGCGAGAACCCCTGCGTCATCCGTTTCATCCCGTCTGAACGGGAACCGTTGCGGGGGCATGAAAAAAACGTGCAGCCGTCCGCAATGCGGACGGCTGCACGGGCGTTTCCGAGCACGCTCAGTGGTTGCGCGGGAACCCCAGGTCGACGCCGGTCGGGGCCTCGGACGGGTCCGGCCAGCGGGTGGTGACGACCTTGCCGCGGGTGTAGAAGTGCGTCCCGTCGTTGCCGTAGACGTGGTGGTCGCCGAAGAGGGAGTCCTTCCAGCCACCGAAGGAGTGGTAGCCCACCGGCACCGGGATCGGCACGTTCACGCCGACCATGCCCGCCTCCACCTCCAGCTGGAAGCGGCGGGCGGCGCCGCCGTCCCGGGTGAAGATCGCGGTGCCGTTGCCGAACGGCGAGGCGTTGATGAGGTCGAGGCCCTCCTCGTACGTGTCCACCCGCAGGACGCACAGCACCGGGCCGAAGATCTCGTCCCGGTACGCGTCCGAGGTGACCGGCACCCGGTCGAGCAGCGAGAGGCCGATCCAGTGGCCGTCCTCGAAACCCTCGACCGTGTATCCGGTGCCGTCCAGGACGACCTCGGAGCCCTGGTCGGCGGCGCCCCGCACATAGGACGCCACCTTGTCGCGGTGGGCGGCCGTGATCAGCGGGCCCATCTCGGACGCCGGGTCGTTGCCGGGACCGATCTTGATCTTCTCGGCGCGCTCGCGGATCTTCGCCACGAGTTCGTCGCCGATCGCGCCCACCGCGACGACCGCGGAGATCGCCATGCAGCGCTCACCGGCCGAGCCGTACGCGGCCGAGACCGCGGCGTCGGCGGCCGCGTCCAGGTCGGCGTCCGGGAGGACCAGCATGTGGTTCTTGGCGCCGCCCAGGGCCTGGACGCGCTTGTGGTTCGCGGCGGCGGTGGTGTGGATGTGGCGGGCGATCGGGGTGGAGCCCACGAAGGAGACCGCGGCGACGTCCGGGTGCTCCAGCAGACGGTCGACGGCCACCTTGTCGCCGTGCACGACGTTGAAGACGCCGTCGGGCAGGCCCGCCTCGGCGAGCAGCTCGGCGATCTTCATCGACGCCGAGGGGTCCTTCTCGGACGGCTTGAGGACGAACGTGTTCCCGCACGCGATGGCCATCGGGAACATCCACATCGGCACCATGGCCGGGAAGTTGAACGGCGTGATGCCGACGACGACACCCAGCGGCTGGCGGATCGAGGACACGTCGACCCGGGAGGCCACCTCGGTGGACAGCTCGCCCTTCAGCTGCACGGTGATCCCGCAGGCCAGATCGACGATCTCCAGGCCCCGGGCGACCTCGCCCAGCGCGTCCGAGTGCACCTTGCCGTGCTCGGCGGTGATCAGCTCGGCGATCGCGTCGCGGTTGGCGTCCAGCAGGGCGCGGAACCTGAAGAGGATCGCGGTCCGCCGGGCGAGCGAGGAGGTGCCCCAGGTGGCGTACGCCTCCTTGGCGGCGGCGACCGTGGCGTCCACCTCGTCGGCGGTCGCGAAGGCGACCTTCGTGGTGACGGCGCCGGTCGCCGGGTCGGTGACCGGCCCGTACGTACCCGACACGCCTTCGGCGGGCTTCCCGCCGATCCAGTGGTTGACGATCTTCGTCATGCCAGTAACTCCCTCACAGATGGCGGCGTCGGGTGGAGACGTGCCGGTCGTACTCGTCGCGCGCCTTGACCGCCGACGGTCGGGTCGCGGTCTCGGCCACAGGTACATCCCACCAGGCCTGGGCCGGAGGCGCGCCCGACACTGTGTCTGCCGTTTCGGTCTCCACGTAGACACATGTGGGAGTGTCCGCGGCCCGCGCCTCGGCCAGCGCCGCCCGCAGCTCACGGACGGTCTTCGCGCGTAGGACGCGCAGGCCCAGGCTGGCCGCGTTGGCGGCCAGGTCGACGGGCAGCGGAGCCCCCGTGTACGTACCGTCGGCGGACCGGTAGCGGTACGCGGTGCCGAAACGCTCGCCGCCCACCGACTCCGAGAGCCCGCCGATGGACGCGTAGCCGTGGTTCTGCAGGATGAGCACCTTGACCGGGATGTTCTCCTGGACCGCCGTGACGATCTCCGTCGGCATCATCAGATAGGTGCCGTCGCCGACCAGCGCCCAGACGGGACGTCCCGGCGCCGCCATCCGGACGCCGATCGCGGCCGGGATCTCGTAGCCCATGCAAGAGTAGCCGTACTCCACGTGGTACTGGTCGCGGGAGCGGGCCCGCCACAGCTTGTGCAGGTCGCCGGGGAGCGAACCGGCCGCGTTGATGAGGATGTCCTCCTCGTTCACCAGCGCGTCGAGTATGCCGAGGACCTGCGGCTGGGTGGGCCGGATGTCGGGGTCCTCCGCCTCGTACGCGGCGTCGACCCGGTACTCCCAGCGCTCCTTGTCGTCGGTGTACTCGGTGACGTACGCCGGCTCGACGCGGTGGCCATGCAGCGTGAGGGCCTCGGTGAGCTCTTCGAGTCCGGCGCGCGCGTCCGCGACGAGGGTCTGTCCGGACAGCTTGTGGGCGTCGTACGGCGCGATGTTGAGGTTCAGGAAGCGCACGAACCGGTTGCTGAAGAGGGTGCCCGAGGCGGTGGTGAAGTCCGTGTAGCGGGTGCCGACGCCGATCACCAGGTCGGCGGTGCGGGCGAGTTCGTCGGCGGTCGCGGTGCCGGTGTGGCCGATGCCGCCGACGTCCTGGGCGTGGTCCCACCGAAGGGACCCCTTGCCCGCCTGGGTCGAGGCGACCGGGATGCCGGTGGCCCCGGCGAGCTCCGCCAGCGCGGTCTCGGCGCGGCTGTGATGGACGCCGCCGCCGGCCACGATGAGCGGCCGACGGGCCTCGCGGACCGCCCGTACCGCGGCGGACAGCTCGGCGGAGTCGGGCGCGGGACGCCGGACGGTCCAGACGCGCTCCGCGAAGAACTCCTCCGGCCAGTCGTACGCCTCCGCCTGCACGTCCTGCGGCAGCGCCAGCGTGACCGCGCCCGTCTCGACGGGGTCGGTGAGCACCCGCATCGCCTGGAGCGCGGCCGGGATGAGCGCCTCGGGGCGGGCGATCCGGTCGAAGTACTTCGACACCGGGCGCAGACAGTCGTTGACCGACACATCGCCCGCGTACGGCGCTTCGAGCTGCTGGAGCACCGGGTCCGCGGCGCGGGTGGCGAAGATGTCGCCGGGCAGGAGCAGCACCGGGAGGTGGTTGACCGTCGCGAGGGCGGCGCCGGTGACGAGGTTGGTGGCGCCGGGACCGATGGAGGTGGTGACGGCGTGCGTCGACAGCCGGTTGGACTGCCGCGCGTACCCCACCGCCGCGTGCACCATGGCCTGTTCGTTGCGGCCCTGGTGGTACGGCATCTCGTCGCCGTACTCGACGAGGGCCTGGCCGATCCCCGCCACGTTCCCGTGGCCGAAGATGCCCCAGGTGGCGCCGATCAGCCGCTGCCGCTCTCCGTCCCGTTCCGTGAACTGGGCGGTCAGGAAACGCACCAGCGCCTGCGCGACCGTCAGCCGGGTCGTCGTCCGTGGCGCCTTCGCCGTCGGCTCTGTCATCGGTACCCCTCCGTGTGCTCCGGGTGGAAGCAGATCCGCCATTCCCGCTCCTTGCCCGGTCCGGCCATCACGTTCAGGTAGTACATCGTGTGGCCGGGCTGGGCGATGGAGGGGCCGTGCCATCCGTCGGGGACGAGGACGGCATCGCCGGTGCGGACTTCGGCGAGGACGTCGGATCCGCCCTCACGCGAAGGGAATACGCGCTGATACCCGAAACCGTTCGGACCGTCGATCTCGAAGTAGTAGATCTCCTCCAGCTCGGTCTCCTGCCCCGGCCGGTGCTCGTCGTGCTTGTGGGGCGGATACGAGGACCAGTTGCCGCCGGGAGTGATGACCTCGACGGCGATGAGCTGGTCGCAGTCGAAGGCGTCGGCCGAGGCGAAGTTGCGCACCTGGCGGGCGCAGGTGCCGCTGCCGCGGTCTTCGACGGGAACCTCCGGCGCGGGGCCGTAGCGGGCGGGGAGTCGGCGCTCGCACTTCGCTCCTGCCAGGGCGAAGCGGCCTCCCGCACCGGAGGCGATCAGTGCCCGGGCGTCACGGGGCACGTACACGAAGTCGCTGACTCCGCTGAACACGCTGTCCCTGCCCAGGATTTGGAACTCTTCGCCCTCTGTCCGCACGGTACAACCGCCCTCGAGGGGAAGCACGATCCACTCGCTGTCACCCGTGGTGAACGTATGGGTATTCCCCGGGGCGAGTTCGATGACGCGCAGGCTGCAGTGGGTCCAGCCGGCGCGCTTGGGGTCGATGTCGACGGCGTACAGCGGGCCGGCGGACGCGCCCTTGCGGACGTACAGCTCGTTGCTCGTCATCCTGTCCTCACAGAAGTCCTACGGCGGTGTCCACCGCGGCGGTCACGTCCCCGCCGGCCGGGTACAGCAGGGAGCGGCCGACGACCAGGCCCTGCACGGTGGGGAGTTGGAGCGCGCCGCGCCACTTCTCGTACGCGCCCTCCTGGTCCTCGCCGACATCGCCGCCGAGGAGCACGGCGGGCAGCGTGGAGGCCTCCATGACGCGGGCCATGTCGTCGGGGTTCTCGGTGACGGGCACCTTCAGCCAGGTGTACGCCGAACTGCCGCCCAGACCGCTCGCGATGGCGATCGACTTGGTGACGGCCTCCGCGCTCAGGTCGTTGCGCAGCGCGCCCGTGGCGGGGTCGCGCCGGCAGAGGAACGGCTCGACGAACACGGGGAGCCGGCGCTCGGCCATCTCGTCGATGGTCCGTGCGGTGGACTCCAGGGTGCGCAGTGAGCCCGGGTCGTCGTAGTCGATCCGCAGCAGCAGCTTGCCCGCGTCGAAGCCGAACCGTTCGATGTCCCGCGGGCGGTGGCCGGTGAAGCGGTCGTCCAGCTCGAAGGCGGCGCCGGCCAGTCCGCCCCGGTTCATCGAGCCGAGGACGACCTTGTGGTCGAGGGCCCCGAGCAGGAGCAGGTCGTCGAGTATGTCGGCGGTGGCGAGGACGCCGTCGACGCCCGGTCTGCTCAGGGCCAGACAGAGCCGCTCCAGGAGGTCGGTGCGGTTCGCCATGGCGAACTTGCGGTCGCCGACGGCCAGGGCGCCGCGCGCCGGATGGTCCGCGGCGATGATCATCAGCCGGCCGCTGTCGTTGACGAGGGGTCGGCGGGGGCGCCGGGCCGCCGCCTCGGCGATGGCTTCGGGGTGGTGGGCGCGGGTGCGGACGAGGTCGGCCAGGTCGACGCCCTTCCGGTCCCGGACGGCGTCGGCCTGGGTGCCGCCGCCTGCCCCGTTGGCCTTGGGGCCGCCTTCCCCGTACGGCGTCGGGTCGCCCCCTTCCCGGTACGGCGAGGTGTCGTCCCCTTCGTGTCGCGCTCCCCCGACGGGTCCCGCCCTCACCGCACCGCTCCTGCTGTGAGCGCGTCCTCGACCTCGTCCGGGGTCGGCATCGCCGAGGAGCACTCCAGCCGGGACGCGACGATGGCGCCCGCGGCGTTGGCGTACCGCATGACGCGTTCCAGCTCCCAGCCGGCGAGCAGGCCGTGGCAGAGGGAGCCGCCGAACGCATCGCCTGCGCCGAGGCCGTTGAGGACCGTCACCGGGAGGGGCGGCACCTCGGCGGACGTGCCGTCGCGGTGCACGGCGAGGACGCCCTTGGGGCCCTGTTTGACGACGGCGAGTTGGACACCGGCCTTGAGGAGCTGCTCGGCCGCGGCGTGGGGCTCGCGCTCGCCGGTGGCGATCTCGACCTCGTCGATGTTGCCGACGGCGACCGTGGTGTGGCGCAGGGCCTCGGTGTAGAAGGGGCGGGCCGACTCGGGGTCGGCCCAGAACATCGGGCGCCAGTCGAGGTCGAAGACCGTCGTACCGGACCGCGCGCGGTGGGCCAGCGCGGCGAGCGTCGCCGTACGGCTGGGCTCCTCGCTCAGGCCGGTGCCCGTCACCCAGAAGATGCGCGCCGAACGGATGGCGTCCAGGTCGAGTTGGTGCGCGTCGATCTCCAGGTCGGGAGCCTTGGGCTGCCGGTAGAAGTAGAGCGGGAAGTCGTCCGGCGGGAAGACCTCGCAGAAGGTGACCGGCGTCGGCAGCCCGGCGACGGGTGTGACCCAGCGGTCGTCGACGCCGAAGTCGCGCAGCTGTTCGTGGAGGTACGTGCCGAAGGGATCGTCACCCGTCCGCGTGATCACCGCCGTACGCCGGCCGAGCCGGGACGCGGCCACCGCGACGTTCGTCGCCGACCCGCCGAGGAACTTCCCGAAGGACGACACCCGGGCCAGCGACACGCCCGTCTGCAACGGGTAGAGGTCCACGCCGATCCGCCCCATGGTGATCAGGTCGTACGCCATCGAGTTCCCTTCGCTTCGGCTGTCCCCAGGTCTAGCCCCGCGCAGGGAGCCCTGTCAACGTTTTGTCCAGACATTCGGACCAGCCCTTGACACCTCTCCTGAGCGGTCGGAAGCTGACGCCCATGACGTCGTTGTCACCTCAGTCCTCACTGTCCCGTATCCGGATCGGTTCGGCTCCCGACTCCTGGGGCGTCTGGTTCCCGGACGACCCTCAGCAGGTGCCCTGGCAGCGCTTCCTCGACGAGGTCTCCGAGTCCGGTTACGAGTGGATCGAGCTGGGCCCGTACGGCTATCTGCCCACCGATCCGGCCGTCCTCAAGGAGGAGACCGCGCGGCGCGGGCTCACGGTCTCGGCCGGCACGGTCTTCACCGGGCTGCACCGGGGGCCGGACGTCTGGGACGCCACCTGGGCGCACGTCTCCGACATCGCGGCGCTCACCCGGGCGATGGGCGCCGAGCACCTCGTCGTCATCCCCTCCTTCTGGCGGGACGACAAGACGGGCGCGGTGCTGGAGGACAGCACGCTGACGCCGACCCAGTGGCGCAATCTCACCGCCCAGACCGAGCGTCTCGCCCATGAGGTGCGGGAGCGCTACGGGTTGCGGATCGTCGTCCACCCGCACGCCGACACCCACATCGACAGCGAGGAGAACGTCACCCGATTCCTCGACGCGACCGACTCCTCGCTCGTCTCGCTGTGCCTGGACACCGGGCACTACGCGTACTGCGGCGGCGACAACGTCAAGCTCATCGAGACCTACGGCGAGCGCATCGGCTACCTCCACCTCAAGCAGGTGGACCCGCTGATCCTGGCCGAGGTCCGGGCGAACGAGGTGCCGTTCGGGCCGGCCGTGGCCCGCGGCGTCATGTGTGAACCGCCTTCCGGCGTACCGGCGTTGGAGCCCGTGCTCGCCGCCGCGCAGCAGCTCGACGTCGACCTCTTCGCGATCGTCGAGCAGGACATGTACCCGTGCCCCCCGGACAAGCCCCTGCCGATCGCCCGGCGAACCCGGTCCTTCCTGAGGTCCTGCGGGGCGTAGGGGTTCCACGGGACGGTGGCTGACGGCGGGCGGCCCACGGGGCCCGCCCGCTGGGCCGGCCCACGGGGCCGGCCCACGGGGCCGGCGCCGTTCGCGCGGGCGCCGCGGTCGGGGCGGGCGCAATCCTCGGTGCGGGCGCCCCGCTCGTCACGGTCGGTGTGGGCGTCACGGTCGGCGCGAGGGCCACGGTCGGCGCGGGCGCCCCGCTCGTCGCGGCCGTCGCGGCCGTCGCGGGCCGCTCACGGTGGCAATTGCGTCACCCGTGTCACAAAGAACCCCCTTCTGTCACACATGTCGCGTGTACGCGGGTCTTGGGTCACACCCGGGCGACAGGCACTTCCTCCTGGTCACTCTGTGTCGTTCAGCGGGCACAGGCTTTGTGATCGCCAGCGCAGCGCCCGGCTCCCCCGACGGCCACCCCCGGCCGCCGCTGCGGCGCGCGTAGGGAGGTGCCACTCATGACCGACCGTAGGCTCTGGTCGTACAAGGAGATCGCGGCGCACATCAAGGTGCAGCCGGACACCGTGCGTTCGTACCGCAAGCACGGTCTGCTGCCGCCCCCCGACCATGTGGAGGGCGGAAAGCCCTATTGGTACGCGGACACCGTCAGGGCCTGGGTCGCCTCCCGGCCCGGCAACCGCGGCCGCAGATACGACTGACGGATCAACCACGCCGGCGCCGTGCCCCTCGACCTCGGGGCTCGGCGCCGCCTCCGTCTCCGTCTCCGTCTCCGTCTCCGGAGCGGAGAGCCTCAGCGGGGCGCGCCACCGGGGGTGTCAGCGGAGCGCGTGTCACCGGAAGCGCGTCGCCGGTTAATCGCTTGTCCGCAGGTCGTCCCCCCGACGAGGATCCCGGGATGAACCCCCGTGTGACGACCCCCCGTTCCGCCGTCGTCGGCTTCTCGCACAAGCCCGTCCTCGTGGGCGAGCAGACGGTGCTGCGGCCCTTCACCGGGGACGACGCGGCCGGTATGGCCGAGATCATCGAGGACCCCGACGTCATCCGCTTCACCTTCGAACCGTCCACCGACATCACCGCGGAGCGACTGCGTTCCTGGTACGGCTCCCGCAATGACTGCGAGGACCGGCTCGATCTCGCCGTGACCGACCGTGCCACCGGTGAACTGCTGGGCGAGGTGGTCCTGTACGACTGGGACCCGCGCAACCGCAGCTGCACCTTCCGCACCCTCATCGGGCCCCGAGGCCGCGGGCGCGGCATCGGGACCGAGGCGACACGGCTGATCGTCGGACACGGCTTCGACCAACTGGGTCTGCACCGCATCGCGTTGGAGGTCTACGGCCACAACCACCGGGCCCGCCGCGTCTACGAGAAGGTCGGCTTCGTGACGGAGGGTGTCCGACGGGAGGCCCAGCTGCGGAACGGTGAGTGGACCGACGAGGTGCTCATGTCGCTCCTCGCCCCGGAGTGGAACACCCATCGCGGGCACCCGCGCGCACCGGGTGCCGCCCAGCCGTCCGGCGCGGTCAGCTCCACGGCTCGATGACCGTCACCCCCGACCCGGGGGCCGTCCCCATCGCGGCCAGCGCGGCCGGCGCCGCGTCCAGCGGAATGGTGGACGTGACCAGCAGGTCGGGTCGCAGCACGCCCGCCCGCACCAGCTCCAGCATCCCCGGGTAGGCGTGCGCGGCCATCCCGTGGCTGCCCAGCACTTCCAGCTCGAGACCGATCACACGGGACATCGGGACCGGCGCCGAGCCCGTCGGTGAGGGCAGCAGGCCGACCTGGACATGGCGGCCGCGCCGGCGCAGACCGTTGACCGAGGCGGCGCAGGTGGCCGGAGAGCCGAGGGCGTCCAGCGAGAGATGGGCGCCGCCTCCCGTCAGCTCGCGCACCGCCTCCGCCGGGTCCCCGGCCCCCGACGCGTCCAGGCACTCGGCGGCCCCGAACTTCCGTGCCAGATCCAGCGCCCGGGGGGAGACGTCGACCGCGACGACCCGCGCCCCGCAGGCCGCCGCGATCATCACGGCCGACAGCCCGACGCCCCCGCAGCCGTGCACCGCGACCCACTCGCCGGCCGCCACCCGGCCCTGCGCGACCACCGCGCGGAACGCCGTGGCGAAGCGGCAGCCCAACGCCGCCGCCGTCCCGGAGGACAACTCCTCCGGCACCGCGACCAGGTTCACCTCCGCGTGGTCCAGTGCCACGTACTGCGCGAAGGAGCCCCAGTGCGTGAACCCTGGCTGGGTCTGCCGCTCGCACACCTGCTGGTCGCCCGCCGCACAGGCGGCGCAGCTTCCGCAGGCGCAGACGAAGGGCACGGTGACCCGGTCGCCGGGGCGCCACCCGGTCACCCGGCCGCCCACCGCCTCGACGACACCGGCAAGTTCGTGCCCCGGCACGTGCGGGAGGGTGATGTCCGGGTCGTGGCCCATCCAGCCGTGCCAGTCGCTCCGGCACAGGCCGGTGGCCTCGACCCGCACCACGACCCCGTGCTCCGCGGGCCGCGGGTCCGCCACCTCACGCACCTCGGCCGGCTCGCCGTACCGCTCGAACACCACTGCCCGCATGTGCCTCGCTCCTCCGCCCGGAGATCACCGTTCCGGCGAACGCTAGCCGCGCACCTCGACCTTGTCCCGGTCGCGCCCCTCCGCTTCCCGTTCCGGCTGTCCCGGTCCGTTCTGCGACGCGGCTGGTCCGGCGTGGCCGCCCGCTGTCGGCGCCCCGCCCTCGCTGAGTCCGAACCGCTGATGGAAGCGGCGCAGTGGTCCCGGGGCCCACCAGGTCGCGCGGCCGGTCAGCCGCATGACCGCCGGCACCAGCAGACTGCGGACGATCATCGCGTCCATCAGCACGGCGAGCGCGATGCCCAGGCCGAGCATCTTGGTGTTGGTCACCCGTGAGGTGCCGATCGCGACCATCACCACCGCGAGGATGACCGCGGCCGCCGTGATCAGTCCGCCGGTGCGCTGGAGGCCGAAGCGGACGGCTTCCCGGTGGTCGCCCGTGTGGTCGTACTCCTCCTTGATGCGGGAGAGCAGGAACACGCCGTAGTCCATGGAGAGTCCGAAGGCGACGCAGAACATCAGGACCGGGAGGGTCGTCTCGATCGAGCCCGAGCTGGTGAAGCCGAGCAGTCCGGAGAGATGGCCGTCCTGGAAGACCCAGACCACCGCGCCGAACATCGCCGTCAGGCTGAGGGCGTTGAGCAGCACCGCCTGGAGCGGAATCAGCACGCTGCCCGTCAGCAGGAAGACCAGGAGCAGGGTGACGACCGCGATGAAGGCCGCCGCCCAGGGCAGCCGGTCCGCTATCGCGTGCTTGGAGTCGACCAGGACCGCCGCCGTGCCGGTCACCTTGGTGTCGAAGGGGGCGTCCGCCGCCCGCAGGTCGCCCACCAGGCGCTGGGCCGCGTCGTCGACGGCCTCGCCCTTCGGCAGCACCGTGAAGTACGCCGCGTCGCCCTCCACCAGGGGTCCGTCGACGCGCTGGACCCCGGGCAGGTCCGCGATCCGGTCCTTGTATGCCGCGTACTGGGCGGTGGTGGCGCCGCCTTCGGCGAGGACTTCGAGACCGCCGCCGGGGCTGCCCGGGAAGCCGTCCCTGATGTGCTGCTGGACGACATGGGACTCGGCGCCCGAGGGCAGCTGGCGGTCGTCCGCCGTCCCGAACTTCACGCCCAGGAAGGGCAGTCCGAGGATCACGAGTCCGACGGACGTGGCCACCGCGAAGACCGGAGCACGGCGCATGACGAGGGCGGCCGTCCGTCCCCAGGCCGCTCCGCCCTCCCCGGCCTGCCGCGGCTCTCCGCGCCGGAACAGCCGGCGCAGGTCCAGGGAGTTGACCCGGTGGCCCAGCAGGACCAGCGCCGCCGGGAGCAGCACCAGCGCGGCCGCGGCCGCCAGCAGGACGACGGCGATACCCGCGTAGGCGAAGGAGCGCAGGAAGTACTGCGGGAAGAGCAGCATCGCCGCCAGCGACACGGCGACCGTGAGCGAGGAGAACAGCACCGTGCGCCCGGCGGTGCGCAGGGTCGTGCCGACGGCAGTCAACGGCTGTGCGCCCGCGGCCAGTTCCTCGCGGAACCTGCGGACGATGAACAGGGCGTAGTCGATGGCCAGGCCGAGACCCAGGGCCGTGGTGAGGTTCATCGCGAAGACCGAGACGTCCGTGAACTCCGTGAGGCCGCGCAGTACCGCGTTGGTGCCCAGGATGGCGATGATGCCGACCCCGAGGGGCAGCAGGGCGGCGACCGCGCTGCCGAAGACCATGACCAGCAGCACGAGGGTCACCGGCAGGGCGATCAGCTCGGCGCGGGTCAGGTCCTCACGGATGGTCGTCTGCATCTCGTGCCGTACGGCGACCGGTCCGCCGATCCGGACCTCGACCGGGCCGCGCGTCCCCCGGTAGGAGGACGCCAGGCGGTCGAGGGTCTCACCCGCGGTCTTCTCGTCGCCCGTGATCCGCGCGGCGACGAGCGCTTCGTGGCCGTCCTTCGCCTTCAGCGCGGGCGAGCCGGACTGCCAGTACGAGCCGACGCCCGTGACGCCACGCTCCGCCGCGAGCCGGGTCGCCAGCCGCTTCGCCTCGGCGGCGACGGAGGGGTCGTCCACCGACGCGCGGCCCGCGTCGACGAGGAGGAGCAGGTTGGGCTGGGAGGCGGGGAACTCCCGCTCCAGCGCCTTGGTCGCATAGGTGGACTGGGCGTCCGGGTCCTCCCAGCCGCCGCTGCCCAGCCGGTCGGCGACGCCACTGCCGGCGACCACCGCGAGGGCGGTGAGCAGCAGGGCGACGAGCAGGGAGAGCCGGGGCCTGGCGGTCACGAACCGGGTCCAGCCGCCGATGCGCGGTGTCCTGTTGACTTCGGTCATCGTGCGGTGTCCCCTTCACCGTGACCCCTGCTGCGGGCGCTCGGCGGACGTCCTTCGGGGACATCCGCGCAGGCGGCATGGGTCGTCGATTGCCATAGAATGGCAAACACGAGTCATCGCTCGCGTTTTTCAAGAATGCGAGCGACCACTCGCGTTTGTCAATCGCATTCTGAGAGTTGGGGATAACTCGTGCCCGACAAGCCCGACACGGTGGAACAGGCACCGGAGGAGAAACCGCGCCGCCGCCAAGCCCGAGGGGAGCGCCGGATCGCCCAGCTCCTGGAGGCCGCCGCCTCGGTCTTCTGCCGCAGCGGCTACACGGCCGCCAGCACGAACGCGATCGCGCGCGAGGCGGGCGTCTCCCCCGGGACGCTCTACCAGTTCTTCCCGAACAAGGAGGCCATCGCGGTCGGCCTCAGCGACCAGTTGCTCCACCACTGGCGCGCGTCGCAGGGCCAGGCCTTCGCCGCCGAGAACCTGGGCCTCCCGCTGGACGAGATGCTCGACGCGGCCCTCGACCCGCTGATCGCGTTCAACGTCGCGAACCCCGCCTTCGGCATCCTGATGCACAGCGCCGACACCCCGGGCCCGATCACCGAGGAGATCACCGTCCTGCACGGCGCCGTGCTCACCCGGGTCGAGGAGATCGTGGCGGGCTACGCCCCGGGCGCCCCGCGTGCCGACCTCGCCCGTACGGCGAACATGACGCTCGGCCTCTTCAAGGCGGGCCTCGACCTGATCATGTCCCACGAAGGCGCCGAACGGGACGCGTACATCGCCGAGCTGAAGGCGGCCATGTACCGCTATCTGGCGCCCCTCGTCGACGAGCCGGACTCCGGCGGCCACTGAGGCCCACCACGACTCGGCGGCCGATCCCGCGGGGCGGCGGCGGGCGAGCGCCGCGACGGGCGCGGGCGGGACCGGCGCCCAGCCTGCGACATAAGGGGCCCCTCACATAAAGTTCGGACAAATCAGTCCGAGCCCGAGGGATGTGACGTGACCCAGTCTCCGCCGCCCGGCGCGCCCCGAGCCCGCATTCCCGGCCCCCAGCAACCCCCTCCCCCGTACCCCTCGATCCGCGCCGGCCTCTGGCGGCGGTGCCTGTGGGGCGGGCTCGCACTGTGGGCCCTGACCGCGCTCGTCACGTACGCGACGAGGAACACCACCCTGCTGCCGACCCTGATCCTGCTCGGCAGCTTCCTCGTCCCCGTCACCTTCGCACTCTGGGCGTACGAGCGGCACGGCCGCGACCTGGGCGTACAGGTGATCCTCGGCTGCTTCCTGACCGGCGGGCTCCTCGGCGTGCTCGGCGCGTCGGTGATGGAGTACTACCTGCTGCACCCCTCGCTGTGGATGTACGTCGGCGTCGGCCTGATCGAGGAGGCGGTGAAGCTCGCCGCGTTGATGTTCATGCTGCGCCGCCGGCCGCGGATCCACGGACTGCGGGCCGGACTCGTGCTCGGCGCGAGCGTCGGCTTCGGCTTCGCGGCCCTGGAGAGCGCGGGCTACGCCTTCAACGCGGCCGTCTCCCTGAAGGGCATCGACCTGCGCGCGCTGCTCGAGACCGAGATCCTGCGCGGGGTGCTCGCCCCCTTCGGGCACGGACTGTGGACGGCGATCGCCGGCGCCGTACTGCTCGCGCACCGCCACCCGAACGGGCGCTTCCAGTTCACCGGACCGGTGCTCGGCACCTACCTCGGGGTCTCCCTGCTGCACGCCCTGTGGGACTCGACGCACGGCATCGCGATCTGGCTGGTGGCCCGGCTGACGAGTACGGGGCTCGGCAAGGCGCTCTTCGGGGAGGGTTACATCCCCGCCCCGACCGACGAGCAGAAACATCTCTTCACGCTGTTCTCGGTGGGGGGCCTGGTCGTCGTGGCACTGCTGGGCGTGGCCTGGGTGCGCTCGCTCGCCCGGCGGGACCCCTCTTGGAGAAATACCCCCTAGGGGTATAGTGTGGAAAGCGTCGGGAGGGAACCCTGGATTCCCGGGTTCCCCACCCGTGCACCGACGCCCCGCACGCCTCGACGAGGAGTAACGCCATGACCGCCCAGACCGACACCCAGGGCTCCATCACGACCGTCTACCAGGTGAGCGGAATGAGCTGCGGGCACTGTGAAGGCTCCGTCTCCACCGAGATCTCCGGGATCACCGGCGTCACCTCCGTGAAGGCCGTGGCCTCCTCCGGCGAGGTGACCGTGGTCTCCACCGCACCGCTCGACGACGAGGCCGTACGCGCCGCCGTCGACGAGGCGGGCTTCGAGCTCGCGGGCAAGGCCCAGGCCCTGTGACAGTCACGCCCTGACGCCTCGGCGGCCCTCAGCAGCTTCTTCTCCGCACCGGGCCGTACCGACCAGCTGATACTGGCTCCGTACGGCCCGGCTGATTGACTGGAGCCGGACACATGACCACCGCAGCACCCGAGACCCCGATAGCGCAGTCCTCACCCGCGTCGGAGGTGGAGCTCACCATCGGCGGGATGACCTGCGCATCCTGCGCGGCCCGCGTCGAGAAGAAGCTCAACCGCATGGACGGGGTCACCGCCACGGTGAACTACGCGACGGAACGGGCGAAGGTCTCGTATCCCGAAGGGGTCCGGGTCGCCGACCTGATCGCCACCGTGGTGAAGACGGGCTACACGGCCGAGGAGCCGGCACCGCCCGCACCTCCCGAGGAGGACGCGGCACCCGCCGCGGACCCCGAACTGGCATCCCTGCGCGAGCGGTTGACGGTCTCCGCCCTGCTCGCCCTCCCCGTGGTCCTGCTGGCGATGATCCCGCCGCTCCAGTTCGACAACTGGCAGTGGCTCTCGCTGACCCTCGCCGCCCCCGTCGTCGTCTGGGGCGGACTCCCCTTCCATCAGGCCGCGTTCACCAACGCGCGGCACGGCGCGGCCACCATGGACACCCTCGTCTCGGTCGGCACGCTCGCCGCCTTCGGCTGGTCACTGTGGGCGCTGTTCTTCGGGGACGCCGGGATGACCGGCATGGAGCACGGTTTCGAGTTCACCGTCTCGCGCACGGACGGCGCGTCGACGATCTACCTCGAAGTCGCCTCGGGCGTCATCGCGTTCATCCTGCTCGGCCGCTATCTGGAGGCCCGCTCGAAGCGGCGCGCGGGAGCGGCTCTGCGGGCGCTGATGGAACTGGGCGCGAAGGACGTCTCCGTCCTGCGGGACGGCCGTGAAGTACGGGTCCCGGTGGCCCGGTTGGCCGTCGGCGACCACTTCGTCGTACGGCCGGGCGAGAAGATCGCCACCGACGGCACCGTCGTCGAGGGCGCCTCGGCGGTCGACGCGTCCATGCTGACCGGCGAGTCGGTACCGGTCGACGTCTCGGCCGGGGACGCCGTCACCGGCGCGACCGTGAACGCCGGTGGCCGGCTCGTCGTCGAGGCGACCCGGATCGGCGCGGACACCCAACTCGCGCGGATGGCACGGCTCGTCGAGGACGCACAGAACGGCAAGGCCGAGGTGCAGCGCCTCGCCGACCGGATCTCCGGGGTCTTCGTGCCGGTGGTGCTGCTGATCGCGCTCGGCACGTTCGGCGGCTGGCTCGGCGTCACGGGCGACACGGTCGCCGCCTTCACCGCGGCCGTCGCGGTGCTGATCATCGCCTGCCCGTGCGCACTCGGCCTCGCCACTCCGACCGCGCTGATGGTCGGCACGGGCCGCGGCGCCCAGCTCGGCATCCTCATCAAGGGACCCGAAGTCCTGGAGTCCACCCGGCGCGTGGACACCGTCGTCCTGGACAAGACCGGCACGGTCACGACCGGCCGCATGAGCCTGCAGGAGGTGTACGTCGCCCAGGGCGTCGCCGAGAAGGACCTTCTGCGGCTCGCAGGCGCCCTGGAACACGCCTCGGAGCATCCCATTGCCCAGGCGATCGCCGCGGGCGCCCAGGAGCGCGCAGGAGCCCTTCCCGCGCCGGAGCACTTCGAGAACGTCCCCGGACTCGGCGTACGCGGCCGCGTGGAGGGCCACGACGTCCAGATCGGACGGCTCGTACGGGACGCGCTTCCAGAGGAGTTGGCCCGCGCCAAGGCCGAGGCCGAGGCGCAGGGGCGCACGGCGGTCGTGGTCGGCCGGGACGGGACGGCGATCGGCGTGCTGACCGTCGCCGACGCGATCAAGGACACCAGCGCCGAGGCCGTACGCCGGCTGCGCGCCCTGGGGCTCACGCCGGTGCTGCTGACCGGCGACAACGAGGCGGTCGCCCGGTCCGTCGCCCGGGCGGTCGGCATCGACGAGGTCGTCGCCGAGGTGCTGCCCGAGGACAAGGTGGCCGTGGTGAAGCGGCTCCAGGGCGAGGGGCGGACCGTCGCGATGGTGGGCGACGGGGTCAATGACGCGGCCGCACTCGCCACCGCCGACCTGGGCCTCGCGATGGGCACCGGCACGGACGCGGCGATCGAGGCCAGCGATCTGACGCTGGTCCGCGGGGATCTGCGCGTGGCCGCCGACGCGATCCGGCTGTCCCGCAGGACGCTCTCCACGATCAAGGGGAACCTGGTGTGGGCCTTCGGATACAACGTGGCCGCGCTGCCGCTCGCCGCGGCGGGGCTCCTCAACCCGATGATCGCGGGGGCCGCCATGGCCTTCTCCTCGGTGTTCGTGGTGACGAACAGCCTTCGGCTCAGAGCATTCTCATGACGACGAGGTAAGAGTCCCTCTAGAGTCCAACGGCAGGCTCACATAAGCTCTTCACAAGGCTCGCGCATCTTCCTTACGCTTGGTCTCCGATTGCCATATCGGGGCTCTTGCGCATCTTCAGGACATATGCAAGAGACACAGATCACACTGCTGTGAACGTAACCAACGAAGGGGTTCGTGAGTCTAAGTTGGCGATGTCAGACACGTCTTGGGGGGCGTTTCTGACATCTGGGGATGTCTTGGGGGACGTTCCCGGAATTGCGTTGCCGGGGCACGTACGCCGGGGAGCTTTGAGCGGCCCTCCCGGTCCGTACGCGTCCCGGCAGACCGCACAGTAGGACGCAGAAGTACACGGAGTTTTGCTCGTTTTGCTCGCAGCGGTTCAGGCGCTGTCCACAGACGCCCGGCCGGATCCCGTGGGGGGAATCCGCACCGGGACAAGGAAAGCGCCCCGACTGCCAGCCCGTGGGGGGACTGGTAGCGGGGCGCTTTCCGTATTTTTTGGAGCTCGGTTCGCCTCCGGCGCGCCCCTTCGGCTCACTCGCTGTTGGGACAGTGAGCCGAGAAGACGGCCGTACCGACTGGTCGCAGACGGCGTCGGAGACGCCGACGGCGCCGACGGTTCAGTGAACCGAGCGGCGCCGTGGGAGATCCGGGACCGATGTCAGCGGGCCTCTACCGGGACGAAGTCGCGCAGGACCTCGCCCGTGTAGATCTGACGCGGGCGGCCGATGCGGGAGCCGGGCTCCTTGATCATCTCGTGCCACTGGGCGATCCAGCCCGGGAGGCGGCCGAGGGCGAACAGGACCGTGAACATCTCGGTCGGGAAGCCCATGGCGCGGTAGATCAGGCCCGTGTAGAAGTCCACGTTCGGGTAGAGCTTGCGCTCGACGAAGTAGTCGTCGGCCAGCGCGTGCTCCTCGAGCTTCAGCGCGATGTCCAGCAGCTCGTCGGACTTGCCGAGCGCGGAGAGGACGTCGTGCGCCGCCGCCTTGATGATCTTCGCCCGGGGGTCGAAGTTCTTGTAGACGCGGTGCCCGAAGCCCATGAGCTTCACGCCGTCTTCCTTGTTCTTCACCTTGCGGATGAAGGTGTCGACGTCGCCACCGGAGTTCTGGATGCCCTCCAGCATCTCCAGCACCGACTGGTTGGCGCCGCCGTGCAGCGGGCCCCAGAGCGCGGAGATGCCGGCGGAGATCGACGCGAACATGTTCGCCTGCGACGAGCCGACCAGCCGGACCGTGGACGTCGAACAGTTCTGCTCGTGGTCCGCGTGCAGGATGAGCAGCTTGTCCAGCGCGGAGACGACGACCGGGTCCAGGTCGTACTCCTGGGCGGGGACCGAGAAGGTCATGCGCAGGAAGTTCTCGACGTACCCGAGGTCGTTGCGCGGGTAGACGAAGGGGTGACCGATCGACTTCTTGTACGCGTACGCCGCGATCGTCGGAAGCTTGGCGAGAAGGCGGATCGTGGAGAGATTGCGCTGCTTCTCGTCGAACGGGTTGTGGCTGTCCTGGTAGAAGGTGGACAGCGCGGAGACCACCGACGACAGCATCGCCATCGGGTGGGCGTCCCGCGGGAAGCCGCGGTAGAAGTTCTTGACGTCCTCGTGCAGCAGGGTGTGCTGCGTGATCTCGCCCTTGAAGGTCGAGAGCTCATCGACGGTCGGCAGCTCACCGTTGATCAGCAGGTACGCCACCTCGAGGAAGGTGGAACGCTCGGCCAGCTGCTCGATCGGGTAGCCGCGGTACCGGAGGATGCCTTCCTCGCCGTCGAGGTAGGTGATCGCGGATTTATAGGCGGCTGTGTTGCCGTATCCGCTGTCGAGAGTCACCAGACCGGTCTGGGCGCGGAGCTTCCCGATGTCGAAGCCCTTGTCGCCGACGGTGCTGTCGATCACCGGGTAGGTGTACTCGCCATCGCCGTACCGCAGTACTACAGAGTTGTCGCTCACGTCATCCCTCACCGACGTTGTGCCTCTTCTTCGAGGTGCCCTGACTGTCTCTACCATCCCCCATTTGGCCCTGGAGAGTGCACTCGGGGTCGACCATTGGGCCTATTGGCGGCACTCAGTGCCGCCAAGCTGCTCATCCTGCCCCTCTTCGCCCTGGTTCCGGAAGTGGTGTGTGACCTTTGTGACTCATTTGATCGATCATTTTTTGGGAGGCCTCCGGCCGGTGCCGTGACCAGGGGCGGCGGAGAGGCCGGAGCCGCGGTCAGGAGACGAGGGGCCGGGGTGCAAGGCGGAAGTCCAGGGCCGTGCACCGCCTGCCTGCGGACACCGTGCGCACCGCCTGGCCGATGGCCTTGCGCGAGCCTACGAGGACGACCAGCTTCTTGGCGCGGGTCACCGCCGTGTAGAGCAGGTTCCGCTGGAGCATCATCCAGGCGCTCGTGGTGATCGGGATCACCACCGCCGGGTACTCGCTGCCCTGGGAGCGGTGGATGGTGACCGCGTACGCGTGGGCCAGTTCGTCGAGTTCGTCGAACTCGTACGCCACTTCCTCGTCTTCGTCCGTGAGCACCGTCAGGCGCTGCTCGTCCTGGTCGAGCGCGGTGACCACGCCCACGGTGCCGTTGAAGACGCCGTTCTTCCCCTTCTCGTAGTTGTTGCGGATCTGGGTGACCTTGTCGCCGACCCGGAAGACCCGGCCGCCGAAGCGCTTCTCGGGGAGATCCGGGCGGGCGGGTGTGACGGCCTGCTGGAGGAGGCCGTTGAGCGCGCCCGCGCCCGCCGGGCCACGGTGCATCGGCGCGAGCACCTGCACGTCACGGCGCGGGTCGAGGCCGAACTTGGCGGGAATGCGCCGGGCCACCACGTCGACGGTGAGCCGGCCCACCTCCTCGGTGTCGTCCTCGACGAAGAGGAAGAAGTCCTTCAGGCCCTGGGTGAGGGGCGGCTGCCCGGAGTTGATCCGATGGGCGTTCGTGACCACGCCGGACTGCTGGGCCTGGCGGAAGACCTGGGTGAGGCGGACGGCCGGGATCGGGCTGCCGGCGGCGAGCAGATCGCGCAGGACCTCGCCCGCACCGACGCTGGGGAGCTGGTCGACATCTCCCACGAAGAGCAGATGGGCGCCCTGGGCCACCGCCTTGACCAGCTTGTTGGCCAGCAGGAGGTCGAGCATGGAGGCCTCGTCCACGACCACCAGGTCGGCATCGAGCGGGCGGTCCCTGTCGTACGCCGCGTCGCCGCCCGGCTTGAGCTCCAGCAGCCGGTGCACGGTGGAGGCGTCGGCTCCGGTGAGCTCGGCGAGACGCTTGGCCGCCCGGCCCGTGGGAGCGGCCAGCACGATCCTGGCCTTCTTGGCGCGGGCCAGCTCCACGATCGAGCGGACCGTGAACGACTTGCCGCAGCCGGGGCCGCCGGTGAGGACGGCGACCTTCTCGGTGAGGGCGAGCCGGACGGCCGCCTCCTGCTCGGGGGCCAGCTCCGCGCCCGTACGCCCTTTGAGCCAGGCCAGCGCCTTGTCCCAGGCGACGTCGTGGAAGCCGGGCATCCGGTCCTCGTCGGTGCGCAGCAGGCGCAACAGCTGGGCGGAGAGGGACAGTTCGGCGCGGTGGAAGGGGACCAGATAGACGGCGGTGACGGTGTCCGGGCCGCCGTCGGGGCCGGGCACGCGCTCCCGGACGACGCCGGGCTCCGCGTCCTCTCCGGTGGGCGCCGCGAGTTCGCCCAGGCACTCGATGACCAGGCCCGTGTCGACCTGGAGCAGCTTCACCGCGTCGGCGATCAGCTGCTCCTCGGGGAGATAGCAGTGGCCCTGGTCGGTGGACTGCGAAAGGGCGTACTGGAGACCGGCCTTGACGCGTTCCGGGCTGTCGTGCGGGATGCCGACGGACTGGGCGATCTTGTCGGCGGTGAGGAAGCCGATGCCCCAGACGTCGGACGCCAGCCGGTAGGGCTGGTTGCGGACCACGGAGATCGACGCGTCGCCGTACTTCTTGTAGATGCGCACCGCGATGGACGTGGACACCTCGACGGTCTGGAGGAAGAGCATGACCTCCTTGATCGCCTTCTGCTCCTCCCAGGCGTCGGCGATCTTCTTGGTGCGCTTGGGGCCGAGACCCGGCACCTCGATGAGCCGCTTGGGCTCCTCCTCGATGATCTGGAGGGTGTCGAGGCCGAAGTGCTGGGTGATGCGGTCGGCGAAGACCGGGCCGATGCCCTTGACCAGGCCGGAGCCCAGATAGCGGCGGATGCCCTGGACGGTGGCAGGCAGGACCGTCGTGTAGTTCTCCACCGTGAACTGCTTGCCGTACTGCGGGTGGGAGGCCCAACGACCCTCCATGCGGAGGGACTCACCGACCTGCGCGCCCAGCAGGGAACCCACGACGGTGAGCAGATCGCCGCCGCCGCGGCCGGTGTCCACCCGGGCGACCGTGTACCCGTTCTCCTCGTTGGCGTAGGTGATGCGCTCCAGGACGCCTTCCACCACCGCCGGAGTCACCTGCCGGCTCCCCGCCTGATTGGACATGATCCGAAGGTACCGGCGAGGTCCGACAGTGCGCCGGGAGTGTCCGGAGACTGCCCGGACTTTCATCACGATCCGGTCTCGGGGTCTTGCCGGCGTGCGTGTAATCGATTCCAATTCCTCCGTGTAATCGATTCCACAAGGAGGTGGAGCGGCGATGGCGAGCATCAAGGATGTCGCCGCGGAGGCGGGCGTCTCCGTCGCCACGGTGTCCCGTGTGCTGAACGACCACCCGTCCGTGAGCCCCGCCGCGCGCAGCCGTGTCCTCGCCGCCGTCGCGTCGCTCGGCTACCGCCCGAACGCCGTCGCCCGCTCCCTGCGCACCGACCAGACCCGCACCCTCGGCCTGGTCATCAGCGACGTACTCAACCCGTACTTCACCGAACTGGCCCGCTCCGTCGAGGAGGAGGCCCGCGCCCTCGGCTACAGCGTCATCATCGGCAACGCCGACGAGCGCCCCGAGCTGCAGGACCACCACGTCCGTACGCTCCTCGACCGCCGTATCGACGGGCTGCTGGTCTCCCCCGCCGACGGCGGCTCCCCCGGGGTGCTGGACGCCGCGCGCGGGGGGACCCCGATGGTCTTCGTGGACCGCTGGATCCCGGGCGTGGACGTACCCGTCGTCCGGGCGGACGGGCGCAGCGCCATCGGCGACCTCGTCGCCCATCTGCACGGTCTCGGGCACCGCAGGCTCGCCATCATCGCGGGGCCGGCGGCGACCACCACCGGCAGCGAGCGCGTGCAGGCGTTCCGGGAGGCGCTCGGCGCGTACGGTCTCGCGCTGCCCGACGCCTACATAGGGCAGGGCGACTTCCAGGCCGAGAGCGGACGCCGGGCCACCGAGCGGTTCCTCGCCCTCGCCGAGCCGCCCGAGGTCGTCTTCGCCGCCGACAACCTGATGGCGCTCGGCGCGCTGGACGCGATCCGCGCACGCGGGATGAAGGTCCCCGACGACATCGCGCTCGCCGCCTTCGACGACATCCCGTGGTTCGTGCACACCGATCCGCCCATCACGGCGATCGCCCAGCCGACCGGCGAACTGGGCCGGGCCGCCGTACGCGCCCTGGTCGACCGCATCGAGGGGCGGCCTCCGCAGTCCGTCACCCTCCCCGCACGGCTGGTCGTACGCCGCTCGTGCGGCGAGTCCCCCGCAAGGAACAGGAGCAAGTCGTGAGCGACCAGGACGAGTTGCTGCGCATCGAGGGGATACGCAAGACCTTCCCCGGCGTCGTCGCGCTCGACAGCGTGGACTTCGATCTGCGCCGCGGCGAGGTGCATGTGCTGCTCGGCGAGAACGGCGCCGGCAAGAGCACGCTGATCAAGATGCTCTCCGGCGCCTACCGCCCCGACTCCGGGCGCGTTCTCGTCGACGGCCGGGAGGTGCGGATCCACGGCGCGCAGGACTCCGAGCGCCTCGGGATCGCCACCATCTACCAGGAGTTCAACCTGGTCCCCGATCTGACGGTCGCCGAGAACATCTTCCTGGGGCGGCAACCGCGCCGGTTCGGGCTGATCGACCGCAAGCGGATGGAGGCCGACGCCGCCGCGCTTCTGGAGCGGGTCGGTGTGCGGGTGTCGCCCCGCGCGCGGGTGCGTGAACTCGGCATCGCCCGGCTGCAGATGGTCGAGATCGCGAAGGCGCTCAGTCTCGACGCGCGCGTGCTGATCATGGACGAGCCGACGGCGGTGCTCACCTCCGAGGAGGTCGAGAAGCTGTTCCGGATCGTGCGCTCGCTGCGCGAGGACGGTGTCGGCGTCGTCTTCATCACCCACCATCTGGAGGAGATCGCCGCCCTGGGAGACCGGGTCACGGTCATCCGGGACGGCAGGAGCGTGGGCCAGGTGCCCGCGTCCGCCTCCGAGGACGAGCTCGTCCGCCTGATGGTGGGCCGGTCGATCGAGCAGCAGTACCCGCGGGAACGCGGTGACGCCGGGGGCGCGCTGCTGACCGTCGAGGGGCTGACCCGGGACGGTGTCTTCCACGACGTGAGCTTCGAGGTGCGGGCCGGTGAGGTCGTCGGCATCGCGGGGCTGGTGGGCGCGGGACGCACGGAGGTCGTCCGGGCCGTCTTCGGCGCCGATCCGTACGACAAGGGGTCGGTGGCGGTCGCCGGTGCGCGACTGCCCCGGCACGACGTCAACGCGGCGATGACCGCGGGCATCGGGCTCGTCCCCGAGGACCGCAAGGGCCAGGGGCTGCTCCTCGACGCCTCCGTCGAGGACAACCTGGGCCTGGTCACCCTGCGGGCGGCCACCCATGGCGGACTCGTCGACCTCAAGGGCCAGCGGGCGGCCGCCGCGCGGGTGGCGCAGCAGCTGGGCATCCGGATGGCCGGGATCGGTCAGCAGGTACGCACCCTGTCCGGCGGCAACCAGCAGAAGGTCGTCATCGGCAAGTGGCTGCTCGCCGACACCAAGGTGCTGATCCTCGACGAGCCGACGCGCGGTATCGACGTCGGCGCCAAGGTCGAGATCTACCAGCTCGTCAACGAACTGACGGCCGCCGGCGCCGCCGTCCTGATGGTCTCCAGCGATCTGCCCGAGGTGCTCGGCATGAGCGACCGGGTGCTGGTCATGGCCCAGGGCCGGATCGCGGGCGAGCTCACCGCCGACGAGGCGACGCAGGACGCGGTGATGGCGCTCGCCGTCAGCACACCCACCACCGCCAAGACCGGAACTACCGCTGTGGAGGACCCCCGTGGCCACTGACACGCATCTGAGCACATCGCGCGCGAGTGGCGCCTCGGCGGTCCGCCGCCTGCTGCTCGACAACGGCGCGCTCACCGCGCTCATCGTCCTCGTCGTCGCGATGTCGGCGCTGTCCGGCGACTTCCTGACGACGGACAACCTGCTCAACATCGGCGTCCAGGCGGCCGTGACCGCCATCCTCGCCTTCGGCGTCACCTTCGTGATCGTCTCGGCGGGCATCGACCTGTCGGTCGGTTCGGTCGCCGCCCTGTCCGCCACCGTCCTTGCCTGGATGGCGACTTCGGAGGGCGTCCCGGTCTGGATGGCGGTGATCCTCGCGGTCGCCACCGGCATCGCGTGCGGCCTGGTCAACGGCGTCCTGATCTCGTACGGGAAACTGCCGCCGTTCATCGCGACACTGGCCATGCTCTCGGTGGGCCGCGGTCTGTCGCTGGTGATCTCCCAGGGCAGCCCGATCGCGTTCCCCTCCTCCGTCTCGCATCTCGGGGACACCCTGGGCGGCTGGCTGCCGGTGCCGGTCCTGGTGATGATCGTGATGGGGCTGATCACGGCGGTCGTCCTCGGCCGTACGTACATCGGACGCTCCATGTACGCGATCGGCGGCAACGAGGAGGCGGCCCGGCTCTCCGGACTCCGCGTCAAGAAGCAGAAGCTCGCGATCTACGCGCTGTCCGGGCTGTTCGCCGCGGCCGCCGGCATCGTGCTCGCCTCCCGGCTCTCCTCCGCACAGCCGCAGGCGGCCCAGGGCTACGAGCTCGACGCGATCGCCGCGGTCGTCATCGGCGGCGCCTCGCTCGCGGGCGGCACCGGCAAGGCGTCCGGCACGCTGATCGGCGCGCTGATCCTGGCGGTGCTGCGCAACGGCCTCAACCTCCTGTCCGTGTCCGCCTTCTGGCAGCAGGTCGTCATCGGTGTCGTGATCGCGCTCGCGGTACTGCTCGACACCGTGCGGCGGAAGGCCGGGGCGACTCCGGTGGCCGCCGGTACGTCGAGCGGCGGCAAGGGCAAGCAGGCCGCCACCTATGTGATCGCGGCCGTGGTCGCGGCGGCCGTGGTGGGCGCGATGTCGTTCCTGCACAACGGTTCCGCCACGACGAGCCAGAAGCTGGGTCTGTCCCTGTCGACCCTGAACAACCCCTTCTTCGTACAGATCAAGGCGGGTGCGCAGGAGGAGGCGAAGAGGCTCGGCGCCGACCTGACCGTCACGGACGCCCAGAACGACGCCTCCCAGCAGGCCAACCAGCTGCAGAACTTCACCAGCGAGGGCCTCGGCTCGATCATCGTCAACCCGGTGGACTCGGACGCGGCGGGCCCCTCGGTACGCGCCGCCAACAAGGCGGACATCCCCGTCGTCGGCGTCGACCGGGGCGTGAACAAGGCCGAGACGGCCGCGCTGGTGGCCTCCGACAACGTCGCGGGCGGCAAGCTCGCCGCGAAGACGCTCGCCGACAAGCTCGGCGGCAAGGGCACCATCGCGATCCTGCAGGGCCAGGCGGGCACCTCCGCCAGCCGGGAGCGCGGGGCGGGCTTCGCCGCGGGTCTGAAGGACTATCCCGGCATCAAGGTCGTCGCCAAGCAGCCCGCGGACTTCGACCGCACCAAGGGCCTCGACGTCATGACGAACATGCTCCAGGGCCACCCGGACGTCCAGGGCGTCTTCGCCGAGAACGACGAGATGGCGCTCGGCGCGATCAAGGCGCTCGGCTCCAAGGCCGGCAAGTCGGTCGCCGTCATCGGCTTCGACGGCACGCCGGACGGGCTGTCGGCGGTCAAGGCGGGCACGTTGTACGCCTCGGTGGCCCAGCAGCCCAAGGAACTCGGCCGGATCGCGGTGCAGAACGCGCTCAAGGCCGCCGAGGGCAAGACGGTCCAGAAGACGGTGAAGGTGCCGGTGAAGGTGGTGACGTCCAAGAACGTGGCGGGCTTCGGCGGCTGACCGGTAGCGCCGCTTCTACGGCTGACCGGCCCGGCTGCTTCGAACGCTCGGCCGCGACGTGCCGCCGGCCGGGCCGGGTCCGGGACACTCGTCCCGGACCCGGCCCCATCGACGTACGGGGGTGACTCCCCCAGGAACGCACGGAGGTCCGCCTCCGTCGACGTACGGAAAGAGTGTGCTGATGTACGACTACGACCTGCTGGTCGTGGGATCGGCCAACGCCGACCTGGTCATCGGGGTCGAGCGGCGGCCCGCCGCCGGGGAGACGGTGCTCGGCTCCGACCTCGCCGTGCACCCGGGCGGCAAGGGCGCCAACCAGGCGGTCGCCGCCGCCCGGCTCGGGGCCCGTACGGCCCTGCTGGCCCGGGTCGGCGACGACGGACACGGGCGGCTGCTGCTCGACTCGCAGCGGGCGGCCGGGGTCGACACCGCGGGCGTACTCGTCGGCGGGGCGCCCACCGGGGTCGCACTGATCACCGTGGATCCGTCCGGGGACAACAGCATCGTCGTCTCGCCCGGCGCGAACGGACGGCTGACGCCCGCGGACATCCGTGCCGCCGGGGGTCTGCGTCTGCTGCACGCCTCCCGGGTGGTCTCGGCCCAGCTGGAGATCCCGCTGGAGACGGTCGTGGAGGTCGTACGGAACCTGGCGCCCGGCAGTCGCTTCGTGCTGAACCCGTCGCCTCCGGTGCCGCTGCCCGCCGAGGTGCTGGCCGCCTGTGACCCGCTGATCGTGAACGAGCACGAGGCCCGGGTCCTGCTCGGCGAGGCGGCGGGCCCCGAGCCCGAGGACTGGGCTCAGGCGCTGCTCGGTCTCGGTCCGCGGTCGGTCGTCGTCACGCTCGGTGCGGCGGGGGCGCTGGTGGCGGACGCGGACGGGACGACCCGGATTCCGTCGGTGAAGGTGACGGCCGTGGACACCACGGGGGCGGGGGACGCGTTCACCGCCGCGCTGGCCTGGCGGCTGGGCGCCGGCGCACCACTCGCCGAAGCCGCGGCACACGCGGCCCGGGTCGGGGCCGCCGCCGTCACCAAGGAGGGCGCTCAGGTGTCCTTCCCCACTGCCGAGGAGGTCGCGGCGCTGTGAAGAAGGCCGGAATCCTGAACCGCCATCTGGCCGGCGCCTTGGCCGAGTTGGGGCACGGGGACAGGGTGCTGGTGTGCGACGCCGGCATGCCGATCCCGACGGGGCCGCGCGTGGTCGACCTGGCCTTCCGGGCCGGGGTGCCGTCGTTCGCCGAGGTGCTCGACGGGCTGCTCGCGGAGCTGGTGGTGGAGGGCGGGACGGCCGCGGCGGAGGTCCGGACCGCGAACCCGGCGGCGACGGCGCTGCTGGAGGCGCGCCTGCCCGCGCTGGAGCTCGTCCCGCACGAGAAGCTCAAGGCCCTGTCGGCCGGGGCACGGCTGGTCGTCCGCACGGGAGAGGCACGGCCTTACGCGAATGTGCTGCTGCGGTGCGGGGTGTCTTTCTAGGCGGTTTCGTCGGGGGCGGGGGCGGGAGTGGGAGGGGGGCGGGAGCGGCTCCGGGGCGGGGCGGCTCCGAGGCGCGGGTGGTGAGCCAGTGCGAGGGTCGGTCGTCGAATCGGCGCCGCAGTCGCAGTCGTAGTTGCGGTCGCGGTCGCGGTCGCGGCAACATCGGCAACGAGACCGCCCGCGCGTCCACTCCGGAGGGCACCCGCACGGCCGAGAAGTGGACCGACCACTCCCAGCTGACCTCGCTGACCGTGGGCGGAAAGACATACACCGGGCAGTACGGATCCACCGACCAGAGGGAACGCATCCGCCTCGGGGACACCTACTTCCACAACGGACCGATCGGCCTGGCCGGCACCTCAACTGCCGGTGTGGACACGGGATTCAACCGCGAACCCGGGGGACCCTGAACTCCATGACGACCGCGGGCAAGGCGTACTACTACCTCACCGACGCCCTCGGCTCGCATTAGTACCGTTACGGCCGGTATCCCGGCGGATCGTATGTGCCATGGTTCGGGGCTGTCTGCCGCCAGCGGAAACTCAGGTGGCCTCAGCGCACCATCTGCGTAGAGTCGGGCGATGCCCGAGTTGAGACGGCTGCATGCCGGCCATGCCCCGGCGGTCCTGGCCTTCGAGCTGGCGAACCGCGCCTACTTCGCTGCCTCGGTACCCGACCGCGGCGACGAGTTCTACGACCGGTTCGCCGACCGGCACAGCGCCTTGCTGGCTGAGCAGGAGGCCGGCATCTGCGCCTTCTACGTGCTCGCCGCTGAGGATGGCTCGGTTCTGGGCCGGTTCAACCTTTACGACCTCGAGAACGGTGCTGCTGTGCTCGGCTACCGGGTTGCGCAGCATGTCTCCGGCCGCGGTGTGGCGACTGCGGCTGTCCGCGAGCTGTGCCGGCTGGCGGCGGCGCGGCACGGGCTCCGCACAGTGCGGGCGGCCACCTCCCGCGACAACGTGGCGTCCCAGAGGGTGTTGGCCAAAGCCGGGTTCGTCCCGGTTGGCCCGGCTGACCCAGCCGGCATCGGCGGTAAGCCCGGCACCTGGTATCAGCGTGACCTGGAAGTGCAGCCGTAGAGCGTGATCCTGCTGGTGGACTGGCCGCGGGAAGGCTGCGGCACCGCTGATCATCGGTGTGTGAAGACTGAAGACCTTGCGGTGGCCGCAGGTCACAGCGTTGATCCTGCCCGCCGGCAGGAGGCATTCGAGGTCCTGATGGGCCGGACAGCGCGCCGGTTCGCGCGGGTGGAGCCGGCGCCGGGTACGGGACTTGGGCACGGCAACAACAGCTGGACGCGGGCCCTTGCGGCCGGCGCGCCGTTCGTCCGTGGTGACGATGACAAATTTCGAAGGGGCCCGGTCCGTCGACCGGGCCCCCTCGGCTTTCCCCTCCGCATCAGAACCCCCGCGATCCCCCCGGATCCCCCTCCAGAAGTCCTGATGCCAAGCTAGACCCACGGGTTGCCCGAAGGGTTGCACGCTCTTCCGAGATTTTTTCGGCGTGCCGACAGATGGGGACGGACGTAGCGTTTGCCGCATGAGTGAAGAAACCTCTCCTTCGTTGCAGAAGGACGTGCTCGACGAGCTGGGCAACGACAAGCTCCAGGAGATCGCCGGGGTGCTGGGGACGGATGCGGCGGGCGCGCGGCAGGTGGTCGGGACAACGGTGTCCGAGCTGTCCGGCGGCGTACAGGAGGAGGCCGCGGCGGCGCCTCCCGAGGAGGCTCCGCTGCAGGGTGTGGTGACCCTGGGCGGAGTCGCGGGCGGTGGTCTGCTGGCCGGGATGCTGGCCAAGGTCAGCAAGCCCGTCGCGCAGGCCGTCGCCAAGAAGACGGGCCTGCCGGCGCCTGCCGTGACCAGGGTGATCGAGCTGGTGATCCCGGTGGTGCTGACCGTGCTGACCAAGCGCCGGGCGAAGAAGTAGGCGCGACGCTGGGCGAAAAGTAGGCACAGCGGCGGGCCGGGCGACGACGCTCCACCGGCTCACCCGGCATCCGAACCCGGCATCCGAAGCAGCGGTGAACGACCCCTGCACCCCAACCCGGCATCTGAAGCAGCGGTGAACGACCCCTGCATCCGACCCCGGCTACAGCACGTGCTCCACGAAGCGCGCCGCCGTCTCCGCGAGCACCTCGCGCCCGTCCCGCGCCCACAGCCCGTCGTTGAACAGCTCCACCTCGATCGGCCCGTCGTAACCGGCGGCCTCGACGTACCCCCGCCACTCCCGCATGTCGATGGCGCCGTCGCCGATCTGACCGCGCCCGGTCAGGACACCCGCGGGCAACGGAGTGGTCCAGTCGGCGAGTTGGAAGGTGTGGATGCGGCCGGCGGCACCCGCGCGGGCGATCTGTGCCGGCGCCGTGTCGTCCCACCAGATGTGGTACGTGTCCACCGTGACGCCCACCTGGTCCGCCGGGAAGCGTTCGGCAAGGTCCAGAGCCTGGGCGAGGGTGGACACCACGCAGCGGTCGGCGGCGTACATGGGGTGCAGCGGCTCGATGGCGAGGCGTACGCCGCGTTCGGCGCCGTAGGGGCCCAGTTCCGCGAGCGCGTCCGCGATGCGCTCGCGCGCGCCGTGCAGGTCCCTGGAGCCTGGCGGCAGTCCGCCGGAGACCAGCACCAGGGTGTCCGTGCCCAGCGTCGCGGCCTCGTCGATGGCGGCCCTGTTGTCGTCCAGGGCCCGGGCGCGCTCGGCCGGATCCAGGGCGGTGAAGAAGCCGCCGCGGCACAGGGTGGTGACGGTGAGCCCCGCGTCACCGACCAGCCGGGCGGTGGCCTCGACGCCGTACGCCTGGACGGGCTCGCGCCAGAGGCCGACGGATCCGATTCCCAACTCCCCGCACACCTTGGCCAGTTCGGGCAGGGAGAGTTGTTTCACCGTCATCTGGTTGATGCTGAACCGGGCGAGGTCGTCGGTGCTCACTGGGTCACTCCGTACAGGGTCAGCAGGTTCTTCATGCGGGACTCGGCCAGCTCCGGGTCCGGGAACAGGCCCAGTCCGTCGGCCAGTTCGTAGGCGCGCGCGAAGTGCGGGAGCGAGCGGGCCGACTGCAGGCCGCCCACCATCGTGAAGTGGGACTGGTGGCCCGCGAGCCAGGCCAGGAAGACGACGCCCGTCTTGTAGAAGCGGGTCGGCGTCCGGAAGAGATGGCGGGACAACTCAACTGTGGGATCGAGGAGTTCACGGAACCCCTTCACGTCCCCCGTGTCGAGGACGCGCACGGCCTCGGCGGCCAGCGGCCCCAGCGGGTCGAAGATGCCGAGCAGGGCGTGGCTGAAGCCCTGTTCGTCGCCGGCGATCAGCTCGGGGTAGTTGAAGTCGTCACCGGTGTAGCAGCGCACGCCCTGCGGGAGCCGGCGGCGCAGTTCGACCTCCCGGCGGGCGTCCAGGAGGGAGACCTTGATGCCGTCGATTTTGTCCGGGTGGGCGGCGATGACCTCCAGGAAGGTGTCGGTCGCGGTGTCGAGGTCCGCCGAACCCCAGTAGCCCTCCAGCGCCGGGTCGAACATCGGGCCCAGCCAGTGCAGGATCACCGGCTCGGCGGACTGCCTCAACAGATGGCCGTAGACGGCGAGATAGTCCTCGGCGTTCGTGGCGGCCGCGCACAGGGCGCGGGACGCCATGAGGATCGCCTGCGCGCCGGTGCCCTCCACCAGCGCGAGCTGCTCCTCGTATGCCGCCCGTACGTCGTCCAGGGAGCCGGAGACGATCTGGTCCGTGCCCACCCCGCACGCGATCCGGCCGCCGACCGCCTTCGCCTCGGCGGCGGACCGCCTGATCAGCTCGGCGGCGCCGGACCAGTCGAGGCCCATGCCGCGCTGCGCGGTGTCCATCGCCTCGGCGACGCCGAGCCCGTGGGACCACAGATGGCGCCGGAAGGCGAGGGTCGCCTCCCAGTCGACGGCGGCCGGGGAGTCGGGGGTGGTGTCCGCGTACGGGTCGGCGACGACATGCGCGGCGGAGAAGACCGTACGGGAGGTGAGGGGCGCGCCGGCGGAGCGGGCCGGCGGTGCGGAGCGCGGGGTGTGGGACCGGAACCCGCCCTGCCCGTCGGGGAGTCGAAGCGTCACAGCTGGATCTCCGGTACGTCGAGACGGCGGCCCTCGGCCGAGGACCTGAGGCCCAGTTCGGCGAGCTGGACACCGCGGGCGCCGGCCAGCAGGTCCCAGCGGTAGGGAGCGTCGGCGTAGACGTGCTTGAGGAAGAGCTCCCACTGGGCCTTGAAGCCGTTGTCGAACTCGGCGTTGTCCGGCACCTCCTGCCACTGGTCGCGGAAGGAGTACGTCGCCGGGATGTCGGGATTCCACACCGGCTTCGGCGTGGAACTGCGGTGCTGTGCACGGCAGTTGCGCAGCCCTGCGACCGCCGACCCTTCGGTGCCGTCCACCTGGAACTCCACGAGCTCGTCGCGGTTCACCCGCACCGCCCAGGAGGAGTTGATCTGCGCGACCGCCCCGCCCTCCAGCTCGAAGATGCCGTACGCGGCGTCGTCGGCGGTGGCGTCGTACGGCTTGTCCCGCTCGTCCCAGCGCTGCGGGATGTGGGTGGCGGTCAGCGCCTGCACGGAGCGGACCCGTCCGAACAGCTCGTGCAGGACGTACTCCCAGTGCGGGAACATGTCGACGACGATGCCGCCGCCGTCCTCGGCACGGTAGTTCCAGGACGGGCGCTGGGCACTCTGCCAGTCGCCCTCGAAGACCCAGTATCCGAACTCGCCCCGCACCGACAGGATCCGGCCGAAGAAGCCGCCGTCGATGAGCCGCTTGAGTTTCAGCAGCCCCGGCAGGAAGAGCTTGTCCTGGACGACTCCGTGCTTGATGCCCTTGGCGGCGGCCAGCCGGGCCAGCTCCAGGGCGCCGTCGAGGCCGGTCGCGGTCGGCTTCTCGGTGTAGATGTGCTTGCCGGCGGCGATCGCCTTCCTGATCGCCTCCTCACGGGCGGAGGTGACCTGCGCGTCGAAGTAGAGGTCGACGGACGGGTCGGCGAGGACCGCGTCCAGGTCCGTCGACCAGTGCTCCAGGCCGTGCCGCTCCGCGAGTGCCTTGAGGGCGTGCTCGCGCCGCCCGACCAGGACCGGTTCGGGCCACAGCACGGTGCCGTCGCCGAGGTCGAGGCCGCCCTGGTCGCGCAGGGCGAGGATCGAACGGACGAGGTGCTGGCGGTAGCCCATGCGCCCCGTCACGCCGTTCATGGCGATACGCACCGTCTTGCGAGTCACGTCATTCCCTTCGTACACGTCCGGCGCCGCGTACGCCCACGGCCGAGCGTCACAGCAAGCGCTTTCTATACGACTGTGAAGCTAGCTCCTGTGCAGCGGATCGGACAAGACCGTGCGGTCGAGATGTTCGACCGGGCGGACAAGAGGTACGGTCGCGCGGCGGGGATGTGGGGGTACGGCCGCGTTCGGGGGCATGGTCGATGGTCGACGACCCCTGGAGTGCCGTACGGCTGCGCCTGGCGCGAGTCCCTCGACCGGGTCACGCGGCACACCCCGCACGGCCGTACGCCCTCGCGCGGCCGACAGGATCCGGGCCCCCAGCCCGCGGTCGGCCGGAGTACGACCGAGAGACGCGCGACCGGAGGAACGACGAGATGACGGTGACCCTGGCGGACGTGGCGGCGCGCGCGCAGGTGTCGCCCGCGACCGTGTCGCGGGTGCTGAACGGGAACTACCCGGTGGCCGCGTCCACGCGGGAGCGGGTGCTGCAGGCCGTGGACGAGCTGGACTACGTGCTGAACGGGCCCGCGAGTTCGCTGGCCGCCGCCACGTCCGACCTGGTCGGGATCCTGGTCAACGACATCGCCGACCCCTTCTTCGGGATCATGGCGAGTGCGATCCAGTCGGAGATCGGCGGGCCCTTCGGGTCCGCTTCGCACCGGCAGCCCTCGAAGGTGATCGGGGGCGGACGCGCGGGCGGGGAGCGTCTCGCCGTCGTCTGCAACACGGGCGGCTCCCCGGAGCGCGAGCTCACCTACCTCACGCTCCTTCAGCGGCAGCGCGCCGCGGCGGTGGTGCTGACCGGCGGTGCCGTCGAGGACGCGGCCCACGGGGCGGCGGTCGCGACGAAGCTGCGGAGGCTGGCCGAGGCCGGGACGCGGGTCGTGCTCTGCGGGCGGCCACCGGTGCCCGAGGCGCCGGAGGCGATCGCCCTCACCTTCGACAACCGCGGGGGCGGGCAGCGGCTGACCGAGCATCTGATCGGGCTCGGTCACCGGCGCATCGGCTACATCACGGGGCCCGAGGAGCGGACCACCACGCGGCACCGGCTGGAGGGACATCAGGACGCGCTCGCCGCGCACGGGGTCGAGGACGATCCGAAGCGCACGGTGCGCGGAAGCTACGACCGTCGGTCCGGGTACGAGGCGACACTCGAACTCCTGCGCAGGGAACCGACGTTGACGGCTGTCGTGGCCGCGAACGACACGGTGGCCCTCGGCGCGTGTGCGGCACTGCGTGATGCGGGGCTCGACATCCCGGGGGATGTCTCCGTGGCCGGCTTCGACGATCTTCCCTTCAGCATCGACGTGGTGCCCGCGCTGACCACCGTGCGGTTGCCCCTTGCCGAGGCGGGGGCGCGGGCCGGGCGGATCGCCATGGGCCGGGAGGAGCCGCCCCCTGGCGGGGTCGCCGTGGTCCCGGCCGACCTGACGATCCGCGCGTCCACCACCGCCCCGCGTTCCTGAACCGGGGTCACCTCGGTGGGCCGGCGCCTACGGGCTGCCGCCCGCGTGCGCACCCGGCGCGGGTAGGGTGCGCCGATGTCATCGATCAAGCAGTTCCAGGTCACCTTCGACTGCGCGGAGCCCGAGCGTCTCGCTCGCTTCTGGTGCGAGGTGTTGGGGTACGTCGTACCGCCGCCACCGGCGGGGTTCGCCACTTGGGAAGATTTCAAGCGCTCGCTGCCACCGGAGCAGCAGGACGCATGGTTCGCCTGCGTCGACCCCTCGGGCGTGGGCCCGCGCCTGTACTTCCAGCGCGTCCCCGAAGGGAAGGCCGCCAAGAACCGGCTGCATCTTGACGTACGGGTGGGCACCGGACTCGTGGGGGAAGAGCGCCTCGCCGTACTTGAGGCCGAGTGCGCACGACTGGTCCCGCTCGGCGCGGTACACGTGCGCACGCTGTACGACGGCAATGATGCGTGCATTCCGATGCAGGACATCGAGGGCAACGAGTTCTGTATCGACTGAGCATCCTCGAAGCCGCGCGAGCGCTCGTGCCGCTGCTTCCGGTCGGGCACTTCCTGACCGAGCACGAGGAGCGGACCGATCCGGTCGGCCATCCGGTTCGTCCCGCAGCCAAGACGGCAGCCACCCTCCGCAACCCCATCGCACCCGCAGCCGCCCACGCACCGAAGGGGCCGTGCCGGTACATCAAATGCCCGTCGCCATGCGTGAGGACGGGCAAGCGAGCGCCCCCAGAAGACA
>NZ_JBHXJC010000008.1:255930-362388 GCF_042723265.1 Streptomyces sp. NPDC058371 | reverse complement strand
AGGGGTCCCCCCTTGGGGTAAACACCGAGGGGGATTTTTTCTGGGGGGAGGGAGGAGAGCAAGGAAATGGTCGGTACCCCCCCTTTTCCCCCCACCCCCGTTGCCGTACGTGTGTCAGGGGCGGTTGAGGGCGTGGCTGAGGATGTCGATAGCGTCGCGTTGGAGATGGAGCCGGACGTGCGCGTAGACGGTGGCTGTGACGCCGATGTGGGCGTGGCCGAGGAGTTCCTTGATCACCACCAGCTCAACCCCCTGCTCCAGGAGCAAGGTGGCGGTTGAGTGCCGGAGGTCGTGGAAACGGATGCGGCGGACGCCGGCCTTGCGGAGGAGCATGGTGAAGGGGCGCGTGAGGTTGGCCGGGTCGATCGCGCGGCCCCGCGGCGTGGTGAACACGTACCCGTTCTGACGCCACTCGGTGCCTGCTGCCTCGCGCTCGCGCTGCTGCTGTTCGTGGCGCTGCTTCAGCGAATGGAGTCAGCGAGGCGGGAGAGCAGCGCGGCGCTCGGAGGCCCTGTCTTGGTGGACCTGATCGGTGGCGGCTCATACGGCGTCGGTGAGTTGGTCGACGGTGGCGTACAAGGGCGGGGCCTGGTGGGTGCTATCGGGGTCGTCGAGTCGGATGACGGCGTGGAAGTGGACCAGGCCGAGCTGCTGATACTTAGCTGACGGAGTCTTCGAGACGCTCCCGCTCCTTACGTGCTACGGCGCCTTGCCGGTACTCGCGCGTCATGACCGGCTCGTCACCCAGAACCTTCAGGACGTCGTCGACGAGCTTGCTGTAGATGTCTTCCGGGTGGGGAGCGCCGAGCCCTCCGGCCTTGCACTCGCCGCACCGCAGATACGCATACGCCCTGCCCTTGGGTGCCGTCTTGTGCACCGTCATGTTGGTACCGCAGTCGTCGCAGACCAGGACGCCGAGGAACTGGGTTGCGCCACCGAGGCTGCGGGCGGGCTCATCCTTCCTGCGTCGGTTCGGCACTTCCTGAAGGCTCTCGAACTCCCGATTTCGGCGATGCCGCCAACGATCGTGACCATGATCTTCCGGCAGGGGTCGTCAGATCGATGGAGCCGTTCTTCGAGATCAGGTTCTCTCCGTACCTGAGACACCAGTCGATCATGGTGCTGAGATCCGGGAGTCGCCGTATGAAGCGGTCGAGCTTCCAGAAGAGCAGTACGTCGAACTCCGGCACTCGGTTGTTGAGCCAGTCCCCGAACTCCTGTCGCTTCCAGAGCGGGACCTTAGTAGCCGACACGTTCAAGCCGCCGGCGACACCGACCACTCGGCACCCTCACTCCCTGGCGAGCATGCGCAGATCGAGCTCCTGCCGGACCGTTTACCTCGTGTTGCGAGTAAGGACAGATAGCCCCGCAGGCAGCAGGCCCTGCGGGGGTCGTCGGGCAAGAACGTCTCTGCTCTGTTCAGTTCCTTCAGAAGGCTAGATCCGCGGCTGTCCTCGCGCTCGCGACGGAGCCCTTCCCTGGTCGGCCGCCGCACCTGTCGTTGTTGTTCCCTCACGTCTATGACGGTAGGGCTGGTTTTGGAGGCGTTTCTATATGGCCGCAGATGGACACGTCCATCCAAATCGGCCCGACGGGCAAGAAGTTGCTGCCGCTGACGGTCAAGAAGGACGCTGCGACCAGCGGTCACACGCACTGACGTGAGTGAGGCGTTGGGGCGGATCGTGTAGGCCCTCGGGGACGGCGGCGAGGAAGAGGTGGCTGCTGTCCTGAGGGTGCTCGGTGCGCAGAGTGGGCGGCGGGTGGTCGTGCGGGAGGCGCCGAGAACGCCTCTGCCGCCGCCTGGAGGCTCTTCGACTGTTCACTCCGAGGTGGAATGGGTCTGAGTCCACGAAGCGCTGAACTTGGTCTTTGAGGCGCTGCGTGGCCGAACTTCGGCCTGGTCCATGTGCTCAGCCGGCAGTTCGGTCCTGCTGTTGCCATTCACGGGGCCAGTTCCCGGATGGCGGTGGGGGCCCAGTGACCCCCAGGTCGCGTCGGGCAGAGGTATAGAAGGCGTCGCGTTTCTGGCTGACTCGCTGTGAGTCGCGGGTCCATCCCTCCGCGTCTTGCCTCTGTTCTCGCACATGCAGCTCCAGGGTCCAGATTGCCTCGTGCCATGACCGCGCGGCTGCGACGGTCTCGGCGTCGCCGACGAGGAGTACCGACTCCCACCGCGTGGACCGGCGCGCTTCGGCGTCGGCGAGTAGGCGCAATCCTTCGATGGGCTCCAGCGGATCCACGACGTGGGCGTACCCCAGCGCAGCGCCGATACGTTGGGTGATCCAGATCTGTTCCTTGAGTGCATTGCCATACTGCGCGTACACGTCGAACTTCTTCTCGTGCCAGCGCTCGGCTTGTGTTCGCCGCCACCGTGCCCGCTCGGTCAGAGCCGTCGCGGTGTACGAGCCAGCCGCACCGACCGCCACGCTCAAGAGAGTGGCCAGCTGATCCAGAAACACTGCATCCCCCCGTGCAGTCGACGGTCTGTGAGCAGCATGGCCCATCGGATCATCCGTGCCCAGTGTCAGTGTTGCCTTGGCCGCAGATGGACACGTCCATCCAAATCGGCCCGACGGGCAAGAAGTTGCTGCCGCTGACGATCAACAAGCCGGCGGGGGTTGGGCACAGCCACTGAGGTGGCGAGGCGTTGATTCGTATCGCTGAGGCCCTGGCTGGTCTGCTGCGATGGAGGGGCGCGCCAGCCTGCATTGGTATCACCGGCGGTGGCCCGTGGAGGAAAGACCTTCTGCGGGCCGCACACTCACGCCACCGGCGGCATCTGCGCTGACCTGACGAAGACTGCGACGTCTGACTTCAAGGGCGCCTCGCCGTACCAGACCGCCTACACGTATCCAACCGTTGTGCTGCCGACCGCGAGTCAGGCGGCAGAGCCGGTTCGCGCGTCGTTCAGGTGACGTGGCTGCGCAGAACATCAGCCGTCCTGGGTCCCGTTTCGGTCATACGGCCCGCTGACGGCATGACTTGCCACGCCCGTCGCCACGATTACAGACATGGCGACTTCGGGGGCAAGTAGCAGTGTGCTTGGCGGACTTGGGCGGTGGTGGGGCGTCTTGGCCGGCGCTCTACTCATAGCCGCGTGGATCAATGGAGCTGCCGGACCTGTAGTGATCATCACCCTGTCCGCCGCTGTGCTCCTCTGGTCGTTCTTTCAAGCTCCGGTGACCTGCGGGGCTCCGGTCCGGGGGCGGGTCGACGGCTGCCGCAACAACGCGACCGGCATCCTCATGGGCTGCCATATCCATCAGCACCGGTGGCAGAAGCTCAAGATGCTGATCTTTCGGCGGCGAGTGCGCGAGTTCAGTTCTGGGCTGTTCTCGGACGGCAAAGCAGCCCTCGTCACGCTCGCAGCAGTAGGCAGCTTCGTCTCTGGGCTGGTTGCACTGATTCCTGGTGTCACTGTCCGGTGACCAAATGGGTCACATGACAGCACAGGCTCACCGGCCACCGCTATGCCCTGCTCGATCGGACGGCGCGGGCGCAAGGGTGATCACATAACGTCTGCGCCACACCGTGGTACGGCGATGGTCGAAGCGCGCCTGGACGAATCCGGCCCACAACGCGGAATCCCCTTCCCCCGCCCCTCCGGCAGGGTCATAATCCCCCCACCGGTCGGCCGATGTGCCGTTACCGGGAGGGGGCAATTCATTGGACCGCATCACGGGACCATCGCGATTAGTGGCGCTGATTTCAGCGGGCGTGCTTGTTATGGCTGTGGGCTGTGGGGCTCCAGTAAGTGATCGTCAGACGAAGGAGCCCACAGTAACGGCGGAAAGATCGGACAAGCCTTCGGGAGCGGAGGTGACTCGCACGCAGACCGGCACCGTGGTTCCCAGCCGTTCGACGAATACGGGAAAGCGCCCATCCGTCGGGGTGAGTTGGCCCGGGTTCGGCCCAACCCAGTCGGCCCCCCCCTCACCCTCGACTTCTACACCGTCGCCAAATAGTTCGACGCCAGCGGAGTCCGTTCTCCGCGCATCCTCCTCCGACTGGTACGTGAGTCTCGTATACAAAGAATGTGACAAGGTGACGGACTCCGGGGCACAGGGCGATCTGGCCGTTCTGCTGCAAGGCCTCAGAGCCGCCTGTCCCGCCGTGACTCCTGACGGCCGGCCCGGCTGGGGCGTCGCCGAGGATTCCTACAATGCACTCTCGTCCTCGGGGGGGATGCCGAACGCCGGCTGCTATGAGCGCAATGGGTACATGCTGCTCAGTGAATTGGTGAGACTGCACCGCGCCAATCCGAGCGCGAACCTCTACGTCGGATCCGGTACGGGTGGCGGCTATGCCGGCTGCTAGCACGTCCGTCCGATCGTTCCTTCTGCAAGCGGGGGCGGCCGTGGCGGCGCAGTTGTCGCTGCTGGCGGCACTGCTCTTCTACTTCGGTTGGAAAAGGAACCAAGCGTTCTCCGACTATCTCGGCTATGCCGAGAGCCAGCTCAATTCGTCGGTCCAGGGATACGTGCTGAGCAGTGTCCCCGCTCTGTTCGACCCCCTGTTGATCGCGGCCGCCCTGGGACTGATCTGGCGGATTGCCGATCCCGTGCTGGTACACCTTTTCGCGGGCAGGCCAAGGCTTCGTCGGTGGGCATGTCTGGGACTTTTGTCGACGGTGGCAGTTGCGCCTCTTTGCGCATGGACCCTTACCCGACTTTCGCCCGGTTGGTGGGAACTGGGGTTGCCTGCCTCACTCACCATCGGAGTCCTGCTGACTTGTTGGAGCGGTTCCCTTTGGTCGAGAACGGAAGGGAGTGGAGTAGACGAAGAACACGAAGAGGAAGACGGCGACCAGGAGGCTTCCGGATATCGATGGGTCACCTGGAGCATTTCGATGAGCACTTACGCCCTGGGGGTCATCGTCCTGTTGGTCTTCTGGACGGCTGGTACGTTCGCCCAAATCCAAGGGAGGGGTGCTGCCCAGAGTTTCGCCTCCAGTCTGGCCGGACGGACGAGCGTGACCGTGTTCAGCGACAAGGATCTTCGCTTGTACGGCGCTCCTGGCGTCCGGCCCACCGTGTTCGAATCGCCTGGGGCTTATCGCTATCGATACGAGGGACTGAAGCTTGTCGCCTACGCCGACGGGAAACTCTTCCTCGTGCCGAGTGGATGGACCTACGACCACCCCCTGGTCATCGTTCTGCCCGAGCAAGAAGGAATACGCGTGGAATACGTGTTTCCATGAATCGGCTACTGGCCCTTGGGGCGAGTTCTCGGATCCTCCTGGGGTTCGGCAGGGGACCCGCGCGAGACCGTGGATCTGACCGGTGCTCTACGGGGTGGTGTGGCCCAGTGCCAGCATTGATTTCCAGGATCTGTTTCGCTTGAAGGGCATCTCGAAGATCTGGGCGAACAGCCATGCTCCCAGCACCGAAGCGGGCAGTGCCAGAACGAGAGTGAACCAGAACGTGGGCAGGCCGGGCGATACGAACTTCGGGGCGATTCGCCTGATGACGGTCATGACGATCGGCAGATGGATGAGGTAGAGGCTGTAGGAGAAGTTGCCGAGACTGCGAATGGGCCGCGTGGTCAGGAGCCTGGTGAGAAAGGCGGGTCTTCCTGTGGAAATCGCGGCAAGCAGCATCGTCATGGCGGGCGCAATGGCGAGATCCACCCAAAAATAATGGTTCACCGTCCAGGCTGAACCCCTGATGGCGACGACAGCCAGGACCGGCAGGGCGGCCAAGGCGGCGAGCCAATGCCATGGCAGGCGTTGGATCCTGTGCGATGCAACGACAACTCCTGCGCCCACCAAGCCGGCAGCGAAAACAGGGGCGAGGTTCGGGGCGAGCCAGTTGTCGCCCTCCACCGGAGTCGCGTTTGCCGCCATCAGGCCGCGGGCGACCGCCAGGAGTGTCACGCCCGCAACCAGCACCAGGGCACCCAGGCGCCGCCGGGCAAAGAGGAGGAAGGGAAAGGCGAGATAGAGCTCTGCTTCCACGCCGATCGACCAGAATGCGCCGTTCGGTGTCGGTGCGGTGAACAGGTCTTGGGAAACGAGGCCGTACACCAGAATTGACTTGACGGTGGGTGGTCCGAAGTGTGAAGCCGGTACCACGCATCGAGCAATGATCAAGCTCAGCGCGAGCGCCGCCCAGTATGGAGGCAGGATGCGCCAGGCGCGTCGGCGCAGGAAGCGAACAGCGCTGCCCAGCTGCCAGCCGTTACGCGCCGGAGAGATGGCCAGGGAGAAACCGGAAAGCACCAGAAAGAAGACAACGGCGAGGCGGCCGAACGTCAGCCCGTCCAGCCACCATGGGGCCGAGCTGTTGGGGTATCCCGGGAATGTGTAAAGCCAGCAGTGAAACAGGGCTACGTAGAGTGCGGCCAGGCCGCGGAGGCCGTCAAGGCCCGGCACTTGCTGTCCTGCGTGTAACTCGCGTGCCACGCCCCCTTTCCCTGCCGGGGCGGGTAAGTCGAGAGTGGTGATGACGGTAGGACTCGAATTCACTGAGATCGTCCGGACCTTTCTCTGGGCGCCGTGCCTGCGACACGTGGCCCACGCCTCGGCGATCGCTGCCCGGCGCCACCTGGAGCAGCCGCGCACACGCCAATCCCTGCGTTCCCTGGTAGTGCACCGGCGATCCGGTGCCCACTCACAGTGACTGATACGTTGCGTTTGGCCACGCCGTTCAAGGGTGAACGCCGACGCGATGCTGCGAAGGGCGAGCACGCCGGGCGTCGGCGGCACCGATCAACTCACTTGGGGCGAGGCCCTGTTCGGCACCTGAGACGTAGATGCGCGGATGGAGTTCCTGTCGGCCTGGCGGCGGCGTGTCGTCGCTTTACCACTGGCGGTGAACCAGTCGGCGGGCATCGGCCGCGGTCAATGATCGGTACCCTCCATGATCGAGAGACTGACCAGCTGCTTTTCACATAGGTGGTAAACGTGGGACGGGCAAGGGCGGTTGTGCCGGTTGCGCTGCTCGTTCTGACGGGGTGCAGCAGTGCGGCAGCGACCAAGGATCATGCGGCGGCGACGAAAGGCCCTGCATCGGCGAAGCCTTCGGCGGTCCGAGGTGTGCCGGCCGGGGGCGCTTCCCGCAGTGCTTCCGGGGGCGAAGAGCCGCTCGCCTCGCCGCAACTCCCGGATGCGCAGAGGACCTTCGTCTCGTCGGGCGCACAGGCCGGGTCCCGCAGGTTCTCGGACATCCCCAGGATTGAACCGGGAACTCTGGAGGTCGCGGTGATCTGCTCGGGCTCCGGCACCGTCGATGTCAATGTCGGCTCTTTCGTGAGCTACACCGTCGAATGCCGGAACGGCGACCCGGGGCAGTACAACGAGGTCGCTCTCAGGGAGGGGCACAAGAAGGTGGCCCTCTCGGTCACTTCCAGAACCACTGGCTCCTGGGGCCTCTCGGTGGGATGGGCAAACGCCGTCCGGCCGGACCACTCAACTCACTTGGGCTGAGGGCCCGTACGGTCTTCAGTCGCCTCCGCGTCGTCGAGTCCGGGCGAACGCTCACTCCCGTAGCCGGCTCCCGGGAGGACACGACTTGGCGTCGGCGGTTCGGGGCGTGCATCCGAAGGGGGCGGCGGGGCGTCTACCTCGGTATGGATCTGGAGAAGCGGTCTGAGGGGCAGCCGGTCGAGCGGGGGGCTCCGCAGGCCGAGGGGTGCCTCGCCGTCGCGATTCGCGTGCCGGTGCGCATCGTGGTGCTCGTGCTGGTGGTGCCGGTGCGGATGGTGTGGGACGCGCTGGTCGTCGGGGGACGGTTCCTGCGGGACACCGTGCTGCGTCCGGTGGGGCGGGCGCTGGCGTGGGTGGCGTGGGCGGTGTTCGTCTGGCCGTTGCTGATGGTGTGGCGGTACGTCGTCGTGCCGGTGGGCAAGGCGCTCGGGTGGCTCGGGCACGTACTGCTCGTCGTACCCCTGGTGTGGCTGTACCGGCGGGTGCTGACGCCCCTCGGGCACGCGATCGCCTGGCTGGCGCGGGGGATCGGCGCCGGCCTCGCCTGGATCTTCGCCGGTATCGGTCTCGGGCTCGCCTGGCTGTACACGCGGCTGCTCACACCTCTCGGGCACGGGATCGCCTGGCTGGTCCGGGGAATCGGGACGGTGCTCGCGGCCGTCGGGCTCGGGGTCTACTCGGCCGTCGCCTGGCTGGGGCGGTATCTGATCGTCGTACCGGCGAGGTGGCTGTACACCTGGGTGCTCGCGCCCGTGGGCCGGGGGATCGCCTGGGCCGCCCGGGGGATCGCCCGGCTCGTGGAACTGTTCTTCACCGGCATCGGCGTCGCGCTCTACTGGACGCTCCGCATCCTGTTCGTGCTGCCCGCGCTCGCCCTGTGGCGCTGGGTCCTCGTGCCCGTGGGCCGGGTCCTCGCCGTTATCGGCCGGGAGATCGGCGACGCCCTCGGGCACGCCTGGCGCATCGCCGGGTACATCTCGCTGACCGTCGGACGGTTCCTCGGGCGACTCTTCCGGTGGATCTTCGTGGAGCCGGTGCGCTGGGCGTACCGGACGGTGCTCACGCCGGTCGGGCACGTGATCCGGGACGCGGTCCTGAAGCCCGCGGCGGAGGCCGCGCGCAGTGTGGGAAGGGTGACGCGGCAGGCGATGGGCGCGGCCCGGGAATCCGCCCGGCAGGCCCGCGCGGACTTCCGCCGGATGCTCTTCGGCGCCCGCCCGGAACCCCGCTTGGAATCTCGCCCGGAACCCCCCTCGGAATCCGGGCCGGAATCCCGCCGGGAACCTCGCCCTGTCGCCCGGCGGGAACCAGGAAGCGGTGAGACACGTACTCTAGGTAGTAGTACGACCGCTCTCACGAAGGACTGAACGACACTGGGCAAGCGACAGCCCGAAGGCCCGCCGCCCGCACCCGCGGTGCAGCGCATCCGACTGCGCTACACCAAGCGCGGCCGCCTCCGGTTCACCAGCCACCGTGACTTCCAGCGTGCTCTCGAGCGTGCGTTGCGCCGTGCCGAGGTGCCGATGGCGTACTCGGCGGGGTTCACGCCACACCCGAAGGTGTCGTACGCCAATGCCGCACCCACCGGCACGGGCAGTGAGGCGGAGTACCTGGAGATCGCGCTCACCGAAGCGCGTGACCCGGACAAGCTGCGTGAGCTCCTCGATGAGTCGCTGCCCGCCGGGCTCGACATCATCGAGGCGGTGGAGGCCCGTACCTCGGGACTCGCCGACCGGCTCACCGCATCCGTGTGGGAGCTGCGCCTCGACGGCGTGGACCCGGCGGAGGCGGAACGCGCCGCGCTGGCCTTCATGACGGCCGACACCGTCGAGGTCCAGCGCAGGACCAAGAACGGCATGCGGACGTTCGACGCCCGCTCCGCCGTCGCAAGCCTTGAGACGCTCGATCCACAGGCTGATATGCCGACCGACCAGGCCTGTGCGATACTGCGCCTGGTTGTTCGGCACGTGACGCCTGCCGTACGACCCGACGACGTCCTGTCCGGTCTCCGCGCCGTGGCCGACCTGGCGCCGCCGGTCACCGCAGCGGTGACCAGGCTGGCGCAGGGGCTGTTCGATGAAGAGACAGGCACGGTGACCGACCCGCTCGCGCCCGACCGCGAGGCAGCGGCGACCCCAGCTGTTTTCCCAGGGGACGCTCCCACTGCCGCCGCGAAGGCGCCGGTGCCGGAAGGTCCCGCGTAAGGACGCACGCCGTAGCGCCGCCCTCGTACTCGGGAGCCACCTGGGTCGGGCAGCGCACCCACCAGAAGACTTTCGCCAGGCCGTACGCACACATGGCGTACGGAACCGGCGAGACAGGACACAGAGAGCTCCCGTGCGGCGCCCGCGCCCCGGACGGCGGCACCGCGCATCGCGCGAGCCGCGGACGTCACCGGCACTGCCGGACCAGGCGCGGCGCCCGGGAGCCTGACGGGAGATCCACCCGCATGCTCGAGCCGACCGAACCCACTGAGCCGTCCACGGGCTCCGACACCAACGACACCCCCAGCGACACCCTGCCGCCGCGGCGCCGCCGCCGCGCCGCGTCGCGTCCTGCGGGGCCCCCGACCGCCGCCTCCGAGGCCGCGGCCGAGACCACCGCGCCGGCCATACCGGCCGTGGCGTCCGCCGACCTCGTCGCGGACGAGAACATCACCGACCAGTCCGTGACGGATGAGGCGGACGAGACGGACGAGGCGCTTGCTGCTTCGGACGTCACGGAGTCCGCGGAGCCGGCCGAGGACGCCGCTCCGCGCCGGGCCCGCCGTCGTGCCACTCGGCGCGTGTCCGCGCCCGCCGGTGCTCCCGAGGGCGCCGTCGGCGAGCCGGAGACCGTCGTGGCCGCCGTCGCCGCGGAGCCCGCGGCCGCCCTGGCCACCGAGTCCGCCGCCGAGCCCGTCGAGGCCACCGACGCCGAGGACGGTGCCCCGCGCCGCGGCCGGCGTCGTGCCACTCGGCGCGTGTCCGCGCCCGAGGCCGCGACGGCCCCCGCCGAGGCGGCCGAGATCGTGGCAGCGCCCGCGAGCGCCCCGACCGACACGGTCACTGACACCCCGGCTCCCGTCGAGGAAGCCGCCCCCGCCCGTCGTACGCGTCGTCGTGCGTCCGCGCCCGCCGGTGCGGCCAAGGCCGTCGAGACGGTCGTCGAGGCCCCCGCGCCCGTGGCTGCCGAGGAGACGGCCCCCGCCGACGAGCCGGCCGAAGAGCCGGCGGAGTCGGCCGAGGAAGCCGCCCCCCGCCGTAGCCGCCGTCGTGCCACTCGGCGCGGGTCCGCTCCCGAGGGTGCCGCCGACGAGCGTGTGGAGGCGCCCGTGACCAGCGAGAGCCGGCCTGCCGAGCCCGTCGAGGCGCCCGCCGCCGTATCGGAGGAGCCGGCCGAGGCCGATCAGACCGAGGAGGACGGCGGACCGCGTCGTGGCCGCCGCCGCGCCACCCGCAAGGCCGCCGCCGGATTCTCCGCGCCGGCCCCCAGGAAGTCCGAGGGCGAGTCCGGGCGGCGTCCCGCGCGCCCCGCCGTGGCCGTCTTCCAGGCCCCCGTCTTCACCGAGCCGATGTTCCAGACGCCGGAGCGGGCCGCTGCCGCGGCTGCCGCCGAGGCGGCGGACGAGCCGGCACCGGAGCCGGAGCAGATCGAGGAGCCCACGCCCGTGGAGGCCGCCGAGGTCGCCGAGGAGGCGACCGGAGGGCGTCGTCGCCGGCGTCGGCGGGCCGCCGAGGCCGAGCCCGCGGCGGAGACCCCGCAGGCCGCACCCGAGTCCCGGCCCGAGCCCGAGGAGAGCGTCGACGAGGACGAGTCCGCGGAGGACGCCGCCGAGGGTGACGACTCCGAGGACACCGGCTCCCGTCGTCGGCGCCGCCGCGGTGGCCGCCGTCGTCGCCGTGGTGACGCGGGCGACTCCGACCTCGACGGGGGCGAGGACGAGCTCTCCGCCGAGCAGGCCGCGCAGGACGCCGAGGACACCGCCGAGCAGGTCGAGGAGGACGCCGAGGAGGCGGACGAGCGCGACGAGCAGGGTGGTTCCAGCAGCAGCCGTCGCCGTCGGCGCCGTCGGCGTCGCGCCGGTGACTCCGGCCCCGAGGGCGAGCCGGGCGACGGCGACCCCGAGCGCACGGTCGTGAAGGTCCGCGAGCCCCGCAAGAAGGACGAGCACCCGAGCGACGAGGTGCAGTCCATCAAGGGCTCGACGCGTCTCGAGGCCAAGAAGCAGCGCCGTCGTGAAGGGCGTGAGCAGGGCCGCCGTCGCGTCCCGATCATCACCGAGGCCGAGTTCCTGGCCCGCCGTGAGGCCGTCGAGCGCGTGATGGTCGTCCGCCAGAGCGGCGAGCGCACCCAGATCGGCGTCCTGGAAGACAACGTGCTCGTCGAGCACTACGTCAACAAGGAGCAGGCGACCTCGTACGTCGGCAACGTCTACCTGGGCAAGGTCCAGAACGTGCTGCCGTCCATGGAGGCCGCGTTCATCGACATTGGCAAGGGCCGCAACGCCGTCCTGTACGCCGGTGAGGTCAACTTCGAAGCGCTGGGCATGGCCAACGGGCCGCGCCGCATCGAATCCGCCCTGAAGTCCGGCCAGTCGGTCCTCGTGCAGGTCACGAAGGACCCGATCGGTCACAAGGGCGCCCGCCTCACCAGCCAGGTCTCGCTGCCCGGCCGCTACCTGGTCTACGTGCCCGAGGGCTCGATGACCGGCATCAGCCGCAAGCTCCCCGACACCGAGCGCGCACGGCTGAAGACCATCCTCAAGAAGATCGTCCCCGACGACGCGGGCGTCATCGTGCGCACCGCCGCCGAGGGTGCGAGCGAGGACGAGCTGCGCCGTGACGTCGAGCGGCTGCAGGGGCAGTGGGAGGACATCCAGAAGAAGGCGAAGAGCGGCGGCAGTTCGAACGCGCCCACGCTGCTCTACGGCGAGCCGGACATGACCGTCCGGGTCGTCCGCGACATCTTCAACGAGGACTTCACCAAGGTCATCGTCAGCGGTGACGAGGCCTGGGAGACCATCCACGGTTACGTGGCCCACGTGGCGCCCGACCTGAGCGACCGTCTCTCGAAGTGGACCTCCGAGGTCGACGTCTTCGCGACGTACCGGATCGACGAGCAGCTGATGAAGGCGCTGGACCGGAAGGTCTGGCTGCCCAGCGGCGGGTCGCTGGTGATCGACAAGACCGAGGCCATGGTCGTGATCGACGTCAACACCGGCAAGTTCACCGGCCAGGGCGGCAACCTCGAAGAGACCGTGACCAGGAACAACCTGGAGGCGGCCGAGGAGATCGTGCGTCAGCTGCGGCTGCGCGACCTGGGCGGCATCGTCGTCATCGACTTCATCGACATGGTCCTGGAGTCCAACCGGGACCTGGTGCTGCGGCGCCTGCTCGAGTGTCTCGGGCGCGACCGTACGAAGCACCAGGTGGCGGAGGTGACCTCGCTGGGCCTCGTGCAGATGACGCGCAAGCGCGTCGGCCAGGGCCTGTTGGAGTCCTTCTCCGAGACCTGCGTCCACTGCAACGGCCGCGGTGTCATCGTGCACATGGAGCAGCCGACCTCCACCGGGGGCGGCGGCAAGCGCAAGAAGCGCGGCCGTGGCGGTGACGGACACGTCCACGAGCACGAGGCCGCCGAGATGGTGGAGCCGGACATCGAGAGCGAGGCCGAGGTGGCTGCCGAGGCCGCCGCACCGGCCGCGCTGCCCGCGCCGGAGTTCACCCCGGACGAGGAGCTGTACGGCAGTGCCGCCGAGGCGGAGGCCGCCGCGTCCCGGGGCGGCCGTTCGCGGCGCCGGGCGACCCGGCGTGCGTCGGCTCCGGCAGGTACGCCGCGGGCCGAGGAGAGGGCTCCCCGCTCGCGTGGCGAGGAGCGCGCTCCGAAGTCCCGTGAGGCCGCCGAGGCGGAGCCCATGGCCGTCGAGGACCCGGTCGTCGAGGCGCCCGAGGCCGCGGCTCCGGTGCAGGAGGCCCCCGCGGCCCCCGTACAGGAGGAGGCCGCTCCGCAGGGCCGTACCCGCCGTCGCGCCACGCGCAAGGTGTCGGCCCCGGCCGGTTCGCCCAAGGCGGCCGACGAGGCCGGAGCGGTGACCGTCGCGGCGTCCGCGCCGGAGGCGGCCGAGCCGAAGCCGGAGCCCGTCGCCGAGCCGGCCCCTGAGTCCGTCACCGGTTCGCCGGCCGGCGAGCAGGCCGAGACGCCCGCCGAGAGCGCCGCTCCGGCCCGTCAGCGGCGTCGTGCGGTCCGCAAGGCGACCGCGCCCACCGCGTCCGAGGAGGCGGCCGTCACGGTCGTCCCGTCGGCTGCGACGGAGGCGTCCGCGCCGGAGGCCGCCGAGGCGTCCGCACCGGCCGGGGACACCGCCGAGGGCGAGGAGTCGGCACCGGCGAAGAAGACGGCCCGTAAGACGGCCAAGAAGGCGACCGCGAAGAAGGCCGCCACCAAGAAGACCGCGGCCAAGAAGACGGCCGCCAAGAAGACGACGGCCAAGAAGGCGGCGACCACCAAGACGGCCGCCAAGTCGACGTCGAAGAAGACCGCGGCGGCGGAGCAGACCCTGCCCACCGTCACGGCCTCCACCGACGAGGGCTGAGTCGACCGGGGCCAGCGCCCCGACCCGGCACCCCCCTTCCGGCGGCTGACCAGCCACCGGAAGGGGGGTGTTCATTTGTGTGCGCGGCGCGAGCGGTCGTGGGGGTTCCTGGGGCGGGAAGCGGTGAACAGGACGCCGGTTCACCGGTGATCCACGGAGCGGCTCGGGGTGCTTCCCTGCGGTCCGGAGCGGCTCAGGGGCGCTTCGGGCGGATCTCTTTGTGCCGTCATGATCCGTTTCATGGGCACCTGTGTCCCCCCAACCAGCCCCCGCCTCTTGGAACACGATCAGCTACATGTAAAACTCATGCAGTCACACGTAAGAACACGCGGGCCGCGTTGGGGAGAACGCCGGCTCGTGTCAGGGGAGGGGATTTTCATGGCGCGCGTGCGCCTGACGGGCACGGGGCGACACCGCGCTGTGAAGCCGGTCAAGGGAGGACGCCAGGCTGTCGCGCTGGCGACGGTGCTGTCCGCGGCGGGAGTGCAGGCGGTGACGGCCGCGGGCACCGCGGATGCCGTGGGCAACCCGACCTGGACCGAGGGGCCGATCTTCAACGACCCGCTGGGGACCACGGATCAGCAGTACGCGATCCGCACCCGGCTGGTCGAACTGGCCAATGCCGCACTGCCCGGTTCGACCATCAAGGTCGCGGTCTACCACGTCTGGGAGACGACGGTCGTCAACGCGCTCGTCGACGCCAAGAACCGCGGGGTCAACGTCCAGATCCTGCTCGACGAGTCGAGCGTGAGCGACCGCCCGACCAACACGTCGTACAGCACGCTGGCCACCGCGCTGGGCACGGACCGTACGAAGGGCTCGTACGTCAGCACCTGCCCGGCGAACAAGTCGTGCCTCGGTGACCCGAAGTTCGGGCAGTCGATCATGCACAACAAGTTCTGGCTGTTCTCCGCGGTGCAGGGCGCCACGAACGTGGTCGTCGAGACGACGTCGAACTCGACGCCGTCCGCGCACACGCGCTTCTTCAACGACGCGCTGCTGCTGCCGAACAACCCGACGATGTACGACGCGTACTCGGACTACTTCGACACGATGGTCGCCAAGGACTGGGCGTCCTGGAACTACCGGACGGTCAGCAACGGCCTGTACAAGGCGTACTTCTTCCCGCGGGACGGCAACACCCGGGACACCGACACCGTCTACTCGGTGCTCAACAACGTCCAGTGCACGTACAAGGACACCGCGGGCGTCACGCAGAAGACCAAGGTACGCGTCGCGATCTTCAAGCTGACCCGGATGGCGATCGCCGAGAAGCTGGTCTCGCTGCAGAAGGCGGGCTGCTCGGTGAGCATCGTGTACGCCGAGACGGACAGCGCCAAGAGCTCCGGCGGCACCAAGGGCACCTGGGAGAAGCTGCACACCACCGGCGGCCCCTCGGTGCGCTGCTACAACGACGACCGGGACCCGCTGAACCCCGGCCAGAAGCTGGCGACGCCGTTCATCATCCACTCCAAGTACATCCTGATCGACGGCATGTACGACGGCGTGCAGAACAAGGTCAGCTTCACCGGCTCCGGGAACTACACCGGGCCCGCACTGCGCGAGAACGACGAGTCGATCGTGAAGGTCGACGACGACGCCGTGCACGACATGTACAAGGTCCATTTCGACCGCGTGACCAAGGTGGCGTACCCCGGCACCAAGGACACCACCGACCTGTGCAAGGGCGTGAAGCCGCTCCCGGACGACGGTGAGAAGCCGACGACGTGACGGTCGGCACAGTCACGGGGCCCGGCCCGGTTTGACCCCTTCGGCCGCGGCCCCGTAACCTGGACCGTCGGCGTGTCCTTTGAAACGCCGCATCCCCGTAAACCCTTTTCCTCCCGGCGTTCCGCGCCAGGGAGAGGCCGCTCGCGCGGCTGGACTGCGGGGGTTCCGTTCCGAGCGAGAGAGAGATCCGCGTGTACGCCATCGTGCGCAGCGGTGGTCGCCAGCACAAGGTTGCTGTCGGCGACATCGTTGAGGTTGACAAGATTTCCACTGCCAAGGTTGGCGACACGGTCGAGCTCTCGACCCTGCTCGTTGTCGACGGCGACGCCGTGACCAGCGACCCGTGGGTGCTTGCCGGGATCAAGGTCCAGGCCGAGATCGTGGATCACCACAAGGGCGTCAAGATCGACATCCTTCGCTACAAGAACAAGACCGGTTACCGCCGTCGTCAGGGCCACCGCCAGCAGTACACGGCGATCAAGGTCACTGAGATCCCCGCGGCTGCGAAGTAAGGGACTGAGGAGAGATGGCACACAAGAAGGGCGCATCGTCCACTCGGAACGGTCGCGACTCCAATGCTCAGCGGCTCGGCGTGAAGCGCTTCGGCGGTCAGGTCGTCAACGCCGGTGAGATCCTGGTCCGCCAGCGCGGCACCCACTTCCACCCCGGTACGGGCGTCGGTCGTGGCAAGGACGACACGCTGTTCGCGCTCGACGCCGGTGCGGTGGAGTTCGGTACCCACCGCGGCCGCAAGGTCGTGAAGATCGTCCCGGTCGCCTGACCGGTTCTTTCGCGAGGCGGACCTCACTTCCCTCACGGGAAGTGGGTCCGCCTTTCGCGTGTTGTTCTTGGATGTGGTGCGGGAGACATTCCGTACGCAACCGAACTGATCGAAGTAATCGAAGTGCTGGAGGCACCCCACCATGACCACCTTCGTGGACCGCGTCGAGCTGCATGTCGCCGCGGGTAGCGGAGGCCACGGCTGTGCCTCCGTACACCGGGAGAAGTTCAAGCCGCTCGGCGGCCCGGACGGCGGCAACGGCGGCCGTGGCGGTGACGTGATCCTGGTCGTCGACCAGTCCGTCACCACGCTGCTCGACTACCACCACTCCCCGCACCGCAAGGCGACCAGCGGCAAGCCCGGCGAGGGCGGCAACCGGTCCGGCAAGGACGGGCAGGACCTGATCCTGCCGGTGCCGGACGGCACAGTGATTCAGGACAAGGCGGGCAACGTCCTCGCGGACCTGGTCGGCCAGGGCACGTCGTACGTCGCCGCACAGGGCGGCCGTGGCGGCCTCGGCAACGCTGCGCTGTCCTCGGCGCGCCGCAAGGCCCCCGGTTTCGCGCTCCTCGGTGTCCCCGGAGACCTCCAGGACATCGTCCTGGAGCTGAAGACGGTCGCCGACGTGGCCCTGGTGGGCTACCCGAGCGCGGGCAAGTCCTCGCTGATCTCGGTGCTGAGCGCCGCCAAGCCGAAGATCGCGGACTACCCCTTCACGACCCTCGTCCCGAACCTGGGCGTGGTGACGGCGGGCGAGACCGTCTACACCATCGCGGACGTCCCCGGGCTCATCCCCGGCGCGAGCCAGGGCAAGGGCCTCGGTCTGGAGTTCCTCCGCCACGTGGAGCGCTGCTCCGTGCTCGTCCATGTGCTGGACACGGCGACCCTGGAGTCCGAGCGTGACCCGATCTCCGACCTCGACATCATCGAGGAGGAGCTGACGCAGTACGGCGGCCTCGACAACCGTCCGCGTCTCGTCGTCCTCAACAAGATCGACGTGCCCGACGGCAAGGACCTGGCCGAGATGGTCCGCCCCGACCTGGAGGCCCGCGGCTATCGGGTCTTCGAGGTCTCGGCGGTGGCCCACACGGGCCTCAAGGAGCTCTCCTTCGCCCTCGCCGACCTGGTCGGCCAGTTCCGCGCGGCCAAGCCCACGGAGGAGGCGACCCGTATCGTCATCCGCCCGAAGGCGGTCGACGACACCGGGTTCACCGTGGCCCAGGAGGAGGACGGTCTCTTCCGCGTCCGTGGCGAGAAGCCCGAACGCTGGGTCCGCCAGACCGACTTCAGCAACGACGAAGCCGTCGGCTACCTCGCCGACCGCCTCAGCCGTCTCGGCGTCGAGACGGAGCTGATGAAGGCGGGCGCCCGCTCGGGCGACGGCGTCGCCATCGGCCCCGAGGACAACGCGGTCGTCTTCGACTGGGAGCCCACGGTCATGGCCGGCGCGGAGATGCTCGGCCGCCGCGGCGAGGACCACCGCCTCGACGCGCCGCGTCCCGCCACCCAGCGCCGCCGTGACAAGCAGGCGGAGCGGGACGAGGCGGAGAAGGAGTACGACGACTTCGAGCCGTTCTAGCCTGAACGGCGCGGGTTCGCGTCGACGTCGAGAACGCCCTGGTCCCGGTTTCGGGGGCCGGGGCGTTCTCGCGTGGGGCGGGCAGCCGGCAGGGGGGCGGCAACTCGCCGGAGACCGGGGCGCGTTCGTGGCGTGGCGATCTACGATTCCTGCGAGCCTCCGCCCCTGGCGCAGTGAACTCCGCGGAGCTCATCACCGAGGGACGAGGGACGAGGGAATGCCATGAGCGACCGGAGTGTGCGGACCGTCGAGGTGCCGGTGGGGGACGGCAGCGGCGAGGTCGTGCGGGTGCAGATCCGCGAGGTGGACGAGTCGCTGGTCAGGGTCGGCCGCGGGGGACGTGCCGTGGCCCGGGCCGAGCGGTCGCTCGGCGAGATGCTGGACACCGTACGGCCCGTGGCGGACAGCTTCGTCGGGCGGTTCAGGGGACTCGCCCACGCACCCGACCAGATGACGCTGGAGTTCGGGGTGTCACTGTCGGCGGAGGCCGACGTGGTCATCGCCAGTACCGCGACCCAGGCCAACTTCTCCGTGAGTCTGACCTGGAACAGGAGTGACCCGAGAGGCTCGACTGGGGATAATCCGCAGGTGAGTTGAGCCGAACGGGGGCGCGGTGACGGGGGAAGAGTCGCAGAGTCCGGACGAGGTGCTGGCCGCAGCGGTCGTCCGGATCAAGGGGCAGGACGGTGTGATCGGGGGCGCGGGCTTCCTCGTCGCCCCGGATCTGGTGGTCACCTGCGCCCATGTGGTGTCGGACGTCCTGGACCGGCCACGGGAGACGGCGGTGACCGCCGGGACCGCGGTCACGGTCGACCTCCCGCTGGCAGAGCGCACCGGGCCGGCCGAGGGCGCGGGGAACGGTGCGGGCGGCGGGCGGCGGGAGCACAAGGCCGTCGTCGAGTTCTGGATACCGATCAGGGCCGACCGGACCGGTGACGTGGCCGTACTGCGACTGCCGGAGCCCCTCCCGGGGGCCCGCCCGCTGCCCATGGCCGACCCCGAGAGCGTCTGGGAGCACGGAGCGCGCGCGGTGGGCTTCACGGACGGGGAGCCGGGCGAGACCTGGTTCCGCGGGAAGCTCGGCGGAGCCACCGGCGAGGGCTGGATCCAGCTCTCCCGGGCCGACGGACAGGCCGCACACGTCCGCAAGGGCTTCAGCGGCACCCCCGTCTGGGACAACGAACTCGGCGCGGCGGTCGGCCTCATGGTCGCAGCCCAGCCCGAGCAGGACGCCCAGCAGGCCTTCCTGCTGCGGACCAGAACCCTGCTCCGGGAAGTCCCCGAGCTCGCCCCCGTCCTGCTTCCCGCCGTGCCCTTCCGCGGTCTTGCCACCTTCCAGGAGGGCGACACGGACGTCTTCTTCGGGCGGGACGACGACATCGAGGAGGTGCTCGCGGCCCTGCGCGGCGATCAGCCGACCGTCACCCTGTACGGCCCCTCGGGCTCCGGGAAGTCGTCGCTGGCCCTGGCCGGCGTCGTCCCCCGGATGCGGGAGAGCGGCCACGACGTGCTGGTGGTGAACGCCGGCCAGGTCTCCTCCCCGCTCTCCGCACTCGCCACCGAGCTGTACGAGGACATCCGCACGGGACGGTACGGCCCCGCCCGGGCCGAGAGCGCCGACCAGGTCGAGGCATGGCTCGCGGACAAGGGCCTCGCGGATGCCCTGCACCGGGCGCGGGGCCGGGCCGGCGGCAAGCTGCTCGTCGTACTCGACCAGGCCGAAGCACTCCTGGACCGTACGGAGGCCGAGGTCGCGCAGGCCGTGGAACTGCTCTTCCCCGACCGCCGCGGGGCAGGCGGCCCGCGCGTGCTGGTCACGCTCCGGGCCGACTTCATGGACGCCGTGCTCAAGCACCCGCGGCTGGGCCCCGCCCTGCGCACGGGCCGCACGCTCCCGCTGACGCCGATGTCCCGGGACCAGCTCCGCGAGGTGATCACCAGGCCGGTCGAGCAGGTGCCGGGCGTGGCGTACGACCCAGGCCTCGACCGGCGCATCCTCGACGACGCGGGCGGTGAGCCGGGAATCCTCCCGCTCCTCGGCTTCGTCCTCGAACAGCTCTGGCGCCGGCGCAGCGTCGGACGGCTGCGCGCCGCGACGTACGACGAGATGAACGGTGTGTCCGGAGCGCTCGCGCTGCACTCCGAGAACGCCTGGCGGGAGTGCGTCGGGGAGCAGGCGCAGGCCGACGCGCTGCGGCTGCTCACCGGGCTGGTGCGGGTGCTGCCCGGCAGCGAGACCCCCCTGCGCCGCAGACTCACCCGGCAGGAGGCGGGCGAGACGCGATGGCGGCTCGCGCGGTCCTTCGCCGAGCGGCGGCTGCTGGTGCTGCACGGCGGCGAGCAGGAACCGGAGACCGCCGAACTGGCCCACGAGGCACTGATCACCGCCTGGCCCGCGCTCCGGCAGCAGGTGAAGGCCGACAGCGAGTTCCTGGCCGGACGGGCGGAGCTCGCTCACGACCGGGAGCGCTGGGAGCGGGGCGACCGGTCACCGGAGCTGCTCCCGCAACCGGGCGGTGCGCACGGCTGGTTGGCCGACCGCGAGGGCGAACTGACCGAAGAAGAACGGGGCTTCCTCGCCCGCGCCAGGCAGCGGCAGCGTGCCCGCCGTACGCGGTCGCGCGCCGCGTGGACCGCCGTGGCGCTGGTGCTCGCACTGATCGCCGGGCTCGGCACCTTCCTCGTCTACCAGTCGCAGGTGAGCGAGCAGCGGGGCGCGGACGCACGGTCCCGTGCGCTGGCCAGCCTCTCCGAGGAACTGAGCAAGCGGGACCCGGGGCAGTCCGCCCTGGTGGCCATGGGGGCGTACGACATCGCGCCGACGCAGGAGGCCCGCAGCGCCATGCTGCGCGGATACGACCGCTTCAGGAGCGCCGCGTGGGTGCTGAGCGGAGCCGAAGGACAGATCGACGCCGTGGCGACGAGCGCCGACGGCCGGGTGACGCTGGCGACGACCCGGCTGGGGCGCGCCTCGCTGTTCGTCCGCAGCGCCGCAGGACACACGCTGCGCAAGCAGTTGCAGATCCCGGACCTGGCGTTCTATCCGCTGGTCAGCAGGGACGGCCGGCGCATCGCCTACGTCTCGACGGCGGGCGCGCTGGCCTGGTGGGACGTCCATCCCGGGGCGGACAGCGCGGAGGGCCTGCTCGGCCGGGGCGGCTCGGTCCCCGATGCCGAATTCTGGGACAAGGGCGAGAACAAGCGCCATGACAGCGAGCAGGTCCACTTCATGGACTTCTCCCCGGACGCCCGGCAGGTGGTCACGGTCGCGGACGGGCGGCTGCGGCTGTGGGACCTGAGGACGAAGACCGGCCGGCAGGTGCCCGGACGCGTGCCCGCGGTCAAGGCGGTGTGGTTCGGCCCGGACGAGCGGACCCTGGTGGTCCAGCCGCCCGACAGTGGCACGTACAGCACGGAGCACACGGTCCTGACCGTCGACATCCGCACCGGGAAGACGCGTGAACTGGCGGATGGCGTCGGGTCGTTCTCCATGTCGACCTTCATCAAAGAGGCACCGGCCTTCACTCTGTCGGGCGACGGCAGTGTGCTGGCCTACTGCCGGAAGGAGAAGGACGGCTATTCGGACCAGGCCGTCTACCGGACCGTCGACGTGGCCCGGGGACGGGTGCTGAACCGGTACGAGACCGGGTCCTACAGCTGCAGAGGCATGGCCGTGGACAAGTCGGGTGGGCGCCTGGCCATGTACGACAGCGGCTCGCAGTGGCTGATCGGCGACGCACGGCGAGGCAGCACACCGCAGCAGGCCGAGGCGCCCGAGCCCGCCAACCCCACGGGCCGTCTCATGGGGGACTCGCGTGATCCCGTGGTGTCCACCTGGGACGAGACAACGGTGACCGGGCTGGCGTTGAAACCGAGCGACCATCCGGTGAATCTCGTCCTCGTCCATCCTCTGGTGTTCGACGACGACAGGACGATCGTCGCCCACCTGGAGACGCGGGACCATCCGACCGGCCTCGTCGGCAACCGGCTGGCCCTCGTCGACGCGTCGACCGGGCGGGTGAAGGCCCAGGTCAAGCGGCCGCCGATGGACGAGGCGATGGACCCGAGGCCCCCGCACGCACTGGCCGTCAACCGGGCACAGACCCTGGTGGCCGACGTGGTCGGCCGGAACAGACTCGTGATCCGGCAGGTTCCGTCGCTGCGCAAGGTCGCCGAGATCACCACCCGCAAGCCGCCCGTCGACAAGTACGGGAAGCCCGGCCGGCTGTCGCTCCTGTTCCTGCGGGACACCGACGAACTGGTCACCGTCTCCGGCACGGTGATCGAGCACTGGAACGCCCGTGACGGCCGCCGCCTCACCAAGACCATCGACGCGCGGGACCTCAAGCTGACCAAGAAGAACCCGCCCCTGCTCAGCTTCGCGTCCGCGCCCTCCGATTCCGGGTTCGCGGTCAATGACCGTCCCGAGCCCGGGTACGTGCAGGTCATGGTCCGCGGCAAGTCCACCCTCTTCGCCGTCGACCTGCGGGTCGGCAAGGAGAACAGGGCACTGCGCGTCACGCTCGGCGACGACATCGACCGGGCCCGCCCCGACGCGACTGGGCGGTTCGTGGCCGCGAAGACCAAGGGCAGCATGGTCGAGGTGTGGTCGGTGCGGCGCGGACACAAGCCGGAACGGGTACTGGGTCCGCTCGGGCCGCTCGGGTCGAACGACGAGTCCTGGGGCGACGGCTTCACCTTCGGTTTCACCGGAAAGGGCTCGGAGTTCTTCCTGGCCACCGGCAGCTCCGTCCGCTTCCAGCAGGCGTCGGACCCGAGCCGCTTCGAGACGTACGACTTCGAGAAGGACCAGTACTTCCTCGCCGCCACCAGGGACGGGAAGACGCTGCTGCTGGTCCCGGAGGGTTCCGCGGAACTGTTCTCGCTCGACCCCGGACGGTGGAAGCGCCATCTGTGCGGGGTCCTCGGCCGTGATCTCACCGGTGACGAGCGGCGGGGGCTGCCGGGGCTGCCCGACGCCGTCTGCCCGGGGTGATCCGCCCGGCGTGACCGTCCGCGAACGCCGAAGGGCCTCCGGAAGCATCGGCTTCCGGAGGCCCTTCGGACGTACGGCAGGGGCGGGAGGGACCTACGCGGTGACCGAGTCCTCCGCGCCGTTGTCCTCGGCGCCGTTGTCCTCGGCGTCCAGACCCTGGGTGGCCTCCTGTGCCGTCTCCTCGGCGGCGGACCGGGGCGAGGGGATCTCCGCGGCGAGACGGCCCTCCATCAGTACCCGGCGCTCGTCCGCCTTGGTGCACAGATCGTCGATCGCGGCGTTGAAACGGGCCAGGGACGGCGAGTCCGAGGGGCCCAGCAGGTGCTCCTTGAGGGCCGCGCGAGCCGTGGTGAAGTCGTCCTTCTCCGGCCGGCGGACCGACTCCAGGAGGGCCGGGATGCCGTCCGCGGCCGGGCTGAGGACGGCACCCGCGGACACCGTGGGGAAGCCCGTGCGGAACGCCGACTCGGACAGGCCCGAGGTGTTGGCGACCGCGTACGGCTTCTCGCTGGACAGCCAGTCGGAGACCACCGACGAGACATCGCTGATCAGCAGGTCGGCCTGGTTGAAGCAGGCGAAGATCGCCGGCCGCGCGTCCGTGACGATCTGGTGCTCCCACTCCGGGAAGGACGCCCAGTAGGCCTTCTCCCAGGCCGTCGTGGCCTCGGCGATGGCGGCCTCTCGGTCACCCTCCGGCGCGCCCTGGAGCAGCATCCGCTCCAGTTCGTCCGCGCTCTCACGGAACGCGGTCGAGGTGAGCTTGTCCAACTCGGCCGTACGGCGGGCCAGTTCGGCCGCTGCCTCCGGGCCGGGGCGGGCGCCCGACCGCTTGGTGTTGGCCTCGCGGATCATCGCCATGATGCGCTCGTTGGCGGCACCCGCGCGCGGGTCGACGGAGCCGGTCATCGGATGCGGCTTGTAGAGGAGACGCACGCCGTCGTCGGCCAGCAGCCCCTTGACGATGTTCTCGCCGGCCAGCACCACCGAGGTGTTGCCCGGGTTGCCGTCCCAGCCCTCCCAGGTGGGGGCGTACAGCACGGTCGTGTACGTGCCCGTGGGTGCGCCCGAGTAGGGGCGGATCGGCGCCAGCTGCGGGCGGCCGACCTCGACGATGTCCTTGTCCTCCACGCCGACCTCGGCGAGGGCGTAGCGGTCGCGGGCCGCGGGACCGGCCACCCACACCTCGTCGTACGCCTTCGCGTACGGGTTGCAGGAGGACAGCTTGTCGCTCTCGCCGTGGTTGATGAAGGCGTGCTTGATCGTGGGGATGCGCAGCACCTGCGAGGTCTTCGCCGCGTTGGCCGGGTGCAGCATCATCTTCAGCGTCGAGTTCTCCAGCGAGAACATCGTGGAGACCTTCGGGAAGCAGATGACCGGGACGTCGGTCGCCTCGATCTTCTGGACCATGAAGCGCTCACGCAGCACGATCAGCGGCTTGGCGTCGATCTGGGAGAGCGTGGACAGCCACATGTTCGCCTGGTAGGCGGACGTCGTACCGCCGGAGAAGTACATGGCGACGGTCGGCCGGTAGTCCGCCAGCCAGTTGTCCAGCCACTCCATCACCTTCTGCTCGCTCTTGGCGCGCTTCTTCGGGAGCAGCCAGGTGCCCAGGTACGCGGTGCCGCCGATGATCAGCAGCAGAGCGACGCCGACACCGATCTCGCCCCACATGGCGTGCCGGGTGGCCGCCGTGACGGTGAGACCGACGGTCGTCGGGATGGAGAAGGTCAGCAGACGGTGGCCCTGGCGGCGGGCCAGGATGCGCGGCGGCGCGGCGGTCAGGCGCAGCGCCGACGCGTCGATGTTCCGCGTGACGATCGGCAGCGTCCGGGTGCGGCGGACGAGGACGGCGACGGCCTGGCACGCGAAGTGCAGCGCGTAGAAGAGGCACAGCGCGACCAGCAGTGGCGCCTGCTCGCGGTCCGGGTCGATGCCGTCGATCCGCAGCAGTCCCACCAGGACCAGCATGTCGCGCAGCAGCTGGCGGACCGTGACGTCGAAGCGGACCTTGCCGAGCAGCGCGAGCAGACCGGGGTCGCGGTACTGCAGATAGACGTCCAGAGCGAGTCCCGCCGCGCTCGCGGCGATGAACACCGGGACGTACGGCACCAGAGCGGAGACGATCTGGGCCGTGAAGAGCGCGAACATCGCGAGCAGTGCGGAGAACTGCACGATGCGGCGGGGGGCGAGGCCTGCGGAAGGCACGGGCTGGGCTCCTGCGAAGGGATGCGACGGATGGGGGGGAAGCGTGGGGTCGGCCGGCGAAGATAACCATGGCCGACCACTGACCGTATGACCTCTGGCGCCCGGCTAGCAATCTTGGGTGAGAACTATCACCGGAAAACGGACATCCTGCCTGGAACGCCGAGACCGCGGAGACCGTCCGCGCCCGGATCCCGCGCCGGACACGCTCTCATCCCGGGGCCGCCGACGCCGTGCATGGCTCTCACCCGGCGCCCGCCGGCGCCATCCACGGCTCCCACTCCGTGCCCGTCGGCGTCGTACACCGCTCCTGCCCCGCGCCCGACGGCGCCGTCCGCGCCGTGTGTGCGGCCGGCCGGCCGTCCGCGGCCGGGAGCCGCCCGTCCGGGCCTCGGGCGTCGTCCGCCCCTCGAAACGCGGCGGCGTCCGGACCCCGCCCTCACGTAGATTGCACACACCGGGCTGGTCGGAATTCGGAGACATTGGGGACGTACGTGTCAGCGGCAAGGCAAGGTGTGGCGGACGCCCACAGGATCGTCGTCAAAGTGGGCTCGTCGTCGCTGACCACCGCGACCGGCGGCCTCGACGCGGACCGGGTCGACGCCCTTGTCGACGCCCTCGCCAAGAGCCGCAGCGGCGGGGAGCGGGAGATCGTCCTCGTCTCGTCCGGCGCCATCGCCGCCGGGCTGGCCCCGCTGGGGCTGCGGCGCCGGCCCAGGGACCTCGCCCGGCAGCAGGCCGCCGCCAGCGTCGGCCAGGGCCTCCTGGTGGCCCGCTACGCCGCCTCCTGCGCCCGCCACGGCGTCCGCGTCGGCCAGGTGCTGCTCACCTCGGACGACATGAGCCGCCGCGCCCACCACCGCAACGCCTCGCGCACCCTCGACAAGCTCCTCGCGATGGGCGCCCTGCCGGTCGTCAACGAGAACGACACCGTCGCCACGGACGAGATCCGCTTCGGCGACAACGACCGGCTGGCCGCGCTCGTCGCCCATCTCGTACGGGCCGATCTGCTGGTCCTGCTCTCGGACGTGGACGGCGTGTACGACGGCGACCCCAGCCGGCCCGGTACGTCGCGGATAGCGGAGGTGCACGGCCCGCAGGACCTCGCGCACGTCGAGATCGGCAGCGCGGGCAAGGCCGGCGTCGGCACCGGCGGCATGGTCACCAAGGTCGAGGCGGCCCGCATCGCGGCGGCCGCCGGCATCCCGGTCGTCCTCACCTCCGCCGTGCACGCCGCCGACGCCCTCGCCGGCCGTGACACGGGGACCTACTTCCACGCCACCGGCCGCCGCTCCGCCGACCGGCTGCTGTGGCTGCAGCACGCCTCGACCCCGCAGGGCGCGCTCACCCTCGACGACGGCGCGGTCCGCGCGGTCGTCGAGCGGCGCAAGTCGCTGCTGCCCGCGGGCATCGCGGCGGTCGAGGGCGAGTTCACCGCCGGCGACCCCGTCGAGCTGCGCGACAGCACGGGGCGCGCCGTCGCGCGCGGGCTGGTGAACTTCGACGCCAAGGAGATCCCCCAGCTGCTCGGCCGCTCGACCAGGGAGCTGGCCCGCGAGCTCGGCCCCGGGTACGAGCGCGAGGTCGTACACAGGGACGATCTGGTCCTCCTGCACCCGTAGAACACGGCGAACACGTCGTGCTCCACCCGGGGAAGACGGCGTGGAACACCGCGTGGAACAACCGGCCACAGCGGCCCTGAACGGCCGATTCCCCCGCCCTCCGGCGGGGGACGTTCCGTAAAACCGCCACGCGAGGGCGCCTCAGCTGCTCAAATTTGTTTCAGGGAGATTCCGCACGACCATTGCGTAAAGGAGGCCGTTGTGAGACGAGTGCGCCCTGGGGCGGCGGCGTCCCGCGGTGGTGGTACCTCCCGCGCGCTGGGCGAGGAACGGGCCCTGACGAGCGTCGCCGCGGGAGACACGTACGAGGGCGAGGAGCCCAAGGACGCGCCCCGGCTGTGGCACGTCACGCTGAGCGTCTCGGGTGGCGAGGCGCCGCTGAAAGAGGTCAGGCGCGGGCTCGAGCAGCTCGCCCACGACCATCCCTTTCTGCTGACCAGCCGGTACGCCAACGACCACGCGGAGATCCGCTACTGGGAAGAGGCCCGCGATCTGCACGACGCCGCGGCGGTCGCGCTGCGGCTGTGGGGCGAGCACCGGCAGACCGCCAAGCTCCCGCCCTGGGAGATCGTCGGCCTGGAGGTCATCGACCGCGAGACCTACCACCAGCGCATCGCCGAGGGATACGGCCCGCTGCCCGCGACACCCGTGGGCGTTCATCCCTTTTGAGCCGCCTTCGCCGGGTGTCTCGGGGTTTGGGACAAGGGCTGAACAGACTCGTTCGGAGCATTACGCTGCCGACATGACCACGCTCTCGCCGTACGACTCGATGTCCCCGGTCGCCCGGGCCGCCTACCGCGCGAAGTCCGCCGCCGCCGACCTGGCGCCCCTGCCGCGGGCCGAGAAGGACGACGCGCTGCTCGCCATCGCGGACGCGCTGGAAGTCCGTACGAGCGAGATCGTCGCGGCCAACGCCAAGGACATCGCCCGGGCCCGGGAGGCCGGCACCAGCGAGACCGTCATCGACCGGCTCACCCTCACGCCCGAGCGCGTCCGCGCCATCGCCTCGGACGTGCGCGACGTCGTGGCCCTGCCCGATCCGGTCGGCGAGGTCGTCCGCGGCTCCACCCTTCCGAACGGCATCGACCTGCGCCAGGTCCGCGTCCCCCTCGGCGTCGTCGGGATCATCTACGAGGCCCGCCCGAACGTCACGGTCGACGCGGCCGCCCTCTGCCTGAAGTCCGGCAACGCCGTGCTGCTGCGCGGCTCGTCCTCGGCGTACGAATCGAACACCGCCCTCGTGCGCGTGCTGCGCGACGCCGTGGGCGGGGCCGGACTGCCCGCCGACGCCGTGCAGCTCGTGCCCGGTGAGGGCCGGGAGTCCGTACGTGAGCTGATGCGGGCCCGGGGTCTGGTCGACGTGCTGATCCCGCGCGGCGGCGCCGCCCTGATCCGCACCGTCGTCCAGGAGTCCACCGTTCCGGTCATCGAGACCGGTACCGGCAACTGTCACGTCTACGTCGACGCGAACGCCGACATCGACATGGCGATCGACATCCTGATCAACTCCAAGGCGCAGCGCCCCAGTGTCTGCAACTCCGCCGAGACCCTCCTGGTCCACCAGGACATCGCCGACGAGTTCCTGCCGCGTGCCCTGGACGCCCTGGCGGACGCCGGCGTCACCGTGCACGGCGACGAGCGCGTCCTCGCCTACGCCAAGGACTCCAAGGTCACCGCCGTCGAGGCCACGACGGAGGACTGGGACACGGAGTATCTGTCCTACGACATCGCCGCCGCCGTCGTGGACTCGCTCGACCGGGCCGTGACGCACATCCGGCTGTGGAGCTCCGGGCACACCGAGGCGATCGTCACCACCTCGCAGCAGGCCGCGCGCCGCTTCACCCAGCTGGTCGACTCGACGACGGTCGCGGTGAACGCCTCGACCCGCTTCACGGACGGTGGCCAGTTCGGCTTCGGCGCCGAGATCGGCATCTCCACGCAGAAGCTGCACGCGCGGGGGCCGATGGGGCTGCCGGAGCTGACGAGCACGAAGTACATCGTCACCGGCGACGGGCACATTCGCCGCTGAGCCCCGATGCGGACCGGCTGAGCTTCGGTGCAGCCCCGGTGCGGACCGGCTGAGCTTCGGTGCAGTCCCGGTGCGGACCGGCTGAGCTTCGGTGCAGTCCCGGTGCGGACCGGCTGAGCCCGGCGCGGGGCCCTGTGCGCCCGGCGTGCGCCGGGGCTCGCGCTGGTGTCCCGCGACCATCCCGCGACCTTCCCGCCGACATCCCGCCGGTATCCCGCGGTAATCGTCTCGCCAGGTGGATGAATTTCCGTACCGTCTGCCCAAAATGACCCCCCAGGTCTACTCTGGAGCCGTGCCGGAGGACGTGGGGGGCACGCCGTTTCCGGACGGCTCGGAGCCCGACGACGACCGCGACCGCGGGGGTATGGACGAAGAGTTCGCCTCCGTGGTCTTCGACGAGGACTTCGTCCGTGCGGCCGTGGTCCACGAGCCGACCGCAGTGGAACGCCTGCTCGCCGCCGCCCAGGCCCGTGCTGAGGCCTCCGAGGAAGCGCGCCGGGCGCACGCCAGGGGAGCGCGCGGCGAGGACGAGCGCTACGAGGACGGGTTCGGCCCCGACGACCGTGATGATTTCGGCCATGACCGGGATCTCGACGATCTGGACGACACGGAAGTTCTGGAAGGCCGCTACGGGGTGTCCGGGACGTACGGGAAGGCGGGCCGCTGGCACCGTCCTGTCGCCTGGATGCTGGCCCTGCTGATGGGGATCGGCATGGTGGCGCTGGCTTTCACGGCCGTCTACCGGGGCGCTTCCTCGGGCCGCCAGGACCAGGTCCCGCCACCCGCGTCGACAGGTCTTGAACAAGGTCGGGAGAAGGTCACCGGGGTGAGTCCCTCGGCCTCCGCCGACTACTCCCAGCCAGCGGTGTCGGCGGACCCCCGAACGCCATGACCCGCCCGTTGAGAAGCTGTCGGAACTTGTCGCGTACCACAGCGTTTACCGGGGCTCCGCGAGACCTACCCTGAAAGTATGGGCGGGCCAGGAGAGCCACCTGAGGGGACACCCGAGGGTGCCCCGGGCGGTGGAGAGGACGAGTACCGATCCGTCGTCTTCGACGAGTCGTTCGTCCGCGCTGCCCGGCTCCAGGAATTCTCCGCCCAGGAGCGGATGGCCGACCACGCCCCCGCCGTACGCCGGCGCCCGCCCCTCAGACGTGGGCTGTCCCGGCAGGCGCTGATCCTCGTCCTGCTGATCGCGGTCGCCTTCGGCACCGCGATCTACATGGGGGTGCGCCACCCGTATCAGACCCAGGTCGCGCAGCCGCCCGAGCCGCTGCGGATGACGGTGATCCCGCTCGCGCCGGGCACCGCCGTGCCCGGCGCCGCGAACGCCGAGAGCCTGTACGCGCACAGCCCGGCCGCCCAGTTCCGCATCGGCGCGGACGGCTTCACCCTGCCGGCCTCCCGGCGCACCGCGCACTTCTCGGACAGCCAGGTCGTCACCGCCCTGACGACCGCCAAGGACTACCTGGTCAGGTCCTCGCTCGACCCGGACGTCCTCACCGGCGGGGCCACCCGGCCGGTACGGATCCTGCTCGACCCACAGCAGCTCGACCAGTTCGACGAGAGCTTCGCGCACCCCGCGGCGGACGGACGGCACGCGCCGACCGGCTGGCTGGTCCGCTTCGACCCGTCCCGGGCTCAGCTGGCCGACAGCAGCATCCGGGTGCAGGGCACCCTTCAGGCCGCCGAGTTCGACGCGAGCACCCTGGAGATCATCGCCGACCACACCCTCGTCTACGCGCTGAAGCCGACGGGCGCGAACGGCAAGGCGCAGGCGTCCCTGTTCACCGTCCGGCGCGAGCTGCACTTCCGCTTCGACCGCGACGACCTGCGCATGCACCAGGCCGAGCTGGTCGTCTCGTACGTCCAGGCCGGTCCGCTCGCCTGCGCCGAGGACTCGACGAACCACCTTCGCCCGCTGCTCGCCGGCCAGACGGCGAAGGCGGGCGGCCCGGCCGGCACGGATCCGTACGCCACCGGCAGCGCCACGGCGCTGTGCGGGTCGCTGGCGACCAGCGCGCAGCCGAGGGTGTGACCTGCCGGGTCCGGGTGCGGCCGGTCCGGGTCCGGGGCCGGCCGGGGCGGGTCCGGATCCCGGCGGCCGGTCACGGCCGGTGACCGCGGAGGTGCGACGGTCGGGGTTGTGACGGGCGAGGTGCGACGCGCGGGCCGGCCCGGGTGCGGGCCGGTGGCGGTCGGCGGCCGCCTCGCGCCGGTGGCCGCCGACGGCTGCCTCGCGCAGGTGGCCGCCGACGGCTGCCTCGCGCCGGTGGCCGCCGACGCGGTCCCCGTGCGGGTCAGTCCTCGTCGTCCGGAGCCGTGTCCCGGGGCGGCCGGCCGTTCGGCGGGTCCGCCGGCGGGTCTGTCGGCGGGGTCGTCGGCCGGGACTCGTCCCGAGGTGAGCCCGCGGCGAAGCCGCCGAAGCCGCGCCGTACCCGCCCGCCGAGGTCACCGGCGCCGCCCGCGATGTCGCTGACCAGCTTCATCAGCGGATCCTTGGAGTTCTTCACATCGCTGGCATAGCTGGCGGCCGACTGCCGGAAGGAGTCGGACACCGAGGTGTCCTTGTCCTCGTCGCGCCGCGGGTAGTGACCGTCCATGATCCGCTGGTAGTCGCGGGACTCGGCCCACTTCTTCAGCTCGGCCGCGCGCACTGTGGTGAAGGGATGCGAGCGGGGGAGGACGTTCAGGATCTTGAGCACGGAGTCGCGCAGGTTGCCCCCCGCCTCGTACTCCTCGGCCTGGGTGAGGAACGCGTCGACGTTCATCTCGTGCAGGTGGTTGCCGCCCGCGATCTTCATCAGGCCGCGCATCGAGGCCTGCAGGTCCTGGCCGACCAGGAGACCGGCGCGGTCGGCCGAGAGCTCCGACTTGCGGAACCACTCGCGCAGGGCGGTCACGATCGCCATGATCGCGAGGTTGCCGAGCGGAATCCAGGCCACCTTGAGCGCGAGGCTGGTGAGGAACAGCAGGATCGTGCGGTACACCGAGTGGCCGGACAGCGCGTGGCCGGCCTCGTGGCCGATGACGGCCCGCATCTCCTCCTCGTCCAGCAGCTCGACGAGGCCCGTCGTGACGACGATGATCGGCTCGTCCATGCCGATGCACATGGCGTTCGGCTGTGGGTTCTGGCTGACGTACATCGGTGGGACCTTCTCCAGGTCCAGGATGTAACAGGCGTCCCGCAGCATGTCGTTGAGGTGCGCGAACTGCGCGTCCGAGACCCGCACCGAGTCGGACAGGAACAACAGCCGCAGGCTGCGCTCGGGCAGCAGACCGCTGAGTGCCTTGAAGACCGTGTCGAAGCCGCTGAGCTTGCGCAGGGCCACCAGGGCCGAGCGGTCCGCCGGATGTTCGTACGTCCGCGAGGAGATTCCCGGGAAGCGCCTGCGCTGCCTGCTCGGCACGTGCTCGTGCCCGTTCTGCTCATGGCTGTCGTCGGACATGTGTTCCCCCATGCGTCTGATTGCCCTATGTGCCCCCGAAGCGGAGTCCAGCCTAGGCGGAGATACGGTGACAGGGCAGCACACCGTAAGGAGCGATCCCATGGAGCACATCCCCGCAGCCGCCTGGCTCACCGAGGCCGCGACCGCGGCAGACCAGCACGGAGCGGGTGACCTGCTGCGCATCGTGCTGATCGTGTCCGTCGTCGGGATCGTGCTGCTCGCGTGGTTCCTGCTGCGGGGTTACCGGCAGGACGACGACTGAGCGCATTGCCACCCTGCTGCTGAGCCCATCGTGCCACTCGGGCCCACTTGAGGGCTCTCTCCGGCCACGCGCGGGACTGCTCCGGCCCGGGCCGCCCGGCCCGTCCGCGGCAACCGGCCTCCCCAACGGCGGAGTCGGCGTGATGCGCGCCACGGCCCCCGCATACGATGGCCCGGACGTCTTTATCCCGCCCACACCGGATAGGTTCTGCCGAAGATGAGCTTCCACAGCACCGCTGCCCAGATGGTCTCCCTCGCCGCCGAGGGCGAGAAGCACGGCGGCAACCACGAGAGCCTCAGCCCGTATCTGACCGGTGGCGGCGCGCTCTTCGTGCTGCTTCTGCTGCTGTGGATCACCACGCGTTTCAACCGGGACCGCTGAGTCCGGTCCCGGGCCGCCGGGCCGGGCGCGAGGACCTCTCGGCTGGAGCCCGTCGGCCGGGCCGGTAGGGTCTGCACGCATGGGAGAGCAGGACATGCCTACCGGTCCGGCGAACGACACGGACGGCAGCGCCGAGCACCGCGCGGTGAACCGCACGGCGACGGGCCCGGGAAACGGCCCGTCGAATCCGGGCAAGCGCCGCCTCGGCGTCATGGGCGGAACGTTCGACCCGATCCACCACGGACACCTCGTGGCGGCCAGCGAGGTCGCGGCGCAGTTCCACCTCGACGAGGTGGTGTTCGTGCCGACCGGGCAGCCGTGGCAGAAGACCGAGCGCAAGGTCGCCCCGGCCGAGGACCGCTATCTGATGACGGTCATCGCGACCGCCGAGAACCCGCAGTTCTCGGTGAGCCGCATCGACATCGACCGTGGCGGCCCGACCTACACCACGGACACCCTGCGTGACCTGAGCGCACTCAACCCCGAAACTGACCTCTTCTTCATCACGGGCGCCGACGCGCTCGGCCAGATCCTCACCTGGCGGTACACCGAAGAGCTGTTCTCCCTCGCGCACTTCATCGGGGTCACCCGGCCCGGTCACACGCTGACCGACCCGGGTCTTCCCGAGGGCGGTGTCTCGCTCATCGAGGTCCCCGCGCTCGCGATCTCGTCCACAGACTGCCGTGCGAGGGTCGCCAAGGGTGACCCCGTCTGGTACCTGGTGCCGGACGGTGTGGTGCGCTATATCGACAAGCGCGAGCTGTACCGCGGCGAGTGAGCCGAGAGGGGCACCGGTGAACGACCGATACGACGGATACGCGGGCGGCGACCAGTACGAGCTCGTCGGCTACGACGAGTTCGGGCAGCCTGTGTACCGACAGGTGCCGCAGCAACAGCCTCCCCAGCAGCAGGGTTACGACCCCTACGGGCAGCAACAGGCCTACGGTTACGACCCGTACGCGGCCGGCGGGCAGGGCGCCGACCCGTCCTACGACACCGGTCAGCAGCCCCCGGCCGCCTCGTACGACACCGGCGGTCAGCAGGCCGCGCCGCCCTACGACACCGGTCAGCAGCGCCCCGTGCCCCCGTACGACACCGGGCAACAGCCCCCCGTGCCGCCGTACGACAACGGTGGGCAGTCCGGCACCTCCTACGGCTCCTACGACCCGTACGGGGCCGGCGGGGCCGGGGCCGGCGGGACCACTGCCGGGTACGACCCCTACGGGCAGACCGCGAGTACCGGCCGGCAGCCGCGGGTTGCCGAGCAGACCGCGTACATCCCGCAGCAGGCGGGCCCGGTGGAGGAGGACGAGCCGCGGGCCGAACGTGACTCCCGCACCGAGCAGTTCGCCTTCGTCGAGGACCCGGACGGCGACTCCGAAGACGTCATCGACTGGCTGAAGTTCACCGAGAACCGCACCGAGCGCCGCGAGGAGGCCAAGCGCCGGGCCCGCGGCCGTGTCGTCGCCCTGGTCGTGGCCTTCGCCCTGGTGGCGGTCGGCGGTGTCGGCTACCTCTGGTACGCGGGCAAGCTGCCCGGCGCCTCGTCCGACGGCAAGTCCGGCACCACCACGTCCGCCGCCGCCCAGAACCGCGACGTGGTCGTCGTCCATCTGCACAACACCAAGGAGGGCGGCACCTCCACGGCCCTCCTCGTGGACAACACCACCACCAAGCAGGGCGCCACCGTCCTGCTGCCCAACTCCCTTGCCCTGTCCGACGACTCAGGCAGCACGACCACCCTCGCGAAGTCGGTGGACGACGACGGCTCCTCCGGCACGCGCGACGCGATCGACACGGTCCTGGGGACCGACATCGAGGGCACCTGGCGTCTCGACACCCCCTACCTCAACAACCTCGTCGAGCTGGTCGGCAACATCGACATCGATACCAACGCCGATGTGCCCGACCCCGCGGCCAAGTCGTCCAAGAAGGGCGCCGCACCCCTCGTGCACAAGGGCGAGGCCCAGACTCTCAGCGGCAAGATGGCGGTCGCCTACGCCACCTACCGCGCCTCCGGTGAGGCCCAGAACGCGCAGCTGGAGCGGTTCGGCCAGGTCATGCAGGGTGTGCTGCGCAAGCTGTCCTCCGACTCGGGGGCCGCGACGACCACCGTGCAGACACTGGCCCAGATCCTCGACCCCTCCCTGAACGACAAGGACCTCGGCTCCTTCCTCGCCAAGCTCGCCGACCACGCCAAGGGCGGCGACTACAAGACCGCGCTGCTACCGGTGCAGACCGACGGCACCCTCAGCGCCCAGTCCAGCGACAGCGTCGTCAAGGACCTGCTCGGCGGCGCCGCGAAGAGTCCCGAGGCGGGTGCCGCCGTCCGGGTCGGCATCACCAACGCCAGCGGCAACAAGGACGCCACCGACAAGGCTCGCGTCGTCCTGGTCAACGGCGGCTACACCTTCCTGGACGCCGGCACCTCCGGCACCGCACAGGCCGTGTCCCGGATCACCTACGCCGACACGGACAGGAAGGACGACGCGGTCGAGGTCGCCAAGACCCTGGGTCTGCCGACCAGCTCCGTGAAGAAGGGCAAGGTCACGTCCAGCGCCGACGTGTCGGTCGTGCTGGGCCAGGACTACAAGACCTCGTCGTGACCGGACCACGCCCCGGCAGGTCCGGGGCGTGATCCCGGAATCACGTGGGGTGTCCTCGGCGGACCGTGAGACCCTTGGGGTGACGCGTGAGGGTTCCTGACCGCCGACGGGCTGTGACAGCGGGGGCGACCCCGCACCCCCAGCCGCCCCCCTGTTCCCGACCGAAAGCTTCGTAGTGACCGCCACTGACCGTTCGATCGAGCTCATCACCACTGCCGCGCAGGCGGCCGCCGACAAGCTCGCGCACGACATCATCGCCTACGACGTCAGCGACGTGCTGTCGATCACGGACGCCTTCCTGCTGGCCTCCGCGCCCAACGACCGCCAGGTCAAGTCGATCGTCGACGAGATCGAGGAGCGGCTGAACAAGGAGCTCGGCGCCAAGCCCGTACGCCGCGAGGGCGACCGGGAGGCCCGCTGGGTTCTCCTCGACTACATCGACATCGTGGTGCACGTCCAGCACAGCGAGGAGCGTGTCTTCTACGCCCTGGAGCGGCTCTGGAAGGACTGCCCGGAGCTGGAGCTGCCCGCCGACGCCAAGGCCACGCGCGGCAAGGCCCAGGAGCACGTCAAGCTGCAGGCCGAGGAGGACTCCGCCGAACTCGGGGAACTGCGGTGAGCGCCCCCTCGCGTGCCGACGCCGGCAAGAAGGGCCGGGGCCGCCGCGTCATCCTGTGGCGGCACGGCCAGACGTCCTGGAACGTGGAGCGCCGCTTCCAGGGCACCACGGACGTCGAGCTCACCGAGACCGGTGTCGGCCAGGCGAACCGCGCTGCCCGGCTGCTCGCCTCCCTGAGGCCGGACGCGATCGTCGCCTCCGACCTCAAGCGGGCCGCCGACACGGCCGCCGAGCTGGCCGTGCTCACCGGTCTCGAGGTGACGCACGACGAGGGCCTGCGCGAGACCTACGCGGGCGTCTGGCAGGGGCTCACGCACGACGAGATCATCGCCCGGTACGGCGAGGAGTACACGGCCTGGAAACGCGGTGAGCCGATCCGCCGAGGCGGCGGCGAACTGGAGAGCGAGGTCGCCGACCGCGCCGCTCCCGTGGTGCTGCGGCACGCCGACAAACTGCCCGAGGACGGCACCCTCGTGGTGGTCAGCCACGGCGGCACCATCCGCACGACCATCGGGCGTCTTCTCGGCCTGGAATCGCAGCACTGGGAGAGCCTCGGCGGGCTCTCCAACTGCTGCTGGTCGGTCCTCGGCCAGGGCGCGCGGGGCTGGCGGCTGCTGGAGCACAACGCCGGCACGTTGCCCGAGCCCGTGCTCGGTGACGACGACTGAGCACCCCTCCCGCGATGCTCGTGAGGGGCCGGGACCCGGATTTCACTTTCCGGCAGGTCACCGGTTAAAGTTCTTCTTGTTCGCCCGCCGAGCGGGAAGAACGCAAGGGGCTATAGCTCAGTTGGTAGAGCGCCTGCATGGCATGCAGGAGGTCAGGAGTTCAATTCTCCTTAGCTCCACAGATCAACTCTCTTGAGTTGTCAAAGATCAGCACTGATCAGTGATGAAGATCCCGTTCCCGTCAGGGAGCGGGATTTTTCGTGTGCCGGCCCGCATCGCCGGCTACCGCCCCGCGCCTCGTCGCTCCGTCCCAGGAGAGCCTCAGGAGGTCCGGGCCCACAGTGCCTTGACGTCCACGGCGTCCATGACATCCACGGCGTCCATGACATCCGAGGGCGGCCACAGCGGCTCGCGGCCCTTCCGCAGCATGGCGACCCTCTCCCTCGCCACCTCGTCGTCCGGGGAGTACGCCACGATCCGGCACTCCGGCATCCCGTCGACGGACAGGGACACCGAGGTCATGCGCATCTCGCCCACCGCCGGATGCCGGAACGTCTTCACGCGCGGCCCCAGCGGTATGACCTCTCCGCTGGCCCACAGCTCGGCGAAGTACGGACTCCTGGCGGACAGCTTGCGTATGAAGTCCTCCCAGGCCGGCTCGCCCACGTGTCTCCCGTACGCGGAGCGCAGCGTGGCCACCATCACCGGCAGCTCCCGGTCCCGGTACACCAAGGGGCAGGTCTCCTCGGACACCGCGAACAGTGTCCACAGCACGTTCGGCACGCCGATCAGCGCCGTCGCCGGGACCATGAACAGGTCGCGGTAGGCGGGATTGGTGGCGAGGATGTCGAACCGCGAGTTGTAGACCACCGCCGGATGCGGGTCGAGGGCGTCGATGATGTTCTGGATCTCCGCGCCCACCGTCTGGGCGAGGCTCTCCGGCCCGGACTCGTAGGGCACCTCCGCCAGGTGGTACAGATGCTCGCGCTCCGTCTGGTCCAGGCGCAGCGTGCGGGCCACGGCGTCCAGCACCTGGGGCGACGCGTTGATCGGGCGGCCCTGCTCCAGCCACGTGTACCAGGTGACGCCGACGCCCGAGAGCTGGGCGACCTCCTCGCGGCGCAGCCCCGGCGTGCGGCGCCGGAATCCCGCTGGCATTCCCACGTCGGCCGGTGTCACCCGGGCCCGCCGTGTGCGCAGAAAAGCGGCCAGCTCGGGCCTGCGACGCTGTGTCGTGACCATCGTCCTCACATCCCCCGTGTCCATACTTCGTGCCGGACCCGTCCGCTGCCAGGTGCTGTCAGTACCAGCATCGGTGGGCTCTCGTTACCCGTATGCGGTCGCCGTCAGTCTCGGAACATGACGACGACAACCCCCGTAGGCCCTGGTCCGCAAGCAGGTCCAAGTCCTGCGTCCAGTAAAGACCCTGGCACTGACAATCGGCCGGGCCGACTGCTCGCGGTGGTGCTCACGGCCCAGTTCATGGCGATGCTCGACGTCATCATCGTGAACGTGGCCATGCCCACGATCGGTTCCGAACTCCATGCGTCCGGCGCCGGTCTGCAGCTGGTGGTCGCCGGATACTCCATCGCGTACGCCGTCCTGCTGATCACCGGCGCGCGCCTCGGCGACCTGCTCGGTCACCGCCGCGTCCACCTCGCCGGGCTGGCATTGTTCACGGTCGCCTCGCTGGCGTGCGGACTCGCCCAGGGGACGGGCGAGTTGATCGCCTTCCGAGTGGTCCAGGGCGCCGGCTCGGCACTGATGATCCCGCAGGTGCTCAGCCTGATCCAGCGCACCTTCGTGGGCGAGGCACGGGCACGAGCGCTCGGCGCGTACGCGGCGGTCATCGCCTCCGGCGCCGCGGCCGGCCAGGTGCTGGGCGGGATGCTCGTCAGCGCCGACCTGTTCGGCACCGGCTGGCGTCCGGTGTTCCTCGTGAACGTGCCCGTGGGCCTCGTCCTGCTGGCCGTCGGCAGCCGGGTGCTGCCGCGTGACGCAGCGCGGGCGCCGGAACGCTCGCGCGGCCTCGACCTGCCGGGCCTGGTGCTGCTGGCCGCCGCCGTCTCACTGTTCACGGTGCCGCTCGTGCTCGGTCAGGAGGAGGACTGGCCGCTGTGGTCGTGGCTGTCGCTCGCCGTGTCCGTGATCTGCTTCGCCCTGTTCTGCGCGTACGAGTACCGGCTCGCGCGGCGCGGCGGGGCGCCGCTGATCGCGCCCAGGGTGCTGCGTCACCCCGGCATCGGCGTCGCGATCTTCCGGATCGCGGCCGTCATGGCGGTCAACGGCGGCTTCCTGTTCGCGGTCACCCTGCACATTCAGGGCGGCCTCGGCTACACCGCCCTGCACGCGGGCCTGACCTTCACGCCGACGGCGGTGGCCTTCGGGCTGGTGGGTCTGACGTGGCGATCCTGGCCCGATATGTGGCAACGGGCTCTGATTCCCGTCGGGTTCGCGATCGCCGCGGCCTCCGTGGCGGGCGTAGGGTGGGTGCTGCGGGACGGCGGCAACGGCGGTCTTCGGCTGTACGTGGCGTTCGCCGGCGTGGGCGTGGGTCTCGCGCTCAGCTTCAGTCCGACGCTCACCAGGGCCCTGGCCACGGTGCGGCCCGAGGACGCGGCGGACGCCAGCGGACTGCTCGCGACGGTCACCCAGCTCGGCCAGCTGATCGGTGTCGCGGCCTTCGGCACCCTCTTCTTGAACCGGCTTGAGTCACTTGGGGCTCCCGGGGCGTATACATCTGCGGAGGCGCTCCTCGCGTGCATGTACGCGCTGGCCGCGACGGCCACCCTGGGTGCCGTGTCCGGACTGGTACGCAGGCGTCGCTGACCGTATTGGCCCGGCCGTGGCAGAATCAAACGGCCGGAAGGGGGCGCGGCCCGACGGGAGGAGTAGCGATGCCTGCGAGCATCCTCGGGGAGACCGACCATCTCCTCGAAGCGGCAGTGATACGGAAGAAAGCCACCTCCCTCGACTGCCCTTCCTGCGGCTCGGCCCATGTCGCCCAAGTGCTCGGTGACAACGGGGGGATCTCCTACGTGTGCACGGCCTGCGGCCACAGCTGGAGCTGATCGATGGGTGCACACAGGCGGAAGTGCGATTGGTGCGGCAGTGGCACACCGATCGTCCGCGACATGGAACCGCTCAACCACGACTACCAGTACTGGTGCGAGGAGTGCGCGCGGGCGCTGATCATAAAGGGCGACCCGATCGAGACCTATCGGGAGCTGGAGGGCGAGCCGATCTACGGACGGCTCCTCGATGAGCACTGCACTCTGAAGCGGTTCTATTCGTTCGCGACAGCCTGAAGGTGCTGGATCCGGCACGCCCGCACGCTGGCGGCCGTCAGGATCAGAAAGACGCAACCGGCTCCTCCGTAGAGGGCCGACAACGTCAACTCGGCGCCGTTCTGGTGCAGTTCGAGTCGGCCCGGTCCGTGCGGCACCCACCACAGCGCGTACGAGCAGAAGACCAGTCCAGTACTCACTGCTGCCGATCGGTTGCGCGTCGCGACGACCAGCACCATGGGCACGCACCAGACCCAGTGGTGCGACCACGACACCGGACTGACCAGCAGAGCCGTCACCGCGCAGGCGGCCGTGGCCCACGACCGCAGCCCGCGCAGCTCCGCGGTGACCGCGACGGCGAGCCCCGCCGCCCCCGTCAGGGTCGCGGCGGCGACCCACCAGGGACCCGGCTCGGGGGAGTGCAGCAGCCGGGCCAGCACTCCTCGCAGCGACTGGTTCCCGGTGTCCTCGACGAGACCCACCCGCCCCGTCTCGAACACCATGCGGCACCAGAAACGCCGTGAGTCGTACGGCAGGACGGCCGCCGCCAGCAGCGTCGCACCGGCGAAGGCGGCGGTCGCCCCGCGCGCGTGCCGCAGCCACGGCCCTGCGCAGAGCTGCCTCTTGTGCGCCACCACGCCGGTGACCAGCAGGAACACCGCGAAGAGCGCGGGCGTGAGTTTGATCGCCGCGGCGAGGCCGATGCCGAGCCCGGCCCACCGGTGTCCGGGTCTGCGGGTGAGGTCCCACAGCACCAGTACGGCGATCAGCAGATTGATCTGTCCGTACCGCAGCGTCGTCCACACCGGCTCGCACCACACGGCCGCCGCCGCGACCCACCAGACGCTCTCCACGCGCGCGTGCCCGACGAGCCGGAGCGCGAGAGCCACGAACACCACAAGGAGAGCGAGGTTTCCCGCCGTCGCCAGCGTGCGCAGGACCCCGATGTCCAGCAGCGTCAGAGGAGTGAACAGCAGGGCCGCGAACGGGGGGTAGGTCGTGGGGAGGTGGGCCTCGGTCGTGCGCAGCGCGTAGAGGTCGCCGCCCGCGAGGACCGTCCGGCCCTCCGCGCGGTACACCATCAGGTCGATCATCGACACGTGCGCGGCCCGCTGGGCCAGCCAGAACGCCGCGAAGGACAGCAGGCACGCCCCCAGAGCGACGGGCGCACGGCGGCGGTCACGGGGGAGTGCGATCACGGTCACGAAGGCTGACACTATCCGTCGTATCCGTACAGAACGGAAACGATTTGGTGGACCACCCGGGAGACCGTGTAATGTTGGCGTCGCCGCCGGGGAGACCCGGGCAACACGGTCGATATGCGGCTTAGCCGCATGACCACAAGGGGCTATAGCTCAGTTGGTAGAGCGCCTGCATGGCATGCAGGAGGTCAGGAGTTCAATTCTCCTTAGCTCCACACAAGTTGAAGGCGGGCCACCCGATCAGGGTGGCCCGCCTTCGTCGTACTCAGCGACCGCTGCCCAGTGCGCGCCGGCCGCGCCCCTGGGAGCCGCGTCCCTGCGAGAGGACGGGCAGGTTGTCGCGGGTCGGCGTGGAGGGCCTCTCCTCCTCGAGGCGCAGGGCGAGCGCCGGGCAGCGTCGTACCGCACGCAGCGCCTTGGCCTCCGCGTACCGGGGAACCTGCGCCTGCGCGACGGTGGGGAAGCCGTCGGCGCCCAGCTCGAAGACCTCCGGGAGGATGTCGGCGCACAGGCCGTGGCCGCGGCACAGGGTCCAGTCGACGTAGATCTTCTGGCGGCTGGGACCGGCCTCCAGCTGGCCCTGGCCGCCCGGGATGCCCGTCGGGAGCTGGCCGCCCTCGAAGAGCGGCAGTACGCCCTCCACGGGCCGTCCGCAGCCGTTGCCGAGGACGTGGGCGGCGAGGTCGTCCGTGAACGCCTTGAGCGTCGACTCGATGAACATCGCCGAGCCGTCCGGGTGCGAGCACGCGCCGCGCCGCTTCACGGACTTGGCGACCTGCTTGACCGCCTCCAGGGCGGCCGGGCCGCCGCCGTTGAGGATGTCCTCCAGACCGCGGGCCGCGGCGGGCAGACCGAGATAGCAGGGACCGCACTGTCCCGCGCTCTCCTCCGCCAGCCACTGCGCCACCCGCAGGGACTCGCCGAGCGGGCACGTCTGCTGGCTGATCGGCAGGATCGCGCCGGCTCCGAGCGAACCGCCCACCGCGTCCAGGGAGTTGCGCGAGACGATCGCCTCGTTGAGCGCCGCGGCGTCCAGCCACTTGCCGTGGTACCCGCCGGTCAGCACGCCCTGGGGGAGCGGCGGGGCGCCGGCGAGCTGGAGCACGTACCGCAGCGGCACTCCCGTCGGGACCTCGATCACCATGGGACGGGCGACCGCCCCGGAGACGGTGAGCATGACGGTCCCGGGCTCGTCGTACAGACCGGTGTTGCGGTAACGCTCGGGGCCGATGCGGGCGGCGATGGCCAGCTGGGCGAACGTCTCGGCGTTCGACAGCAGTGTGGGCGCGCCGCCGACGCCGCTCTGCGAGGCGCTGATCTTGCGGCCCGGCGGGATGGCCGGGCCGCCGTCGATGGAGCGGATCAGCGAGGCGGCCGCTCCGGTGACCATCCGTACGGGATTGCGCTGCACGCGCGCGCGGAGTGCCGATCCGCGCCGGTTGCTCAGTCCGCGTTCGGCCAGGGCCGCTTCCATCGAGGCCTGGGTGGACGCCCGGGTGACGCCGATGACCAGGGTGCGGGCCCCCATGGCCTCCGCGGCCAGCAGGGCGCCGTCCAGGATGAGGTGCGGGGCACGGTTGATGAGCACCGTGTCCTTGCGGCAGGCGGGTTCGTCCTCGCTTCCGTTGACGACCACCACCGGGCGGATGCCCTTCTTGATGGCCGACTCCGCCACGGAGCGCAGTTTCTTGGCGAAGGGGAAGCCCGCGCCGCCGCGGCCCTTCAGGGAGATCGCTTCGGCGAGGCTCGCGAGCTGCTCGCCCCCCAAGGGTTCGAGCGGTCCGTGGACCTTGAGGTGCATCGGCAGATCGAGTCGTTCAACCAGGTCGAAACCCGACGTGAGCTGCGGAAGTCCGACGACGCGGACTTCCGGGACGTCGGGTAGGGCCTCGTTCACTTAAAAGCCTCCGGAAGGGGCGTTCCATGGTTCACCGGAGCCAGGAGCTTCGAAGGCGCCCGGCCGTACTTCAGTCGTGGGACCGCTGTCGTACGTGTCATTGCTGTTGTACGTGCCGGAGAGGGGGTTCGTCTCACCGGTGTCGTACACATCACCTGGCGCGTATCCGGCACCTGACTGGTCGCCGTAGACGGGGATGTTGTATCCCGTGTCGTTGAGCGGGTCGTACGCCGAGCGGGGTGCCTCGCCGACCGGCGGCGGGGAGGGGATGGGCCAGCTGCCCGAGGTGCTGCCGCTCTCGTAGCGCGGCATGGTCTCCGTCGGCTGGATGTCCAGGGGGGTCTGGATGCGCTCGGTGGGATCCGTCAGCGGGTCCCCGGTGGGCGAGCTGCCGCCCACGGCCCGGTAGGCGGCGGCGAAACCACCGCTCCGCCCGCCGTCCATGATGGTGGCCTGAAGCGGGTTGTCGTACAGCGACTGCGAGGCGGACGGCATGCGCTGCGGGGGCACGTACGTGTCCTCCGGGGACTGCTGCGCGGAGCGCCCGCCGAAGCCCGGGCGCCGGGAGTCCGCGTCGGCACGGGGTGCCTCCCGCTCCTCACGGGGCAGGCGGGCGCCGGGGCCACTGCCCTCGCCGAGGATCGCCAGGATCCGGTCGGCGACCTTCCGCTTGAACGGGCCGGAGGCCGAGCGCAGCGCCAGCGCGGCCATCACGGCGACCAGGCAGAGGCTGTAGAGCACGGTGACGTACGTCTTCGCGGGGCGTCCCGCGTACAGGCCGTGCACCAGGGCCGAGCACCAGGCCGGATACGCCAGCATGTGCACGGCACGCCAGCGCGCGGCGACCGGGGCGGGGGACGCGAAGGCGCCGCGCAGCGCACCGGTGACGGCCGTGAAGATCATGAGCAGCCCGGCCAGCGAGCCGAAGCCGATGAGGCCGTTGGTGCCGGTGACGCCCAGTCCGAAGGGGACCAGCGCCGCGAGCAGCGTGGTGTGGTCCAGCGCCACCTTGACCGAGATGTGCAGCAGGAGGAAGGCGACCGAGGAGACGGCGGTCGTCCGGTGCACGGCCTGGGCCACCAGGCGCTGGCGCGTGTTCAGGAACAGCCGGTCGGTGGCGACCAGTCCCCACACGACCGAGCACGTGAGGGCGACGAGTGACAGCACGCCGGCGCCGAAGTTGAGGAAGTCCCTGACTTCGTCACCTCCGACGAGCACGATCACGGGTATGAGAAGCAGAACGACAACCGACGCCGCCCCATAGGCCGATCGGCCCGGCTGGGGGAGCGAGCTGTTCCTGCGACGAGGGTTCATGGGGGGTACTCCCAAACGGTTCGGGGAAGCGGTCCCGAAGCCGCACTCTAAGTCGAGCCATACCGAGAGGTACGAGGTTTGAGTTATTGCGTTGTTATCAAAGGGCTGTCTGATCTTTGTGTTGCCCCTTAGAGCCCGTTACGCGAAGTAATATCTGAACTTTGTTCAGCTTTTTTGTGACGAAGTCGTGGTGGCACGCAGTGCCGAACGGTGGCCCGGAAGCTCGTCGCGGGGCGTGCGGCCCCTGCGGTACCCTGACGCCATGCGTGCCGTACGCCTTCTGCTTAGCGAGCCGCGCTGATCAGTCCCGGCCACCGTGAATCCGTGGCCGGAATCGGCGCGGCGTCCCCTCCTGTGTGAGGGGTTTTTTCATTTCCCAAGCCGCTGGCAGAGACGATCGATGGAGCTTTGAGGATCATGAGCGAGACGAATGCCTCCCCCGCTGCCGACAGCGCGGGCGGTACCCCCTCCGCCTCCGAGGTGGCGGCGCCGCACCGCTACACGGCGGCGATGGCAGCGGAGATCGAGGCGCGCTGGCAGGACTTCTGGGACTCCGAGGGCACCTACGAGGCGCCCAACCCGATCGGTGACCTGGCCGGCGATCCCGCTCTGGTGGCCAAGCCCAAGAAGTTCATCATGGACATGTTCCCGTACCCCTCGGGTACGGGCCTGCACGTCGGTCATCCCCTGGGCTACATCGCCACCGATGTATCCGCCCGGTACCAGCGCATGACGGGTCACAACGTCCTGCACACCCTGGGCTTCGACGCCTTCGGACTGCCCGCCGAGCAGCATGCCGTGTCCACGGGCGAGCACCCTCGGATCACCACCGAGGCGGCCATCAAGAACATGAAGTCCCAGCTGCGTCGGCTGGGCCTGGGCCACGACAAGCGCCGGTCCTTCGCGACGATCGACCCGGACTACTACAAGTGGACCCAGTGGATCTTCCTGCAGATCTTCAACTCCTGGTACGACGCCGAGGCGGACAAGGCCCGCCCGATCGCCGAGCTGGTCGCCCAGTTCGAGAGCGGCGAGCGCGCCGTACCGGCCGTTGACGGCTCCCCGCGCGCGTGGAGCGAGCTGAGCGCCGCGGAGCGCGCCGACGTCCTGGGCGACCACCGCCTGGCGTACGCCTCCGACGCGCCCGTCAACTGGTGCCCCGGCCTGGGCACCGTACTGGCCAACGAGGAAGTCACCGCCGACGGCCGGTCCGAGCGCGGCAACTTCCCGGTCTTCAAGGCCAAGCTGCGCCAGTGGAACATGCGGATCACCGCGTACGCCGACCGGCTGCTGGCCGATCTGGATGCCCTGGACTGGCCCGAGGCCATCAAGCTGCAGCAGCGCAACTGGATCGGCCGCTCCGAGGGCGCTCGCGTCAGCTTCCCGGTCGACGGCGACGCGATCACGGTCTTCACCACCCGCCAGGACACCCTGTTCGGCGCCACTTACATGGTGCTGGCTCCCGAGCACCCGCTGGTCGAGAAGATCATCCCGGCGGCCTGGCCCGAGGGCACCCACGAGGTCTGGACCGGCGGCCACGCGACGCCCGCCGAGGGCGTGGCCGCGTACCGCGCGCAGGCCGCCTCGAAGTCCGACGTCGAGCGGCAGGCCGAGGCCAAGGACAAGACCGGCGTCTTCACCGGCGCGTACGCGACCAATCCGGTCAGCGGCGAGCAGGTCCCGGTCTTCATCGCCGACTACGTACTGATGGGCTACGGCACCGGCGCGATCATGGCGGTCCCGGCGCACGACAGCCGCGACTTCGCCTTCGCGCGCGCCTTCGAGCTGCCGATGCGCTGCGTCGTCGAGCCCTCGGACGACCGCGGCACCGACCCCTCGACGTGGGACGACGCCTTCGCCTCGTACGACGCGAAGATCGTCAACTCGGCGAGTGACGAGGTCTCCCTGGACGGCCTGGGCGTCGACGAGGCCAAGGCGCGCATCACCGAGTGGCTGGCCCGCAAGGGCATCGGCGAGGGCACGGTCAACTTCCGGCTGCGCGACTGGCTGTTCAGCCGCCAGCGCTACTGGGGCGAGCCCTTCCCGATCGTCTACGACGAGGACGGCATCGCCCACCCGCTGCCCGAGTCGATGCTGCCCCTGGAGCTGCCGGAGGTCGAGGACTACTCGCCGCGCACCTTCGACCCGGACGACGCCGACACGTCCCCGGAGACGCCGCTGTCGCGCAACGAGGACTGGGTCGCCGTCACCCTGGACCTGGGCGACGGCCGTGGCCCCCAGAAGTACCGCCGCGAGACCAACACGATGCCCAACTGGGCGGGTTCCTGCTGGTACGAGCTGCGCTACCTGGACCCGCACAACGACCAGAAGCTGGTCGACCCCGAGATCGAGCGGTACTGGATGGGCCCGCGCGAGGGCCAGCCGCACGGCGGTGTCGACCTGTACGTCGGCGGCGCCGAGCACGCCGTGCTGCACCTGCTGTACGCGCGCTTCTGGTCGAAGGTCCTGTTCGACCTGGGGCACGTGTCCTCGGTTGAGCCGTTCCACAAGCTGTACAACCAGGGCATGATCCAGGCCTTCGTGTACCGCGACAGCCGTGGCATCGCGGTGCCCGCCGCCGAGGTGGAGGAGCGCGACGGCGCGTACTACTACCAGGGTGAGAAGGTCTCCCGGCTGCTGGGCAAGATGGGCAAGTCCCTGAAGAACGCGGTGACTCCGGACGAGATCTGCGCCGAGTACGGTGCGGACACCCTGCGCCTGTACGAGATGGCGATGGGTCCCCTGGACGTGTCGCGGCCGTGGGACACGCGCGCGGTGGTGGGCCAGTACCGGCTGCTGCAGCGGCTGTGGCGCAATGTCGTCGACGAGACGACCGGTGCCCTGACGGTGGTCGACACCGAGCCGGACGAGGCCACACTGCGGGCGCTGCACAAGGCGATCGACGGCGTGCGCCAGGACCTGGAGGGACTGCGCTTCAACACCGCCATCGCCAAGGTCACCGAGCTGAACAACCACCTGACCAAGGCGGGCGGCCCGGTCGCGCGCACGGTGGCCGAGTCCCTGGTGCTGCTGGTCGCGCCGCTGGCTCCGCACATCGCCGAGGAGCTGTGGCGCCGGCTGGGACACACCGACTCGGTCGTCCACCGGGACTTCCCGGTCGCCGATCCCGCGTACGTCGTGGACGAGGCCGTGACCTGCGTCGTGCAGATCAAGGGCAAGGTCAAGGCGCGCCTGGAGGTCTCTCCGTCCATCTCCGACGACGAGCTGGAGAAGGTGGCGCTGGCCGACGAGAAGGTCGTCGCCGCGCTGGGCGGCGCCGGGATCCGCAAGGTGATCGTGCGGGCGCCGAAGCTGGTGAACATCGTTCCGGCGTAGCGCTGTGCGCCGGGCCGGGCGCCGGTTCACGCCGGTAGGACGGTGAGTCCGGCACGGCACGGTTGCTCGGGGTAGTCCCCTACGGGCAGGTTCGGGGTTTTTCTGGAACTCCGAACCTGCCCGTTGCGTTTACCGTGGAAGAGCCGCGGCAGCTCGCCGCGCCCGGCCGGAGGAGGAGCGTGTGGACGCCGTGATCGCAGTGATGGCCCTGCTCTTCCTGCTCTTCGTGACCCTGGGGGTGTACGCCACGGTGAAGGTGATCGGCGCGGCCAAGCGCGGTGTGGACCGCACCATCTCGCAGGCGCGCCGGACGGTCGAGGACACCACCCTGCGGGCCAGGACCTTCGCCCAGCCCGGCCCGACCGGCGAGCTGGCCCAGCTCCGGCTGAAGCTGCGCACGTCGATGCGAGCCACCCAGGACGCACTGCACGCGGGCGTGCCGGAGGACGAGTCCCTCAAGGAGTCGCTGAGCCTGTTCGAGCGGCTCAGCGTGCACGGCCACGAACTCGACGACGAACTCAAGCGCCTGGAGACCGAGCCCGACCGGAGCACCCTCGCCTCGCGGCTGCCCGGCCTGCGCGAGCGTACCGAGCGCATCACGCAGTCGGCGGACTCGCTGCGCTGGGCCGCTCGCGACCGTGCCCGCCGATTCGCGGACGACGAGCTCGACTCACTCAGCGCACAGATAGACGTGGAAGCGGGCGCCCTGCGGCACTGGACGACGACGGAGCCGGTGGCCACCCCGTCCTGGCCCGAAGCGCCGGCCTCCGAAGCCGCCGGCGGGCAGACCTGGCCGGAGAAGTCCGAGGCCCGTACGGCCGAGGAGCCGAGCCGCCCCGCCATCACCCCGCCGAGCCCCCGGCCCGTCTACGGTTGGCAGAAGAAGCCCCGCCCCGAGAGCACGACTTGATCCGGCCGCTCCGGCCGCAGGTGAGAGGGGCCGGGCTGCCGCTCACCCGCCCCGACAGGTAACCTCCAGCTCATGTCCCGCCATGTCGCTATCGTCACCGATTCAACGGCCTACCTGCCGCCGCGGACGATGGAGCGCCACGGCATCACGGCGGTGCCGTTGACCGTGGTCCTCGGCGACCAGGCGCTCGAAGAGGGCACCGAGATCTCGGCCCGTTCCCTCGCTCAGGCGCTGCAGAAGCGACGGTCCGTCACCACGTCCCGGCCCAGCCCCGAGGTCTTCGCCCAGACCTATCGCAAGGTCGCCGAGTCGGGCGCCGAGGGCATCGTCTCCCTTCACCTTTCCGCGGAGTTCTCGGGCACCTACGACGCGGCCGTTCTCGCCGCGCGCGAGGCGCCCGTACCGGTCCGGGTGGTGGACACCGGGATGGTCGCGATGGCACTCGGCTTCTGCGCGCTGGCCGCGGCCGAGTCCGCGGAGGCGGGCGGCACGATCGACGACGCGGTGACGGCCGCCGAGAAGCGGGCCGCGGGGACCTCCGCCTACTTCTACGTCGACACCCTCGACTATCTGCGCCGGGGTGGCCGGATCGGTGCCGCGCAGGCGCTGCTGGGGTCCGCCCTGGCCGTGAAGCCGCTGCTTCAGCTGGACGGCGGCCGTATCGAACTCCTGGAGAAGGTGCGGACGGCGTCCAAGGCGATCGCCCGCCTGGAGGAGATCGTGGCCGATCGCGCCGGCAGCGCGCAGGTCGACATCGCTGTCCACCATCTCGCCGCTCCCGAGCGGGCGTCGGCCCTCGCGGACCGGCTGCGGGTGAGGGTTCCGGGTCTCGCGGACCTGCATGTGAGTGAGGTCGGCGCGGTGATCGGGGCGCATACGGGTCCGGGACTGCTGGGAGCGGTTGTCTCTCCTCGGTGAAACGGGTTGATCGTCCCCGTACTGGTGAGGCTTGCTGTCCCTGCTTCGGTGAGGCTGGGAAGGCCTACCGGGGGTGCTGTGACGTGTGTGACTCGCGTGGGTGACTGAGTTATCCACAACCAGGCGGTAATCCCCGGGAATTGAGCAAGATCATCGCGAGGGCGGTGGATTGCCCCATCCTCGCCGCATGGCACTTCGATCACCGTCACGCACAGCCGCCGCGACGAGCGGCCCGGGCCGCGGTCCCGTCTCCGACGGGCGCACCCGCCATCGTCATGACCGTTTCCGCAGCCGCGCCGGACGCCGCCGCCAGGCCTCGGCCGAAGCGCTGCGCCGACGCGCGGAGGCGCTGTTCGCCGAACGCATCAAAGAACGGCCCGAGTTGGGGAACGGACCACCGGGGGTGGACCGGGATGGGGAGGATCCGAGAGGGGCTACCGGTACGGGCTGGGGTGCGGTCGATGTGGGGCGACCGGTCGGTGCTGATTCCGGTGGTGCGGGCCCGGGCCCGGGTGCGGGTGCGGCCGGCGACCGTGGCCGTGGCGGTCGTGCTCGTGCTGGGCTTGGGGGCGGTGGAAGCGCGCTGGTGGCGGAGGGACTGGCCGCTGCGGGAGTGCGTGGCATCGACCACGGGCTCGGGCGGGGGCTTGGGGACAGAGGTCCTGTCAGGGCCACGGAACTTGGCGGCGCCGCCGCCCGGGGAGGCGCGGGACACGAGCTCGAACCGCCGCTCGCGGATGCGGACACCCGAGTCGGCATTACCGTCGGCATTCCCGCCGGCGAGGCAGGGCGGCGCCATGGCCTGCGCGTGGGCACGGCACCCGATGACGACGGCGTTTTGGGAAGGGCGCCGGGGACGTGGCGCGAGCGGGCCGGACTCGCGGTGCGGGAGCGGATGCCGCTGTGGGTGCAGTCGCGGTGCGGGCTGGAGCGCCGAAGCGTGGCCGCGCTCACTGTCCTGCTCGTCGTGGCCGCGGTCTTCGCCGTGCAGCACTTCTGGGCCGGCCGTACCCAGCCGGTGCGGGCACCCGAAGTGGTGCGGACGTCGACTCCGTACGGCGGACAGGGCGAGCGAGCGGCCGCGGGGCCGGGCCCTTCGGGGGATACGTCAGTGTCGGCGGGCGCGACCGGGGCCGCGATCGTCGTGGACGTCAGCGGCAAGGTCCGCAACCCGGGGATCCAGCGGCTGCCGGCCGGTTCGCGGGTGGCGGACGCCCTACGGGCGGCGGGCGGAGTGCGTCCGGGCACGAGCACCGAGGGACTCAACCGTGCCCGCCTCCTCGTGGACGGTGAACAGGTGGTCGTCGGCGGCCCCGCACCCGCGGCCGGCCCCGGCGTCGCGGGGAGTTCAGGCAGTGCAGGGTCCGCCGCCGGAGCCGCTCCCGCAGCGCCGGTCTCGCTGAACTCGGCCACACCGGACCAGCTGGACGCGTTGCCCGGCGTCGGCCCCGTCCTGGCCCAGCGCATCCTCGACTACCGCACCCAGCACGGCGGTTTCCGTTCGGTGGACGAGCTCCGTGAGGTCAACGGCATCGGCGATCGCCGTTTCGCGGATCTGCGGAATCTCGTACGGCCATGAACGCGCCGGAGAGCAGGGGGACTCGCACCGCAGGAGCCGGGGCTCCTGACCGCCAGGCCGTGCACGTGGCTTCCGGCAGACGGCTCGGCGCGGCGAATCCTCGCCAGGAAGGGCCGACCGACCTCCGGTTGGTCCCGCCCGCTCTGGCGGCCTGGGCGACGGCGGCGTTGACGGTGGACGCCTCCGCGGGGTGGGTCACGGGCGTGGCAGTCGGCTGCCTGGTCGTGGCGGGCGGGCTGTTGGCGGTGCGCCGCAGGCGGGCGGGAGGACCGGGGCGTGCCGCGTGGCCGCGGGTCTCCGTCGCCGCCGTGCTGCTCTGCGTGGCCGCGGCCGCCATGTCCGCCGGGGTGCACGGAGCGGACCTGCGCCGGGGCCCGGTCCCCGCTCTGGCGCGCCAGTACGCGCACGTGACCGCCGACGTGGAGGTCACCTCGGATCCACGGCTCACCCGCCCCCGCATCAGGGGAGATCACGCGGTTCCCGCTGCCGTGCTGATGGACGCGGAGGTGCGACGGCTGAGGAAGTCGGACGGGACGGTTGTGGCGACCCGTACGCCGGTGCTCGTGATCGTCGACGCGAGTGCGCTCAAGGAGCTGAGCGGGCCGGGGCGTTCGCCGTGGCTGGAGCTGCTGCCTTCCACACGCGTGCGGGTGTCCGCGCAGCTCGTCCCCGCGCTGACCGGCGGGGACCGGGTCGCGGGCGTCCTGCGGGTCAGGGGCGGTGCGCCGCCCGAGGTGGTGGGCGAGCCGTCGGGGGCGCAGCGGTTCGCGGGGCGACTGCGTGGGGGTTTGCGGGAGGCGACGGAGGGGCTGGCCCCGGACGCGCGGGCGCTGCTTCCAGGACTGGTGGTGGGGGACACCTCGCGAGTGACGCCCGAGCTGGACGCCGCGTTCAAGGAGACCGACCTCGCGCATCTGCTCGCGGTCAGCGGAGGCAACCTCGCGATTCTGCTCGTCCTGTTCATCGGACCACCCGGACTGTCCCAGCGCGCCGAGCGGCGCGGTCTCGCGGCCCGGCTCGGCATCTCGTTGCGGGCGACCGCGCTGCTCGGCGGTGTGCTGACGCTCGGCTTCGTGATCGTGTGCCGACCGGACCCGAGTGTCCTGCGGGCCGCGGCCTGCGGGGCGATCGTGCTGCTCGCCATCGCGACGGGCCGTCGCCGATCCCTGATTCCCGCGCTGGCCACCGCAGTCCTGGTGCTGGTGCTCTACGACCCCTGGCTGGCGCGGAGTTACGGCTTCCTTCTCTCCGTGCTGGCGACCGGGGCCCTGCTCACCGTTGCGCCACGGTGGAGCGCCGCGCTCCGGCGGCACGGGGTCCCGCCGCGGATGGCCGAGGCACTCGCGGCCGCGGCCGCCGCGCAGGCCCTGTGCGCACCGGTCGTCGCCGTACTGTCGGCCCGGGTGAGCCTGGTCGCGGTGCCGTGCAATCTGCTCGCGGAGTTCGCTGTCGCGCCGGCCACGGTGCTGGGCTTCGCCGCCCTGGCGGCGGCGCCGTTGGCGATGCCGGTCGCCAAAGCCCTGGCATGGTGCGCGAGTTGGCCGGTCGGCTGGATCGCGGACATCGCCCGTACCGGCGCGGCGCTGCCCGGCGGGGGAGTGGACTGGCCGGGCAGCTGGACGGGTGCCTTGTTGCTGGCCCTGGTGACGGCGGTCGTCGTGCTCGTGGGCCGACGGGTGGTGAGGTACCCGTGGTTGTGCGGCACGTGTGTCGTGGTGTTTCTGTTGGTCGTGGTGCAGCCTCCCCCGTTGGCCAGGGTGATCACGGGCTGGCCACCGCCCGGTTGGCGGTTCGCGATGTGCGACGTCGGACAGGGCGACGCGACTGTGCTCGCTGCAGGTGACGGTACGGGGGTGGTGGTGGACGCGGGGCCCGACCCGGTGCTGGTGGACCGGTGCCTGAGCGCGCTCGGTATCACCCGGATTCCGCTCGTCGTGCTGACGCACTTCCACGCCGACCATGTGGCGGGACTGCCGGGTGTACTGCGTGGGCGTTCGGTGGGCGCGATTGAGACGACGGGCCTGGAGGAACCGCCGGAGCAGGCGGAGTTCGTGCGGGCCCAGGCCGCCGCGCGGAACATTCCGGTGACCCGGGCCCAGGCGGGGGAGCGGCGGCGCACGGGAACCCTCGACTGGCGGGTGCTGTGGCCGGCGCCGGGCCCGGTGCCGACGCCGGACGGTCCGAACGACGCCAGCGTCGCCCTGCTCGTACGGTCGGCCGGGCTGTCCCTGCTCCTGCTCGGCGACCTGGAACCGCCCGCCCAACAGGCGCTGTTGAGATCACCTGCCGCGGCGGAGCTGGGCACGGTGGACGTACTCAAGGTCGCTCACCACGGATCGGCGTACCAGGATCCGGAACTCATACGCCGGGTGGCTCCACGGCTCGCGCTGATTTCCTGCGGCGAGGACAACCCGTACGGTCACCCGGCTCCGAGCACGGTTGCGGCGCTGAAGGCCGGGGGAGCCGTGGTGATGCGCACGGACGAGGACGGGGCGATCGCGGTCGCCGGTGCGGGGGGAGGTCTTCGGGTGGCGGCGAACTGAGGCGGGGGTGGCGGGGGTGGGCAGGTAGCGCGTGTGGCTGGGGATGGGACTCGCGTTGCGGGCGGTGAAGACCAGAGCAGTCGGCGGGCGGGAGACTGGGGGGATGAACTCCGCACAGGTTGACGCCTACCTCCGTCGTATCGGGGTCGAGCACCCCGCGTGGCCCACCACCGATGTCCTGCGTGAGCTTCATCTCCAACATCTGCGGACCGTGCCGTTCGAGAATCTGTCGATTCACCTCGGGGACGAGGTCATGCTGGAGGAGAAGCGGCTGCTGGACAAGGTGGTGGGCGCCCGCAGGGGCGGCTTCTGCTACGAACTGAACGGGGCGTTCGGTGCGTTGCTGGTAGCCCTGGGCTTCGGTGTGACGCTGCTGGCAGCCCGGGTGTACGGGGAGGAGGGGCGGCTCGGGATTCCGTACGACCATCTCGCCCTGCGGGTGCGGACGGTGGACGGCGGTGACTGGCTGGCCGACGTCGGGTTCGGGGCGCACAGTCACTGGCCGTTGGCCTTCGGGGAGAGGGGTGAGCAGGTGGACCCGGGGGGCACGTTCCGGGTGATCGAGGCGGGTGATCCGAGCGGGAGCGGCTTCTCGGAGTACGGGGACCTCGATGTGCTGCGGAACGGGAAGCCCGAGTACCGGCTGGAGGCGCGGGGGCGACTGCTCGGGGACTTCGCCGCGGGTGCCTGGTGGCACAGCACGTCTCCGACGTCGCACTTCACGCAGTCGCTGGTGTGTTCGCGGGTCACAGAGGACGGCGGGAGGATCACGCTGAGCGGCCGCAGCCTCACGGTGACTTCGCCCGACGGGGCGAAGAATGTGTCGGAGCTGGGCACGGACGAGGAGGTGCTGGGGGCGTATCGGGAGCGGTTCGGGGTCGTATTGGACCGGGTTCCGGTGGTGCGGGGAGCTTGAGGCGGTGGTGACGGCGGTCATCTGTGAGCGTCCCTTGGGTGCTGGGTGCTGGGTGCTGGGTGCGGGGTGCGGGGAGTCTTGGCGGGCGGGGCCACCCTGTCGTCGGCCGTGCCGGGCGTAGCGGAAAATGTCTCCGTGAGTGATGTGAGACATGTGCTGGTACTGCCCGACCGCTCTGCAGCCGAGGAGGCGGTGGAGGCGCTCGGGGAGCGGTTCGGACTGGCCGAGGAACCGCGGCTCGTACGGGATGCGCTGGCCGGCGAGGACGATGCCGAGGACGCGCAGTGGCTGGTCGTACTGCTGGACACCGAGAAGCGGCTCGACCCCAGGGAACTGGACGAGTTCGCGGGCGAGTGGGACGGCTGGCGCGAGGAGCCGTAGGGGGTGCGGAGAGCTGTGGGCGGGCCCGGGGAGCTGTGGGGCCGGCGCCGTCTGGGGCGCCGGTGCCCTGTCCGGGGAGACGGTTTCGCTTCGGGCGCCGGTGCCCTGTCCTGGGGGACGGTTTCGTTTCGGGCGCCGGTGCCCTGTCCTGGGGGACGGTTTCGTTTCGGGCGCCGGTGTCGTGTCCTGAGGGCCGACCTCGTTTCGGGTACCGCTGCCCTGGCCTGGGAGCCGACCCTGCCGGGGGCACCGGCGCCCGTCCTGGAGCCGACCCCGTTTCGGGCGCCGGTGCCCCGTCCCGAGAACCGACCCCGTTTCGGGCACTGGCGGACCCGCGTCCCGGTCCGGGAGTCTCGCGCAGGCGTACACCGGCCCGGGGTGCCCCGTACCCCGGCGCCCCGGTACGTGGTGCCCCGTACCCGGCGCCCTGTACGCGGTACCCGGTGCGCCCCCGTCTCCGGCCGAATCTGCCGCTGGGAGCCGGGCTGTCAGTGACGCGTGGGATGCTTGGCGCGATGGCCAGGAAGAGTGCACAAGACGACCCGCTCGCCCCCGTGACGATTGCCGTGGGCCAGGAGGATCTGCTGCTCGACCGTGCCGTGCGGGAGGTGGTGACCGCTGCCCGGGCCGCCGACGCCGACACGGATGTACGGGACCTGACTCCGGACAAGTTGCAGCCGGGCACGCTGGCCGAGCTGACGAGCCCGTCGCTCTTCGCCGAGCGCAAGGTGGTGGTCGTACGTGACGCGCAGGACCTGTCGGCGGACACGATCAAGGATGTGAAGGACTACTTCGGGGCGCCTGCCGAGGAGATCACCCTGGTGCTGTTGCACGCGGGTGGGGCCAAGGGCAAGGGGCTGCTCGATGCCGCGCGCAAGGTGGGGGCGCGGGAGGTGGCGTGCCCCAAGATGACGAAGCCGGCGGACCGACTGGCGTTTGTGCGGGGTGAGTTCCGGACGCTGGGGAGGTCGGCCACCCCCGAGGCGTGCCAGGCGCTCGTGGACTCGATCGGGAGCGATCTGCGGGAGCTGGCGTCCGCGGTGTCCCAGCTGACGGCGGATGTCGAGGGGACGATCGACGAGGCCGTGGTCGGGCGGTACTACACCGGGCGGGCCGAGGCGTCGAGCTTCACCGTGGCCGACCGGGCGGTGGAGGGTCGGGCCGCGGAGGCGTTGGAGGCGTTGCGGTGGTCCCTGTCGACCGGGGTGGCGCCGGTGTTGATCACGAGTGCGCTGGCGCAGGGTGTGCGGGCCATTGGCAAGTTGTCCTCCGCGCGTGGGGGGCGGCCCGCCGATCTCGCACGTGAACTGGGGATGCCTCCCTGGAAGATCGACCGGGTCCGGCAGCAGATGCGGGGGTGGACTCCGGACGGGGTCGCTGTCGCTCTGCGGGCCGTTGCCGATGCCGATGCCGGCGTCAAGGGCGGTGGAGATGATCCCGAGTACGCCCTGGAGAAGGCGGTCGTCGCGATCGCTCGGGCCGCGAGGTCCGGACGGGGCTAGGGTTTTCGCCCTGGTGCCGGCTGACAGTTCTTCGCCCCCGCCGCCCTCGCCCTCCCCTGCTCTCGGCTTCGCTCGAGCGGGGGTACCCCATCGTGTCCCTGGGGTTCCGCCCCAGACCCCGTATCGCGCTGACGCGCTCGTCCTCGAACGCCGGACGGGCTGAAGTTGCGGCCCGGCTGCGAGACCTCAGGGGCGCGAGGAACTGCGCGACCAGCCCCAACCCACCCGCACCCGAGGACAACCCGCCGCACGAATACCCGCCGCACGAATACCCGCCTCACGAATACCCGCCTCACGGACAGCCCGCCTCACGAGCACCCGCCTCGCGAACGAACAACCCACGCATGATCAAACGCGCCTCACGAACACCCCCCTCACGAACAACGCACCGCACGCCAAAAGCCCCGTCCCCCTCCTGGGGAAGGAGGGAGGCGGGGCTTCGGATGAAAAGGGTGGGTCCGTGCCCGCGTGGCGAACGCAGGTCGTGCACGGATCCGGGGGTGTCGGTCGGGAGCGGGTGAGAGGGACCGCTTGATCCCGTCCGACGGTCAAGTCAGGGCGTGAGCCCGAAGGGGCTCAGCCGACTCAGCCCTTGAGGCCGGCGACCTTCGAAGCAAGCGCCGACTTCTTGTTGGCGGCCTGGTTCTTGTGGATGACGCCCTTCGAGACAGCCTTGTCGAGCTTGCGCGAAGCGTCGCGCGTGTACTCGGTGGCCTTCTCGACGTCACCCGCGGCAGCGGCCTCGCGGGCCTTGCGGATCGCAGTCTTGAGAGAGGACTTCACGGCCTTGTTGCGCAGCCGAGCCTTCTCGTTGGTCTTGATCCGCTTGATCTGGGACTTGATGTTCGCCACGAATGAGCCTTTTCAGGTTCAGGCACGCGAGGGCAAGCCGCACGCGCCGGTGATTGATCTTCGAGTGACCCGCCGGTGAACCGACGAAGTCGTTGCCCCTCCGGTCACCCGGTGAGGCCGATGCCCCGCTGGTCTCCCGGCGGAGCCGACGCTCCTCCGGTGACCCGGGGAAGCCGTGTGCCTCCTGCAGAGAGGGCATGAGACACAGCCACCCAGGCTACCAGTCGACGTCCGACCGGCCCAATCCGGTCCCCGCCCCCTGCCGACCCCCTCGAACCAGCCTCCCGAAGGCCCGTGCCCCGCCACCGCCCACCGCCCCGCCGCACGCGGGTGCCCGCCCACCGCCCCGCGGCACGCGGGCCCCCGCACCAGCCTCCGTCCCCGCAGCCGCACGCAGGTCCCCACGCCGGCCTCCGCCCCACAGCCCGCGCCCCGCAGCCCGCAGCAACTCCCGCCCCCGCACCGATCCCCCCCCCGAAGCCGCCCCCCAAGCCCATGCCCCCCAAGCCCGCCCCGGCCCCCGCGCCCCCGCCCAAGACCGCTCGTCCACCCCCCGGCCCCCGCCGCCGAAGCCCAAACCGGTCGCAGTGCCCCGCCCGTGGGACGATGGAGCCTACGTATCGATCCGACCCGAGGCGACAGGCGCCTCAAGAGACAGGACCCTGCGTGCCCGCGACCCCTAACCATGTGCCCGAGCCGAGCCGTACCGCCCCGGCGCTGCTCCGCAATTTCTGCATCATCGCGCACATCGACCACGGCAAGTCCACGCTCGCCGACCGCATGCTCCAGCTGACCGGGGTGGTGGACCAGCGTCAGATGCGTGCTCAGTACCTCGACCGTATGGACATCGAGCGCGAGCGTGGCATCACGATCAAGTCCCAGGCGGTCCGGCTGCCCTGGGCGCCCACCGAGGACCCGGGCAACACCCACATCCTCAACATGATCGACACCCCTGGGCACGTCGACTTCACGTATGAGGTGTCGCGGTCCCTCGCGGCCTGTGAGGGCACGGTCCTTCTCGTGGACGCCGCTCAGGGCATCGAGGCCCAGACCCTCGCCAATCTCTACCTGGCGATGGAGAACGACCTCAAGATCATCCCCGTACTGAACAAGATCGACCTGCCGGCCGCCCAGCCGGAGAAGTTCTCCGAGGAGCTGGCCAACCTCATCGGCTGCGACCCCGAGGACGTGCTGAAGGTCTCCGCCAAGACCGGTGTCGGGGTCGAGGCGCTGCTCGACAGGGTCGTCAGGGAGGTCCCGGCCCCGGTGGGTGTCGCCGACGCCCCCGCCCGCGCGATGATCTTCGACTCGGTCTACGACTCCTATCGCGGTGTCGTGACGTACGTCCGAGTCATCGACGGTCAGCTCAACAAGCGTGAGCGGATCCGGATGATGTCCACCAACGCGACCCATGAACTGCTGGAGATCGGCGTCTCGTCCCCCGAGATGACGCCGGCCGACGGCCTGGGCGTCGGCGAGGTGGGCTACATCATCACCGGCGTGAAGGACGTCCGGCAGTCCAAGGTCGGCGACACGATCACCACGCTGAACAAGGGCGCGACCGAGGCGCTCGGCGGGTACAAGGACCCCAAGCCCATGGTCTTCTCGGGCCTGTATCCGCTGGACGGGTCCGACTACCCCGAGCTGCGTGACGCGCTGGACAAGCTCCAGCTCAACGACGCCGCGCTCGTCTACGAGCCGGAGACCTCGGCCGCGCTGGGCTTCGGCTTCCGCGTCGGCTTCCTGGGGCTGCTGCACCTGGACGTCATCCGTGAGCGGCTGGAGCGCGAGTTCGGACTCGACCTCATCGCCACCGCTCCCAACGTGGTGTACCGGGTCCTGATGGAGGACGGCGCCGAGCACACGGTCACCAACCCGAGCGAGTTCCCCGAGGGGAAGCTCAGCGAGGTGTTCGAGCCCGTCGTCCGCGCGACGATCCTCGCGCCGTCGGAGTTCATCGGCTCGATCATGGAGCTGTGCCAGACCCGCCGCGGCACCCTGCTCGGCATGGACTATCTGTCCGAGGACCGGGTCGAGATCCGCTACACGCTGCCGCTCGCGGAGATCGTCTTCGACTTCTTCGACCAGCTGAAGTCCAAGACCAGGGGCTATGCCTCGCTGGACTACGAGCCCACCGGTGAGGTGGCCTCCAGCCTGGTCAAGGTCGACATCCTGCTGCACGGCGACAAGGTGGACGCCTTCTCGGCGATCACGCACAAGGACGCGGCGTACGCGTACGGCGTGCGGCTGGTCGCCAAGCTGCGGGAGCTCATTCCGCGGCAGGCCTTCGAGGTGCCCATCCAGGCGGCCATCGGCTCCCGGGTCATCGCCCGCGAGACCATCCGCGCCATCCGCAAGGACGTCCTCGCCAAGTGCTACGGCGGTGACATCTCGCGGAAGCGGAAGCTGCTGGAGAAGCAGAAGGAAGGCAAGAAGCGGATGAAGATGGTGGGCTCTGTGGAGGTTCCGCAAGAGGCCTTCATCGCCGTCCTGTCCAGTGACGACAGCGGTGGCTCGGCCAAGGGCAAGAAGTAACGGCTCGGACCGAAAGATAGCTGTCCGATACACGGACAACGCCCGGAAATCACCTGGGCGACAGGGGCCCGTCCCGCTCGCGCGAGGCGGGCCCCTGCGCATGCGTACGGTTGCGCTCTGTAGGAAGTGACAGGCCGCCGCCTCTTACGTACCGGCCGGTCGGGCCTTACTCTGATCTCTGCTCGACTAGTTACTCGCGAGTTAAACAAGGTCCCCTGAGTGACGAAAACACAGCCGCAACCAGCCAGCCGCACAGCAGTCGATCGAGCCAGTCGCACGCACTGTCGCGGGCCCCGGAGGATGTCGTGAGCGACACACAGACCCTGATCGATAACCGTCCGCCGTCCGTGGCGGCCCTCTTCCTGGAGCGCGTGGCGGCCACGCCGGACGCCGAGGCCTACCGCTACCCCGTACCACCGGCCGCCGGTGAGGGCCCCGACCAGTGGAAGTCGCTGAGCTGGGCGCAGGCGGCCGAGCGGGTCTTCTCCATCGCGGCCGGCCTGATCGAGCTGGGCGTGCAGCCGGAGGAGCGCGTCGCCCTCGCCTCCGCCACCCGGGTCGAGTGGATCCTGGCCGACCTGGGCATCCTGTGCGCGGGCGCGGCCACGACGACCGTGTATCCGCAGACGAACGCCGAGGAATCCGCGTTCATCCTCTCCGACTCGGAGAGCCGGATCCTGATCGCGGAGGATGCGGCCCAGCTCGCCAAGGCGCGCGAGAAGCGGGCCGAGCTGCCCGAGCTGAGCCATGTCGTGGTCATCGACGCCACGGGAGTCGAGTCCGTGGAGGGCGAGGGCGACTGGGTGCTCTCGCTGGCCGAGCTGGAGACCCGCGGCGCCGCGTACCTGGAGAAGAACCCCCACCTGATCAAGGAGAAGGTCGGCGCGATCACCGCCGACCAGCTCGCCACGCTCATCTACACCTCCGGCACCACCGGCCGCCCCAAGGGCGTCCGCCTCCCGCACGACAACTGGTCGTACATGGCGAAGGCCATCGCCGCGACCGGTCTGGTCAGCGGCGACGACGTCCAGTACCTCTGGCTGCCGCTCGCGCACGTCTTCGGCAAGGTGCTCACCTCCGGCCAGATCGAGGTCGGGCACGTCACCGCCGTCGACGGCCGGGTGGACAAGATCATCGAGAATCTGCCGGTGGTGCAGCCGACGTACATGGCCGCCGTGCCGCGCATCTTCGAGAAGGTCTACAACGGAGTCGCGGCCAAGGCGCGGGCCGGCGGCGGCGCCAAGTACAAGATCTTCCAGTGGGCGGCCGAGGTCGCGCGCGAGTACGCGAAGGTCAGCCAGGACAACTTCCGCCGCACCGGCAGCGCGTCAGTGCCCTTCGGGCTCGGCGCCAAGCACAAGGTCGCGGACGCGCTCGTCTTCGCCAAGATCCGCGAGGCCTTCGGCGGCAACCTGCGCGCCTGCGTCTCCGGCAGCGCGGCGCTCGCCCCCGAGATCGGCTACTTCTTCGCGGGAGCCGGCATCCACATCCTGGAGGGGTACGGCCTGACGGAGACCTCCGCGGCCTCCTTCGTGAACCCCGGCGAGGCGTACCGCACCGGCACGGTCGGCAAGCCGCTGCCCGGCTGCGAGGTGCGTATCGCGGACGACGGCGAGATCCTGCTGCGCGGCCCCGGTGTCATGGAGGGCTACCACGGGCTGCCCCAGAAGACCGCCGAGGTGCTGGAGGCCGACGGCTGGTTCCACACCGGTGACATCGGCGAGCTGTCGCCCGACGGCTATCTGCGGATCACGGACCGCAAGAAGGACCTGATCAAGACGTCCGGCGGCAAGTACATCGCGCCCGCCGAGGTCGAGGGCCAGTTCAAGGCCGTGTGCCCGTACGTCTCCAACATCCTCGTGCACGGCGCCGACCGGAACTTCTGCACCGCCCTGATCGCCCTCGACGAACCGTCCATCCTGGACTGGGCGAAGGGCAACGGCCTTGGGGGCAAGTCGTACGCCGACGTCGTCGCGGCACCGGCCACGGTCGCCCTCGTCGAGGGCTACGTCAAGGAGCTCAACCAGGGCCTCCAGCGCTGGCAGACCATCAAGAAGTTCCGGCTGCTGCCGCGCGACCTCGACGTCGAGCACGGCGAGATCACGCCCAGCCTGAAGCTGAAGCGCCCGGTGGTCGAGCGCGAGTACCGCCACCTGATCGACGAGATGTACGCGGGGACGCGCGAGGGGTGACCCGACAGCGCGAGCCGGCCGGGGCACCCCGGCCGGTGTAGGGGGCGGTGCACAGCAGGGCTCGCGGCAGAGCTCTACAGGCCCCGCCCCCGCCGCATCTCCTGGAGCAGCTCCTCCATCTGCCGTACCTGGTGGCGCAGTTCGAGGACGTCCTGAGGGCTGGTGGCCGCCAGCTGGGTCTCGATCGTCCTGAGGTGCGCGGCCAGGTCGTCGAACTGCTCCTGCTCGCGGGCGAGCACTCGCTCCAACTGCTGGTTCTTGCGGTGCAGATCCAGGAAGACGGTCACCTTGGCGCGCAGCACCCAGGGGTCGAAGGGTTTCGTCAGATAGTCGGCGGCCCCAGTCGCGTACCCGCGGAACGCGTAGCCCGCGTCGGCGTCCGTGCCGGTCAGGAAGATGATCGGGACGTCCTTGGTCTGGTCGAGCCGCTTGATGTTCGCGGCGGTCTCGAAGCCGTCCATGCCCGGCATCCGGATGTCGAGCAGCACGACGGCGAACCGCTGCCGCAGCAGGGCCTTCATCGCCTCCTCGCCCGAACGCGCGCGCACCAGCGGTTCGTTGAGGGACCCCAGGACGGCCTCCAGGGCGACCAGGTTGTCCTCCATGTCGTCGACAAGGAGGATGCCGGCGCGCTCGTCGCTCGTTGCTTCAGCGCTCATGGTGACGTTTGCCTCTACTCGGTCAGCGGCGGGACGGCGGGCTCCTCGGTGACGCCCGGTCGCGGGATGCCGGACTCGGCGGAGACGCCCTGCTCACCGCCGCTGTCCGGGCTCACCGGGTCCAGGAGCGCGCAGACGACGGTCAGCAGCTGATCGACGTCCACCGGCTTGGGTACGTAGTCGTTGGCACCGCGTGCGATGGACTTCTCGCGGTCGCCCGGCATCGCCTTCGCGGTGAGCGCGACGATGGGCAGACCTGTCCAGCGGGGGGTGCGACGGATGGCGGAGATCGTTTCGTAGCCGTCCATCTCCGGCATCATGATGTCCATCAGGACGAGTTCGACGTCGGGGTTGCGCTCCAGGGTCTCGATGCCCTCGCGGCCGTTCTCCGCGTACAGGACGGGCATGCCGACCCGGCCCAGTACGTGGGTGAGCGCGAATACGTTGCGGATGTCGTCGTCCACGATCAGCACCCGCCGGCCCGGCAGCACCTGGCCCGCCCGTCCCGACTTCCAGGCCTCCAGCTTGGTGGGCGTGGGCCAGGAGTCGTCCGTGTCGTGGGCGGTGTAGGGATCGGTGGACAGCTGCTCGGGCACGGGCAGCGAACGGTCCTCGGCCACGGGCCCGGTCGCCGGGTGGCCCGGGCTGACGACCGGGACGTACAGGGTGAAGGTGGAGCCCTTGCCGGGGGAGCTCTCGGCGACGATGCGGCCGCCGAGCAGCCCGGCGATCTCCCGGCTGATGGACAGGCCGAGTCCCGTGCCGCCGTACTTGCGGTTGGTGGTGCCGTCGGCCTGCTGGAACGCCTCGAAGATCACCGGGAGTTTCTCCGGGGCGATGCCGATGCCGGTGTCGGAGACCTTGAAGGCGACGACGTCGTCGCTGTTCTCCCGGGTGAAGCGGTGCTCCGGGTCCTTGAGACGGTTGACGCGCAGCTCGACCCGGCCGTTCGCGGTGAACTTGATCGCGTTGGAGAGCAGGTTGCGCAGGATCTGCTGGAGCCGCTGCTCGTCCGAGTACATCTCCCGCGGTACGTCCTCGCCGACCGCCACCTCGAAGGCGAGCCCCCGGTCGATGGTGAGCGGACGGAAGGTCGCGTGGACGTAGTCGAGCAGCTTGATCAGCGGCAGCCTCTTCGGACGTACGTCCATCCGGCCGGCCTCGATCTTCGAGAGGTCGAGGATGTCGTTGATCAGCTGGAGGAGGTCGGAGCCCGAGCGGTGGATGGTGGTCGCGAACTGCACCTCCTGGTCGGAGAGACGGCCGTCCGGGTTGTCGGAGAGCAGCCGGGCCAGGATGAGCAGGGAGTTCAGCGGGGTCCGCAGTTCGTGCGACATGTTCGCCAGGAACTCGGACTTGTATTGGGAGCTGGTCGCCAGCAGGGCCGCCTTCTCCTCCAGTTCCGCGTTCGAGCGCTGCAACTCGGCCTGCTGGGACTGGAGTTCGTCGGAGCGGTCCTGGAGCTGGATGGCCAGCCGCTGCGACTCGCCGAGGAGGGACTCGGTACGGGAGTTGGCGATGATGGTGTTGATCGCGACGCCGATGGTGTTCACGAACTGGTCGAAGAAGGCCAGGTGGACGTCGGAGAAGCGGGAGAACGAGGCGAGCTCGATGACCCCGAGCAGCTTGTCCTCGAAGAGGATCGGGATGATGACGACACTGGCGGGCGCGGCCTCCCCGAGACCGCTGTTGATCTTGATGTAGTCCGGCGGCGCCTCCTCGACCAGGATCCGCTTCTTCTCGCGGGCCGCCTGCCGCACCAGCCCGTGGACCGGCATACCGCCCGTGTCCACCGTGGCGCCCTGCGCCGATCCGTACCCCGCGATGAAGGCAAGTCCCTTGGCCGGTACGGCCGTACGGAGCGACGCCTCGTCCTCCTCCGGGTCGGCCAGGAAGAAGGCGCCGTACTGCGCGTTCACCAGCGGCGTCAGCTCGCGCAGGATCAGGTCGGCGACCTCCATCAGGTCGCGGTGGCCCTGCATCAGCGCGGCCAGCCGCGCGAGGTTCGACTCCAGCCAGTCCTTCGCGCGGGTCGTCTCGCGGAGGTTGGCCACCATCAGGTTGATGTTGTCCTTCAGCTCGGCGACCTCGCCCTTGGTCTCCACCGTGATGGCGCGGGACATGTCGCCCTGGGCCACCGCGGACGCCACCTCGGCGATGGCGCGGACCTGGGTGGTGAGGTTGGAGGCCAGCTCGTTCACGTTCGTCGTCAGGCGCTTCCACGTGCCGTACACGCCCTCCACCCGTGCCTGGCCGCCGAGTTGGCCCTCGGATCCCACCTCGCGGGCCACCCGGGTGACCTCCGAGGAGAAGGACGACAGGGTGTCCACCATGGTGTTGATGGTGGTCTTGAGCTCCAGGATCTCGCCGCGCGCGTCCACGTCGATCTTCTTGGAGAGGTCGCCCTGGGCCACGGCGGTGGCGACCTGGGCGATGTTGCGCACCTGGGAGGTCAGGTTGTCGGCCATGTAGTTCACGTTGTCGGTGAGGTCGCGCCAGACGCCGGAGACGCCGAGCACCTGCGCCCGGCCGCCGAGCCGGCCGTCGGTGCCGACCTCGCGGGCCACCCGGGTGACCTCGTCGGCGAAGGCGCGCAGCTGCTCCACCATCGTGTTGACGGTGTCCTTCAGCTCCAGGATCTCGCCACGGGCGTCGACGGTGATCTTCTTGGAGAGGTCGCCGTTGGCCACGGCCGTCGTCACCTGCGCGATGTTGCGCACCTGCGAAGTCAGGTTCAGGGCCATGAAGTTGACGTTGTCGGTGAGGTCCTTCCAGACGCCCGACACGCCCCGCACCTGGGCCTGGCCGCCGAGGTTTCCTTCCGTGCCGACCTCGCGGGCGACGCGGGTGACCTCGTCGGCGAAGGCGGAGAGCTGGTCGACCATGGTGTTGATGGTCGACTTGAGCTCCAGGATCTCGCCCTTCGCCTCGACGGTGATCTTCTTGCCGAGGTCGCCCTGGGCCACGGCCGTGGACACCAGGGCGATGTTCCGCACCTGTGAAGTCAGGTTGTCCGCCATGAAGTTGACGTTGTCGGTGAGGTCCTTCCAGACGCCCGACACGCCCCGCACCTGGGCCCGGCCGCCGAGGTTGCCCTCGGTGCCGACCTCGCGGGCGACGCGGGTGACCTCGTCGGCGAAGGCGGAGAGCTGGTCGACCATGGTGTTGATGGTCGACTTCAGTTCGAGGATCTCGCCCTTCGCGTCGACCGTGATCTTCTGGCTCAGATCGCCGTTGGCCACGGCGGTGGTCACCTGCGCGATGTTGCGGACCTGTGAGGTCAGGTTCGAGGCCATGAAGTTGACGTTGTCGGTGAGGTCCTTCCAGACCCCGGAGACACCCCGCACCTGGGCCCGGCCGCCCAACTGCCCCTCCGTGCCCACCTCGCGCGCGACGCGGGTGACCTCGTCGGCGAAGGCGGAGAGCTGGTCGACCATCGTGTTCACGGTGAGCTTCAGTTCGAGCAGCTCACCGGTCGCCTCGACGGTCACCGTGCGGGTCAGGTCGCCGCGCGCCACCGCCGTGGTCACCAGGGCGATGTCCCGCACCTGCGCCGTCAGCCGGGAGGCCATCGTGTTGACCGCCTCCGTCACGTCCCGCCAACTGCCCGACAGGCCGGTCACCTTGGCGCGCCCGCCGAGCCGCCCCTCCGTGCCCACCTCGCGCGCGACCCGGGTCACCTCACCGGTGAACAGCGACAGCTGGTCGACCATCTTGTTCACGGCTCTGCCCAACCGGCGTAAGTCACCCCGGAGTTGACGGTTGCCGTCGTGCAGGTCGACCCGCTGGGTGAGGTCGCCGCCGGCCACCGCGTCCAGCACGCGCGTCGCGTTCGCCGCCGGTGCCACCAGGGCGTCGAGCAGTTGGTTGACGTCATTGACGCGAGAGGTCCAGTGCCCCTGGCCCGGACTGGCCGAAAGTCGCTCGTCCAGCCGGCCGTACCGGACCAACTCCCGCCGGACCCGCTGCACTTCCGAGGTGAAGTGCAGATTGCGGTCCATGATCTGGTTGAAGACCGTGCCCAGCTCGGCCACCAATCCGTCGGATGTCTCGGGCAGCCTGGTGAAGTTTCCGTCCCGCGCGGCGGTCATCGCGGCGAGCAGCGGACGCAGATCCGATGCTCGAATCTGTCCGTCTTCGAGCACATGCGTAGCACTGTTCTCACTCATGGCGGCCCACTTCGGTAACTCGGCGCTTATGGGCGCGGCCAGTCTGTCACCCTGTCCGGACTGACCGAGGCCTATTCGTCCGAACTGCTCAGGGAGTGGCAAGTGGGGGCCATACCGACGCAACGGGAGACCGTGTCGCGTGCTTGCGGTGCGCCCACCCGCCAGGGTGCGGGGCGGCGACCGGTGGCCCGGACGAGGCTGCCCGGCAGCTCTCTGGCACCCGGCGCCGCCCGCCGATTCGTGCGTGCCGCGCTCGCGGACTGGACCGACCGCGAGCTGCCCGGCGCCGCGTTCCTCAGCGACCGGCTCGCCGACGACGCCGAGGTGATCGTCAGCGAGCTGGTCACCAACGCCGTCGTGCACGCCGGCACGGACATCGAGCTGCTGTGCCGTATGGACCACGCCGGCGCGGACCACTCCGGAGCGGAACCGGCGGTCGCCGCCGGGGACGGTCCCATGAGCCTCGCCGGGGACGGCTCCATCAGCCTCAACGGGGACGGCTCCATGAGCGCCACCGCGGACGGTGGGGAGCCGGCGCGCCTCGGGGCGGACGTGCCGAACGGCGCCGGAGCGACCGCATCGACCGGCCCTGGAGTGACCGCCTCCACCGGTCCCGGCGTGATCGCCCCCACCGGTCCCGCGGCGGATCCGTCCGCCGGCGCGGACCCGCCGGCCGGTCTCGTCGTGGAGGTCTCCGACCACCACCCCTCCCGTGCCGTGCGCGAGGGCGGCACCGAACACCCTTACGGCACCCCGGAGTACGGGCGCGGACTGCGACTCGTCTCCGCGCTCTCCGCCGAGTGGGGCGTCACGTACCGCCCCGGCGTCAAGACCGTATGGGCGCGGCTGCCCGTCGGCGGGGCCGCGGCCGCCGAGCCGACGACCGAGACGTACACCGGTGAGCCCGTCCTCGAGCACGGCGCCACGGTCGCCGACCTGTTCGCCCCCGAACCGCGGCGGAGCCTCCCGCAGGATCACGACTGGGTGGGCCGCGGTGCCCTCTCCTTCCTCGCCGAGGCCTCCGACCTGCTCGCCGGACAGCTCGACGAGGACCTGGTCGCCGCGCTCGCCGGTCAGCTCCTCGTCCCCCGGATCGCCGACTGGTGTGCGGTCTGGCTGGAGGACGAGATCACCGGCTGGCGCGGGTCCGAGCGGGCGGGCAGCGGCGCGGGACCACGCCTCGCCCGCGTCTGGCACGGCAGCGAGAACCGCATCGAGGAGCTGCGCCGAGCCCTGGAGAAGGACCCGCCGCGGCTGTCCGACTCGGTGCGCTCCCGGGCCGTACCCGTGCCCTGGCCCGGGGAGGCACTGGGCGCGCACGCGGCGAGCGGGGCGGCCCTCGCGTACCGGCTGATCGCCGGCGGGCGGCCGCTGGGCACCCTGGTCATCGGACGGGCCGGACTGCCCGCCTTCTCGGACGAGGTCAGCGGGCTCGTCGAGGACCTCAGCCGGCGGGTGGCCCTCGCCATCGGCGCGGCCCGCCAGTACGCGCGCCAGGCCACCATCAGCCGGGTCCTCCAGCGCGGCCTGCTGCCCGGAGCCGTCGCCGAGATCCCCAAGGTGCGCAGCGCGCTCGTGTACGAGCCGTGCGACAAGGGCGGACCCAGCGGCGACTTCTACGACCTGTTCCCGGCGGGCGACGGGCGCTGGTGCTTCGCGGTCGGCGACGTTCAGGGCAAGGGACCCGAGGCCGCCGTCGTCATCGGGCTCGCCCGCCCCTGGGTACGGCTGCTGGCCCGCGAGGGCTACCAGGTCGCGGACGTCCTCGACCGCCTCAACCAGCTGCTGCTCGACGACGCGACGGAGGCGGCGGACGCGGCAGCCCGCGCGCTGGTCGCGGCCGGCGGACCGGGCCTCGCCGACCCCGAGGGCCCGCAGACCCGCTTCCTGTCCATGCTCTACGGCGAGCTGGTGCCCTTCGACGGCGGAGTGCGCTGCACGCTGGCCTCCGCCGGGCACCCGTTGCCGCTGCTCCTGGGGCCCGACGGCGGCGTGCGGGAGGTGGCCCGCCCGCAGACCCTCCTCGGGGTCGTGGAGGACGCGACGTACACCTCCGAGGACTTCGAGCTGCATCCCGGTGACAGCCTGCTCTGTGTCACCGACGGGGTCACCGAGCGGCGCGACGGCCCCCGCCAGTTCGACGACGGGGACGGCCTCGCGACGGCCCTCGCCGGCTGCGCCGGGATGGGCGCCGAGCTGATCGCGGAGCGCATCCGGCGGCTGGTGCACGAGTTCGGCGGCAAACCGCCGGACGACGATCTGGCGCTGCTGGTGCTCCAGGCGGAATGAACAGCAGCGGCACGAGCCGGAGCGGTGCAGCGGAGGGGAGAGGGGGTTCCGTGGCAGGGGCAGGGGCAGGGGCAGGGGCAGGGGCAGGGGCAGGGGCAGGGGCGGGGGCGGGGGAAGGGCGGAGGGGGAGCGGGTTCCCGAGGCCGGGACGGGGATGTGCGCCGGTGCTGGACAATGGAAGGCATGCCTTCCGCACTCCCCGACGGTGAGCCCGTCCCCGACGACGGCGCGTTGCCCGCGCAGGCCCTGGCCGGAGCCGCCGAGCGCCCCCTCGGGTTCTACCTCCACGTGCCGTACTGCGCGACCCGCTGCGGCTACTGCGACTTCAACACCTACACGGCCACCGAGCTGCGGGGCACCGGAGGTGTGCTCGCCTCCCGCGACAACTACGCGTCGACCCTGATCGACGAGGTCCGCCTGGCCCGCAAGGTGCTCGGCGACGACCCGCGCCCCGTCCGCACGGTCTTCGTCGGCGGCGGTACGCCCACACTGCTGGCGGCCGACGATCTCGTACGGATGCTGGCCGCGGTCCGGGAGGAGTTCGGGCTCGCGGACGACGCGGAGATCACCACGGAGGCGAATCCGGAGTCCGTCGACCCGGCGTATCTGGCGACCCTCCGTGCCGGGGGCTTCAACCGGATCTCCTTCGGCATGCAGAGCGCCCGGCAGCACGTGCTCAAGGTCCTCGACCGCACGCACACCCCCGGCCGCCCCGAGGCCTGTGTGGCCGAGGCCCGCGCGGCCGGCTTCGACCACGTGAACCTGGACCTCATCTACGGCACCCCGGGTGAGTCCGACGACGACTGGCGCGCCTCGCTGGAAGCCGCGCTCGGCGCCGGTCCCGACCACGTCTCGGCCTACGCCCTGATCGTGGAGGAGGGCACCCAGCTCGCCCGGCGCATCCGCCGCGGTGAGGTCCCGATGACGGACGACGACGTCCACGCGGACCGCTATCTCATCGCCGACGAGGTGCTCTCCGCGGCGGGCTTCGACTGGTACGAGGTGTCCAACTGGGCCACGTCCGACGCCGGGCGCTGCCTCCACAACGAGCTGTACTGGCGCGGTGCCGACTGGTGGGGGGCCGGGCCCGGGGCCCACAGCCATGTGGGCGGGGTGCGGTGGTGGAACGTGAAGCATCCCGGGGCGTATGCCGGGACGCTGGCTGCCGGGAGGTCTCCCGGGGCAGGGCGCGAGGTCCTCTCCGAGGAGGACCGGCGGGTGGAGCGGATCCTTCTGGAGCTGCGGCTTCGGGAGGGGTGTCCCTTGGCGCTGCTCCGCCCGGACGGGCTGGCGGCGTCCCGGCGGGCGCTGTCCGACGGGCTCCTCGAGCCCGGCCCCTACGAGGCCGGGCTTGCCGTCCTCACCCTGCGCGGGCGGTTGCTCGCGGACGCGGTGGTCCGCGACCTGGTGGACTGAGGGGTTCTCCCGCCCCGCCGCCCCTGCCCGTCCCGTACCCGGGGGCCCTTTCGCGCCGACGCGCTCGTCCTCAAACGCCGGGTGGGGCCGGATCCAGCCCCACCTACTCCGGGGCCGTGACGAAGTCGATGAGTTCCTCGACGCGGCCCAGGAGCTCCGGCTCCAGATCCTTGTAGGAGTGGACGCGGGACAGGATGTGCTGCCAGGCCGCGCCGGTGTTCTCCGGCCAGCCGAGGGCGCGGCACACGCCGGTCTTCCAGTCCTGGCCGCGGGGAACGCGGGGCCAGGAGGGGATGCCGACGGAGGACGGCTTCACCGCTTCCCAGATGTCGATGTACGGGTGACCGACGACGAGCGCGTGCTCGCTGGTGACGGCCTCCGCGATACGGGACTCCTTCGAACCGGGGACGAGATGGTCGACGAGGACGCCGAGCCGGGCATCGGGACCGGGCGCGAAGTCGGTGACGATCGAGGGCAGGTCGTCGATGCCCTCCAGGTACTCGACGACGACGCCCTCGATGCGCAGGTCGTCGCCCCAGACCCGCTCGACGAGCTCGGCGTCGTGCCGGCCCTCCACGTAGATGCGCCCGGCCCGGGCCACGCGGGCGCGCGCACCGGGCACGGCGACCGAACCGGAGGCCGTACGGGAGGGACGTGCCGGAGCGGCGGACGGGCGGACGAGGGTGACCACCCTGCCCTCCAGGAGGAAGCCGCGCGGCTCCAGCGGGAACACCCGGTGCTTGCCGAAGCGGTCCTCCAGCGTCACCGTGCCCGCCTCGCAGCGGATCACCGCGCCGCAGAAGCCGGTGCCGGGCTCCTCGACCACCAGCCCGGGCTCCGCCGGGACCTCGGGCACGGGCTTGGGCTTCTTCCACGGCGGCGTGAGATCCGGAGAGTACTGGCGCATTCGGATGACGATAGGAGAAGGCGGACCGCGGCGCCGTACGGCCTTCTACGACACGCCGAAGCGCGTCGCCAGCGCGTCCCGCTGGGCCCGGACAAACGCCGCATTCACCGCGTCCCCGTGCCCCGGTACGTACACCGCGTCCTCGCCGCCCAGATCCAGCAGCCGGTCCAGGGCCGCGGGCCAGCGGGCGGGAACGGCGTCCGGTCCGGCCTGCGGCTCGCCGGACTCCTCCACCAGGTCGCCGCAGAAGACGATTTCCGGACAGTCGACGCCCGGCACCAGCACCACCAGGTCGTGACGCGTGTGGCCGGGGCCCACATTCGCCAGCAGGACCTGTACGCCGCCGCCCAGGTCCAGGGTCCACTCGCCGGACACGGAGTAGTCCGGGCGGGCGAGCAGCCGCGCGGCCTCGGCGGCCTCGTCCGGGTCGAGACCGTTGCGCACGGCGTCCGCCCGGAGCTCCTCGCGGCCCGACGCGGAGGTGAGGGCGGCGTCCACGCCCACCGCGCCGAACACCTCCACCTCGGCGAAGGCGCTCGCGCCGAAGACATGGTCGAAGTGGGGATGCGTGAGCGCGAGATGGGTCACACGGCACCGGGTGCCGAGGATCCGTTGCGCCGCGGCACGCAACCGCGCGCCCTCGGCCCGGCTCGACCCGGCGTCGATCATGAGCGCCGCGCCCTCGCCCACCACGAGCCCGGTGGTGCAGTCCCAGACCGGAAGGCGCCGCCGCCCCACGCGGGGTGCGAGTTCCTCCCATCCCAGCTCTTCCCAAGTCAGCTTCATACGATGACGCTAGCCGCGGGGCACTACGACGGCACGACATCGCAGGACACGTCCGTACACCCGGCGCGGTGTCCTGGGGCCGCCCTTGCCGGGGCCGTACCTCCCCGCCGTACACTGGCTCGGGGAACGCTGGCACTCGCACGCGCTGAGTGCCAGGACGAAGGTCAGCGAAGACCACGGTGCCGACTTCAGGAGGTGTGCGCGATGCTCAGCGAACGCAGGCTGGAAGTGCTGCGCGCCATCGTCCAGGACTACGTCGGGACCGAGGAGCCGGTCGGCTCCAAGGCGCTGACCGAGCGGCACCGCCTGGGCGTCTCCCCGGCCACCGTCCGCAACGACATGGCGGCCCTGGAGGACGAGGGGTACATCGCGCAGCCGCACACCAGCGCCGGGCGCATCCCCACCGACAAGGGCTACCGGCTGTTCGTCGACAAGCTGGCCGGCGTCAAGCCGATGACGGCGCCCGAGCGCCGCGCCATCCAGAACTTCCTCGACGGGGCCGTCGACCTGGACGACGTGGTGGGCCGCACGGTACGGCTGCTCGCGCAGCTGACCCGGCAGGTCGCCGTCGTCCAGTACCCCTCGCTGACCCGCTCGACCGTGCGGCACGTGGAGCTGCTCTCGCTCGCCCCCGCGCGCGTGATGCTCGTGCTCATCACGGACACCGGCCGGGTCGAGCAGCGGATGATCGACTGCCCGGCGCCCTTCGGCGAGACGTCACTGGCGGATCTGCGCGCGCGGCTCAACAGCCGGGTCGCGGGCCGTCGTTTCGCGGATGTGCCGCAACTGGTGCAAGATCTGCCGGATGCCTTCGAGACCGAGGACCGAGGTACGGTCGCGACGGTGCTCTCCACTCTGCTGGAGGCACTCGTCGAGGAGAACGAGGAGCGGCTGATGATCGGCGGGACCGCCAATCTCACCCGCTTCGGACATGACTTTCCCCTCACCATCCGGCCGGTGCTGGAGGCCCTTGAGGAGCAGGTCGTGCTCCTCAAGTTGCTTGGGGAGTCGACGGATTCGGGCATGACCGTACGGATCGGTCACGAGAACGTCCACGAGGGCCTCAACTCCACGTCCGTGGTCTCGGTCGGCTACGGTTCGGGCGTCGAAGCAGTAGCAAAACTTGGCGTGGTCGGTCCGACCCGCATGGATTACCCGGGAACGATGGGAGCGGTACGCGCAGTGGCACGGTACGTCGGACAGATCCTGGCGGAGTCGTAAGTGGCCACGGACTACTACGCCGTACTCGGCGTGCGCCGCGACGCTTCCCAGGACGAGATCAAGAAGGCGTTCCGGAGGCTCGCTCGCGAGCTGCATCCGGACGTCAATCCCGATCCGAAGACGCAGGAGCGCTTCAAGGAGATCAACGCCGCCTACGAGGTGTTGTCGGACCCGCAGAAGAAGCAGGTCTACGACCTCGGCGGCGACCCGCTCTCGCAGAGCGGCGGCGCGGGTGCGGGCGGCTTCGGCGCCGGCGGGTTCGGGAACTTCTCGGACATCATGGACGCGTTCTTCGGCACGGCGTCGCAGCGCGGCCCGCGGTCGCGCACGCGCCGCGGCCAGGACGCCATGATCCGGCTGGAGATCGACCTCGACGAGGCCGCCTTCGGTACGACCAAGGACATCCAGGTCGACACGGCCGTGGTGTGCACCACCTGTAGCGGTGAGGGCGCAGCGCCGGGGACCTCCGCGCAGACCTGTGACATGTGCCGCGGTCGCGGTGAGGTGTCCCAGGTGACGCGGTCCTTCCTCGGCCAGGTCATGACGTCCCGCCCCTGCCCCCAGTGCCAGGGCTTCGGCACGGTGGTGCCGACGCCGTGCCCGGAGTGCGCGGGCGACGGGCGGGTGCGCTCCCGGCGGACCCTGACCGTGAAGATCCCGGCCGGCGTAGACAACGGCACGCGGATCCAGCTCGCGGGCGAGGGCGAGGTCGGCCCCGGCGGCGGCCCCGCCGGCGACCTCTACGTCGAGATCCACGAGCTGCCGCACTCGACCTTCCAGCGTCGCGGCGACGATCTGCACTGCACGGTCACGATCCCGATGACCGCGGCCTCCCTCGGCACGAAGGTGCCGCTGGAGACCCTCGACGGCCTGGAGGAGGTCGACATCCGCCCGGGCACACAGTCCGGTCAGTCGATCCCGCTGCATGCCCGCGGAATCACGCATCTGCGCGGCGGCGGCCGCGGTGACCTCATCGTCCACGTCGAGGTCACCACCCCGACGAAACTCGACCCTGAGCAGGAGCGGCTGCTTCGGGAGCTCGCGGTCCTGCGCGGCGAGGAGCGCCCCACGGGCCAGTTTCAGCCTGGGCAGCAGGGACTCTTTTCTCGACTGAAGGATGCGTTCAACGGGCGCTGAGCGCCGCCAGCCCGTGGGTCTGGGGGCGCTGCCCCCAGACCCCCGTTCGGTCTGAACGGCCTCGTCCGCAAGCGCCGGACGGGCTGGTACCGCCACCCCAATCCGGCCGTCCAGGCCCGTGAGCGGCCGGATTCGGACTTGTTCGGAGGACGTGACAACATGCCGTCATGTCCTCCGCGCTGACCGATCTCTTCCGGTATCCGATCGTGCAGGCCCCCATGGCGGGCGGTGTATCCGTGCCGCGGCTGGCCGCTGCCGTCTCCGAGGCGGGCGGGCTCGGATTCCTTGCCGGCGGGTACAAGACGGCCGACGGCGTGTACCAGGAGATCAAGCAGCTGCGCGGGCTCACCGGCCGTCCCTTCGGCGTGAACCTCTTCATGCCGCAGCCGGAGTACGCGGACCCCGCGGCCGTGGACGTGTACGCCCATCAGCTCGCCGGTGAGGCCGCCTGGTACGGCACCGAGCTCGGCGACCCGGACAGCGGACGCGACGACGGCTACGAAGCCAAGCTCGCCGTACTCCTCGACAACCCGGTGCCGGTGGTCTCCTTCCACTTCGGCTGCCCGGCCCCCGAGGTCCTTCAGGCGTTGTCCCGGGGCGGTACCCGGACCGTGGTCACCGCGACCACGGTCGACGAGGCGCTGGCCGTCCAGCGGGCGGGCGCCGACGCGGTGCTCGTGCAGGGCGTGGAGGCGGGCGGCCACCAGGGCACCCACCGCGACATCCCGGAGGCGGACGGTGCCGGCATCGGGCTGCTCTCCCTGGTCGCCCAGGTCCGCGAGAGCGTGCACCTCCCGATCGTGGCGGCCGGCGGCATCATGCGCGGCAGCCAGATCGCCGCGGTGCTCGCCGCGGGCGCGACCGCGGCCCAGCTCGGCACGGCGTTCCTCGCCACCCACGAGTCGGGCGCCCACGCCGTGCACAAGGAGGCGCTGACCAACCCGCTCTTCGTCCGTACGGAGCTGACGCGGGCGTTCTCCGGGCGTCCGGCCCGCGGCCTGGTCAACCGCTTCCTGCGCGAGCACGGCCCGTACGCGCCCGCCGCGTACCCCGAGATCCACCACCTCACCTCCCCGCTGCGCAAGGCCGCGGCCAAGGCCGGCGACCCGCAGGGCATGGCGCTGTGGGCCGGCCAGGGACACCGCATGGCCCGCGAACTGCCCGCCGGGCAGCTGGTCGAGGTGCTGGCGGCCGAACTCGAAGCGGCGAAGACAGCGTTGTCGTCGTTCCCGGCGGACGGTGCGGCCCGATGACGGCGCCGGTGTTCGTGGTCGAGCACTTCCGCGCGGACGACGGCGGACGCTATGTGCTCGACGGCGCCGAAGGACGGCACGCCGTCTCCGTGAAGCGGCTGCGGCCCGGCGAGGACGTCGTCCTCACGGACGGGGCCGGCCGCTGGGCGGAGTGCGTCGTCACGGACACCGAGGGCAAGGACCGGTTGATCGTCCAGCTGGACTCGGTTGCCGAGGAACCGCCCGAGGCACCCCGGATCACCGTCGTCCAGGCCCTTCCCAAGGGCGACCGCGGTGAACTCGCCGTCGAGACCATGACGGAGACCGGCGTGGACGCGATCGTGCCCTGGGCCGCCGCCCGCTGCATCACGCAGTGGAAGGGCGACCGGGGTCCGAAGGCCCTCGCCAAGTGGCGGGCCACGGCCCGGGAGGCCGGCAAACAGTCCCGCCGGGTCCGCTTCCCGGAGATCGCGGACGCGATGACCAGCAAGCAGGTTGCCGCACTTCTCGCCAAAGCCGACCTGGCCGCGGTGCTCCACGAGGACCGGGAGTACGGCAGCACGGCGCTCGCCACCGCGGATCTCCCCGCCTCCGGGGAGATCGTGCTGGTCGTCGGCCCCGAAGGGGGCGTTTCCCCCGAGGAGCTGGCGCTGTTCTCCGAGGCGGGCGCGAAGGCGTACCGGCTGGGGCGTAGCGTGCTGCGTACATCGACTGCCGGTACCGCGGCCGCGGCGCTGCTGCTGGGCCGCACCGGCCGCTGGTCCTGACCGAACCGACTCCATGGGGGACTGGTGGAACTCGCACAAGTACGGCTGCTGGTCTCGGACTTCGCCGCCTGCTACCGCTTCTACGCCGAAGTCCTCGACCTCAAGCCCCAGTCGGGCGCGACAGAGGGACCGTACGAGAAGTTCAGCCCCATCACCGGCTCGGCCGGCATCGCCCTCCAGGACCGCGCCATGATGGCCGAAGTCCTCGGTGAACTGGGCGATTCGGCGACGGGCCACCGTTCCCTCGTCGTGCTGCGCGTCGACGACCTGGACACCTACTGCGCCGCCGTCACCGCCCGCGGCGGGACCCTCATCCACGGCCCGGCCCCCATGACCGAGCGCATGCGCGTCGCCCACCTCAAGGACCCCGAGGGCAACCTGGTCGAACTCCAGGAATGGCTTCTGCTGCTCAGCTGACGCCGGCCTCGAACAGCGCAGCGGGGTGTCACCCGTGCCGGGGAGTGGCCGCATGCGGTCTACCGCCCGGCCCGGTGCGGTGGCACGCTGCCGTCCATGGGGGTTTTGAGGCGTATACGGCGCCCGCCGGGCCGTAGGAGAGTGCTCGCCGCGGTCGCGCTGGGCGCGGTCGGGGTGTTCGGCACGGTCGCGTGCGAGCCGGGGGACGGACTGAGTTCCGCCGCGGTGGCGTACACCACGGACCAGACGGGGACCAAGGAACTGGAGCGCCGGGGCGCCGACGTGCAGTGGCTGAGCTGCACGGCGAACTACGGCGACGGGAACAAGGCGTTCACGCCCGGCAAGACACCCTCGTCGAGCGCGCACACGGTGGCGAACGCGGACTGCCAGGGGCAGACCAAGGACGGCCGGGAGATCACCATCAAGGGGAAGGTCACCCGCGAGATCGACGGCAAGTGCGTGCGCGGCGACCTCACCGCCGAGGTCGGCGGCAAGCGGTGGTTCCGGCTGGACGTGCTGGGCAACTGCAGCGCCGCGAGTACGCCCACGTACACCCCGCCCGTCACCTACGCCCCCGGCCAGCCGCGCCCCACCGTGACGGTCACCGTGACCGAGACCATCTGGTGCCAGGGCGACCCCACCTGCCGGCCCGTCGAGGGCAAGTAGGTGCACAGGCCGTGCCGGGCCGCCGCGGGTCAAGTGATCGAAACCGCTGACCGGTTGTCCGGTCGCTGCATAGGGTGATCGGGTGACACAGTCCGTACCCGGTGCGCCCACGGCGCCCTCTGCGTATCTCCGGTTCCCGCACCTGCACGGCGACCTGGTCGCCTTCACCGCCGAGGACGACGTCTGGGTCGCCCCGCTCGACGGCGGTGGCCGCGCCTGGCGGGTCAGCGCCGACAACGTACCGGTGAACCATCCGCGCATCTCCCCGGACGGCACCGCCGTCGCCTGGACCTCCACCCGGGACGGCGCTCCCGAGGTGCAGGTCGCCCCGCTCGACGGCGGAGCGGCCAAGCGGCTGACGTACTGGGGCAGTTCGCGCACCCAGGTGCGCGGCTGGACCCCGGACGGACACGTCCTCGCCCTCAGCACCCACGGGCAGCCCTCGCTGCGCCGCAGCTGGGCCCATGCGGTCCCGCTCGACGGCGGACCCGCGGCCACCCTGCCGTACGGGCCCGTCGGCGATGTCGCCTTCGGCGGTCCCGGGGTCCTTCTGCTGTCCGCTCCGATGGGCCGCGAGGCGGCCTGGTGGAAGCGGTACCGCGGCGGCACGGCGGGCAAGCTGTGGATCGACCGGGACGGCGAGGGGGAGTTCGTACGGCTGCACGAGGAGCTGGACGGGAACCTCGAGTACCCCTTCTGGGTGGGCGAGCGGGTCGCCTTCCTGTCCGACCACGAGGGCGTCGGCGCGCTCTACTCCTCCTTCGCCGACGGGTCCGACCTGCGCCGGCACACGGGAGTCGTGGACGGAGACGGAGACGGGGACGGGGCGGGCAGCGGCGGCGGGTTCTACGCCCGGCACGCGGCCACCGACGGCACCCGGGTCGTGTACTCCTCCGCCGGTGAACTGTGGCTGCTCGACGACCTGGACGGCGCCGAGCCGCGCCGCCTCGACATCCGGCTCGGCGGGCAGCGTGTCGACCTCCAGCCGCACCCCGTCAGCGCGGCCCGCTGGTTCGGCGCCGGCGCGCCCGACCACACCGGCCGCGGCAGCGCGATCGCCGTGCGCGGCGCCGTCCACTGGGTCACCCACCGCTCCGGCCCGGCCCGCGCGCTCGCCGCCGAGCACGGGGTGCGCGCCCGGCTGCCCCGCACCTTCCGCGCCGACGGCGAGGAGTACGTGGTGTGGGTGACCGACGCCGAGGGCGACGACGCCCTGGAGTTCGCGCCCGCCACCGGCGTCGCGCCCGGAGCGACCCCGCGCCGGCTCGCCGCCGGACAGCTGGGACGCGTCCTCGGACTCGCCATGGCACCCGACGGCAGCCGCGCCGCCGTCGCCGCGCACGACGGACGCGTCCTGCTCGTCGAGCGGGAGACGGGCGAGGTGCGGGAGGTCGACCGCAGCGAGGACGGCGAGGTCTCCGGCCTCGTCTTCTCGCCCGACTCCGCCTGGCTCGCCTGGTCGCACCCCGGCCCGCGCCCGCTGCGCCAGCTCAAGCTCGCCAACACCGCCGACCTGTCGGTGACCGAGGCGACACCGCTGCGCTTCCGGGACTACGCACCGGCGTTCACCCTGGACGGCAAGCACCTCGCGTTCCTGTCGGCGCGCTCCTTCGACCCCGTCTACGACGAGCACGTCTTCGACCTCGCGTTCGTCGGCGGCTCGCGACCGCACCTGATCACGCTGGCCGCGACCACGCCCTCGCCCTTCGGACCGCAGCGCCACGGCCGCCCCTTCGAGGCGCCCGACAAGGACGAGACCCCCGACAGCGAGGGCACCCCGACGACCCGCATCGACCTCGACGGGCTCGGCGACCGCATCGTGCCGTTCCCCGTCGAGGCCGCCCGCTACTCCGGGCTGCGGGCCGCCAAGGACGGAGTGCTGTGGCTGCGGCACCCGGTCCGCGGAGTGCTCGGCTCCTCCCGCGCCACCCCGGACGACCCGGACCCGCGCAGCGAGCTGGAGCGCTACGACCTCGCCCAGCGGCGCATCGACCATCTCACCGCGGACGCCGACCACTTCGCGGTCAGCGGTGACGGCAAGCGGGTCCTGCTGTGGACCGACGGCAAGCTCAAGGTCGTACCCAGCGACCGCCGTGCCTCGAACGACGACGAGAGCGACTCCAACATCACCGTCGACCTGGCGCGGGTGCACCAGACCGTCGATCCGGCCGCCGAGTGGCGGCAGATGTACGAGGAGACGGGCCGCCTCATGCGGGACAACTTCTGGCGGCCCGACCTGGGCGGGGTCGACTGGAACGGAGTGCTCGACCGGTACCGGCCAGTCCTGGACCGGGTCGCCACCCACGACGACCTGGTGGACCTGCTGTGGGAGGTGCAGGGCGAGCTCGGCACCTCGCACGCGTACGTCAGCCCGCGCGGCGGACGGCGCGGCGGCGACCGGGCGCAGGGGCTGCTCGGGGCCGACATCTCCCGTCACGAGGACGGCAGTTGGCGCATCGACCGGATCCTGCCCTCGGAGACCTCCGACCCCGACGCGCAGGCACCGCTGGCCGCGCCCGGGGTCGCGGTGCGGGCCGGTGACGCGATCGTCGCGGTCGGCGGACGGCCGGTCGATCCGGTGACCGGCCCCGGGCCGCTGCTCGTCGGCATGGCGGGCAGACCGGTGGAGCTCACCATCTCCCCGTCCGGCGGCGGCGATCACCGGCACGCGGTGGTCGTCCCGATCGCCGACGAGGAGCCCTTGCGGTACCACGCCTGGGTCGCGGACCGGCGGGGCTACGTCCACGAGAAGTCCGCCGGGCGGCTCGGCTATCTGCACGTGCCGGACATGCAGGCGCCCGGCTGGGCCCAGATCCACCGCGACCTGCGGGTCGAGGTGGCCCGCGACGGACTGGTCGTCGACGTCCGCGAGAACCGCGGCGGGCATACGTCGCAGCTGGTCATCGAGAAACTCGCCCGCCGCATCGTCGGCTGGGACGTGCCGCGCGGACAGCGGCCCTACAGCTACCCGGAGGACGCGCCGCGCGGACCCGTCGTCGCCGTCGCCAACGAGTTCTCCGGCTCGGACGGCGACATCGTCAACGCGGCGATCAAGGCGCTGGGCATCGGTCCCGTGGTCGGGACGCGGACCTGGGGCGGTGTCGTCGGCATCGACAGCCGCTACCGCCTCGTCGACGGCACGCTCGTCACCCAGCCCAAGTACGCGATCTGGCTGGAGGGTTACGACTGGGGCGTCGAGAATCACGGCGTCGATCCCGACGTCGAGGTCGTCCCGACCCCCCAGGACCACGCGGCCGGCCGTGACGTCCAGCTGGACGAGGCGATCCGGATCGCGCTGGCGGCCCTCACCGAGAACCCGGCGAAGGCCGCGCCGGCTCTGCCCGAGCTGTGACCGGGCGAGTTCGCGCCCGCTCCGCCGAACTGTGATCCCGCGGGTCCCCGCCGGTGGCCGCGCCCCGTGGGTGGAGAGCGCCGACGCGGGGGCGGATACGATGCGGGCGTCAGTGATCAGTGGGCGCGAGGAGGCACACGCATGTCGGGAGAGCCGCAGGACGACTGCCTGTTCTGCAAGATCATCGCGGGGCAGATCCCGGCGACCGTGGTGCGCGAGACGGAGACCACCTTCGCCTTCCGGGACATCAACCCGCAGGCGCCCACCCATGTGCTGGTGATCCCCCGCGCCCACCACGTCGACGCGGCTGCCCTCGCCGCCGCCGAACCCGCTCTCGCGGCGGACGTGCTGCGCGAGGCCGGCGAGATCGCCCGCGCCGAGAAACTGGACAGCTACCGGATCGTGTTCAACACCGGTGCCGGTGCCGGACAGACCGTCTTCCACGCGCACGCCCACGTCCTGGGCGGGCGCGGGCTTCAGTGGCCGCCCGGGTAACCCGACGTGTCCGTACGCGAATTGGTGGTCCTCGGCACCGCCAGCCAGGTCCCCACCCGGCACCGCAACCACAACGGCTATCTGCTGCGCTGGGACAGCCAGGGCCTCCTCTTCGATCCCGGGGAGGGCACCCAGCGGCAGATGCTGCGCGCCGGGGTCGCCGCGCACGATCTGCACCGGATCTGCGTCACGCACTTCCACGGCGACCACTCGCTCGGGCTCGCCGGGGTGATCCAGCGCATCAACCTCGACCGGGTGCCGCACGAGGTGACCGCCCACTATCCGCGTTCCGGCCAGCGGTTCTTCGACCGCCTCCGGTACGCGACGGCGTACCGCGAGACCGTCGCGCTCACCGAGGCCCCGGTCGACGCCGACGGAGTGCTCGCCACCACCGACGCGTACACCCTGGAGGCCCGCCAGCTCTCCCACCCCGTCGAGTCGTACGGCTACCGGCTGGTCGAGCCCGACGGCCGGCGCATACTGCCGCGGCTGCTCGCGGAGCACGGCGTCCAGGGACCCGATGTCGGGCGCCTCCAGCGGGAGGGCTCGCTGCGCGGCGTAAGCCTCGACGACGTCAGCGAGCCGCGGCGCGGGCAGCGGTTCGCCTTCGTCATGGACACCCGGCTGTGCGACGGCGTGTACGCGCTCGCCGAGGGCTGCGACATGCTCGTCATCGAGTCGACCTTCCTCGACGAGGATGTGCGGCTCGCCACCGACCACGGGCATCTCACGGCCGGCCAGGCGGGGCGGGTCGCGAAGGACGCGGGAGTACGGCACCTGGTGCTCACCCACTTCAGCCAGCGCTACTCCGAACCGGACGAGTTCGAACGGCAGGCCCGGGCGGCCGGCTTCGAGGGCGAGCTGACCGTGGCACACGATCTGATCCGGGTGCCGTTGCCGAAGCGGGGGTGAGCGGTCAGGGCGTATCCGGTGGACGTGCCGGGGTCTTCGGCGACCCGTGCCCGGTGGGTGCGGTAGTTTTCGGAGGGGTGGGGGATCGACCGTACGATGCTTCGATGCCCCTCCCCAAAGCTGAGCTGCACCTGCACATCGAAGGCACCCTGGAGCCCGAGCTTGCGTTCGCGCTGGCCGCGCGCAACGGCGTCGAGTTGCCGTACGCCACCACCGAAGAGCTCCGCAAGGCGTATCTCTTCGACGATCTCCAGTCGTTCCTGAACCTGTACTACGAGCTCATGGCCGTGCTCCGGACGGAACAGGACTTCGCCGACCTCGCCGACGCGTATCTCGCGCGGGCCGCCGCGCAGGGCGTGCGGCATGCGGAGATCTTCTTCGACCCGCAGGCGCACATCGCGCGCGGTGTCCCGATCGGCACCGTCGTCGAGGGGCTCGCGCGAGCGCTGGACGCGGGCGTCGCGACGCACGGCATCTCCACGCAGCTGATCATGTGCTTCCTGCGGGACGAGTCCGCCGAGTCGGCGCTGGAGACGCTGGAGGCGGCCCGGCCGTATCTCGACCGGATCGTCGGCATCGGCCTCGACTCCGCCGAGGTCGGGCACCCGCCGGCCAAGTTCCGCGAGGTGTACGAGGCTGCTGCCGCGCTGGGACTTCGGCGGGTGGCGCACGCGGGTGAGGAGGGGCCGCCGGCGTACATCGCCGAGGCGCTGGACGTGCTCGGCGTCGAGCGCGTCGACCACGGGCTGCGCTGCATGGAGGACCCCGGACTCGTCGAGCGGCTCGTCCGGGAACGGGTGCCGCTGACGCTGTGCCCGCTGTCCAACGTCCGGCTGCGTGCCGTGGACCTCCTGGAGGACCACCCGCTGCCCGCGATGATGGACGCCGGGCTGCTGTGCACCGTCAACTCCGACGACCCCGCGTATTTCGGCGGGTACGTCGGCGACACCTTCCACGCCGTGCACGAGGCGCTCGGGCTCGATCGGGAGCGGCTGCGGGAGCTCGCCCGCAACTCGTTCGTCGCGTCCTTCCTGGAGCACGACGAGGAGCTGCGGGCCCGGTATCTCGCTGAGGTCGAGGCGTACGAGTTCGAGTAGGCCGCGGTGGGGGTGGGCGGTGGGTGGGTGCGGGTTTGCCTCGCCTCGGGTCGCCTTGGGGCGGTGGGTGGGTGCTGGTTCGTCTTGCCTCGCGTCGCGTCTCGCCGGTGGGTGGGTCGGGGCCGTGCCGGTACATCCGCCCGTCGCCCTACCGGCTGTGCTGTCTTCTGGGGGCGCTCGGTTGTCCACCCTGACGCATGGCGACGGGCATTTGATGTACCGGCACGGCCCCTTGCGTGCCTCGGCGCCTGCGGGTGCGTGGGGGTTGCGGGTGGGGCGGCCCGCCGTTGCTGCCTTTGCGCTGCGGGCAGCGGCAACCGTCTTGCTGTGGGGAGCGGGCGTCCCGGGGGCGGCGGACCGCTATAGCTGCGGGCACGTGTGCCGCTGGGGGAGGGGGCGGCGCGGCACCCCTCGGCGCCGGGCTCGCTGACTCACCTCAACGCAAGCAGCCGCGCCGGTAGGGGTGGGCTCACCCGGGCGGCAACCCCGGCAGGGTCAGCGCCAGTTGGGGGAGCCGGCCTTGGTCAAGGGGGCGGCCTCGATCTTGGCTCGGGTTTCGCGCATCACCGCGACGATCCGGTCCTCGTGCGCGGCTGTCAACCGCACCACCGGCACCGAGCAGCTGATCGCGTCCTGGGCGGGAGCGTCGTACCGCAGGGCGAAGCCGAACCCGACGATGCCGAGGACGCCCTCCTCGCGGTCGACGGAGTAACCGCGGGCGCGGGTCGCGGCCAGGTCGGCCGTGAGGGACGTGCGGTCGGTGTGGGTGTTGGGGGTGGCGGCGACGTAGGGGCCCTCGGGCAGGACGTCGTCCGGGCGTTCGGCCAGCAGGGCCTTGCCGAGCGCGCCCACATGGGCCGGCAGCCGCCGGCCGACCCGGCTGATCGTGCGCAGGTATTCGTGCGACTCGCGCGTCGCCAGATACGCCACGTCCCAGCCGTCCAGCCGCCCCAGATGAAGCGTCTCGCCCAGCGCCTGGGACGCCTCGTCGAGGTAGGGACGGGCGGCGCGTACCCGCGGGTCCGTGTCGAGATAGCTGGTGCCGGTCAGCAGGGCGTGGATGCCGATGCCGTAGAGGGACCCGGTGACGTCCGTACGGACCCAGCCGCGCCGGATCAGGGTCTGCAGCAGGGCGTACATCGAGCTGCGGGGGACCCGGAGTTCGTCCGCGAGCTCCTGGAGACGTGCCGGACGGTCCCCGCGCGCGGCCAGCAGCTCCAGCAGCTCGACCGTGCGCGCGGCGGACTTCACCTCGCGCACTCCGCGCTCGTCCATGGGTTCCGGCATGTGCCCGATCGTAAAGCGGAAGGCGCCGGACCATTGACGCCCATCGTTCGTCTATCTAATCTTTATCTTCATACGTAGATGGCATCCACATACGGAGATGGGGTCGGGTCGGGATGAGCAACAGCTCGGACACGGACGCGGACAGCGGGGCGGGGGGCGGCGTGCACGACCTCGTCGCGCGACTGCGCCGCGGGATGGCCCACGGTGTGCTGTCCTTCCCGCTCACCAGCTTCCACGACGACGGCTCCCTCGACCTCGACGGCTTCCGTACGCACCTCGAAGCGCAGCTCGCCACCGGCCCCGGAGCCGTCTTCCCGGCCTGCGGCACCGGAGAGTTCTTCTCGCTGGACGAGGAGGAGTACGGGCAGGTGATCGCCGCGGCCGTCGAGGTGACCGCGGGCCGCGTTCCCGTGGTCGCCGGGACCGGATACGGCTGGGCCCAGGCTGCCCGCTTCGCACGGATCGCCGAGCGGGCCGGTGCCGACGCCCTGCTCGTACTGCCGCACTACCTCGTCGCCGCGCCGCAGGACGGGCTCGTCGGGCAGCTGGAGCAGCTGGCGGCCCGCACACGGCTGCCGCTCATCGCGTATCAGCGCGGTCAAGTCGCCTTCGACGTCGACTCGTTGCGGCGGATCGCCCGTATCCCCGGGGTCGTCGGACTCAAGGACGGGCACAGCGACCTCGACCGGTTGCAGCGGCTCACACTCGCCGCGCCCGACGGCTTCCTGTTCTTCAACGGGGCCTCCACCGCGGAGATCCAGGCCCGCGCCTACGCCGCCGTCGGCGTGCCCGCCTATTCGTCGGCCGTGCACGCCTTCGCGCCCGAGATCGCGGACGCCTTCTTCGCGGCCCACGCGCGCGGTGACGACGCCGTGATGGACCGACTGCTGCGCGAGTTCTACGTCCCCTTCGTCGAACTCCGCGACCGGCGGCCCGGATACGCCGTATCCCTGGTGAAGGCCGCCGCCCGACTGCGCGGGCGCCCCGTCGGACCCGTCCGCGCCCCTCTCACCGACCCCTCGGCCGCCGACCTCGCGGACCTGGAGGCGCTGCTCGCGACCGGCCTCGACCTGGTGTCCGCCCTCGTCCCCGTAGGAGCCGCCCTGTGACCCGCGACCTGACCATCACCGAGGTCCGGCTGACCCCGATCCTGGTCGCCGACCCGCCGCTGCTCAACACCCAGGGAGTGCACCAGCCGTACACCCCCCGGCTGATCGTCGAGGTCGTCACCGCGGACGGCGTGACGGGCATCGGCGAGACCTACGGCGACAGCAAGTACCTGGAGCTGGCCCAGCCCTTCGCCGGCAAGCTGCTGGGGCGTCAGGTCTCCGATGTGAACGGGCTGTTCGGGATCGCCGACGACGTCGCCGTCGATCAGGGACGGGTCGACCACCAGGTCGACGTGGGCGGCCTGCGCGGCGTCCAGACCGCCGACAAACTGCGGCTGTCGGTCGTCTCCGGCTTCGAAGTCGCCTGTCTGGACGCGCTCGGCAAGGCCCTCGGACTGCCCGTGCACGCGCTGCTCGGCGGCAAGGTGCGCGACGCCGTGGAGTACAGCGCGTATCTCTTCTACAAGTGGGCCGACCACCCGGAGGGCGTCACCGGCGAGAAGGACGACTGGGGGGCCGCCCTCGATCCGGCCGGAGTCGTCGAGCAGGCACGGAAGTTCACCGAGCGGTACGGGTTCACCTCGTTCAAGCTCAAGGGCGGTGTCTTTCCCCCGGAGGAGGAGATCGCCGCCGTACGGGCCCTGGCGGCGGCCTTTCCCGGCCATCCGCTGCGCCTCGACCCCAACGGCGCCTGGTCCGTGCCGACCTCGCTCAAGGTCGCGGCCGAACTGGGCGACGTGCTCGAATACCTGGAGGATCCCGCGCTCGGTACGCCCGCCATGGCGGAGGTGGCCGCGAAGACGGACGTACCGCTCGCCACCAACATGTGCGTGACCACCTTCGCGGAGATCGAGGAGGCCTTCACCAAGGGGGCCGTACAGGTCGTCCTGTCCGACCACCACTACTGGGGCGGACTGCGCAACACCCGTGAACTGGCCGCGATCTGCCGCACGTTCGGCGTCGCCGTGTCGATGCACTCCAACACCCACCTGGGGATCTCGCTCGCCGCGATGACGCATGTCGCGTCGACCGTCCCCGACCTGCACCACGCCTGTGACTCCCACTACCCCTGGCAGTCCGAGGACGTACTGACCGAACGCCTCGCCTTCGAGGGCGGATCGGTCACGGTGTCCGACGCGCCCGGTCTCGGGGTCGAACTCGACCGCGCCAAGCTGGCCGTCCTGCACCGCCGCTGGCTCGACGACGACGGCTCCCTGCGCGACCGCGACGACGCGGCCGCCATGCGGGTCGCCGACCCCGAGTGGGTCACTCCCCCCGTCCCCCGCTGGTAGCGGCGGCGCGACGACCGGATCCGGAGACGGCCCGCGCGGCCGCTCCGGCGCCGAGGGCGACACCGGGTGCGGCCCGTGCCGTACGACCCGGGGGCGTGCAAAAAGTGGTGGCACACTGGCCTGAATCCGCACCACGCCAGGGAGCCCACCGTGATCGCGTCCAAGGGAGAGGGACCGTACTGCCCCGCCAGGGTCGACCCGCTCGACGGGCTGCGCACCCCCGGGGACCCGCCCTGGGACGTCTACCTCACGGGCACCGTCTTCCTCGACATCATCTTCACCGGGCTCGACTCCGCCCCGGTGCGCGGCACCGAGTCCTGGGCCCGCGGAATGGGGTCGAGCCCCGGCGGGGTGGCGAACATGGCGACCGCACTGGCCCGGCTGGGACTGCGGACCTCCCTGGCGGCGGCCTTCGGGGACGACCACTACGGGGAGTACTGCTGGGACGCGCTCGCCCGGGGCGAGGGCATCGACCTCTCGCCGTCGCGCACCGTGCCCGAGTGGCACTCGCCGGTCACCGTGTCGATGGCGTACGAGGGCGAGCGGACGATGGTCAGCCACGGCCACGAGCCGCCGCCGGAGGAGCCGGCGCCGGAACACGCACCCCGCGCGCGTGCCGCCGTCGCCTCGCTGACACCCGGCACGCGCGCGCCGTGGATCGCCGAGGCGGCCCGGGCGGGCACCCGGATCTTCGCGGACGTCGGCTGGGACGACACCGGCCGCTGGGACCTGGCGGGCCTCGCCGATCTGGAGCACTGCGAGGCGTTCCTGCCGAACGCCGAGGAAGCCATGCGCTACACCGGCGCCGACTGCCCCAAGGCGGCCGCCCACGAGCTGACCGCGCACGTACCGCTGGCCGTCGTCACCCTCGGGGCCGAGGGCGCGTACGCCGTCGACGGGCGGACCGGGGAGAGCGCCGAGGTCCCGGCGATCGCCGTCGAGGCCATGGACCCCACCGGCGCGGGTGACGTCTTCGTCGCCGGATTCGTGATGGGAACGCTGGCCGACTGGCCGCTCGCGGACCGGCTCGCGTTCGCGGGGCTGACCGCCGCGCTCTCCGTCCAGGAGTTCGGCGGCTCCCTGTCGGCCCCCGGCTGGTCCGAGATCTCCGCGTGGTGGCGCCGGGTGCAGTCGGTCGAGGACCAGGATCCGGCGGCGCTGGCCCGGTACGCGTTCCTGGAGGGCCTGATCCCCGAGGAGAGCCGGCCGTGGCCGCTGCGGCGGGCGGTCCCCACGATCGGCTTCGGCCGCTCGGCGTGAGGCCTCCGGGGGCCTGCCCGGGGCCTGCCGGAACCCGGCTCCTCGGACGCCGGCCACGCCGACACGGGAGACCTCGGATGCGGGTGCGGTCGCAGAGGCGTACGAAAAGCCCTACGGCGATGTCAGTGCTGCGACGTACCCTTGGCAGTGCCAAGCCGGCCCCGCGCCGGCGCCCCCGTACGAGGAGGACGAGCAAGGCCTACAGAGCCGGCCCATGACTGACACACCCACAGTGCAGAGCCCCGCGCAGGGGCAGGCAAGAGCGCAGTTCACCGTTCCGGCCGCGCACCCCATGGTGACCGTGCTGGGTTCTGCGGACGCCCTCCTGCGCGTGATCGAGAAGGCCTTCCCGGCGGCCGACATCCACGTCCGGGGCAATGAGATCAACGCGGTCGGCGACGCCGGTGAAGTCGCTCTCGTCCAGCGTCTGTTCGACGAGATGATGCTCGTGCTCCGCACGGGACAGCCCATGACGGAGGACGCAGTGGAACGCTCGATCGCCATGCTCCGGGCGAGCGGGAACGGGGAGGGTGACGGCCAGGAGACCCCGGCCGAGGTGCTCACACAGAACATCCTGTCCTCGCGCGGCCGCACGATCCGCCCCAAGACGCTCAACCAGAAGCGGTACGTCGACGCCATCGACAAGCACACGATCGTCTTCGGCATCGGACCCGCCGGCACCGGCAAGACCTACCTCGCCATGGCCAAGGCCGTGCAGGCCCTGCAGTCCAAGCAGGTCAACCGGATCATCCTCACCCGCCCGGCCGTGGAAGCGGGCGAACGCCTCGGCTTCCTGCCCGGCACGCTCTACGAGAAGATCGACCCGTATCTGCGCCCGCTGTACGACGCGCTGCACGACATGCTCGACCCCGACTCCATCCCGAAGCTGATGGCTTCGGGCACGATCGAGGTCGCGCCGCTGGCATATATGAGGGGCAGAAGCCTCAATGACGCCTTCATCATCCTGGACGAGGCCCAGAACACGAGCCCCGAGCAGATGAAGATGTTCCTCACCCGGCTCGGCTTCGAGTCGAAGATCGTGATCACGGGTGATGTGACGCAGGTCGACCTCCCCAGCGGTACGAAGTCCGGTCTGCGCCAGGTCCAGGACATCCTGGAGGGCCTCGACGACGTCCACTTCTCGCGCCTCACGTCCCAGGATGTCGTTCGGCACAAGCTGGTCGGCCGTATCGTCGACGCGTACGAGAAGTACGACAGCGAGAACGGCACCGAGAACGGCTCCCACAAGGGCCGCGGCAAAGCCGGCAACCGAGGGAAGTAGACCAGCACGCCCATGTCGATCGACGTCAACAACGAATCCGGAACCGAGGTCGACGAGCAGGCGATCCTCGACATCGCCCGCTACGCGCTCGCGCGGATGCGCATCCACCCGCTCTCCGAGCTGTCGGTGATCGTCGTGGACACCGACGCCATGGAGCAGCTGCACATCCAGTGGATGGACCTGCCCGGTCCGACGGACGTCATGTCCTTCCCGATGGACGAGCTGCGTCCGCCGATGAAGGACGACGACGAGCCGCCGCAGGGCCTGCTCGGCGACATCGTGCTCTGCCCGGAGGTCGCCGAGCAGCAGGGCAAGGACGCCCCGACGCAGCACTCCAAGGACGAGGAGCTCCAACTGCTCACCGTCCACGGGGTGCTGCACCTGCTCGGTTACGACCACGAGGAGCCCGACGAGAAGGCCGAGATGTTCGGTCTGCAGGCGGCCATCGTGGACGGCTGGCGCGCGGAGCAGGGGCTGACCGGCCCGTCACCGGCCCCGACCGTCGCCTAGCAGTCGGAGCCGAGTACTCATGAGTCCCCAGCTCGTCGTCGGCGCCATCGCGCTGGTCGTGGTCGCCTGGCTCGCCGCCTGCGCGGAGGCGGGCCTCGCCCGCGTCTCCAGCTTCCGGGCGGAGGAGGCCGTACGCAGCGGACGGCGCGGCAGTGCCAAGCTCGCGCAGGTCGCCGCCGACCCGACCCGCTATCTCAACGTGGCCCTCCTGGTGCGCGTCGCCTGCGAGATGGCCGCCGCCGCACTGGTCACCTACGCCTGTCTGAACGAGTTCGACAAGACGTGGCAGGCCCTCGCGGTCGCCATCGGCGTGATGGTGCTCGTGTCGTATGTCGCCGTCGGGGTCTCCCCGCGGACCATCGGCCGCCAGCATCCGCTGAACACGGCGACGGCGGCCGCGTACGTGCTGCTCCCGCTGGCCCGGGTCATGGGCCCGATCCCGCCCCTGCTGATCCTCATCGGCAACGCGCTCACCCCCGGCAAGGGCTTCCGCCGCGGCCCGTTCGCCTCCGAGGCCGAGCTGCGTGCGCTCGTCGACCTCGCGGAGAAGGAGTCCCTCATCGAGGACGACGAGCGCCGCATGGTGCACTCCGTCTTCGAGCTGGGCGACACCCTCGTACGCGAGGTGATGGTCCCGCGGACCGACCTCGTCGTCATCGAGCGCTTCAAGACCATCCGCCAGGCTTTGACGCTCGCCCTGCGCTCCGGCTTCTCCCGGATCCCCGTGACCGGGGAGAGCGAGGACGACATCGTCGGCATCGTGTATTTGAAGGACCTGGCCCGCAAGACGCACATCAGCCGGGACGCCGAGAGCGAGCTGGTGTCCACGGCGATGCGGCCCGCCACCTTCGTCCCCGACACGAAGAACGCGGGCGACCTGCTGCGCGAGATGCAGCAGGAGCGCAACCACGTCGCCGTCGTCATCGACGAGTACGGCGGCACGGCCGGGATCGTCACCATCGAGGACATCCTGGAGGAGATCGTCGGCGAGATCACCGACGAGTACGACCGGGAGCTGCCGCCGATCGAGGACCTCGGCGACGACCGCTTCCGGGTGACGGCCCGGCTGGACATCGGCGACCTCGGCGAGTTGTACGGCTTCGAGGCGTACGACGACGAGGACGTGGAGACGGTCGGCGGACTGCTGGCGAAGGCGCTCGGCCGGGTGCCGATCGCCGGCGCCTCCTCGGCCGTCCAGCTCCCCGACGGCCGGGAGCTGCGGCTGACCGCGGAGGCCGCCGCCGGGCGCCGCAACAAGATCGTGACGGTCCTGGTGGAGCCGACGGGGCCGGTTCCCGAGGCGGGCGCGGAGGCGAAGCCGGAGTGACGCCCGACGAACTGCGCGCGTTCTGCCTGTCCTTCAACGAGGCCGTCGAGGACTTTCCCTTCAATCCGGACACCTCGGTGTTCAAGGTGCTCGGGAAGGTGTTCGCGTTGAGTCATCTGGGTGGGCGGCCGCTCACGGTGAATCTGAAGTGTGATCCGGAGGACGCGGTGCGGCTTCGTGAGGAGCACCCCGGGCTGGTGGTGCCCGGGTGGCACATGAACAAGCGGCACTGGAACACGGTGACGGTGGATGGTTCGCTGCCCGGGCGTCTCGTCCGGGAGCTTGTCGAGGACTCGTACGATCTGGTGGTCGCGGGGCTTCCCCGGGCGGAGCGGCTCCGGCTGGACCGGCCGTAGGACGGGCTGAGACCGGGCTGAGAAGGACGGGCTGAGACCGGGCTGAGACCGGGCTGAGACCGGGCTGAGAATCATCCGCGCCTCAGGCCGAAGGCGACCAGTATCGACGCCGCCAGGACGATGGCCGCGTCCAGGAGCAGGACGGTGTGGACGCCGGAGAGCAGGTCGGGGGACGTGGTGGCGAGGACGCCCAGCAGCGGGATGCCGATGGTGAGGCCGACCTGCTGGGTCGAGGTCACCAGGCCTGTGGCCAGGCCCTGTTCGGCGTCGGGTACGCCCGAGGTGACGGTCAGGCCGTACGAGATGATCGCGCCGAGATGGCACATGCTGGCCAGTGAGACGGCCGTGGTGGCGAGCCACACCGAGCCGCCGCCCTCGCCGACGCCGAGCAGCGCGCCGATGAACAGACCCTGACCGGCCAGCGAGCCGACCAGCGTGCGGCGGGCGCCGAAGCGGCCGATGACCTTCGGGGCGTACACGCCCGCGACGGCCGACATGACGCCCTGCACGCCGAAGACCAGACCCGCCCGGAAGGCGGAGAGTCCCAGGGTCTCCTGGAGGTACAGGGTCAGGACGAAGACCACCGTCGACATCATCGAGAAGGTGACCAGGCCGCCCAGGTTGCCCCACGCGACCGTGCGCCGGCTCAGCATGGGCAGACTGACCAGCGGAGACGCGGTGCGCGACTCGACGTACACGAAGGCGGCGAGCAGCAGGACGCCGACGATCAGTGTCGCGACGACGTCCGCGCCGCCGAAGCCGCGCTCGGCCGCCGTCGACAGGGCGTAGATCAGGGAGAGCAGGCCGCCGGTGACCGTGACCGCACCCGGTACGTCCAGCCGCGGTCGGTCCGGATCGGGCGAGCCGCCCGTGGTCTTGGGGTCGCGGGGGCGTGACCCGGGCAGCAGGCCCGGGGCCAGCGGCAGCACGATCAGGGCGAAGAGCGAGAGCAGACCCATCGTGGAGCGCCAGGTCAGCAGGTCCGTCAGGACTCCGCCCGCCACCATGCCGACGGTGAAGCCGAGCGAGAGGAGCGTCCCGGAGATGCCGAGGGCGCGGTCGCGGGCGGGGCCCTCCGCGAAGGTCGTGGTCAGCAGGGACATGCCCGTCGGCACGATGGCCGCCGCGCCCAGGCCCTGCAGGGCCCGTCCGGTCAGGAACGATCCCGGGTCCCAGGCGAAGGTCGCCAGCAGCGAGGCCGCGCCGAAGACGGCGAGCCCGGTCAGGAACAGCCGGCGGCGGCCGTACAGGTCGCCCATCCGGCCGAAGAGCAGCAGGAAGCCGCCGGAGGGCAGCGCGAACGCCGTGACGGCCCACTGGAGTCCGGCCTGGCTCATGCCCAGGTCCTCGCCGAGCACGGGCAGTGCCACGTTCAGCACGGAGAAGTCGAGCGCGACCATGAACTGCGCCGCGCACAGCACGAAGAGGACCAGCTTGTCGCGCGTCGACAGCCGGCCGCCGGCCGGGGACGTCGGTGGGGGAGCGGAGGGGGTGAGGGTCGTGTCGATCGCCATGGGCAAGAGCTTCCAGCGGCCGGAATATCCGTGGGGAGCGCGAACTTATGCTGGTGGTCGCACCACCAGTCATCCGGAGGGGGATTCGTACCGTGGCTGAGGACGCGCTGAAGGCCCATCGGCTGCGCGAGCTGCGCGAGTTCCTGATGAGCCGCCGGGCCCGGGTCTCCCCGGCCGAGGCGGGACTCCCCGCCGGCGGTGCCCGGCGCCGCACACCCGGCCTGCGCCGCGAGGAGGTCGCCGTCCTCGCGGGCGTGGGCGCGTCCTGGTACCAGTGGCTGGAGCAGGGGCGGGACATCTCCGTCTCGCCGCAGGTGCTCGACTCGGTCGCCCGCGTACTGCGGCTCAGCAACGCCGAGCGCCGTCACCTGTACGTGCTGGCCGGGCTGAACCCGCCCGCGCCCGAAGTCGCCCCCGGGGACCGGGACATGTGCGACGGGCTGCGGCGGCTGATCGACACGTGGATGCCGTATCCGGCGCACATCATGGACCCGTACTACAACTGCGTGATGTACAACGACGCCGCAGGCATGGCCCTCGGCATGCGTCCCGAGAACTCGCAGAACTGCGTCGTCGACTTCTTCACCGACCCGCTCTACCGGGGCCGTTCCCGGACCTGGGAGGTGAACGCCCGCACGGTCGTCGCGCAGTTCCGTGCCTCCTGCGCGGCCGCCCCCGAGGACGAGGGCTTCCAGGCGCTGCTGGCCCAACTCCGCGAGGTCAGCGCCGAGTTCGGGGCGCTCTGGGACCGCCGGGACATCGAGCACGCGGGGCAGATCCGCAAGGAGCTCGACCATCCGCTGGTCGGTCTGCTGAGCCTGGAGTCCACCGCGATGAAGGTGCCGGCGCGGCCGGATCTCACCATCGTGCTGCACACGCCGCTGCCGGAGGCCAACACCGCCGCCAAGCTGGAGTGGCTGGCCTCGCCCGAGGGGCGGCGGGGGTCGATGTACCCGGTGGCCGGGTAGCCGCGGACCGCTGATCGCCGCGGATCACTGGTGACCGCGGACCGCTGCGCGCGGTCCGGGGGGTCCTTCGTATGCTCGGGGCATGACCGACAGCAGCGCGCTCGACCCCGAGGACCGCAAGATCGTCACCCTGGCCCGCTCCGCGCGGGCGCGTAACGGTGTGCCCGAAGGGGCGGCCGTACGGGACGAGACCGGACGTACGTATGTGGCCGGGACCGTTGCCCTCGACTCGCTGAAGCTGAGCGCGTTGCAGGCCGCGGTGGCGATGGCGGTGGCGTCCGGGGCGACGTCCTTGGAGGCGGCGGCGGTGGTGTCCGAGGCGGCAACCGCGTCTGCGGTTGATCTTGCGGCGGTGCGGGACCTTGGGGGGCCCGGGACCCCGGTGCTGGTCGCGGGGCCCGACGGGGCCCTGCGCTCCACCTTGACTGCGGGCTGAGGCCCTACGGGGTTTTCGCCCCCGCCGCCCCCGCCGCCCCTGCCCGTCCCGTACCTGGGGGCTCCGCCCCCAGACCCCCGTGTCGCGCTGACGCGCTCGTCCTCAATCGCCGGACGGGCTAAGAAATAGCCCCTCCGGTGATTGAGGAACGGGGTCCGGGGCGGAGGGGGCGAAACACGGCCGTTCCGCAGGGCCAACTTCGGCCACTTTTGGGGACCCCGTGGGAATCCCTTGCAATCCCAGGCCGCTCGCGCATCAATGGAACCGGTAATTCCGACGGACCGTCAGATCGGTCGCCGCACCGCGTGCCGCACCTGCGCACGGCACGGCCGTGCACGCATCTCCCCCCGTCCGCACCGGCGTCCCGGTGCCGATCCCGTATGCCCGGCCGACGGTCGGCGGCTGTCCCCCCACATGGCAATTCCCGTACAAGGGAAGGGAATCCAATGACACGCACCCGCTTGGGAATCGGCGCGGCGTTAGCTGCCGGCACCCTGGCCGCGACCGGCCTGGCGCTCGCGCCGACCGCCGCGGCCGTCACCCCGCAGTCGGCCACCATCAACGCGACCTGCAGCATCGGCGGCACCGGCGCGGCCACGCTCACGGCCACCCAGACCGGCACCGCGGCCACCATCACCCTCACCTCGACCGAGATCAAGGCCCCGCTCTCGGTGGGCCAGGACTCCATCGCCTCCACCCTGACGCTGGTGAAGGCCGGCGGCGGGAACTCCGTCTTCACCGGCCAGAAGAACCCCGCGATCCCCGCGGGCGGCGGGGTCACCGTAGGACCGCTGGACGGCACCGTCGCCGCCGGGGACAGCCTGGAGGCGTTCGGCGGCGATCTGAAGATGGTGGTCTTCGGGATCACCATCACCTGTACCGCGGGCGGGCCGCAGTCCCCGGGCCCCTTCGTGTTCGAGTAGGGCTCCGGGGCGAGCCCGCAGCCGAGGACCGGTGTCGCGCATGCGCGGCACCGGTTCCGGTGGTCAGGTCAGAGCGCGTCCGGCCCGCGCTCACCCGTCCGCACCCGCACCACCGTCTCCACCGGTACCGCCCAGACCTTCCCGTCACCGATCTTCCCGGTGTACGCGGCCCTGACGACGGCGTCGATCGCGGCATCCGCGTCGGCGTCGTCGACGACGACCTCGATCCGGACCTTGGGGACGAGATCGACCCGGTACTCGGCTCCGCGGTACACCTCGGTGTGGCCGCGCTGACGGCCGTACCCGCTGGCCTCGGTGACGGTCAGGCCGTGCACGCCGAGTTCCTGGAGGGCGGTCTTGACCTCGTCGAGGCGGTACGGCTTGACGATGGCGGTGATGAGCTTCATGCCTGGGTCTTGACCTTCTGCGCGGTGGGGACGGATGAGGAGACCGGGGCCCCGTGGCCCAGGACCCCGTGATCGTAGGCGCTCTCGGCGTGCACCGTAAGGTCCAGACCCGTCTGCTCCTGCTCCTCGTCCGCCCGGAAGCCCAGGAGCCGGTCGAGCAGCTTGCCGATGCCGTACGTGACGACGAATGCGTACGCCCCCACGGCCGCGACGGCGACCAGCTGCTTGCCGAGCTGGGCGAGTCCGCCGCCGTACAGGAGGCCCTCCGCCCCGCCCGTCATCGCCTCCGTCGCGAAGACGCCGATGAGCAGCGTGCCGATGATGCCGCCGACCAGGTGGACACCGACGACGTCCAGCGAGTCGTCGTAGTTCAGCTTGAACTTCCAGCCCACGGCGTACGAGCAGACGACACCGGCGGCGAGACCCACGACCAGCGCGCCGATCAGCGACACCGACCCGCAGGACGGGGTGATGGCGACCAGGCCCGCGACCGCGCCGGACGCCGCGCCCAGGGTGGTGGGGTGGCCGCGCCGCTGCTCCACGAAGAGCCAGCCGAGCAGGCCGGTGCAGCCGGCGGCGAGGGTGTTCAGGAAGGCGGCGGCGGCCAGGCCGTTGGCGCCGAGCGCCGAGCCGGCGTTGAAGCCGAACCAGCCGAACCAGAGCAGACCGGCGCCCAGCATCACCATCGGCAGGTTGTGCGGGCGCATCGCGTCCTTCTTGAAGCCAAGACGCGGGCCGAGGACCAGGCACAGGGCGAGTCCGGAGGCACCCGAGGTGATCTCGACCGGCAGACCGCCCGCGAAGTCCAGCGCACCCAGCTTGTCCAGGATCCAGCCGCCGGGACCCCACACCCAGTGGGCGACGGGAACGTATACGAGCAGCGCCCACAGCGGCACGAAGACCAGCCATGCCCCGAACTTCGCGCGGTCCGCGATCGCGCCGCTGACCAGCGCGGCCGTGATGATCGCGAAGGTCAGCTGGAAGGTCGCGAAGAGCAGGGTGGGCACGGTGCCGTGGACGCTGTCCGGGCCGAGGCCCGCCATGCCGGCGTGCCGCAGGTCGCCGACGAGCCCGCCGAACGCGTCGTCGCCGAACGCGAGGGAGTAGCCGGCGGCCAGCCAGACGACCGTGACCAGGGCGATCGACACGAAGCTCATCATCAGCATGTTGAGGACACTCTTCGTGCGGACCATGCCGCCGTAGAAGAGGGCCAGGCCCGGGGTCATCAGCAGTACGAGCGCGGTGGCGGCGAGCAGCCAGGCGGTGTCGCCGGTGTCGATGCGAGCGGCGGCCAGGGGGACGGTCTCCACGGACGGATCTCCTCGGTGCGGGGGCGTCCGTCAGAGGGTCACCGGCCCGCGTTTCGGACGGCGCACACCCGCGTTTCCGGCGTGTTTCGTGTTGCGAGGGCGTTTCCGGAAGCTCACCGCGGCGCTCCGGGGCGCACGGCGTGCACCGGGCCTCCGACGATCAGGGACAATGGGCGCCATGAGCGTTCGTACCCAGCCTCCCGAGCCGCCGGAATCTTCGGAGGCACCCCACCGCGCCGGCTTCGCCTGCTTCGTGGGCCGCCCCAACGCGGGCAAGTCCACCCTCACGAATGCTCTGGTCGGCCAGAAGGTGGCGATCACCGCGGACCAGCCGCAGACCACGCGGCACACGGTCCGGGGCATCGTGCACCGCCCGGACGCCCAGCTGATCCTGGTGGACACCCCCGGGCTGCACAAGCCGCGCACGCTGCTCGGCGAGCGGCTCAACGACATCGTCCGCACCACCTGGGCCGAGGTCGACGTCATCGGCTTCTGCCTGCCCGCGAACGAGAAGCTGGGCCCCGGCGACCGCTTCATCGCGAAGGAGCTGGCGTCGATCAAGAAGACGCCGAAGATCGCGATCGTCACGAAGACCGACCTCGTGGACGGCAGGACACTCGCCGAGCAGCTCATCGCGATCGACCAGCTCGGTACGGAGCTCGGCTTCGAGTGGGCCGAGATCGTGCCGGTGTCGGCGGTCGCCGACGAGCAGGTGGACCTGCTGGCCGATCTGATCGTCCCGCTGCTGCCCGAGGGACCCGCGCTCTACCCCGAGGGCGACCTCACGGACGAGCCCGAGCAGGTGATGGTGGCCGAGCTGATCCGCGAGGCGGCCCTGGAGGGAGTGCGGGACGAACTGCCGCACTCCATCGCCGTCGTCGTCGAGGAGATGCTGCCGCGCGAGGACCGGCCCGCCGACAGGCCCCTGCTCGACATCCACGCCTTCGTCTACATCGAGCGGCCCAGCCAGAAGGGCATCATCATCGGGCCCAAGGGCAAGCGGCTGAAGGAGGTCGGCATCAAGTCCCGCAAGCAGATCGAGGCACTGCTGGGTACGCCGGTCTTCCTCGACCTCCATGTGAAGGTCGCCAAGGACTGGCAGCGCGACCCCCGCCAGCTGCGCAAGCTGGGCTTCTGAGGGTCCGGGTCCTGGGGATCCGCAGGCCAGGGCCCGCGGGTCCGTGAAGAGACGCCGTACGACATTGCAGTCGGCTGCCGCCTCGCCCGCGAGCGGCGTCGCCCTCGCGTTCCGGGCGAGGACACCGCCGTAGACGGTCATGATCTGCGCGGGTGCGTCGTGAGCCGGTCGGGGATCAGCAGCGGACCGGGCCGGATGGGGACGGACGCTGCAGCTATTCCGGGGGCTCCGCGATGAGTGCCGTGGCGACCCGCCGGAAACCGAGCCGGCCGTACATGCGGGCCACGTCGTCGTCCCCGGCCGACAGGAACACCGTCTCGACGCCGCGGGTCCTCGCGTCGGTCACCAGGGCGGCGGTGACGGCGAGGCCCAGGCCGCGCCGGCGTGCGGACGGCAGGGTGCCGACACCCGCGATCTCGCTCACCCCGCCGACGGGCAGATGCATCCCGGAGCAGAGGACGCCGCCGTTCTCGACCGCCGCGGCCAGCACCGTGCGGCCCGCCCGGATGCGGTCCGCGGCGGCGGGCACGTCACCGGCGCGGGCGGTGGTCTCGGCGGTCAGTTCGGCGGGTCCTGCCTCGCCCACCGCGGTGCCGGGCGTCGCGAAGGCCAGGTGCGGCACCGCCAACGCGCCTGCCAGGAGCGGGTCTTCGGGGCCGAGGATGCGGACCAGGGGGTGCGGCGCGGGCAGCGGCGCGTCCCCGTCCCGGATCATCAGCGGATGGTCGTGCACCCGAAGGCCCGACGCCTCGACTCCCCGTCGCAGGTCCGGAGTCACCTCCGCCACCCACTCGAACGCCTCGGGCACTCCCAGCTCCCGCTGCCGGGCCCGGACCCGGTCGATGTCCTCGGCGCCGGCCGCCCGGCCCGTCCAGCCCTGCGTGGGCCGCGCGTAGTACGGAAAGCCGGTGGTCTCCCGGACGAAGAGGGTGAGTGGTCCGAAGTCCTCGGCCCGGGCCGAGGCGCGCGGTACCGCGTCGTAGTAGCGCTCGAGCCGGCCGTGGGACTGATGCAGGGTGGTCATGGCCGCCATCCAAGACGAACAGCCCCGCCCTGGCACCTGAATTCGGCCCCGGCGGCGATCGACAGCCCGCCCCGGCGACCATGGAGCTCGGTTCCGACGGTCATCGCCGGGCCGGGCCGGTGGCCGTCAACGCGGCCTCAGCGGCCGCCAACGGGCCTCGGCAAGGCGCCAACGGGCCCCGGCAGGCGTCAACGCTGCCCCGGCAAGGCGCCGATCCGGCCTCGGTAAGGCGCCAACCCGGCCTCGGTAGGGCGCCAACCCGGCCTCGGTAAGGCGCCAACCCGGCCCCGGCGACTGTCGAGTGAGCTCCGCCGGCTCAGTCCACCCCCTTGATGCGCACCACCAGCAGCGCCCCGGCCAGCCCGATCACCGCAGCCACCAGGTACAGGACGCGATAGCCGCCCAGGTACGTCACGAGCGGGGCGGCCAGGACGGGGGCGGCGACCTGGGGGAGGGCGTTGGCCACGTTGATCACCCCGAGGTCCTTGCCGCGGTCCATCGCTCTGGGCAGGACGTCCGTCATCAGTGCGAAGTCCACCGAGGTGAAGACACCGAAGCCGACGCCGAGGACCGCCGCGGCGACGATCGCGCCCGGCCAGGTCTGCCGGCCGGCGAGGGCGGCCGTGGCCACCGCCATCAGCACCCCCGACCAGATGACGAAGGGCTTGCGGCGGCCCACCCGGTCCGACCAGGCGCCGCCGACCACGACCGTGGCGAGGAGTGTCACCCCGTTCACCGCCGTGAGGATCAGCACGCCCTCCTCCGGGTCCGCGTAATGCAGCCGGTCCCGCAGGTAATAGAGCAGGTAGAGCAGTACGAGCGCGTTGCTCAGGTTGATCAGGAAGCGGGTCAGCCAGGCCCAGGCCAGGTCCGGATGGCGGCGGGGGCTCAGCCAGAAGGAGGCCAGGAAGGCGCGCCGGGACCAGGGCGGCCGGGCCGCGGGCGGCAGCCGCAGATCCCGGTGGCCGAGGACGTACGGCAGGACGCCCACCAGCGTGAACAGCGCGCAGGCCGCATAGCCCGCGACCACCCCGCCGGTCACCGTCGCCAGCCCCGTGCCCCCGACCACGCCCAGGATCTGCGCGGCCCCCAACCAGCCGCCCACGGAACCCCGTTGGAGCCGCGGCACCCGGTCCGGCACCGCCGCCGTGACCGCGGCGAAGGCGGCGTTCAGGGTCAACTGGACCAGGCACCACCCCGCCGCCATCGTCCACACCCCGCCCGCGCCCGCGAGGAGCAGCAGGGACAGCGCGCCGCCCGCCGCCCCCGCGACGATCCACGGCGTACGGCGCCCCCGCCGTGCCGTCGTGCGGTCCGACAGCGCGCCGAAGAACGGGTTGGCGACCAGCGAGACGACCGCGCCCGCGCCCGTCACCCACGCCAGCACGGTCTCCTTCGACATCCCCGTGCCGGGCGCGAAGTCCGCCGCCTGGGAGGCCAGCAGGATCTGCAGCGGGCCGTACCAGCCCACCCAGATCGCCCCGTTGGCGAGCGAGAGCGACGCGGTCCAGCCGCGGCCGACCCGCTCGACCGGCTCGGCGAGGGCCGGCGCCAGGGGTGGTGCCGGCTCCGCCGTCATCCCCGGGTCCGCAGGGCGTCCCGCAGCCAGGCGTACGACGCCTTCGGTGTCCGTTCCAGCGTGTCGTAGTCGACGTGGACCAGCCCGAAGCGCCTGGCGTACCCCTCCGCCCACTCGAAGTTGTCCAGCAGCGACCACACGAAGTAGCCGCGTACGTCGACGCCGGCCTCCCACGCCCGGTGCAGCGCCCGGACATGGCCGTCGAGGAACGCGATCCGCTCCTGGTCGTCCAGGCCTTCGTAGGAGCAGCCGTTCTCGGTGATGACGACCGGCGGGAGCCGGTCGCCGTAGCGGTCGCGGAAGCCGGTGAGCAGCTCCGTCAGCGCCTCCGGTACGACGGGCCAGCCGAAGTCGGTGACCGGATAGCCCGTCAGCTCCCTTACGGAAAAGGGGAGTTCGGCTGGGAGCGTGAGGCCGGAGAACTCGATCTCCGCGCCCTCGGGGGCGCCCACCTTGGTCGGCTGGTAGTAGTTGATCCCGTACCAGTCCAGTGGTTCCGCGATGACCTTCAGGTCCGACTCCACGTCGCCCGGGAGGAGTTCGGCGATGCCGTCCGGGTAGCGGCCCAGCAGCAGCGGGTCCGCGAACAGCCGGTTGAGGAGAATGTCGTAGAAGTCGGCCGCCGCCACGTCCTCGGGCCGCTCCGAGGCCGCCCAGGTCGGGCCGTGCGAGTTGGCGATCCCGAGGTCCGTGACGCCGGCCGCGCGCAGCGCCCGTACACCGAGACCGTGCGCCAGCAGCTGGTGGTGGGCCACCGGCAGCGCGTCGAACAGCAGCTGCTTGCCCGGCGCGTGCGCACCCAGGGCGTGCCCCAACAGGGTGTGTTCCGCGGGCTCGTTGAGGGTGATCCACTTCTGCACGCGGTCGCCGAGGCGCCCGGCGACGACCGCGGCGTACTCGGCGAAGCGCTCCGCCGTGTCGCGGTTCAGCCAGTCCAGGTCCACCGGCAGGTCCCAGTGGAAGAGCGTCGGCACCGGCCGTACGCCAGCCGCGCACAGCTCGTCGACGAGGCGGTCGTAGAAGTCCAGACCGCCGGGGGAGTTCACCCGGGGCCAGGAGACGGAGAAGCGGTACGCGTCCACACCGAGACCGGCGAGGAGCGCCACGTCCTCCTGATAGCGGTGGTAGTGGTCGCATGCCACCGCCGCCGTCGAGCCGTCCTTGACCCGTCCGGGCTCGGCGGTGAAGGCGTCCCAGACGGAGGGTTCGCGCAGGTCGGCGGCCCCCTCGATCTGGTGGGCCGAGGTGGACACGCCCCAGAGAAAGCCGGGCGGGAACTGCGGAAGGGGGTTCGTCGCCATGCGCGCGATCATCCGTACCGGCGGTAACGGAAGTCAACGGGGCGGTGTGAAACGGCAGTTACGGATTGTGGGGCGCCCTCGCCCTTTACGCGCCCTCCTTCAACACCCGGGAAATCAGCTGGCGTTGCTCCTCCGTCAGTTTCGGGTCGGCTGCGTACACCGTCTTTCCGTCCACCGTGATCTCGTAGCTGAAGCCGTCCGGAACGCCGATGGGGGCGGCGCCCCGGCCGGCGGCGAGCGCCTGCTCGGCCAGGGTGTGCCACTCGTGGGCATCGGGGCGCCCCGAGGTGTTCACCTCGCCATGACGCTCGATGCCCGCGAATCCGCCCGTGCGCCTTACCTGAATACGCATGGGTCCTGTCTAGTGCGAGTCGGGGCCGGGGGCTAGGACGTAGGTACTCCGACCTGTTCCCATGCCTTCAGGACGGCCTGCAGTTCCTCGCCGTCGTTGAAGCGCGTGCGTGCCGCGGCGACCGTGAGCTTGGCGAAGTCGGTGAACAGGGCCTGCTGGCCCAGTTCACCGCCGGTCAGCACGTCGTACCAGATCTGGCCCGCCCGCTCCCAGGCGTGGCCGCTGAGGGCGTTGGCGGCCAGGTAGAACGCGTGGTTGGGGATGCCCGAGTTGATGTGGACACCGCCGTTGTCGCGACCGGTGCGGACGTAGTCGTCCATGGTCGCCGGCTGCGGGTCCTTCCCGAGCACGTCGTCGTCGTACGCGGTGCCCGGCTCCTTCATGGAGCGCAGCGCCTTGCCGGTGACGCGCGGGGCGAGCAGGCCGGCGCCGATCAGCCAGTCGGCCTCGGCGGCGGTCTGGCCGAGTGTGTACTGCTTGATGAGCGAGCCGAAGACGTCGGACATCGACTCGTTGAGGGCGCCCGGCTGGCCGAAGTACGTGAGGTTCGCGGTGTACTGCGTGACGCCGTGGGTCAGTTCGTGACCGATGACGTCGACCGGGATGGTGAAGTCGAGGAAGATCTCGCCGTCACCGTCGCCGAACACCATCTGCTCGCCGTTCCAGAAGGCGTTGTTGTAGTCCCGGTCGAAGTGCACGGTGGCGTTCAGCGGCACGCCCTCGCCGTTGATCGAGTTGCGGGCGTACGCCTTCAGATAGAGCTCGAAGGTGGCGCCGAGGCCGGCGTAGGCGCGGTTGACCGTGGCGTCCTTGCCGGGCTTGTCGCCCTCGCCGCGCACCTTCCGGCCGGGCAGGTCCTGGTGGTGGCGGGCGTCGTAGAGGGTGCGGTGCGGCTTGTCCTCGGCCGCGTCCTTGGGGGGAGCGACGGCGGGGGCGCCGATGACCGTCGTCAGCCGGCGGTGGGTGCGCTCCAGGGCGTCGCGTTCCAGGGTGCGGCGGGCCGGACCGGCGAGCGCGGGGTCCTCCTGCTGGGCGAGTGTGTCGAGGACATGGGGCGGGACGATGGTGCAGAAGACGGGCTCGAAGCCCCCGTTGGTGGTCATGCCCGGCACCCTTGCACTGAGTCATATGCCTGTCACCACCTGCAACCATGATTGGTGAAATGCGGCAATAAGGAACCATGCCCTCCGCCCGTAAGTGGTATGGCGCACTTTTTGTCTGGATCGTGTCGCCGGTCCCGCATACTGATACAGGCCCCCGCGACCGGCTCGGCTCGGCTAGGCTGCGGAGCATCATGCGTTTCGGGCTGCTTCTCCTTAGCTGCCGCGGCGAGGGCCTGTAGTCGTAGGCCGACCCCCTCCCCGCGGAGTCTGGCGTTGCGCCGTCGGCCGTCCTTTCGGACACCTTCGAGGAGCCCTCGCATCATGCCGAACCGTCAGCAGCCCACCTCCCTGCCGATCCACCGGTACCACCCGTACGACCAGGTCGACATCCCCGACCGTACGTGGCCGGACCAGCGGATCACCGTCGCTCCCCGGTGGCTCTCCACCGACCTGCGTGACGGCAACCAAGCGCTGATCGACCCCATGTCGCCCGCCCGCAAGCGCGAGATGTTCGACCTGCTGGTGAAGATGGGCTACAAGGAGATCGAGGTCGGCTTCCCCGCCTCCGGCCAGACCGACTTCGATTTCGTCCGCTCGATCATCGAGGACGAGACGGCGATCCCCGACGACGTCACGATCTCCGTACTGACCCAGGCCCGCGAGGACCTGATCGAGCGCACGGTGGAGTCCCTGGTCGGCGCCAAGCGTGCGACGGTCCACCTGTACAACGCCACGGCCCCCGTCTTCCGCCGGGTCGTCTTCCGCGGCTCCAAGGACCAGATCAAGCAGATCGCCGTCGACGGCACCCGGCTGGTCGTGGAGTACGCCGAGAAGCTGCTGGACGAGCGGACCGCCTTCGGCTACCAGTACAGCCCCGAGATCTTCACGGACACCGAGATCGACTTCGCCCTGGAGGTCTGCGAAGCGGTCATGGACGTCTGGCAGCCCGGCCCGGACCGCGAGATCATCCTCAACCTGCCTGCCACGGTGGAGCGTTCGACCCCGTCCACGCACGCGGACCGCTTCGAGTGGATGAGCCGGAACCTGTCCCGCCGCGAGTACGTCTGCCTGTCCGTCCACCCGCACAACGACCGCGGTACGGCGGTGGCGGCGGCCGAGCTGGCGCTGATGGCCGGCGCCGACCGCATCGAGGGCTGCCTGTTCGGGCAGGGCGAGCGCACCGGCAACGTCGACCTGGTCACCCTGGGCATGAACCTGTTCAGCCAGGGCGTGGATCCGCAGATCGACTTCTCCCAGATCGACGAGATCCGCCGCACCGCCGAGTACTGCAACCAGATGGAGGTCCACCCGCGCCACCCGTACGTGGGCGACCTGGTCTATACCTCCTTCTCCGGCTCCCACCAGGACGCCATCAAGAAGGGCTTCGACGCGATGGAGGCCGACGCGGCCGCCAAGGGCGTCACGGTTGACGACATCGAGTGGGCCGTCCCGTACCTGCCGATCGACCCGAAGGACGTCGGCCGCTCGTACGAGGCCGTCATCCGGGTCAACTCGCAGTCCGGCAAGGGCGGTATCGCGTACGTCCTGAAGAACGACCACAAGCTGGACCTGCCGCGCCGGATGCAGATCGAGTTCTCGAAGATCATCCAGGCGAAGACGGACGCCGAGGGCGGCGAGGTCACCCCGAAGGACATCTGGGCGATCTTCCAGGACGAGTACCTGCCCAACCCCGAGAACGCCTGGGGCCGTGTCCAGGTCAAGACGGGCCAGACGACGACGGACCGCGACGGCATCGACGCGCTGACCGTCGAGGCGTCGGTGGACGGAGAGCACACGGTGCTGACCGGTACCGGCAACGGCCCGATCTCCGCGTTCTTCGACGCCCTGCAGTCCATCGGCATCGACGTACGGCTGCTGGACTACCAGGAGCACACGATGAGCGAGGGCGCGTCCGCGCAGGCCGCCTCGTACATCGAGTGCGCGATCGACGGCCAGGTTCTGTGGGGAATCGGCATCGACGCGAATACGACACGTGCCTCGCTGAAGGCCGTCGTCTCCGCGGTCAACCGCGCGGCTCGCTGAGGAGCCTGACCGGCGCTTTTGTGGCCCCGTCCGCCCTTTTGGGTCGAGGGGGGCCCAGTCTTTCCCTGCCAACCCCCCGTTCAAGATCCCTGGGGTTTCCCCCCTGGTTCCTCCCCCCCACCCAAC
>NZ_JBHXJC010000008.1:26152-255920 GCF_042723265.1 Streptomyces sp. NPDC058371 | reverse complement strand
AAGAGGGTGTGTGGGGGGGGGCGGTGGTCTGGGGGGGAAACGGGGGGGTGGGGGGGGGGGCGGGGGGGGTTTTTTTGTGCCCTTTTCTTTTTTGGGGGGGGCCCGGGGCCACGTCGTTTACCGGCCAATCACCGGTGAAGGCTCCGTGAGGTCTCGCCCTGGGTACTGACTCCACATCAACAATGTGGCTAACATCACGCCAACGCGGCGATGTTGCCGTGGGGTTACGGAGGTGCGACGTGCTGCCAGAATGGGGACGGAACGACCGTGATGTCCGTGTTGGTCGTGTGTCCCGTGTTCTAGGCATTCGCACCGCGTGGACCACCGTCGGCGACGGCGAGTTCTTCTGCCCCGGCTGCGGGGGCGACCGCAACTACCAGCGCCTGACCGGCCGGCGACGTTTCACCCTGCTCGGCGTCCCGGTCCTCGCGCGCGGCGACACCGGCCCCGTCGTCGAATGCGCCGCCTGCCGCCACCACTTCGGCGCCGACGTCCTCGACCACCCGACCACCACCCGCTTCTCGGCGATGCTGCGGGACGCCGTGCACACGGTCGCCCTCGCGGTGCTCGCCGCGGGCGGCACCTGCGCCCGCGCCGCCCTGGAGACGGCCGCCGCCGCCGTGCGTGCCGCGGGCTTCGACGACTGCACCGAGGAACAGCTGGACGCCCTCGTCGAGGCCCTCGCCGCCGACACCGGCCGTATCTTCGGGGAGCCGTGCGGTGCCGGTCTCGCCATAGAGCTCCACGAGGCGCTGGACCCGCTGGCACCGCACCTCGCCCCGACGGGCCGCGAGGCGATCCTGCTGCAGGGCGCGCGGATCGCCCTGGCCGACGGGCCGTACACACCCGCCGAGCGGGACGTGCTCGCCACGGTGGGGGCGGCGCTGACGATCTGCACGGACGATGTGACGCGTCTGCTGGTGACAGCGCGGACGCCTTCCTGACAGCGGCAGGTACGTCTCCCCGGACCACGATCGCCGGCTGCGGCACGCATGCTTCCCTGCACCGCGTGCACCGCGTGCACCGCTGTGCCGGAAGCCGGGTCCGCGTACTCCCCGGGGAGTATTCCGGCGCGCGGGTCACCCTCGGCAGTAGCCCCCAACTCGCCCTCCCGCGCGACGAATCGCGTGTCGCGCGGCGGGAGTCTGGTGCGTGTCCAGACACTCGTCCAGGAGGGGAGGACCCCGACATGGGGCCCGGAAAGACAACCACGCGTACGCGGCGAAGGGCCGTGCCCTGGGCGTTGCTCGGGCTCTGGGTGGCCCTGCTGGCCTTCGTGGCGCCGTTCGCCTCCCGGCTCGCGGACACGCAGCACGACCGGATCGTGGACTATCTGCCGGCGAGTGCCGACTCCACCCAGGTGGCGAAGATCCAGGACCGGCTGCCGGGCGGCGAGGCGACCGAGCTGGTCCTCGTCTACCACCGGGACGGCGGGCTGACCGCCGGGGACCGGGCGACGGCGCGGCAGCAACTGGCGCGGGTCGCCGGGGACCACGAGCTGACCGGCACCCCGCGCGGCATCCCGTCCCAGGACGGTACGACGCTGATGTACCCGGTCTCCTCCACCGAGCCCGGACAGGACGAGGACCTGCGCGACTCGCTCGTCGAGGACGTCCGCCGAGTCGCCCACAGCGACGGCGGACTGACCGTCGAGGTGGGCGGCCCGAGCGCCATGAGCACGGACGCCGCCCAGGTCTACGACTCCCTCGGCGGGCCCCTGCTCTACACCACCGTCGCCGTGGTCGCCGTACTGCTGATCCTCATCTACCGCAGCCCGTTCCTCTGGCTCCTGCCGCTCGTCGTCGCGGGCGTCGCCGACTACCTCTCGATGGGCGTCGCGTACGGACTCCACGAGGCGTTCGGCACCAGTGTGTCCGGGCAGAGCTCGGGCGTGATGACGATCCTCGTCTTCGGCGCGGGGACGGACTACGCCCTGCTGCTCGTGGCCCGGTACCGCGAGGAGCTGCGGCGCGTCGAGCGGCCGTACGACGCGATGCGGGCCGCTCTGCGCGGCTGCGGGCCCGCGGTGCTCGCCTCCTCCGGGACCGTGGCGGTCGGTCTGCTGTGTCTGCTCGCCGCCGACCTCAACAGCAGCCGGGGGATGGGTCCGCTGGGGACCGTCGGTGTGCTCTGCGCACTGATCGCCATGCTGACGCTGCTGCCCGCCGTACTGGTCCTGCTCGGGCGGCGGGTGTTCTGGCCGCTCGTTCCGGCGTACGGCAGTGTGCCCAGGCAGCGGCGCAGTCTCTTCGCGGCGATGGGCAGTTCTGCCGGGCGCAGGCCGCTCGTCGTCCTCGCGGGCGGCGCCGTGCTCCTCGGCGCGCTCGCCCTCGGTGCGCTGAACCTGCCCGGCGAGCTCAAGCAGCAGGACGCCTTCGTCGACAAACCCGAGTCGGTCGCCGCCATGGAGACGCTGGCCGCGGCCTATCCCGAGCGGGGCACCCAGCCCATCACCGTGATCAGCCCGGCCGGGCAGGCGGATGCCGCCCTGGCCGCGGTGCGGGGTGAGCGGGGGGTCGCCGGCGCCGAGCGCGGGCGGACCGGGGACGGCTGGACGGAGATCTCCGTCGTCGCGAAGGACGCGCCCCAGTCCGCGGGCGAGACCGCCACCATCAAGGATCTGCGGAAGGTGCTCGAAGGGTCGTACGTCGGCGGGCCCAGCGCCCAGCAGATCGACCTGGAGGACACCAACGCCCGCGACCGGCTCATCGTGGTACCGATCGTCCTGGTCTCCGTCCTGCTCATCCTGATCGTGCTGCTGCGCAGTCTCGTCGCGCCGCTGCTGCTCGTCGCAGCGGTGATCGCGGTCTGGGGTGCGGCGCTCGGGATCGGGGGACTGGTGTTCGGGCCGCTCCTCGGGTTCGAGGGGACCGATCCGGGGCTCGGGCTGCTGTCCTTCGTCTTCCTGGTCGCCCTCGGCGTCGACTACGGGATCTTCCTGATGCACCGGATGCGGGAGGAGTCGCTCGCGGGGGCGGAGCCCGTCGCCGCCGCGCTGACCGCGCTGCGGTCCACCGGGGGCGTGATCGCCTCCGCCGGGCTGGTCCTGGCCGCGACCTTCGCCGTCCTCACCAACATGGGGCTGGTGCAGCTCGTCCAACTCGGATTCGTGATCGCGGTGGGGGTGCTGCTCGACACCTTCCTCGTCCGGACGTACCTCGTGACCAGCGCGAGCGTCGCGCTCGGCCGCAAGGTCTGGTGGCCGGGACGGCTGTCCCGGGCGCCGGAGCCGCCGCGACCGCCGGAGCCGCGGCAGAAGGAGCGGGTGGCTGTGAGGTGAGCACCCTCGGCGGGCCCGGCGCCGCACTCCGGGGCGACCAGCGGTAGGTCCCTCGGCCGGCCCCGACCCCCGGCAGGGCTCTCGACCGGCCCGGCCAACCCGCGGCAGGGCCCTCGACCGGCGTCCCTCCCTCCCGGAGGGGCGCCCTCCTAACGGAAGATGAACCCCGTGCAGGCATCCACGGCGAACCCGGCCACGACGGAGACCACCACCACCGCCTCCACCGCAGCGGGCCCGGCGGTGGCCGTCCACGGGTGGCCGCGTCTCACCGAGCTGGCGCGCGCCGGCATCGGGCGCATGTCCCGCGGCGGACCGTCGCCGCACGCGGCACGCGACGACGCCTTCCGCGCCGCCGCCCTCGCCCTCCTCGCGGTCGTGATCGGCCTGAGCTTCGGTGACGGGCGCGACCCCGACGCGCTCGGCTGGCCCCTGCTGCTCGGCGGCCATGTGCCGCTGGCCTGGCGTCGCCGCAGGCCGCTGCTCTCGTTCCTCGGCATGGTCGCGTTCCTCGGTCCGTACCACGCGCTCGACTACAACCACACGGCCGCCACCGCGCCGGTCATGGTGTCGCTCTACACGATCGCGACGATGTTCCCCCCGCGCCGGGCGCTGCTCATCGGCGGCGGCCTGATCGGCGTGATCATGACGGTGAGCGCCGTGGTTCCGCCGCGCCAGGTCACGGACGTCCTGCCGATCGCCGGCTGGATCGTCGCCTTCCTGCTCCTCGGCGGATACGTCCGCGTGCACCGCCAGTACGTCGCCTCGGTCGTCGAACGCGCCGAACGGGCCGAGCGCACACGGGAGGAGGAGGCGCGCCGGCGGGTCGCGGAGGAGCGGCTGAGGATCGCGCGGGACCTGCACGACCTGCTCGCGCACAGCATCACGCTGATCGGCGTGCAGACGTCCGTCGCCGCGCATGTGCTGGCCGCCGACCCCGACCGGCTCGACCGGGCGGCGGTCGCCCAGGCCCTCGACGACATCGCCGAGACCTGCCGGACCGCGCGCGGCGAACTGCGCGGCACGCTGGAGGTGCTGCGCGAACCCGAGCACGGCGTGCTGCGCGGCGGCGAACCGGCAGGCGCGCACGGCGGCGACGGACGCGGGCCGTTGCCGGGCCTGGACGGGGTGCCCGACCTGGTGGCGGCCGCCCGGACCGCGGGCGCCGAGGTCGAGGTGGAGACCGGGGACGGAATACGGGGCGAGGGCGTCCCGTCCGCCGTGGGCGCCGCCGCCTACCGGATCGTGCAGGAGGCACTGACCAACGCGGTACGGCACGCCGGCCCCGACGTGACGGTCCGCGTGACCCTGCGGGCGGAGAGCGGGGCGCTGCACGTGACGGTCACGGACGACGGGTACGGCGCGGGAGTCGGCGTCGGGCACCTTATGGAGGACGTCCCGTGGCCCGACGGCGGCGGTGGCAGCGCCGGGTTCGGACTCGTGGGCATGCGGGAGCGGGCGCGGAGCGTGGGCGGCACGCTGGAGGCGGGGACGCGGCCGGCCGGCGGCTTCGGAGTGACGGCGGTGCTGCCGCTGGGCTCGGGGCCGACCACGGGGGCGGAACGGTGGCCGCGGCAGGGGCCGGTGGTACGGGTTCCTGCGGGGGCGGGCCAGGAGGCGGCGCGTGGACAAGGGCCGGAAGCGGGGGAGGTCCGATGACCATTCGTGTGCTGCTCGCCGACGACCAGACCCTCGTACGGGCTGCGTTCGCCATGCTCGTGGAGTCGGCGCGGGACATGGAGGTCGTGGCACAGGCGGGCACGGGACGGGAGGCGGTCGAGCTGGCCGGCACCGCCCGGGCCGATCTGGTCGTCATGGACATCCGCATGCCCGATCTGGACGGCATCGAGGCGACCCGGCTGATCGCCGCCGACGAGGACCTCGCCGGGGTCAGGGTGCTGGTCCTCACCACGTACGACACCGACGAGCACATCGTGGAGGCGCTGCGCGCGGGCGCCTCCGGCTTCCTGGTGAAGGACACGAGACCGGCCGAACTCCTCGACGCCATCCGCACGGTCGCCGCCGGTGACGCCCTGCTCTCGCCGGGACCGACCGCGCGGCTGATCGCCCGATTCCTGCGCGCCCCCGAGGTCCCCGCGACGAACGGCGGCCCGGAGTGTCTCTCCGACCGCGAGCGCGGGGTCCTCTCCCTGGTCGCGCGCGGTCTGAACAACACCGAGATCGCCGAGACGCTGGGCCTGAGCCCGCTCACCGCGAAGACCCACGTCAGCCGCATCATGGGCAAACTGGGCGCCCGCGACCGCGCCCAGCTGGTGATCGTGGCGTACGAGTCGGGGCTGATCACCCCGGGCGCCACCGGCTGAACGGGCCCACAGCGACAGGCCGCCACCGGGTCACAGATGCGCTGTCACGCGGGCACAGCGATGCGCTGTCACGCGGGCACAGCGATGCGCTGTCACGCGGGCACAGCGATGCGCTGTCACGCGGGCGCAGCGACGCGCCACCACCGGCCCACAGCGACGTGCCGTCACGCGGTCACAGCGACGCGCCGACACCGGCCCACAGCGACGCGCCGTCAAGCGGCCGCAGCGATGCGCCGCCGTCGGGCCACAGTGACGCGCCGTCACCGGGCCGGACGGGTGGGTTGCGCCTGACGCCACATCAACACGCCGTGGCCGCACGGGTATTGATGTGTCTCCCCGGGCGCACTACCTTCACCAGGACATCCCACGTCCCACGTCTGCCGCAGTCCCGGGAGCGCCATGACCGTCACCAGCCGTCCGTCCGCGCTCGCGGCGGCCGCCGGACTCCTCGTCGCCCTCGCGATCACCGCGGCGGGTGCCGGCACCGCGTCCGCCGCCCCGTCGGGCGGGCGCGGCTGCGCCTCTTCGGTGCCGTACACCGCGGGCCGGGACGGCTACGACACCTATCGCATCCCGGCCACGGTCACCACACGCGCGGGCACGCTGCTCGCCTTCGCGGAGGGCCGGCACAACAGCGCGGGCGACACCGGGAACATCGACGTCGTCCTCAGACGCTCCTCCGACGGCGGCTGTACGTGGGGAGCGCCGCACGTGGTCGCCGCCGGGGACGGGGACACCCGGGGCAACCCGGCACCGGTCGTCGACCCGCGCACCGGCCGGATCGTCCTCGTCACGTCGTACAACAGTGGGACCGTGACCGAGGCGCAGATCATGCGCGGCGAGGTCACGCCCCAGCAGAGCCGCCGCGTCTTCGTGCAGACGAGCCGGGACGACGGACGGCACTTCTCCGCTCCGCGGGACATCACGGCGCAGGTGAAGCTGCCGGACTGGCGTTGGTACGCGACCGGACCCGGGCACGCGGTGGCCCTCACCCGGGGTCCGCACGCCGGGCGCCTGGTCGTGCCGGCCAACCACTCGGCCGCGCCGCCCGCCGGGTCCACGGACACCGGCCAGGAAGCCAAGTACTACGGCGCCCACGCGATCCACAGCGACGACGGCGGCGTCAGCTGGCGGCTGGGATTCGTCGACGACTCGTACGACGGTGCGGACAACGCCAACGAGAGCATCGCGGCCGAACTGCCCGACGGGCGGCTCTACTTCAGTGCCCGGGACCAGAACGGGGCGAGCGCGGGCAACCGGCTGGACACCTACTCCAGCGACGGCGGCGTGACGCTGGACCACCCCTACACCGTGCAGCCCACCCTCAACGACGTGCCCGTCGTCCAGGGCAGCGTCCTCCAGCTCCGCGGGCCGGGCGCTCCCCTGCTCTTCTCCGGGCCCTCCGTGCCCACCGCCCGGCAGGCGATGGCGGTCTGGCGCAGCGGGGACGCGGGCGCCACGTTCGTCCGTGCCGCGACGCTCTCGCAGCGGCGGGCCGCTTATTCCGACCTCGTCCAGCTGAGCGGGGACACGGTCGGTGTCCTCTACGAGACGGGGGTCTCGGGCCCCTACGAGACGATCGAGTTCCGTCGGCTTCCGGTGCCCGAACTGCTTGACCAGGCGGCCATTCGTCCCGGGCGGGGGAAAGATTTCAGCCCGTCCGGCGATTGAGGACGAGCGCGCAAGCGCGATAACGGGGCTCTGGGGGCGAAGCCCCCAGGTACGGGAAGGGCAGGGGCGGCGGGGGCGAGAAACACCCCTACAGCAACCCCGCCCCCGCCAAGTACTTCCCCACCCGCTCCACTTCCCCCTCGGACAGGGGGACTTGAGGCGCCGCCGTGAGGGGGCAGGCGATCACCCCGCGCAGATACAGCGCCGCCTTGAACGCCCCGAGAGCGGAGGAGCTGCCCCCCATCCGCCCGGGGTCACCGACCCCGACCATCCCGAACAGCCCGCACAACCGCTCCTGTTCGCCGCGGGCTCCCTCCCAGTCCCCCTCCCGGCAGAGCCGGTCCAGCCGCACGTATCCGACGGGATCCACGTTCCCGAGCCCGGGCACCGCCCCGTCCGCCCCGAGCGCCAGCGCCGAGTCGACGACCAGCTCGGACCCGGTCAGAACGGTGAACCCGGAGATGTCGGGGCGCGTACGCGCACCGGTCACGACGGAGCGGAAGGCGCCCAGGTCACCGCTGGAGTCCTTGAGCCCGAACAGGGTCCCGTCGGCGGCGAGTTCGAGGACGAGCTCGGCGGACAGCTTGGTGTGGACGGCGACGGGGAGGTCGTACGCGAAGAGCGGTACCGGCGAACGCGCGGCGATCAGCCGGTAGTGACGGGCGATCTCCGCGGGATGGGTGCGGGTGTAGAAGGGCGCGGTGGCCACGACCGCGTCCGCGCCCGCCGCGACGACGGCCGCGACGTGGTCCAGCACCCGGGGCGTCGTCATGTCGATCGCCCCCGCGAGGACGGGGAGCTGCCCGGCGACATGGCCGGCGACGGTCTCGACGACCAGCCGCCGCTGCGCGTCCGTGAGGTACGCCGCCTCGGACGTCGAACCGAGCACGAACAGACCGTGCACACCCCCCGCCACCAGATGGTCCACCAGCCCGATGAGGGAGGGGACGTCCACCTCGCCGTCCGGTGTCAGGGGCGTGCAGACGGGGGGTACGACACCGGTCAGCGGGGCGGTGATCGTCATCGAGGCTCCCTAGGGATGGTGCTGGGTGGGGATGTCGGCCATGGCGGCGGCCGGGGAGGGGACGTCCGACGCGGACCCGGCCTGGGCCACCAGGTCCCGTGTGGACTGGTTCTCCGCCACAGGATGGTGGCACCGGAAGCGGTGCTCCGGCGACGACGCCGGCGCGAAGTCCGGCATCCGCTCCGCGCACACCGCGTCGGCCTTCCAGCAGCGGGTACGGAACGGGCAGCCGCTGGGTGGCCGGGTCGCCGAGGGGACGGGTCCGGCCAGCGGAATCGGATCGATGGGGTCCAGCAGACCGGGTGTCGCGGAGAACAGGGCCCGGGTGTACGGGTGCCGGGCGCGGTCGGTGACCTCGTCCGCCGGAGACTCCTCGACGATCCTGCCGAGGTACATCGTGATCACCCGGTCGCTCATCCGGCGCACCGTCTGGATGTCGTGCGAGACGAACACCAGCGCAAGGCCGAGGCGTTCCTTCAGGTCCAGGAGCAGATTGAGGATCTGCGCGCGTACGGAGACGTCCAGCGCGCTGGTGGGTTCGTCGGCCACCACCAGATCCGGTTCGAGGGCCAGGGCCCGGGCGATGGCGACGCGCTGGCGCTGGCCGCCGGACAGCTGTCCCGGCAGGCCGTCGGCGAGGGCCCGCGGCAGCCCGACCAGAGACATCAACTCCCGCACTCTTTCCTCGCGTTGGGCCGCCGTGCCGCGCCGGTGCACATCCAACGGGTCGCGCAGGATCTGCCGGACCGTCAGCCGGCGGTTCAGGGCGGTCGACGGGTCCTGGAAGATCATGCCGGTGCTGCTGCCGACGGCCACCCGGCGTTCGGCCGGCTTCATGGACCACAGGTCGCGGTCGCCGAAGGACACCGTGCCGGCCGTCGGCCGCTCCACCCCGACCAGCACCTTGGCGAGCGTCGACTTCCCGCAGCCGGACTCGCCGACCACGCCGACCGTCTCGCCGCGCGCGATGACGAGGTCGGCGCCGGTCAGCGCGTACACCCGGTCCCGGGTGAACAGCCCGCCGCTGCGCGCCTTGTGGACGACATGGGCGCCGGACAGCGTGACGAGTGCGCTCACTTGTGGACCTCGCTTCCCGAGGCGGCGGCTGCCGCGGTCAGATCGATCGCGGGATGGTGGCAGGCCGCCGTGTGGGTGGACGCGCCCAGCAGATCCGGCGCGGTCGTCCGGCACACCTCGCTCGCCAGGGGACAGCGTTCGGCGAACCGGCAGCCCGCCGGGAAGTCGGCCGGCGAGGGGACGACGCCCTTGATCTGCGTCATCCGCACGGCCGCCGACTCCAGCGACAGCACACTGCCGAGCAGGCCGCGCGTGTAGTGGTGGGCGGGCGCCTCCACCAGGTCCGCCGTCACGCCCGTCTCGACGATCTGGCCGCCGTACATCACGACCACCCGGTCGGTGACGTCCGCGACGAGCGCGAGGTCGTGCGAGACGAGGATGAGCGCGAAGCCCAGCTCGGCGCGGAGCCGCAGCAGCAGTTCGATGATCTGCGCCTGCACCGTCACGTCCAGGGCGGTGGTCGGCTCGTCGGCGACGATGAGTTTCGGGCTGCGCGAGAGCGACATGGCGATCAGGACGCGCTGGCGCTGACCACCGGACAACTCGTGCGGGTAACTCGGCAGGGTGCGCCCGGGATCGAGACCGACCAGGGCCAGCAGTTCGGCGGGCGTGCGCTTGCCGCCCCTGCGGACGACCTGCTTGAGCTGCGCCCGGATCGTCATCGCCGGATTCAGGGAGGACAGCGCGTCCTGGTAGATCATCGCCATCTCGTGGCCGAGCAGCCGGCGCCGTACGCGCATCGGCTCGCCCACCAACTCCCGCTCGTCGAAGCGGACCCGGCCGCGCACCCGGGCGCCCTTGGGTTCCAGGCCCATCACCGCCAGCGCGGTCAGCGACTTGCCGCAGCCCGACTCGCCGACCAGGCCCAGGACTTCACCGGGGTGGACCTCGAAGCTGATCCCGTCGACGATGTCCACCCCGCCGTGCCGGGCGTCGAAACCGATGGCCAGGTCCTCGACGGCGAGCACCGGCCGGCCGGCCGGCAGCGGCCGGGCCCTGGAGCGCAGCCGCCGCGCCGCCTCGGTGAGCCCGGGCAGTTCGAGGACCTTGCCGCTGCCCGGCTCCGGCGCCTCCAGCCGGTCCTGTGCGGTCACTTCGCGCGGTGCGACGTCCCGTGCCGCGGGTGCCGCCCAGGCGTCCGAGACCCCCTCGGACAGGATGTTCAGGCACAGCACGGTGACCAGCATCAGCAGCCCGGGGAAGACGGTGGCCCACCAGCCCCCGGTCAGCACCATGTTCTTGCCGTCCGCGATGACACTGCCCCACGACGGGTCCGGCGGCCGTACACCCGCGCCGATGAACGACAGGGACGCCTCGAAGACGATGGCCTCGGCCACCTGCACCGTGCAGAACACCAGGACGGGCGCCGCGCAGTTGACGGCCACGTGCCGCAGCACGATGTGCGCTGTGCGCGCGCCGATCACGCGCTCCGCGGTGACGTAGTCCTCGCCGTACTGGTCGAGGACGTTCGCCCGTACGACCCTGGCCACCGGCGGTGTGAACAGGAACGCGATGGCGCAGATGAGGACCGTGATGCCCCCGCCGAACACGGCCACCAGGACCGCCGCGAGTGCGATCCCCGGGAACGCCATCACGACGTCCAGACAGCGCATCAGCGTCTCGTCGACCGCCTTGCGCGAGGTCGCCGCGACCGCGCCGAGCAGCGCCCCCACGAGGAGGGCGAGCGCGGTGGCGCCCAGCCCGATCGCGAGCGACCAGCGGGCGCCGTACATCAGCCGGCTGAGGATGTCCCGGCCCAGGCTGTCCTGGCCCATCCAGTGCGAGCCGGACGGATGCCCGCTGCCGTCCACCGAGGTCTGCTGGTCGAGCGGGTCGTGCGGCGCGAGCAGCGGGGCGAACACGGCCAGCAGCACGACGACGGCGAGGAAACAGACGGCGATCCGGGACACCAGCGGCAGCCGGCGCCGGCCGCGCAGCCGGACGCCGGGGCGGGCGAGGGCCTCCGCCAGTCGCGTACGAGTGGTCATCGGGCATCCCTCAGTCGCGGGTTGACCAGCAGATACAGGATGTCGATGACGAGGTTCACGACCACGAAGCCGGTCGCCGTCGTCAGGACGACCCCCTGGACGACCGCCGGGTCGCCGTTCTTCACCGCGTCGATCATCAGCTTCCCCATCCCGGGGAGGGAGAAGATCGTCTCGATGACGACCGCGCCGCCGAGCAGATACCCGACGCGCAGGCCCAGTACGGTCAGCGGATTGATCAGGGCGTTGCGCAGCACGTTCCGGCCGACGACCACGACCGGCGGCAGCCCGCTCCCGATCGCCGTCCGTACGTAGTCCTTGTCCAGCTCCTCCACGACGGCCGTGCGCACGATCCGGGTGAGCTGCGCGGCGACCGGCAGGGACAGCGCGAAGGCCGGCAGGGTCATCGTCTTGAGCCAACCGCTCAGCGAGTCACCGGGGTTGACGTATCCGCCGGTCGGGAACCAGCCCTGGTCGACCGCCAGGTACTGGATCATCAGCAGCGCCAGCCAGAATCCGGGAGCCGCGACGCCGGTGAGCGAGACGATCCGGATGGCCTGGTCGGGCAGCCGGTCCCGGTAGATCGCGGCCGTGACCCCGCCGAGCAGCGCGAGCACCACCGCGATGCCGAGCCCCAGGAAGGTGAGCTGGAGCGTGAGCGGCAGCGCGGTGGTGACCTGGTCGACGACCGGCGCCCTGGTCAGCGCGCTGGTGCCCATGTCCCCGTGCAGGAGATCGCCGATGAAGTGGACGTAGCGGACGGGGAACGGGTCCAGCAGTCCGTTCTGCTCCCGGAAGTCGTGCAGTTGCTGCGGCGTCGGATTGGCGCCCTGGAAGAACGCCGACGCCGGGTCGACGTCCGAGAACCGCATCACGAGGAACACGAAGAGCACGATGCCGAGCATCAGCGGCACCAGCAGCACGACACGGCGGGCCAGGATTCTGACGACGGTGACCACGTACGAACTCCTCCGTGCCTAAGCCCACTTGGCTTGCAGGAGATTGATCCCGGGATACGGCTGGGCTCGGATGCCCGCGAGTTTCTTCGGATCCCAGGCCGTCATCAGCTCGGTGTGCACGACGGGATAGAGCACGGCCTGTTCGGCGACGATGTCGATGTAGTCCTGGATCATCGTCTTCTTGCGGTCGGCGTCCGCCTCCCGCGTCGCCTGGTCCATGTCCTTGAAGAGCTTCTTGGCCACGGAGTCGCCGGCCCAGCGGGCGTAGCCCATCCACAGGTTCTGGGGCCCGTAGTTGTAGTGCATGATCAGGTCGGCGTCCAGCCCGAACTGGTTCGGGTTCGAGGCCGCCGCGACGACCTGGTAGTCCTGCTTCTGGTCCATCTTCGTGAAGACGGCCGTGGTCTCCTGCGGCGCGAGCGTGGTCTCCACGCCGATCGCGTCCCAGGAGGCCTTGACGGTCGGCAGGCAGTCCACGATCCAGCTGACGTTGACCGCGAGGATCTCGATCTTCAGCCCCTTGACCCCGGCTTCCTTGAGGAGCTTCTTCGCCTTCTCCGGGTCGTACCCGTAGACGGTCTTCGCCGGCCGGTAGCCGGGGTTGCTCTCGTTGAGGAACGACGTCGACGCCCTGCCGTGTCCCTTGAGGGCGACCTCGACCATCTTGTCGGTGTCGATGGCGTAGTGCAGCGCCTGCCGGACGCGGACGTCGTCGAAGGGCTTGTGCCGGGTGTTGAACATCAGGAAGAGGTTGTTCATACCGGCCCCGCCCTGCACGGTCAGGCCGCTCTTCTTCAGCTGCTCGATGTTGGCGTACGGGATGTTGTCGGCGATCTGCGCGCCGGCGCTCGCACCCGAGATCTTCGCGACCCGGGGTGCGGCGTCCACGATGGTCAGCCAGTTCATCTTCTGGAAGGCCGCCTTGCGCGGGCCGTTGTAGTCGGCGAAGGCCTCGAAGGTGGTGTTCGACTTCGGGTGGTGGGCGGCCTGCCTGTACGGCCCCGAGCCCACCGCCTTGCCCTTGATCGCGTCGTCCCAGGCGCCGGGCCTGGAGAACACGTGCTTGGGCATGATCTTGGCCAGCGTCAGCCGGGAAATCCCCTCGGGGAAGGGGAACTTGAGCACCAGCTCGACGTTCCGCGCGTCGATCTTCCTGACGTCCTGGAGCCACCCGGCGAAGAAGCCCTTGGCGAGGGTCTGGGTCTTTGGGTCGAGGATCCGGTCGAAGACGAACACGACGTCGTCGGCGGTGACCGGCCTGCCGTCGTGGAACGTCGCGCCGGCCCGCAGCTCGAACTTCCAGGAGGTGCCGCTGAGATCGGACGGGACCTCGGTGGCGAGCGCCGCATACGGCTCGCGGGAGATCGGGTCCGTGTCGAGCAGGCCCTCGTAGATGTGGTTGTTGGCGGCCATCGAGAAGGCGGACGCCGTCTGGGTCGGGTCCCAACTGCCGTCGTTCCCATAGCCGATGACCGCGGTCAGCGTGCCGTTCTTGCCTCCCTTCCCGTCGCCGGTGTCGTTCGTCGACTCCGGCCCGGAGGAGCAGGCGGACAGCGAGGAGGAGAGGGCGGCGGCCGCGCCGAGCGCGCCGGAGTACTTCAGGAACGACCGGCGGCGCAGGGCCGCAGCGGGGGTCACGTCGCGCACGGTTCCTCCAGCAAGGAGTGGGAGATGCGGGAGTGGAGCGGATGGGAGATACGACGTCCTACGTCATAGGCGGCAGCGTGACCATAAAAGGGGTCGTCAGGGCGGTCAAGGGGTCGCACACGAATGGCGCATCTTCCAGAGGTGCGACCAATGGTGCTGTGAAACATGGCCAGTTGAGGTTTGTTCCGTCCGGAGGTGGGACGTCCGATGTCCAGTGAGCGTACGATGCGGCCCATGTCCGAGGAGACCAGGAACCGGCCCAGCCCCGCCGGGATGCGCATCGCCCGTGAACGGCGCGTGAGCAGCCAGATTCAGCGCGAGGTGATGCAGATGATCCTCGACCGCAGGCTTCAGGCGGGCGCCGCGCTGCCCACCGAGACGGAGCTGATGGAGGACCTCGGCGTGAGCCGCAACTCCGTCCGCGAGGCCCTCAAGGCACTGCAGGCCCTCGACATAGTGGAAATCAGACACGGCTACGGCACCTACGTCGGGCAGGCGTCCCTGACCCCGCTCGTCGACGGCCTCACCTTCCGCACCCTCGCCCAACAGGACCAGGACACCAGTGCGTTGACGGAGATCCTCCAGGTCCGCGAGGTCCTGGAGGAGGGGTTGATACGCCGGGTGGCGGCCACGCTCTCCGAAGCGGAACTGGACCGGCTGGAATCCGTGGTGGCGCAGATGGAGGAGGCGGGCCGGGAGGGGCAGCCCTTCCCGGAACTCGACCGGGAGTTCCACGAGTTGCTCTACGCCTCGCTCGGCAACGCGCTGGTCCAGCAGCTGCTCGGCGCCTTCTGGACGGTCTTCCGCCGGGTCGCCGGCGCCCGCGGCTGGACCGACGACCCGGCCCCCGAACTGACCGTTCGCCGTCACCGCGACATCGTCACCGCCCTGCGCGCTCGTGACGTCGAGGCCGCCCAGCGCGCGATGGCGGACCACTTCCGCGGCATCGAGGCCCGCGCGGCCCAGGAGTCACGGGGCGTCGGCTGAGGGTCGGGGCGGGTCCGAGCGGGTCCGGCGGCGGTGCGAGTTCCCGGGCGGCCGGTCGGTGGCCGGAACTCCCGGGTTGAGCCAGGGGTTTCGCGGACCGGCCGGAGTCCGTGGACGTGACGTGCCAGGAGTTCGCGGACCTGCCCGGGATGTGTCGCCGCCGAACCGCCGCCGATCTACCCTGACCCCGTGACCGATGCGACCGTGACCTGGGACCCGTCCGACGCCGGTGTACTGCGTCTGCCCTCCGGCCGGCTGGTCCGTGGCCGGGGTCTGCGCCGGCCGCTGCCGCCCGGCGCCCCCACTCCGACGTATGCCGTGTACCTGCTCGGCAAGCGGCCGCCCGAGGCCCCCTGGGCGGCGCACTGGCTGCGCTGGCCGGACTTCCGGCTGCCCAGCAGCCGTACCGAGGCGCGCGAGGTGCTCACGGACGCCTGGCTGCGTGCGGCGGACGAACGCGTCGAGCTCGCCTGCGGCGGCGGCCGCGGCCGTACCGGAACGGCCCTGGCCTGTCTGGCCGTCCTCGACGGGGTGCCGCCGGCGGAGGCGGTGGACTATGTACGCCGCCACTACGACCGGCACGCCGTGGAGACGCCCTGGCAGCGCCGCTACGTGCGCAGCTTCGGAGACTGACGCGGCGGCGTGTTGAGCCACTGAGCCACTGGACCGCTGAACGGCCGTGCGAGTGCGGTGAGTTGGTCGTCCACCCACGCGCCGTCGAGCCGGACGCTCTGGAGAATCTCGCGAAGGGGCGCCGAAACCGGAAGATGCCCACCCGCAGGGCCCTCGCCGGCACTCTGCCGCCCGGCCCGGCCCGCACCGGCGCCTGACCGTGGCCGTCTCGCTGGTGTCCGGGATGGAGGCCCTGGCCTCGGCGCGGGACGCCTGCGGACTCGAACCCGACGAGACGGAGAGCGTCATGCGGGGGCGGCGGGTGCGCTGCTGGAGACCGCATTGCGTGAGGCCGTAGCGGCCCGCGGAGAGACTCCGGCGGAGAGACCACCGACGGCCGATCGGCGGCCTCCGGGACTCCGGGCTTTCGGCGACTCCCGGCGAGCCGGGCACGCCGGCCGGGGCCGGACCGCCGCGCAGGGGCCCGCTTGGCCGACAGTCGATTTGCCGACCCCCGGGTCTCGGCCGAGTGTAGATGCGGAGCGTCACGCTCACGATGCGAAGCGTGAAAGTCGTGGGGGTAGGGGAGCAGGGTGGGGGCGGCATACGTACCACTCGGGGGACGACCTCGGCGCGCTGTGCCGAAGAGGCGGAGGAACAGTGAAGGAATCCGTTGCCGGCACTCCGGATCTGCCGATGAAGCCGCCGATCGGAGCGTATGTCGTCGATACCCGCACCGGGAGAGTGGGCATCGTGACGGGGCACGAGGGCCCGTGTGTCCAGCTGCGGCCGTACGGCGGCGGCAAGGAGTGGGACGGCGATCCGGACGCGCTCCGCACGGCCACCGTGACCGAGCGGCTCAGCGCGGCCACGGCGTACGCCAACGCGCGCAGCCGCGGCGAGGTGCCTTGACGGGGCGAGTGGCGTAACCGCCCCGCCGGGCCGGTGGCACCCGTGCCGTAGGTGAGCGACCGAACCCGCCCACCCGGCCCGCGGCACGCGCCCCGTAGGCGAGAATGGACCCCATGAGTCTGTTCCGCGACGACGGCATCGTGCTGCGCACCCGGGAGCCCGGGGGAGCGGACCGGATCGTGCCGCGGTCCTCCGGGGGCCGCCCTCACTACCGCCGGCCGGACACCCGTGGGGGCGAGCGATGAGTCTCTTCCGGGACGACGGCGTCGTCCTGCGGACGCAGAAGCTCGGTGAAGCGGACCGGATCATCACGCTGCTCACGCGCGGCCACGGGCGGGTGCGGGCCGTGGCGCGGGGGGTGCGGCGGACGAAGTCCAAGTTCGGGGCACGGCTCGAACCGTTCTCCCACGTCGACGTGCAGTTCTTCGCGCGGGGAAGCGAGCTGATCGGGCGGGGCCTGCCGCTGTGCACCCAGAGCGAGACCATCGCTCCGTACGGCGGCGGAATCGTCACCGACTACGCGCGCTACACCGCCGGGACGGCCATGCTGGAGACGGCCGAGCGGTTCACGGACCACGAGGGGGAGCCGGCCGTGCAGCAGTACCTGCTGCTGGTCGGCGGACTGCGCACCCTCGCCCGCGGCGAGCACGAGCCACACCTCGTCCTCGACGCCTTCCTGCTGCGCTCCCTCGCCGTGAACGGTTACGCGCCGAGCTTCAGTGACTGCGCCAAGTGCGGTATGCCCGGACCGAATCGGTTCTTCTCGGTGGCCGCGGGCGGTTCCGTATGCGGCGACTGCCGGGTGCCCGGCAGCGTCGTACCCTCGGCAGGGGCCCTCGAACTGCTCAGCGCACTGCTGACGGGAGACTGGGGGACCGCGGACGCGAGCGAGCCGCGGTACGTCAGGGAGGGCAGCGGCCTGGTGTCGGCCTATCTGCACTGGCATCTGGAGCGCGGTCTGCGCTCGCTCCGGTACGTGGAAAAGTAAGACAGAGCAAGCTAGAGGGAGACGAGAAGCACATGGTCGTACGCGGGATCCTGGGACGCCGGCGCCGCGAGTACAGCACGCCGGAACCGCATCTGTCCGGTGCCCGCGCGCCGAAGCTCCCCGGTGAGCTGGTGCCGAACCATGTGGCGATCGTCATGGACGGAAACGGCCGGTGGGCCAAGGACCGCGGGCTGCCGCGGACCGAGGGGCACAAGGTCGGTGCCGAGCGCGTCCTCGACGTGCTGCAGGGCGCGATCGAGATGGGGGTCGGCGCCATCTCGCTGTACGCCTTCTCCACCGAGAACTGGAAGCGCTCGCCCGACGAGGTGCGCTTCCTGATGAACTTCAACCGCGACTTCATCCGCAAGACCCGTGACCAGCTCGACGAACTCGGTATCCGGGTCCGCTGGGTGGGCCGGATGCCGAAGCTGTGGAAGTCGGTGGCCAAGGAGCTCCAGATCGCCCAGGAGCAGACCAAGGACAACGACCGGCTGACGCTGTACTTCTGCATGAACTACGGCGGTCGCGCCGAGATCGCCGACGCCGCGCAGGCCCTGGCGGAGGACGTGAAGGCGGGCCGGCTCGACCCGTCGAAGGTCACCGAGAAGACCTTCGCGAACTACCTCTACTACCCGGACATGCCGGACGTGGACCTGTTCCTGCGGCCGAGCGGTGAGCAGCGCACGTCCAACTACCTGCTCTGGCAGAGCGCGTACGCCGAGATGGTCTTCCAGAACGTGCTGTGGCCCGACTTCGACCGCCGCGACCTGTGGCGCGCGTGCGTCGAGTTCGCCTCCCGGGACCGCCGCTTCGGCGGCGCCGTCCCGAACGAGCAACTGCTGGAGATGGAGGCCGCGATGAAGGGCCGCCCGGAGTAGGGACCGGACCTGTGTGAAGGGGCGCCCGGCAGGGTGCCCCTTCAACGTGACCAGCCCTTACCGGCGGAGCACTCCTCGCCGCTAGCCCTTACCGGCGGAGCGCTCCTCGCCGCTAGCCCTTACCGGCGGAGCACTCCGCACAGGTGCCGAAGATCTCCACCGTGTGGGCGACGTTCACGTAGCCGTGCTCCGCCGCGATCGCCTCCGCCCACTTCTCCACGGCCGGGCCCTCCACCTCGACCGCCTTGCCGCAGACACGGCAGACGAGATGGTGGTGGTGCTCCCCGCTGGAGCAGCGGCGGTAGACGGACTCGCCGTCGGACGTGCGCAGGACGTCGACCTCGCCGGCGTCGGCCAGGTTCTGCAGCGTGCGGTACACGGTGGTGAGCCCGACGGAGTCGCCCTTGTGCTTGAGCATGTCGTGGAGATCCTGCGCACTGCGGAACTCGTCCACCTCGTCGAGTGCCGCCGCCACGGCGGCACGCTGCCGGGTGGAGCGGCCCCGAACGGGCGATCCAGCGGTTGTCACCGTTGCCTCCTCACGTCTGCCCTTGCCCGGCCATTGTGCCAGTCCGGACTGTGCCTGGTCAGACGCCGACCTTTCCCTCCGGGCCGCGGGTGGCCGGAATCGCGCACTCGGCCGGGTCCCCGGCCGCCTGTGCCGCCGCCAGCGCCCGGGCCCGGCGCCGGGCCAGTGGGGTGGCCAGCACCGTCAGCACGACGAACGCGCCGATCGTCAGCAGCACGATCGTCGCGCCGGGCGGCACGTCCTGGTAGTACGACGTCACCGTGCCGCCGATCGTCACGCTCACCCCGATCGCCACCGCGATCGCGAACGTGGCCGCGAAACTGCGGCTCAGCTGCTGCGCGGCGGCCACCGGCACCACCATCAGCGCGGACACCAGGAGCAGGCCCACGACCCGCATGGCGACCGTGACCGTGACGGCCGCCGTGACCGCCGTGAGCAGGTTCAGGGCGCGCACCGGCAGACCCGTGACCCGGGCGAACTCCTCGTCCTGGCTGACCGCGAAGAGCTGGCGGCGCAGGCCGACGGTGACCAGGACCACGAAGGCCGCCAGGACGCAGATCGCCGTCACGTCGCTGTCGCTCACGGTCGAGAGCGAGCCGAAGAGGTACGAGGTGAGGTTGGCGTTGGAGCCGGTCGGCGCGAGGTTGATGAACATCACGCCGCCCGCCATGCCGCCGTAGAAGAGCATCGCGAGGGCGATGTCGCCGCGCGTCCTGCCGTACCAGCGGATCAGTTCCATCAGGACGGCGCCGACGACCGAGACGGCCGTCGCCATCCAGACGGGGTTGGTGGACAGCAGGAAGCCGAGGCCGACGCCGGTCATCGCCACGTGGCCGATGCCGTCGCCCATCAGGGCCTGGCGGCGCTGCACGAGGTAGATGCCGATGGCGGGCGCGGTGATGCCCACCAGGACGGCGGCGAGCAGCGCCCGCTGCATGAAGGCGTAGTCGAGGATCTCCATCAGCTCAGCAGTCCCGTCCGGATCGGTTCGGCGTCGTGAGCCGCGTGCGGGTGTACGTGGTCATGGCCGGGCAGGGCGTGCTGGCCCACCGCGCGCGGCGGCGGGCCGTCGTGCAGGACGCAGCCGTCCCGGAGCACCACCGCGCGGTCGATCAGCGGCTCCAGCGGGCCCAGCTCGTGCAGGACCAGCAGGACGGAGGTGCCCTGGGCGGCCTGCTCGCGCAGGGTCGCGGCCAGCACCTCCTGGCTCGCCAGGTCCACGCCCGCCATCGGCTCGTCCATGATCAGCAGTTCGGGCCCGGAGGCGAGCGCGCGGGCGATCAGCACCCGCTGGTGCTGGCCGCCGGAGAGGGCGTTCACCGAGTCCTTGGCGCGGTCGGCCATGCCGACGAGCTCCAGCGCACCGCGTACGGCCGCGTGGTCGGCCTTGCGCAGCACGCCGAAGCGGGTCCGAGACAGCCGCCCGGAGGCCACGATCTCGGTCACCGTGGCGGGCACGCCGCCCGCGGCCGTGGTGCGCTGCGGTACGTACCCGACGCGTGCCCAGGCGCGGAAGCGGCGGTGCGGAGTGCCGAAGATCTCGATCTCGCCGTCGCTGACCGGGACTTGGCCGATGATGCTGCGCACGGCGGTCGACTTGCCGGAGCCGTTGGCACCGAGCAGGGCGACGACCTCACCGCGGTGCACGGTGAGGTCGATGCCGCGCAGGACCGGGCGTGAGCCCAGCTCGGCCCGTACGCCGCGCAGGGAAACAACGGGCTCGCGCTCGCTCACGGTGTCCTCCGGGGTGGTCACTTGGCGCCCAGGGCCTTCTGCAGCGCCTTCAGGTTCGACTCCATGACCTGGAGGTAGTCGCCGCCCCTGGACTTGTCGGTGATGCCCTCGATCGGGTCGAGGACGTCCGTCGTGAGGCCCGCGTCGCCCGCGATGGTCTTGGCCGTCTTGTCGCTGACGAGCGTCTCGTAGAAGACCGTCGAGACGCCGTCGGCCTCGGCCATCTTCTCAAGGTCCTTCACGCGGTTCGCGCTCGGCTCCGACTCCGGGTCCAGGCCGTTGATGGCCTCCTCGGTGAGGCCGTAGCGCTCGGCGAGGTAGCCGAAGGCGGCGTGGGTGGTGATGAAGACCTTGGTCCTGGTGTTCTTGAGCCCGTCCCGGTACTGGGCGTCGAGTCCGCCGAGCTTCCCGACCAGCGACGCGGTGTTCTTCCTGTAGTCCGCGGCGTGCTTGGGGTCGGCCTTCTCGAAGGCCTTGCCGACGCCCTGGGCGACCTCGGCGTACCGCACCGGGTCGAGCCAGACGTGCGGGTCGGTGCCGCCGGTCTCCTCACCCTGGGAGTCGTCGTGCTCGGCCGCGTGCCCGCCGACCTCGTTGCCGTGCTTCTCCAGCGTGGTCAGCGACGCGGCGTCGATCTTCGTCCTGATCCCGGACTGCGAGACGGCGTCGTCCACGGCGGGCTGGAGGTTCTTGAGGTAGAGGACCGCGTCCGACTTCTCGAGCTGCGCGGTCTGCTGGGCGCTGATCTCCAGGTCGTGCGGCTCCTGGCCGGGCTGGGTCAGACTGGTGACGTGCACATGCGTGCCGCCGATCTCCTCGGCGAGGTACTGCATGGGGTAGAACGACGCCACCACGTCGAGCTTCCCGCTGCTCGTGCCATCGGCCGCGGACGAGTCCGAGCAGGCGGAGAGGGTTCCGAGACCGAGGGCGGTGGCCGCCGCGACCGCGGATCCCGATATGAGGCGTCGTCGTACGTTCATGACAGTCATTTTCAACAAATCTGGAAACGATTGTCAACAAGCCCGGTGCCGGGACCCTGGCACCGGACCGATCCGCGGGTGTCCGCACCCCGGTAGCCGGACCGATTTGATACAGGGGTGGGCCCCGCCGGTAACCTGAAGCATTCGCCCGCCCGCCGCCCGACCGCCACCCCTCATCGAGGCGCAGGGCGCCGCCCTTGTCACTTGTCCGTTCGTAATGAAGAGAGCACCGTGGCCGCCGACAAGATCGACACCATCGTCAGCCTGAGCAAGCGCCGTGGCTTCGTTTTCCCCTCCAGTGAGATCTACGGCGGACAGCGCGCCGCCTGGGACTACGGCCCGCTCGGCGTCGAGCTGAAGGAGAACATCAAGCGCCAGTGGTGGCGTTACATGGTCACCTCCCGTGAGGACGTCGTCGGCATCGACTCGTCGGTGATCCTGGCCACCGAGGTCTGGGTCGCGTCGGGTCACGTCGCCACCTTCTCCGACCCGCTCACCGAGTGCACCTCCTGCCACAAGCGCTACCGCGCCGACCACCTGGAGGAGGCCTACGAGGCGAAGCACGGCCGAGTCCCGGAGAACGGCCTCGCCGACATCAACTGCCCCAACTGCGGCAACAAGGGCCAGTTCACCGAGCCCAAGCAGTTCTCGGGCCTGCTCGCCACCCACCTCGGCCCCACGCAGGACACCGGCTCGGTCGCCTACCTGCGCCCCGAGACCGCGCAGGGCATCTTCACCAACTTCGCCCAGGTCCAGCAGACTTCGCGCCGCAAGCCGCCGTTCGGCATCGCGCAGATGGGCAAGTCCTTCCGCAACGAGATCACGCCCGGCAACTTCATCTTCCGCACCCGCGAGTTCGAGCAGATGGAGATGGAGTTCTTCGTCAAGCCGGGCGAGGACGAGAAGTGGCAGGAGTTCTGGATGCAGGAGCGCTGGAACTGGTACACCGGCCTCGGTCTCCGCGAGGAGAACATGCGCTGGTACGACCACCCGGCCGAGAAGCTCTCGCACTACTCCAAGCGCACCGCCGACATCGAGTACCGCTTCCAGTTCGGCGGCAACGAGTGGGGTGAGCTGGAGGGCGTCGCCAACCGCACGGACTACGACCTCTCCGCGCACTCCAAGGCCTCCGGCCAGGACCTCTCCTACTTCGACCAGGAGGCCGGCGAGCGCTGGACTCCCTACGTCATCGAGCCCGCCGCCGGTGTCGGCCGCGCGATGCTGGCCTTCCTCCTCGACGCCTACGTCGAGGACGAGGCCCCGAACGCCAAGGGCAAGATGGAGAAGCGCACGGTGCTGCGCCTCGACCCGCGGCTGTCGCCGGTCAAGGTCGCGGTCCTCCCGCTGTCCCGCAACCCGGAGCTCTCCCCGAAGGCCAAGGGCCTGGCGACCGCGCTGCGCCAGCACTGGAACATCGAGTTCGACGACGCCGGCGCCATCGGCCGCCGCTACCGCCGCCAGGACGAGATCGGCACGCCGTTCTGCGTGACGGTCGACTTCGACACCCTCGACGACAACGCGGTGACCGTCCGCGAGCGCGACACGATGAAGCAGGAGCGGGTCTCCCTCGACCAGATCGAGGGCTACCTGGCCGCCCGTCTGATCGGCTGCTGACCTCGGATGTGCTGAACGGCCGAAGCCCCCGGTTCCGTGTCACGGAACCGGGGGCTTCGCCTTGCGCCGACCGCGGCGGGCGGGAGGTGGGGGACTCACCGCGCGGTGCGGCCGCTCAACGGCCCTGCAGGGCCTTGACGTTGTTCCCGAAGGTCCAGTTCTTGGCGCCGTCCCAGTTGATGGACCAGGTCATCAGCCCCTTGAGGCCGGTGCCGTAGTGCTGCCAGGCCTGGGAGACCAGGCTCGGCGACATGTAGCCGCCGCCGGCACCCGACTGGGCCGGGAGGCCGGGGACCTGCTTGTCGTACGGCACCTTGATCGTCGTTCCCTGCACGACCAGGCCCTTGTTGAGGCAGTCGGTCTGGGCCGTGAAGCCCTGGACGGTGCCGGCCGAGTACGAGTCGCCGGAGCAGCCGTACATGCTGCCGTTGTAGTACTGCATGTTCAGCCACCACAGGCGGCCGTTGTCCGCGTACTTCTTGACGATCGGCAGATACGCGCCCCAGATCGAGCCGTAGGTGATGCTGCCGCCGGTGACGTACGCGGTCTCCGGAGCCATGGTCAGGCCGAAGTTGGCGGGCATCTGGGCGAGGATTCCATCGATGATGCGGATCAAGTTGGCCTGGGAAGTGGAGAGTTGGCCGATGTTTCCGCTACCGACCAGGCCCGTCTCGATGTCGATGTCGATCCCGTCGAAGTTGTACTTCTTCAGGATCGGGACGATCGTCGAGACGAACTTGTTCGCCACGGTGGTCGAGCTGAGGTCGATGCCCGCCGCCGCGCCACCGATCGACATCAGGATCGTCTGGCCGGAGGCCTTCGCCGCACACATCTCCGTCGGCGTCGCCACCTTCACGCCCGCGTCCATGCCGTCCTCCCACAGGGCCGTTCCGTCGGAGCGGATGACCGGGAACGCCGCGTTGATGACGTTGTAGCCATGGGCGGCGATACGGGAGTCGGTGATCGGCGTCCAGCCGAAGGGCGGGTGGACGCCGTTGGACGAGCCGTCCCAGTTCTCCCAGTAGCCCTGAAGCACCTTGCCGGAAGGGCGGGACTTCACGGCGCAGGTGTCGGCCGCGGAGGCGCTCGGTGCGCCGAGGGTCATCAGCTGGGCGAGACAGGCCGCCGCGAGCGCGGCACCCATGAGGCGGAACTTCCGGCGGATCATGCGTGGCCTCCCGGTGGGGTGCGGTGAGGTGTCGTAGGCATGACAGTGCCTGCGGTCCAGACCTTTCGTCAATAGGTCTGGACCAAAGCCTGTCGTCGCGGACGGTGTCCGATGGGTGACGGATCGCGGACGACGGACGACTGCGGACAGTCCACGCGTGACAGATGACAGCTGACAGATATTGAAATCTGTCAGCTGTCATGTCATCGTGAGGGTACGAAACGGCACGACACCCCCCACCGGGCGGACGCACGCTCGCCCGGGAAACCAAGGAGTTCTCATGCGCACCCGCACCCTCGGGTCCACCGGCCCCCAGGTCTCCGCCCTCGGCCTCGGCTGCATGGGCATGTCCGCTCTGTACGGCGACGCCGACCGGACCGAGTCGGTCGCGACGATCCACGCCGCCCTCGAAGCGGGCGTGACCCTGCTCGACACCGGCGACTTCTACGGCATGGGCCACAACGAGTTGCTGATCGGCGAGGCCCTGCGATCCGCCCCCGCGGGCCGCCGCGAACAGGCCCTCACCAGCGTCAAGTTCGGTGCCCTGCGCGACCCGGACGGCGGCTGGTCCGGATACGACGGCCGCCCGGCCGCCGTGAAGAACTTCGCCGCCTACTCGCTCCAGCGGCTCGGCGTGGACCACATCGACGTCTACCGGATCGCCCGGGTCGACTCCGCCGTGCCGATCGAGGAGACGGTCGGCGCCATCGCGGAACTGGTACAGGCCGGACACGTACGCCACATCGGTCTGAGCGAGGTCGGCGCGGACACCGTCCGCCGGGCCGCCGCCACGGCACCCATTTCCGACCTGCAGATCGAGTACTCGCTCATCTCGCGCGGCATCGAGGACGAAATCCTGCCCGTCACGCGTGAGTTGGGCATCGGTGTCACCGCCTACGGCGTACTGTCGCGTGGCCTGATCTCCGGCCACTTCACGCCCGACCGGCAGCTGGCGGCCAATGACTTCCGCTCCCTCAGCCCCCGCTTCCAGGGCGAGAACCTCCAGCACAACCTCTCCCTCGTCGAGGCGCTGCGGAAGACCGCCGAGCAGAAGGGCGTCAGCGTTGCGCAGATCGCGATCGCCTGGGTGCTCTCGCGCGGTGACGACATCGTGCCGCTGGTGGGTGCGCGCCGCCGGGACCGGCTGAGCGAGGCGCTCGGCGCGCTGGACGTCACGCTGGACGCCGCCGACCTGGCCGCGATCGAGGACGCCGTACCGGCCGACGCCGCGGCGGGCGCCCGCTACCCCGAGGCGCAGATGGCGCACCTCGACAGCGAGCGCTGACCGGACCCCCGGGTACGGTTTCCGTCATGGCACCGACCACCGAGACCCTGACCGCCGAGCGCATCCTCGAAGCGACCGAGGAGGTGCTGCGCCGCCACGGCCCGGCGAAGGCCACCGTGGTGGACGTGGCCCGCGCGCTCGGCGTCAGTCACGGCAGTGTCTACCGCCACTTCCGTACGAAGACGGCGCTGCGGGAGGCGGTGACGGAGCGCTGGCTGGACCGCACGTCGCAGACGCTGTCCGGGATCGTCGCCGAGGACCGGGCCGCCGAGGACCGGCTGCGCGACTGGCTGACGGGGCTGTTCGCGGCCAAGCGCCACAAGTCGGGCGACGATCCCCAGCTGTTCGCCACGTACATGGTGCTGATCGGCGAGACCAGTGAGGTCGTGGACCGGCACATCGCCGACCTCACCGGGCAGCTCGCCCGCATCATCGGGGACGGCGTCACCGGCGGGACCTTCACGGCCGCCGACCCCGGGACCACCGCCCGCGCCGTCTTCGACGCCACCGGCCGTTTCCACGACCCCTGTTACGCCCGCGACTGGCAACAGCCGGGCATCGACGGGGAGTTCGACGCGGTGGTGGAGCTCGTACTGCGCGGTCTGCGGGCCTGACGGCTACTGCCCCGGACCGCCCCCCTAGGCGGCGCAGAACTCGTTGCCCTCCGGGTCCTGCATGAGCCACCAGTGGCCGGCCGGTCCCTTGTCGAACTCGCGGACGCGGGTGGCGCCGAGGGATTCCAGGCGGGCGACGAGCGCGTCGAGGGCGTGCGGCTCGCTGTGGATGTCGATGTGGAGCCGGTTCTTCGTGGTCCGGGGTTCGGGGACGTCCTGGAAGAGGATCCGCCGGCCGTGGCTGACCCCGCTCGTCTCGTCGTACGGGTCCTCCGGGTGCCGGATCGCCGCGTAGCCGCGGAAGACCCGGCGTCCCCCGTGCTCGGTGACCGCCTGCTCGGGGAGCTGGCCGGCGTCCAGCAGCCGGCCGATGAGGGGGCTCGGATCCTCCACCTCGTACTCCAGCGCCGCGGCCCAGAAGTCCGCGAGCGCGGGCGCGTCCTGTGTGTCGACGACCAGTTTCCAGTTCAGAGCTGCCATGTAACTGGTTATATTGGTTACATGGGGTCGACGTCCACTACCGCGGGCCTGTTGCTCACTTCGCACAGCGGGGTCACCTTCCGGTTCGACCCGGGCGCGCTGTGTCTGGAGCTGCTCACCACCGGCGGCCCGGGCGCGTTCGCCCGGTACGAGGTGCTGCATGCGCCCGCCGACCTCGTCGGCTGGGCGGACCGGTCGCGGCTGACCCCGACGCCCGGCCTGGAGGCAACCGACGACGAGGTGGCGGACACCCGCCGGACGCGCGACGCGCTGTGGCGGGCGGTGATCGCCCGGACGAACGGCGAGCCGGCCGCCCCCGGCGACCTGGCCGTCGTCAACGAAGCCGCCGCCCGGCCCCCGCTCACGCCCGCCTTCGGGGCGGACGGCACGCGCGGCTGGGCCGGGACGGCGGACGGCTCACAGCTGCTCTCCACCGTCGCCCGCGACGCGATCGACCTGCTGGCCGGCCCCTACGCGCACCGCGTCCGGATGTGCGCGGCCGACGACTGCTTCCTCGTCTTCGTCGACATCTCCCGCCCCGGCCGGCGCCGCTGGTGCTCGATGGAGCACTGCGGCAACCGCCACAAGGTACGGACCCTGCGCGCACGCCGAAGCGAAGGGCCGCCCGAAGAGGGGTGACCGCCAGGCCACGGAGGTCACCCTGCGGTTCTCAACTCCCGGGGGCCTAGGGTCCCGTGGGATCCACCGTCGCCTGGTGCGCCTCGACGAGATGTTCCTCCGCCTTCAGCCAGGGCAGGAACTGCGCCGCTTTGCGCCATCCGCACGTGTCGCATCTGATCGTCCGCTGCACGCCCGCGCGTTGCACATGTACGACGTGCTCGCGCCCGTGCTGGTCCCAGCGGCTTACCTTGCTCGTGTTGATCTGCAGCATGACACCTCCAGGTGTGATCGCTCCGCCCGCGCAGCAAGGAGTGTGCAGCAAGACCAACATCAACGGGGGTTCTTGCACGGCGAGTTCACCACAAGGTCGTTCCCGGTCCGGATCCGTCGCACTACGTGAATCTGATCCGACGTTCCGTGTCCGGAACGGCACTCCCGGCCGGTCGTGCGCGGCACGCAGCGACGGTACCCCCTAGCTGATCGTCCGCGGCAGACGCAGGCTCAGGGCGGTCGTCAGGGCCACCCCCGCCAGCTGCACGAGGAGGGTGATGACGAGGGCGTCCCGCATGCCCATGCCCGGGATCAGGGCCAGGAACAGGGAACCGAGGGTCGCGACTCCCAGGGCCAGTGCCGACTGCTGGGTGGTGATCATGACGCCGCTGCCGACACCGCCCCGCTCCGGCGGGACCTCGGAGAGGATGATCCGGAAGATGATGGGGAGTTGGAGCGCCTGCCCCGTGCCGGCCACCGCGACGCCCGGCAGCAGCTCCGCCACTCCCAGGCCCGGCCAGGAGCGCCAGGCCGTGAGGGCGATGAGCGCCACGCCGACCGCCTGGATCAGGCCGCCGGCGGTGACGACCCGGGTGCCGTACCGGGCTACGAGCCGCGGGCCGCACAGGGAGACGACGAAGAAGGCGACGGCCATCGGGGCGAGCGCCAGTCCCGCCCGGACCGGGCCGAGTCCCGCGCCCTCCTGGAGCGCCACCGCGATCACGAACATGAAGCCGCTGAAGCCGATCGAGAACGGCACGACCATCACGAGACCGCGGCGCAGCGAGGGAAGGGCGAGCAGGCTCGGCGGCACCAGGGGCGTACGGCCCTGCCGGTCCGCCCGCCGCTCCACGGCGTAGAAGGCGGCCGCCGCGAACGGGAACAGCACGAGCGAGAGCCACGTCCACAGCGGCCAGCCCGCCGCCCGGCCCTCGGTCAGCGGAGCGAGCAGGGCCAGCAGGGAGACGGCGAGCAGGACCGTGCCGGGGCCGTCCACCGGCTCGGGGTTCGGCGAGCGGGTCTCCGGGACGGCGCGGGCGGCCAGCACCAGGCCGAGGATCACCACCGGCACGTTCACCAGGAACACCGACCGCCAGCCGCTGCCCGCGATGTCCGCCGCGACCAGGACGCCGCCCAGGATCTGCCCGGCCACCATGGAGAGGCCGGCCGTCGCGCCGTACAGGCCCATCGCCTTGGCGCGGCGCTGTCCCGCGGTCGCCGACTGGATGGTGGCGAGCACCTGCGGCAGCATCGCGGCGGCTGCCGCGCCCTGTGCGACGCGCGCCGCCACCAGCGTCCAGGCGGTCGGTGCCAGACCGCAGGCCAGCGAAGTCAGGCCGAAGGCGGCCATGCCGGCGAGGAAGAGCCGGCGGCGTCCGAACAGGTCGCCAAGCCGCCCGCCGAGGACGAGGAGGACGGCGTACGAGACGCCGTATCCGGCGATCACGAGTTCGAGGACGGCCTCGCTCGCGTGCAGGTCCCGGCCCATCGTCGGCAGGGCCACGTTGACGATGAAGAAGTCGATGAGAGGAAGGGCCGCGCCCAGCAGCACGGTGAAGAGCCCCAGACCGCCGAGCGCGGGTGGGGCGGAGGATCGGACGGCACTACGGTCGAGAGTTCCGGTTTCGGTCACGTACACAGCCTTGTCCTGATCTCAGCCTGGTACCAGAGTCTTCTTATCCTGGTAGCAGAAGTACCTGGAAACAGGGTGCGGAGTGCGGCAGGCTGGGGGCATGACGACCATGACGCAGGAGTGGACGACAGCGGTACGGGGCGACGGCGGCCGGGCCTCGGAGATCCGGCGGCACGAGCTCGCCGCCTTCCTGCGCCACCGGCGCGAGCACGTCACGCCCGAGCGGGTCGGCCTGCCCCGCGGGCCCCGCCGGCGCACCCCCGGCCTGCGCCGCGAGGAGGTCGCCCAGCTTGCCGCGGTCGGCGTCACCTGGTACACGTGGCTCGAACAGGCCCGGGACATCCACGTCTCCGTGCAGGTGCTCGACGCCCTCGCCCGCACCCTGATGCTCGACCCCAGCGAGCGCCTTCATCTCTTCCAGCTGGCCGGGGCCGTGGATCCGGCGCCCACCTCGGACTGCCCGTCGGTGACGCCCGCGCTGCGGGCCGTCCTGGAGCAGCTGGAGCCGTTCCCGGCCTGTCTGCAGAACAGCCGGTACGACATCCTCGCGTACAACCGCACCTACGGACTGCTGCTGTGCGACCTCGACGCCGTACCGCCCGAGGACCGCAACTGCATGGTGCTCGCGTACACGCACGAGGAATGGCGTTCGTCGATCGTGCATCTGGAGGAGACCGCCCGGGTCATGGCCGCCAAGTTCCGCGCGTCGATGGCCGGGCATCTCGCCGACCCCGCCTGGAAGGCGCTCCTCAAGCGGCTGCGGGCGGAGTCCCCGGACTTCTGCGCGGCGTGGGACCGGCACGAGGTGCTCGCGCCGGGCACCAAGCGCAAGGAGTTCCGCAACGCCCACGTCGGCCGTCTCACCGTCGACCACACCGACCTCTGGCTGAGCCCGGACACCGGGCCGCGCCTGGTGACGTACGCACCCGCCGACGAGGAGACCCGTGAGGGGCTGGAGAAACTGCGGGCGATCGCCATGGAGCGCGGGACCGCTCGCTAGTCTCCGGAGTCTCCGGGGTGCTCAGACCCGTACGCCTGCCGCGTCCTTGACCTCGGGCGTCCCCAGCCGCTCGGCGGCGCGCTCGGCGGTCCGGCGGGCCCAGCGTCCGCTCGTCAGCGCGCCGACGACCAGCACCGCGAGGCCGCAGCCGGTGATGATCCACCAGCCGGGCCGGGCGGCCGACACGAAGAACTCCCGGTACGCGGACGCGTCGACCCCGGAGGCGAGGACCGCGCCGACCACGGCGACGCCGAGCGTGCCGCCGATCTGCCGGCTGGTCGAGGCCACGGCGGAGGCGACACCGGCCTGGTCCCTGGGCATCCCGGAGACGGCGGTGTTGGTGATGGGCGCGTTGACGAAGCCGAAGCCCAGACCGAAGAGGACATAGCCGATGACCAGGGTGGCGTTCGACGTCTCGGCCTCGAAGGCCGCGAACAGGACCCCGCTCGCGGTCATCGCGACGCCCGCGACCAGCAGGGAGAAGCGGGGCCCGCGACTGCCGACGAGGCGTCCGGACAGGGGCGCGCAGACGAGGGTCATGGCGGCCATGGGGAGCATCCACAGGCCCGCGTGCAACGCGTCCAGACCGCGCACGTTCTGCAGGTAGAGCGTCGACAGGAAGAGGAAGCCGCTGAGCGCGGCGAACGCGCTGATGGCGATGACCGTGGCCCCGCTGAACGGTGCCGAGCGGAAGAACCGCAGGTCGATGAGGGGTTCGGCGCGCCGGGGCTCGTACCGCAGGAGGCCGAGCAGCGCGCCGAGGGCGACCACGCCGAGCGCGATGGTCTTGATGGCGCCGGACGTCGGCGCCTCGATGATCGCGTACGTCAGCGAGCCGAGCAGGGCGATCACCAGGAGCTGGCCGACCGGGTCCGGGCGGCGCGCCTTGGGGGCGCGGGACTCGGGCACGTACCGCAGTGTGAGCAGCAGGGCGGCCAGGCCGACCGGGAGGTTGATCCAGAAGATCGAGCGCCAGCCGACCGAGTCCACCAGGAGGCCGCCGACCAGCGGTCCCGCGGCCATGGATATGCCGACCACGCCGCCCCAGACACCGATCGCGCGGGCGCGCTCACGCGGTTCCGTGAAGGTGTTGGTGATGATCGACATCGCGACCGGGTTCAGCATCGAGCCGCCGACCGCCTGGACCATGCGGAAGGCGATGAGCGATTCGAGGTTCGGGGCGATGGAGCACAGCAGCGAGCCGACGGTGAAGACGACCAGGCCCGCCTTGAAGACCCGGCGGCGGCCGATCCGGTCGGCGGTCGACCCCGCGAGCATCAGCAGCGAGGCGAGCACCAGGGTGTACGCGTCGATGGTCCACTGCAGGCCCGACACACTCGCGTGCAGCTCCCGCTGCATCGAGGGCAGGGCTACGTTCAGAACCGTGTTGTCGAGGCTCACGATCAGCAGACTCATACAGCAGATCGCGAGCACCAGCATGCGGCGGCGGGGGCTGAGCTCTGGCATTCCACCAGAATAACGCCGAGTCGGTAGTGCGTCTAACTAATGACTGATACATGATCTTCCGTCTCGTGTGCCGGACATCGTGTGCCGGACATCGGGCGCCGGCCGGCACGAGGAGCGTCGCCGGGGTGCGGGGACGCCGGAACGCGGGCACGTCGGGGCGCCGGGGTGCGGGGATGCCGGGGTGCGGTGGCGCCGGGACGCCGGGACGACAGGGCCCGCGCGAGCACCCTCCGCCGTACGCGACAATGGGGGAATGTCCGCGCCCACCCTCGCCCCCGCGTCCCCGCTGTCGATCGGCCCCCACACGGTGCAGCCGCCTGTCGTCCTCGCGCCCATGGCCGGCATCACGAACGCGCCCTTCCGTACGCTCTGCCGGGAGTTCTCCGGCGGCAAGGGCCTGTTCGTCAGCGAGATGATCACCACGCGGGCGCTGGTCGAGCGCAACGAGAAGACCATGCAGCTGGTCCGCTTCGACGCGAGCGAGCAGCCCCGCTCGATCCAGCTGTACGGCGTGGACCCGGCGACCGTCGGCAAGGCCGTCCGCATGATCGCGGAGGAGAACCTCGCCGACCACATCGACCTCAACTTCGGCTGCCCGGTGCCCAAGGTGACCCGCAAGGGCGGCGGCTCGGCGCTGCCGTACAAGCGGAATCTGCTGCGGGCGATCCTGCGGGAGGCCGTCGGCGGGGCCGGTGACCTGCCCGTCACCATGAAGATGCGCAAGGGCATCGACGACGACCACATCACGTATCTGGACGCCGGGCGGATCGCGGTCGAGGAGGGCGTGACGGCCATCGCGCTGCACGGCCGCACCGCCGCGCAGCACTACGGCGGCACGGCGGACTGGGACGCCATCGCGCGGCTGAAGGAGCACGTGCCCGAGATCCCGGTGCTCGGCAACGGCGACATCTGGTCGGCCGAGGACGCGGTGCGGATGGTGCGGGAGACGGGCTGCGACGGAGTGGTGGTCGGCCGCGGCTGCCTGGGCCGGCCCTGGCTCTTCGCCGACCTGGTGGCCGCCTTCGAGGGCCGCCCCGGGGACTACGCACGCCCGGCCCTGCGCGAGGTCGCGTCGGTCATGGTCCGGCACGCGACCCTGCTCGGCGAGTGGATCGGCGACGAGGCGCGCGGGGTCATCGACTTCCGCAAGCACGTCGCCTGGTACCTGAAGGGCTTCGCGGTCGGCTCCGACCTGCGCAGGCGTCTCGCGATCACCTCGTCCCTGGCCGAACTGCGGGACGGGCTGGACGAGTTGAACCTCGACCAGCCCTGGCCCGCCGGCGCCGACGGACCCCGCGGCCGCACCTCCGGCAACAACCGGGTGGTCCTGCCGGACGGCTGGCTGAAGGACCCGTACGACTGCGCGGGCATCACCGAGGACGCCGAACTGGACACGTCCGGCGGCTGATCGCCGCTCCGCCGGACGCTCCGGGTGACGGCCTCAGCCGCAGTGGCCGTGGCCGTTCGCGCCGACGCCGTCGATCGCGGTGTTCCACTGGATGCACTGACCCTTCGCGTCCAGGTAGATGGGCCCGGCATACGTCGAGTACGAGCCGCTGTCCGTCACGCTCGGAGCGCCGCGGCCGGCGTCGATGTTCAGCGAGACGGCCATCCACACCGGCGTGCCCGGGTTGTTGCGGATCGAGACCGCACAGTTCTTGCCGGTCGTCTTGTTGTACGTGACGTAGACCGTGCCCTTGTCGGGGACCGGCGTGGAGTCGATGACCGTGTAACCGGTACCGCAGACGCCGTTGTAGGCCGCCTGCGCGGTGGCGTCGGCCGCGGCGACCGCGGTCGTGCGGGGCGCCGCGGCGGCCGGGCCGGCGAAGACGGCGGTGCCGCCGAGAGCGGCGACGGCCAGCGCGGCGGCCGTGACGGTGCGACGAGAAAGATTCATGGTGTTCCCCCGTGGTCGGTGGTCGGTCAACTGGTGCCTGTTTCCTACGTGTGGTGAGACCAGGCGACCCGGGGGTTGGTTGTGGGCTCGTGTGTCACCGCTGTGTCACCGCTCCGTCACCGGCGGCGGGACATACGGCGGCAGCCTTCTCAGGCGCCTCCCACCGCGCTGAGCAGGGCCAGCGGGGCGGCCGCCGAGCGGGCCTCCCTGACACACGCGTGCGGGTAGGGCACCGGCTCGGCATGGGTGTCACGGCCGTAGCCCGCGAGCACCTCCGGGAGCCGGTGGCCGGCCGCGGTGGCCGCGTCGACCAGGGCGTGGGCGACCGTGCGTGCCTCGTCGTGCAGGCCGTAGCGGGCCAGGCCGAGCGTGATCAGCGCGTTGTCGTGGGGCCAGACCGAGCCCCGGTGGTACGACAGCGGGTGGTACGCGGCCTGTCCGGAGGCGAGGGTGCGCACGCCCCAGCCGGAGAAGAAGTCCGGTTCCAGGAGCCGACGGCCGACCAGTTCGCCGTACTCCTTGTCCAGGAGCCCCGACCAGAGCAGATGGCCCGCGTCGGAGGCGAGGGCGTCGACATGGCGGCCGTCACCGTCCAGCGCAAGCGCCGGGAAGGAGTGCTCCGCCATCCAGAAGTCCCGCTGGAAGCGGTCGCGGAGGTCGCCCGCCGCCTGCTCCAGTAAGGCCGCGTAGACCTCGTCGTCCCAGACCGTCCGCGCCAGCTGGGCGGTGCGGCGCAGCGCGTCGTACGCGTACCCCTGCGCGCCGGCCGCCATCACCGGCCCGGTGGCCCGGCTGCCGTCGGCCGAGCAGATGGCGCCGGGGGAGTCCTTCCAGTTCTGGTTGGCGAGGCCGCCCTCGTCCGCGCGGTAGACGAGATAGCCGCGTGAGGTCAGCCCGCCGTGGTCCAGCATCCAGCCGATGGCCGCCCGGGCGTGGGACTCCAGGCGCCGGGCCGGCGCGACGTCACCGGTCTGCTCGACATAGGCGCCGAGCAGGACGAGGAACAGCGGCGTCGCGTCCACCGAGCCGTAGTAGCGGCCGAACGGCACCTGCCCGAAGTGCGCCAGCTCGCCGTACCGCACCTCGTGCACGATCTTGCCGGGCTGCGCGACCGGTCCCGTCCCCGTCTCGGTCGCCTGGGTGGCGGCGAGCGCGGGCAGCGTGGCGGCGGCGAGCTGCGGCCGGTAGGGGAGCGCGAAGAGCGAGGTGAGCAGGGCGTCGCGGCCGAGCAGGGTGAGGAACCAGGGGGCGCCTGCGGCGGGCACCCGCAGCTCCTCGCCGTCCGGTCCGTTGGCCGGGACCTGCAGCACCGCCAGGTCGGACAGTCCCCGCGCGCAGGCCGCGGCGAGCTCGGGCCAGCCCGTCGGGAAGGGCACGCCCTCCGCGAACTGCCCTTCCAGCACGCGGAGTTGTTTGTTGGCGGCGGCGGGGGAGCGCGGCACACGCGGCTGGCGGGTCGCGCCGTGCGGACGGGCCGCGACCCGCAGCGACAGCTCCGCCGAACCGTGCGGTTCGAGATCGAGGGTCCAGACGAGGCGACGGGCGCCCGTGCCCGTCTCCTCGACGCCGTCCGGCGCGGGCTCGGACGTGACCGTCGTACAGGACCGCCACTCGCCGCGCTGATAGCTGAACTCCACGCCGTCGTCGAGGACTTGGCGGGAGCGTACGGCGCCCGTCTTGGCGTAGGTGCGGTGGTCGGAGCGCAGCTCGAACTGGTCCGTGAAGTCGGCGTCGGCGGTGACCGCGATCCGGACCGTGGTGGGCGTGGGGCGGTTGCTGGTGACGCGCAGCGCCTCCACGAACGCGCCCTCGGCGACGGCCTGTTCCCGGAACAGCGTGTACGCCGGCGGCTCCTGGCGTCCGCCGCGCGGCACGAGCACGCAGCGCGCCGTGTCCCCGTCCCCGACCGGGGTGAGTGTCTCGGGCACCGCGCCGTCGACGGTCAGCTGCCAGCGACTCAAGTGCCGTGCGTCCCGCACGAACAGGCCGTCCGGTGCGCTCTGTCCGCGCACCCCGCTGATGTCCCCGCCGTCGCCCACGGCAGCGAACGTCCCACCGCGCACGAGCAGATGATGCCGGTCCGTCATCGCCGGTCCCCTCCCTTGTCACCCATGTCGAACGTGCCGGACCCCGTCGAGGACACGTCGGCCACGCCGTGTCCCGGGGGCTCGTGAAGCAGATCGAGCGTGACCGCGGCCGTCCAGCTGAAGCCGAGCGCCCCACAGCCCTCGCCGGTGTACGGATCCACGTACTCGGCGAATCCGGACTCGCCGGCCGTGCCGAGCAGCGCGGTCCGCAGTGTGTCCGCCCGGGCGTGCTCCCCGTGCAGCCGCAGTCCGCGCTCCAGCAGCCAGTTGGTGTTGAACCAGGCCGGCCCGCGCCAGTACCGGTGCGGGTCGAACGCCTCGCCGGTGAGGTCGTAGCTCGGCACGAGCCGGGTGGCCGAGCCGAGCCCGAAGTGCGGGCCGTGGACGGTGCGCACGAGCGCGGTGGCGACCTCGCGGGGGAGCGCGGGCAGGATCAGCGGCACCAGGCCGGCGACCCCGCGCTCGGGGATCAGGTCCCCGTGCACGTCCCGGCAGAAGAACATGGACCGCGCCGGGTCCCACAGCCGCTCCACCAGGGCCCCGGTCAGCCGCTCCGCGCGGGTGTGCCGGGCCGTCCCGGTCGCGCCCAGTTCGCGGGCGATCCGGGCCAGGGCGTGCTCCGAGGCGATCAGCAGGGCGTTGAACGCCGGGTCCTCGACCGCGAACTCGCCCACCCCGTCCGCGTACCCGCGGTCGCGGTAGTCGGCGGCCAGCCGCACATACCGCCCGTAGTCGAGATCCGTCGGGCGGTCCTCGGCAGCCCCGTGGTCGAGGTCCGCCCGGCGGAAGGAGCGGGGCGCGGCCGGCGTGACCCGGCTCAGCGGCGCGTCCCAGCAGGGGCTGTTGTCCATGCCCTGCTCCCACGGGTGCACCACGGAGGCGAGCCCGCCGCCGCCCAGGTCCCTGCGGTGCAGGAGGTAGCGGTGCCAGGCCGCGAGACGCGGGTAGACCCGGGAGAGGAAGCCGCGGGCCCGCGACAGGCCCGGGTCGGCGCAGTGCACCAGCCATGCGGCGAGCGCGTGCACCGGTGGCTGCACGATGCCCGACGTCTGTACGGTGCGCGGGGCGCCCGCAGCGCGCCCCGCGGTCGAGGAGCGCCAGAAGTCCGGGCTCGGGAAGTACGCGTCCAGCGGCACGGAGGGGTTGAAGACGATGTGCGGGATCCGCCCGTCCGCCCACTGGGCGGTCAGCAGCGTCTCCAGCTCCGTCTGGGCCCGTAAGGGGGACAGATGGCGCAGCCCGATCGCGATGAAGGCCGAGTCCCAGGACCACTGGTGCGGATACAGACCGCGCGAGGGCACGGTGGACGTCCCCGTCCAGTTCCCGTTCAGCACCCGGGCTGCCCTGAGATGCAGCGAACCGGACAGGTCGGCTGGATCGTATACGACCGTCGCGGACGAACCGATGGCGCCGGGACCGGCCGCGGGAGGCGGTCCCGAGGTGCGCACGGGGGTGGTGATTCCCGTGCGACGGGCGGTGAGCTGGGTTGTGCGGTCCACTCAGGTCTCCCCGAAGACATCCTGCCGACCAGTTCGGCACTAGCTACCGTAGGGTTACGTCTATTTAACACGCAAAACTCAATATGTAATGCAGAGTTGGTGAACGCAAGGGGGTGGGCATGCCAGGAAGGGCGGCGAAGGCCATGAGGGCCGGGAACCAGGCAAGCGCCGGAGAACTGCTCGCACTCGTGCGCAGCGGCCGGGCCACGACGCGCGGCGCGCTGCAACAGGCCACCGGTCTGTCCCGGGCGACCGTCGGGCAGCGCCTCGACCGGCTGTTCCGGGCGGGCTGGCTGCGCGAGGGCGCGGGCGGCCCGGTGGACTCGCCGCTCGGCGGCCGGCCGTCCATCACGCTCGAATTCGACGACGCGCACGCCGTCGTCCTCGCCGCGGACCTCGACACCCGGCACGCGCGCGCGGCCGTCCTCACCCTGACCGGCGAGATCCTGGCCGAGCACATGGGCGTTCTCGTCATCGACGACGGGCCGGAGGCGGTGCTCGGCGAACTCGGCCGGTGGCTGGCCGAGCTGGTGCAGAAGTCGGGGCGGAGCGCCGCCGCGGTGTGCGGGATCGGGCTCGCGGTCCCGGGGCCCGTGGACACCGACAGCGGCCGGGTCGTGCAGCCGCCGATCATGCCGGGCTGGGACGGCTACGACATAAGAGGCCGTCTCGGCCGCGCCTTCGCCGAGCACGCGGGCACCGACGCGAGCGCCCACGTGCCGGTCCTCGTCGACAACGACGCCAACCTGATGGCGTACGGCGAACAGCGCACCGGATACCCGGGCTGCTCGGCGTTCGCCCTGGTCAAGGTCTCCACCGGCATCGGCGCCGGGGTCGTGGTCGGCGGCTCCGTCTACCGGGGCATCGACGGGGGCGCCGGGGACATCGGGCACATCCGCGTCCCCGGTGGCGCCGACGCGCTGTGCAAGTGCGGCTCGTACGGCTGTCTGGCCGCCGTCGCGAGCGGTGGCGCGGTGGCGCGGCGGCTCGCCGAGGCCGGAGTGCCCGCCGCCTCGGGCTCGGACGTGCGCGGGCTGCTGGCGGCCGGCCACCCGGAGGCGGTCGCGCTCGCGCGCGAGGCCGGCCGGCATGTCGGCGACGTGCTGGCGACCGTGGTGACCCTGCTGAATCCCGGCGTCCTGATGATCGCCGGGGATTTGGCCGGAACCCACTTCCTCACCGGCGTGCGCGAGCTGCTCTACCAGCGGGCGCTGCCCCGCTCCACCGCTCATCTGGAGGTGGTGACCGCGCGGCTCGGGGAGCGGGCCGGGCTGGTCGGCGCCGGGGCGCTGGTCGTGGAGCATCTGTACGCGCCCGAGCGGGTGGAGCAGCGGCTCGCCGCCCTCGGCGTGTGACGTCCGTGTGACGTGTCCACGGGACGGTCCGCATGGTGAAATCCGGTCGCCCGCCGGGCGTGATTCTCGCCACTCTGATAGGGGTGGCGCTCAGATGAGCGATTCATGAGCGACTGCACTTCCCTAAGGGGTGGCACTCAGTGCCACCCCTTGATCGTTCACCGGATGAACTCAGGTGTGCCGAGCGCCGCTCAGGTGAGCGTGTATCGGGATCTACGGGCGTTGATTCATTCAAGAAGTGAAAACATCCGCTCAGCTTGGCTTGCCAAGCCTTGACTTTCGATCTGCTGGCGGACGGGTGGTTACAGGCGCATGACGCACAAGTGGACGTACCCAGATGCCTTCGATCTGGGTATGTTCCCCGACGTCAGGGCAGCCACCGCGACGTCGAGGAGTCGAGACTCGTGTCGGAAAACAAAGATCCCCACGTAGCTGAGAACGGCGACAGTGGCGGTGAGGACGTGAAGTTCGTCTACGACTTCACCGAGGGGAACAAGGACCTCAAGGACCTCCTCGGCGGCAAGGGTGCGAACCTCGCCGAGATGACCAACCTGGGCCTTCCCGTCCCTCCGGGCTTCACCATCACCACCGAGGCCTGCAAGACCTACCTCGACAGCGGCGATGAACCGGCGGCACTGCGTGACGAGGTGACGGCCCATCTCGACGCCCTCGAGCAGACGATGGGCAAGAAGCTCGGGCAGGCCGACAACCCCCTTCTGGTATCCGTCCGTTCCGGTGCGAAGTTCTCCATGCCGGGCATGATGGACACCGTCCTGAACATCGGGCTCTCCGACAAGTCGGTGCAGGGCCTGGCCAAGCAGGCCGGCGACGACCGCTTCGCGTGGGACTCCTACCGCCGCCTCATCCAGATGTTCGGCAAGACGGTCCTCGGCGTCGACGGCGACCTCTTCGAGGACGCGCTGGAGGCGGCCAAGGCGGCGAAGAAGGTCACGGTCGACACGGACCTCGAAGCGGCCGACCTCAAAAAGCTCGTCACCAAGTTCAAGAAGATCGTCAAGACCGAGGCCGGGCGGGACTTCCCGCAGGAGCCGCGCGAGCAGATGGACCTCGCCATCCACGCGGTCTTCGACTCCTGGAACACCGACCGGGCCAAGCTCTACCGCCGTCAGGAGCGCATCCCGGGCGACCTCGGCACGGCCGTCAACGTCTGTTCCATGGTCTTCGGCAACCTCGGCCCCGACTCCGGCACCGGCGTCGCCTTCACCCGCGACCCCGCCTCGGGCCACCAGGGCGTCTACGGCGACTACTTGCAGAACGCGCAGGGCGAGGACGTCGTCGCGGGCATCCGCAACACGGTCCCGCTCGCCGAGCTGGAGCAGATCGACAAGACGTCGTACGACCAGCTGATGCAGATCATGGCGACGCTGGAGAACCACTACAAGGACCTCTGCGACATCGAGTTCACCATCGAGCGCGGCCAGTTGTGGATGCTCCAGACCCGCGTCGGCAAGCGGACGGCCGGTGCTGCCTTCCGTATCGCCACGCAGCTGGTGGACCAGGGCCTGATCGACGAGGCCGAGGCGCTCCAGCGCGTCACCGGCGCACAGCTCGCGCAGCTGATGTTCCCGCGCTTCGACGACCAGGCGAAGGTCGAGCAGCTCGGCCGGGGCATCGCCGCCTCCCCCGGCGCCGCGGTCGGCAAGGCGGTCTTCGACTCGTACACCGCGATCAAGTGGTCGCGTTCGGGCGAGAAGGTCATCCTGATCCGCCGGGAGACCAACCCCGACGACCTCGACGGCATGATCGCGGCCGAGGGCATCCTGACCTCCCGCGGCGGCAAGACCTCCCACGCCGCCGTGGTCGCGCGCGGCATGGGCAAGACCTGTGTCTGCGGCGCCGAGGAGATCGAGGTCGACACCAAGCGGCGCCGGCTGACCGCGCCGGGCGGCGTGGTGGTCGAGGAGGGCGACGTCGTCTCCATCGACGGCTCCAGCGGCAAGGTGTACCTGGGCGAGGTCCCGGTGGTGCCCTCCCCGGTCGTCGAGTACTTCGAGGGCCGGATGCACGCCGGCGCCGACGACGCCGACGAGCTGGTCGAGGCCGTGCACCGGATCATGGCGTTCGCCGACCGCAAGCGCCGGCTGCGGGTACGGGCCAACGCGGACAACGCCGAGGACGCGCTGCGCGCCCGCCGTTTCGGCGCCCAGGGCATCGGCCTGTGCCGCACCGAGCACATGTTCCTCGGCGACCGGCGCGAGCTGGTGGAGCGGCTGATCCTGGCCGACACCGAGGCCGAGCGCGAGGAGTCCCTGAAGGAGCTCCTGCCGCTGCAGAAGCAGGACTTCGTGGAGCTCCTCGAGGCGATGGACGGCCTGCCGGTGACGGTCCGTCTGCTCGACCCGCCGCTGCACGAGTTCCTGCCCGACATCACCGAGCTGTCGGTGCGCGTCGCGCTCGCCGAGTCCCGCAAGGACTCCAACGAGAACGACCTGCGGTTGCTCCAGGCGGTGCACCGGCTGCACGAGCAGAACCCGATGCTGGGCCTGCGAGGTGTCCGCCTCGGCCTGGTCATCCCCGGCCTGTTCACCATGCAGGTACGGGCGATCGCGGAGGCCGTCGCCGAGCGCAAGGCGGCCAAGGGCGACCCGCGGGCGGAGGTCATGATCCCGCTGGTCGGCACGGTCCAGGAGCTGGAGATCGTGCGTGACGAGGCCGACCAGGTCATCGCCGAGGTCCAGGAGGCCACCGGCACCGAACTGAAGCTCGCCATCGGCACGATGATCGAGCTGCCGCGGGCCGCGCTGACCGCCGGTCAGATCGCCGAGGCCGCGGAGTTCTTCTCCTTCGGCACGAACGACCTCACGCAGACGGTCTGGGGCTTCTCCCGCGACGACGTGGAGGCCAGCTTCTTCACCGCGTACCTGGAGAAGGGCATCTTCGGGGTCTCCCCCTTCGAGACCATCGACAAGGAGGGCGTCGGCAAGCTCGTACGGGACGCCGCGATCGCCGGCCGCGAGACCCGGCCCGATCTGAAGCTCGGCGTCTGCGGCGAGCACGGCGGCGACCCGGAGTCGGTCCACTTCTTCCACGAGGTGGGACTGGACTACGTGTCCTGCTCGCCCTTCCGGATCCCGGTGGCCCGCCTCGAAGCGGGCCGGGCGGCCTCGCAGTCGCAGGGCAGCGACCACCGGTAACGGTCTCCGGAGCCGCCGCCGGTCATCCTGACCCTCACCGACGCGGCCGTGGCTCCGGCGCGCAAGACGAAGGGGCGTCACCCTGTGCGGGGGTGCCGTCCCTTCGGCGTGTGCCGTCCCGCGTACAGCGGCCGGGGACGCCGCGCGGCATACGCTGGGGCACCGGGCACACCCACGCCGGGGCACCGAGAGGGAGTTCAGCCATGACGGGCTGGAACGCGAGCGACATCCCCGACCAGAGCGGCCGCATCGCCGTCGTCACGGGGGCCAACAGCGGCCTCGGATACGTCACGGCCCGGGAGCTGGCCCGCCGGGGCGCCCGGGTGCTGCTCGCCTGCCGCAGTGCGGAACGCGGGGCGGAGGCGGGGGACCGGCTCGTGGCCGACGTACCGGGCGCGGATGTGGAGTTCGTACGGCTGGATCTCGGGGACCTGGCTTCCGTACGGGAGTTCGCGGCCGCGTACCCGTACGAGCGGCTCGACCTTCTCGTGAACAACGCCGGTGTCATGGCGCTGCCCCTGGGCCGCACCGCCGACGGCTTCGAGACCCAGTTCGGCGTCAACCACCTCGGTCACTTCGCGCTCACCGGACTGCTCCTGCCCGCCCTGCTGGCCACGCCCGGCGCACGCGTCGTGACCGTGTCGAGCATGATGCACGTGCTGTCCAACATCGATCTCGGCGATCTCAACAGCGAGCGTTCCTACCGGCGTTGGACCGCCTACGCCCGTTCCAAGACCGCCAACCTCCTCTTCACCCATGAACTCGCCCGACGGCTGACCGCCGCGGGGTCCGACGTCGTGGCGGCCGCCGCGCACCCCGGCTACGCCTCCACCAACCTGCAGACCGCCGGCCCGAAGCTGGAAGGCCGCAAGGGGGCCGAGCGGGTCATGGACATCGGCACCCGGATCCTCGGGCAGAGCGCCGACGCCGGGGCGCTGCCCTCGCTGTACGCGGCCACCGCGCACGGCATCCGCCCCGACTGCTTCGTCGGGCCGTCGTTCGCGATGTGGCGCGGCGCGCCCGGCAAGTCCCGGCGCGCCTCCTGGACGAGCGACGACCGAGCCGGGGAACAGCTGTGGGCCGCTTCCGAGCGGCTGACGGGCGTGCCGTACGACGCGCTGAAGGTGTGACCGGGCCTTCGCCCACCCGAGGCGGCCTGCGGCCCGCCCGCCCCTGCGGGCCGCCCAACGCGGTGGCCCGCCCGACCCTCCGGCCCGCCCGACCCTCCGGCCCACCCGAAACGGTGGCCCGCCCGACCCGGTGGCCGCCGAAAGAAGCCGGCGGCCCGCTTGCGTGCCGTGACATGCCGTCGCAACATCACCTTCGTAATCGACCTGCATGGTTGATCGTTGGGCCGTGCGACGACCACGTCATTCAGGGGGCACACCATGACCATCAACCGCAGAGGACTCCTCAGGGCGGGCGCCGGAGCCGGTGCGGGACTCGGACTGCTCACCGCGTGCGGGTCCAACACCGGTCGAGACGACGGAAGTTCGGCCGGGCCCGAGCTGTCGCAGTGGTACCACCAGTACGGCGAGTCGGGCACCGAGCAGGCGGTGAAGCGGTACGCCGCCGCGTACGAGAAGGCCGATGTCACGGTCCAGTGGCGGCCCGGCAACTACGACCAGCAGACCGCCGCCGCGCTGCTCACCGACTCCGGGCCGGACGTCTTCGAGGTGAACGGCCCCACCCTCGACCAGATCCAGGGCGGCCAGGTCGTCGACCTCACCGACCTCCTCGACGGCGTCAAGGACGACTACAACCCGGCGGTGCTCGCGCCGAAGACGTACGACGGGAAGATCTGGGGCATCCCGCAGGTCATCGACATGCAGCTGCTCTACTACCGCAAGAGCCTGCTCAAGGACGCGGGCGTCGAGCCGCCCGAGACCCTGGACCAACTCGTCGACGCGGCGAAGGCGTTGACCACCAAGAGCGTCAAGGGCCTCTTCCTGGGCAATGACGGCGGTGCCGGTGCCCTCGGCGGAACGCCCCTCTACGCGGCCGGACTTCAGCTCGTCACCGACGACGGCAAGGTCGGCTTCGACGACCCGGCGGCCGCCACCGCACTCGGCAAACTCCACCGGCTCTACGCCGACAAGTCACTGCTCCTCGGCGCGCCCACCGACTGGTCCGACCCCTCCGCCCTCCTCCAGGGACTGACCGCGATGCAGTGGTCGGGGCTGTGGGCGCTGCCCCAGGTCCAGAAGGAACTCGGCGACGACTTCGGTGTGCTGCCCTTCCCGAAGGACGGCTCCGCGGGGCAGCCCTCGGTGCCCGTCGGCGCGTACGCGGCCGCCGTCAGCGCGCGCGGCCGGCACCGGCAGGAGGCCAAGGACTTCGTGAAGTGGCTGTGGGTCGAACGCGCCGACCACCAGGAGGACTTCGCCCTCTCCTACGGCTTCCACATCCCGGCCCGCATCTCCCTCGCCAAGAAGGCGGACAAGCTGAAGGAGGGCGCCGCCGCGGACGCCGTCCGCTTCACCACCGACCACGGGTACGCCCAGCCCCTGCTGTGGACCCCCGCCGGCCAGACGGCCTATCAGGACGCCCTCAGCCGGATCATCAAGGACGGCGCCAACCCGGAGAGCGAACTCAAGAAGGTCGTGCGGAAGGTGTCGGCCGAACTCGACCGGGTGAAGAAGAAGTCGTGACGTCGGCCACGCAGGACGCAGCGACCGGGCCACGGACGGAAACGGCGGAGCGGGCCGGGGTGGCGCGGCGGACCGCCGTCCGGCGCGCACGGAACAGAACGCTCTGGTTCTGGATCTTCGTCGGGCCGTTCGCGCTCGGCCTCGGCCTCTTCACCTATGTCCCGCTCGCCTGGAGCGTCGGCCTCAGCTTCTTCGACGCGCACAACACGGTCACGCCGACCGACTTCGTGGGCCTGGACAACTACACGGCGATGCTCTCGGACGACGCCTTCACCGACAGCCTGTGGACCTTCCTGGTCTTCACCGCCTTCATCGTGCCCGCGACCTTCGTGCTGTCGCTGGCCCTCGCGCTGATGGTCAACCGGTTGCGCCGCGCCCAGGCGTTCTTCCGGTCCGTCTTCTTCCTGCCCGCGGCCTGCTCGTACGTCGTCGCGGCGCTGATCTGGAAGATGTCGATCTTCAACGGGGTGCGGTTCGGGCTGGCCAACACGGTGCTCGGCTGGTTCGGCGGCGAGCAGACCGCGTGGCTGTCGACGACCGACCCGCCCTGGTACTGGCTGGTCATCGTGACCGTACGGCTCTGGCTCCAGGCCGGCTTCTACATGATCCTCTTCCTCGCCGGGCTGCAGCGGATCAGCCCCACGCTGTACGAGGCTGCGGCGGTCGACGGGGCCCGGCCCGGCTGGCAGGTCCTGCGGCACATCACCCTGCCGCAGCTGCGCGCCACCTCCGTCGCCGTCGTCCTGCTCCTGGTCATCAACGCCTTTCAGGCCTTCGACGAGTTCTACAACCTGCTCTCGGACTCCCGCGGTTACCCGCCCTACGCCCGCCCGCCGCTCGTCTACCTCTACTACACCGCCCTCGGCCAGGGGCAGAACCTCGGCCTGGGCAGCGCGGGCGCGGTGATCCTCGCCCTGATCATCGCGGTGGTCACGATCGGCCAGGCCAAGTGGTTCGGCCTCGGCAGGAGGGAGGACTGATGCGCACCCAGGACGAGGCGGTGGTACGGGCCGGGCGGGCGCTGCGGCTCGTGCTGCTGATCGCGCTGGCCCTGCTGTTCCTGATCCCCTTCTATCTCCTGGTCCGCAACGGGCTGTCCAGCGAGCGGGAGATCACCTCGCCGGAGTGGACCTTCTTCCCGTCGGAGCTGCGCTGGTCGAATGTGCGCGAGCTGTTCGACGACACGTCCGTGCCCTTCGCGCGCTCGCTGCTCAACTCGGCGCTGATCGCCGTCGCCACCACCCTCGGCACGCTGGTCCTCGCCTCCCTCGCCGGATACGGGCTGGCCCGCATCCCCTACCGGCACGCGAACAAGGTCTTCTACGCGATCCTCGGCACCCTGATGGTGCCGGCGGCCGTTACCTTCGTACCGAGCTTCGTGCTGGTCTCCTCGCTGGGCTGGATCTCCACCCTGCGCGGGCTGATCGTCCCGACACTCTTCTCCGCCTTCGCCTGCTTCGTCTTCAGGCAGTACTTCCTCGGTTTCCCAAGGGAGTTGGAGGACGCGGCCCAGGTCGACGGACTCGGCTACTGGCGTACGTACTGGCGCATCGTCGTCCCGAATGCCCGGCCCGTCTTCGCGGCCGTCGGCACGATCGTCTTCATCGGCGCCTGGAACTCCTTCCTGTGGCCGCTGGTCATCGGTCAGGACCGCGACGCCTGGACGGTGCAGGTGGCGCTGTCGTCCTTCACGACGTCCCAAGTGATCAGGCTGCACGAGCTCTTCGTCGCGGCGGCCGTGTCGATCCTGCCGCTGCTGGTGGTGTTCCTCTGCTTCCAGCGGTGGATCGTGGCGGGGGTGGAGCGGTCGGGGATCGACGACTGACCCGGTCGGAGGGCGCATTTCACAGGGAGCCGCCGCTGTCGATCACCAGGTCCGTGCCGACGACCGAGGCCGCGTCGTCGGACGCCAGGTACAGCACCGCGGCGGCCACCTCCGCGGTCGCCGACACCCGGCCGAGCGGCAGTTGGTGCCGTACGCGCTCCCCGCGCTCGGTCTCGCTCTCGCCGGGCCGCAGCGACATGGCGGTGGCGGTGGCGCCGGGACTGACGGCGTTGATCCGGACCCCTTCGGCGATGTGGTCCAGAGCGGCCGCGCGGGTCAGCGCCGCGACGGCGGCCTTGGAGGCGCCGTAGGCGGCGACGCCGGGGCGGCGGGTGTGAAGGCCCAAGGTCGAGGCGATGTTGACGATCGTGCCGCCGGCCGGCTGTGTCCGCATCCGGCGGATCTGGGCCCGCAGGGCGAGGAACACGCCGGTGACGTTGATGTCGAGCTGGGTGTGCCAGTCGTCCTCGGGAAGGTCGGCGAGCGGCTGTCCGCCGCGGAAGACGCCCGCGTTGTTCACCGCCACGTCCAGGGAGCCGAAGTGGTCGACGGCCGCCGCGACGAGGGCGTTCGCGTCGGCGGCACGCGACACGTCGGCGGTCGCCGCGAGGGCCTTGCCGCCCCGCTCCTCGATCAGCGCGACGGTCTCGTCGAGCAGTGCGGCGGTGCGGCCGGCCACGACGACCCGCGCGCCCTCGGCGGCGAGAGCGAGGGCGGTGGTGCGGCCGATGCCGGAGCCGGCGCCGGTGACGAGCGCGGTCCGGCCGGTGAAGCGGGTCGTCATCAGATCTCTTTTCTTGACCGATCGGTTCATTATGAGGGCATGCGGAAGCGCCCGCCCGGGAAAGAGCGGTTCAGTCGAGCAGGGTCAGGGTCTGCTCCGCCGCGTCCAGCACCCGGGCCGGGTCGGCGGAGGCCTTGCCCACCACGCGCAGTCCCTGCAGCAGGACGAGCAGCGTGCGGGCGAGCGCGCGCGGATCGCGGCCGGCCGCCAGCTCGCCCTGGGCCTGCGCGCGGACGAGGGCCGCGTGCAGCAGCGTCTCGATGTGGTCCCAGCTGTGCTCGACCCGGCGGGCCGCGGCCGGGTCGTGCGGAGCCAGCTCGGCTGCCGTGTTCGTGACGAAACAGCCGGTCAGGCGCCGGTCCTCGGTGGCCGCCTCGGCAGCGAAACGCCGTACCACCGTGCGGACGGCGGGCAGGGCGGGCCCCGGCTGGGAGAGCTCGCGCAGCAGGTTCGGGTCGCGGTTCTCCCTGTAGCGGTCCAGTGCCTTCAGGAAGAGCTCGTGCTTGTTGCCGAACGTCGCGTAGATGCTGGCGCGGCCGATGCCGAGGTGCTCGACGAGGTCCGCCATCGACGTCGCCTCGTAGCCGCGCCGCCAGAACAGCTCCAGGGCTGACTGCAGCGCGGCGTCGGGGTCGAACTCCTTGGTCCTGGCCATGGTCGGGACCGTAGGGTATTTGAGAATGATCGGTCAAGTACGCTCAGGAGGCGCGTACCTCGTACGTGCGCACCGTCACCGCTTCGTCGTCCAGGCACTGCCCGGACTCCAGGTCGAAGCGCTGCTTGAGCAGCGGGGAGGCCACGAACGCGCGGCCCTGGTGGGTGCCGGTCAGACCGCGGGAGAGGACGGCGGCGCCGCTGAACGGATCGCGGTTGTCGATCCCGTACATCCGGCCCGTGCGGTCCAGGAAGAGCGCGACCTGCCGGCCGTCGGGCAGCAGTGCGGCCACCCCCCGGCCCGGGGTGAGCAGGGACAGGTCGCAGACCGCGAGCCAGCCCTCCTCCAGCCGGACGTGCACATCGAGGGTCGTGGTCTCGGGGGCGAGGGTCATCGCTGGGCGCTTCCTTCCAGGGCTTCCGCGGGTTCCAGGGGCCGCATGCCGATGGTCAGCAGCGGCAGGTCGGGCTTGATCTGGTCGCGCTCGGGCACGAAGCCCACGACCGGGTCGGGGGTGTCCGGGGCGTTCACGAAGGACACGAACCGGGCCAGCTTCTCCGGGTCGTTGATGGTCTCGGCCCACTCGTCGCGATAGGCCGCCACATGCGCCCTCATCAGGCCCTCCAGCTCCTCGCAGATCCCCAGCGAGTCGTGGACGACCACCTCGCGCACATGGTCGAGGCCGCCCTCGATCCGCTCCAGCCAGGTCGAGGTGCGCTCCAGCCGGTCGGCCGTGCGGATGTAGAACATCAGGAACCGGTCGATGAGGCGCACCAGTTCGGCGTCCGAGAGGTCCTGGGCGAGCAGATCCGCGTGCCGCGGGGTGGCACCGCCGTTCCCGCCGACGTACAGGTTCCAGCCGTTCGCCGTGGCGATGATCCCGAAGTCCTTGGACTGGGCCTCGGCGCACTCGCGGGCGCACCCGGAGACCGCCGACTTCAGCTTGTGCGGGGACCTGAGCCCCCGGTAGCGCAACTCCAGGTCGATCGCCATCCGGACCGAGTCCTGGACGCCGTAGCGGCACCAGGTCTGCCCCACGCACGACTTGACCGTGCGCAGCGCCTTTCCGTAGGCATGGCCCGACTCGAAGCCGGCGTCCACCAACCGGGCCCAGATCAGTGGGAGTTGCTCGACCCGCGCGCCGAACATGTCGATGCGCTGACCGCCCGTGATCTTCGTGTAGAGCCCGAAGTCCCGGGCCACCTCCCCGATCACGATGAGCTTCTCGGGGGTGATCTCGCCGCCGGGGATGCGCGGCACGATCGAGTAGGAGCCGTTCTTCTGGAGATTGGCGAGGAAGTGGTCGTTGGTGTCCTGGAGCGCGGCCTGCTCGCCGGCCAGGACGTAGCCCTCGGCGCCGATCGTCGGTGCCAGCGAGGCGATGATCGAGCCGACCGCGGGCTTGCAGATCTCGCAGCCGTCGCCGTCCCGCGCGCCCTCGCGGCCGAAGCGGTCCAGCAGGGTGCGGTGGGAGGGGATGCGCAGGGCGAGCGCGATCTCGTACAGCTCCTCGCGGGTCTGCCCGAAGCAGCCGCACAGGCCGTGGTCGACCTCGACGCCGCTCGCCTCGAGTTCCTCGTTGACGAGCTGTCCGAGGACCTTGACGCAACTCCCGCAGCCCGTACCGGCCCTGGTGCACTTCTTGACCTCGGGCACCGTCGTGCAGGAGTGCTCGGTGACCGCGCCGCGGATCGTGCCCTTGGTGACGTTGTGGCAGGAGCAGATGACCGCGGTGTCCGGCAGGGCGGACGGGCCGAGGATCACCGGGCCGCCCGCGACGGCCGGGAGCACCAGCTGCTCGGGCGCGACCGGCGGCACCGATCCCGTGAGGGCGCGCAGCGTGCCGTACGCGTCCGCGTCGCCGACCAGGATCCCGCCGAGCAGCTCGCCGTCGCGGCCGATCACCAGCTTCTTGTACGTGCCCGACCGGGAGTCCGCGTAGACGACGTCGAGGCAGTCCGCGGTGGCGCCGTGCGCGTCACCGAAGGACGCGACGTCGACCCCGAGGAGCTTGAGCTTGGTGGACAGGTCGGCGCCGGTGAAGCTCGCCTCGTCCGCGGCAATGGTGGCGGCGGCCGTCTCGGCCATCTCGTAGCCGGGCGCGACCAGGCCGTAGACCCGGCCGTCCGACGCGAGGGCGCACTCGCCGATGGCGAAGACGTACGGGTCCGAGGTGCGGCACTGCTCGTCGACCGCGATGCCGCCGCGCTCGCCGACCGAGAGCCCGGTGTCGCGGGCGAGCCCGTCCCGGGGCCGTACGCCGGCGGAGAACACCACCAGATCGGTGGCGAGTTCGGACCCGTCCGACAGCTTCATGCCGGACACCGCGCCGTCGTCGCCGGTGACGATCTCCTGCGTCCCGGTGCCCGTGTGCACGCTCAGGCCCATCTCCTCGATGGTGCGCAGGAGCGCCGCGCCGCCGCCCTCGTCCACCTGCACGGGCATCAGCCGCGGCGCGAACTCCACGATGTGCGTGGTCAGTCCGAGCCCCTTCAGCGCGCCCGCCGCTTCCAGGCCGAGCAGACCGCCGCCGACCACCGCACCCGTCGTCGCCCTCGACTTCGCGTACTCCTCGATGGCCAGCAGGTCCTCGATCGTGCGGTAGACGAAGCAGCCCTCGGCGTCCTTGCCGGGCACCGGCGGCACGAAGGGGAAGGAGCCGGTGGCGAGGACGAGGGTGTCGTACGCGATCACCAGACCGGAGCGGGCGGTCACCGTCCGGGCCGTCCGGTCGACCGTCTCGGCCGGGTCGCCGAGGTGCAGCTCGATCCCGTTCCCGTCGATGAACTCCCGGTCGGTGAGCGAGAGTTCGTCGGGCGTACGACCCGAGAAGTACGAGGTGAGCCGGACCCGGTCGTACGCCGGGCGGGGCTCCTCGCACAGCACGACCACGCGGTGCGTCGCGGTCAGGCCGCGCTCGGCGAGCGCTTCGAGGAAGCGCTGGCCGACCATGCCATGGCCGACGAGCACGATCGTGGGGGTGGACCCCGGGGTGGCGGTCATCAGGAGCCTCCGTCGTTGGTGAGCAGATGGAGCGGTGGTGCGCCGTCCATGGGGAGCGGCTCCGCCTGCTCCCAGGCGCGGGCGAGTGCGCCGACGGTGCCGAGTTCGCCGACGAGCACCCCGCCGACCAGCCGGTCGTCGCGGACGACGACCTTGCGGTACGTGCCGCGGGTGGCGTCGGCGAGCTGGATGACGTCGTCGCCGGGGCGGGGATCGGGCTCCCCGAACGCGGCCAGGTCGAGTGGGGCCGCCTGGCCGGTCAGGGTGAGCCGGGTCAGGGAGCGGGTGCCGGTGTAGCGGGCGTCGGCCCGCCCCGCGTCGCCGGCCAGCAACTCGGCCAGCACCTCGGCCTGTTCGAGGGCGGGCGTGGCCAGTCCGTAGACTGTGCCGGCGTGCTGGGCGCAGTCGCCGATGGCGCGGATGTGCGGGTCGGACGTGCGCAGTTCGTCGTCGACGAGGATGCCCTGGTGGACGGCGAGCCCCGCGTCCTGGGCGAGCCCCACCCGAGGGTGGACCCCGCAGGCGAGGACCACGAGGTCGGTGTCGAGGGCGTATCCGTCGGCCATCTCGACCGCCCGGACCGTCCCGCCGGCACTGCGGACACCGCGTACCCGGCTCTCCGTGTGCACCTCGACGCCGAGGTCGGTGAGATGCCGGTGCACCAGCCGGGACGCGGACGGGTCGAGCTGGCGCTCCATGAGCCGCTCGCCCTGCTGGGCGAGGACCACCTGGGCGCCGCGCACGGCCAGCGCGCGGGCCGCCGAGACACCGAGCAGACCGCCGCCGACGACGACGGCGCGCGAGCCCGGCCGGACGGCCTTCGACAGCCCCAGACAGTCGTCCATCGTGCGGAAGGCGTGCACGCCTTCGGGGAGTTCATGGCCGCCGGGGGTGAGCAGACCGCGCAGGGGCGGCAGTACGGGGTTCGAGCCGGTGGCGAGGACCAGCGTGTCGTACGCGGTCACCGTGCCGTCCGCGCAGTGCAGGGTGCGTGCGGCGCGGTCGATGCCGGTGACCCGGGCGCGGGTCAGCCGGGCGGGGGCCGGGAGGGCGATGACCTCGGGGGCGTACCGCCCGGCCAGGACCTCGGCGAGCAGGACGCGGTTGTACGGGCGGTGCTCCTCCTCGCCGATGAGCACGACGGACCCGCCGAGCTCGTCGAGCCGCCGGGCGAGCCGGGCGCCCGCGAGTCCGGCGCCGATCACCACCACACGCGTATTCGAGGTCATGACCGCAGCGTGCGGTGCCGGTGTTACCCGGCCGCATCCCTCCCGTTTCCCGCGGGGAACGCTGCCCTCAGCGGGGGCGGGGGCGGGATGTGAGGGTTCCGGGGCCCGGACCGGTCCGAGGGGGCCGGGACGATGTGCGCCGGATCGCCCGGGGCCGCGGGCCGAACCTCAGGAGACCCTCAAGGTTCCCAGGATCCATGGACTGCACATCTACCCGTCCATAGGGTCCTGATCATGCCCGAGATATCGCTGACCGTCGTCGCCGCGCTGTGCCTCGCCTCCCTCGCGGCGGGCTGGATCGACGCCGTCGTGGGCGGCGGCGGACTGCTGTTGCTGCCGGCGATGCTGCTCGGGCTGCCGGGCAGCACCCCGGCCGCGTACGCCCTCGGCACCAACAAGGCGGTGGCGATCGTCGGCACGACCGGCGCCGCGGTGACCTACGCGCGCAAGGCGCCCGTGGACGTCGGCACGGCCGTACGCATCGGGCTCGCGGCGCTCGCCGGGTCCACGGCGGGCGCCTTCGTCGCCGCCGGGATGAGCACCGAGGTGCTGAAGCCCGTCGTCATGGTCGTCCTGCTCGGCGTCGGAGCCTTCGTGATCATGCGGCCGGCCTTCGGTACGGCGCCGTCGACCGCGCCCGTGTCGCCGCGCCGCGTCCTCGCCGCGATCGGCATCGCGGGCCTGGGCATCGGGTTCTACGACGGGCTGATCGGCCCCGGCACGGGCACGTTCCTGGTGCTCGCCCTCACCGCGCTCCTGCACCTCGACCTGGTGACCGCCTCCGCCACCGCGAAGATCGTCAACTGCTGCACCAACGCGGGCGCGCTCGCGACCTTCGCCTGGAAGGGCACGGTCTTCTGGCAGCTGGCCGCGCTGATGGCGGTCTTCAACCTCGTCGGCGCGACGGTCGGCGCGCGCACCGCGCTCAAGAAGGGCAGCGGGTTCGTCCGGGTGGTGCTGCTGACGGTGGTCTTCGCGCTGGTCGCCAACCTCGCGTACCAGCAGTGGATCGCGTAGGCGCGGCGGTCCGACGACGCCCGCAGCGGCCGTGTGCGGGCGGTCACCGGCTGCCCGTGAGGTGGGCGAAGACCACCACGTTCCCCTGGTAGCCGGTCGCCTTCGAGTAGCCGCCGCCGCAGGTGATGACCCGCAGTTCGGGGCGCCGGGCCGCGCCGTACACCTTCTCGTCCGGGAAGTTCCGGGCGTCGTACACCTCGACCGCGTCCACGGCGAAGACGGCGACCGAGCCGTCCCGGCGCTGCACCTCGACGGCGCTGCCCTTCTTCAGGGAGCCGAGGTCGTAGAAGACGGCGGGTCCTTCGGCGTTGTCGACGTGTCCGGCGACGACGGCGGTGCCCGTCTCCCCCGGGGTGGTGCCGGCCTGGTACCAGCCGGCGAGGTTCTTCTTCGCCGCGGGCGGGACGTCCAGGCTGCCCTGCGGGGTGAGGTTCAGGCCCATCAGGGGGGCGTTCACCCTGATCGCGGGGATGCGGATGCGGTCGGGCGGGGAGGGCGGCAGCGCGGGCGCGGCGGACTCCCGCTCGGCGGCACCGGGGGACGCGGCCTGCGCGGCCGACGGCTGGGGCGGCGCGTGCGTCTCGGCGCCGCTGCGCAGCAGCCACGCGCCGGAGCAGAGGGCGACCACCGTGACGGAAGCTATCGCGGTGTTGCTGAGCCTGCGCACGTGAGCCTCCTTTCTGGTGCCACGGGGCTCGCACCGGTCGAGCCCACGGGGCCTCACCTGTGGTGGGGCAGGGCCCTCGCCTGCGGGGCCCACTGGGTCCTCCGCCCCCTCCGGGCCGCGAGGGGCGTCGGACCCGGAGGGGGAGAGGACTGCGGTACCGGCGGACGGACAGCGGAGGGTGTCCGTCAGATCCCGTCGCCTCTCGCCCGGCGATGCAGGAGCCAGGTACCGCCCGCGGCGGCGACGGCCAGGGCCGCCACTCCCGCCGTGGTCTGTACGGGGTCGGGACCGAGTGCGCCGCCGACCCCCGTCTTCACACTTCCTCGTGGCTGCGTCTGCTCCGTGGTGGCGGTCAGCGTGACCACCAGGTCACCCGTCACCCGCCGCCCGCCGGAACACTTCGCGACGATCTCGTACGTCCCCGGCTGCGCGCTCGGCGGCACCCGGAACTTCCCGACCGCCTCCTTGTCGTGCGTGCTGGGAACGAGCGTGAAGGTGCCCGCGCCCACCGCGCTGGCGTCGCCCGCGGCCGAGCCGTCCGCGCCGCACGCCGCCGTGTTCACCGTGACGCCCGCGCCGGGGACGACGGTGGACGGGTGCACCTCCAGCGTGCCGGTGTCCCCGCCGTACGCGGGCGCGGCGGCGAGGCCCGCGGCGGCCACGGCGAGCGCGGTACCGGTCAGCAGACGGGTTGTGCGCATCGTGTTGCTCCTCCGAGAGGGCACGGCCCGCGGCACCCCCATGTGCCGCTGCGTCGGTCGCGCCCCTGCACTTCCGAGGTAAGTGGCACACGGCCGCCTCCGCTCCCTGATGACACGTCAGAAATGAAGTGAACGGGTGTCAGGAGCGGTTCCGAGAAGGCCGGTCCGGCGACGTTCCAGCAGGTCACCGGCGTGGCACCGACGCTTCCCGGAAAAGAACCCGAAGGGCGCGGGGCGCGCGTGTGAACGGGTGACCGGGGTCCGGCCGGACGTCGGCGGCGCCTGCTTGACCTCAACGAAGCTTGAGGTATCAGGCTGGCTCCATGAACACCGCCACCGTTGATTCCACCGCCCCCGCCACGGCCGCTCCGGCGGCCCCGGCTGCGATCGCCACGGATCCCGCCACCGCTCCGGCCGCGGCCACCGTCGAGGCCCTGGAGACGCCGGTCCGGGTCGCCGTCGTCATCGGCAGCAACCGCGAGGGCCGGTTCGGTCCCGTCGTCGCCGAGTGGCTGCTCGGCAGGGTGCGCGAGCGCACCGATCTCGTACCGGAGGTCGTGGACGTCGCCGACGTACGCCTCCCCACGGCCCTGACCCACTCGCCCTCGGCCGAGGCGTCCGCCGCGCTCGCCGGGGTCACACCGGCGCTGGCCGCGGCGGACGCGTTCGTCGTGCTCACCCCCGAGTACAACCACTCCTTCCCCGCGGCCCTGAAGAACCTCATCGACTGGCACTACACCGAATGGCGCGCCAAGCCCGTCGCCCTCGTCTCCTACGGCGGTCTCGCCGGCGGTCTGCGCGCGAGTGAGCACCTGCGCCAGGTCTTCGCCGAACTCCACGCCGTGACGGTCCGCGACACGGTGTCCTTCCACCACGCGAGCGCGGCCTTCGACCAGGAGGGCGGACTCCGCGATCCCGCACCGGCGGGCGCGGCGGCGAAGGTGATGCTCGACCAGCTGGTCTGGTGGGCGAGGTCCCTGCGGGAGGCCAAGGAGAGGCGCCCGTACGGGGGATGAGGCCGCCGGGGCCGGCCTCGAAGGCGAGGCCGGCCCCGGACCCCGCTCTCAGCCCACGGACACCGCCGACCAGGTGGCCGCGACCGCGTTGTACTCCGAACTGCCCGCTCCGTAGAGGTCCTTCGCCGCGTTCAGCGTCGCGGTGCGCGCTCCCGCGTAGTTCGTCGAGGACGTCATGTAGACGGTGAGGGCGCGGTACCAGATGGCGCCGAGCTTGTCCTTGCCGATGCCGGTCAGGGACGCGCCGTTGCACGTGGTGCCGTTGTGCTGGACCCCGCCGATGACCTTGCCGCCGCTGCCCTCGGCGAGCAGGTACGCGAAGTGGTTCGCGACCCCCGACGAGTAGTGCACGTCCAGGTTGCCGACCGAAGAGCTCCAGCAGTCCGCGGAGTTGCCGTCCTTGGAGGGCTGGTCCATGTAGCGCAGCGCCGACTTACCGAACCCGGGGCGGACGATCTTCTCGCCGATGAGGTAGTCGCCGGGGTCGGAAGCGCTGCCCGCGTGGAACTCCACCAGGGTGCCGAAGATGTCGGAGGTCGCCTCGTTGAGGCCGCCGGACTCCCCGGAGTAGGTGAGCGCCGCCGTCTTCGACGTCACGCCGTGCGACATCTCGTGCCCGGCCACGTCGAGGGCGACCAGCGGCCCGAACGTCGTCCCGTCACCGTCGCCGTACGTCATGCAGAAGCAACTGTCGTCCCAGAAGGCGTTGTTGTAGTTGCTCCCGTAGTGCACGCGGTTGTACGAGCCCTTGCCGTCCCCGGCGATGCCGTTGCGGCCGTGGACGTTCTTGTAGTAGTCCCAGGTCTCGTTGGTGCCGTACTGGGCGTCGACCGCCGCCGTGGACCGGTCCGCCGTCGTCCCGGTGCCCCAGTGGTTGTCGGCGTCGGTGAACTGCGTCGCGGGCGCCCGGCTGAAGCAGATACCCAGGATGCACAGGTCCGTCTTGTTCGCGGCGTCCCCGGTGTACGTGTTCCCGCGCGTCGGATCCTTCAACTGGTACGTGGATCCGGAGAGCGTGGTCTCCAGCGGGACCGTGCCGCCGTACAGCGACTTGCCGTCGCCCGTTGCCGTCTCGATGCTGTCCCACGCGTCGATCTGTCTGCCGGTGCGGGCGTCGGTCAGCACCGTGCGGGCGACCGGGTTGCCCAGCGAGTCCTGGCCCACGGCGTTGGTCCGCCAGGCCAGCCGGGACGCCCCGTGCAGGGCGTCGACGACCAGCTGGGGCTTGGCCGCCACCTTCTTCAGCGTCTCGCCCACGTGCGCGGCCCGCAGCGCGCCGACGGCCAGATCGGCGGCCTTCGGCGCGGAGAGCGCCGGCTTGACGTCGGCGACGGAGACACTGCGGGTCGTGGCACGGTCGGCGCCGCGGTAGCTGCCGTTGGGTGCCAGGTGGACCACGAAGTCACCGCCGAGCACGGGGAGTTGGCGGTACGTACGGTCGTAGCGCACATGCTGGTCGCCGTCGGCGTCCACGACGACGTCCCGCACGCTGGTGCCCTGCGCGGAGGTCAGTCCCAGCCGCGCGGCCTCGTCCAGCAGGGCGGACGCCGCGTTGCCGATCGCGGTGGCGCGGCTCGGCCGCTCGACCGCGCCGGCGGCCGGGGTGAGGGCGGCGGCCACCAGTCCGGTGGCCGCCGCGGCTATGCCCGCGGTGGCGAGACGGGAACCTCGGATGTGCCGTGTCCGACTCATCTGTCTCCTTGGGAAGGCGCCTTGGGGCGCGTGGGGGAGGCGCTGAAGTTGACTCAGATTTAAGGGGCCATGACATGTCATGTCCATAGCGCGACCTGGCGGATGTGTGTGGGTGTGTGTGGGGCGAGAATCGTTTCTGCGAAGGCCCCCGAGAGGACGTCCGCGAGGACATCCGCGCAGGCCCCGCAGTGGCGTCCGCGACAGCGCGAGAGGGAGACCGATCATGGCCACGCCCGACTGGCTCACCGTCCTGACCACGAACGACGCCGCGGGGAAGGCACCGGCGCCCGCCCGCGCGGGGGCGGCCTCTTGAGCGGGTCCGCGCTGCCCTTCTTCGTGTACGGGACCCTGCGCCCCGGCGAGCACAACCACGACCTCTTCCTGCGCGGCCGCACGGAGTCCGAGGAGCCGGGGCGGATGCGGGGGCTGGTGCTCTACGAGGGGCCCGGTTATCCGTACGCCGTGGAGGAGAGCGGGGGAGAGGAGAGCGCGGGAGAGGTGAGCGGGGAGGTGGTCACCGCACTGCCCGAGGCGTACGGCGAACTGCTGGGCGCACTCGACCGGTTGGAGGAGTACGTGCCGGGCGACCCGCGCAGTCCCTACGAGCGCGTGGCCCGGGAGGTGACCCGCCCGGACGGGACGGTCGTACGGGCCTGGGTGTACGTGGCCGCCCCCGCCGTCGCCGCCCGGCTGCGCGCCCGCGGCAAGCTCATCGAGAGCGGCGACTGGCACACTCGCAGCTGAGCCGCGCCGGCGCCCCGGGGGCGTTCGTCACCCGGCGACCCGGCGACCCGGCGACCCGGCGACCCGGCGACCCGGCGACCCGGCGACCCGGCCACCGGTCAGCGGTGGACCGGACCGGCGCCGGGTGCGGGCGGTCCGACGGTCTCCACCCGCACCGCACAGGCCTTGAACTCGGGCATGCGCGAGGTCGGGTCGAGGGCCGGGTTGGTCAGCGTGTTGGCCCGCCCCTCGCCCGGCCAGTGGAAGGGCATGAAGACGGTGTCGGGGCGGATGGCGGTGGTGACCCGCGCCGGTGCGAGGGCCCGTCCCCGGCGGGAGACGACGGCCACGGTGTCGCCGTCCAAGGCGCCGAGCCGCTCGGCCAGCCGCGGATGCATCTCCACGAACGGCCCGGGCGCGGCGGCGTTCAGCTCGTCGACCCGCCGGGTCTGGGCCCCCGACTGGTACTGCGCGACCACCCGCCCGGTGGTGAGCAGCACCGGGTACTCGGCGTCCGGCTCCTCGGCGATCGGCCGATGGCCGACCGCCACGAAGTTCGCCCGTCCGTCGTCGGTGGCGAAACGGTCGAGGAAGAGCCGGGGCGTGCCCGGAGCGTCGTCGTGGGGAGGCTGCGCCGGGCAGGGCCAGAAGAGCCCGGCCCCCTCCGCGAGCCGCCGGTAGGTGATCCCCGAGTAGTCCGCGGGGCCGCCCGCGCTCGCCCGGCGCAGCTCCTCGAAGACCTCCTCGGGATCGGTCGGGAAGCCCTTCTCCACGCCCAGGCGGTCGGCCAGTTCATGCAGGACGTCGAGATCGCTGCGGACCCCGTCGGGAGGGCTGAGCGCCCGGCGGCGCAGCAGGACGCGGCCTTCCAGGCTCGTCGTCGTGCCCGTCTCCTCCGCCCACTGGGTGACCGGCAGCACCACGTCGGCCAGCGCCGCCGTCTCGGAGAGGACGACGTCCGCGACCACCAGCATGTCCAGCGACTTCAGACGCTCCTCGACATGGGCGGCCCGGGGCGCGGACACCACCGGGTTCGAGCCCATCAGCAGCAGCGAGCGGATGTCCGTGCCCAGCGCGTCGAGGAGTTCGTACGCGCTGCGCCCGGGCCCCGGCAGCGAGTCCGGGTGCACGCCCCACACCTCGGCCACATGCCGCCGCGCCGCCGGATCCGTCAGCTTGCGGTAACCGGGCAACTGGTCGGCCTTCTGGCCGTGTTCGCGCCCGCCCTGTCCGTTCCCCTGCCCGGTGAGACAGCCGTACCCGGACAGCGGCCGGCCCGCCCGGCCGGTCGCCAGACAGAGGTTGATCCACGCGCCCACGGTGTCGGTGCCCTTGGACTGCTGCTCGGGCCCGCGTGCGGTGAGCACCATGGCGGCCGACGGCTCGCAGAACATCCGTACCGTCTCGCGGAGTTGGGGCACGGACACGCCCGTGATCCGCTCCACCTGCTCCGGCCAGTGCGCCATCGCCGCCGCCCGCGCCTCCTCCCATCCGCTCGTACGGTCCCGGATGTACTCCTCGTCCGTACGCCCCTCGGCCACCACCAGGTGCAGCAGACCGAGCGCCAGCGCGAGGTCCGTGCCGGGCCGCGGCGCCAGATGCAGGTCCGCCTGCTCGGCGGTACGCGTCCGGCGCGGGTCGATCACGATCAGCGTGCCGCCGTTCTCCCTCAGCTCGGTGAGGTACCGCAGCGCGGGCGGCATCGTCTCGGCGAGGTTCGAGCCGACGAGGATCACGCACCCGGTCCTCGGGATGTCCTCCAGCGGGAACGGCAGCCCGCGGTCCAGGCCGAACGCCTTGATGCCGGCGGCCGCCGCCGACGACATGCAGAAGCGTCCGTTGTAGTCGATCTGCGAGGTGCCGAGGACGACCCGGGCGAACTTCCCGAGCGCGTACGCCTTCTCGTTCGTCAGCCCGCCCCCGCCGAAGACCCCGCACGCGTCCGGTCCGTGCTCCGCCCGGGTGCGGGACAGTCCGCCGGCGATCCGGTCGAGTGCCTCGTCCCAGCCGGCGGGCTCCAGGACGCCCGCCCTCCGGACCAGCGGGGAGGTCAGCCGGACCCGGGACGAGAGCAGCGCCGGCGCCGTCCGGCCCTTGCCGCACAGCGCGCCCCGGTTCACCGGGAAGTCCGCGCGCTCCGTCACCTCGACGCCGCCGCCGGGCGTCGGCGTCAGGTTCATCCCGCACTGCAGGGCGCAGTACGGGCAGTGGGTCGGCGTCACGGAGGTCTGCATGCCGCCCAGCGTGCGACGAACGTGTTTCACGCCGCGACGAACCCCGTTACGCGCCCGGTGCGGGGACCTCCCCGCACCCCGGGCGCCGCAGTGAGGAGTTCAGCCCCTCCGGCGTTTGAGGAGCGGGGTCCGGGGCGGAGCCCCAGGGACGGGCAGGGGGCGGAGGGGGCGAACCCATCGGCGGCACCCGTCAGCGCTCGACGCCCCCCAGCGCCCGGGTCACCCCGGATTCCTTGGGCCCCAGGAACCGGGGATCGGGTTGGAACACCGCGTCCAACGCGGCCTTCCCCGCGGCGATGACCTCGCGCGCACCCCCGTAGTACCAGGTGACGTCATGCTTGGCGTCGACCCCGACCCCGTACGACGACACCCCCGCCGCCTCGCACAGCGCGACGGCCCGCCGGATGTGAAAGCCCTGGCTGATCAGCACGGCCCGGTCGACACCGAAGATCTTCTTCGCCCGCACACACGAGTCCCAGGTGTCGAACCCGGCGTAGTCGCTGACGATCCGCCGGTCCGGCACCCCGCGTCGCGTCAGATAGGCCCGCATGGCGTCCGGCTCGTCGTAGTCCTCGCGGCTGTTGTCACCGGTGACGAGCACGACCTCGATGCGCCCGTCCCGGTACAGCTTCGCCGCCGCGTCCAGCCGGTGCGCGAGATACGGCGACGGCTCGCCCTCCCACAGCCCGGCCCCGAACACCACCGCGACCTCGGTCCGCGGCACGTCCGCGGTCGTCCGCAGCCGGTCGCCCGTCGACACGAACATCCACGTGGCGGGCAGCAGCGCGAGCACGCACAGCAGCATGAATCCCTGCACGGCCCGGCGCCGGCCCGCGCGGGTGCGCGGCAGCGACGGCCGGCGGAAGCTCGGGCGCGGCAGGCGCATGGTCGGTGTACCCCCAGTGACGTCGGCGTTCGACAAAGGGGGACGCAGTGCGAGGCGATACGGTTCGCCTCCCCGGCGTGACCGGGCTCACCCCGGGCGCCGCGACCGCGGGGGGAAGCGCCTCACACACCCCCCTCACCCCATGGTGATCCGCCGGAAAACACCCGTCATGCCCGCGCAACGGGACGGCAACCTCCTACCGCCAGGATCGGCCCATGACGGCGTCGAACCCTCTTCGCGACGAGTCCCCGGCCGGCCCCGGTGGTTCCCCGCTCCGCGGGACCCACCTCGACAGTACGGCGCAAATCATGAACCGGATCACCAGCCAGCTCGGCAGCCAGCTCAGCCTTGTCTCGCTCAACGGCACCCGCCGCGCGGCGCCGCCCGCGCTCGTCCTGGTGGCGCACGGCAGCCGCGACCCGCGCGCGCTGAGCACCGTACGCCTGCTGGTCGAGCGGATCCGCGAGCTGCGCCCGCACCTGACGGTGCGCCTCGGCCACATCGAGCTCAACGAACCGCTGCTGCCCGACACGCTCGCGTCCGCGGGCCCGGGTGAGGCCGTCCTCGTCCCGCTGCTGCTCAGCCGCGGTCACCACGTCAAGCACGACATCCCCGAGGCCGCGGCCGCCGCCCCGGACGTGCGCACCCGCGTCGCCGCCCCGCTCGGCCCGCACCCTCTCCTCGTCGAGACGCTGTACGCGCGGCTCGTGGAGGCCGGCTGGCGGACCCGGATGAGCGATGCCGCCCGCCGCTCCAGCGGTGTCGTCCTCGCCGCCGCCGGTTCCCGCGACCCCGACGCGGGCGTCGACACCCGCCGTACCGCCCAGCTGCTCGCCGAGCGCCTCGGCGTCCCTGTCGTGCCCGCCTACGCCTCCGCCGCGACGCCCAACGTCCCCGCCGCCCTGCGCGCCCTCGCCGCCCGCGGCCGCCACCGGAACGCCGTCGCCTCCTACTTCACCGCGCCCGGCCGCTTCGCCACCGAGTGCGCGGCCGCCGCCCCCTGGATCGCCGCAGCCCCGCTCGGTGCCCACCCGGCGATGGCCCGCCTCGTCCTGCACCGTTACGACCAGGCCCTGGCCACCCCCGAACCCGCCTCCGAGCGTGCCCTGGCCTCGGCCTGAACCGGACGGCCGCGTCCCGTTTGTCACTGCCTGCGTCTACTGTCGGTGCATGGAAGGCACTGCACCGAAGACCGAAGGCACCCCACCCCAGCCCCAGGAGAACCACACCCGGCCCGCCGCGTACGACGAGGCGGCCGTCGAGCGCTGGGCCGTCGAGCCCGACAAACGCCCCGGCCGCACCGCCTTCCAGCGCGACCGCGCGCGCGTGCTGCACTCCTCCGCCCTGCGCCGGCTCGCCGGCAAGACCCAGGTGGTCACCCCCGGCACGCGCAGCCAGTTCTGGGACGCCAGCGCCCGCACCCGGCTGACGCACTCCCTGGAGTGCGCCCAGGTCGGCCGCGAGCTGGGCGCCGCCCTCGGCTGCGACCCCGACCTGGTCGAGGCGGCCTGTCTCTCGCACGACCTGGGCCACCCGCCCTTCGGGCACAACGGCGAACAGGCGCTGAACGAATTCGCGGAGGACTGCGGCGGCTTCGAGGGCAACGCCCAGTCACTGCGGCTGCTGACCCGTATAGAGCCCAAGCGCTTCGTCCGCTCCCAGGAGTCCGGCGATCTCGTCAGCGTCGGCCTCAACCTCACCCGCGCCGCCCTCGACGCCGCCACCAAGTACCCCTGGCCCCGCGGCGGCCACCCCGCCGACCCCAAGTCGCCGAAGTTCGGGGTCTACGAGGACGACCGGCCGGTCTTCGACTGGGTCCGCAAGGGCGCGCCCGGCACCCGCATCTGCTTCGAGGCCCAGGTCATGGACTGGTCGGACGACGTGGCCTACTCGGTGCACGACGTCGAGGACGGCCTGCACGCCGGCCACATCGACCCCAACTGCCTGCACGCCGAGCCGGAGCGGCAGGCGGTCTTCGCGGTGGCCATCGGGCGGTATGTGCCCGCCGACACGGATCCCGCCGAGCTCGACGCGGCCCTCGACCGCCTCCTGGACCAGGAGTGGTGGCCGCACGGATACGACGGATCGGCCGTCGCGCAGGCCCGGTTGAAGGACGCCACCAGCCAGCTCATCGGCCGCTTCTGCCTGGCCGCCGAGGCCGCCACCCGCGAGCGGTACGGCACCGGCCGCCTCTCCCGGTACGCCGCCGAACTCGTCGTACCGACCAGTGCCCGCCACGAATGCGCGGTCCTCAAGGCGGTCGCCGACCGTTACGTCATGCAGCGCGCCGAGCAGGAGCGGCTCCGCGCCGACCAGCGGATCGTCGTCGCCGAGCTGGCCGAGGCGCTCACCGCGCGCGCTCCGGACGGCCTGGACCCGCAGTTCCGCGCCCTGTTCGACACGGCTCCGGACGACCGGGCGCGCAAGCGCGTGCTCGTCGACCAGATCGCCTCGCTCACGGACGCCTCGGCCCGCTCCCTGCACCTCAGGCTCACCACGCGCCCCGACGGCGGTGGCGGAGGGTGACCCTGCGTGGCCTGATCGGGCCACTCCCTCTTCCCGCATCACACTCCGTGCGGGACGCTCGCATGTGGCGACACCCTTACGAGGAGGCATCAAGTGGTCGACGCGGATCAGACATTCGTCATCGTCGGAGGAGGCCTGGCCGGCGCGAAGGCGGCCGAGACGCTCCGCGCGGAGGGGTTCACCGGCCGGGTGATACTGATCTGTGACGAGCGTGACCACCCCTACGAGCGTCCGCCGCTCTCCAAGGGCTATCTGCTCGGCAAGGAGGAGCGCGACAGCGTCTTCGTCCACGAACCGAGCTGGTACGCGCAGAACGACATCGAGCTCCACCTCGGCCAGACCGTCGACGCCGTCGACCGGGTGGCGAAGACCGTCCGCTTCGGCGACGACGGCACCCTCGTCCACTACGACAAGCTGCTCATCGCCACCGGCGCCGAGCCCCGCCGGCTCGACATCCCGGGCACGGACCTGACGGGCGTCCACCACCTGCGCCGCCTCGCCCACGCCGAGCGGCTCAAGGGTGTCCTCGCCGCCCTCGGCCGCGACAACGGCCACATCGTCATCGCCGGCGCCGGCTGGATCGGCCTGGAGGTCGCCGCCGCGGCCCGTGAGTACGGCGCCGAGGTCACCGTCGTCGAACCGGAGGCGACCCCGCTGCACGGGGTCCTCGGCCCCGAGCTGGGCCAGCTCTTCACCGAGCTGCACCGCGAGCACGGAGTCCGTTTCCACTTCGGCGCCCGGCTCACCGAGATCGTCGGCCAGGACGGCCTCGTGCTGGCCGCCCGCACGGACGACGGCGAGGAGCACCCGGCGCACGACGTACTGGCCGCGATCGGCGCCGCCCCGCGCACCGGCCTCGCCGAGGCCGTCGGCCTCACCCTGGCCGACCGCGCGCACGGCGGCGGCATCGCCGTCGACGCCCGGCTGCGCACCTCCGACCCCGACATCCACGCGGCCGGCGACGTGGCCTCCTTCCCCCACCCGCTCTTCGACACCCGGCTGCGCGTCGAGCACTGGGCCAACGCTCTCAACGGCGGCCCGGCCGCGGCCCGCGCCATGCTCGGCCAGGAGGTGACGTACGACCGCGTGCCCTACTTCTTCTCCGATCAGTACGACGTCGGGCTCGAGTACTCGGGCTGGGCGCCGCCGGGCTCGTACGACCAGGTGGTGATCCGCGGCGACGCCGGAAAGCGGCAGTTCATCGCCTTCTGGGTGAAGGACGACCGGGTGCTCGCCGGGATGAACGTGAATGTGTGGGACGTCACGGAGCCGATCCAGGCCCTGATCAGGTCCCGGATCCAGGTGGACACCGAGGCGCTCGCCGACCCCCATGTGCCCTTGGAGAGCCTCGTCCCATGACCCGCCCGGCGCTCGGCCGCCGCGCCGCCCCCGTACCGCGGATCCCGGGGGCGGCCCCCGGGCGCCCGGCCGGACGGCCGGCGCGCCCCAGGAGTGTCAGTGAGTCGCCGTAGACTCTCCCCGTGGCAGGACGGATCAACGACGAGGACGTGAAGGCTGTTCGGGACGCGGTCTCGATCGACGCCGTGGTGTCCGAGTACCTCCAGCTGCGCAGCGCGGGCGGCGGCAATCTGAAGGGCCTGTGCCCCTTCCACGACGAGAAGTCACCGTCCTTCCAGGTCAGCCCGAGCAAGGGACTGTTCCACTGCTTCGGCTGCCAGGAAGGCGGCGACACCATCACGTTCGTGATGAAGGTCGACCACCTCACGTTCTCGGAGGCGGTCGAGCGCCTGGCCGGCCAGGCGGGCATCACCCTGCGGTACGAGGAGGGCGGGTACAACCCCTCCAACCAGCGCGGCGAGCGCATCCGCCTGGTCGAGGCGCACAAGGCGGCCGCACAGTTCTACATCGAGCAGCTCGACACCAGCTCCGAGGCGGACACGGGCCGCAAGTTCCTGGCCGAGCGCGGCTTCGACCAGGCCGCCGCCGCCCACTTCGGCGTGGGCTACAGCCCCCAGGGCTGGGACCACCTCACCCGCTATCTGCGCGGCAAGGGCTTCAGCGACAAGGAGCTGGTCCTCTCCGGGCTCTCCCAGGAGGGCCGGCGCGGCCCCATCGACCGCTTCCGGGGCCGCCTCATGTGGCCGATCCGGGACATCGGCGGCGACGTCGTCGGCTTCGGCGCGCGAAAGCTCTACGACTCCGACAACGGCCCGAAGTATCTGAACACGCCCGACACGGCGCTCTACCGCAAGTCCCAGGTCCTGTACGGCATCGACCTCGCCAAGAAGGACATCGCCAAGGCCAGCCGCGCGGTCGTCGTCGAGGGCTACACGGACGTCATGGCCTGCCACCTGGCCGGCATCACCACCGCCATCGCCACCTGCGGCACCGCCTTCGGCAGCGACCACATCAAGATCCTCCGCCGCCTCCTCATGGACAACGGCTCGGCGCGGGTGATCTTCACCTTCGACGGTGACGCGGCCGGCCAGAAGGCGGCCCTGCGCGCCTTCGAGGACGACCAGAAGTTCGCCGCCGAGACCTACATCGCGGTCGCCCCGGACGGCATGGACCCCTGCGAGCTGCGCCTTGCCAAGGGCGACGAAGCGGTCGCCGACCTGGTCGAACCCCGCACCCCGCTCTTCGAGTTCGCGCTCCGCCAGATCGTCCTGCGCTACGACCTGGAGACCCCCGCGGGCCGCGCCGCCGCGCTCGACGAGGCCGCCCCGGTCGTCGCCCGCATCAAGAACAGCGGCGCGCAGCACGAGGTCGCGGTCCAGCTCGCGGGCATGCTCGGCATCCTCGACACCCAGTTCGTGGTCAAGCGGGTGGCCCAGCTGGCCCGTTGGTCCCGCGATCGCGGCGGCAAGGGCCCTGCCCCCGCCTCCCAGCGCCCCCAGCAGGCGTACGCGGCGGCCCAGGCACCGACCGGCGGCCCCGCGCTCACCCTCCGCAACCCGGTGTTCGCCACCGAGCGCGAGCTCCTCAAACTCGCCCTTCAGCGACCGGAGTTGGTCTCCCCGGCCTTCGACGCGTACGGGCTCGACGAGTTCACCGCCCAGCCGTACGCGGCCGTGCGCCAGGCGATCATGGACGCGGGCGGCGCCGAGTTCGGCGTCCAGGACCCCCAGGAGTATCTGGTCCGGGTCCGTGACGCCGCCCCGGACAACACGGTCCGCGCCATGGTCACGGAGCTGGCCGTCGAGGCCATCCTGCGCAGAACCGTCGACGAGACCTATGCGGGCGACCAGCTCGTCATGGTCCGCCGGCGCGCCGTCGACCGCCGCATCCGCGACGTCCAGGGGGCGCTGACCCGCGCGAGCACGCAGGGCGACCCGGCCCATCTGGCCGCCGTACAGAACGAGTTGTGGGTGCTCCAGCAGTACGGGCAGGCGCTGCGGGAGCGGGGCGCGGCCGCGCTCTGACGGCGCGGGCCCCGGGACCCGGCGCCGGCCGCGGCCGCCTCCGCTCGCCGTCGGGCGGCGCCGTGCGCCCGGCACAGGCATCCGTCACGTGCGACTTTCGCCCCGTTCGGGGCGCCCCGGACTGCGTACTCGTCCGGCAGGGTAACCATGCGGTCACGGACCGGACGCAAAAAGTCACCGCACGCCCCTCGTGGCGGCGATGTGTCGTACTCCACACTGGGTTCCGGTGCCTGAGTCCTCGGAGCGCGGCCGACCCGTACGCGACGGGTCCCCCATCCCCGCGGTTCCGCCAAACGACTACGGGATGGTCAGCGGCAAGGCCGTCGACCCCATCCCCGACGTATCGCTGCCGCATGCCTCAGCAGCGACATTCCTGGAGGTCGCCCCCGTGCAGACCCAGACCCTCACACAGACCGACAACACCACGGACACGGACGCGGAAACCGGCGTCGTCGCGGCGGTCCCTCCGCAGAGCCGTGCCACGCACCACCCCGAGGCGGACCCGCAGAGCCCGGCCGAACCGGACGAGCCACCCGGCGAGGCCGCCGTGCCCGACGACACCGAACCGGAAGCCGAGGCCGAGCCGGAAGCCGAGCCCGAGACCGAGCCCGAGGTCGTCGAACCCGAGCCCGTCACCACGCCCCGCAGCCGTGCCGCGGCCGACACCAGCGGCCCCTCCTCCGACCTGTTCCGCCAGTACCTGCGCGAGATCGGCCGCATCCCCCTGCTCACCGCCGCCGAGGAGGTCGATCTCGCGCGCCGCGTCGAGGCAGGCCTCTTCGCCGAGGAGAAGCTGCGACTCGCCCGCGACCTGGACAGCCAGCTCGCGCTCGACCTGGACAAGCTCGTCGTGATGGGCCGGATGGCCAAGCGCCGGCTGATCGAGGCGAACCTGCGGCTCGTCGTGTCCGTCGCCAAGCGGTACGTCGGCCGCGGACTGACCATGCTCGACCTCGTCCAGGAAGGAAACCTGGGCCTGATCAGGGCGGTTGAGAAGTTCGACTACGCCCGCGGGTACAAGTTCTCGACCTACGCCACCTGGTGGATCCGCCAGGCCATGTCCCGCGCGCTGGCCGACCAGGCCCGCACCATCCGGGTCCCCGTCCACGTGGTCGAGCTGATCAACCGGGTCGTCCGGGTCCAGCGGCGCATGCTCCAGGAGCGGGGTTACGAGCCGACCCCCGACGAGGTCGCCGCCCACCTCGACCTGCCCGGCGAGCGGGTCAGCGAAGTCCTGCGGCTGGCCCAGGAACCGGTGTCGCTGCACGCGCCGGTGGGCGAGGAGGACGACGTGGCGCTCGGCGACCTGATCGAGGACGGCGACGCGACCAGTCCCGTCGAGTCCGCCGCCTTCCTGCTGCTCCGTGAGCATCTGGAGGCGGTCCTGTCCACGCTCGGCGAGCGCGAGCGCAAGGTCGTCCAGCTTCGTTACGGCCTGGCCGACGGCCGGCCCCGCACCCTGGAGGAGATCGGCCGCATCTTCGGCGTCACCCGCGAACGCATCCGCCAGATCGAGTCCAAGACCCTCAACAAACTGCGGGACCACGCCTTCGCGGACCAGCTGCGGGGATACCTGGACTGAGGACCCGCACCCGGAGGGGCTGAAAATCAGCCCCTCCGGCGTTTGAGGAGCGGGGGTCCGGGGGCTGGCCCCGGTACGGGACGGGCAGGGGCGGCGGGGCGAAAGAAGCCCTCAGTCCACCTCGGCCACCGCCTGCGCGAACTGGGCCTGATAGAGCCGCGCATACGCGCCCTCCGCGGAGAGCAGCTCCGCATGCGCCCCCTGCTCGACGATGGCCCCGTTCTCCATCACCAGGATGGTGTCCGCGTCCCGGATCGTGGAGAGCCGGTGCGCGATCACGAACGACGTACGCCCGTGCGCGAGCTTCGCCATCGCCTTCTGGATGAGCACCTCCGTACGGGTGTCGACCGAACTCGTCGCCTCGTCGAGCACGAGGATCACCGGATCGGACAGGAACGCCCGAGCGATCGTGATGAGCTGCTTCTCGCCGGCGCTCACCCCCGACCCCTCGTCGTCGATGACGGTGTCGTACCCCTCGGGCAGCGTGCGCACGAACCGGTCCGCGTGGGCCGCCCGCGCCGCCTCCTCGATCTCCCCCCGGGTCACGTCCCGGGAGGCGCCGTACGCGATGTTCTCCGCGATCGTGCCGCCGAACAGCCAGGTGTCCTGGAGCACCATGCCGATCTGGGCCCGGAGTTCGTCCCGGGACATCCTCGCGACGTCGACCCCGTCGAGCGTGATCCGCCCGCCGGTGACCTCGTAGAACCGCATCAGCAGATTGACCAGCGTGGTCTTGCCTGCCCCCGTCGGCCCGACGATCGCGACCGTGTGACCGGGCTCGACCTTCAGCGAGAGGTCCTCGATGAGCGGCTTGTCGGGGTCGTAGCGGAAGGACACGTTCTCCAGCGCCACCCGTCCGTGCACCTCCGCCGGGTGCTCGGCCGAGACCGGGTCGGCGCCCTGCTCCTCCGCGTCGAGGAGTTCGAAGATCCGCTCGGCGGAGGCGACCCCGGACTGCACCAGGTTGGCCATCGACGCGACCTGTGTCAGCGGCATCGAGAACTGCCGCGAGTACTGGATGAAGGCCTGGACGTCACCGATCGAGAGGGAGCCCGACGCGACCCGCAGGCCGCCCACGACCGCCACCAGCACATAGTTCAGGTTCGAGACGAACATCATCAGCGGCTGCATGATCCCGCTGTTGAACTGCGCCTTGAACCCGGCCTCGTACAGCTTCTCGTTCTCCTCGGCGAACTGCGCGGCCGACTCCTCCTGCCGCCCGAACACCTTCACCAGGGTGTGCCCGGTGTACATCTCCTCGATGTGCGCGTTGAGCTTGCCGGTGGTCCGCCACTGCTGCACGAAGTGCGGCTGCGAGCGCTTGCCGACGCGCGTGGCGATGACGAAGGACAGCGGCACGGTGATCAGCGCGACCAGCGCCAGCAGCGGCGAGACCCAGAACATCATCGCGAGGACGCCGATGATGGTCAGCAGCGAGTTGATGAGCTGGCCCATCGACTGCTGGAGGGTCTGCCCGATGTTGTCGATGTCGTTGGTGGCGCGGCTGAGCACCTCACCGCGCTGCCGCTTGTCGAAGTACGACAGCGGAAGCCGCGAGAGCTTCGCCTGGATGTCCGCGCGCATCCGGTAGACGGTCATGTTGACCGCCCGGTTCACCAGCCGCGTCGCGACCGCCATCAGCAGGCCGGCCAGCACGAACACCAGGAGCGCGAGCCCCAGCACCTCGCCGACCGCGTTGAAGTCGATGCCCTCGCCGGGCGTGAAGTCCGTGCCGGAGAGCATGTCGGCCATGCCGCCGTCACCGCGCTCCCGCATGGACGCCAGCACCTCGGCCTTGGTGGCGCCCGCGGGCATCTCCCGCCCGATGATGCCCGAGAAGACCAGGTCGGTCGCCCGCCCGAGGATCTTCGGACCGACCACCGACAGGCCCACGCTCAGGACCACGGCGAACAGCATCGCGAACATCGTGGCCCGCTCGGGCTTGAACTGTGCGAGGAGCCGTTTGCCGGACCCCTTGAAATCCATCGAGCGCTGGTCGGGGCCGCCCCCGGCCACCATCCGCCCCATAGGCCCGGCCATCAGGCAGCCTCCGCTTCCGTGAGCTGGGAGAGAACGATCTCCCGGTAGGTCTCGTTGTCCGCCATGAGCTCGTGATGCCGTCCGGTGCCCACCACCCGGCCCTCGTCGAGGACCACGATCCGGTCGGCCTCCCGGATGGTCGACACCCGCTGCGCCACGATGACGACGGTGGCCTCGGCGGTCTCCTCGGCCAGCGCGGCCCGCAGCGCCGCGTCCGTCGCGTAGTCGAGGGCGGAGAAGGAGTCGTCGAAGAGGTAGATCTCCGGCCGCTGCACCAGGGTGCGGGCGATCGCGAGCCGCTGCCGCTGACCACCGGAGACGTTGGTGCCGCCCTGCGCGATGGGGGAGTCGAGGCCGTTCTCCAGCCCCTCCACGAAGCCCCTGGCCTGCGCCACCTCCAGCGCGTGCCACAGCTCGTCGTCGGTCGCGTCCGGATTGCCGTACCGGAGGTTGGTGGCCACGGTGCCCGCGAAGAGGTACGGCTTCTGCGGCACCAGCCCCACGGTCCTGGCCAGCAGTTGCGGCTCGACGGTGCCCACGTCCACACCGTCGACGAGCACGGTGCCCTCCGTGGCGTCGAACAGCCTGGGGACGAGCCCGAGCAGCGTGGACTTGCCGCTGCCGGTGGACCCGATCACGGCGGTCACCTCGCCCGGCCGCGCCACCAGGGAGACGGCCCTGAGCACCGGCTCCTCGGCGCCCGGGTAGCGGAACCCGGCCCCCTGGATCTCCAGGTGCCCGTGCCGCCGCAGCTCCACCACCGGCGCGATCGGCGGCACGACACTGCTCTCCGTCGCCAGGATCTCCTCGATGCGCTCGGCGCAGACCTCCGCGCGCGGCACCATCATGAACATGAAGGTGGCCATCATCACGGACATCACGATCTGCATCAGATAGGCGAGGAACGCCGTCAGATCGCCGATCTGCATGCCGCCGCTGTCGATGCGGTGCGCACCGAACCAGACCACGGCGATCGACGACAGGTTCACGACGGTCATGACGATCGGGAACATCAGGGCCAGCAGCCGGCCGGTGCCCAGGGACACCTCGGTGAGGTCGGCGTTCGCCTTCTCGAACCGGTCCCTCTCGTAGCCGTCCCGTACGAAGGCGCGGATCACGCGGTTACCGGTGATCTGCTCGCGCAGCACCCGGTTCACGGTGTCCAGACGCACCTGCATGGTGCGGAACAGCGGCCGCAGCCGCCGCACGATCAGCGTCACGCAGATGCCGAGCACCGGCACCACGGCGACGAGCACGCCGGACAGCGGCACATCCAGTCCGAGCGCCATGACGATGCCGCCCACACACATGATCGGTGCCGACGCCATCAGGGTGAACGCCATCAGCGTGAGCATCTGCACCTGCTGGACGTCATTGGTGGTGCGGGTGATCAGCGAGGGCGCACCGAAGTGGCCGACCTCTCGGGCGGAGAAGGACTGCACCCGGTCGAAGACGCCGGCCCGGATGTCGCGGCCGACCGCCGACGCCGTACGGGCGCCGAAGTAGACCGCCCCGATGTTGCAGACCACCTGGACCAGCGAGATCCCGATCATCAGGGCCCCGAAGGACAGGATGTAGCCCGTGTCCCCCTTCACGACACCGTTGTCAATGATGTGCGCGTTGAGGGTGGGCAGGTAGAGCGTGGCGCAGGTCTGGAGGAACTGCAGCAGCAGCAGCAGGGCGATGGGCTTCTTGTACGGACTGAGATAGGTACGCAGGAGTCGTATGAGCACGCGGGGTCTCTCGGAGTCGTCGACGGGGGTTGGGTGGTGCACCACCCCCCTATCGTCGGTCACTACCCCCGCGTTACCTCAACTGATTAACCCAACAGCGGTCAAAGGACGGACGGGATCTCGGTCCACGGGTCGCCGGACGTCCGACCTGAGGCGTACGCCCCGGCGCCCCGACCGGGGGTTATGCCCGGAACGCCCCTGGATGCGTCTGTTCCCGTACGGACACGTACTGCTGCCGTACCGCCTGTCCCACGGCCAGGTCCTCGCCGGGCTCCAGCAGCTGCGCGGCCGCGCCCTGCCATACGGGTGGCAGCCGCGGGTCGAGTGCACCCTGCGAGACCCCGAGCGCCCAGGCCGCCTGCCGGGCCGCGCCGATCGCCGCGTAGTCCGCGGGCTGCGGCACCACGACCTGCGCCCCGAACAGCGCCGGGGCCGCCGCCTGGACGGCGGTCAGCTCGGCGGCCGCCCCCAGCAGGAAGACCCGCTGCACCTCGACACCCCGGCCGCGCAGCACGTCCAGCGCGTCCGCGAGCCCGCACAGCATGCCCTCGAACGCGGCCCGTGCCAGGTGCTCGGGCCGCATCGACTCCCGGCGCAGCCCGGCCAGCGTCCCCGCCGTGTGCGGCAGATTCGGCGTCCGCTCGCCCTCCAGATACGGCAGCATGACCAGCCCGTGGGAACCCGGCGTCGACTTCATCGCCAGGTCGGACAGGCTCTCCAGATCGGGCAGCCCCAGCAGGTCGACGGCGCCGCGCAGGGCCCGTACGGCATTGAGGGTGGTGACGACCGGCAGATGCATGCCGGTCGCGTCCGCGAGAGAGGTGATCATCCCGGAGGAGTCGATCAGCGCCTCGGGGTGTACGGCCATCACGGACCCGGAGGCCCCCAGGGACACGACCGCGTCCCCGAGCCCGATGCCCAGTCCGAAGGCCGCCGCCATGGTCTCGCCGGTCCCGGCGGAGATCAGCAGGCCCTCGGGGGTGGTCCCCGCGGCGTCGGACGGCCCGAGCACGTCGGGCAGCATCGCCTGGTGGCCGAGCGCGAGCTCGACCAGATCCGGCCGATAAGCGCCTGTCGCCGCCGACCAGTAACCGGTACCGGAGGCCCCGCCCCGGTCCGTGGTCCGTCTCACCGGCCGCCCGAGCAGCTGCCACACCAGCCAGTCGTGCGCCTGGAGCAGCACGCCGGTACGCAGCGCGACCTCGGGTTCCGTCTTGGCCAGCCAGCGCAGCTTGGTCACCGGATGGGCCGCCTGGGGTACGCACCCCACGGCCTGGGCCCAGGCCTCACGGCCGCCGAGCGAGTCGATCAGATCCGCCGCCGCGACCTGCGCCCGCTTGTCACCGCCGACCAGCGCGGGGCGCACCGTATTGCCCTGGGTGTCCACCGGGACCAGCGCGTTCTGCTGCGCGGAGACGCCGATGGCCTGCACGCCTTCGAGCAGCCCGCCGCCCGCCGCCTCGCCCAGGGACAGCAGCCAGGCCTGCGGATCGACGTCGGAAGGACGGCTGCCACCCTCGGCACCGTCGACCGGGTGCGGCGCATAGCCCTGCCTCAGCACGGCGCCCGTGTCCGTGTCGCAGACGACGATACGAGTGAAATCGGGCGAACTGTCCAACCCGGCGACTATCCCCATGGTGCAAATTCTGCCGTACGAAGGGGGGTGAGCGCGCAGGGCCGTCGGCGGACGGATGCCCGCCGACGGCCCTCAGCCGGGTGAATTCAGGTGTTCGTGGTGCCCCAGTCGTCCCCGCCGCCGGTGCCGGTGTTGCGCTCCCGCAGGGATCGCACCCGGTCGGCCACGGAGTCGGGGACACGGTCACCGACCTTCTCGGTCACCACGTGGTAGGCCTTGCCGGCGAATTCCCGCCCCTGCTGGGCCGCGGACTCGGCGGTGTTGCGCACCGCCGGGTTCTGGGCGACCTGCCGGGCGGTCTTCCTCAACTGCTCGTAGCGCTCGCGCCCGGCCCTTGTGCCGAGCACGTAACCCAGAGCCAGTCCGGCGACGAACGTGAGCCGGTAGCGCATGGCAGCCACCCTTCCCTTGCGATCGGCATCGGTGCGGGGGGAACCGATTGGCGGAGCACCCCCCTGCTTGCGCTAATGTATGTGTCGCAGCGAGCGCACGCCCCCTGGCGAATACCCAGGTAGGTACGTTCGATGCAACGAAGCGATCCCCTGTAGCTCAATTGGCAGAGCAGCCGGCTGTTAACCGGCAGGTTACTGGTTCGAGTCCAGTCGGGGGAGCTCGATCTCCTGTAGCTCAATTGGCAGAGCAGCCGGCTGTTAACCGGCAGGTTACTGGTTCGAGTCCAGTCGGGAGAGCAGCGGAAGAGGACCCCTCAGGGGTCCTTTTTCATGTCCGCCGGAACCGCGCGCGCCGCGCCGAAGTCCTCATGGTCATGCGTTGCCGACCATCCGAAGCAGGAGATCGTATGAGCGGCTATGCTGCGGCAGACGGCGCGCACAAATGTGCGCGACGCGCCGTAGATGGGGCGGTAGCTCAGCCGGTTAGAGCAGCGGACTCATAATCCGTCGGCCGTGGGTTCGAGTCCCACCCGCCCCACCATGCATACCTTCTGAGCTGCGGAAACGTTCCTCGTGGGGTGTTGGGGCGTCAACTTCCACTCCATGGACGGAACCACCTGCTCGCGGCTTTGGGGTCCGGCGGTGCGCGGGGGAGCCCTGGCCACTCTGGCTGCGGTGGAACGAGTGATCAAGGTTGTCGCTTGCCGTCCCGGCGACCGCCCTGACACTCGGTACCAAGATCCAGGGGCCGCACGGGGGCCGGGGGGGCGTCGGCGTGGCTGCGCCGACTGCGTCCCGGGGCTGCCATCCGTAGCGCGGCAATCGCCTACGGGGAGCGGCGTCGGCCGTCGATCGCTGTCGGAGGTCAGAAGCCGAAGCGTCAGCGGGTATCCGGCGAAGACGCGGAAGCCAGGGCGGCCGACCCGGATCGAGAACCAGCCATCTTCACGCGGCCTGCACTACTCATGCACATTTCCCGACGGCGCGGGAGTCCCTTGGTTGCGCCGAGGGTCTGCACTCCTTTGCGCCCTCCCAACGGTACGCGCATTCGCGCCACTCCCCCTGTCGCACAGGGAAAGACCACTGTCTGAGATCGCCGAAGCGTGCGCATCATGAACGCGCGCTTGACCGGCACATGACCAACCGGACGGGTGCTCATCAGCCAACGACCGGGGGAACTGTGCCGCCGCGCCACGGGGGCACATCGACGTGCCGCAATGCCTGCACGCCGTGAGTCCCACGGGGCGACCCGCGGCTTCCTTCCCCCTAACAGGGGGTACGCACTTGCGCTCCAGACCGCCGAGATTTCTCGGGATGGGACTGCCGAGACTCGGCTCGCAGGCGAAGTCGAGACGATCCGCCATGACCGCCCGGTTCCTCCCGCCCGTCCTCGCCACCGCACTCCTCGCCGGCATAGTCGGCTCGAGCCCGGTCGGCCCGCCCACCGGGAGAGACGCCACCCCGGCGAGTGACACGTATTCCTGGAACGAGGACACCGCCGCCGAGCAACTGCGGCAAGACCAGTGCCTGATGACCGACGTCCTGCGCCTGGGTGGCACGTCCATGGCCACGACCGCACAGGACGGCCTGAACAAAACGCCGGAGCAGCTGCACGTCCTCGCCAACCGCCAGCATTGGCAGGACACGGCGCTCGCCACGGCGTACGACAAGGACAAGGCCCAGTCGGACCGCGACCTGGACACCATCAACGCTCTCCGGGACGCCTGGCAACAGCCCCTCAGCGGGCTGACCACGCCGGCCGGTTTCACCGAGACCGACTTCCACTGGCCGCCCGGCACCAGCAACGACGGCAAGGAGAGCTTCTACACCCAGACCGGTCTGACCAAGTGGATCTCCGACCGGTTCTGGAAGAGCGAGGGGGACTTCTACCAGGACTCCACTCCGCGGCCCGACGAGGCCACTGTCAAAGCCGTCGACGCCCTGGGCGCCCCGCTCTACAGCGGCTCCCCGGACCCGGGCCTCCCGGCCGACGAATGGAATCGGGCACTCGCCGAGCGCGATGCCTTCACCTGGATGCACGGAACGACCGGGGCGAACGCAGGCGCGGACGACGCCCGGCTCTTCCTGGCGTCCGGCGGGTTCCCCCGTACTGCTCCGAAGCCGGACAGCACGGAGTACCGGATCGCGGTCGAGGACCTCAAGACCCGCTTCGCGTCCTGCGCCTGGCGCGACCCGGTCGACCCGGACAACGTCCTGGGCGGTGTCACCGCCACAGCCGCCTCCGAGTGGCAGCAGGAGATCGCCTCCCAGACCACGCAGCGCAATCAGATCCTGACCGCCAACAAGAACGCCGTCACCGCCCTGACGTCCGGTTCCAAGACGCTGGGCGACCTGCTGGGACAGTCATGGATCGCCGACCGCCTCGCCCGCTGGCAGGACTTCTGGTCGGCAGGCGGAACCGGCACGGTCGGGGACGCGCCGACGGTGATCAAGTTGCACGCCTCGCAGGGGAAATGCCTGGAGACCGAGGGCGGGAAGGCGGCCAGCGGCACGCCCGTCCAGCTCTACACCTGCAACAACTCAGCCGCGCAGCAGTGGCAGGTCCTGACCGACGACAAGGGCGTTCACCTGCGGAACGTGAACTCCCTCAAGTGCATGGACGTTTCGAACGGCGACAGCGCCAACGGCACGAAGATCCAGATCTGGACCTGCAACAGCTCGCCCGCACAGACCTGGGAGTTCAACCTCCGGGCCACCTCGTCCCTGATGAACACCGGCACGCACAAGTGCCTGGACATACACGAGTTCACCAACGGCTACGACTCCTTGCTGTACGCGTGCAATGGCACCGGTCCGCAGCAGTTCGACATTCAGCCGTCCAGCCACACGGGCACCCCTCCGCCGGCTACGCAGTTCACCAAGGCCAAGTCGGGCATCACCTCCGCTCAGACCGCGGCGAAGAACCAGCTCGCGGTGCTCAAGAAGCAGCTTGCCACGGCGCAGGAGGCGGCCACTGCTTCGGACACTGCCGAGCAATCGGCGTACTCGATCGCGGACTCCAATGGCGCGCCGAGGGGTCGCGGACTGCTGGTTGGCCAACAGAAGGCTCAGGTCACCAAGGGTGTGGTCGCCGCGCTTACGGCGATGGTGCAGGCCGGCGAGACCGCCGAGGCCGCCACCCGTGCCTCCGCCGGCGACAGCGAGACCATCGCGCAGCGCGCGCTGGCGCAGGCCGCACAGGCCAAGGCCGAGTTCCGCAAGAAGGCCGCGGAGAAGGCCGAGTCGCAGGCGAAAGCCGCGGCCGACGCCGCGAAGGCGCACCGCGACAACGCCAAGAAGGACAAGGAGACCGCGGAGGCGAAGCTCACCGACGCCCTGACGGCCGAGAGCGACGCGAAGGCGGCCGCCACCGACGCGCACGCCAAGCGCCTGGCCGCCGAGGCCGAGGAAAAGACGGCCAAGGCGGAGAAGGAAACTGCCGCGGCCAAGCAAGCCGAGGCCGCCGAGCACAAAAAGAACGCCAACTCCGAAGCTACGAAGGCCAAGGACGCCAAGGACAAGGCCGAGGCCGACGAGAAGACCGCCGAAAAGAAGCGGGACGACGCGGTCAAGTCCAGTAACAGCGCCAAGGCCAAGCGCGACGACGCCTGGGATGCCGAACAGAAGGCCCAGGCCGAACGCGCCAAGGCCGACGCCAAGGGAGCCTACGCCGACTCCCTGGACTCCGGGGACGCGGCGGATGCCGCACGCGCCGCGGCCAACAAGGCAGACCAGCACGCGGACGACGCCGAAGCGGCCGCCACGAAGGCCCGGTCCGAGGCGGACGCGGCGACGAAGGCCGCAGCCGATGCCGACGCAGCGGCCACCCGAGCCGAAGCAGCCGCCAAGCGCGCGCGTTCCGACTCGGACGCGGCACAGGCCGCGAAGTTGAAGGCCGACGCCGCGGTGAAGACCGCCACCAGCGCCGCGGCGGATGCCATCAAGGCAGCCGCGCACGCCGCCGAAGAGGCGAATACGGCCGTCAAACTGGCCGACGAGGCCGAGTCCCAGGCCAAGACCGCCAAGACCCAGGCGGACAAGGCCCAGCAAGAGGTCGCCAAGGCACTCGTCGCGGCAGCGAAGGCGGCGGGCTTCGCCTACGTCACCGCCCAATCGGCCGTGGACGCAGCCAAGTCCGCCGAACAAATCGCCAAGCCGGCCAACGACGCGATCCAGTTGGGATCCCCCTACGTCACCACGGACTCGGCCGCCGACCTGGTCGTGCTCAGCGGGCAGGCGTCAAAAACGATCGCCGACCAACAGAGGGCCGTCGCCGACGCCCACGCCAAGAACGCCCAGGAGGAGGCCGCCGCCGCCAAGGCGATCGCTGATCAAGCCGCAGGCGACGCGAAGGAGGCCTACAAACACGCGGCCAACGCTGCCGGCTACGCGTCGGACGCCCGCACGTACTCCAAGGAGGCCCTCGGCTACGCGGCCGACGCCGCCACCGCCGCCTCGAAGGCGTCAGCCTCCCTGGCCCGCACGATCGAGTACGACCGCAAGGCCACGGAGGACGCAGCCGCCGCCGCCAAGGCAGCCGGCCGCGCCGAAGGCTACGCCAAGGACGCCCGCGAATCCGCCGACCAGGCAGCCCTCGACGCGGCAGCCGCCCGTACCGCAGCCGAAGAGGCCGAACAAGCTGCGAAGGACGCCCGGACAGCGGCCGACCGCGCCGACGCGGCGGCAACCGAGGCGGAACAGGCGGCGAAGGACGCCGACGCGTACGCCAAGGAAGCCCAAGAGGCGGCCCGGCGAACAGAGACCAAGAACCGCAACGACCAACTCGAGGCCGGCACTGGTGGCGTCGATGGCGTCTTCTACAAGACGCACAAAGAACCCGTCGGTGACCCGGAAATCCTGAACAAGGACAACTGCAACGTCATCGTCCACGTCGGTGACTGCATCATCACCGCGAACATCACTTCCAAGACCTTCGTCGACGTCTACCTGTGTACGGCTACGGACATCCCGGACGTGCAGTCCGGATGCCCCGCTTCCGAAACCCAGTTCCTCGCGAGTCTGGAGCTGAAGCCTCAGACCGAAGAGGTCACCTACACGATCACACAGCAGGAGTTCAACGACGCCGTAGCCAAGGGGTTTATCAAAGCCCTCACCGAAGACTTCACCGGCTGCTGGGACAGGATCACAACAGGTGGCGGCGGAACCCTGGGCAACTGCGGATGGGCCGTCTTCGACATTGCCACCCTGGTCTTCGGCAACGTCGCCATCAAGGCCATCAGGGACGGCGTGACGGCCCTCGATGCCGCCATGAGAACCGGCATCGCCATCGACGAGGCATGGAAGGCCCTGCGCATCGCCGGCGTCAGCGAAGCCGCCATCGCGGGAATCACCTCAAAGCTCGCGCTGACCAAGTGCTTCACGGCCGGCACCAAGGTTGCGACGGAAAACGGTCCCAAATCCATCGAGGACATCGAGGTCGGCGACCGGGTCTGGTCGCAGGACCAGGTCACGGGCAAGAAGTCCTTGCAGCCGGTGTTGAACCTGTTCCACCGGACCGTCGACTCCGTGGTCCGGATCAGAACCGCCGACGGCCAGGTCGAAGCGACCGACTCGCATCGCTTCTGGGTCCGTGAACGGGGCTGGGTCGAGGCCGGCGAACTGCGCGCCGGAGACACCCTTGTGGCGCGGGAAGGCGGCTCCACAAAGGTCCTTGGCACCACGGTCGTCAAGGGATCCGTCGAGGTCTTCAACTTCGAGGTCGCGCGTAACCACACGTATTACGTGTACACGGGGTCGACGCCGGTCCTGGTGCACAACGAGTGCCTCGAAGGAATCGTCAATGAGCTCGTCAAGGACGGCGACCACATCGTTCTGGGGATCAACCCATACTCCGATACGCTGGCCAAAGAGACCCTGGGCGGCACCGGAGGCCTCAGCGGCGCCGGGGCACGGACGTTCAACAACAGGCTTCTCGGCAAGGCAGCCCCCGGTGGCGACGGGCGTCCGATCTGGATGGTGGGCGTCGAGAAGGCTCTGGACAATGAGTCGGTGAAGTTGAGCATCTCGCTGGACGGTATTTCAGGCGCGAAGACCCCGACCGAAGCCCTCAACAAGCTCGTCGAGCGCGGGAAGCCGTTGGTGGGCGGCGACTGGCGGGCGGTGGCCACGCCAGGAAGCAACAACGGCACCGCATGGGAAGTGGCGACGCTGCGTCTCAAGGTGATCCTTGGACGCCGGAACTTCGAAGCCGTCGACTGGTACTTCACCAAGCCGGGTGACAAGGTGCCAAGCCTCGTCAAAGACATGCCGAAGCCGGACTGGGCCCAGTGAACCGAAGACTCCGAGGACAGGAAGAACACAGAGAATGCCGGATTTCGTACGAGAGGGGCGCCTGTTCCGCGTGGTCAGCTTCGCGCCGTCGCACCGGATGCTGCTGCTGCGCAGCGAACCCACCGCGATCGACCAAACGGACACCCGCGTCGAGGTGTACTTCGGGCATGTGGAGCTCATGCTGCTCAAACCCATTTACGAGAAGGGGATCCACGTCCGCCGGGCGTCGGAGGCGGAGTTCGCGGTGCTGAAAGAGCGCCACGACCTCGCCACGGACGATGCGGCCTTTATCTGGATGATCGAAGCGGGCGGGGACAGTTTCGTCCTCTCCGGCGACCCCTCGTGGCGCGAGGCGGACCGCGAGTTCGACGACCCGTCCCTGTTCGACTTCAACCAGCCCTGGCCTCCGGACTTCCCCATGGAGTACGGCAGCATCGGCTGACGCGGACGACGCGCTGAGGGCGCCCCCTGCCACAGGGGGCGCCCTCAGCGCCGTGCACGGCCCTTCACTGGTGAAAGGCGCAATGGACATCACAGGCACCCGCGGAGAAAGGCCCGGGGCCAAGGCCGTGCTTGAGCTCCCCGCGGTGGTCAGCAACGACCAGGCTTGCCTGACGGGTTGGGCACGAGGGCGGTCACGGACCGAAGTGTCTGTGACCGTCGTGGTCCAGGAGGATGCCGTCCGTGTGCAGATGCTTGGTGACGTCGTACTCCCGCCAGGTACGCGCGGCCGAGTCTCAGCCGGAGGCGCTGACGATCCGCCCGTAGAAGTAGCCGCCGCCGAACCGCTCGTCCTGACCCTGGCCTTGTTCTCCGGGTGTGCGGCAAGAACGGCTTCGAAGATCACCCCGATACCGCGGGTCTCGTTACGTGTCGGCGTCGAGGACCGGGACTCGTCCGCTGTCGAAGGATCCATCCCCGGGGCCGACCTGGTGGACGACGGTTACCGAGGTTGCGAGCGCTCCCTCAAGGACACTCAGGGGCCATCGAGGGGCCACAAGGACCGGAACAGATCGACAAGCGCTTCATAGGACTGACATCGATCAGCGCGCCTGACCTGCAGGAACGTCAGGGATCGATGTTGATCGGCAAGGTCCGCCAAGATCCCTAATGGACTCATAATCCGTCGGCCGTGGGTTCGAGTCCCACCCGCCCCACTCTCCGCTACGCGGGAAGAATCGATCTGACCAGCAACTTCGCTGGAGGGTCGAGGGAGTTGGGGGATCTTGGCGGTCATGCTCGATCGTGGGTTCGCTACGTTGAGGCCGAAATTGAGGCCCGTGAATATCCCAGAATCGGACATGCCGAGCCGTGTTGGGATTGACCCCAGGTCCGGTGCCTGTTGAGGGTGCTCCGCACGCAGTGCCTCGGTGGCGATCCTCTGCTGGTTGTCGAGTGGTCGAGCCGTGCTGTTTGGCACCTATTGGCCAACGGCCTGTGCCGGGTGTGCCTGGACCTCGTCCGGTCATCTTCGGTGGGCGACTGCAACCAGGGGATGTCGTTCGGATCAACCCGGGTCCGCGACGCCTGGCACGGCACCTCGCCGCGTTGTCGCATCACCCGAGTACACCCAGTACGCGGGTCATGCTCCGCCTTGCGATGCACCACTCCAGGCGCCGCGGCCTGATCCGGACTGATCCAAACGACAGCCCTACTGGCGTCGAATGTTGGTGATGTATCCTGATGGCATACATCATGGATGCTGGAGGTGCTCGATGTCCGTCACGCAGATTGATCTCGATGACGAAGCGCTCGCCGAGGCCATGCGACTGATGGGTGTCACGACGAAGAAGGAGACGGTCAACGCAGCCCTGCGGGACTACGTGGCACGGATCAAGCGTCTCGATGCTGCCGAAAAGCTGGCCGCGCGCGGTGCGCGTGGCGAGTTCGAGCAGGCCGCGGCGGCGCATGACGCAGGCAAGCGTGCCCGGCGCGAGGCCTTCGAGTGATCACATATCTGCTCGACACCTCCGCCCTGTGGTACTTGTTCCGCACCCCCGGTGCGTTGCCGCCGTGGGAGGGACACATCGCCGCCGGGGTGTTCCACCTCTGCGAGCCGACACGTGCCGAATTTCTCTACTCGGCAAGCAGTCCGTCTCATCGGGACGAGCTCGCGGAGGAGCTGGACGCACTCTGCTTGCTCTCTCCTGTGCCGAAGAGTGCCTGGCGTTGGGTCGACACCGCCCAGTACAAGCTGACCCAGCGGGGCCAGCATCGGGCGGCTGGGGCGATCGATCTGTTGGTGTGTGCGACAGCTGTGCACCATGGGCACACCGTTCTCCACGTGGACAACGACTTCGTGACGGTGGCCGGAGTGCTCAAGGAAGTTCAGCAGCGGGACGTACGAGCCTGATCTTCAGGAGCCGGTTCGCGTTGTCGGCCTGTTGGTCCCTCGATGATCGATGCCCAAGTCACTGCCCCAGAACTGTGAACCTGGTCGGTCCTCTGAGCGCAGCCGTTGCGCCGTCCAGATCCGCGAGCCGTGCGGCAAGGGTGGCCTCCGCGCGAGCCGGGTCGGCAGTGCGGCGTTGAACTTGAGGCCGTTCAGCGCACGCGCGTCCATCCGGAAGGCACAGCTGATCGGCGGCTTCCGAATGACCTTCCTCCATTCCGCGGGCGTCACGTCCTCGCGAAGTCGGATGCAGGAGGGGATCGGCGATCGTGGTGAGTGTGGCGGTCAGGGTGGCGTTGGCCCGGTAGCCGGCCCAGGTCCACCAGCGCACACTGGTGTCGCGCCCGCCCCTTGCGACCACCGTCCCGTCGGGGTGGACCAGTTCCGAACTGCTCTCGCGTGCCTGAGTGAGCGCGGCCTTGGCGCGCCCGGTGAGGGCGACCGGTTGGCCGGCGCCGAGGAGCACTTCCCGTGCCGCGCGCGTCAGTTCGTACGAGGCGGTCCGGCCGGAACCAGTTCCTCCTCAGCGCGCCTTGCCGCCGCCGTCAACCGGTTCGACGAAGCGTCGCCGCCGGGACCAGTCGATGTACGGCACCTGCCAGCTCTGCCCGGCGAGGAGCAGGCGCCGAGGCCCCACCACCTCTTCGGTCAGCAGCGCGGGATTAGTCGTGCCGATCTCGGTGCGGCCAGAGAGCACCGTGAATTCCGGAGCCGCGGTGAACACCGCTGTGAGGTCCATGAAATGCCGGTAACCGTAGCGGCATTCGGCCTCGAGGCCGATGAAGAGCATCCTTCCGTCTTGGTCCAGGAATCCCTCCTTGACCAGGTGGCACACGATCGGCTCGGCCGAGGTTCCGAAGGGACCGAGCCCTCCCCACCGTTCCCGCCACACCCGGTCCCCGGCTCGATGTTCCTGCAAGCAGAGGGCCAGTACTTGTTGGGCGACGATGTGCCGGGGTTCCGCTGGCGCCACCACCGGCTCCACCCAGCCACGTGACCACAGAAGCAGCAGGGCTGTTGCCGCGATCAGTCCGCCCTCGTCGACGGTGATAAACAGGCAGTTGCGGATGGAGCCCGGACGCCGACCCGTACGGCCAAGACGATGGAGGAAAGAAGCCAGGGAGAAGAACACCCGGTGATCGACATTGGCGCCGACGAGCATGCTTCCAGCGATTCCGGTGTGGTCAGCAGTATGTCCGGCCGGTCCCGCAGGATCCTCTTGCGGCGCGGCTGCGACACGTCTCCGTGCCACAGCGCGGCGGTCCGGCCCAGCCAGGAGGTGTGCGTCTCCAGACGCGGCAGCAGGTTGTTCAGCAGCGCCTTAGGCGTCGGTGAGTCCAAGTACCGAGGTGGTACGGGTGACCCGGGCCCTGCGCCGTGTCCCGTCGTCGATCGGCACGCTGAACTCTTCTGGCCCGTTCGCCGCGTACTTCCCGTGCACCCAGCAGCAGCCGGCCCTCGGTGCGAGCCAGCCGGGTGGTGAGCAGCCCGGTGATGACCCGCTGGTCGAGTTCGGGCACGAGGACTCCCGTCAGAGATCACCTTCCGGCAGGCTCAAGCCGTCACCTTCACCGACGGGTACCAAGTCGGGCACCAAGATCCCCAGCGGAATCGACCGGCCTGCGTTCGAGAAGTGGAAGAAAGGCTATTGGCAGAACAGGGCGAAGGACTTCACATGACAAGCGGTCTCAGGACAGCAGAACAGGTGATCAGGCTGGTGCGGGCCAACGAGGACATTGCGCACCACGGCGACGGCTGTCCATCAGGGGTGATCTCCAGGGCGGAGTCTGAGATGGGTCTCTCCTTCCCTCCCTCGTATCGGCGCCTGATCGAGGAGTTCGGGATGTGGGCTGTTCCACCCGTCGAGTTCCCCGGCGTTTACCAGACGCCGGCCGGGGGGGACAAACTGTTGGGCTCTCCTGCCTACACCCTGGAGGACCGCGAGGCGCTGGGACTGCCGCCCCACTTCATGGTCGTGATGCACGACGACGTCTGGGATGTTGTCGTCCTCGACAGCTCTCAGCCGGACCAGGATGGCGAGTACCCGGTTTACGCGTGGAACCCCGGGGTTCTGGAAGGCGGCCTCATGGAGAAGCTCGCGGACAATTTCGGAAAGTTCACGCTCAACGAGTGTCAGCAGCATCTGAGCTGACTCTCCCCCCGAGACCGACCTAAGACGGGGGGCCGCACGCCCGGCGTGCGGCCCCCTGTGCGTGTTTGGTGGTGGCGTTGTATTTCTGCCAGGTGCGCTGCGACGTCGGACAGCACTAATACGGGCCGGTCCCACTGGTCGAGCGCGGGAAACCATTGGTCCGCGGCGACTGGCGGGCAGTGGCCACGCCAGGAAGCAACAACGGCACCGCATGGGAAGTGGCGACGCTGCGTCTCAAGGTGATCCTTGGGCGCCGGGGCTTCGACGCCGTCGACTGGTACTTGTACTTCACCAAGCCGGGTGACCAAGTACCGAGCCGCGTCAAAGACATGCCGAAGCCGGACTGGGCCCCGTGACCCGAAGACCCCGAGGACAGGAAGAACACGGAGAATGCCGGATTTCGTACGAGAGGGACGTCTGTTCCGGGTGGTCAGCTTCGCGCCGTCGCACCGGCAGCTACTGTTGCGCAGCGACGCCCTCGCGATCGACCAAACGGACACTCGCGTCGAGGTGTACTTCGGCCATGTGGACCTCATGCTGCTCAAACCCATTTACGAGAAGGGGATCCACGTCCGCCGGGCGTCGGAGGCGGAGTTCGCGGTACTGAAGGGGCGTCATGACCTCGTCACGGACGATGCGGCCTTCACCTGGATGATCGAACCGTACGGGGACACCTTCGTCCTGTCCGCCGAACCCGCGTGGCGCGAGGCGGCCCGCATGTACGAGGACCCGTCCCTGTTCGACTTCAACCAGCCCTGGCCTCCGGACTTCCCCGTGGAGTTCGGCAGCATCGGATGACACGTTGAGGGGGTGCTTGGTGACGTCGTACTCCCGCCAGGTACGCGCAGCCGTGTCCCAGCCGGAGGCGCTGACGATCCGCCCGTAGAAGTAACCGTTGCCGAACCGCTCGTACTGACCGAAGCCCTGCTCGTCGGGGGTGTGCGGAAAGAACGGCTTCGAAGATCACCCCCGATAGCGCGGGTCTCGTACGTGTCGGCGTCGAATGGGCGGGACTCGCCCGCTGTGCGAAGGGTCCGTCTCCGGGCACGAACTGGGTGGACGAGGACTACGGCGGCACGACGATCCTGGAGCATCTGGTAGCCCCGCCGCCACTGTTGCCCTGCCGAGTAGGGATGCAACGGCCGTCCGCGTCATGACTCAGCGACGAGGACAACTGGTTGGCCCTACACGTCCGAATCGTCGCCGGTCCGATCGGCACCGCGGTCTGGGTCATCCCGGTCCGATGAGGACTCGAGGTAGATCTGACACACAGTCGAACGTCAAGGTTATTCAAAGTCGGGCACACGGCTACGGGCCGCGGGGGCAGGGCGGTTACCCTGCTGGCGGTCGCGATGTCCTGGTCGCCCGCGTGCTGAGGGGTGGCGTCGATCCGTACATCCGGCGCGTTCGATAAGGCTGTAGCAGGGGGGCTCTTGCGTTACCCGACTGCGGCGCAGTTCCTGCGCACCGCGACTCCAAACGTCATCCGCTCCTATGAGACGGCGCTGAGAACAGTCCGCAGTCCCTTGGTGACGCGCAAGGATGCCTGGCCGAAGTGCCGCGACCAGGCGCAGGCGATCGTCGAGGACTGCGTTGCGACGCTGAACGGGGACCAACCGCTGGAGCCGGCCAAAGTCTGGCAGTACTCACACCTCGTGGGAGCCGACCGCGCCAACCAGGGAATCGCAGTGGCCGAGTCGGTCCGCGCGGTGGAGGTCCTGTGGAAAGCCATGCAGCCGACCATCCGCTCCGCTGTGCAGCACGAGGCACCCTCGCGACGGACATCCGCGTTGCTGCTGATCAGTGCCGCGTTCCGCTCCAGTTCCGGAAGCCGACTCTATGCGGGCGCAGTTGGCTACGGCGGAGCCTCCGCCCGGGCGTCCGAGACTCTGCCGATCGAGGACGCAGCAGGGGGCACCTCGGAGACGGCATCAGCGCACGCCGCCTGCGTGGCGTTGTCCAGGCGTGAGAAGGAAGTGCTCGAGAGGGTCGCGAAGGCGATGACCAACAGCCAGATAGCCCGGCAGCTCGGCATAACGACAGCGACCGTGAAGCGGCACCTCAACAACATCTACGGAAAACTGGACGCCGTGTCCCGTATCGACGCCGTCAACAAGGCCTTCGGACGCTACTGACTCGCATCTGTTGAGGAACTTGGAAAACTTCAAGAAGCCCCCTCATCACCGGCACATGGGCGGATGTCACGCAGGCCCGTGCAACACCAGCGCGAGCATCATGATGATGTTCGCCGCGTACTGGGTGCGCATGAACACTCGGTACGCGCTGCGCCTGGTCCTTTTGTCCCCGTCGGCGACCCTGGCCGTGCGGACGATCTGCGCCACCACGCATACTGCTCCGAACGTCAGGGGAACGGTTCCGGCCAGCGTCAGCGGGGCCCAGGTCAGTGCCGCCAGCACCGCGCCGATGCCGACGAACAGCGACCCCGCCACCGCCACCGCGCGGGCTCGGCCGGCGCCGTACCGCACGGCCACGGTGCGGCGCCCGCCGATGGCGTCCCCTTCGACGTCGCCGAGGTCCTTGACGACCGCGCCCACCAGGGCCATCCAGGCGCTCATCGCTGCGGCGAAGACCAGGCCGGCCGGGCTCAGTTCGCCTCCCACGGAGGTGGCACCGGCCGCGAACGAGGTCCATCCGAGACCGAACACCGTCACCGCACAGGTGCTGCTCCAGCGCTTTGCGGGAAACGGCGGTGTCGAATAGAGCCAGCCCAGCAGCAGGAACAGCGCCACCCACACGGTGAGTCCAGGGACGAACAGCGACAGCAGAAGGGACCCCGCGGCCGCGGCCGCGGTGAGGAAAGCGGCTGTCCGCTCCGGCAGATCACCCCGCGCGATCGGACGGGTGGACCCGTTGGCGCGGTCCTCCTTGACGTCCAGCACACCGTTGACCAGGTAGGCGGTCACCACGGCCAGCCACCATGCGAGGACCCCGGCGGCCAACTGCGGTGCGTCCACCGTTTTTTGAGCAAAGAAGGCGGCGCCCACCGCGAACCGCATGAGGAACACGATCTGGACGACAGGCCGGGCCTCGACCAGGCTCAGACGCACGTAGCGGGGCCAGTGGCGCAGCGGGACACCAGGCCGCGACGCAGGGGAGAGAACTCTGCCGGAGGTCACTGTCACGGCGTCAGATTACGAGGATGGTGTCGTCCCGGGCCGCGACTGCATCCAAGGGTGCATGGAGGTCCTCATCCTGATCGCGAGCAACTGCCCCGGTGGGCGGCAGGAACCACCTGGTGAGACACCGCTTCCGCAACGGAAGCGGCAGCGGTGTCTCACCGGCCAGTACCTCAGTAGACGCTGTTCATGGCAGCACGTACCTCGGCGAGCGTGGCGTCGGCGACCGCCCGGGCCCGCTCATTGCCCTCACGAAGCGTCTGGCGGAGGTAACCGCGGTCCTCCGCGTATTCGGCCCGCAGGGCCCTGATCGGGGCCAGGTACTCGTTGACGGACTCGGTTACCGTCCTCTTCAGCGCGGCGGCCCCGGCGGAGCCGATTTCGGCGGCCACCGCCTCGGGGGGCCGGTTCTGGCAGAGCGCAGCCAGAAGGAGGAGCGACGACACCTCCGGGCGGTTGGCCGGATCGTAGGTGATGTGGCGCTCGGCGTCGGTCTTGGCCCCCTTGAGCAGACGGGCCGTCTCGTCAGCGTCGGCGGACAGCAGGATGGCATTCCCGCGGCTCTTGCTCATCTTGGTGCCGTCCGTGCCCAGCAGCAGCGGTGCGCTCGACAGCAGGGCGTCGGGCTCGGGGAAGACGGCGGTGCTGTTGCCGTAGCGGTCGTTGAAGCGGCGGGCGATGGTGCGCGTGATCTCCAGGTGCGGGAGCTGGTCCTGGCCGACCGGGACCAGATTGCCCTTGCAGAAGAGGATGTCGGCGGCTTGGTGAACGGGATAGGTGAACATCAGCCCGCTGACAGCCGATTGGCGTGAGTGGGCGATCTCGTCCTTGACCGTGGGGTTGCGGTTCAACTCGGAGACGGAGACGAGGCTGAGGAAGGGCAGCATCAACTGGTTGAGGGCAGGCACGGCACTGTGCGTGAAAATCGTGCTGCGGGCCGGGTCCACGCCGACGGCAAGGTAGTCCAGTACCAGGTTCTCCACGTGCTCGGTCAGGTTGTCCGCCACGTCACGATCGGTCAGGACCTGGTAGTCCGCGATGATCACGAACATCTCCACGCCAAGGTTCTGCAGACGCACGCGGTTGTGCAGCGTGCCGAAGTAGTGCCCCAGGTGCAGGCGACCGGTGGGCCGGTCGCCCGTCAGCACCCGGAACTGTTTGGGGTTCTTGAGGATCTGCTCCTCCAGCAGCGCGTTGCGGGCCTGTACGGCGGACAGGCCGAGCGTGTCGCCAGGGGTGCCGGAGCTGGTGGCGTCGGTTGACATGGTCTGGGATGCGGTGTTCACAGAATCTCCTGGGGGTCGATGCCGCCGTGAGGATGGCCCGATCCCTGGTCCAGGGGACGCGTCGGGCCCGTCCATCCGTCCGAACGGCCCTGTCATGCATCAGAGGCGGCCGCTCCTATGAGGAGCGCCAGCAGCACAGAAATGACGAGAGATGCATGGGCACATCATAACTAGGGGCCGGCCCCGGTCAGTCGCATTGCGCGCCCGATGCATCGTTGGTTGTAGTTTGGCCTGCTCCTCTACCACCGGTTGGCATCATATGGGTCGAGCGAGAAATCGGAGGTGAGTCACAACTGACAAGCATGGAGAATGCTCGGCGCGTGACTGCCCATCTGCCGAGGGTCGCGCGTTTCGAAAGCGAACCCCTCAGGCGCTTCGTCGACAACGCCGTACAGGAGTGCCTGAAGTGCCTGAACAGCCGTGACGCGGACGCGGTTCCCACTTATCTCCCCCGTGCGTCGGGACTACTGTTCGGGCGGTTGGGCGGCTCTGAGATCGCAATCAGTGACCTCGAATTCGTACAGAACGTCCGCGACCAGGACGAGAGTGTGATGGCCGAATTCGAGACGGCTATCGCCCCCCAGTTCGGCGAGGTGTACCGGAATCCGGGACGAGGGTTCTGGAGCGACGACAAGGGTGTACTCCAGGCGATTCAGCGACAGTCCGCGAAGGGCCTGGATCTGCTGGGATCCGTGCACTCGCACCCGAACTGGCACGAGATCGGACCGCCGCACGAGCGGTTTCAGGAGCTCAGCGAGAATCCGACGCGGATGGATGAGTATCTCTTCCGTCAGTCGTCCTGGCCGGTCAATCTGATCTGGTACATCCGTGCGATCGGTGGCCTTCTCGAGCATCGCGTGGCGGGTTGGCGGCCCGGTCCTGAGCGGTGCGAAATGCTTGATATTCGCATTCCGCCGGACATTCGCGATGAATTCAGCATCGCAGGCCAGTTCAAAGAATGACGAGCCGTCCAAGGGAAAATAGCGAACCCAAGGAGTGATGGCACATGCCTGAGATCGTCTCGCAAACCGTCGGTAAGCACCCTGCGCCTGTCGTATCCATCAAGCTTCCCGCGGCATTTCACGTGCTGACTGGCGGTCGGCGGCAGTTGCCCGTCGAGGGCGAAACCGTCCGAGAGGTGCTTGCCGCCCTCGAGCGAGCATGCCCCGGTGTGCAAGATCGGCTCATGGACCAGGATGGATCGGTGAAACGATACGTCAACGTCTATCGCAATGACAGCGACATTCGATGTCTCGACGACCTCGAAACGAAAGTGGCAGACGACGACATCATCTGGATCGTGCCGGCGGTTGCGGGCGGCAGCGGAGCGGCACGAGTCAGGGAGGCGTGATGTCTGACGTTCTTCCCTCGGAATTCTTCACTCATCCTGGACCGAACCCGCACGCCGTCACCGCAGATCTCAGGGCCAAGTGTCCGGTCCATCGCATCGACGTTCCCCCCGGTGCCGAGGCGTACGCGGTGCTCGGGAACAAGGTCGTCGAGGAGGCGCTCGGTGACTCGCGCCTGTCCAAGCAAGTCGAGAACCTGCCCGCCCCGTACCGGGACAAGGCGGTGGCCAACAGCCTCCTCGTGGTCGGAAATCTGGGGTTCGCTGACCCGCCCAAGCACACCCGCCTCAAGAAGCCGATCAGCTCGGCCTTCCTGCCCAGCGCGGTCGCCCGGCTCCGCCCCCGCATCCAGGACATCGTCGACGAACTCATCGACGCCTTCCCGCAGTCCGGTGACATCGACCTGCTGACCGCGTTCGCCCTGCCGCTTCCGCTCACTGTCATCTGCGAGTACCTCGGGATACCCGTCGAGGACAGGCCGCTGTTCCTGCACTGGAGTTACATCCTCAGCCAGGATCCGCTGCAGCACGCCGAGGCGGAACTCAAGGCAGCGAGTCAGGAGTTCACCGAGTATTTCACCCGGCTGGTGGCCGAGCGGCGCGGCGATCCACGGAACGACCTGCTGAGCGAACTCATCAGGGCCCGGGACGCCGGCATGTACAGCGAGAAGGATCTGCTCTCCTCGCTCCTTCTGCTCATCATCGCCGGCCACAAGACGGTGGCCAACATGGTCGCGAACGGAACACTGCTGCTGCTCCGGCACCCCGAGCAACTAGGCATGCTCCGCACAAACCCCGAGCTGATTCCCGCGGCGATCGAGGAAATCCTGCGCTACGAGGGATCGGCCGCCTGGGCCTCGCTGCGGGTCGCGGCGGAGGACATGCAACTCGGGGGAGCGGAGATACCCAAGGGAAGCTTCGTCCACCTGTCCCTGTCCGGCGCCGGCCACGACCCCGAGGTGTACGACGACCCGGAACGCTTCGACATCACCCGCTCCCCGAACCGCCATCTCTCCTTCGGGCACGGTACGCACTTCTGCATCGGCGCTCCCCTCGCCCGGCTCCAGGGCGAGATCGCCTTCTCCTCACTGCTGCGCCGACTACCGGGGTTCGAACTCGCGGTGCCCGAGGAGGAGGTCACCTGGCTCGCCGACAGCTCACTCAGCCGGGGTCTGGAGTCCCTCCCCATCCGAGTGCGAGAGCGGTTGACCCGATGACGGCGACGCGAGAACCGGGCGGGCCCAGCATTGCTGTGCTGGGCGTCGGCGGAGTGGGCGGGTACCTCGGCGGGCGGCTCGCCGCCGCCGGGTGCGATGTGCAGTTCCTGGCCCGCGGCGAGGCCCTCGCCGCGCTCAGGCGGAGCGGGCTGCGCGTCACTGGCGGCGAGCACGACTGGTCGGTGCCCCAGGTGCGGACGTCGGGCGACCCGAAGGACATCGGCGAGGTCGATTTCGTACTGCTCTGTGTCAAGACGCCGCAGCTGCCGGCGGCCGTCGACGCACTGTTCCCGATGCTCGGCGAGGACACCGCCGTGGTCACGTTGCAGAACGGAGTGGAGGCCCCCGCGCAGGTTGCCGCCGCCATCGGCCGCGACCGGGTGCTTCCCGGTACCGTCAGGATCGTGGCCACGACGGCCGGTCCCGGCGAGATCAGGCACATGGGTCCCCCCGGTGCCCTGGGCTTCGCGGAGTGGGACGGCAGCGCGTCCCCCCGCGTGAAGCGGCTGCGCGAGGCGCTGCGCAACGCCTCGGTGGCGGCCCCCGAGCCGAGCGACATCTGGGCCGACCTGTGGGCGAAGTTCCTGCTGGTGGTGCCGATCGGCAGTCTTGGTGCCGCCTGCGGGGCTACCGTCGGCGAGCTCCGGTCGCGCGCCGGCACCCGGAAGATACTCATCGCCGGCATGCGGGAGATGTACGAGACCGGCGTGGCGCTGGGCATCGCACTCCCGGATGACGCCGTGGACGCGGCAACCGCCCGCATGGACCTGCAGCCGCCCGACGTCACCTCTTCGCTGCAACGGGACATCCTCGAAGGCCGGCCGTCGGAACTCGAGGCCTGGACCGGCGCCGCGGTCCGCCTCGCCGGCCGGGCGGGCCTGGCCGCCCCGGTCCACGACATGCTCTACGAGTTGCTCGCGCTGAGCGTGTCGCGGGCGGCGAGGACTGCGTGAAGCCGGCCGACCGATGCCTCCGTGAGAGGAGCGTTCAGCGGTGAACGTGAGATTCGTGGAACGCGGCACGCTACGGAACATAACGGCCTACCGGGGCACCGAACCGTCCAGCGCCGGAACGAACGCGGCCGTCGCCTTCGATCTGTCCAGCAACGAACTGACTCTGCCCCCGCTGCCCACTGTGCTGCCCGTCATCGAGGAGGGCTTCGCACGGCTCGCCCGCTACCCCGACCCGACCGCACGGACTCTGACGGGGGAGATCGCCGGCCACGTGTGCGTCCACGCGGACAAGGTGGCTGTCGGCCCCGGGAGCGCGGGCGTGCTCCAACAGATCCTCCTCGCCCTGTGCGGCGAAGGTGACGAAGTCCTCTACGCATGGCCTGGATTCGATGCCTATCCGCTGCTGGTTGCCATGTGCGGTGCCGTCGGCGTCCACCTGCCGCTGACCGCGTCCGGCGGTCACGACCTCGACGCGTTCCGCGAACGCGTGAGCCCGCGAACCAGGGTGGTGATCCTGTGCTCCCCGCACAACCCCACTGGAACCGTCATCGACCACGAGCAACTGCACGGTTTCCTGGATGCACTGCCGGACCACGTGGTCGCAGTCCTCGACGAGGCATACGTGGAGTTCGACCGGGGCGGCGACCCGCCAGGTCTGCCGGAGGTGCTGCGCGACCACGGCAACACGGTGGTGCTGCGAACCTTCTCCAAGGCGTACGGGCTGGCCGGCCTGCGGGTGGGCTACGCAGTCGGGCCGCGCCAGGTCATGGCCGCCGTCCGAAAGACAGCACTGCCGTTCGGCGTGACGCATATGGCCGAACAAGCAGCCATCCGGTCCCTGCGCAGCGCGGCCGAACTGTACGGGCGGCTGGCCGCAGTGGCCGCGGCACGAGAGGAACTCACGGCAGGCCTTGAGGAACTGGGGCTGCCCGTCCTGCCCTCCCGGGGCAACTTCGTCTGGCTCCCGCTCGCCTCGGCCGCCGAGCACTTCGCGCGGGCTGCGGCCACGGCGGGGGTCAAGGTCCGCGCCTGTCCGGCACACGGAGTGCGGATCTCAGTGGGCGAGGCCGAGGCACACGAGGCGCTGCTCACGGCGCTCGGCCGGACGGACCGCACGCAGTGGTCGTGATATGCGCGGCCCGCACATACCCGTCCGCCGCTCGGCCACATCCCGTTCCCGTCGTCCGACACCGAATCCTGGGTAGGCAACCTGTGAAACTCCTCTTGATCGCCATGCCGTGGCAAGGGCTCGATACCCCATCCAGCGCACTGGGCGTTCTGGGGCAGTGCGTCCGCAAGAATGCCGGCGACTGGGATGTCGACGAGTTGTACATCAACCTCCGATGGGCCGAACACCTGATGCGGGAGAGCAACGGCTCCATCACAACGGCGGACTACGGCAATGTCGCGGATCAGGTCTTCCACGGTGTGGGCGACTGGGTGTTCACGCCGGCGCTGTATGACGTCGACAGCTACCAGGCCGACGAGTACTCCGAGTTCCTCGAGCAGCGGGGCATAGACCCGACGCTTCCCGTCGCGATGCAGAAACACGCCCGGGGGTTCATCCGGTCTCTGGCGGCCGAGATCGCCGCCGATCCACCCGACGTGGTCGGGTTCACGAGCACCTTCATGCAGAACGTGCCGTCCCTCGCGATGGCCCGGGAGCTGAAGAAACTCGTGCCGGGCATCCTCACCGTACTCGGTGGCAGCAACTGCGACGGAGTCCAAGGTCCCGCCCTGCACCGGCATTTCGAGCAACTCGATTTCGTGGTGAGCGGCGAAGGCGAGCGGGCACTGCCCGCGTTGCTGAACTGCATCGACCATAGTGAGCCCCTTGCCGGCGTTCCGGGGCTCAGCTGGAGAGGGAGTGACGGGCAGACGGTTGTGAATCCGCCGGCCAAGACGGCACTGCCGTTCGCCATGGTGCCCGCACCCGACTACGACAGCTACTTCCAGGCACTCGAAACGTCACCCGTCCGTCACCACGTCCAGCCGATGCTGGTGCTGGAAACCTCCCGCGGCTGCTGGTGGGGGGAAGCCCATCAGTGCACGTTCTGCGGCCTGAACGGATCGAACATCGATTTCCGGAGCAAGGCCCCTGAGCGCATCGCCCAGGAAGTCAGGGATCTCGCCCAGCGTTACCAGGTCCTCGACCTCGTCATGGTGGACAACATTCTCGACATGAAGTATCTCGGCACGGCCATGCCTGAGTTGGCTGCCCTCGACTGCGATCTGAGAATCCACTACGAGATCAAGTCCAACATGAACCGGGAACAGTTGAGCAGACTGAAAGAGGCGAACGTCCTGTTCGTGCAGCCCGGTATCGAGAGTCTGAGCAGCCACGTGCTACGCCTCATGGACAAGGGCGTCAGCGCCGCGCACAACGTGCGGATGCTGCGTGACGGGCAGGATCTCGGTCTCAACGTGACGTGGAGCATCCTCTACGGTTTCCCCGGCGAGACCGAGAACGAATACCGCAGGCTGCTCAGGAAGATGGCCACACTCGAGCATCTGGAGCCGCCGAGCGGGGCCTGGCGCATAGCGCTCGAGCGGTTCAGCCCCTACTTCGAAGATCCCGCTCAAGGGTTCATGTTCCGCCGCCCGTCGGAGATATACGACTTCATCTACCAGGTCCCACGGGATCAGCTGTACGACATGGTCTTCTTCTTCGACACCAGCGTCCAGGGAATCTCGGGTCCCATCGAGGACGAGATGAAGCAGGCGTGCGAGGACTGGGCCAAGGCATACCCGCAGAGCACCCTCTCCTATCGCGTCGATGACCAAGGCCGGGTGGTCATCGAAGACCGCCGCGCCAGCTGGCCGGAGGAAGTTATCGAGCTGGACGACCTCCACAGCAACGTGTATCTCGGCATGTTCCAGGCGGCCGGCCGCGAGGGCATACGCCGACGGCTCGCCGAGGGCGGACACACCGTCGGGGACGAGGACGTCGAGAAGATGCTCCGCTACTTCGTCGACCGGGGCCTGGCCTTCGAGGACGAGGGGCGCTTCGTGAGCGTCGCACTCGGGGTCGACCCGTACCGACGCAAGCTGATCAACGGCAAGGAGGTCGCGGCGTCGTGGTGAGCATGCTGATGGACATCGGTGAACTCAGGGCACGGGCGGCGGGTTCCGGCGAGGGCGGCGCCTCGCCCGGTTGCCGGCCGGCGACTGCGACACTCGCCCTCGGCCCTGGTGAGGCCGAACTCCCGGCGGCCGCCGAGCTGGCGGCGCTGCTGGCCCGGGTGCCCGTCGCCGAGGTGCGGCTGGCGGATCCGGCGGACTTCTCGGCCCTCGCCGGTCACGCGATTGTGCGGCTCATCGCGCTGATTCGCGAGTGCTCCTCGATCGGGGCCCGGATCACCTGGTCACTGGCCCTGGGCCCGGAACAGCTCGACCTGATCCCGCGCCTCGACCACCTGCCCGCCCCCGACCGGATCACCGTACGGGAGAAGGGGCCTCTTCCCGTCGGCCGGTGGCGGTCCGCCCGGCAGTTCGGCCTCCTCTACTTCCGCAAGGGTCCGGCGTTCCTGTCTGTCGTCGATCAGCGCCCCGAATCCGAGAGCCGGATCGTCCTGGACGACCCCGTCCTGATGGATGTTTTCCGCCGAGGACTGGAGGGATGCGCATGGGCCGGGCTGACCCGGGACCCGCTGCGCGCCGCCGCCGCGTACGACCTGGTGGACAGGGGCCTGCTCCTGCGCGTCGGGAGGCACTGCGTGACCCTTCCGGTGCACATGCACTCATGGCCCCTGGGCACGACCCTCCTCGGCGGAACCCTGGCTTCCGCCGGGAAGAAGCCGGAGGGCGCCGAGGAGTAGCCGAGGGGCGGGGTTTGCCCCCGACGTGTGGACATCTCCGGAAGGTCGGATCGGACTCGGTGTTGACCCGAGCTCCTTGGCGACCTAGTTGACCGGGGTCCAGCGGGATCGATACCGATGGACATGTCCGCTTCTCGGGTCAAGCTGCAGGTGAGACGCGTCACCGCTTCTTCGGCATCGCCTGGGAAGACCCACGCGAGGGTGCCCTCGGCGACCGCACGGCGGGCAAGCAGCACCCGCCCGGCGTCCACGATCTCAGCTAGGGCCACGACTTGGTCGGGCTGATCATCCATGCCTGTGATCCTTGCGACGGCCCAGCGCTTCCGGCAACCCCAGCCTGTTGCTATGACGCCACTGGCTAACGGCTACAGGGTGTTACCTGCCCGATGAACATTCAGTCGCGGTCGTCGGTGGCCAATTGCTCAACGTCTATGCGTACGTGGGTCGGCCCCGACCCACGCGGGGTCGACCGGGGGCCACCCGTCCCTCGCGCGCAGAGCTTGCCGGGGTGCAGTGCGAGGCTTCCCACTACCGGCGCGATCGGCACGCGCCGGTGCCGGCGGCTGGATACGTCGGTGTCGGCAGACGCTTGCACGGATCCGGGTGCACCCCGACGGTCGCGCCAGGGCCGTTCGGCGCCGTGATCTCGTAAGTCTTGGGCCGCCCGTCGTTTGCCACGCCGACACGGTACGCCGACCCGGTAGCGAGAGAGCGGGGGCAGCTGGTTCGGACATGACGAAGCGGCCCCGCCCTCCCGGAGGAGAGCGGGGCCGCGACTATCTGGCGAAGAAGGCGACGGCGCCGGATGCTGCACCTGCGACGCCGGCATGAGGGGGCAGGGCGGCCGCCAGGTGCCGGTGCATTCCGCGCACGGTGTCGACGACCGCATCATCCTCGCCGACCGCCCGCTCGGCGCTGCCCCGCTCCTCGTACCGCTGAGCGGCCGCCCGGCGGCTCGACTTGAGGAGCAGGCACATTCTCCAGCCCCCAAGTCCGCTGGTTCCCGGCCGACTTGGACCAGCCTCCTGGACTACTGCCGCGAGTGCGTCCTGTCCGACGACACCGAGACGCCCTTGCTGTCCGTGGGGGATCACGACACGTCGTACGTGTGCCGCCTCTCGGGCTCGGAGCGTTTTCTCTCCGGCGACGTCGATGACGACGGCTGCGTGGCCCTGCCCGCGGAAGCAACCCCGCTCATCGAGTCGGCGACCGAGCAGGACGCCGAACTCTGGGCCGGCTATCCGGCGGTGGTGGTCAACGGGCCGCGAGGCGGACGTGCCTGGCGGTATCCGAAGTCCGCAACGGATCTCACCGAACCCGGCGGTGTCGCCGGTACGGCCGAAAGATCTGAACCAGTACCGGGATCAGGCCGCGACGAGCTCCTGCTCGGGGTCCGGTGTGTTGAGCTTGGGCTTCTTGTTCGGCAGCGAGAGCCGGAAGACCTTGTGCCACGCGGAGAACACCTGCTTGGGCAGCGGGCCGGTGACGTACTCCAGCTCGTACTTCTCGAACAGTGCGCGCACCTTCACCGCGACCTCGGCGTACCGGTTGCTCGGCAGGTCCGGGAACAGGTGGTGCTCGATCTGGTGCGACAGGTTGCCGGTCATGAAGTGCATGGCCCTGCTGCCGCTGATGTTCGCCGAGCCCATCATCTGGCGCAGGTACCACTGGCCGTGCGTCTCGCCCTTGATCGACCGGCGCTCGAAGACCTGCACGCCCTCGGGGAAGTGCCCGCACATGATCACCGAGTGGGTCCAGATGTTGCGGACCAGGTTCGCGGTGAACGTGGCGGCGAGTGTGGTGAGGAACGACGGGCCCGACAGCAGCGGGTGGATCACGTAGTCCTTGAGGACCTGCTTGCGGATCTTGCGGCCCACGGCCTTGGCCCGCGCGCGGAACTCCGGGTTCTTGCGGCGGCGCTTGTGCAGGTTCTTGCCGAGCTCCAGGTCGTACGCTGCGATGCCGTACTCGAAGAAGCAGGCGTTGATGAAGTTCCACAGCGGCTGGCCGAGGTGGAACGGGTGCCACCTCTGGTCCTCGTCGACGCGCATGATGCCGTAGCCGAGGTCGTTGTCCTTGCCGATCACGTTGGTGTACGTGTGGTGCAGCTCGTTGTGCGAGTGCTTCCACTGCTCGGACGGCGAGACGTGATCCCACTCCCAGGTGGTGGAGTGGATCTTCGGGTCTCGCATCCAGTCCCACTGGCCGTGCAGGATGTTGTGGCCGATCTCCATGTTGTCCATGATCTTCGCCACGGACAGACCGGCGGTGCCGAGCAGCCACGCGGGCGGGAAGATCGAGAACAGCAGCACGCCCCTGCTGACCAGCTCGAGCTTGCGCTGCGCCGAGATGACCTTGCGGATGTAGGCGGCGTCTTTCTCGCCGCGGTCGGCGATCACCTCGTCGCGGATCGCGTCCAGCTCGCGGCCCAGCTCCTCGATCTGCTCCGCGGTCAGGTGGGCGGTGGGGTCGGTGGCGGTCAAGGTGCTCCTACCGTTCGATGTCGCAGGGGCCCGCCGCGGCGGACACGCAGGTCTGGATGAGGACGCCCGGCTCGGCCTCGGTGATCTCGCCGGTGCGCAGGTCACGGACGGCGCCCGCCTTGAGCGGCGTGACGCAGCCGAAGCAGATGCCCATGCGGCACCCGGAGGGCATGAGTACGCCGGCCTCCTCACCGATGTCCAGCAACGGCGTGGCGCCGTCCGCGTCGACGGTCTTGCCGGTGGCGCTGAACGTGACCTCGCCACCGTCGCCGGCGACGACGATGCTGGGGCGGAAGCGTTCGGTGTGCAGGCGCTCTTGCACGCCGTGCTCGGTCCAGTGCTCTTCGGCGGCGTCGAGCAGGCCCGCGGGCCCGCAGGCCCAGGTCTCGCGCTCGGCCCAGTCGGGCACGAGTTCGTCGAGACGGGCGATGTCGAGCTTGCCAGCTGTGTCGGTGTGCACCTCGGTGAGCCGCAGCTTCCTGTCCGCGACCAGGTCGTGCAGTTCGTTGCGGAAGATCACGTCTTGTGGCTGTGGCGCGCAGTGGACCATGACGACGTCGTCGAACTCGATGTCGCGCAGCATGCCCATCACGGGCGTGATGCCGCTGCCGGCCGTCAGGTAGAGCACCTTGGCGGGCTTGGTCTGCGGCAGCACGAAGTCACCGGTCGGCTGGTCGAGCTGGATCAGCGTGCCCGGTTCGGCCCTGCGGACCAGGTGGTTGCTGACCTTGCCGTCCGGGATCGCCTTCACGGTGATCGTGACGCGGCCGTCCTGGCGGTTTGTCGGCGAGGTGATGGAGTAGGCACGCCACAGGCGCACCCCGTCGACGTCGACCCCGATCCGCACGTACTGACCGGCTGTGTGGCCGCGCCAGCCCCGTCCCGGTCTGATCACGATGGTCGCGGCGTCACCCGTCTCGGGGTGCACGGCCTCGATGCGCCCACGCAGGTCAGCGCCCGCACGCAGCGGGCTGACAAGGTCGAGGTAGTCCGACGGCAGCAGCGGCGTCGTGACCATCTCCAGCAGTTTCCACGCCCTGCTGCGGAGGGCTGTACTCGTCATGACTCCAGCTTGCTGCGCCTCAAGGCGTAAAGTCCTGACCGTAGGACGTAAATCTGGGCGGCTGAATTGTTCGTAGGGAACAAAACATGAGCCATGCAATCCGGAGGGCCGGCGAACTGGCCCTGGATGAGACGACGGTCACCGCACTTCGGGCCGCACTGAAGACCACCGCCGACGAGGTCGTCCAGGCGATCATCGACGAGGTCCCTCCCTACGCCAACGCCCTTTCGGGCCGCATGGGCGCCAGCATCCGCCGAGCCGTCCGCACTGCCCTGGGGCACTACCTGGACCTCGCGAGCGGGAACGCCACGGGCGGCGACGCCGGTGACGCAGCCTACGAGCTGGGCCGCGGCGAGGTGCGCGACGGCCGTTCGATGGACGCCCTGCTCAGCGCCTACCGCGTCGGCGCCCGCGTGGCCTGGCGATGCCTGGCAGCGGGTGCCGTACCCGCAGGTCTGCCCGCCGCCGAGGTCGCCAAGTTCGCCGAGCTGACCTTCGCCTACATCGACGAGCTCTCCGCCGCGAGCGCCGCGGGCCACGCCGACGAACTGGCCGCCCGGGGCAGGGACCACGAGCGCCACCTGGAACACCTGGCCCGCGACCTCCTCGCCGGCGCGAGCCCGGACGTGCTGCTGGCCTCTGTCCAACGGGCCGGGTGGCAGCCTCCGATTTCGCTGACCGCGGTCCTGCTGCCCGCCGCCCAGGCCCGGCCGGCCTACCGCACGCTCGACCCGAGCACCCTCGTCCTCGACGATCTGCCGGACGCCACCGGTGTGCTGCTCGTCCCCGATGCCGATCGATCACATCTCTTGCGGCAGCTGACCGACCGCACCGCCGTGGTCGGCCCGGCCCGGCCATGGACGCGTGCGTCCGCCTCGTACGCACGAGCCGCACGCGCACGCTCCCTCTCCTCTGATATTCGCGACACCGAGGACCACCTGCCCGAGCTGGTGCTGAGCGCCGACGCGGACGCGTTCGCAGACCTGCGTGCCCGAGCCCTCGCACCGTTGCGGACCTTGCCTGTCGCGACCGCACGGCGGCTGGAGGAGACGTTGCGGGAGTGGCTGCTGCACCAGGGCAGGCGGGACGAGGTGGCGGCGGCGTTGTTCGTCCATCCCCAGACGGTCCGGTACCGGATGTCGCAGCTGCGGGAGTTGTTTCCGGATCTCGCATCGCCGCACCGGGCCCTTGAACTGACGCTGGCGGTCGGTCTTCGGGTCAGCTGACGCGTTCTTCGAGCGTCCACGACCGCGTCCGCGAGCGGTCCAGGAATCGTGCCTCGTTCTCGGTGCCATCAGCTGGCTCATGCGGCCCCGGGGAAGAGCGGTATCGGCCGGCTGGGACCGGGGGTTGACGTGAAGACCGGACAAGGCCTCGGGAAGCCCGTCGGGGCGCTGTCCTGGCATGAGCTGACCCACGGGCGCGCGGCGGGCTGCAGCTGGGTGACCGGCCGGGCGGCCAGGCCGGGTCACCAGGAACGGGGGGCCGGGCCGCTCGCGCCGGGGACCACCGTGGTTCTGCGACCGCCCCGTGCCTCCCTTCCGACGGGTCAACCGGACGACCGACCGGGCCGGCCTGGCACACCGCGCGAGGGATGATGGAGATGGAATGACGAAACGTGAGGTCAGGAGCTTCCATGGCGAATCGGGTTCACCGACCCCGTGAGGACGCGGAGTTCAATTTCATCCTCGGGATGAGCGGAGTTCCGGTCCTCGCATACTTCACCGGGACATGGCCCAAGGCAATCGAGCCCTGCCGGGTGATGGATCTCGTCGTGGGTGGCATCGCCGACGACTACACGGGCCGCCTGACGGCCGTCCGCGCCGACATCACGCGTTGTCCGGCCGCAACCGAGCGATACGGGATCACCGGAGCCCCCTCCTGCGTCCTGCTGAAGGAGGGAGAGGCGGTGGCGCACGGCACGGGGCCTATGACCGTCACCGAGGTACGGAAGTTCCTGGACGGCCACCTCTGAGCGGCCGCTGCGGCACGTGGCCGCGACGCCCGTCACGTCTCGTCTATGGGAGCAGCTGCGCCGCCTGAGACACCTTGGGGCTGAGACACCCCCCCCACAGGTCACATAACCCGTCGAGCGCGGTGTCGTGGGGCAAAGTTCCTGGTCAGTGAACCTGGTCGCTCTTCGGCCCGATGCCTTTGAGCCTGGTCGGAGTTCCGTCCGGGGTGAACGAGTGGTGGAAGGTGAAGGCGTGCGGCGCGGAGCCGTGGTCGCGGAGGTGTTCCAGCCTGGAAACCCCGTCCTGCCAGGTGGGTATCACGCCGTCGGAGACCCACCAGAACACGTAATTCGGGTTGCCTGTCCTCTCGAACCAGTCGTAACGCCTGTTCAGCGCCTCACGGTGGAGACCGGTGTAGATGGCGTCGAAGGCCGGGCGCAGGTCGGTCCAGAGTGAGAGGGTCGCGGCCAGGGCGGTGGTTTCCACCGTACGACCCTTGTCGTACCAGGTCGGTACGGCGAACTCTCCCCATGCACCCCAGTCCGCCTCGAAGAGCGCGCCCTGGTCACCTTCTGCCGCTTCGGCATGCGCGAGGTATCCCGGGTGCTGACTGATCTTCCGGTAGACGGCCGCACCGATGTCGTAGAACTCGCGCGTGAGAGGTGCGGGATCGGCGAGAGGTGACTTCAGGACGCCGAATGTGTACAGAGCAAGATGGGGCATGTGTCTCTCCCTGGTTGGGGGTGCCTGGTGTGGATCCGGCTCGGTGGCTTACGCATGGGGGCGAGGCTTCGTGGGGCCTGACCAACTCATCCCGCCGCGGGTGGCTCAGCCTGAACGAACTCCTGCGCGACCGTGGGCGATCGCCGAAGACCAGGTGAAGGTAGCTGCCTCTGCGGGCCATGTCGAAGTTGCGTTTTCCTTGTCCAAGTGGCCTCTCGCACCGGTCATTGCGGGGCTGGGGCGGTGACGGGCGGGGCGGGTTACGGGGTACCAGTGATCCACTTCGGCCGATCGGTTCGCCCGCCATGCTCGTCCGTACCCCCGGTCCGACAGCCCCGAGTGCCCGCCGGACGCGTGCGGTTGAAGAAGATGGCCTACGGCCACAAGACCGAGCGCCGGCTGCGGGTGCGTGCACTGGTGGTGCTGATGCACGACGACGTCTGGGATGTTGTCGTCCTCGACAGCTCGCAGCGGGACCAGGATGGCGAGTACCCGGTGTACGCGTGGAACCCCGGGGTTCTGGAAGGCGGGCTCATGGAGAAGCTCGCGGACAATTTCGGAGAGTTCACGCTCAACGAGTGTCAGCAGCAGCTGAGTTGACTCTCTCCCCACAGGAGGCGCCCTCAGCGCCGTGCAGGCCTCTTCGCCCGGCTTGGCCGCGGCGCAGAAGGCGTTCGTAATACCGCCCGCCGCAGCCTGGAGACAGGGGCGGCGCCCGTGGCTCATCGGGGACATGGCTCCGAGCGGGTGTCTGTGGCGGACAGCGGAGTCCGTCCGCGCCCGGCGGTTGCTGTCGAGTGGAGAGGGCAGCCTTCCGGGCAAGGGGGCGGGGCGACAGCGACAACCACCGGGGGTGAGCGTGAGCACATTCGAGGCTGCCGCGGTGGCCATGATCGCTCTGCTGCCGGGGGCCCTCTACATCTTCGCCGTGGAACGCGAGACGGCCGTCGTCCGGGCCGGGCTGGCCGACCGTGCGATGCGGGTGGCGGCGATCGCGGCCCTGTTCCATCTGGCGTTGGCTCCGCTCACTGCGTGGGCGTATCCGCGTGTCTGGGAGTCGGGGCGGTTGGCGCGACCTCCGGTGCCGTGGGCCTGGTGGTGGCTGCCGCTCCCGTACGTCGCCGTGCCGCTGTTGGCGGGGTTCGCCGTCGGCAGTGCGTTCCGCAAGGGGCGCCGATGGGCACGGATCGCCAACGGGCAGACACCCGAACCGCTGGCCTGGGACGCCCTGTTCGGCCATGATTCCGCGCTGTGGCTCCGGATCAGGCTGCGGGACACCGACGGGGGGACCAACGGCTGGATTCTGGGGGTCTTCGCCCGTGATGCGCGTGGACGGCTCGACTCCCGTGCCTCGGCGTACCCGCAGCCGCATGACCTCTACCTCTGCGACACCGCGGCGGCCCTGCCGGACGGGAGCTTCCGGCGCGGCGCCGACGGGCGACCGGTACTGCGCAATATCGGCCTTCTGATCTCCTGGGAGGAGATCACTTACATCGAGGTGATGTGGGGATGACCACGGAGCAGCCCGAAGTGCCCGAACAGCCGGACAAGACGTCGGCCGAGCCGGAACAGGTGAGAACGTCGGACGACGAGTTCGATCCGACCGAGACGCTGGGAGGCGGCGCAGGCCGCTCGCACGGGCGCTCGATGCTCACCTCGGACCAGATGCGTCCGCCGCCGCAAGGGGCCATGGAGGCGCCTCCGGCGCCGGTCCCGCCCGGAGAGGCCGACACCACTACGGATCCGGACACCGCTGACTGACGGGTACCGCCCCTGTGCCGGTCGCGGGCGCTTCAGGACCGCGGCCTCGGCCGGCACACGTCAGGCACCGGTGTACGCGAAGGTGGCCCAGGCGAACGGATTGACCAGGAGGCCCTGGCGCAGGACGGTGGCCTGCGCACGTGCGAGCGCCACCGAGGGATGGGCGCCGCCGAGCCAGTACCGGTAGAACTCCGTCATGAGCGGCGCCGTGAAGTCGTCGAAGCACATCCACTGCGTGGCGACAACCCCGCGCAGACCGGCCTGGATGAGCGCGGCCGGCAGTCCCACCACCTCGTCCGGCAGAGCGTCGCCGGTCACGGCGGTGCCGCAGGCCGAGAGCACAGCGAACGCGGCACGCACTCCACGTGCGGCCAAAAGGTCGCGTACCTCCAGCTGGGCGTCCCCACCGAGGTGGAGGCCGCTGCCGAGTGGATTGCCGCTGTCCACGTCGCCATGTCCGGTGAAGTGGAGGACGTCGGTGGTCCGCAACGCATCGAGTAGGCGCGCCTTGGAGACCTGTTCGGGTTCGATCTCCGTCATCGTGACACCGGTGGGACGAGCGGATTTCACGCCGCTCAACTCGGCCGCCACGTCCAGGGAGGGGTGGATCGCGTCGCCCGCCGGGGCCGGTGCGGGGTGCACAAGGGTGAGCCGGGTGATCGCCGGCCGGCTGCGCGCGGCGCTGCGCAGGGCCGCTGCGTGCGGGGCATAGGAGAGAGCGGTCCTCTCGAGAAGGAACTTCCACTCGTCGACCTGCTGCGAGTCGCATTTGCCGGCCGCGTGGAGGGGCAGCATGCCCAGCAGTCCTCCCGGCAGAAGGACGGCCCGTTCACAGTCCCCGAGCACCTCGGCGACCGGCTGCATCACCTGTTCCCAGAGGTCGTTGACCACGTCTCTGGTCAACTGCCCTCGCGTCCTGCCGTACTTCGGGGACTTCTGCCGGTCCTGGAGGACTTCGGCTTCCTTCAGTCTGTCGAGCAGTCTCCGTACGACGCCCACGGTGAGCGTCGGCAGGTCCACCGGTATCGGACCGGTCCATCGGCATTCCTCGCCGGTCACCACGAGAGCCGCGCCGCCATCCCTGGTCACGGTGAGATACACCAGAGGAGCGACCTCGGCGAGCGTGACGATCTCCTGCCAGTCAGGGGCGGCTACCTCGCCGGAGCCGTCCCGACTGCGCGCCTGCACCAGGGCCAGTTGCCGCCGGCACGCGGCCATGCTCGCTGCTCCCTTCCACTCCGTACCGGCCGGGTGGGCGAGTTCCTGCCGCCGGAGCCTGTCCAGCTCACGAGTGAGGTTCTCGATGGCCCGTGCCGTCCGGGCGTCGCCCTCGACGGTCGAAGAGGATCGCGGGGTGGCCCGGTCGGCGGCGGGACCTGCGCGCTGGCCGAGCCCCTCGGCCAGCAGGACGCCACGGGCTCCCTCCAGAGCGAGCACGGCCTCGATCCTGTCCTCGACGGCGGACGAATTCGCCAGCTCCCTCGCGCACATCGGCAGCGCGTCGGCAGCCATCGCCAGGGCCGACTCTTTGTCCGCGCGGGTGATTTGGGTATGTATGAGCACGGGGAGCACACGGAACGCGGCGGCATAGGCCCGGGCAGCCTCCAGACGGCGGCCGTCCCGGCGCGCCCACCCGGCCTGTTGGGTCGCCGCATCCCAGGCTGTACGCAGATTGCTGCGCGCGCCGGTCAGATAGGACTGCTCGAATGCGTTCACGGCGAGTGGCCTGTATCGCTCGTCCCTCGTGCTGTCAGCGAGGAGCATCCGTGTCGTGGCCAGACTCAACTGCGCGGCCGCGATCACCGACTCCTCGGTGAGATCCGGAGCATCGAGAAGCCCCAGTAGCACCTCCTCGGCCCGGCGCAGATCACTGGTCAGTGCTCCGGGTTCGTTGACGAGGGCTTGAGCGAGGAAGATCCGGGTGCCGAGCCAAGTCGAGCGCGCCCCCGTCGCGTCACCCGGTGGGGCGTAGGGGATCAGGTCCAACTCGGCGACGGTGGCGCGCATTTCGGAGCCGGAGTCGGGGCCGGCCGGCATATCGGCGTACTTCAAGGACATGAGGGAGGCCTTGATGGCCTGAAGCTGCTGCCTGAAGACCTGGAGTTGCGGATCCGAGCCGCCCCGGTGGGATGGCAACCGGGCGGCTCCCCGCTCGATGGCCCGGAAGGCCTCCTCCAGGTCGGCCCTGACCTCGTCGGGGCGCACGGGAGGATCGGGGTGCACCAGGAATTCACGGTTCAGGTTGTAGCGAGCTCCCAGGGCCGCGGCCAGGGAGCAGTCGACCGTGGGGATCCTGGCGACGAACGCCGACCGTTCGGCTTCGCCCGCCGCTTCCCATACCTCTAGACAGGTTCGCGACAAGGAGATCGCCGCATCGAGGCACTGCCGGTTGCCCGTGAGGCCCTGGTGGAAGCGGACCAGGGCCAGGTAAGCCAGGCTGTACATCCGACGCGCCGGCCCGGACGGCCGGTCCAGGTGGCCGCCTGCGAACATCGCCCGCCTCGCGCCGTCGATGGCGCCGGTCCCGAGCATCGACTCGGGCAGTGTCCGGAACCGCTTACGCAGTTCGTGCGCCTCGACCCTCGACATCTCCTCGCCGGGCTCCTCCAACTCGTCGTGCGTCCGCACCGCGTCGGCGCAGTCCTGTTGCGTCCACCGAGAAACGCCGAGCAGTGTCCTCGCCCTGAGAACCGCGTATTCCTCAGCCGCCACGTCCCCACGCCCCTTCCCCACGTCGATGAGCGTTCACCATGGCTGCCGTTCCGGGCCCGAATCCGGTCGTCGGTCGGGCTTGCCGAGCGTCATCTCGGCGTCCCCTCGAGGCGTTTGCGCAACAGGGCGGAGATCTCCTCGGATCGGTACGGCGTACCGGACTCCGAGTGGTGGACGGGGTTGGCGTCCCCATGCAGCGCGCCTGACGAACACGCAGTACGTGGTGGTCCGAGGCCGATGCCTGCTCCACACGTCACCGCTCATTCCCGCCTATGTGAGCAGAACTGCTGACAGTCCCAATTATGCCCATTCCAGGGCTGGTTGACTGCTTTTCGGCAAGAGACCTTCCCGTCGCGTCAGCCGCCCATGGGCACTGGCTCCGAACCTGCTGCCCCGGACCGACTTCGGTGGTGGGCGCCGCACGGGCCCTCGTGGCCGTCACGGTCACGCTGTGATCGAGCATGTGGGAGAGCTGAGTCCGGCGCGCTCGCTCGCATCGTCGGGCATGGACCCGTACGCATGCGTGCTCATTCGGCGCGGGCACCCGCTGCCGGGCAGGCGGACGGCGTCGGCACCCCCGACGGTGTCAGCCGGTCGCCGTCACCGTCACTTCCTGCCCGGGTGTGGTGATCTGTCGTCCATGCTCGTCGGTGTACTCGGCGAAGACTCGATAGCGATAGGTCACACCGGTCTCCACATGGCGGTCGAAGGCCTCGCCGCCGGAGCCGTGGATACGGCGCAGGGGGCGGCTGATGGGTGACGACGACTCGACGACGCGGTTGATGACTACGTTGTAACTGCTGTGGGGATCGCTGCCGATCCGCCAGCTCAGCCGGACCGCACGGGGGATGGGCTCGGCCCGCAGATCGCGGACGTCGTGTGCCACGAGCCTCGGCGGGCTGGTGACGGGCGGAGAACGGCGTTCGCCGAAGGCGGCGAGCACCTCGTACGAGACGATCTCGCCGACAGGCGCGGTGGAGTCCTCGAACTGGGTCCTTTGCGTACGGCCCAGCGTGTGCTGTCGGGTGGTTCGGGTACGGCGGTCGGTGACGACGCGTGAAACACGGTACTCCACCGTGCCCTTGGCAGGTGAGGGCCGCCAGGTGAGCCGTACGCCGTCGCCCTCTTCCGCCGCGGTGAGCGCGGTCGGCGGGGCCAGTGGGAAGCGTGCCAGCGCGACGATCGCTTCGCGGCAGTCGGCAACCTCGGCGAGGATCACCAGCAGTGCCTGCTCCTGCTGTCCGGGCGGCAGGGTGCGTGCCTCGGCAGCCCGCTCCCGCATCGCGTCCCGGCGGGCCGTCAGGGCGTCGAGTCGTGCGGCCGGCGTCGCGCCGTCCGGGCCGCTGACATCCGAGCCGGTGGCCACAAGATGCCGCGCGCGCTCCGCCGCCTGGTAGATCCGCCGGAGAGAAATGTCGGACTCCAGTGCCCGCCACTCGGCATTGGCCGCCCGCACCGCCGCCAGCGCCCGGCGCTCCACATCGGCCGGCTCGCCGCACGACCCGGCCTCGGCCGGGTCGAGGTCCAGCCCCTGTGGCAGAGCTTCGGCCCGTTCTCGTGCCTCACCGGCGTACCGGGCGGCTTCGAGCGGCCGGGCCGCGGCCAACGCCTCGCAGGCGCGGCGCAGGACGGCGGCGGTCTCGTGGGCGGCGCGCAGGTCGTAGCCGCAGTGGTTGCACGTGACCGGCGCCGCCTCGGTTTCCCGTCCACAGGAGGGACAGGGCGTGTACAGCGCGGCCCTGCAATACCGGCAGGTGCGCGGGCCGTCCGCGGGCGCGACGGCTCTGCACTCCGGGCACAGTACGTACTCCACCGGCATGCCGGTCGAGACGCCGAGGCCCGCTTCGCCCGCCAGCGACAGCACCACCTGGCGGGCCCGATCCAACGACAACCCGTAGGCGAGGCGTGTCACCTCCTGTACCAGCCCCTCGACGTCCGCGGGTTCCAGCGTGTCCGAAACGTCTCCGCTCTTCTTCACCTGCGGTCGCAGCGCGTCCCGGGCGTCCTCGAAGAGGCCGGCCGTGTAGGCCGCCGGGTCCCGCCCGAGCAACTGATTGCGCACCTGCGTCAGCAGGTTGTTGGTGACCGTCGTCTGCCGGTTGTAGCCGCCCACATGGTTGCCGGCCAACGTGTCGAGCGCCTCGCGGATCTGCTCCTGCCCGGCGTTCGCGGGCACTTTGAGGAAGGCCCACAGCGTCGCCGTTCCCAACCGGTCCCCGCGCAGCCGACCGAGCTCGTCCAGCTGGCTGCGGATCTGCCTGCGCACCTCCGCCGGCAGCGGTTCCACGCCGCCGCCGTCCTCGACCGTCGGGTGGCGGGCCAGCCGTGCCCGGAACGCGGATTCCGGCATGTCGAGGCGCTCGGCCAACCGCCACAGCTTGGATTCTCTGCTGCGTGGGATCCCCCCGAACTCCTTGACAACCTTGGCGAGCGCTTCGTCGACCTCCCGGTATCCGGCGTCCTTGCGTTCCTGAGCCCGTTTCCGGGCGCCCTCCCGCTTCTTGCCGTCGAGGAGCAGGGGTGCCCATTCGTCCCACTGCCGGATCAGCTCGGTGGCAACCGGTTTGTACTTGGCCGAGTCGCGCTCCCGCTGGAGAAACGCCTTCACCTGGGCGAGGTGCTGCTGAACGGCGTCGTCCTGGAGGCTTTCTGCCGGGTCCAGGGCGGCGAGCAGAAACGGGTCGTCCAGCGACAGCGGTGTCTGCGTCTGCAGGATCGCGAGCACTTGCCGCCGGTACGCGGTGCCGTCGAAGGGAACGTGCGCTGTCACGTGCGGTGCCTCAGCGCCTCGACCTTGGCCATCTCCTCGTTCCGCATGACCTCGCTGCCCACACCGGCGGTGATCTGCAGGACGAGTGGCTCGGACACGGCTTCGTGGGCCGCGGTGACCTTGATGGTCTGGTCCGGCTGCATGGCGAAGGTCACCTCGACCGGAGTGCCCTGCGGAGAGCCGGCCGGGATCCCCGTGATGGAGTCGGCAACGATCACTTTGTTGTCCTCGGGCTTGCCGGACTCGGCGCTCGTGGCCTGCTCGAAGACCTCGATCAGCACCTCGGTCTGGCTGTCGACGGTCGTATAGAACTGCCGCTGTACCTCGATCGGTAGTGGATCGTCCTGGTGGGCGAGGAACTGCGCAACGAGTACCTTGCCGTCCCCCTCGGCGAAGATGCCGAAACCGCGCGAGGTGACATTGGTGATCTGGGTCTTGACCAGCGAAACGGCCGCAGTGCCGGACATGCCGCGGTCGCTTCCGGCCTTCTGGACCTCACGCAGGACGTCCGCGGGATCGGCCTCGCCGAGCTGCTGGTCCGCGTCAAGCTTTCCCTGCTCCACGAGCCCCTTGCGGACCAGCGCCTCGAGCTCCTTCTTCTGCCCGTAGAGCGCGGCGCCCTTGGCGACCGCCAGGTCGGGGTCGAGAAGTCGCGGAGTGAGGCCGAACTCCTCACTGAGGCGCCGCGAAACCACCGGCATCTTGCTCATGCCGCCAACGAGCAGGCAGATGTCGATCCGGTCCACGCCGCGATCGCGTGCCCTGCCCAGCACCAGTTTGGTGAACTCGATGGTGCGTTCCAGCAGCGCGGCCGTGATCTGCTCGAGGGCGGTGCGGTCGACGGGCACGGCGGCCCGCTGGCCGTTGTGGACGACCAGCGCCTCAACGGACTCCCGCATGGACAGCGCCTGCTTGGTCTCCTCGGCGGTCGCCAGCAGTTCCTGTTCGTCGTAGACGTCGTCAAGCGGATCCCCGGCGTCCGGCCGTTGCTCCTGGAACTTCTGGGCGAGGAAGCGGACCAGCTCCTGGTCCCAGTCCGCGCCGCCCAGTTCGTGGTCGCCGGCGGTCGCGACCACGGTGATCGCCGACTCCTCCAGCTTGATGACGGTCGTGTCGAAGGTTCCGCCCCCGAGGTCGTACACCAGGACGGCGGTATCGGCCAGCTCCTCATGCCCGAAGCCGTACGAGAACGCCGCCGCCGTGGGCTCGTTGATGATGTCGACCGAGGTGAGGCCCGCCAGCTCACCCGCGAGTTTCGTGGCTTTGCGCTGGTCGTCGCCGAAGTAGGCCGGGACCGTGATGACGGCGTCCCTCACGGTCTCCCCGGTGACGCGTTCGACGTTGTCGATGAGGGCCTTGAGGACAAGGCTCGAAACCGTGGGCGCGGCGTACTCCTGCCCGTGGACGATGAACCGCCAGTCCTCTTCCCCCATATGCCGCTTGACCAGGCTGCACACTTCCTCCGTGCGGACTCTCGCCTGGCGTTTGGCCTGTGCGCCCACGACGAAGTCGTCGCCGTCGAAAGCCACCACCGAGGGCGTCGTGGGCTGGGAGTCGAGGTTGCGGATGACATCGGGCCGGCCGTACTCGTCCACATGCGCGACGCAGGAGTACGTCGTCCCCAGGTCGATCCCGAATACATGGCCAGTCTCAGCGGTCATGGAGACCCCCCGTAGCGTCTAAGAGCTACATCAGTGAGCGAGGCGGAAGACGTCGACCTCGGCGGTTCGGACCATGCTCTGGTCCCGTAGAAAGCCCGCCTTCAGCACGCGGGCAATCATGTTGTCGGCTCCTGGGTCCGTGGTCTGCACCCGGTGCATACCCGTGTGGCGCGCCGAGTCGAACGGCTCACCGACCGACGGTGAGAAGGGCCGGATGCCGGCCGTGACATCAAGCGTCTGCTCCAGCTGGGCCTGCAGCAGACCGGCGATACTGTCCCGGTCGCCCGCCGCCAGGCTGCCCATCTTGTCGTGCAGCCGGAGCAGACCGCGGAGCAGCGGCGCCATCGCCTCGGTCAACTCACCTTGTCTTAGGCGCGTGTTCTCGGCGTGCAGCCGGGCGATGATCTCCGTGTCGTACTCCCGTAACCGTCCCAACTCCTCACTGCGGGCCGTCAGGAGCGTCACCCCGTCGGTGAGTTCATGCAGAAGTTCGGTTTGGGTTCTCACGCTGTCGCTCAACTGGGCATCGTGCTGATGCAGCGACAGCAGCGCCTTCAACTCGTCCCGGAGGCAGTCCTCCGGGGACGCCGACAGCTCCGGGCTCGGACTGGTCGGGGTGCCGCCCTCGGCTGGTTCGGCGTGCGGCGAGGAGGGCGGGGTGCCGGCTTCCGCGGGAGTGGCCGGCACCTCGGCGGGCTTCGCACCGCCCGCGGCAAGAATTTCCTCGGCCGGAGGCCGATCTTGATTGTCCGGTACGTGATTCCCGTCGGTCGGCGCGCGCGGATCCGCAGCAGGGATCTCCGTTTTTCCGTCTTCATGCCCACTCATGCTTGCATGCCCCCCATTTCCCCTCTTCACTATCCCATCGCGCGGCGTGCACGCCCATACGTCAGGAACAACTGTGAAACTTCGGTCATGTCGGCCACGCTGCACGTGTGATCACGGCTGTGATGCCGATGCCTATGCCGATCTACGAGCTCGTGACACGATCTTGTTGAAGCTGCTCGAAGCGGAACCCGCCCGCGCGGGGTGCGGAGAGCGCGGTCTCTTCCCCCGGCACTCCGGTACTTCGTGACAGGGGGTGCCACGCAAAGAGTTGCGTAGATCCCAGCACCGTGAGGGCAGCCCCGCCCACTCCTGCTTCACGTCCGAGCGGGAGGTCTCGCCAGCCCTTGGACGGCGGGACCGGTGTGATCACCAACGGTTGTCAAGCCACGGCACCGGACGAGTTCGTCCTGCCGCCACGCCCGCTGGTCCGGCGGCACAAGCCGCTGTCCAAGGCGGCTTCGTACCGCGCTACCAGGAGACAACAACGATGGATCGAGAGATCAGGTCGGCATAGGTTTGCCGCTTGCTGTTCCATAGGGGTCGAAACATGCCGATGATGGAGCAGCTATCGATTATTTGCGCCACCAGGCGCAGGAGTGATCGGCTGAAACCTATCGGTTGAAAGGTGTCAGCGTCCACGACTCGGATGTGCACCATGCGCCTGCCGCGCGTCTGGCCAGTCCTGCCGATCTCATAGGCCATTTTGAAGATTCCGCCAATATTGCCTACCAGCCCGAGCCATCCGATCGCCCTGATGATCGAGTGGCTCGCATTCTGGGCGATGATGGCCAAAACGAGAGTCGACACGGGGGAGGCTATGATCGAAAACACTGAATCGGCAATCCGGGCCTTCAGCCGGGAACCCCAACTTGCGTATTGCAGAACGGGGTAGGGTGCGTTGAATCCAGGATTCCAACTCATTTTCAACCTGCCTGCTGGGCGAGGTGCTCTCGCGGTTGTCGCTGTCGACGCCCACTGCTGCCGGGATCTCGCCACGCGTGGCACAACTATGCGGCGCGTCGATGGCGCCCGATCCGTATGAAAACCGAGGGCACTGACTGTGGCCCCCCTTCCGCCGCTAGCGGGAGCGGTCGGAGCCCGCCAGCCACGGCGCATTGAAGTAGAAGGGGGGGCGTAACCGGCGCATACGGCGATGTCGATACTCATCCGTATCGCGCGCCCCAGTTCCGTGCCTGACCAGAGGTGGCCAAGGCTTTGGTTGTTGAGAGTGCGTCTGGCGGTGGCCGAGGGGCCAAGTAAACGGCCCGAAGAGGAAACGGCCCCAAGGGGCCACTTAATTTCTTCTGGTGCGGTGTTCTCCGGTTCGGTTGTTCAGAGGGTTGCCGGCAGGTCCGGTTGCCAGCAGGTCCGGCGCTGCTGATGGTGCGCTGAGCATCAGGCGGGGCTCGCGGTGATCCAGCGCCCTCTCGGTTGCGGGTGCGTAAGTCCCGCGGTCCGTGGGCGCGCTGCTTGGCTGATGCCACTGGTGGTCCACGGCGCGGAGGCGGGTGCCCGGGCCGGCCCCGGCTTTCCCGGTGTGGGTACCGTCGTTGGCGCGGCGTCGTCGGAGGCATCATCGGCCGCGGTGTGGCGTCCGAGGTGGCCGACAAACTCACGAGTCGGTTCTGACTCCGGACGAAGGAATCCTCAGCATGAGTAGTACCGAGCCCGTGGGACTACTGAAAGTCGTGATCGTCCTCGCACCTGACCAAGCCCTACTGGGCGCCACCGCCGCCGCCACCAGGCCCGGTCAGGGTGATGTCGTCGGCGTAGTACCTGCCCTGTGCGTACCAGCCGTGCACGTAGATCGTCGCGCTGGTCTGGGCGGCGCCTGTAGTGAAGGAGACGGCCAGTGGGCTGTATCCGGAGGGGGAAGTCGTCCAGGTGGAGGCGCCGCCGTTGACGCCCAGGTAGACGTTGGAGCCGCGGACCCAGCCGCTGAGCGAGTAGGTGGTGTTCGGCCGTACCGCGACGGTCTGGTTGCACTGTGCGGTGTCGCTTGAACTGACCTTCCCCTGCAGGGCCTTGGCGCCCGCGTGGACGGGGGAGGAGACGATCGAGCCCGGGTTGCCGGTGCAGCTCCACGGCGAGGGGCGGCCCGACTCGAAACCGGGGTTGGTCAGGACGTCGGCGGCCCAGGCCGCGCCCGGGGCGGCCGACGCGCTCGCCGAGGGTGCGGCCGGGGCGGCGTCGGTACGGCCGGGGATCAGGAGGGAGCAGCCGAAGCCGACGACGGCTGCCGCGACGACCGCGATCGCCACGGCCACCCGGCGCTGTCCGGGTCCCAGGCGCGGGCGGCCTACGGAACGCGGCGGGCGGGCGTCGCCGTCGAGCGCGGGGAGTTCCTTCGTCTTGCCGCCGGGAACAGGCGGGAGTTCCTCTGTCCCGCCGCCGGTCCGGGTGGGTGGGACGGGTGCGGCCACGGTCTCGTGGCTGCGGTAGTCCTTGTCCTGGCGTATCTCGTCGAGCAGTTGGGCCAGCGCGTCGGTGCGGCGCGGGCGCAGCACGCGGACGGTCTCCAGCGCGGGGCGGTCGCCCGGCGAGTCGGACGCGGTCGGTGTGGGCACGGTGCTCTCCTTCCGTCCCGTGGCAGAGACCTGAGCTGTTCCTCTGGGGTTGATACGCAACGCCCGCTCCGGAGGTTCAGCCGACGCCGCGCCCGGGGAAGCAACGCGGGATGCCCGCGAGGCGGGGGACAGCCGTACGCAGACGGGGCGTTGACGCGGACCGGTCCGTCAGATGAGTTCCAGGCGGTAGCCGTGCCCGCGCAGCGTGGTGATGCGCGGCATCCGAGAGGGACGTACGACCGCGTCGGCGAGACGGCGGCGCAGACCGGCCAGCGTGACGTCGAGCGTCTTGGTGGACCCGAACCAGTTCTCGTCCCAGACCTCGGCCATGAGCGTCTCGCGGGGCACCGCCTCTCCCAGGTGCCGGGCGAGTACGGCGAGCAGCTCGAACTCCTTGGGCCTGAGCGGGACTTCCCGGTCGTGGAGCGTGCACCGGCGCGCGGTCACGTCGACGACCAGGTCGCCGAGCGGGATCGGCTCCTGAGCCGGGGAGGCGATGGTACGGCGGCGCAGGTGGGCGCGGAGCCGGGCGAGCAGGACCGTCAGGCTGAAGGGTTTGACGAGGTAGTCGTCGGCTCCGGCGTCGAGCCCCGCGATGACGTCGATGTCGTCCGTACGGGCGGTGAGGATGACGATGAGCAGGTCGGGGAAGCGGGCCCGCAGGGTGCGGGCGATGTCGAGGCCGTCCATGTCGGGCAGGCCGAGGTCCAGGAGCAGCACGTCGTAGGGGGTCTGCGCGGACTCCGTGAGGGCGCCCGCGCCGGTCCGGCTCCACGTCGGGGCGTAGCCGTTGCTGCGCAGCCCCGTTTCGAGATGGCGGCCGATGGTGTCGTCGTCCTCGACGACGAGGACGCGACAGCGGCTGCGGTCCGGTGCGGCGGGCTTTCGCATGCTGGGCAGCGTAGAGCCGGGCGGGGCGTTCACAGATCCCGGAGTTCCTCGACGGCGGGTCGGGCGGCGCGGCGTACCCCGTTCAGCGCGGCGGCGAGTACGGCCGCGGTCGCGGCGAACCCGGTGAGCGCCAGATAGGCGCCCGGGACGGCGAGGGCGGCGGGCGGCGGGTCGAACACGCCCGTCAGAACCTTGACCAGCATCTCGGAGAGGGCCCAGCCGATCAGCGCGCCGCCGGCCAGACCGCCCGCGGTCAGCAGGATCGCCTCGGTGAGGACCATCCCGCGCAGCTGCCGTCGGGTCGCGCCGAGCACGGTGGCGACGGCGAAGGTGCGGCGGCGTTCCGCGAGGCCGAGCGCGAGGACCAGGCCACCGGCCCCGGCGGCCAGGAGCACCGCGAAGGCCAGCTCGATACGGGTGAGTCCCGCCAGGTCGACGGAGGTCAGGCTGGTGCCGACGGTGCCGCGGGTCTGCGTGAGGTCGGTGACCGTTGCACTGGTGCCGAGCTGCCCCCGCAGGCGCGCGGCGATCTGCTCCTGGTGGGTGCCGCCGGTGTCCAGGAGGAACGCGCCGACCGCGCCGCTGCCGGTGGCCTTGGCCACGTACGAGGCGTTGGCGACGAAGAAGCTGTCCTTCGGCGCGGTCGGGAACTCCTTCGCGACGCCCACGTAGTGGAAGGACACCGTGCGCAGCGCCTTCGTGCGGGCGTCCTGGACCCGCAGGTTGACCCTGTCGCCGGGTGAGAGCTGGAAGTCGGTGACCGTCTCCGCGCTGACCAGCAACGCGTCGGGCTGCACGGCGAGTTTGCGCATGAGGGTGCCGGCGCTGCCTCCGGAGAAGTACGCGTCCTGCAGCGAGGTGGCCGAGGCGATCGTGTCCGGGCGTACGCCGTAGAGGTCCTGGAGGTCGGAGCCGACATAGGCGAACCGGTGCTGGAGCGGCTCGACATGACGTACGCCGGGAACCTTGAGGGAGGCGGCCGCGCTGGGCGGCGGCTGTGCCCCGGGCGGCTCGGTGACGGTGACGTCGGCGCCGTTCGTGAGCCGCGCGTCGACCTCGGCCTGCTGCTTGTACGTGGCGTTGAAGGTGGCCGTGGAGATCGCGAAGGACACCGCGAGCGCCAGCAGCACCACCGAGCGGGCCAGCGGCCGACGGCGGCGGGAGAGGACGGCGGCCGTCGTCCCGGCCAGGTGCTTGGCCAGCGGGCGCGACAGCCGAGTCAGCACCTGGCGGCCGTGGGTCAGCGCGAGGAGCACGAGCCGCCACAGCAGCAGCGCGGCGCCGGCCCACAACAGGGCCGGGCCCAGGAAAGCCCAGTACGACACGGAGATGCTCGGCACGCCCTCCGGGGCGAGGACGAGGGCGTACTGGTTGCCCGACGAGGCGCGGAAGACGAGCCAGGATCCGATCAGCAGGGCGAAGTCCAGGCCGTAGCGCATCCACCACACCGAGCCCGTACGGGTCCCGGTCCTGCGTGTGTCGGCGACCGTCACGCCGCGCAGGTCGCGCAGCGCGGGGACGAGGACGGCGCCCGCGGCCACGGCGGCACCGAGCACCAGGGCGACGGCGTACCAGAGGCTCCAGGAGCCCGCGCTCGTCCCGAACGAGGCCGACCCGAAGGCGAGGCGGCCCGTCAGCGCGGCGATGCCGAGTCCGGCGACGCCACCGCCGACCCCCACCAGCGCGGCTTCCACACCGGACAGGGCGGCGATACGGCCGGGCCGCAGTCCGCGCAGCCGCAGCAACGCCTGCTCCTGACGGCGCCGTTCACCACCGGCTGCGGCCACCGCGGAGGTCAGCGCGGCGGCCAGCAGCGCGCCGGGCACGCCGAGGAACAGGAAGAGGACCTGTGCGTAGAGGGCGTCCTGGCGGGCGGAGTCGAGGGCGGCGCCCAGGTTGTTCCCCACGACTGCCGCGCCCGAGGCACGGGCCTCCAGGTTGTGGGCGGCGCGGGTCACGCTGTTGAACGCGGAGGCGGGGTCGGAGGGCAGCCCGGCGTCGCGTGCGGCATGGATCTGCGAGGTCACGCCTGCGGCCGGCGCATGGGCGGTCAGCGAGGCGAAGTCGGCGGAGGGAAGCAGGACGACGTTGTCAGGCGGCGCGGTGGGCTGCGACTGGGTGGGGGCGCCCACCTTCTGGAACAGCGAGTCGGCCTGCGGGAGGTCGACGACGCCGGCCACCCGGATCTGGCGTACGCCCGTTCCGGGGAGCCGGACGCCGATGGTGTCGCCGGGGGCGACATGCAGGTTGGAGGCGGTCTGCTGGGCCAGCAGTACGCCGCCGGTGCCGCCGCTGAGCGGTCGGATCATGCCGGGGAACAGTTTTTGGTAGCCGTCGGGGAGGCCGAGCACCATGCCGGGGCCGGTGGTCTGCGCGCTGCCCTGGACCTGGGCCGTGAACGCGGAGCTGTGGGCGAAGCCGACCGGGACGGCGTCGTGGATGCCGGGTGCCTTCCGCACCAGCGACAGCACCGACTGCGGGTCTGCGCCGGGCTGCACCTCGACCTGCCAGTCCACGGCGACCGAGCGCACGGCGCGCTGCGTCATGGTCGCCTTGGACGCCGTGAGGAACGAACCGAGCGCGGCGACGAGGGCGACGGCCAGGGCGACGCCGGCCAGGGCGGCCAGGAGTCGTCCGGTGCGGTGGCGGGCCAGTCCGCCGGCCCATGCGGTGTTCATGACGCCTCCTGCGGTTCGGCCACGGTGAGCAGTCGGCCGTCGCGCATGGCCAGTCGGGTGGTGAGCAGCGCGGCGACGGCCGGGTCGTGGGTGGTGACGACGAGGGCCGCACCTGTCCGGTCGGCCGCGGTCAGCAGGGCGTCCAGGACGTGCCCGCCGGTGGTGCGGTCGAGCCGGCCGGTGGGCTCGTCGGCGAGGATCAGCCGGGGGCCCTGGGCCAGGACACGGGCGGCGGCGACGCGCTGTGCCTGACCGCCGGAGATCTCCTCAGGCAGCCGCTCGGCCAGGTCGGCGGCGTCCACCAGGGCGAGGGCCTCGGCGGCCGACCGCCGCGCCTCGGCGTCCGGCACTCCGGCCAGGACCAGCGGCAGCGCGGTGTTCTCGATCACGTCGAGGGCGGGGATCAGGCTGTCGCCCTGGAAGACGAGCCCGATGCCGTTCGGGCGGTCCGGGGCGGGCCGGGTGACGGTGCCGCTGGTGGGCTTTTCGAGCCCGGCCATCAGGTGCAGCAGGGACGACTTGCCCGACCCGGACGGGCCGACGACGGCGAGCCGGTCTCCGGGCCGGACCCGCAGGTTCGCCCCGTGCACCGCCACCACGGCGGTCGCGCCCCGGCCGAAGGTGAGGGCGGCGTCCCGGCAGTCGACGAGCACCTCGTCCACGGCCGTCGCGGGCTTGTCGGCCGGTACCGCGTGATCATGGGGCGACATCGTGGGCCTCCTGCTGGTGCGTGCCGGGCTGGAACGTGGAGGTCTCGTGGGCCCTGCCGTCGTCCAGAGCGATCACCCGGTCGGCGATGCGGACGGCTTCGGCGCTGTGGGTGACGAGCAGCACCGCGCAGCCCAGGGCGGCGCGGTCGCGCAGCATCTGCAGGATCAGGCGCTCGGTGCCGCCGTCGAGTTCGCCGGTCGGTTCGTCCGCCAGCAGGACGGCCGGGGAGTTGGCGAGCGCGACGGCCAGCCCGGCGCGCGCCAGCTCGCCGCCCGACAGCTGCCGGGGCAGCGCGTGCGACCGCCCGGTGAGGCCGACCTCGGCCAGCAGGTCTCCGACGGGCGCGGAGGGCCGGCCGCGCACGGCGCTGTGCGCCAGGCGGACGTTGTCGCGCACGCTGAGGTGGGCGACCAGGTTGCGGGCCTGCAGCAGGATGCCGACGTGCCGGGCGCGCAGCCGGGCCCGTTCGGTCTCCGGCCGGTGGCTGATGCGTAGGCCGGCCACGCGCACCTCACCGCCCGAGGGTTCGTCGAGCCCGGCCAGACAGGACAGCAGGGTGGACTTGCCCGCCCCGGACGGCCCGACCACGGCGACCGTCTCACCGCGCCCCACCCGCAGGGACACCCCGCGCAGCGCGAGCGTCTCCTCCTCGCCGGCTCGGAAGAAGCGGTACAACTCCCGTGCGGTGAGGGCCTCGTCGGACGGTTGGACCGGCATGGTGTTCACCCTCACTTCCAGGTGAAGGAGTCGCTGACGATGCGCCAGGGATCCACGTTGTCCGCCTTGACCGGGCCGGACAGGGTGAGGTCCACCTCGTGACCCTGCCGGTGGAAGGCGTACCGTTCGAACGCGTCGCGCACGACCTTGCCGGTGACCGGATTCGCGCCGGAGTCGCCCTGATAGGTCAGCAGCACGACCGGGCCGGCCTTCCGGGTCACCGAAGACACCTTCGGGCTCGCGAACTTCGGTACCTGGCCGCGGAGTTGGGGAACCACGCGAGTGGTGACCGAGGCGGTGGTGGGCGCCGTCGAGGTGGCGGCGGCGGAGATCTGGACGCGATTGAGTTTGTCGGTGAAGACGGTGGTGCCTCCCTGGCTGGTACGGGCCCAGCCCTCGGGTACCTTCACCGTGAATCCCGTGAACGCGCCGCCGGTCGGCCGGTAGGCGACGAACGCCTGGTTGTCGGGGATGTCACCGGGCGGATTGGACTCGGTGGGCGCCGGACTGCCGCCCGTGCCGCCGGCGGAGGCAGCGGTGGAAGCGGCACCGGAATGCGAGCCGGACCCTGAGCCGGAGGTGGCCCCGGAACACCCGGCGGACACCGCCGCGGCCACCACGAGTCCGACGACGCCGAAGACATGGATGCGTGCCATCGATACTGCCCTCCTGGGAAACGACGGGAAGCGCCTGCAAAGCGCGGGAGACGATCTGCCGGCCGGTGCTGTGCGCCGACCGCGCCGTCATGGCACCGACGCTAGAAGGCGGCCGGTTAACGCCCCGCACGGCGAGGGTTAGACGACGGCAAAAGCGCGCGGCGGGTCCCGTACGGGCAGGTCGGCGGCGCGCATCATGGGGGCATGAGACAGCGCGTGGTGCGGGTGGCCCTCACCGCCGTCCTGGTCGCCCTGGTCCTGCTCGCCGTCCCGCTGGCCTTCGCCATCAGGTCCTCCCTGTACGCGGACCAGCGAGACGCGCTGGAGCGGGCGGCCTTGGCCGGCGCCGTCCGCGTGAGTCCGGACTACGCGACCGGTGACCCGGTGGAGCTGCCGCCTCCGCCGGGCGGCGGGCGCCTGGGCCTGTACGACCCGCAGCTGCGGCTGCGCGCGGGCAGCGGCCCCCGGACCGGCGACGCCACCGCCCGCCGGGCCCTGGCCGGCGCGGTGGCTCGGTCGACAGGGGGCGGTGAACTCGTCGCCGCCGTCCCCGTCTCCCACGCCGAGCGGGTCATCGGCGTCGTCCGCGTCTCCTCCGCCGTCCAGGACGTACGCGAGCGCGTCCTCGTCGGCTGGACGATCCTGCTCGGCGTGGCCGTGCTGGCGCTGACCGTGGCCGTCCTGGTCGCCCGCCGCCAGGCGCGGGCGCTCGCCGCTCCCCTGGAGGACCTCTCACGGCACTGCCGGGCCGTCACCGGCGGCGACCTGACCGCGAGGGCCGCCCCCAGCACCATCGACGAGATCGACCAGGTCGCCCGCACCCACAACGAGATGCTGCACAGCCTGGCCGAACTCCTGCGCCACGAACGCAATTTCACCGCCAACGCCTCCCACCAGCTGCGCACCCCGCTGACCGGCCTTCAGCTCACCCTGGAGGCCGGGCTCGCGCAGGACGACACCCGCCCCGTGCTGGAGGAGGCCCTGGACGCCACCCGCAGGCTGCACCACACCGTGGAGGAGGTGCTTCGGCTGTCCGGCTCCGCGGGGCTGCCCCGGTCGGTCGCGCCGGACCGGTCGGTCGCGGGGCTGCTGCGGGAGACCGAGGAGCGGTGGCACGGGCTGTTCGCCCGCGACGGCAGACGCCTGGAGTGCGACACGGACGAGGCGCCGGACGACGTACGTGTCCCGGGCGGGCCCGTCGCCGAGATCCTCGGCGTGCTGCTCGACAACGCCCGCGTCCACGGACACGGCACCGTGCGCGTCACGGTCCGCGACCTCGACGACGCCGTCGCCCTCGACATCGCCGACGAGGGCACCGCAGCGCGCGACTCGGCGCGTCTGTTCGAGCGCGGACACACCGAGGGCGGGGCGGGCACGGGCATCGGCCTCGCGCTCGCCCGCGACCTGGCGTTCTCCCTCGGGGGCCGGCTCTCTCTGACACACCGCGCGCCGACGACGTTCACGCTGCTGCTCCCGGTGCGGCCCGCAGGAGGACGCGGGGTGGATGGCCGGAACGTGTCGGACGGCCGCCGTGGTGATGCCGATCCTCAGGACGAGGCGGGGCAGGGCGGTCCGGGCGGCCGCTGAGGGCGAGTCAGGTGTACGACCCTGTTCGCGGCCGTCTTCTGCGGCAGCCCGTATGCGAGGACCGGCAGCAGCAGGTGCGGGCCGTCGGGCGGGGTGGTGGTGATCAGGACCGCGCTCGCGCTGCCGTTGTGCATGCCACAGGCGGGGGTGGGGGAGGCGGCGGCCCCGGCGTCGGGCCGCAGAACGCGGGCAGCTGGAGGGCCGACGCGGACACGGAACAGTCCGTCCCCGGCGTCGCGGCCGAGGACGGACTGGAGTTCAGGCGAGCGGGGCCGCTTTCGCGTCCCAGTCGATGTGGTGGTCGAACTGCCACGCCGTCTTCTCCGGGTTGATCAGCTTCATGCTCGCCGGCATCACGAGATCGCGCAGTACGCGGCCGACCGGGCCCGCGGTCTTGTTGCTGTTCGTGCGGGCGCCGAGCTTGATGATGCGTTCGACGCGGGGCCGGCGCAGTTGTTCGTACGCGGCGAAAGCCTGGTCGCAGGGCAGGTCCCGCAGGCAGCGTGCCAGTTCAACGGCGCTTTCGATGGCGATGGAGGCACCCTGCCCGGAGCTGGACGAGGCGGCGTGCGCCGCGTCGCCGATCAGGGTCATGCGGCCGCGGGTCCAGGTCGGGACCCTTGGCATGTTCTCCATCGGACCGGTGATGAGGAACTGGCCGGCGTCGGTACGGCTGATCATGTCGAGGGCCGGGGTGCGGTCGTCGGCGAAGGCGGTCCGCAGGGTGCGCATCCACTCCTTTGCGCCGATCGCCCGGGCCTCGGCGACCGTCATCGGGAGGCCGCGGGGCAGGTTCGCGAACCACAGTGCCGAGGAGTCGTCGAAGACCTGGTAGCCGAAGAACGCCCGCTTGCCGAAGCACAGGTACATGAGGCCGTTGGTGGAGGGGAGTCCGGATCGGTGCATCCGGGCTCCGAAGCAGACCAGGCCGGCGTAGTTCGGTTGCGGTGCGGCCGGGTCGATGAGGGTGCGAACCGTGGAGCGGATGCCGTCGGCGCCGATCAGGATGTCGGCGCCGGCCTGCGTACCGTCCGCGAAGTGCGCGGTGACGCCCGAGTCGGTCTCCGTCGCGTCGGTCAGCCGCTTGCCGTGGTGGACGGGCACCGAGCGGCGCTCCGCCTCGTCGTAGATCGCGCGGTAGAAGTCGGCGCGCCAGACGAACTGCAGGGCCGGGAGACGGGCGGGCGGGGCGAACTGCGCGAGGTGCTTGCCCGTCCAGCTTCGTAGGCCCATGGCGGTGACCGGTGTGCCGATGGTGCGGACGATGTGGCCCGCGCCGATCGCGTCGAGGGCGCTCTGGCCGTTCGGGGCGATGGTCATGCCGCCGCCGGTCCCGTCGGCCGTGGTGTCGTACGCCTCGTAGACGGCGGCCTCGATACCCGCCTTGCGGAGGGCCATCGCGGCGACCGGGCCTGCGATACCGCCGCCGATGACGAGCGCGGTGCGGGCTCTGCCGGCGCGGTTCATGACTGGTGCTCCTTCGTCGGATCGTCGACCGTCGTTACGCCGCCGCTCTTGTGCGCGTGGCGCAGATCCTGAACGTAGGCGCGGGAGAACATCGCCGACAGGAGTGCGATACCGCCGCGGTGGATGCGGATCTCGCTGTTCGACGCAGAGCCCGTCAGGCGGATGCGGCGGCCGGCCGCCCGGTCGCCGGTGGACGGGGAGTGGGAGCCCTTGATCCTGCCGCGGGCGGTCCAGGTCAGATTCCAGTGGTCGATGGCGGTGGTGTCGTCGACGAGCAGCTTCACCATGGCCCGGTCCATGTCGAGGTCGATCTCGATGTCGTCGGGGAGGGCGGGCGACCGGAGGTCGAGGACGGCGGCGCCGTGGCGGGCCTTGACCTCGAAGCGGCCGGCCTCGGTCCAGTTGCCCAGGTGCTTGACGAGGCGGTGGTCGGAGTGGATGCGCTCGGTGCTGGACATCTCGGTGGTTCCTCTCTGGTGTGGTGCGAACGATTTGATAGTTGCACTGAAACTAGTCTCGCGTCAACTAGTTATCCTGGGTCTAGAATCAAGTCCATGACCTCATCCGCTCCCCGCAGCTCGCCCCTCGCCCTGACCGTCCTGGCCCTGCTGCACCACAAGCCGCTGCACCCGTACGGCATCCAGCGCCTGGTCAAGGACTGGGGCAAGGAACAGGTCGTCAACGTCAGCCAGCGGGCGAGCCTCTATCGCACGATCGAGCGCCTCAACCGCGAGGGGCTGATCGCGGTCCGCGAGACCGGGCGCGATCAGCAGTACCCCGAGCGGACCGTGTACGAAGTCACTGGCGCGGGGCGCGAAACGGCCCGCGCGTGGCTGAAGGAGATGGTCTCCGCGCCCAAGCAGGAGTTCCCGGAGTTCCCGGCCGCCCTGTCGAATCTGCTGCTGCTCACGCCGGAGGAGATGGCGGACGTACTGGAGCGGCGGGCCGACGCACTCGCGGAGAAGCTCGACGGACTGGAAGCGGCCATGGCCGCGGAGGCGGAGCGGGGGCTGCCGCGCATCACCCGCCTGGAGACCGAGTACCTGCGGACCGTGACGGCGGCGGAGCTGGAGTGGGTCCGCGCGGTGGTCGACGACTTGCGAGCCGGCGGACTCTCGTGGTCGACGGAGCAGTTGGACGCCCTCGCGGCGGGGCCGGCGCAGCAGTGAGCCCGCCCACGATGCGTCCGCGGGCGGGCTGAAGCGCTGCATTTCCGCCCGGCACCAGGCCGCTCGACCGGGGCGGCCGCGTGCGGTCCGCGCCACTTCTCGACGACCGCCGCCTCCCGGCGAAGGCCTCTCCGCCGGGAGCGGAGGAGGCGGTACCGGATCGGGACCGGGTCGGGAACCCCTTGTGCCACTCTCGAGTCAGCCGAAGGCGGGCGCCCCGCAGGGGGAACCGCCGGAAACGACAGGGAGGCCGGGGTGACCAGGATCGTGCTGATGTCCGGCAGTCTGCGGCGCGACTCGGTGAACAGCACCGCCGTCGCCACGATCCGCCGGCTACTGGCCCGGCGGGACCCGGGGGTGCACACGCCCGTACTGGATCTGCGGGCTCTTCCTTACTACGACCAGGACTTGGACGTGGCGGACGGCCCTGCGCCAGTGGCCGAGGCGCGTCGGGTGCTCGGATCCGCGGACGCCCTCGTGATCAGCACCCCCTCCTACAACGGAGGCGCTCCGGGTGTGCTGAAGAACGCCCTGGACTGGTTGTCCCGCCCCTGGGGCGACAGCGCCCTGACCGGATTGCCGACGGCGTTGCTGAGCGCCTCACCGGGACCGCGCGGTGCAGCGGACGCCCAGCCGGGGCTGCGGGTGAACCTCGAGTGCTCCGGAGCGGTCCTCATCGGCCATCCACCGCTCGCGCTCGGCGACGTGGAGGCCCTGCCGCGTACGGATCAGGGGTTCGCCGATCCGTCGGTCGTCGGCCTGCTGGAGGAGCTGACCGACGCCGTGTGGGCGGCCCGGCGCGCCTCCGTCACCCACCTGCCCGGGCTGCCGGCCGGCGAGGGCGAACTGCGCCCCGCCGCCGTCTGAGAGCGGTACCCGCCCGGCGGCCGAATTCCGGCCGCCCACCACAGACTTGCCCCGCGCGCGGTGTCCATGAGGCATGCGCCGACGGCAGGAACGCCCGTCCGGACCACGGACGGCGCGTCGGTCCGGCACCACGCGACGTGGAGCCCGAATCTCCGGAAGGGGGTGTCCCTCATGACGAAGCTGGTTCGCCGTGTGACCCGGCCCGCCATCTGAGGCGCCCTGTCAGTCCCCCTGCCGCGAAGTAGGAATGCGAAGGAGGTGCAGTCCCATGACGAAGCTCGTCCGCCGCGTGACCCGCGCCGCCATCTGATGTCTCCTCACCCTGTAGCGCAGTGAGGATTCGCCCCCTGGGGCAGGGTCTCCCAGCCCCGGGGGGCACGTCACGTCCGCACGCCGTACGTGCCCGTATGTGTTCCACCTGCCCGGCCGCACTCGCCCTCCCGAGGGTCGGTCAGCAACGCGGCCCGCCTTTCCAGTTGCCTCTCAACCCCTTCCGCTCACCTTTGTTGCTGCCCTTCACCCGTCCGACAGGAGTGGAGTTTCGCCATGGGGATCCCCGAACGCATCACACGGATCGTCAGCCTGCCCGGCAGCGGGCTCCTGGCCTGTGACGTCCGCGGCGGCCTGCACCGCCTCGACCACGATCTGACCCTGCGGCAGTCGTCCGGCGCACCCGCCGCGGCCCAGGACCCCGCCGGCGAACCGGTGTACGCCGTTGCCCTCGCCGGCGACTGGATCATCACCCGTGACAAGACCGGCACCATCTGCCGCTGGCACGCCGACACCCTGCAGCTGGCCGACCGCCTCGACGCCCGCGCCACCGCCGACCGCTCCCTGCTGCTCGACGGTGAACAGCCTTCCCCCACGATGCTGCGCGGCATCGGTCTGTGGAACGGCAAGGCGTACCTCGACAACGGGTACTTCCAGGTGGTCGTCCTCGACGTGGAGACGTTCGCCGTCGAGCGGATCGTCCAGTGGCCGCACGGCTACGACATGCTCGAATGGTTCTGCACCGATGCCCCCGATGTGCACGCAGTCGCCGACCGGCACGGTCGTGTCCACCTGGGCTCCCTGGAGGAGTGGTCCTTCCCGACCACGGTGCGGATCGACGCCTCCAACGTGCACCGCGTCATCTACGACGCGCGGCACCGCCGCTTCTGGGCCATCGGCGACGCCGGTATCGACGACACGCGCAACGTCTCCAACGGCGTGGTGACGATCGGGCTGGACGGCACGGTCGGCGAGCGCATGCACTTCGCCCGCAACGACGTCGAAGGGCTCGTCTTCTCCCCGGACTTCGCCACCGCGTACATCGGCGGCTTCGACGGGGAGCTGCTCCTGTTCGACAACACCGCTCCCGAACTGACCGTCCGCAAGCGGGTCACCGGCTTCAGCCACCAGATCATCGACGTCACGATCGACGAGGCGGGGCGCGTCTACACCCTCACCCAGGACGGCGAGATCACGGCCCTGTCGCCGGAAGGCGAGTTGCTGCACCGGCTGAACCACGCCCGCCAGTGCGTGTGGGACCTGCGCCCGCTGCCCGGCGACGGCACGAGCGTCCTGGCCGCGACCGACGACGGCACCGCCGTGGTCCGCCTCGACATCCGCGGCGACCACGCCCGGCTGGACCTGGTCGACGAGTATCACGACGCGCCGGGGTTCGCCCGCCGGGCCGAACCGTGCGGCGACGACCGGGTGGCGGTCTTCTGGCCCGACACGGTGCGCCGCTTCACTCCCGACGGCACCACCGTCTGGGAGGCCCGTCTGCCGGGCATCGTGCACACCGTCTCGGTCTCGCCGGGCCACAGCCGGGTCCTGGTGGCCTGCAACGCCGGCGGCTTCGAGTTCGACGCGGACACCGGCCGGCAGCTCCTGCACGTGGACGGGCTGCCCGCGAGCGCGTGGGCGTCGGCCTATCTGCCCGACGGACGCCGGGTGCTGGGGTGCCGCACCGGCCGGCTCGCGGCCTACGACGACACCGGCCGGGTCTCCTGGGAGACGGAACTGGAGAGCTATCCCAAGCGGCTGCTGGTCGACGGCGACCGGCTGCGCGTCACCGGTGGCGGAGGCGTCAAGGAACTGGTCGTCGGCGAGGACAAGCCGGTGCGGCAGTTCGTGGAACTCCTCGACAACACGGCCGAGAGCTGCGCGCTGATCGACGGCACGCTCTGCGTGGTCACCTACGGCATGCAGATAGCGGCGTACGACCACGAGAGCGGTGAACTGCTGGCCCTGCACGAGGACTTGCCGGACTTCCCCAAGGGGATGACCGCGCTGCACGGCGCGGACGGCCGGGCCTACGTGGTGGTCGGCGGCCGGGGCGGCTACCTGCGGCTGTACGCCCTGGACCGCAGCGGCGGGGGGCCGGTCCTCACCGTGCTGCGCGACCTGTGGCTGCCGCGCTCCTCCGGTGCCCGTCCCTTCCCTGCCGCGGCGGCCGCGGCCCGGCCGTGACCACGGCCGACAGGGTGCGCGCCGGGCAGGGCTCCGCTCGCGCCGACGAGGTGGTGGAGCCGTCCCCGTTCACCGAGCGCGCCTTCCTGGTGTTCGCCGCCGGGAACACGGTCAACAACCTGGGCGAGGCCCTGTACGCGACCGCGCTGCCGCTGCTGGCGTACCGTCTGACCGGCTCGCTCACGGTGATGACGTGGCTGGCCGCCGCTGTACCGATGAGCATGCTCCTCGCCCCCTGGTTCGGTTCGGTGGCCGACCGGCGCGGCTCGGCCCCCCTCGTCCTGTACGGGCTGGTGGCGCAGGCGTCGGCGGCCCTGGCGATGAACCTGCTGCTGTGGAACGGACAGCCGCGGCCCTGGGTGCTGTTCGTGTGCGCCCTGGTGATGGCGGGCGGCGGGGTCGCCTACCGGACCGGCTGGATGACGGACGTACCCGTGATGTTCCCGCGCTGCCCGGCGCGGGCCCGCGGCTCCCTCAACAGCCTGTTCCTCGCCACCACCTTGGCCGGGCCGGTCCTGGTCGCGGCGACCCTGCCCCTGCTGGGCTACCTGGGCGTGCTGTGGCTGAACCTGCCGACGTTCTTCGCGCCGCTGGTGGTGTGGGCGGTGGGCGTGCACCCGCCGCGCCGCGCCGCGAGCGACGCGAGGCGGCGCGACCCGGTGCGGATGCGCAGCGTCTGGCACGACATCACCGCCGACCGGCGCCTCGCCGTCACGCTCGTCCTGCAGATGGTGCTGGAGGCCGTCTGCGGCATCGGTCTGACGTCCCTGGTCCTCTTCGAACTGCGCCACTCCTGGCAGCTGTCCGGACAGCAGGCCGGCTGGGTCGTCGCGGCCGTGAACCTGAGCCTGCTGACCGGCAACCTGCTGGTGTCGCAGCGCGGCCGGCTGCGCCCCAGGACGCTGCTGACCGCGGCCGTGACCGCCCGCGCGGTGTCACTGGCCCTGCTGGCGGTGCCGGTGTGGCCGCTGTTCCTCGTCGCCCTGGCCGTCGGAGCCGTCGCTCAGGGCGCGCTGCTGGCCGCCGTGGTGATGCTGCGGGTGCGGTACCTGCCGCAGGCCGTCATGGGCCGGGCCTCGGGACTGATGTGGCTGCTGACCGGGGCCGCCGCGCTGCTGTCCCCTGTTGTGATCCCTCCGCTCGACCACGCCGCGGGCCCGCACGCCACGTTCCTGGTGCTCGGTGTCGTGTCGTCGTTGGTGCTGGTCCACCTGCACCGTGCCCGCACCGCCTGGACCTCGACGAACCCGGTGACAACCGAGCCGGCCTAGGAGAAGAAATCATGCCCCACACACCCGGCGACACCCGTACCACCGACCTCCCGGCCGCCTCCGTGCCCGCGCTGCGCCACAGCGACGGCGCCGGTGACGCCCTGCCGCGGGCCGAGGTGCGCCAGACCGTACGCATCCCCCTGTACCCGGCGAAGGGCGACCCGATCACGGCCGGCGTCACGACCTTCCGCGGACTGGTGGACGGACGCGAGCACCTGGCGCTGCGGCTGGGCACCCTCCAGGACGACGTGCCGCTGGTGCGCGTGCACTCCGAGTGCCTGACCGGCGACCTGTTCGGCTCCGCCCGGTGCGACTGCGGTCCCCAGCTCCGCGAGGCGCTGCGCCTGATCGACACCGCTGGCGGCCTGCTGCTGTACCTGCGCCAGGAAGGACGTGGCATCGGCCTGTACAACAAGCTCGACGCGTACGGGCTGCAGGACCGGGGCCTGGACACCTATGAGGCCAACCGGGCCCTGGGGCTGGGCGAGGACATGCGCGACTACGCCGCGGCCGCCCAGATGCTGCGCGCCCTCGGCCACGACGAGATCGACCTGCTCACCAACAACCCCAACAAGTGCGAGCAACTGCGCCGGTACGGCATCCAGGTGCGGCGCACCGTCGCCACGGGCGTCTTCGCCAACCCGCACAACACCGGCTACCTGACGGCGAAGGTCGCCCGCACCGCTCACACCATCCGACTGGAGGAGTCAGCGTGATACGTCATCACGGCCCGATCAGCGGCGTCGCGGCCTTCGGCGGCGCGTACGTGGCCACGGCCGGCTACGACAACCACGTCATCCTGTGGGACGCGGCGCGCCGGGCGCCACTGGCCCGCGCCGTCCACGACCACCTGGCCAACCAGGTGGAGTTCAGCCCGGACGGCACGCTGCTGCTGACCTCGTCGAGCGACTACACCGCCCGGCTGTGGTCGGTGCCCGACCTGAAACTGCGAGCGGTCCTGAGCGAGCAGAAGGACGACGTCGAGATGTCGGTCTTCCACCCGACCCGGGAACTCGTCGCCACCGCCTCGCGGGACCACCTGGTACGCGTCTACGACTTCTCGGGCGCGCCGGTGGCCCGGTTCGAGGGCCACACCGCGGACGTCATCTCCGTTGCCTGGCTGGGCGATTGCGACGAGCTGCTCACCTCCAGCGACGACGGCACCGTCAAGCGCTGGTCGCTGGAGACCGGCGGCATGGTCGGCGAGGTCGACCTGGGCGGCGTGGAGACGGACACCATCGCGATCACCCGGGCCGGCGTGGTGTACGCGGGCAACGACGACGGCGAGATCATCACCATCGCCGACGGGCGCACCGGCAAGGCCCCGGCCCACGAGGCCGGCATCAAGCGCCTGGTGTACAACGCGGCCACCGACTCCCTGGTGAGCCTCAGCTACGACCGCACCCTGCGGGTGTGGGACGCCGCCGGCCCGGAGCCGGGTCTCCGGCTCGTCCACACCGCGGAGTTCCCCGCCGAGGTGTGGGCCCGCTCGTGCGCCTTCCTCGACGACTCCACGCTCGTCTTCGGCACCTTCGGCTCGTCCTACGCGGTGTACCGGATCACGGACGGCACGTGGGATCTGACCGGGGTCGAACCCACCGCGTGCGTCAACGCGGTCGTCACCACCGCCGACGGCGCGGTGTGGACGACCGGCGACGCGGGACTGGTGTGGGTGGACGGACGGCAGCAGGCCGCCACCGGCAGCCTGTGCAACTTCCTCGTGGAGGCCGGCGACCGGGTGCTGACCGGCGGTCAGCTCGGCCGGCTCTTCGACGCCCGCGACGGCCGCGTCCTGCACCAGCACCGCTCACCGCTGAACTGCGCGGCGGCCTTCACCCGTGACGGTGTGCCACATGTGGTGGTCGGCGCCTACACCGGCGAGGGCCTGGTGTTCGCCGTCCGCGAGGGACAGGAGCCCGAGCACGTCGCCACGCTGCCGCTGCACACCAACGCGGTCAAGGGCGTCGCCGTCTCCGGCGACACGCTGTTCGCCGTGTGCGCCGACGCCTCGGCTTCCTGGTTCTCCCTGGACACGTTCACCGAGACCGGCCGGGTCGACGAGGCCCACGCACGGATCGCCAACGGGTGCGCCGCGCTGCCGGGCGGCCGTTTCGCCAGCATCAGCCGCGACCTGACCCTGCGGCTCTGGGACGGGCACGCGAGCCGTACCGTGCCGACGCCGCACGACCACTCCATCAAGTGCGTGGCGGCCTCCGCGGACGGGCGGCTGGTGGCGACGGGGTCGTACGCGGGGACGGTGGCCGTGCACGACGTGACGACCGGGGACTGGCCGCACGTGGTGCGGCCCACCACGGCCGGCATCTCCAGCCTGCACTACGACGCCGCCCGCGGCCGGTTCCTCGCCTCGTCCTACGACGGCCGGATCTACCCGCTGGAGCCGGATCCGGAGCCGGCGGCATGACCACGGCCGAGGCCACGGCAGTCAACCCCAACGAGTTGGACGACCGGTCGGCGATGGGACTTCCCGCCGCCTTCACGGACCGCGTCGACCAGGACCGGTTGCGGCAGCTGACCGGCACGGTCGCGGGCCAGGACCCGCGGGAGCTGGCCCGGGGGGTGGAGGATCCGACGGCCGATCCGCTCCTGCGGCTGGCCGCGGGCCAGTTGCTGGCCCTGCTGGGCGATCCGCGCCTCGACCCCTTGGCACCGGCGATGGCGGACGTCCCGGCCGCGCGGGTGCGGCTGGGGCTGGCGGCGGACCGGGTCGACGCCGTCGCCGCGGCCTGGCGGCACGTGGGCGTGACCCGGGCGTGGATAGCGAAGGAGGCCCCGCAGTACGAGGCCGGGATCGCCGCCTTCCGGATCGCCCGCCATCCCGTGACGAACGCGGAGTACCGGCTGTTCCTGACCGAGAACCCGGGCGCCGGGCTGCCCACGTCCTGGCGGTTCGGCGTGTATCCGCCCCAGTTGGCCAACCACCCCGTGTGGAGCGTGTCTCCGCAGGACGCCGACGCCTACGCGGCCTGGCTCGCCCGGCGCACCGGGCGCGCCTTCCGGCTGCCGACCGAGGCGGAGTGGGAGTACGCGGCCTCGGGCGGCGACGGCCGTGCCTACCCGTGGGGCGAGGAGCCGGGCGAGGACCTGGCCAACACCGTGGAGTACGGCCCGCTGGCCACCACCCCGGTCGGCATGTATCCGGCCGGACGCAGCCCCTTCGGTGCGTACGACATGGCCGGCAACGTCGAGGAGTACGTCGCCGACGACTACCGGCCCTATCCCGGCGGGCGGTACGTGGACGACGACCTGTACGGCGAAGACGGCGTCACCTACCGGGTGGCGCGCGGGGGGAGCTTCACCCGCTACGTGGACCTGGCCCGCTGCCGCCGCCGTCACGGCTGGTACCGGCGGGACATCTACGCCATGGGGTTCCGTCTCGCCGAGACGCCGCCCGCCGAGGACACCGGAGCAGGTGACGCGCGGTGAGCCACTGTCCGCACCTCGCGCCCGCCCGGCCGGCGGGCCGGCGGGTGCCGCCGTGACGGCCCGGGGCGAGGGTCCCGGCACGGACCTGGAGTGGCTCCGGCGGGCGGTGGACCTCTCCCGCCACTGCCCGCCGTCGCCGACCGCGTACTCGGTCGGGGCCGTCCTGGTCGGCGCGGACGGCCGGGAGCTGTCCCGGGGTTACTCCCGCCAGGACGGCAGCCGGGTGCACGCCGAGCAGGCGGCGCTGCGCTCGCTGGGACCTCCCCGGCCCTCGCTGCGCGGGGCGACCCTGTACACCTCCCTGGAACCGTGTACGCGCCGGGCCTCCTCCCCGTCGCCGTGCGCGCGGCTCGTGCTGGCCGCGGGCGTCGGGCGGGTCGTGGTGGCGTGGCGGGAACCGCCGCTGTTCGTGGCGGACTGCACCGGCGTGGAGACGCTCCGCGCGGCCGGCGTCGAGGTGGTGTGCCGCGACGAACTGGCCGCGGCGGCACGGTCCGTGAACCGGCATCTGCTGTCGCCCGGCGCGGGGAGAGGGTGAGCGGGCATGCGTCTGCCGCCGCGCGCGGGGCCGGCCCCGCTGGTCGTGACCGGCCATCCGGTCGAGCAGCTCACCGATCCGGCGCCGGCCGCGCTGAGACAGCGGCTCGTCGACGCGGTCGCCGCGCTCGACGGGGTCCGCATCGGTCCCTCGTACGTGTGCGTACGAGGGACCTGCGCGTTCCAGCTCGCGCCGGTCCTGGCCCAGGGACCGGCCGAGGCGTTCCTGGCGGGCTCGGAGTTCGCGCACGCGCATCCGCCGTACGACGGGAGCGTTCACCTGATGCTGCCGTGCCGTTGGGCGGAGCCGGTGGTGGCGGCGGGCTGGGGCGTGGTCGTCGCACCGCGCGGTTCGCTGCTCGTCTACGGCCCGCGCGACGAGGCGGAGACGGCCGTCGTCCAGCACCTGCTCGCCGAGGCGTACTGGTTCGCACGCGGTGCCATGCCGCCTGGCACACCCTGACCGCACCGCTGACCTGCGGGTCGACCGGGCGGTATCGCACCGGGACGTAATCGGGATCTCTGCGTCGTACTGTCGTCGCGGATCGAGAACGGACAGCTCGAAAGGAACGCGACATGCGGTGGTTGGGACATGTAGCACTGGCCGTGGTCATGGCGGCCGTGATCGGCTGGGCGGGCACCACGACGGAATCCGCCGGCGCGCATGGCGCCCACGGACACAGTCAGGTTCTGGCCACCGATGTCGGCCCCACCGCCGACTGACGCCCGTGCCGCTGCGAGCCGGGAGGCGACCGTGCGGACGGTGAGCGGAGCGCGGTTCCCGCTGGTTCTGCTGCCGGGACCGGACACCTCGGTCACGGACGTGGCCCGCCTGGTGCGTACCCTGCCTGCCGCCCTCCGGCCGGTCGTTGTGCGCCCCGCGGCCGACGGGGCCCGCACCCGGGAATCGGTGCGCGCCCTGCCCGACCTGGTGGACGGGCTCGTCCGCCAGGTCCGCGACGCGGGCGTGAGCGACCCGTTCGCGCTGCACGGCTGGGGAGCCGGCGCCTACCTGGGGCTCGCGCTGGCCGGCGCGTTCGAGAGGGCGGTCGGGCACGCCGTGTGCACGACCCTGTTCGTGTCGGACGCGGCCGCTCCCGGCTGGGTTTCCGCGCGACTCGACTCGACGCCGTCGCCGGACGGCCTGCTGACGCAGGCCGTCCGGCGCACAGTCACCGAGAGCCGGCTGGTGGTCTGCACCGGCCAGGCGTCCGCGGGGATTCCCGCGGCCGGCCTGGAGCCGTGGTGCCGGCACTCCACCTCCGGCACGGAGTTCGTCACCCTGCCGCCCGGCTTCGGGACGGACCCGGCGTCGGCCCTCTCCCGGCTGATTGCCGCGCGGTTGCTCCCGGCTGCGGTCCGGGCGGCCCGGATGCCGGTGGCCCGGGTGTACGAGCCGGATGTCGCCGCCCGCTCGGGGCCTTGAGAGCCGCTCCCGTTGCGGTCGGCCCGCGTCCGGACGCGTCACGCTCCGGGCGCGGGGACCGGGTCCACCACCGCGTCCGGGGGCAGTGCCATCGCCGTGGCATGCTCGCGTGCCGCGCGGTCGTGCCAGTCGGCGGCGGCCGCATCCCCCAGCGTCCGCAAGGACTCGGCCAGCCCGCGGTGGGCCCGGACGGTCTCCGTCCGCAAGCCGATGGCCGTCGCCTGCTCCAGCGCCGTCCGGTGGCGGCCCACGGCGCGCCGGTGCTCTCCCTGCGCCCGGTCGACCCGGCCGAGCATGTTCTCGGCCGCGGCCTGCCGGGCCCGTGAGCCGTGGCCGCGGGCCAGGTCGAGCGCGGCCGTCCCGTGGTCGTGAGCAGTGTGGGGCCGTCCGGCCCGCAGTTCCGCCTCGGCCAGGTTGCACAGCACCAGGGACGTCAGCGCCGGCGCTCGCAGCGGTTCGCACAGCGCCCGGGCGCGGGTGAGGCAGTGGGCCGCGTCCTCGAGCCGCTCCAGGCCCAGATGGGCCAGCGACAGATTGGCCAGCGCGGTCACCTCGATACCCGCGTCACCCGTACTCCAGGCCAGTGCGGCGGCCCGCTGCCCGGCCCGCACGGCCTCGGGCAGTCGCCCCAGACGCTCCCGGGCGAAGCACAGGTTGGCCAGGGCCTGCGCCTCCTCCCGTGCGGAGCACAGCACGCGGTGCGCCTCACTCGCGCGTGCCAGATATTCGACGGCGTCCTCCAGCCGCCCCACGCTGGTGCACAGTACGCCGAGTCGGCTCAGGCAGGCCGCCTCGGTGCGGGGGTCGGCGAGGCCGGAGGCGATCGCCAGGGCCTCCTCGGAGGAGGCGATGCCCTCCTGGAACAGGTCGCGATGCCATTGGGCGACCGCCAGGTTGATCAGCGAAACGCAGAGCAGCTCGGGATCGCCCTGCTTGCGCGCGTTGTCGACCGCCAGGCGGGCCATCTGCTCGAAGTCGGAGAAATAGCTCTGGGTATGCAGGTAGAAGCCGATGCCGCGGCTGAGCCAGGCGGCGTGCCAGTGCAGGCCGTACTGGTCGGCGAGGTGGACCACGGCGACGACGTTGCGCCACTCCTGAGTGAACCACCGCTGCGCCTCCTGAGGCTCCGGGGGAGGCGTCTTCGTGCCGTCGTCGGCCGCCGGGGCGTTGCCGTAGCGCACCCGGCCGGGAAACAGGGCGTCGCATGCCCGTTCCAGTTCGGTCAGCATGCGCTCGGCCAGTCTCAGCACCGCGGCCTCCCGCTGCTCGGCTTCGTCCGCAGGCAGGGTCCGGGCGAAGCTGTGCACCAGGTCGTGGAAGGAGTACCGCCCGAACTCGAACTCCATCAGCAGGTGTACGTCCAGCAGGTACTCCAATATCCGCTCGGTGCTGTGCGGATCGGTGTCCAGGAGGGCGGCGGCGACGGGCGCCGCGAAACCGGTCCCCGGATGCAGGCTCAACAGCCGGAAATGGGCGCGGTGTTCGGGCTTCATGGCGTCGTACGACATGCGCAGGACCGTCGCGACGCTGCGGTCCCCGGACTCCAGTTCGCCCAGGATGCGGGTGTCGTCGCCGAGCCGCTCGGCCAGGTGGCGCAGCGTCCAGTGGGGGCGTTTGCGCAGCCGGGCGGCGGAGACCCGCAGGGCCAGCGGAAGCCGGCCGCAGAGCTGGACCAGGCTTGCGGTGGCGTCCGGTTCGGCGGCCACGCGGTCGGCGCCCAGGATGCGGCTCATCAGTTCGACGCTGTCCTCGTCGGTCAGCAGGCCCAGGGAGAGCTCTTGGGCGCCCTCCAGTTCGGGCAGCCCGACCCGGCTGGTGATCAGGACCAGACTGCCGGGGGAGGCGGGCAGCAGCGGGCGGACCTGCGCCGCGTCCGCCGCGTTGTCCAGGACCAGCAGAAGCCGGCGGTGGGCGCTGGTGACCCGCCACTGCGCGCAGCGGCTGAGCGAGTACTCGGCCACGGACTTCCCGGCCACCCCCATCGCCCGCAGCAGTACGCCGAGCGCTGTCCCCGGGGACAGCGGTTCCTCCCCCGGGGTGAACCCGCGCAGGTCGAGGTAGAGCTGCCCGTCGGGGTAGGAGTCGGCCAGCCGGTGTGCCGCGTGCACGGCCAGGGCCGTCTTACCGCTGCCGCCCATTCCGTCGACGACGAGGATGTGCGGGCTGGTGCGCTCGCCGGTGGCGGGGGGCGCAGCGGTGAGCCGGCGCATCTCCTCCTGGCGGCCGGTGAAGTCAGCCAGGTCGTACGGCAGCGTGCACGGAGCGGCCTCGGTGACCGCGAGCGGTGGCTCCTGGGTGTCCTGGGGGGCCGGCGGAGCGTCCAGCTCCGGGTCGCCGCGCAGGATCGCCTCGTACAGGGCGGCCAGTTTGGGGCCGGGGTCGATGCCGATCTCCTCCGCCAGTGAGATCCGCAGTCGCGTGTACTCCTCCAGCGCCTCCGTCTGCCGCCCGGCGCGGTAGAGGGCGAGCAGCAACTGGCCGCGGAGTACCTCCCCGTAGGGGTGCGCGGTGACGGCCTCGCGCAGTTCGCCGATGAGCCCGCTCGCCTCGCCCTGCTCGAGCCGCAGCTCGAAGCCCTGTTCGGTGGCGGCCAGGCGTCGCTCTTCCCAGGCGGCCGCCACGGCGTCGATGACGGGGCCGCCCGTGCCGCCGAGGACGGGGCCCCGCCACAGGTCCAGTCCGGCTTTCAGCTGCATGACAGCGTTGTCGGGAAGGCCTTCGGTACGCGCCTCCTGCGCCCGGCGCACCCTGATGTCGAACATCCGCAGGTCCAGTTGGCCGTCGCTGAGCACCGCGCGGTAGCCGGGCGGCTCGGTGGTGATGAGCTCGTGCCCGGAGGGCAGGCGCCGACGCAGTCCGGCGACCGCCTTGCGGATCTGGTGCACCGCCGTGGGCGGCGGCTCCTGGTCCCAGGCCGCCTGGATCAGCCGGGAGACGGGGACGACCCGTCCCGCCTCCAACAGCAGCATGGCCAGAACGCGTTCGTTGACGGGGCCACCAGGCTTGATCCGCCTCTCGCCGTCCCAGATCTCGAGGGGGCCAAGGACGTTGAAATGCACGTGGGGGGTGGTGTGCATGGTCGGTGCTCCAACTCATGGTGAGGCGCTACTGATTCCCCCGTAGGCCAGGCGGCCCCATTTGGCCTTTCTCGTTGCCCGTTGAACATATCTACCTTTCCACGGTCTGTAGTCGAACATGCACTGTCGGGGATCCGGGTTCTCCTCACTTCCGGCGCAGCTGAGCGGGCCTCAACAGCCGTGTGGCACCGGAAAGTTCGACCGCTCTGGGTGGTCCGGCCCGGCGACTCCGGTGGCACTCGTTCACGCGTGACGGTGAGGCGCCCCCGCGTGCGTTGCGGGACTTGTGCCCCAGCCGCTCCGGTACGACCTGGACGTCCGCCTAGGCCGGCAGCGCGAGCGTCGCCGACAGCTCACCGCCCGCCGGGCAGGCATCGGCGTGGGCCCCAAGTCGCTGTACCTGTCGGAGGCGATCGGCGGCCCGCCCCCTGACACTGATCGAGAACGCCGTCGAGCGGCAGCACAACACAGCCGACGACTCCGTGCGCCGCGGCGCCCGCACCGGCCTGCCCAACCCTTCCGAGTCGCACCTACGGCGGACCCACGAAACCAAGTCCCCTTCCGGCCGGAGTGAACTGCGGGACTGAGGACGGGACTTGGCGTCGGATCCCGCCGGGCCCGCGCATGGCGGTGCCGACGATCCGGACGACGAGTGGCCCAGCCCTGCGTCGTGCTGTCGGTCAGCGCACGGCGGCTTCGCTCGCCAACGTGGCGTCGACAAGGGGGAGTTCAGGGAGCTGGGCAGCGGGCGCCGGGGTGAACGCGGTCCTGGCGGGAGCGTCGGCCGGCGCGGCCGGTGGCGTCGGCAGGATGCGGTCCTCCCACCAGGACAGGCCCATCACGGTGGCGAGCAGGACGAAGGGGGCGGAAGCCGGAACGATCAGCGCGTACATATGTGTCGCCTGTCGTGAAATGCGTACGACGCGGCGGGCAGTCGAGGCGCGGTGCCCGCTTGGGGCGCATCGAGACCGCGCCGGAAGCGCGCAGCGACGGGGAGTGCGGGAGCGGCCCGTGCATGGCGGCAGGTACCGGCACTGATGCGCCAGGTGCGCCCCCAAGGAGCGCGAGAGGTGATCGACACTGCCGGGGGCCGGGGCCGTGTCTCGCACGCTAGCCTCCGCAACGACGCCTGAACAGACGGCAAGTGGCCATCCGGAGCCCCAGGACCGTACGGCACTCAAACTGTCGTACGGCCAAGTGCCCGGGGGCCGGCAGGGGGCGCGGCGGGGGTCAGGCGGCCAGGCCGGGGAGGGGCTCGGAGTCGTCGATGAAGGCACGGGCCACGTCGGACAGGCGCCGGTTGTGGGCGCGGGCGTAGCCGCGCAGTGCGGAGAAGGCCCGTTCCATGTCGATGTTCCGGCGTTCGGAGAGTTTGCCCTTGGCCTGTTCGATCAGTACGCGGCTGTTGAGCGCGGTCTGCAGCTGTTCGTTGAGGAGGGTGCTGCGCTCACTGGAGCGCTGTTGCAGCAGGCTGATCGTGGCGACGTCGGCCAGGGCCTGGGCGATGGGCGTGCCGGACGGGTCGAACGGACCGGGAGTGGTGCGGAAGAGGTTCAGGGCGCCGACGGTCTCGTCCCGCAGCCGCATCGGCAGGGCCTGGACGGCCCCGAACCCGCTGCGCTGGGCCGCCGTGGCGAAGCGCGGCCATCGGTCGACCTCCCGGCCGAGGTCGGGGACGATCACCGGCGTGCCGGTGCGGAAGCACTCCAGGCAGGGGCCTTCGTCGTTCTGGAGCTGGAAGAGTTCCAGCAGGCGCACCTGTTCGTCGGAGGCGGCCATCACGCGGAGTTTGCCGTCCCGGTCGGCGAGCAGCACCCCGGCGGCGCTCGCGTCGAGCATGCTCACACTGCGGTCGGTCAGCAGGCGCAGGAAGTCGATCAGGTCGAAGTCGGCGACCAGGTTGTCCGCCAGCTCGACGAAGGTCTTGGCCAGGAGTTGCTGATTCATCGTGACACCCTCGATTGGTACTGGTCCCGCCGGTATGAAGCGAGAAGTGCGGCGCGTTCGTCGGCCGGAGCCGACAGATCAGGTGCCGTCGTCGGACCGTCCGGGTTCGGTGTCGGGGGAGAAGCGGAGCCGGTGGGCCACCACGTCGGCGGCCACGTCGGCGAGCCGGCGTCCCTGCGTGTAGGAGTAGGCGCGGAGGCGGACGAAGGCCTCTTCGAGGCCGACGCCGAGCTGGACGGTGAGAATGCCGGTGGCCTGGTCGATCTCCGCCCGGTACCCGCCCAGGTTCTCGAAACCGTGCTCTGCCAGTGCCGCGTCGCCCCGCGCGCCGGTCTCGTCGATCCGCGCGTCGAGCAGGAGCAGCGTGGCGAGATCGGCGAACGCCAGCGCGTCGGCCAGTTCCTCGGCGGCCAGCACGGTGGGGACGTCGGCGTACAGGTCGAGGACTCCGGGGCAGATCGCCCCGATCTGCAGGGGGAGTGCGAAGACCGCGCGTGCTCCGGCGGCCAGTGCCGCGTCGGCGAACACGGTCCAGTCGTCCTGCAGCGCGCGGGCCAGCAGATCGGGCGTCAGGACCGCCGAGCCGTGTACGAAGGCGTCCACGCAGGGCCCCTGACCCAGGGTGAGCTGGAGCTCCTCCAGCTGTTCGCTGATGTCGTCGGTGCTGCACAGCGGGTGGCTCGCGGCGGTCCTGGACATCGCCGACACCCCGGCTCCGCCGACCGGCAGTGCGGCCACCGCCGCGGTGCACACATCGACCATGCCGACCCGGGCACCACGTCGGGCCGCCTGTTCGGCGACCAGTACCTGGACACGGGAAGAGCGGCTCCCGGACCTCATCCGCGCCACCGCGTCCAGGCGTCGTGCGCCAGGCCCTCCCTCCGCGCCGCGGCTCGTTCCCCGCGGGGGAGTACCAGCGCACGGAACGTGGTCCGGCCCGCCGGCCGCCACACCTCTCCCCTGTCCCGCCATCCCCAGGAGCGGAGCGCCGCGAGGGTCGGGTGATCGCCCTGATCCACCAAGGCGGCCCCGAGAGACGCCTGATGGCCGCTCAGCAGCCGTACCTGCAGTCGGCGGGCCGCATCATGGTCCCCCGGATGCGGGCGGACCAGGGTGCTCGTGATCGCGAAGGCCCCGCCGGACTCGGTGAGTTGCTCGATGCTCCGCGGCAGTGCTCCGTCGAAGCCGAGCCACCAGAAGCCGTCACTGGCCACGGGGAACCCGAAGGCGCATCCCATCAGATGGTCCGTCTCGGCGATCACCATGGCGAACCCCGGCCGCCGGATGTCGCCGGTGAGACGGTGCAGGAAGCCCTGGCGCTTGCGGCCGCGGTACGCCTCAGGGGTGGACGTCTCGCGGGAGTCGGTGTACAGATCCGCCAGCTCCTCGCCCATGCCCTGCGCCTGCCAGCGGTTCAGGCGGCGCAACCGGGCCGCGTTCAGGGTCGCCGGCTCGCCTGCCCGCGACGTGTTCGGCTGCTGCTGCTCCGGCTGGGCGTTCATCGCACCTCGCTCGACAGGGCAGCCACCAGCGAAACGATCCGGTGCGGTGCGCGGGGAGCGGCCGGGCCAGAGGCATCCCCGAGGGAGGGTGACGTCTGCCCGGGTGGCAGGGCGAGCAGCAGGAACCCGGAGCCGGTGAGGTCGAGGATCCGCCCCAGTGACTGCGGCGGGTTGTGCAGCCGTAGGCTCCCGCCGGCCTCCGTGGTCCGCTGCGCGGCGCAGAGGAAGGTGTTGAGGCCGGTGCAGTCGCAGAAGGTCACGGGGGTGAGGTCGACGTCGACGATGCGGATGCCGTCGCTCAGGCACCTGGTCAGTGCCGCGCGCAGCAGTGGTTCCGATTCCAGGTCGATCTCACCGGACAGGGTGATCAGTGCTCGGTTCCGTCGGTCATGACGGTAGATGGCGAGTTGTGGGAGGGGCATGACGCCTCGGTTCGGAAGACCATCCGGCAGCGAGGTGGGAACGCCGGGTTTCCCGGCCCCTCTTGGCGCGCTGTCGGCAGGGGCGTACGTTCGGCGGAGGCGGAGCGACGGCCGGTCCGAGGCCCTGTTCGCCAGGGCGGAGGACCCAGCCGGTTCTCCAGGGATGCGCCGGGTGACGGACGAAAGGTCCGCTTCCCGCAGCCATCTGTGTCGCGAAACGACAAGCCGCCTGGGTCTGGGACGCCTCCTCAGGAGCATAGTCCTCGCGTGCTGCGGCAGACGGTCCGCTGCCGCTCCGTCTCAAAGTGTGGGCGTCGGCACAGCGCGGTGACGCGCTCATGTCCGTTGCCCCGTACGGTACTTGGACCTGCGGCACGAGCGGCGGTGAACAGCCGCTCGGGTATGGCAGTCCGGCGACTGCCCGAGGAGGTGGCTTCGCATGACGGAGCCGAACGGTTCGATCCTGCCGACCCTTGGTCCTGCTGAGCCCCGCCCCGGCATGGGTACGACGCTGCAGGTCTCACGGCCCGGGCTTCAGGAACCGCCGGGGACCCGCGGCCGGACGACGATCGCGGACGGGGTGGTGGAGAAGATCGCCGGGATCGCCGCACGGGAGATCCCTGGAATCCACGCACTGGGCGGCGGATTCACCCGCACCGTGGGAGCCGTGCGCGACCGGGTCCCGGGCGGGCGCACCAGCGCGGGACGCGGCGTCAAGGCCGAGGTCGGCGAGAAACAGACCGCCATCGACCTCCAGGTCGTCGTCGCCTACGGCGTCGGCATCACCGAGGTCGCCGCCGAGGTCCGCGAGAACGTGATCGCAGCCGTGGAACGGATGACGGGCCTGGAAGTCGTCGAAGTCGACATCGCCGTCAACGACGTACACCTGCCGGACGAGGACACGCCGGGGACGGGCGAGGAACGGGCGCATTAGGGCTCGCGGTCGACCTGTGCGGGCGCGGCGGACCGGTCGACGGTGCCGTGTGCCGTGTCCTTGCTGAGTCCTCCTATGGTGGACGCGCGCCTTCGGGGTCGAGATGCCTCGGATCCCCTTTCCGAAGGGAGCGCGCTCTCCGTGATCGCAAGCTCGCGGAGCCACTCGACAGCCTGGAGGGCTGACGCACATGCCGTACCTGATCGTGGGACTGATGGGTGTCTTCGGCGGTGTCCGGGCGCTCGGGCTCCGTCGCCGGCAGCTCGGCGCGGCTCCGGCGTCCTCGTCGGTGATCCTGCGGCCGGCCGTTCTCGCCGCCCTCGCAGGGATCGCCATTGCCGGCGGGTTCTTCCTCCTGGCCGGCGGAATCCTGGCCCTCGTCCAGGGCTGAGCGCCCGGCCGGCCCGGTGAGCTATTCCCGTTCCGTGGAGGCACGGTCGCGGAGCGGGGAGTTCTCCGCGTCGATGTGGGTCTTGATGGTGTCGGCGATGAAGTGGCGGGTGCTGTCCGGATCGAGGGCCAGGGCCTGCAGGTGGGCGTACGTGGTGCCGTAGTGCTGCAGGTCGGATCGTTTCTCCAGGTAGACGTGGCTGGTGGACCCTTCCAGGTACACCACCCCCGCATCAGGACTGTCGGCGAACCTCAGGATGGAGAACTGCCCTGAAAGGCCGGGGTGGGCCCCCACGCCGTAGGGGAGGACCTGCACGGTGATGTGCGGCTCGGCGCCCAGTGCGTTCAGGTGCTCCAGTTGTTCGCGCATGATGTCGGGACCGCCGACGATGCGGTGCAGTACCGATTCGTCCAGGACGACCCACAGACGCAGCGGGCGGGCCGGGTGGTAGATCCGGTGCTGACGGCGCAACCGCACCCTCAGGCGGGTGGTGGCCTGTTCGACGGTGACCAGCGGGATCGTGTTCTCGATGACCGCGTGGGCGTAGGCGGGCGTCTGCAGCAGGCCCGGGATCACCGTGGGCTCGTAGGCATGGATGCAGACGGCGTCCGTCTCCAGGCCGATATAGGTGCTGTAGGGGAGGTCGCCGTAGGCATTCCACCAGCCCTGCTGCCCGGAGTCCTTGGCCATCCGCATCAGTGAGTCGACGACCTGCTGGTCCGTCACGCCGTAGATCGTGCACAGGTCGCGCACGTCGCGGGGGCTGATGGCGCGCTGGCCGTTCTCCAGCCGGCTGATCTTGGGCTGGGAGACGAGGAGCCGCTCGGCCACTTGTGTACTCGTCAGGCCGCTGGCCTTCCGCAGCCGGCGGAGCTCGGCTCCCAGATGGCGCTTTCCGACGGTGGGGTTGATGTTCGCCGCCACGAGCTGTGTGCCTCCGGCTCCCAGGGCCTCTGCTGGTGGGCAGCCTGCCAAGATCAGAATCAGTGAGCGCATTGTGTACTGCCCCGCCGCGGCCGTGCGCGATCGTCTGCCGGAGTTCACCTGTCCGGCGTAAGGGGGAAGTGAACTCGGCTCCATAGCGGGGGAGTTGGCGGGGCATGTCCATTGGCCATGGTTTCCCGAAGAGGCACGGACCACTTATGGCGCGAGGCCTTTTCACGCCCATCGGCGCCCTGGCGAATGAAGCGATGACTCCGGCATAAACACGCCGGAGTGACCCGTCGGGGCGAACGCACGCGAGAGTGAATCGGCCCGCAATTCAATATGACTGCGGCGAGTTCGGCGTGGGCCTGCTCATGTGCGGTGGCAACCCGCTTGTTCCTCCGCGGCCGCCCTGCGCCGAATGTGTGGGCGTTGCCGCGTGATCGAGGCAGGTGAAGTCGTCCTGCGGTGGCCGGCCGTGCGCGGTCGCTCGCGAGATCATCAGGTGATTCTCCACTGGTGACAGCCGTGAGGCGGTCGCTTCCGCCGCCCTCGTGCAGGTGCACCGAGCGGTCTTCCTCCGGTGCGCCCTCCCTTCCGCCGGCCGGCGACCGGCCGGCTCGTGGGGAGAGTTGTCCTCCGGTGAATTCCCTGTGTGCCTTTCCGGGCAGGGGGTCGACGCCATCCGGCCCATTAAGTATTCCTATGCACTTCGCAGTTGGCTCGCCGATTCCGGCGGAGTCACTTGGTGAAGCCCTCGTGGAATTTCTTCCTGCGTAATATGCCAACGACACAAAACAGGCGATTCCCTGCGACCGAGAACCGCCGCCAAGGCACTGCCCCCTCACAGGAGTTGGCCCCTCGATGACGCTGAATATCCCTGATGCGCCGCTGCGGCGCGCCATGTCGGTGTGGCTCGCGGCGATTGCGGCCGTGGCGATCGCCGCCGTCGTACTCGCGATGACGCCGACCCGCGCCAGCGCCGTTGCCACACCCGTATCTCTGGGTACGGCGAGCAGCTTCGCCGTACTGGCCGGTTCACAAGTCACCAACACCGGGCCCTCGTCGATCACCGGGGCACTCGGAGTGCACCCGGGAACGGCGATCATCGGATTCCCGCCCGGCACGGTGCTCGGGGCCCAGCACTCCGCGGACGCGGTGGCGCTCCAGGCCAAGAGCGACCTGGTGACGGCGTACAACGACGCCGCCGGACAGGCCCCGGACGTCACGTATCCCACCGCTCCCGATCCCGTGGAGCTCGGTGGCAGGACGCTGAACCCGGGGGTCTACAAGGCGCCCATCTCCGCGGGTATCACCGGCACGCTCACTCTTGACGCGCACGGCGACCCCAGTGCCGTATGGGTCTTCCAGATCGGTTCGACGCTGACGACGGCGTCCGGCAGCAACGTGTCCCTCGTCAACGGCGCCTCGCCGTGCAACGTGTACTGGCAGATCGGCAGCTCGGCCACCCTCGGCACCAACGGCACCTTCGTGGGCACCATCATGGCCCAGGAGTCGATCACCGTCACCACGGGAACGACCATCGACGGCAGGGCACTGGCCCGCACCGGCGCCGTGACGCTGGACAACAACACGATCAACCGGGGTACGTGTGCCGCCGGCGGCTCCGGTGGAACCACCGGTGGGCTGGTCACGGGCGGTGTGATCGCGGGTGCCACGTCAGGCGGCACCACAGCGGGCACCACGGGCAGCACCACGGTCGGTGCCATCGCCGGCGTGCCGACGGGTGGCGGAACCGGCGGTGTCCTGGGCGGCCTCCTCGGCGGCGTCCTGACGTCGGGCGGAACCACGGGTGGCGCCCTCGGCGGCCTCGTCGCGGGAGCTACTACGAGCGGCACCACGGGTGCCACCACCGGCGGTGGCAACGGTGGCGCGACAGGTGGCACCGGCCACCCCGGCCACGGCCACAAGCCCGGCGGCCATGACCACGGCCACAAGCCCGGCGGCCACGATCACGGTGGGAAGCCCGACGACCATGGATACGGCGGGGAGCAAGGCAAGCCCGGCGGGCCCGAGGGCTACGGCAGCGATCAAGCAGGTCACGACAGGAAATCTGCCTAGCTCCCGTTGAGCGGACAGGACGAGCGGCGCGCGACGGATCGTGGTCGATTCCGTCGCGCGCCGTTGGCGAAATCTCAGGAGAAGCAGTGAGAGAAGCCAGGACCGAAGGGCCGGGTGGGGCCGTGCAGGACGGCGTTGAAACGGTGGATGTCGATGAACCGGACCGGACCGGCGCTGAGCCGACAGCGCCAGGAGAACAAAGGGGGAAGGCCCTGGCGTTCCAAGGTCCTCCGAAGCCTCCGCCCCTCCTCCTGAAGGCGGGAGTGCGCGCCGCGGTGGTCGTGTGTCTGGCGACCGCGCTGGTCCATGTCCTCCTGGTGTTTCTGCACGTGGCTCCCCCGAACCCCGTCTCCCGGCAGTACAGCCGCCAGGTCAACGCATGGGTCTTCCCCCTCTTCGAGCAGAACTGGCGACTCTTCGCGCCGGACCCGGAGTCGGTCAACCGGCAGATCTCGGCACGGACCCTGCGCACGGCCCCGGACGGCAGCACCCGGGTGAGCGGCTGGTTCGACCTGACCGCCGTCGACAACGCCGCCGTGCGGCACAACCCCTTCCCGAGTCACACGACCCAGAACATGCTGCGGCGGGCCTGGAGCTCCTACCTCGACACCCACGGGGGTGACGACCGGCCACGCTCGCAACGGGCGCTGATGATGCAGCGCTACCTGGCCAACATCGCGGCGGAGCGCCTCGCCGCCCACTTGGGCGGCCCCGTCGAGCGCGTCCAGCTGCGGGTGATCACGGTGCCCATCGCCGCGCCCGCCGGGGCGAACGGCGCCGACCCGGCCGCCGCCGCCCCGAAGCCCGTGGAAACGCGGAACCTGCCCTGGTGGAAGGTGGACTCCCATGGAAACTGAGCAGCCACGCGCAGCGCATCGGCGTACTCCCGAAGGGGCGGACGCCGGCGTGCCGGAGCGGATCGGTGCGCTTCTCGGCGCCCTGACCGAGCGGCCGGTCTCCCTCTACGCCGCGGCGGTCCTGCGTATCGGATACGGGTTTCTCTATCTCGTCTTCCTGCTGCGGGAGTTTCCGAACCGCGAGGAGATCTGGGGTCCTGGTTCACCGTGGACGCCTGAGCTGGCGAGGCAGCTCTTCGACCAGACGGGGTGGGCCAGCATCCTGACCCTGTCGGACAACCGGGCCTATTTCGAGGCCTGTTACGCGCTGGCCCTCGTCACGTCCGTGCTGTTCCTGCTGGGCTGGCGGACCAGAGCGGTGTCCGTGCTGTTCGCCGTGGTGGTCGCGTCGTTCCACGCCAGGGCGATCTTCATGACCGACGGAGGGGACAACCTCATCCTCCTCATGGCCATGTACCTCGTCCTCACCGCCTGCGGCCGCCGCTGGTCCCTGGACGCGCGCAGAACCCGTCTCCGGGCCTCGGAGGGCAGGGCGGCGCGTACGCCGACGGGCCGGCGAGCGGCCGAGTTCCGCGCATCCCGCCACACCCTGACGGCGGTGCTGCACAACTGCGGCATGTTCGTCATCGCGGCCCAGGTCTGCTTCCTCTACGGCTCCGCGGGTCTCTACAAGGTGCAGGGCGGCTCGTGGGGGAACGGCACCGCCCTGCACTACGTCCTGAATCTCGACCTGTTCCGACCCTGGCCGGAGCTCTCCCTGATGGCGGACGAGCACGACGCGCTGATCGCTGTCGCCTGCTATCTGACCGTGCTGTTGCAGGTCGCGTTCCCGTTCGTCCTGTTCGGACGGCTCAAATACCCGGTCCTGACCATGCTGCTGGGCATGCACCTGGGCATCGCCGTACTCATGGGACTTCCGCTGTTCTCCGGCGCGATGATCATCGCGGACGCCGTGTTCCTGCCGGACCGCTTCTACAAGGCGTGCGGACGTCTGTGGCGGCGCACCGGCCGAGCGACGGACGGCGGAAGGGCACGGCTCTCGACGCGCGGAGACCGGGCACACGTGCCACCGCAGCTCACACCGTCGAGCCGCTGAGGGCCCCTGGGGTCTGTGCGGCGACAGCCCGCGGCGGGCTTCTGCGGGCCGTGGGGCGGGAAGCGCCGCGTGCGCGGTTCTGCCGCGCGGGTGGTCACTGGCTCCAGGTCCAGTCGGCGACCTCGGGCAGGTCGGCTCCATGGGTGCGGATCCAGTCGTGGTGGCGGTAGCGGACGTCGACCATCCGCTGCCGTAGTGCCGCCGCGCGGACCGCGAGGCCGGGCACCCGGTCGATGACGTCCATGACCAGCCGGTACCGGTCGAGGTCGTTGCGTACGACCATGTCGAACGGGGTCGTGGTGGTGCCCTCCTCCTTGTAACCGCGCACATGCAGGTGCGGGTGGTTGGCGCGGCGGTAGGCGAGCCGGTGGATCAGCCAGGGATAGCCGTGATACGCGAAGACGACGGGCTTGTCGGGGGTGAACAGCGCGTCGTACTCGCTGTCGGGCATGCCGTGCGGGTGTTCCTCCACGGGCAGCAGCCGGGCGATGTCGACGACGTTGACCACCCGCACCGCGAGCTCGGGCAGGTGCCGGCGGAGCAGCGAGGCCGCGGCCAGCACTTCGAGGGTGGGTACGTCGCCCGCGCAGGCGAGCACCACGTCGGGCTCGCCGGGGTCGGACTCGGTGCCCGCCCAGGCCCAGATCCCGGCGCCGCGGGCGCAGTGCGCGCGGGCGGCGTCGAGGTCGAGCCAGTCGAAGCAGGGCTGCTTGCCCGCGACGACGACGTTGACGTAGTCGCGGCTGCGCAGCACGTGATCCGCCACGGACAGCAGGGTGTTGGCGTCCGGGGGGTAGTAGACCCGCACGACCTCCGGCGACTTGTTGAGCACGTGGTCGACGAAGCCGGGGTCCTGGTGCGAGAAGCCGTTGTTGTCCTGGCGCCACACGTGCGAGGTGAGCAGGTAGTTGAGGGAGGCGATCGGGCGGCGCCAGGGGAGCCGGCGGGCCACGCGCAGCCACTTGATGTGCTGGTTCGCCATCGAGTCGACGATGTGGACGAAGGCCTCGTAGCAGGAGAACAGGCCGTGCCGCCCGGTGAGCAGATAGCCCTCCAGCCAGCCCTGGCAGGTGTGTTCGGAGAGGATCTCCATCACCCGGCCGCCGCGCTCCAGGTGTTCGTCCGTGGGCAGGACCTGCGCCTCCCACGCCTTGCCGCTCGACTCGTAGACGGCCTGGAGGCGGTTGGAGGCCGTCTCGTCCGGGCCGACCAGCCGGAAGTCGCGCCGCTCGCCCGTGTCGGCCATCACCTGCGCCAGCAGGTCGCCGAGGACGCGGGTCGGCTCATGCGCTGTCGCGCCGGGCTTGTCGACCGGGACGGCGAACCGCTCCAGGGGCGGGAGGGGCAGGTCGCGCAGCAGCAGACCGCCGTTGGTGTGCGGGTTGGCGCCCAGGCGGTGTGCGCCGTCTGGGACGCAGGCCAGGACCTGCTCCCGGGGGCGTCCGTGCTCGTCGAAGAGTTCCTCGGGCCGGTAGGAGCGCAGCCACTGCTCCAACTGCCGCAGGTGGTCCGGGTTTTCGCGTACGGCGGCAAGTGGCACCTGGTGCGCTCGCCAGGTGCCCTCCACCGGGAGGCCGTCGACCTCGGCGGGTCCGGTCCAGCCCTTGGGCGTGCGCAACACGATCACCGGCCACCGCGGGCGTTCGGCGGCGCCCTCCGTGCGGGCGGCGTGTTGGAAGGCGGCGATACGGTCCAGAGCCTCGTCCATGGCGCGCGCCATCGCCTGGTGGACGGCATGAGGGTCGTCCCCGGTGACATGGAGGGGCTCGTGGCCGTATCCCCTGAGGAGGGCGTCGAGTTCGGGCTCCGGTATCCGGGCCAGGACCGTCGGGTTGGCGATCTTGTAGCCGTTGAGGTGCAGGATCGGCAGGACGGCGCCGTCCCGTACCGGGTCGAGGAACTTGTTCGAGTGCCAGGAGGCGGCCAGCGGACCTGTCTCGGCCTCACCGTCACCGATCACGCAGGCCACCAGGAGTCCCGGGTTGTCGAACGCGGCCCCGTAGGCATGCGCGAGGGAGTAGCCCAGCTCGCCGCCCTCGTGGATCGACCCGGGGGTCTCGGGTGCGACATGGCTGGGGATGCCGCCCGGGAAGGAGAACTGCCGGAAGAGGTGGGCCATGCCGGCCGCGTCCCGCGTGATGTCCGGATACGTCTCGGTGTAGCTGCCTTCCAGCCAGGAGTTCGCCACCACGGCAGGTCCGCCGTGACCGGGCCCCCAGAGACAGATCGCGTCCAGGTCCCGTGCTTTCACGACCCTGTTGAGGTGGGTGTGGACGAGGTTCAGTCCCGGTGAGGTGCCCCAGTGGCCGAGCAGTCGCGGTTTGACGTGCTCGGGTGCCAGCGGCTCGGTCAGCAGGGGGTTGGACATGAGGTAGATCTGCCCGACGGCCAGGTAGTTCGCCGCCCGCCAGTGGGCGTCCAGCGCGCCCAGTTCCTCCTCGTCGAGGCGGTCGAGGCCGTCGCGGGTGCCGAGTGTGTAGAGGGAGCTCTCGGGAGGCGGGCGGAGTGGCATGACGAACCCTTCCTGCGCTGGTGTGGACTACCTGCGACTACGGCCGTACCGGCTTCCGCGGCCGCCGCCGTGCCGACCGCCACCGCCGAGCCCGCTCCTGGCGAAGCCGGTGATCCGGACGATCAGGAGTACGGCGGCGCCCCGCCAAAGGGTCTGCATCGTGCAGCCGAACCCGAACACCACCAGGATCAGCAGAAGGAGAAGAATCCATCACATCGCCGGGCCTCCAGATCGCGGAGTTTCCTCTGTTCCGCGGGGTCCGGGCGAATCGGGAAGGCGAAATGCGTCGTCCGAGGGACGGAGTGGCATGGCCCTACGCCGTGCTGTCAGTCAACGCCGGGTGACCTCCCTTGTCAACGGAGTGCCGCCGCGACCACCCCGTCCACGCACACGGCCCGCCGTCGACGGTGACGTGAACGGGGTGAGGTCGGCTTCCCATGCGACGAACGGCTTCCCATGCGACGAACGGCTTCCCATGCGACGAACGGCTTCGACTGTGAGGAACGGCTTCCACTGTGAGGAACGGCTTCCACTGTGAGGAACGGCTTCCAGTGAGGCGAACCGATCGCTCGCCTCCACCGTGATCGGCCGGACAGGCCCTAGCGGCCCAGGGCCGCACCCCCGTTGATGTGGAGGAGCTGGCCCGTGATGTAGCCGGCCTCGGGGGAGGACAGGTAGTGGATGGCGGCGGCGATCTCCGCGGGGCTGCCGGGGCGGCCGGTCAGGGACTGGGACACGCGGGAGGCGATGAACTCCGGGGTGGCGCGGTCGCCGAAGAACTCCGTGTCGCCGACGAAGCCCGGAGCGACCGCGTTCGCCGTGATGCCCTCGGGACCGAGGCGCTGGGCGAGGTCGTACGTGTAGGTGTTGATCCAGCCCTTCGAGCCGCCGTAGGAGCCGGGGCCGCGGAGGGAGGCGATGGACGAGACCTGGACGATGCGGGCGCCGGGGCGGCGCAGATGGGGGAGCAGGGCCTCGGTGAGCAGGACCGCGGTCAGCACGTTGGCGTCGAAGTTGCGGCGGTAGCTGTCAGCGACGGACTCAAGCGTGCCGTCGTGGGACGGGGCCACGTTGCCGCCCGCGTTGGCGACCACCACGTCGACGGGCGTCTCGTCGCCGGCGATGAACTCCGTTGCCGCGGTGACCTGTTCGGGGACGGAGAGGTCCGCCGCGTACCAGGTCGCCGTCGACTCGCCGTGCCGGGCGTCGAGTTCCTCCGCCGCCTTGCGCAGCACGTCGTCGCGCCGGCCGAGCAGCACCACCCGGTCGCCGTCCGCGGCGAACGCGTGCGCGGTCGCCAGGCCGATCCCGGTACCGCCGCCGGACACCACCACACGTCGCTGGATCATGGGCATCCGCTCTCGCCTCTCCCTCGTGCAGGTTCGCGTATGTGAACTGTGGTCATGTGTACGTATCGGGCGTGACGCTACGGAGGCTGTGAAGTGTCGTCAAGGGGTCGACGTGGGGCGGGGGTTCCCGCGGGCGGGTGCGGGGTGCGGGCGGCTCACAGAGGCGACTGCCAGGTCTCCGTGGTGGTCGAACTCCCGTCGTCCGCGGCCCCGTTGTCGTACACCGTCAGACGGACCCCGGGGCGGCCGTCCGGCAGCGTCGCCGTCACGTCGACCGTCACCTCGATGCGGGAGACGTCGGGGCGGCGGGACGCCTCGGCGAGCGCGCGGCGCAGGGCGGCGAGCAGATGGCCGGCGACGGGCTCGGGCAGCCGGCTCTCCACGGCGCCCAGGAAACGCGTGGACGGCTGGAAGCCGAGGACCGCGGCGGCGCCCGCCGTCTCGCGCAGCACCTTGCCGCGGAAGGTGGTGGGGGCGTCGGCGGGCGGCTGCTGCAGGGCGAAGATCGCCGTACGGACCTCCTGGATGGTGGACTGCAGCTCGTCCACCGCCGTGCCGAGGGTCTCGCTCACGTCGTCGTCCGTGCTGCGGCGCTGGGTCGACTCCAGCATCATGCCCGTCGCGAAGAGCCGCTGGACGACCAGGTCGTGCAGGTCGCGGGCGATGCGGTCGCGGTCCTCGTAGACCGCGAGCCGCTCCCGGCCGTGCTGGGTGTCGGCGAGCACCAGGGCGAGCGCCGCCTGCGAGGCGAACTGGGTGGCGAGCAGCCGTTCCACCGAGGTGTAGGGGCGGTCACCGCGGTGGCGGGGCAGCGCGAGGGTGCCGATCAGCCGGCCCGCAGTCTGGAGCGGAAGCAGCATGCTCGGGCCGAACCGGTGCCGTACCCGCGTGGTCATCCGGGCGTCCGTCGCGGAGTCCTCGACGAACACCGGCTCGCCGCCCAGGAGTTGCTCCAGAACCGGGCTGCCCGGCTCGATCGTGGTGCCGACCAGGTCGCCCGGGTCGTCGAGCGTCGAGGCGGTGACGATCTCCATACCGCCCTCGTCGGTGGGCTGCAGGATGACCCCCGCGGAGGCGTCGGCGAGGAGCCGGGCCCGCTCGGCGACCGTCATCAGCGCGTCGGCTGCGGCCACCCCGCTCAGCAGGGCGTTGGTGACGGCCGCGGCACCCTCGATCCAGCGTTCGCGCTGCCGTGCCGTCTCGTACAGCCGGGCGTTGCCGATCGCGATGCCCGCCTGGGCGGCCAGGACGTGCAGCAGCTGCTCGTCCTCGTCCGTGAACGGGCCGCCGCGTTTCCCGGCGAGACAGAGGTTCCCGAACACCTCGTCGTCGACCCGGATCGGGACCCCCAGGGAGTCGTCCGTCCGCCCGACCAGGCTCCGGTCGGTCGCGGACAGACCCGCCGTACGGATCTCCAGCAGTCCGTCGTGCCCCGGATCGACCATCCCCAGCGCCGCACTGCGGGCGCCGGTCAGCTCGGCGGCGCCGTCCACGATCCGCTGGAGCGTGGCTCGCAGCTCCAGGTCGGTGCCGACACTGAGGACCGCCTCCAGCAGGGAGGGGAGGCGAGGGACGGGGTCGGTCATGGGCGGGCTCCCCGCGGGCGGGGGGTCAGCCCGCCAGCGGGTCGAGGACCAGCGGCTCGATCTTGCCCTCCAGCATGTAGCCGAGGCCCTGGACCGCGCAGATGTCCGGCCGCTCGGCGATGTGCACCGGCATGCCCGTCGCCTGCCGCAGCATCTGGTCGAGCCCGGGGAGCAGAGCACTGCCGCCGACCATCATGATCCCGCGGTCGGCGAGGTCGGCCACCAGGTCCGGCGGGCAGGCGCGCAGCACCTTGCCGATGCCGTCGAGCACGGCGGTGAGCGGGGTCTGGATGGCATCGCGTACGGCGGCGGTGTCGACCTGCACGGAACGGGCGAGGCCGGTGGCGACGTCCCGTCCGTGGATCTCGGTGGAGGCGGGCCCGTGCGGCGTGAGCCCGTTCCCGGACAGGGCGAGCTGCAGTGGTCGTACGGACTGGCTCGGCAGCATCAGTTCGTGCTGGTGGCGCAGGTGCTGCACGATCGCGTGGTCGACGGCCTCGCCGCCGACCGGAATGCGCTCGGCGGTGACGATCGAGCCGAGCGACAGCACGGCGACCTGGGTGGCGGCCGCCCCGCAGACCATGACCATGGTGGCCTCGGGCTGCTCGACCGGGAGCCCGCAGCCGACGGCGGCCGCGATGAGCGTGTCCACCAGCTCCACCCGCCGCGCGCCCAGCCCGACCAGGGTCTCGATCGCCGCGCGCTGCGCCAGCGGGTCCGCGTCGTGCGGGGTGCAGGCGGCGGCCCGCAGCAGGGGCTTGCGGCGCAGGGTGCGGCGGATCTTGTCGCCGAGCAGCTGGCGCAGCATGCGCTGGGCCATCTCGATGTCGACGACCGTGCCGCCGGACACCGGCCGTACGACACGGATGTAGTGGGGGGTACGGCCCGTCATCTTCTCGGCGAACTCGCCGACCGCGATCAGCGCGCCCGTCTTCGTGTTGATCGCGGCGGCACTCGGCTGGTCGACGACCAGCCCGGCGCCCTTCACGTACACGCGGGTCCGCGCTGCTCCGAGGTCGACGGCGAAGTGACAGCGGCGCAACTGATCCAGACTGCCGGTCATGGCGGTTCCTCCCGAGAGCACAGACCGTGAGGCTCCGCCGGGCGACGGTCCTCTCTGGCATCGTGCGGCTGCTGACGGGTCGTCGCCTCCTGGGGTGCGCCGGGCGGGGTGCCGCTGGACGGGTGGTCTTTCGCGGCGTCGGCTCCCCGGCCGCCGGACTGGCGGGAAGCCGCCAGGGCGCCTTCCCGCCAGCTCCCGTCAACTCCCGTGCCGCACAAGGCAACCGACACTCATCGCAGTGCTCGCGCACCACCCCGTCCGGAGCGTGTGCCGACGAAGAGAGGCATTGATGAACAGAGGACCGGGCAGACGCCGGGCGACGCTGGTGCCGGCCGGACTCGTGCTCGCCCTGCTGCCCCTGGGCCCTGCGATCGCACAGGACGCCGGCGCCTCGGGACCGGGGCCCGCCGCGAGTGCCGGGGCCGGCTCCTCGGCGTCGAAGCCGGCCGCGAGCGGGGCCGGCACCTCGGTCTCGAAGCCGGCCGTGGACGGTGCCGGCTCCTCGGCGTCGAAGCCGGCGGGTGCCGCCAGGACCGTCACCCTGGTCACCGGCGACAAGGTCACCGTCACCGATCTCCCCGGCGGCCGGAAGACGGTGACGGTCGATCGGCCCACCGGGGCCACCGGCGCCGTGCGCACCCAGGTCGTGGACGGCGCGGTCACCGTCGTACCGGACGAGGCGCTGCCGTATCTGCGCGCCGGCACGCTGGACCGGCGGCTGTTCGACGTGAGCGGGCTGATACGGCAGGGGCTCGCCGACAGCAGGACCGACGCGCTGCCGCTGATCGTGACGTACGACAAGGGGGCGCGGGCGGTGACGCCGCGCGGCGCCGCGAAGACGCGCACGCTGGACAGCGTCGACGGGATGGCGGTGGACGCCGGCAAGGGGCGCGCCTTCTGGCGGTCGCTGACCCGGCAGGCTGGCATCGGCAAGGTGTGGCTGGACGGCCGCGTCACGGCCGACCTGGCCGAGAGCAACGCGCAGATCGGCACCCCGGCGGCCTGGGAGGCCGGGCTCACCGGCAAGGGCGTCACGGTCGCCGTCCTCGACACGGGTGCCGACGCCGGCCATCCCGACCTGGCCGGCCGGATCTCGGCGAGCAGGAGCTTCATCGACGGAGAGGACGTCGCCGACCGCAACGGCCACGGCACGCACGTCACCTCGACCGTCGGCGGCAGTGGCGCCGCATCGGACGGCAAGGAGCAGGGGGTCGCGCCCGGGGCCACGCTCGCCGTCGGCAAGGTGCTCAGCGACCAGGGATCGGGCAGCGAGTCCCAGATCATCGCCGGCATGGAGTGGGCCGCGCGGGACGTGCACGCCGAGGTGGTGTCCATGAGCCTCGGGTCGTCCGAGCCGAGCGACGGCACCGACCCCATGGCCGCCGCGCTCGACACGCTGTCCCGCGAGACCGGCGCGCTGTTCGTCGTCGCCGCCGGGAACACCGGCGCCCCGTCCTCCATCGGCTCGCCCGGCGCCGCCGACTCGGCGCTGACGATCGGCGCGGTCGACTCCGCGGACGAGGCCGCGTACTTCACCAGTGCGGGCCCCCGGTACGGCGACAACGCCCTGAAGCCGGACCTCTCCGCGCCGGGCGTCGACATCCTCGCCGCCCGCTCCCGGCTCGTCGACGGCAGCGGCGACTACACGAGCATGAGCGGTACGTCGATGGCGACACCGCATGTCGCGGGCGTTGCCGCGCTGCTCGCCGAGCGGCACCCGGACTGGAGCGGCGCCGAGCTCAAGGACGCGCTGATGTCCACCTCGAAGCAACTCGACGCGTCCGCCTATGTGCTGGGCGCGGGGCGGGTGAGCGTGCCGGACGCGGTCGGCTCGTCGGTGACCGCCACGGGCAGCGCCGATCTCGGCTACTACCGCTGGCCCTACGACACCAACAAGCCCGTCACCCGGACCCTCACCTACTCCAACTCCTCGGAGAAATCAGTTGAGTTGAGCCTCGCGGTGCAGGGCGCCGCCGACGGTGTCGCCCGGCTCGCGGACCCGACGCTCACCGTGCCGGCGCACGGCACCGCGACCACGACGGTCACCGGGGACGGCTCGAAGGCGCCGGTGGGCGGCACCAGCGGCCGGATCGTCGCGTCCGTGGCCGGTGCACCCGTCGCGCACACCGCGTTCGGGCTGGTCAAGGAGGAGGAGCGGTACACGCTCATCGTCCACGTCAAGGACCGGGCGGGCGCGGCGACCCCGGCCGACCTCGCCGTTCAGCGGCTCGCCGAGGGCGCCGACCCCGTCCCCGCGTCGGTCGGCGACTCCGGGACCCTGGAACTGCGGCTGGCCCCGGGCACGTACAGCCTCACGTCCTTCCTCGACGTGCGCGGCAGCCACGGCGCCGACTCGCTCGGCCTCGGCTTCCTCGCCGCGCCCGAGGTCACCCTCGACCGCGACCGCGAGATCACCTTGGACGGGCGGACCCTGCGGGAGGTCGCCGCCGAGGTGGACCGGCGGACTGAGACACGGCAACTGCTGATGGAGTACGACCGTGCCGCGGGCGGATCCGACCTGTTCGGCGCGGTCCAGGTGCCCGTCAAGTACGACAGCGTCTTCGCGGCGCCCACCCCGGAGGTCACCGAGGGCAGCTTCGAGTACCGCACCGTGTGGCGGCTCGGGAAACCGCTGCTCCAGGTGAAGGGGCTCGGCGAGGCCGTCGCCCAGCCGGGCGGCACGCTTATCGAGGGGCGCAGCAGACTGCCGCTCGTAGACGTCGGGGACGGGCCCTTCACCCCGGCGGTGCGCGGCCGGGCGGTGCTCGCGCGGCTCACCGACGGTGTCGAGCCCGCCGCGCTCGCCCAGGCGGCCCAGGACGCCGGCGCCCTGGCGCTGTTCGTGACCGACGACAACGCCGGGCGTCTCAACGCCTGGTTCGGCACCGACGACAACGCCGACCGGCCGCTGCAGATCGCCACCGTGAACACCGCGGACGCGGCCCGGCTGCGGGCGGCCGGCCGGGTGGACATGACCGGCACGCTCAACACCCCCTATGTGTACGACCTTTCGGAGGGCCACCGGAACCGGATCCCGGACCGTGATCTGACGTACCGCCCGGCCCGCAGCCAACTCGCCGTCCTGGACACGAAGTTTCATGCGGTGAAGCCGGCCGACGGGAGCGAGTTCCGGTACTCGCTCACCGGCGCCTTCCCGGTCGGGATCGGCTTCCAGGAACGCATCGACTACCCGGCCGAGCGCACCGACTACGTCTCCACCGGCCCCGGCCAGCTGTGGCACGAGTCCGTGACGGTGGGCGACGGCGCACTGGAGGAGCGCAGCGGGCTGATCGCGTACCGGGGCGGGACGCACCCGGACCTCGACTGGTTCAAGCCCGTCTGGCACCCCTGGCTCGGCACCGGGCTGGGCTGGGGCCAGCAGCGCTCGGGCAGCACCCTCCAGTTCAACACGCCCGGCTGGGGCGACTCCGGGCCCGACCACACCGGCTTCGGCGACGTGTGGAGCGAGGGCAACGGCATGGCCCAGGTCACCGAGGTCTACCAGGACGGCACTCTCGTCGACCGGCGGACCGGTTCGGGCGCGTACGCGTGGGACGCGCCCGCCGACGAGCACACGTACAAGGTCGTCACGGACACCACGCTGGACCCCGACCGCTGGCAGCTGTCGACGAAGGGCCACGCCGAGTGGACCGTCCGCTCGGCGGCCACCCCCGACGACCGCTGGACCTTCCTGCCGCTGCTCAACCTCGGCTACGACCTCGACACCGACCTGGCGGGCCGGGTGCGCGGCGGGAGCCGGGTGCCGGTCGGGATCTTCGCCGAGTACGTCGCCGGTGCGCCCGGCACCGGGACGATCGGGGGCGGCCGGCTCGAAGTGTCGTACGACGACGGGAAGTCGTGGCGGACGGTGAAGCTGTCCGGCGCCGAGGCCGCCTGGCGGGGCACGCTGACCGTGCCCCGCGACGCGCAGTACATCTCCCTGCGGGCCTCGGCGAGCGACGACCGGGGCGGGACGGTGAGCCAGGAGGTCATTCGGGCGGTGGGGGTGCGGTAACTCCCGCTGTTCCACCGGCGATTCCGCGCACGACCCCCAGGGCGAGAAGGTCCTGGGGGCGTACGTGGAGGTGGTCGGCCGTCGCGCGCACCTGGTCGGGCGGGCGCTTGAGGATCGCGGCGGCGAGCTCCGGCGCGATGACCGAGAAGTAACTGTCCGGCGTGGCCCAGGTGTTGCCGGGCGCGGCCAGCGCGAGGGCGCCGCCCGAACCGCCCTCGCCGATGAGAAGTGTGGTGACGGGGGTACGGGCGGTGGCGACGGCGCCGAAGAGGTCGGCGATCGCGGCCCCCGCGCCCTGCCGCTCCGCGTCCGCGTCATTGGCGGCACCGGGCGTGTCCACCAACGTCAGCACCGGGATGCCGAGCCGGCCCGCGAGGCGGACCAGCCGGGCGGCGGTGCGGTAGCCGGCGGGGCGGGTGGCGGTCCCGCACTGGGCGGCGTACGCGACGGCGCGCCCCTCGTGCTCGCCGAAGCCGCACAGCATCCCGTCGTCCGTACCACCGCACCGGTCCCCGCTGAGGGCGGCCCGCCGGGTGAAGTAGGCGTCCAAGTAGGCCTGCGCGCGCGGCCGTTCGGGCGCCCGGGCACGCAGGACGGCGTCCCAGCCGGTGGCGGGGAGACCGTCGGGGGCGACCCGGGAGGGCGCCGCGGACGCGGAGCCGTGCTCGGACGTGACCTCGGAGGCGGTCGGGGGAAGGGCCAGGGGCACCGGTGCCGGTGTCGCCGTCGGCCGCGTGAGCAGGGCGAGCCACAGGGCCAGCCTCTCGCCCAGGTCCTCCGGTCGTACGACCGCGTCGACCGCGCCCGCCGCCAGCTGGGCCTCCGCGGTGTACGCCGCCGGATCCGCGTCGGCCGGGCGGACCCGGGAGCCCGCGAACCCGATCTGGGCGCCCGGCAGCGCGAGGATCACATCGGCGTCCGCGCCGAGCGTCGCCCAGCCGCCGCCCGTCGTCGGGTCCCGCACCACCGCGAGCTGCGGCAGCCCCGCCTCCCGGGTGAGCGCCGACTGTCGTGCCACGCGCTGGAGTTGGGTCAGCGCGAGCATGCCCTCCTGCATCCGGCTGCCGCCCGTGGCGACGAGCGAGACGACCGGGAGACGGTGCTCGCGGGCGTGGATGTACGCCGCTTCGAGACGGTCGCCGGTGCGTTCGCCGAGGGAGCCGCCGAGGAAGCCGAACTCGAACGAGATGATCACGGCGGGAGTGTCGCCGACGGTCGCGTGTCCGCAGACGACGGACTCCGTCTCGCCGGTGCGCGCGGCGGCCCGGGCGCGAGAGGTGTCGTAGCCCTGCCACTCCAGTGGTCCGTCCGGCTTGAACTCCCTTTCCCGGGAGGCGAGTTCGGTGAACGGGGAGCCGCCGGTGACCAGGGCGACGGCCTCGCGGGCCGAGAAACGCTCAGCCATGCTTCAGCGCCCGCTTCATGATCTTGCCCATGTCGTTGCGGGGCAGGGAGTCCAGGAAGTGCACGGCGCGCGGCCGTTTGTGCGGGGCGAGACGGTCGGCCACATGGTTCGCGAGCTCCGCACCGAGGCCGGGGCGGGCGGGTCCCTCGGGCACCACCCAGGCCACGATCCGCTCGCCCAGATCGGCGTCCGGCTCACCGGTGACGGCTGCCTCGCGCACCTCCGGGTGTTCCAGCAGCGCGTTCTCGATCTCGCCCGCGCCGATCTTGTAACCCCCGCTCTTGATCAGGTCGGTGGCCTTGCGGCCGACGATGCGGACATAGCCGTCGGCGTCCCGTACCGCCATGTCACCCGTGCGGAACCAGCCGTCCTCGGTGTGCGCGGCGGCGGTCGCGTCGGGCCGGTTCAGGTACGCGGTGAAGAGGTTCGGCCCGCGCACCTGGATCTCGCCCACGTGCTCCGCGCCGTACGCGCCGTTGGGGGTGCCGTCGGCGTCGTACCCGCCGATGACGGTGCCGTCCTCCTCGACGAGCCGCACCTCGACGCCCGGCAGCGGCACGCCGACGGTGCCGGCGCGCGGCTCGCCGTCCGCCCGCACGCTCGTGATCATCAGGGTCTCCGTCATGCCGTACCGCTCGACCACCCGCCGGCCGGTGGCGGCGCCGATCCGTTCGTGGTCGTGCACGGGCAGCGCGGCCGAACCGGAGACCAGCAGCCGGGCCCGGCCGAGCGCCTCGGCGAGCCCGGGGTCGCCGGCCACGGTCTCCGCGATCCGGTGGTACATCGTCGGCACCCCGAACAGCATCGTCGCGCCGTCGGCCAGTTCGCGCGCCACGCCCTCGGTGCCGAACCGGCCCAGATGCCGTACACAGCCGCCGCGGCGCAGCGGTCCGAGAATGCCCAGGATCAGCCCGTGCACGTGGAAGAGCGGCAGCGCGTGCACCAGGACGTCGTCACCGGTCCACTGCCAGGCGTCGGCGAGCGCGTCCAGGGTGGAGGCGATCGCTCGGCGCGGGACGACGGCACCCTTGGGCGGTCCCGTGGTGCCGGAGGTGTAGACGACGAGGGCGGGCGCGGCGGGCTCCGGTTCGGCAGCCGGCCCGGCCGGACCGCTGCCGCGTGCGTCGACGTCGACGTCCACGCGCTCCAACTCGGCCAGTCCGTCGGGGAGTCGGTCGCCCTCGGCGGCCAGCACCAGGGAGGGCGCGCTGTCGGACAGGATGTGCCCGAGTTCGCTGCCGCCCGACTTCGGGTTGAGCGGCACCGCGGGCACGCCGGCCAGCAGCGCGGCCACGACGGCCACGGCGGTCTCCAGGGTCGGCGTCGCCCACACGGCGACCCGGCCGGCGGCACCGATGCGCGGGACGAGCGCGCCCGCCGCGGCGGCGAGTTCCCCGTACGTCAGGGCGCGGTCACCGAAGCGCAGCGCGGGCCGCTGTGCGGCCGAGCCACCTGTCAGGGCCGGAAAGAGGGAGGACACGCGGCGTACTCCTTGGTCGTAGGGACGTGCCGTACGGGCCTGTGTCACGGACACCGACAAGACCGTTCCTACACCAGGGCCAGCGAAATCCGCCGGAGTACGAGATTGATGCCGACGATCTCCACGGTCAGCTCGTCGCCGGTCGCCGGCCGGACGGACAGATGGGCGAGCGCGTCGTTGTGCACGAGTCCCTGCAGACCGTCGGCGACCTCGACGAACACCCCGAAGGGTGCGACGTGCGTGACGGCGCCGCGCACCACCCGGCCGAGCCCGTCCCGGGCGAACCGCGCCATCGGGTCGGGTTCCAGCGCCTTGAGCGACAGCTGCACCTGCTGCCGCTCCGCGTCGATGTCCAGCACCTCCACGGTGATCTCCTGGCCGACCCGGACCACCTCGTCCACCGAGTCGATGTGCCGCCAGGTGACCTCGGGGACCCGGATGAAGCCCTCGATGCCGTCGAGGTCGACGAACACGCCGAAACGCGGGGTGTGGGTGACGACGCCCCGGCAGACCTGGCCGCGCTCCAGCGCGTGCAGCCGGTCGGCGGACGGTGGTCTGCGGGTGCCGACCACCGTGCTCAGATCGTCGGCCAGCCGGACCTCGGCCGCGTGCAGCAACGGGTGGTTCAGCCAGTGCATCCGGGCCCGGTCGGGGACTCCGCGGTGCAGCGGCGGCCAGCTGGCGGCGGGGGTGAAGTCGTCGATCACGACCGTGCCGCCGGGGGCGAGCAGCGGGAAGAGCCCGGCCGTACCGTCGTCGTGCGCCTTGCCGTGGCCGCCGCCGTCGAGGACGAGCAGGTCGTACGGGCCGTGGTCGCCGATCCGCTGCCACTCGCCGTGGACGACCCGGACCTCGGGTCGGTCGGCGAAGACCTCGGCGGCGATCCGGGCCCGCTCGGCGTCCCGTTCCACGCTGAAGAGCCGTACGCCTTCGCGCGCGCCCGAGGCCAGCCAGGCCAGCCCCACACCGCACCCCGTGCCCGTCTCGCCGATGCGGCCCCGGGCGCCGCTCGCCAGGAGGTGCAGCAGCCGCCCCTGTTCGGGACGGCAGGAGTGGGTGAAGCCGTGGCGCCGGGCGGCGGCGACCGCGCGCCGGACGAGTGGGGGAAGGGGCTCCGCGGCCCGGTCGTACGCGTCGGTTCCTGAGATCGCCATGATTCGATCGTGCCTCGTGGGCGCACCGGCGTACACGCGCGAAGCAGCCGCACCTGTGGTGGGCATCCGCGCCGCCGCCGGACGAGCCGGGCGGTGGGACCCCGGGAAGAGGCCGCCTTCGTTCGCTCCGTGCCAGGGCGGCGAACGCTCGGTAACCATGGCGCGGGCCCACCCCGGGCACGTAGTCTCGGGCGTCAGCGACAAATTGACGGATCAACTGCCGGGAGCACATGGGTGAGTGGGTCTCCGCCCTCTGGAAGTTGCCGCCCGCGACGGGCCGCTGAGCAGCGAGGAGACGCAACGATGCACCTCGCCCGCAAGGGAAGGGGCCTTGCCGCCCGGGTGCGCCGGCTGGCCGGCGACGTCACGGCCGGGCTCTTCCCGCCCCGGACCGATTCCGAGATGCGGGCGCTGGCGGCGGAGCTCACCCGCTCGCTGCGCAAGCGGCTCGACCCGCCGGTCGACGTGCGGGAGCTGGCCGAGGCCCTGTGCGCGGAGATGAGCCGGCGGCGCGACGGCCGCCCCGTCGAGCTGCGCTTCGAGCGCTTTCCCGACGAGATCGAGGTCACCGGACTCTGGCTCCAGTTCCAGGACTTCGACCTCGTCATCGTCGAGGAGCGGGCCGAGACGCTCCAGCAACTCGTGATCCTCGGCCATGAGTTGTGGCACATGAAGGAAGGGCACCGCGATCTCCATGTCGCGGGTGCGGGTGCGGGTGCGGGTGCCGGCGCCGGTGCGGCTGTCGCCGCGCAGGCCCTGTCGGGGGAGCGTGGCTGGGAGGACGCGGGGGCCGCGTCCTCCGCCGGGTCCGACCGGCCACGTACGCCTGTCGGGTCCCCGGGCTCCGACCGGCCACGTACACCTGTCATGTCCCCTGGGTCCTCCGGACCCGACCGGCCCGGACCCGCCTGGCAGAGGGTGCCCGCCGGGTCGCGGGGACCCGACTGGCAGCAGATCGCGCTCACCGTGGCCGCCCGCAACGGCTCCCACGAGGTCGCCGAGGCGGAGGCCGAGGACTTCGGGCTCCACCTCGCGAGCGCGTTCCGGTCGTGGGTGATCCGCTCCGGCGCCGAGGCACCCGCCGACCAGGTCGGCAGGGCCGTACAGGCGTCACTGGGCTACCGCGACCCCAGGACCGACCGGCGATGAACCCCCGCGCTCCCTCCGGCACTTCGGCCCATCCCGACTTCTTCGACGGGACGTACGTCTCGTTCTGGATCCCCCTGGCCGTGCTGGTCGTCGCCCTCGCGATCAAGCTGCCCAGCGTCATCAAGCTCTGGCGGGACCCGCTGCTGCGCGCCGTCGGCGGGCTGCTGCTGCTCGGCTGCGGTGTCTACGTGTTCGCCTCGCCGTCCATGCTCGCCTGGACCAACCGCGTCACCGGCGTACCGAACTTCGCGGCACCCGTCGTCTACAGCCTGATCACCGCGTTCTGCGGAGCCTGTCTGCTGCTGATCATCGCCTGGCGCGACGGCCGTTCCGACCGCACGCGCCGGACCCGCCGCGCCACGCGCTGGGTCATCACCGCCTACACGGGCGTGATCGTCGCCCTGTGGGTGCTGTTCGCGTTCGCCGACGCCCCCGTCGAACGGCTGCGGGACCTCGACACGTACTACGCCACCACGGCCTTCATGCGGGAAGTGATCCTGCTCTATCTGCTCGCGCACACCGCGGCCTGTGTGATCACGTTCAAGCTGATCCAGAACTGGATCCGCACCGACGGGCTCGACTCCTGGCTCCGCGCCGGCCTGCGGTTCCTCGCCGTCGGCCACGCCGTGAACCTGCTCTACGACGGCTCGAAGTTCGTGGCCGTACTCGCCCGGTGGACAGGTCACGACCTGGACCGGCTGAGTACGGACGTGGCACCGCTGGTCGCCTGTGTCGGCGCCGTCCTGATCGCCGTGGGCTTCGTGCTTCCGCACGTCGGCCAGTTCCTGCAGCGCCGCGTCCGCACCCGGCTCGGGCACTGGCGTCTGAGACCCCTGTATCTGCTGATGCGGTCCGCCACGGGCTGCGGCGTCGCCTTCCGGCTGAGGGCCGGCGCCGAACTGCGGCTGACGCGCCGGGAGACGTTCATCCGGGACGCGCTGCTGCATCTGGGCCGGTACCTCGACGAAGACCTCCGCCGGCGCGCGTACGACGCCGCGCTCGGCCGGGGGTTCGAGGCGGCCGAGGCCGGGGCCCTCGCCCAGGTCGTGACGGTCCAGGACGCCGTCGAGACCAAGCGGCGCCGCGGCGGCGACCAGGTCGGCGGACCGCTCGGGCGCCCGGACATCGCCGGCCTGCTGGACGAGATCGAGTCCGTGTCCCGGGCGCTGCGCAGGACCGGCGACGTCGAGGCCGTCCGCGAAAGCGCCGCCGCGATGGCGGAGAGCGTCCCGGCCCCCTGACCGGACCCCCGTCCGCCGAAGGCCCCTCGAGCCCTCGAAACCGGGCCGGCCCCGCCCCCGCTACCGGCTCCCGGTCTCCGCACCGTCCACCACGTCGGCCACCACACAACTGACGTTGTCCGGACCGCCGGAGTCGTTCGCGGCCCCCACGAGGGCGCGGACCGCCTCGTCCGGGCCGGGGGCCGAGGCCAGCGTGCGCCGGATCTCGTCGGACGGCACGACGGCGGAGAGACCGTCCGAGCAGAGCAGGTACCGGTCGCCCGGACGGGCGTCGTGCAGACGCAGATCGGGTACGGAGGCCGTCGCGCCGGCGGTCAACGCGCGCAGAAGCAGGGCGCGTTGCGGGTGCCCGGCGGCCTCCTCCGGGGTGAGGCGGCCCTCGTCGATCATCGACTGGACCACGGTGTGGTCGTGGGTGATCAGGAACAGCCCGCCGTCGCGCAGGAGATACGCGCGGGAGTCCCCGATGTGGACCAGCGCGAGCCGGGAGCCCGTCCACACCATGGCGGTCAGGGTGGTGCCGTCCTCCGCGGCCGGTGCGGCGTCCCGTACGGCCTGGACGGCGCCCTGGATCGCGTCCTCCAGGAGGTTGAGCACGCTCCCGGCCGGCAGCGGCTCACCGTCCAGGAACCGGAGGGCCTCCACCGCCGCGGCACTGGCGGGCGCCCCGCCGCGCCCGAAGCCGTCGGCGACGGCGAGGACGCGGGCGCCGGCATGGGCCGTGTCCTGATTGACGGGGCGGACCAGACCGGTGTCGGAGAGGGCGGAGAAGCGGAGTTCCAGCATGAGGCTGTCCTTTCTGGGCGACTGTGCTGCGAGGTGGTCCACGAGGAACTCCGCGAGATCGCGGCGCGCTGCCGTCTCGGCCTCGACCCGACCCCAGTAGGCGCGGATCTCGCGGGCGGCGGACTCGGGCGTCATGGCGCACACCTGCCGGATGCGCGCCAGCGGCATCCCGATCCTGCGCAGCCACGCCACCAGCCGCGCCTGCTCCAACTGGCCGACGGCGTAGTACCGGTACCCGGTCTCCGGGTCGACCCGGGCGGGGCGCAGCAGCGCGAGCTCGTCGTACAGCCGCAGTGCCTTCGGCGAGAGCCGGCACGCCTTCGCGAAGGCCCCGATCGTCAGCATCTCCATGCGCCCGCCCGTCGACTCGTCGTTCCTCGTGTGTCACCGATGCTGTGGCTTCACCGAAGGTGAAGGTCAAGGGGCCTTGTCCGGTTGCGGGCGACGAGGCGGTTGTTAGCCTGCGGCGGAGACCTGTCGTACGAGGAAGGGGTCGTCGTGGCCCGTATTGCCACCGCCCGTGTCGCGCTCGTCACCTACCGGCCCGACGGGTCGGGGAGGGTGGACCGTGATCTGCCGGTGCTGAAGGGCGCCCTGGACGACGCGGGGGCGGAGGCCGTCGTGACGTACTGGGACGATCCGGAGGTCGACTGGGCGGCCTTCGACCTCGCGTTGATCCGGTCCACGTGGGACTACAGCTGGCGGGTGCCGGAGTTCGTGGCGTGGGCCGAACGCTGCGCGGGGCTCACCCGGCTCGCCAACCCGGCCGACGTCGTGCGGTGGAACACCGACAAGCGGTACCTCGGGGAGCTGGCGGCCGCCGGAGTCGCGGTGGTCCCGACCCGGTATCTCGCGCCCGGCGACCCGCTCGACCTCCCGGACGACCACGCGTACGTCGTGAAGCCGACCGCCGGCGCGGGCGCGCGGCTCGCCGCCCGGTACGCGCCCGGGGAACGGGAGACGGCCGAACGGCAGCTCGCGCGCATGCACGCCGAGGGGCTGACGGCGATGGTGCAGCCGTACGTGGCGAGCATCGACACCGCGGGGGAGCGGGCGCTGCAGCTCTTCGGCGGGCGCCTCCTGCACGCCAGCCGCAAGGGCGCGGTCCTGGAGCCGGGCACGCCGTACGACGGGGTCAAGGTCCCGCATCCGCGGCTGGCACGCTGGGAGCCGACGCCCGCCGAACTCGCCGTCGCGCAGGACGCGTTGGCCGCCGTACCCGGACGTCCCGAGCTGCTCTACGCCCGTGTCGACCTCGTCGACGGCGACGACGGGGAGCCGCAGGTGATGGAGCTGGAACTGGTCGAGCCCAACCTCTTCCTCTGGCTGCACCCGGACTCGCTGCCCCTCGTCACGGAGGCGGTCGTCAAGGCCGCCCGCTGACGGCGACCCGCTGGAGCAGCCCCCAGGTGAACTCGGCCGCGCAGTCGTGACGCACGCCCGAGGCGTCCGGGGCCGAGAAGGCGAGGCCCCAGCGCGTCGGCGCCGTGCCCTCCAGCGGGCGGGCCGGGGCGAACGCGCGGGCGGCCTCGTCGACCGTGCATGACCAGGGGCGCAGGTCGTCCAGCGTCTGCAGGCCGGGACCCGGGGCGCCCGGCGCCCGGACCAGCCACTCGTTCCAGGCCACGCCGTTCGGGGCGACGAGCACCTCGAAGCGGAGGTCGGGCCAGAGCGGGACCGGCCAGCGCAGGGCCTCGCAGGCGAGGTCGCCGATCCGGCGTTGCTCCACCGACTCCGGGGTGCCCAGGATCGAGCGATAGCGCGAGGTGGCCGCCCGGGAGCGCGGGGCGTGCAGCATCGCCTGCCAGCGGCGGTTGGCCTCCCGCATGTCCGCGAGGGAGACGCCCAGCTCGTGGCGGGCGTCCTCGACCAGGTCAGGGTTGTGATCGGCCATGCGGCGCAGCAGGACCAGCTGGAAGTCGAGAGGGGTGAACGGGGTGGCGGGTCGTTTGGCCGGCATGCGCTCCATGGTCGCCCATGCGGTACGCGCCCGGTCGGCGGCCGTCCGGCAGGAACAGCACCGAGTTGACGTACCGGGGACCGCGCAGCGGCAGCACGCGGCGCAGCAGGCCCTGGGAGACGACGTGGGACGTGCGGGCCTGGTGAGCCTCCAGCGGGAAGGACGCCAGGGGCAGCCAGGTGTCGCCGGGCAGCACCCAGCCCGCGTATCCCCGCTCGGCGAGATGGGAGACCACCGGGGCGACCGGCTGGATACGGGACTCCAGCTCGACGAAGAGGGCAGGACGGTCGCGGGCCAGCAGGGCGTCCGCGCCGCGCAGCACGGCCAGTTCGTTGCCGTCCACGTCGATCTTGACGAAGCCGACGTCGTGCAGGTCCAGGCCGTCGAGGGTGACGCAGGGGACCTCCAGGGCGCGGCCGTGGATGTCCCGGCGGACCAGGGAGGACACGCCCCGGTCGCCCGCGTCGCCGGTGGGCAGCCACAGCTGGGCGGTGCCGGGTCGGTCGGAGGCGGCGGCCCTGACCACCCGCACGTTGCCGGGGGTGGCCGATGACAGGAGCCGGGCCAGATGCGGGACCGGTTCCACGGTGACCACCCGGCGGGCCCGGCCGGACAGCCGGCGCGTCCACGGGCCGTACCAGCCGCCGACGTCCACGGCGGTGCCGCAGCCCGGCGGACAGAGGTCGGCGAGCCGGCCCAGCTCGGGCTCGAAGCGCGGATAGACCAGCCGGGCGGCGGCGGCCACCAGGCGGACGGGCAGGAACGGGGCGAGCCGGGCGGCGAGTGTGGTCATGGGGCCATCCGCTTGAGGAGTTCCTCGTGTTCGTCCTCGGTGACCTGCTCCCCGGAGGACGGCAGCAGCTGCGGGATGCCGTCGACGATCGGGTAACGGCGGTGCAGACGCGGGTTGTAGAGCGCCTCGTCGGCCGCCGGGGCCGCCGACTCGTCCGGCCGGAGCAGCCGCAGCGGGCCCTTGTCCAGCGGGCAGGCCAGGATCTTCAGCAGCGGGTCGTCGGGGTTCATGGGGGTGTCAACTCCTTTGCTCCGAGGGAGGGTTGGGGTGCGGCGTCGTGCTTGGGCATGACCAGCAGCACCGACACCGCGAGTACCGTGCCGGCCAGCCGCAGCGCGAGCCGCACCGGCTCGTGCGGCAGCGCCTCACCGAACGCGAGGGTGCCGAGCACCGCGGTGAACAGGCTCGTCACCGTCGTGCAGACCGGCACGATGAGCGAGGCCCGGCAGCGCTGCAGCGCCGCCTGCGACATGACCAGCCCGAACGCACCGGTGAACACCAGCAGATACGGGTACGGCGAGCGCAGCAGCCCGAGCGCCGCCGCGCCGAGACCGCTGGTCGTCAGATAACTCGACACGCCCTTGATGGCCAGCGAGCTCACGCCGTACAACAGACCCACGGCGACGCCGTACTCGACGCCGGTGGTGGGCATGCGGTGCCGGTGGCGGGACCGGCGCTCCGCGGAGCCGTACAGCCACACGCCCGCCGCCAGCGAGGGCACGCAGACGAGCAGGATCAACGGGGCGGGCGCGCTGCGGCTGACCGTGTCCGTGCCCTCGCGCAGGGACAGCACGACCATCAGCAACGCGGCCAGGATCGCCCCGAGCGCGTACCGCTCCCGGCCGCTGGTCTCCTCGCCGAGCAGCCGGGACGAGAGCAGCACCAGCAGGACGAGACCGGACACGAAGATGCCCTGGGCGGCGGCGATCGGCAGGGTGCGGTAGACCGCGAGCTGCGCCCCGAACCCGGCGGCGAGGGACAGCGAGCCGCCGATCCACAGCGGGCTGCCGAGGACCAGCCGCAACAGCCGGGCCGGGCGACGGATGTCCACCTCGGGCAGGGCCGCCAACGCGCGTTTCTCCAGGACGAATCCGGTGCTGTAGAGGACGTTCGCCAGCAGGGCCGCGGCCACTCCCCACCACATGGCTACGTCCTTCGCGCGTGCAGCAGGAGGATCGAGGCGGCCGAGGGGACCGCGCAGGCCAGCCGGTCCAGCGGCCGCAGCGGACGCGGCACGCCGTGGAAGGGCGCACCCCGCAGCCGTACGACCTCGAAGCCGGAGGCGGCCACGAACTCCCGCAGCGCTCGGGCCGTGCAGAGCCGCAGATGGCCCACGACCTCCTTGCCCGGCCGGCCGTGGATCGCCCGCAGACTAACCTCGGAGAAGACCGGCTGGACGCCGGCCAACAGCAGGGCGCGGTTGTACCAGGCGGCGAGATTCGGGGTGGAGAGCATCAGATGGCCGCCGGGGCGCAGCACCCGGCGGATCTCGTCCAGGGCGCTGTCCGGATCCACCAGGTGCTCGATCACCTCGCTGAACAGGACGGCGTCGGCCGACTCGGCCGCGAACGGCAGCCCGCCGTCGGAGAGTTCACCGCGGACGGCGTACGGCAGCCGGGCATGGGCGCGTCTGAGGGCGTCCTGGGACCAGTCGACGCCGACGAGACGGTGGCCGGCGAGGAACGGTGCCGCGGTGGCCGCGGCGGTGCCGTCGCCGCAGCCGATGTCCAGGACGGTCTTCGCGCCCTCGGTGGCCGGGCCGAGGGCGGCGGCCAGCATCCGCGCCTGGCGCAGGCTGCGGGGGGTGCCGGAGGCGACGGGGACGGCCGGGTCCTCGTAGAAGTCGCGCAGGCCCGGTCGTCTCACCGGGGCGGACGTCGTCATGTGCCCTCCTCCGTCGCGTGCAGATAGTGCTCGAACAGGTCGCGGAGGTGGGCGCCGTCGCCGTGGCTGAGCAGGCTGCGCGACCAGCGCAGGGCGAGGTGGAGGCGGCCCGCGGTGGACGCGGTCGTGACGGTCAGACCGCGGGGCATCCGGGCCGGCGCGGAGAACCAGACGGCGCGGGCGAGGCCGGCCTCCTCCCCGAAGTCCAGGGGGTACGGGATGCGGCCGATGTTGCTCAGCAGCGTGGTCGACGTCCAGGGCGCGGCGGCCCTGCGCAGGCCCCGGGTGGCGGCCGCCCGCCAGGCCACCGGGACCACGGGGGCCGTCAACAGCGCGGCTCCGTGGCCCAGTTGGGGGCGGGGCAGGGACTTCAGCGCACGGGTGCGGTCCGCCGTGCGGCGCAGCAGCTCGCTCATCCGGGCCCCGTCCAACTCCTCGGGGGCAAAGGGGACTTCGACGAGCCGTGTGCCGTTTCCGATGGGCATGTCCGTTCCCCGGGGGCGGTCGTCGACCGGCATGGTGATGCGCAGGGGGCGGGGGCGGGCGCCGTGCTCCCGGTTCCAGTGGGCGATCATCAGGGCGGTGGCCGCCATCAGCTGGTCGTTCACCGTGTAGGGCGAGCTTTTGGGGCGGTGCGGGACGGCGAGCTCGGTGACGAGCATGCCGTTGCCGGGGGAGGGCTCGGGCGAACCCTGGGCGACCCGGGCGGGCGGGGTCCAGGTGGAGGGGGTCTCCACCTGGACGGCGGGCGAGGTGTCGGGGGCGCGCACCGGAGGGGCGGCGGGGGAGTTGTCCCGGCCCCCGTAGAGCTCGGCCGCGGTGGCCAGGATGCGCAGACAGGCCGGCCCGTCCAGTGCCGTGTGGTTGATGGTGAGGAAGAGGACGGTGCCCTCGGTCCTTTCGTCCTCGTCGACCACTTCGAGCCGGATCGGCGGTGACGCGGACAGCGGTGGGGCATCGTCCAGCGCCCGTGCCCGCGCGTGCTTGAGCGCGTCGCGGTCCGGCGGCGGGAACGCCACCACGTCCACGTCCGGGCCCGGGGTCAGCTCCCACTCGTAGCGGCGCCGGTACCAGGGGCCCGCCGCCTCGCGCATCAGGATGCGCGGGTGGCGGTGCAGCGCCTCGGTGAAGGCCGTGGTCAGCCGGTCGGGGGCGAGGCGGCCCGGCAGATGGACCTCGATGTGGACGGTCTCGGGCTCCTCCTCCTGGAGGCAGTGCCGGGAGACCTCGTCGACCACCGGGAACGGAACACGAACGGGAGGCCGCGGCGGACCGTCCGTGCCGTCCCGCGCCGGGTGCTCCACCGCGGTCATGTGGCGCCGTCCTTCCCCGTGTCGTCCCGACGGACCGTGTCCTCGGGCGGTGTCGCCCGGAACTTCGGCTTGCGCAGGCCGAACCGCGTGGTGGGCGGGTCGGGGTCGTGCCGCGCCGATTCCGGCCCCCGGGCGGAGACGGTCGGCCCGGCCGCCACCCGCGGGGGGACCCCGGGAGGCGAGGACGCGTCGGCGTCCGGATGCGGCGGGGCACCTGGGGGTGGAGAGGCGTCGGCGCCCGCATACGGCGCTGCACCCGGGGATGGAGACGCCTCGGTGTCGGCCCGCGGCGGGGCGCCCGGGGGTGCAGGCGCGGGGCTCTCCGGTCGCGGGGGTGCACCCGGGGAGGGAGAAGCCGCCTCCGCCCGGTTGGCCGGACCCGTGCCGGAAGGCTCCGAACCGGTGGCCGGACCCGCCCCCGGCCCGCCGCTCTCGCCCCTGCGTCGGCGCGGCAGCGGTGCCGTCGGGGCCTCCGCTCCCGGGGGCGCCGCCGCGCCGGGCGCCGTCCGCCACCGCAGGGTCGACCCCGCCGCGCCGGGCGTGGGCTCCCGCACGCTCACCAGACCCGCGAACAGGCCGATCAGCGCCAGGAGTTGAGCCACCGGCCCGAACGCTCCCGAGTCCTCCGCGGCCGGCGACCCGGCCCCGGTAGCCGCCGCGATCCCCGCCCCCGCGAGGGCGAGGAAGGCGATCGGCACGAGCAGGGTGTGCCGCTTGCGTGCGAGCAGCGCCAGCAACGGGACCAGCAGGGCGAAGAACCCGGCGATGACGACGCCCACCAGGGTCAGCGCCACCAGGCCCAGCCAGGGCCCCGGGTTCGGCGGCACCGGCTGCGGCTCGTCGGGGTTGGGCGAGCGCCGCCGCCACAGCACGAGTCCGACGAGGACCAGGATCCCGACCCCGCCGCCGATCAGCCCGGCCTCGTACGTGGTCGACGGCTCGTACGACAGCTTGACCGTGCCGCCCGCACCGGACGGGATCCGCCAGCCCTGCTGCCAGCCGTCGAGCCGGACCGGCGTGAGCTTCTTGCCGTCCAGGGTGGCCTGCCAGCCGTCGTTGAAGTTCTCGTACGTCGTCAGGTACGAGGCCGCGCCCGAGCCGACGCTCACCTCCCGGCGGTCGCCCAGCCAGTCGCGTATCCGAAGGTCGCGTCCGGCGGTGGCGGGCTCGGCGACCGTGCCGTTCGTCAGCGTCACGTCCGTCACCGTCAGCGGCCCCGCGTCACCGGCCTCCACCCGGTGCGAGCCGGTCCCGAGCCCCAAGGAGGCGTTCGAGGCGCCTTTCTGGCAGAGCGTCAGGTCGATGGCCCGGCGGTCGACCAGATCCCGTACGGTCCCCTTCGCGCTGGTCTCGTAGAGCTTGCCGTCGACTGCGAGGGTCGGTCCCTTCCCGCACGGGAGCGAGAACGTCCGGGACGGGGAGGGCTGCGGGGTGCGGTACTGGTCGAGGGCCGGGATGTACGCCTCCGTCAGTCCGACCGGAAGCTGCAGATCGTCGTCCGCGACCGGGTTGTGGACCGTCAGGGGCGCAGTCTCGGTGACGGTGATGTCGAGGTGGTCGGTGGTGATGGGGTCGAAGCGCGCCCAGCCGTTCTCGTCGACCCCGACGATCGCCGCGCCGTCCGGGGAGCTGATGCTGATCTTCGTCGGCCGGGTGGAGAGGCCGCCGGCCGGGGCCAGCACGATCGAGCCGACCGGCTGTTTGTCCGGCCAGCTCAGATGGATCGTCGGCCGGTCCCCGGCGATCCAGGCCGTCGTCAGGTCGCCGTCCGTGAGATTGCGCGCCGACAGGCCGGAGCCGAGCTGCGCCGTGGAGTCCGCCGTCGCGACGATCCGGCTCTGCTGCTCGGGCGCGACCTCGTAGAGCAGCTTGTCGAGCTCCTCACCGGGCACCGGGACCGCGCTCGCCTTCACCTCGTACGCCCCCGCCGCCGAGGTCGTGAAGCGGCGGTGCAGGCCCGCCTCGGTGCCCGTCGGGGAGAGTCCGGTGGGGTCGGCGGTGCGGTGCAGCGAGACGATGCCGGCGGAGGCGTCCGAGTCCGCGGCATCCGTCGGGAGCCGCAGCAGACGGGTCACCTGGACGTCCGGCAGGTCGATCTCGGAGAAGCCCGCGCCGGTCAGGCCGGAGTGCCGCTCGGTGGAGTCGACGATCGTGATCTTCAGCCAACTCGACGACCCCGCGCGGGCCTTGATGCGCTGGGTCATGCCGTTGGGCTGGAGATAGCTGGTGACGGAGCCCTTCTCCGTCTCCACCCGCACCCGGGTCGGCGCCGAGCGCACCCCGTCCTGCGGGAGCGGGGTCACCTTGAACGACGACGGCACGTCCACGGAGCCGGTGAACCCGATCCGCAGCCACTGCCCGTCCGCCGAGCCCGCCGCACCCTCCGCCCACGCGGTGCCAGGGTTGCCGTCGAAGGCGTTCACCGGGTCGTACTGGGGCAGGTAGAACAGCCAGTTGCCGGTGGAGGAGGCGGTCACCGAGCGGGCGCCGCGCAGCTCGGCCACCGTCTGATGCCCGGTGCCCGTCACCGGCAGGATCTGGTGCGGCCCCTCGCCCGGATCCTGCACGGCGTCGCTGTCATTGCGCTGGTCGCGGGTGTACGTGTACGAGGTGTTGGCGTTGACCAGCCCGAAACGGGTGTCGGCCCGTCGCAGCCCGTCGCCGGTCACCTGGATCTCGGGCGTGCCGAGACCGGGGTGGTTGTCGCCGGTCAGCACGGTGGCCCGGCCGCGCAGCGCCGGGTCGGCGGACAGCGGCAGCAGCGCCTCGGGGCCGCCCGAGACGACGGCGGTGTCGGCGACCGCCGTGAGCCCCGCCTGTCCGGGCCGTGGCACGTCCTGGCTCACCGGCTCGTAGACCTCGACCGCGCGCTGCCGCGGATACAGGCCCTCGACCTGCAGGGGGGTGCCGTTCGCTATCCGCCCGCCGGTCATCACCGGCCCGAACCCGGTCACGCGCCGGTACCCGGACTGCTCCAGGGTCCGCTTCACGGTCGGGGTCGGGACGTAGCCGAGCTGGTCGGGATCGAGATCGTTGCGGACGACGACGTAGTAGAGGCCCGCACGGCTCAAGTAGTCGGCGAGGCCGGGGACTTCGGCGCCGGTCGTCAGGGCCTGCTCGACCGCGTCCATGGCGCGCCGGTTGCCCGCGGTACCGAAGGGGACGTAGTCCCGTTGCGCCCAACGCGAGTCGGCGAGGACGTCGAGGGGCTGGTCGATGGGGGAGCCCCAGGTGTAGATGCCGTGCGCGGTGGCGGGGACGACGAGGGCGCGGGAGTCCGGGGAGTACTTCTCCAGCCAGTCGGCCGTGGTCTGCCAGTACTTGGGGAGTTCCTGGAACGAACCCGGGTTCAGGATCGACCCGTTGAGATACGGCAGGGCGAGCCCCGGCACGATCAGTACGGCCGCGATCAGCGGGGCGAACCGGCGGCCGCGGACCCGGCGGGCCCCGCGCTCCGAGGAGGCGACGCCCACCAGATGGGCCAGCCCCAGCACGAGGGCGAGCGCCAGCCCGGTCTGGAACTTGTAGATGTTCCGGAAGGGGACAAGACCGCCGTTCAGCCAGTCCTGCACGACGCCGTGGAAGGGCGCGCCGAACGAACCGCCGTACCCCGCCAGGGTGATGAGCGCGACCGTGAGCACGGTCAGGACCAGCCATCTGCGCTCGGGCATGTCCCGCCGGGCGAGACCGGCGAGACCGAGGCCGGCCGCGAGCGCCGAGCAGAGGATCACCAGCACCGAGGAGACGACGGTCCAGCCGGCCGGCAGCCAGGCCTCACCGAAGTGCAGATACGCGACCCAGTTGCCGGCCCCGCGCAGGGTCTCGGTCGCGGACATGGTGGCGGTCGTGGTCCCCGAAGTCTCCACGTACGGCAGGAAGTTCTCGCCGTAGATGCCGAGCAGCAGCAGCGGGACGACCCACCAGGCGGTCGCCAGGATCACTCCCGGCACCCACCAGGCGATCAGCTTGCGCTGCCGGGGCCCGCGCGGACGCGAGAGGAGATAGAGGCCGACGGGGAGCAGCGACGCCAGGGTCGCGGCCGCGTTCACCCCGCCCATGAAGGGGATGACCAGCGCCGAGCGCAGCGCCGCGACACGGGCCGTGTACCGCTCGTTGGTCAGCGGCAGCAGCACCCAGGGCAGCAGGGCGCCCGGGAGCGCGGCGGCCGAGGTCGAACCGACGACGATGGTGAACACCGGCCACAGCGCGTACGCCACCGCGGCGAGCAGCCGGGAGCCGCCGCTGCCTATTCGGAGCCGCTCGGCCAGCCGCAGCGCACCCCAGAACGCGACGGACACCACGAGCGACAGCCACAGCCGCTCCGCCAGCCACACCGGGAGATGCACCAGCTTGCACAGGCCGTAGAACGGCAGCATCGGCCAGGCATAGCCCACGTACTGGTCCTGGATCCCGCCGAAGCCGCCCCGGTCGTGCCACAACTGGCCCAGGTCGGAAAGGAATTGCCAGGGGTCGAGCGCGACGCCGAGCTTGGTGTCGAAGGTCGTGCGTCCCGGGTGCACGACCAGGAACAGCACGAACGCCACGGCCCAGAACCCCAGCAGCCAGCGCTTCGACCGCGGCCCCTCCGGTGGGCCGGAGGCGATCGCGGTGGGGCGGACGGCTGCCGGGGGAGGAGCCTGGACCGTGCTCGTCATGCTGGACACCGCCGGAGGATGAGGAGGAGGTTCCAAGTGGCGAACTCGCGCAGCCCCGGCACCTTCGCCACGGCCGACGCGAGGAACGGCCAGTAGCGGGAGCGCGCCGAGACGACCGTGACGTCGTCGCGGGCGCGTACCTGCCGGAGAGTGCTGCCGATGTGCACGGCGTGGAGGTTCTCGCCGAGGGTGTGCTTGGCGTCCTTGCCGGTACGGCGTCGGTAGCGGGCCCGTGCCCGCTCGGCGCCGAGGTAGTGCCAGGGCGCCCACTCGTGACCGCCCCACGGGGACAGCCAGTTGGTGAACGACACGTAGATCAGCCCGTCGGGCCGGGTCACCCGCACCATCTCGCTGAGGAAGGTCCCCGGATCGGCGACGTGCTCCAGGACGTTGGAGGAGAAGCAGACGTCCGCGACCCCGTCCGCCAGCGGCAGCAGATAGCCGTCCGCGACGACGGCGCCCTCGGGCGGCTTCGGCCCCAACTCCCGTACGTCCGGCTCGAAGAGATACGCGTGCGCCCCGCGCCGGCGGAACTCCGAGGTGAAGTAGCCGCCCCCGCCGCCGATGTCCACGACGGTACGGCCCTGGAGCGCGCCGTACGCCTCGACCTGGTCGGCGGCGTCCCGGGCCAGCAGCGAGTAGCAGGCCTCGGGGTCCTCCTGCTCGTGCAGAAAGGCGCGGAAGAGGGCGAGGGACCGGCGTATGGAGGGGTCCTTGAGGCCGGTGCCCGCGCCTCTGCCCCGCTCGGTGCCCGCGCCCGGCCGGGTCGCCCGGCCCGCGCTGCTCGGGGTCCTCATGGCGTCCAGCCCCTCACCGCCTCCGCGGCCACGGCTCCGAACTGGCGGACCGTGTGGTTCCAGCGGAACTGGGCGGCGCGGTCGCGGGCCGCCTTGCCCATCAGCGTGCGGCGGTGGCCGCTGAGCGCGAGGGTGCACCAGGCCGCCGCGAAGGAGGACTCGCCGCGGGCCAGCACGCCCGTCTCGCCGTCCACCACGGAGTCGCGCAGACCGGGTACGTCGAAGGCGATCGCCGGGGTCTCGCGGGCCGCCGCCTCCGTGACCACCAGGCCCCAGCCCTCGACGGCGGAAGGGTGCAGCAGCAACCAGGCGGCACACAGCAGCCGGTGCTTCTCGGCCTCGGAGACATGACCCGTGAACTCCACACCGGGGCCCGCGAGTTGTTCCAGCCGTTCCCGCTCCGGACCGTCGCCGATGATCACCAGCCGGCCGCCGGTGACCGGGCGCACCCGCTCCCACAGCCGCAGCAGCAGATCGATCCGCTTGTACTCGACGAGCCGTCCCATCGCCAGGAACAGCGGCTCGGGCGAGCGCGCGGCGCGCGGCCCCGGCTCCTCGACCCCGTTGTGCACGACCCGGATCCGGTCCCGCTCGACCCCGATCGCGCGCAGGGCGTGGGCCGTCGACGGGGAGACGGCGACCACCAGATTGCGGCGCCGGGCGCCGGTCAGCGCCCAGTGTTCGAGTCTTCGGCCGATCCGCGCGGCGGGTGCCAGCGCACCGCCGAAGCGCATCCGCCACAGATCGGTGTGGACGTGGTTGACCAGGCAGAGCGTGGGGCCGCGGTGCCACAGCGGTGCCAAATACGGCATCCCGTTGCACACCTCGACCAGCAGGTCGCAGTCCCCGACCTCGCGGTGGAAGGCGGGGCGGGCGCGCAGATAGTGCCCGAGGTCGCTGCCCGCCGAGACGACCCGGTAGTCACGGTAGGCCGTGGGACCTCCGCACAGCAGCGTGACCTGGTGGCCGAGCTGCGTCAGGCCGCCGGCGAGCCGGTCGACCAGGAGTTCCGAGCCGCCCGCCGCGGGGTTGTCGAGGTCCCGGCGGGCGAGGAAAACGATTCGGCGCGGGTGTGGGGGGAGCGCCGGAGGGTACTGCGCGGAGCGCGGGAACGCCTCACGCAGCGAGGAAGGTACGTGCTGGGGCATAGGTGCTCCAACTCGTCTCAGGGTGCGGAACTCAGTGTGGGGGCCGGGCGTGGAGCAGGCGCGGATCTTCGGTCTGCGGGTGGGCCTCTCGGATCTGCGGATCTGTGCGGGATGCGGGTGCCGGCTGTAGCGGGGATGTGCGGGAGCTGTGCTCGGGTGGGGGTGGACAGTTTTCGCCCAGTGGTTCGATGCTGCTACTCACCGAGGTGACAATTTCCGGGGTTTGTGGAGCTGACGCCACATCACATCGTGAGCGGAAGCTGGGAGGACTCGGACGTTTCGGGATGTGGACGCCCGCGTACCACCAAAACGACACCCGCGGCGGCGAGCAGGAACCCCAGCACAGCGGCTCCTACGGGCAACGTCTGCCCCACCATGCGAAGTTGACCGCTCTCCTTCTTCGCCTGGTCCACCGCGAACTGCTGGGTGTCCGCGGTGAACGACAGCTTCCGGCTGTCCAGGAGCACCGCCGCGTCCTTCTTGCCGTCCGGGGCGCGCAGGGTCTTGCGCGGGCCGACCTGGGCGTAGATCACCCGGCCGGTCCGCTGGTCCACGACGAGCTCGATGAGGTGGTTGGCGTACCACTCCTCGGCGAGCACCTGGCTGCGCGCCGGCTGCCCGACGATGGCGCCCGGCACCAGACGGGTTCCGGTCCTGGTCGCGGGCACGGTGCCGGTGAAGCGGTAGCCCTCGTATCCGCGGATCTTCTTGGTGCCGCGGTAGTTCAACGTCACCGTCGCGCCAAGGGAGTTGTCCCACCAGCGGTAGGCGCGTTTCTGCACGTCGAACGGGAATTTGAGGTAGGCCTCGCCCTCGATGTACGGCTTCTCCTGGCAGCAGTGCACCGGCGCGTTGGTCCTCCGGTCGGTGACCCACCGGTGGGGTGTGAACTCCAGCGCGTCGTGGGGGTCGGCCGCGGGCAGCGACTTGTCCGTGTCGACCGTCGTCGTCACGTCCCAGACCGCCTTCCCGCTGCGTTCGCTGTCGGCGACGTCGCCCCGCACCTGCTGGGTCACAGTGATCTTCTGGTCGGGCACGGTCTTGACCTTGTCCACGTCGAAGACGCTGCCCGAACCGGTGTAGACGGCGGTGGTGTCGATGTCGACGGGGTTCACGGCGGCACGTGGCTGCACGTACCAGGCGAGCAGCGGGGCCAGTACCAGCAGGAAGGTGCCCAGGCCCAGCAGGACCAGGGAGACGGGTGAGGCTTTCCGGCGCATCCGGGCACTCCAGAGGCTTGAGGCGGCTCGGCGGACGCGTGATACCGGGTGATACGTGGTGATACGCGTGCCTCGACACCAGGAGGGAAAGTGCACGTGCGGTATGGGCCGGGAACCGTAGGCGCACCCTTGACGGGGTGTCAATGCATTGTCGAGACTGAGGACTTGCCGGGCGGGGCCGGCGTGGGACAGACCGCACCGGTTCGCCGGTGCGGGCGACCGGGGTGGGGACGACCTCCGACAGAGAGGCTGACCCTGCGCATGTCCAGACTGCTCGCTGCCGCACTGACGGTCGCGGCCGCCGCCGTACTCGCGGTCGGTGCCGCACTCGGCATCGTCGCGCTGCTCGACGCGACCCCGGACCAGCCGAACACACCGCTGATCACCTACGAGCATGCCGCTCAGGAGCGCTGACCGTGACCTCCCGCCCGGGGGCCGTCACCGTGCGCTCGGCCTGGCTCGACGTCCCGCCCCTCCAGGTACGGCAGTTCGCGGCGCTCGCGATGGCCGAGGCGCCGGTGCTGGCCGAGGAGATCCTGCACGAGATCCGCCGGGAGTACCCGCAGCTGCCCCTCGTGCTCGACGACTCCGGCGAGCCGATGGCCCTGGTCGGGATCCGCCGGGCGATCGAGGTCTTCGTCCAGCACCTGGAGACCGCCGAGGGCCGCCCGCGCGTCCACCCCGAGGTCTTCCAGGAGTTCGGCCGGGGCGAGGGTCTCAACGGCCGCAGCCTGGACTCGCTCCAGGCGATCTACCGGCTGGGGGTCCGGCTCGCCTGGCGCCGCTTCGCCGAGATCGGCCAGCGGGTCGACATCCCGCCACCGGCGATGTACGAACTCGTCGACGCGGGCTACGAGTACCTCGACGGACTGGTCGACCAGTCCGTCCGCGGCTATGCCGAGGCCGCCGCCCGGCAGGCCGGGGAGCGCCTGCGCCTCCAGCGCCGCCTGATGGAGCTGCTCCTCGCCGAGCACACCCGGGGAGACCCCGCCGACGCGCTGATCGAACGCGCCGCCCGGGTCGGCTGGCCGCTGCCCGACAAGGTCGCCGTCGGCGTCCTGCTGCGCCCGGCCCGCGAGGCCGTCGCCCCCGCCGTCGGCCAGAGCGTGCTGCTCGACATGGAGTACGAGCAGCCCCGCATGGTCGTGCCCGAACCGGACGCGGCCGGCCGGCCCGAGCTGCTGCACCGCGCGCTCACCGGCTGGGCCGGGGCGATCGGGCCGCCGGTGCCGCTGGCCGACGCGGCGAAGTCGCTGCGCTGGGCGGAGGCGGCGGTACGGCTCATGGAGCGCCGGCTGCTGCCGGGCGGCGAGGTGCTGCACTGCACGGAACACACGGAGGCGCTGGTCCTGCTCCAGCCCGAGGAGCTGATCGACGACCTCGCGCTGCGCTGCCTCGCGCCCCTCGCCCACTGCGGCCCCACCCACGGCCGCCGCCTCGCGGAGACCCTGCTCGCTTGGCTGGAAACCCGCGGGGGCGCGCCCGAGGTCGCCGCCCGGCTCGGGGTCCATCCGCAGACCGTCCGCTACCGCCTCCGGCAGATCCGGGAGCTGTGGGGCGACGAGGTCGACGATCCGGACCGGCGGTTCGAGCTGGAGCTGGTGCTGCGGGCGCAGCGCCTCCGCGGCGAGCTCGGCGACCCTCGCCCGCGCCGCTGACGTCCGGCCGGGGCCTTGCGCGGGCGCCCCTGCCCACCGCCGGACCCGCCCATCAGGCATCCGGTCGCCAGGCACCCGACGCTGCCCTGCCGTCGGTTTCCGGCCGCCCACCCGACCCTGCGGGCGGCCGTGCGGGCACCCGCCCATTGCCCGGCCAAGCCCACTATGACTAGCCTGTGTTCGTCATCCCGATCGCCTGTTGAAATTTCGAACAAAGGGAGGGGCCGCTCGTGGGACGCCTCGTACCTGCCGTGACTCGCGCTCTCGACATACTGGAGCTCTTCCTCGACGGGGACGGCACGCTCTCCGCTCCCGACATCGTGCGCCGGCTCCAGCTCCCGCGCACCACCGTGCACGAGCTGGTCACCACGCTCGCCGCGCGGTCGTACATCGTGCAGGTGCCGGGCCAGCCCGGACGCTACCGGCTCGGCGTGCGGCCGTACCAGCTCGGCAGCCGGTACGCCGAGCAGCTGGACCTCGCCGCCGAGGGGCAGCAGGTCGCCCGGTCGGTCGCCGAGACCTGCGACGAGACCGTGCACGTGGCCATCCTCGAAGGCACCGACGTCATCTACATCGCCAAGGTGGACTCCACGCACGCCGTGCGCATGGTGTCCGCGGCCGGGCGCCGGCTGCCCGCGCACTGCACCTCCGTCGGCAAGATGCTGCTCGCCTCGCTCCCCGAGCCGGAGCTGGCCTCCCGCATCCCCGACAACGCCCGGCTGGCCGCGATGACGCCGAACAGCATCACCGAGCCGGCCGCCCTGCGTGAGGCCCTCACCGAGATCCGCCGGCGCGGCCTCGCCGTGGAGAGCCGTGAGTCCAACCCGGACGTCAGCTGCGTCGCCGCCCCGGTCCGCGACCGCACGGGACAGGTCGTCGCCGCCCTCTCCATCTCCGTACCGATGATCCGCTGGAGCGATGAGCGCCGGGTCGAGCTGGAGCAGCTGGCCGCCAAGGGCGCCGCCGAGCTGTCCGAGCGGCTCGGGTACCGGAGCGTGGGATGACGGCCGTCGAGGTCGCGGTCCACGCGGCCGCGTCGCTCGGCGAGGGGCCCACCTGGGACGCGGCCGGGCAGCGGCTGATCTGGGTGGACATCCTCGGCTCCCGGGTGCACACCTACGACCCGGTCTCCGGGCGCCGCACCGTCATGGTCACCGAGCAGCACGTGGGCGCGGCGAAACCCCGGGCGGGCGGCGGTCTGGTCGTCAACCTCCGCGACGGCGTGGGGCTCTACGGACCACAGGGCGCGGCCGGTGGCTTCCGGTGGCTGCACCGCGAGCCCGTCCCCGGCCGCCGGGGCAACGACGCGGCGGTCGCGCCCGACGGCACGTTGTGGGCCGGCACCATGCGCTACGACGAGGCGCCGGGCGGCGGCACGCTGTCCCGGATCGCGCCGGACGGCGGGACCCGCACGGTCCTCGACGACGTCGCCGTCAGCAACGGCACGGGCTGGAGTCCCGACGGACGACTCCTCTACTACGTCGACTCGCCGACCCGGCGGATCGACGTCTTCGACTTCGACGGCCAACAGCCCTCCGGGCGAAGGCCGTTGGCGGTCGTCGACGCCGGCTTCCCCGACGGGCTCACCGTCGACGCCGACGGCTGTGTCTGGGTGGCCCTGTGGGACGGCGGAGCGGTCCGCCGCTACACCCCGGACGGCGACCTCGACCGCGTGATCGAGCTCCCGGTGCGCCGCCCCACGGCCTGCGCGTTCGGCGGCGCAGGACTCACCGACCTGTACATCACCACGGCCCGTACGGGACTTGACGCGCCGCACCCGATGTCGGGCTCGTTGCTCGTGGTGCCCGGCGCGGGCAAGGGACTGCCCCAGCCTCCCTTCGCCGGATAGCGGCCGACCGCGCCGGCCTTCCCCGGCGCGGCCACGGCGAGGCTCAGGACGCGCGCCCGCGTTTGGACGCCCGCCCCGGGGAGTCCGCCGGGGTCACCGGAACCCCTCCGGCCGCGCTGCCCAGCAGGGTCAGCGTCACCTCGCCCGGACCCGACGGTGTGGTGCCGTCGGACAGGACGGCCAGGGCGAGGGTGTTGGCACCCCGGGTGCGCAGCACCCCGTTCGGCAGGACGAAGGTGTGCTGGGGGCCGACGTCGTTGATGTACTGCCCCATGTTCCAGCCGTTGAGGAAGATCTGGACGCGGTACGCGCGGGCCGGGTCGTCGGCGAAGGTGAGACCGATCGAGGCGTCCACCCCCGAGTCCACGTTCAGCCGGAAGCCCGTCCGGTACCAGGAGACACCCTGCCGCCGGTCCGCGCGCGGGAAGTCCACCAGGTCCCAGTCGCCGTCCGCGAAGCCCGGCAGATGCCAGCCGTTGCGCTCCCCGTACAGACCTCCGTTGTTGAGGGGGCCGCGCACCGGGTCGGTGCCCGTCTCGCCCTGGAGGCGCCAACTCAGTCCGGGAGAAGCCCCGTTGAAGGTGACGGCGGTCAGGCCGCGGGCCGCCTTGTGGGTGTCGTTCGCCTTGCCGTCCTGGTCGTGCTGCATCCGGCGGACGAGCACGGAGAGCACGTGCGGTCCCGGCGTGCGCACCTCGACGGGGAAGGTCGCGGTCGCGGTCCAGGTGCCCTGCCGGACGGTCTTGGCGTCCGGGACCGGCATCCGGTGCGTGCCGAGCGGTCTGCCGTCCAGCCACGCCATCAACAGCCCCTGCGTACCGGCGACATAGGCGAGGGACACCGCTGTCGCACCGGCCGCCGCCTCGAAGCGGCCCCGGTACCAGACGTCCCCGTAGTGGAAGCCGTAGTCGTCGCTGAAGAGGACGGGCTGTCCGGCGGGCACCGGGGTCGTGCTGTGGGACGTCGTCTTCTCGGCGGCCGGCCAGGACGAGTCGTCGAAGCCGGGCTCCGACTCGGGGTTCTCGAGCCGGTGGCGCCAGTGGGTGAGGGCGGGCAGTGCCACCGGGCCGACGCCGGGCAGCCGCTGCTCGGTGCGCAGGCTTCCGGAGGTGGTGGTCCGGCATCTCGACGTGCCGTTGTTCCAGACGACTTCGCGCACCCCACGCGGTGCCCAGACCTCCAGGTCCGTGTCCTCGACCGTGTCCCCGGTGAGCCGTACGGTCGCGCCCCGCAGGGCGGCGGTGCGCAGCAGCGCGGGCCCGTGCACCAGGACGGGGCCGGACGGGGTGTCGTGACGCCACAGCCGGGCGGACGCCTCGTCGTCGGCGAGGAGCAGCAGCAGCGGCGTGGACGAACCGCCGCCCTCCACCAACACCCGTACCAGACCGTCGAGTTCGGCCTCCACCCGCAGGACGCCGTCGTCGTACTCGTACTTCACTTCCCCGTCCAGGACGGTGACCGCCGGCTCGCTCGCGTACTCCAGCACGGTCTCCGTCGGGTCTCCCGGCCGGCCCGTGAACACCGCGATGTCCCGGCGTCCGGCGGTGAGCCACAGCATGGGCTGTGCGGTGGAGTACCGCACCGTGCGCCGCCCGAAGGCGAAGCCGGCGGCGAGCAGCCGCGCGTCGAGGCCGGGAACCGAGACGGGGACCGGCCCGCTCGCCCCCGCGAGCGGGACCGAGGCGGTGATCTCGTCGGGCGTGTCGTTGCGCAGGACGTAGAAGTGCGCCTTGGTGTCCGGGTTGACCAGGTGGTACGCCCTGATCCCGGCGCCCCCGTCCGCCTCGTCGTCCGCCCCGCCGAGCGCGATGTCCTCGGCCCGGTCCAGCTTGGCCAGGTCGGGCAGGCAGTGCAGGAGCTGCCCGAGCTGGTGCATCGGGACCAGTTTGGGGGTCGGCTGCCGTGCCTCGTCGAGGGCGGCCCCGTAGTCGTACGACGTGTAGACGACCGGTGCGGGCAGCCAGCCCCAGGACGTGCCGCCGAAGGTCATGTAGACGTTGTGGATCTTGATGCCGTTGGCGAGGTTGGTGAGGTAGAAACGCCGCTCGTACGCCGCGTCCCGGGTCCGGGCCGACTCCGCGTACCCCTTGCCGCCGAACTCCGCCCCGCCCCACGGATCGAACCAGCCGCCCCCGAACTCGGCCAGCAGCCCCGGCGTTGCGGGGCTGGCGGTCGAGCCGCCCTTCGTGCCGCCGACGCCGAAGTAGCCCCAGTCGGGTGGGGGTGCGGACGGTGACGGATAGCCGTCGAAGCCGTACAGGTAACCCCCCTTCTCCCGGCCCGTGTCGAAGGTGCCGGGGGCCCAATAGCCGTTCCGGCCCTTGTCGTTGTGGAAGAGCGGGACGTCGACGCCGTCGGCGCGGACCTTCGCGTACAGATGGGCCATGTAGTCGCGGCCGGCGGGCGCGGTGACGTGGTCCGCGTACTCGTTCTCCAGCTGGTAGAGGACGATCGTGCCGTCGCCCCGGGTGTAGAGGTGGCGGGTGGCGATCCGGTCCACCTCGGTCAGCCACTCGTCGGCGTACTTCAGATATGTGGGGTCGGCGGTCCGGGCGGTGCCCTTGGTGACGGTGAGCCAGCCCGGGAAGCCGCCCGCGTCGATCTCGGCGTTGATGTACGGGCCCGGCCGCAGGATGACGTACAGCCCGGTCTCGGCGGCCGTGCGCAGGAACAGGTCCAGGTCGCGCACGCCCGTGAAGTCGTAGGCGCCGGGCGCGGGGGAGTGGAAGTTCCAGGACACGTAGATGCTGATGGCGTTGTAGCCGTGGGCGCGCAGCTTCTGCAGGACGTCCCGCCACAGCGAGGGGCTCGGCAGCCGGAAGGGGTGCACCTCGCCGGACCACAGCACCAGGCGTCTGCCGTCGATGAGCAGGGAGTACTGGTCGAAGCCGACGGTGTGGGTCCGTCCGTCCGCCGTCGGCGGGCCGGGCGCGGGTCCGGTGGGCGCGGTGCCGGCCGCGTGGACGGCGCCGCCCCCGCTGCCACCGAGCGAGAGGCCGAGCGCGGTGGTTCCGGCGATCGCGCTGAAGGTACGTCTGCTCAACACCAACGGAGTCTCCTCGGGGGGCGCGGGTGCGGCCATTGTCCACAGCGGAACCCCCGACAACGCCCGATGCGGACCCCGGCACGGGCGGATTACGCGGTACGGGCGCCAGGGGCACCCGCTCGCGGCGGCGGGGCAGCCCGGCCGCCGCCCCGCGGCGCGCTCAGCGGGCGTCGAGGAACTCGTCCAGCAGCGGCAGGAGGAGGGAGGTGCGCCGCGTCAGCTGCATATGGGTGGTGGCGGGGAGAACGGCCAGCTCCGACCCGGGGATGAGCCGGTGCATCTCGGCGGCGTGCTCGATGCGCACGAAATCGGTGTCACCGATGACGAGGAGCGTGGGAGCTGTCAGGCCGCGCAGATCGTCCGGGGTCCACGGCAGGGAGGCCGTGGCCGCTGCCGTGCACTTGGCCAGGAGCTCCTGGAAGTGCTCCGGATGCGGGGCGATACGGGCGTACGCGTCGACCATCTGCTCGAAGTCGGCCTGGCCGGGCATGCGCGGCGAGGTGAAGTCGCCCGTGCGGATCTCGTCGTGGTAGCCGTCCTGGGTGAACTGGGCGGAGCCCAGGACCAGCCGTCCGACGCGCTCGGGGTGGCGCACCGCCACCTCCAGCGCGGTGAGCCCGCCCAGGCTGAAGCCGAAGAGGTCGGCCTGCTGGATGCCGAGTTCGTCGAGCAGCGCCACCACGTCCGAGGCCAGGCCCGCCACGGTGATGTCGCGGTCGATGTCGGCGGTGCGACCGTGCCCCTGGAACTCGACGGCCACGACGCGGCGGGAGCGGGCCAGGGCAGGCAGGACGGCGGAGAAGGACAGGTCGATGGTGAGCCCCCCGCCGTGCAGCAGCACCAGCGGGCGCTCGGCAGCGGCCTCCGGGCCCGCGTGCACCTCGTAGTACATCTCGAGGCCGTTGACCTTCGCGTGACCGGTCTCGGTCGGTGAAGTGGTGTCCGCGTGGGTCATGGTGTCGTGTCCGTCCGGTCGTCCGATGCGCTGACACCACTACGACCGCCCGGGCGCCCAGAACTCATCGGTCCCCGCGATCCGGTCCCGACCAGCTCGGCTAGGTCCCGACCCCGGCCGGGCCACCCGTTCTCCTCGCGCCGCTGCCCGGTCCCGGGCAGCCCCCGTCGAGGGCCGCCCGGCACGGCAGGAGCCAGGACCTGTCCTAACCGACCTGGTTGTAGCGCCCGGCGCCCGCGGCCGGCCAGCCCACGACCTGGGGCTGCGGCTGGGGCATCGGCTGGGACTCGGCGGCCGCCTGGACGGGCGAGGGGGCCGGTACGAGCCCTCTGGCCTGGGCCGCGGTCAGCCCGTTCATGGCCCCGTTGGCGGCCCGCGCCGCGGCCGTGGTCGGGAACGCCGCCGCGGCAGGCGTCGGGAACGCCGCCGCGGGAGCCGGGTACATCGCCGGGGTCTGGGCCGGATAGGCCGGGGGAGCCTGCGGCGGGAACGCCTGCGCCGCGGCCGGCGCCGGCACCTGGACCGGGACGGGAGCCGGCGCCGGGACGGGGGCCGGACCGGGCCACGCGCCCGCCTGCGCCGCCAGTCCCGCGATCCCCGCGCCGTTCGTGGCGCTGACCAGCCGGTCCACCGCCGCCGTACCCGAGCTGTAGCTGGTCCCGGTGCCCAGCTCGGGCACGGCGGCTCCCCTCCTGGTCCCGTAGAGCACCTGTTCCAGGCCGGACACCAGGCGACGGACGTCGACCTGGGGGCGCACCACGAGCCGCAGGAAGCGGCTGGACGAACCGATCTTGTTGCCGCACTCGCGGACCAGGATCCGGTGTTCGGTGAGGAGCCGGTCCCGGACCACGGTGCCCTCGGCGCCCACGGGGAGGCGCACGAAGAGGAAGTTCCCCTGGGACGGGTAGACCGTCAGCCCGGGCAGCTGGGCCAGCTGGCCGGCCATGTCGAGCCGGTCGCGGCGCACCTGCTGCAAGCTCTGCAGGTACTCCGCGCCGTGCTCCTTGAGCATGAACACCACGGTCTCCGCGAAGGAGTTGAGGTTCCACTTGGGCAGCGCGGCCCGTATCCTGCCGGCCAGGCTCGGGTTGGCGACGAGGTACCCGAAGCGGATCCCGTGCAGCCCGAAGTTCTTGCCGAGGCTGCGCAGCACGATGACGTTCGGGCGCAGGATCGCCTCCTCGACGACGCTCGGCTCGCTCTCCGCGTCGGCGAACTCCAGGAACGACTCGTCGATGACGATCAGGTCCACGTCCTGGAGCGAGTCCATGAAGGAGACGAGCGTCCGGCGGCCGAGGAAGCCGCCGTCCGGGTTGTTCGGGTTGCAGATGACGGCGACGCGGGTGCCGCGGGCGCGGATGAACTGGATGTACTGCGCAGGGTCCAGGGCGAAACCGCTGGACTCCTGGAGCGGGAACATGTCGACCCGCTTGCCGGTCTCCATCGGCTGGTCGGTCCAGCGGCCGAACGTGGGGACGGGAATGGCGAGCGACTCCCGGACCAGCAGGTGGTCGATCCAGGTGATCAGTTCGGTCGAGCCGTTGCCCATCGCCACGCACTGCGGGGGGAGTTGGAGCAGGCTGCACAGCTCGGCCGTGATGGTGTCGGCGCTGCTCGGGTAGTACGTGATGATCTCGCGCAGCCGGCCGGCCAGATCGTCGAACATGGCCGGTGTGGGGAAGTACGGGTTGCACGGAATGCAGAAGTCGACCGGGCCGGCCCCATCGCTTTCACGCGTCAGCGCAGCCATCGAGGGGCTGTGCGCCGCCGTGCCGCGAAACAGCGAGGTGACGTTGTCGGCCATGGAACCTCCGTAGGGGCGGGCCCGCTGGGGAGGACGGGTCCTCCGGCTGTGGGTGGCCCGTGCGGGGGAGCACGGGCCGCCCTTACATACGGCTACGGAGGTGACGCTGTTCAACTCGTGTGAATGAGGTGAGAGTTCGGCACCCGAGGCAACCCGTGCGACTCCGGGGCCGTCAGCTGCCGAACGAATGCACCGTCGTCGTCCGGTATGTCGCACCGGGCCGCAGCACCGTCGACGGGAAGGACGGCTGGTTGGGCGAGTCCGGGAAGTGCTGGGTCTCCAGGCAGAGCGCGTCGCCCTGCCGGTAGATGTGACCGCCTGTGCCCACGAGCGTGCCGTCCAGGAAGTTGCCGGAGTAGAACTGCAGTCCCGGCTCGGTCGTCGCGATCCTCAGGGTGCGGCCGGAGGACGGGTCGCGCAGGGCCGCGACGGGTTCGGGCCGGGCCGTGATGCCCTTGTCCAGCGCCCAGTTGTGGTCGATGCCCTTGCCGTACAGGAGCTGCTGGTTCGCCTCCCGGATGTCGGCGCCGACGGTCTTCGGGCGCCGGAAGTCGAACGGGGTGCCGGCGACCGCGGCCAGTTCACCGGTGGGGATCAGGCCCGCGTCGACCGGCGTGTAGCGGGACGCGGCGATCCTCAGCTCGTGGTCGTACACCGAGCCGCTGCCCTCGCCCGCCAGGTTCCAGTAGACGTGACTGGTGAGGTTGACGACGGTCGCCCTGTCGGTGGTGGCCGCGTAGTCGACGCGCCAGTCCCCGTGCCGGGTGAGGGTGTAGGTGACCTTCACCCGGAGCGTGCCGGGGTAGCCCATCTCGCCGTCGAGGGCGGTGTAGCGCAGGACGAGGCCCACGTCCGGCCCCGCGGTGAAGCCCTCGACGTCCCAGACGCGCTTGTCGAAGCCCCGGGCGCCGCCGTGCAGGCTGTTCTCCCCGTCGTTGACGGAGAGTTGGTACGTCTTCCCGTCCAGCGTGAACCTGCCCTTTCCGATGCGGTTGCCGTACCGGCCGATGAGCGCGCCGAAGTAGGGGCTGGAGGCGACGTACTCCTCGATGGTGCCGAAGCCGAGGGAGACGTTGCGGTAGCGGCCGTGCCGGTCGGGGATCTCCAGGGACTGGACGATGCCGCCGTACGACAGGACCTTCAGGCGGGTGCCGCCGTTCTCCAGCGACCAGCGATGGACCTTCGTGCCGTCGGCGAGTCGGCCGAAGAGTTCCCTGACGGGCGTCCGGCGATCCGTGGCGCGGGCGGTGCCCGCCGTGGCGGCGGTGAGCCCCGCGGCGGCCGCCGCCGTGATCACAGTGCGTCTGCTTGTTTCCATGTGTGCGGCTCCTGAGACGGGTGCGGGGGCCCGGGCGGCCCCCGTACGGAGGACTTACGAACCGACCTTGCGCTTGTTCCACACGTCGAAGCCAACCGCCGCCAGCAGCACGAGGCCCTTGATGACCCCCTGCCAGTCGGTGCCGACGCCGACGAGGTTCATGCCGTTGTTGAGCACGCCGAGGACCAGGCCGCCGATGATGGCGCCGAGGATCGTGCCGACGCCGCCGCTCATCGAGGCGCCGCCGATGAACGACGCGGCGATGGCCTCGAGTTCGAAGTTGACGCCCGCCTTCGGCGAGGCCCCGTTGAACCGGGCCGCGAAGACCAGGCCCGCGAGGGCGGCCATCATCCCCATGTTGAGGAAGACCAGGAACGTGACCTTCCTGTCCCGGATGCCGGACAGCCGGGCGGCGGGCAGGTTGCCGCCGATCGCGTACACATGGCGCCCGACGACCACGTTGCGCATGACGTAGCCGAACCCGACGAGCAGCACGGCCAGGATCAGCAGGACGACCGGGGCGCCCTTGTAGCTGCCGAGCTCCATGGTGAGGGCGATGATCGCCGCGCACAGCAGGGCCAGCTTCACCGCGAACAGGTTGGCGGGCAGCACCTCGAGGGCGTACTCCGACTGCCGCCTGCGGTCCCGCACCTCCCGCCGGATCACGAACCCGATCAGGGCGAGGCCGAGCAGCAGGGTGAGGTTGTGGTAGTTGGTGGCCGGGCCGACCTCGGGCAGGAAGCCGTTGGCGGCCTTCTGCAGGCCCTTGGGGAACGGGCCGAGGGTCTGGCCCTTGAGGAACACCTCGGTCAGCCCGCGGAAGATCAGCATGCCGGCCAGCGTCACGATGAACGACGGCATGCCCAGGTAGGCGACCATGAAGCCCTGCGCCGCACCCGCGGCGGCCCCCACGGCCAGGCACAGCACCACCGCGAGCGGCCAGGGCACATGGTGCTGGACCATCAGCACCGCGGCCACCCCGCCCACGAACGCGGTGATCGAGCCGACCGACAGGTCGATGTGACCCGCGATGATGACGATCATCATGCCGATCGCCAGGATCAGGATGTAGCTGTTCTGCAGCACGAGGTTGGACACGTTGCGCGGCAGCAGCAGGTCCCCGCCGGTCCACACCGCGAACAGGGCGACGATCACCCCGAGGGCGATCAGCATGCCGTACTGGCGCATGTTGCGGCGCATGCCGTCGAGCAGCAGTGCGAGCAGGCCGGGGCCGGATCCGGCGGGGCCGCCCCCGGGCGTTGCTTCGGCCGGGGTCTTGGCCGTGACGTTGGCGCTCATGGGTGCTACCTCTTGTCCTTGGTCATGTGCCGCATCAGCACTTCCTGCGTCGCCTCGGAGCGCGGGACCTCACCGGTGAGCCGGCCGGCGGCCATCGTGTAGATGCGGTCGCACATACCGAGCAGCTCCGGCAGCTCGGAGGAGATGAAGACGACCGCCTTGCCCTCGGCGGCCAGTTGGTCGATGACGGTGTAGATCTCGAACTTGGCGCCCACGTCGATCCCGCGGGTCGGCTCGTCGAGGATCAGCACATCGGGACCCGCGAAGATCCACTTGCTGAGGACGACCTTCTGCTGGTTGCCGCCCGACAGCCGGCCCACCGGTTCGAGGACGGTCGGCGCCTTGATGTTCATGGACCTGCGGAAGCGCTCGGCGACCTTGCGCTCCTCGTGCTCGTCGACGATGCCGTGCCGGGCGACCTTCCCCAGCGCGCTGAGGGAGATGTTGCGGCCGATGGTGTCGATGAGGTTGAGGCCGTAGTGCTTGCGGTCCTCGGTGACGTACGCGATCCCGTGCGCGACCGCCTCCGGCACGGTCTTCGTGCGGATCTCCCGGCCGTCCTTGAGCACGGTGCCGCCCGCGTACCGGCCGTAGGAGCGCCCGAAGACGCTCATCGCGAGCTCGGTGCGGCCGGCGCCCATCAGGCCGGCGATGCCGACGATCTCCCCGCGCCGCACCTGGAGCGTCACGTCGTCGACCACCTTGCGCTGCTGGTCGATCGGGTGGTGCACGGTCCAGCCCCGGATCTCCAGGGCGGGCGCGGCGCCCTCCTCCGGCCGGTGCGGGGTGCGCTCGGGGAAGCGGTGGTCGAGGTCACGCCCGACCATGCCGTTGATGATCCGTTCCTCGGTGGTCCCCGGGGCGCGCACGTCGAGCGTCTCGATGGAGCGCCCGTCGCGCAGGATCGTCACCGAGTCCGCGACCCGCTCGATCTCGTTCAGCTTGTGGGAGATGATGATCGAAGTGATGCCCTGGCCCTTCAACTCCAGGATGAGATCGAGGAGTTTGCCGCTGTCCTCGTCGTTCAGGGCGGCTGTCGGCTCGTCGAGGATCAGCAGCTTCACCGACTTCGACAGGGCCTTGGCGATCTCGACGAGCTGCTGCTTGCCCACGCCGATGTCGGCGACGCGGGTCCCCGGATGCTCGTCGAGGCCGACGCGGCGCAGCAGTTCGGCGGCGTGCCGCAGGGTGTCGTGCCAGTTGACGACCCCGCGCCTGGCGTGCTCGTTGCCGAGGAAGATGTTCTCCGCGATGGACAGATACGGCACCAGCGCCAGCTCCTGGTGAATGATCACGATGCCGTGCTGCTCGCTCGCCCGGATGTCCTTGAAGCGGCAGGTCTCCCCCTCGAAGAGGACCTCCCCCTGGTAACTGCCGTGCGGGTGGACGCCGGAGAGAACCTTCATGAGGGTCGACTTCCCGGCGCCGTTCTCCCCGCAGACGGCGTGGACCTCGCCCGGGCGGACGCTCAGGGAGACGTCCGACAGCGCCTTGACGCCGGGAAAGGTCTTGACGATCGAGCGCATTTCCAGGACGGGTCCCGCCATGGTCGTGCCTTCCAATCTCCGTGGACCGGCGGTCAGTTGAGTTCGCTCGCCTTGAGGTATCCGGAGTCGACGAGCTCCTTCTGGTAGTTGCTCCTGTCGACGCTCACCGGCTGCAGCAGATAGGCGGGGACGACCTTCTCGCCGTTGTCGTACGTCTTGGTGTCGTTGATCTCCGGCTTCTTGCCCTTGAGTGAGGCGTCGACCATGTTGGTGGCGACCTCGGCGAGCTTGCGGATGTCCTTGTAGACGGTCTGGGTCTGCTCGCCCGCGATGATCGACTTCACCGAGGCGACCTCGGCGTCCTGCCCGGTGACGATCGGCAGCGGCTTGCTCTTGGAGCCGTAGTCGTCCGACTTCAGCGCCGAGAGGATGCCGATGGAGATGCCGTCGTACGGCGAGAGCACCGCGTCGACCCGCTCCTTGGAGTACGTCGAGGTGAGCAGGTCGTCCATGCGCTTCTGCGCGGTGCCGCCGTCCCAGCGCAGCGTGGTGACCTGGTTCAGCTTGGTCTGGCCGGACCCGACGACGAGCTTCTTGTCGTCGATGTAGGGCTGCAGGACCTTCATCGCGCCGCCGAAGAAGTACTTCGTGTTGTTGTCGTCGTTCGAGCCGGCGAACAGCTCGATGTGGAACGGGCCCTTCTCGCTGCCGTCCTTCAGGCCGAGCTTCTCCAGGATGTAGGTGCCCTGGAGCTCGCCGACCTTCTCGTTGTCGAAGGAGGCGTAGTAGTCGACGTTCTTGGTGCCGAGGATGAGCCGGTCGTAGGAGACCACCGGGATCTTGGCGTCGGCGGCCTGCTGGAGCACGTTGTCCAGCGACTTGTTGTCGATGGCGGCGACGACCAGCGCGTCGACCCCCTGGGTGATCATGTTCTCGATCTGCGAGACCTGGGTGTCGGGGTCGTCCTCGCCGTAGACGAGCTTCGTCTTGTAGCCGGCCGCCCTGAGGTCCTTCACGACGTTGGCGCCGTCGGCGATCCAGCGCTCGGAGGACTTGGTGGGCATGGCGATCCCGACCGTGGCGCCCTTGGCGTCCTTCTTGTCGTTCTTGCTGCCGCCCTCGCTGTTCTGCCCGCAGGCGGACAGGGTGAGGGCGAGGGAGGCGGCCGCGGCGGTGGCGGCGAGGGCGGCTCTGCGGTTGCGCATGGTCATCAGTCCTTGTTCTTCTCGTCGTTGGGAGAGGCGAGCGGGGCATGAGGGGCGAGCGGGGCAGCGGGAGCGGCATCGGCGGAGAAGCGGCGCAGCGGTCCGGGCAGCCGGGAGCCGAGCGGGTCCATGCCGTCGTCCGCGCCGTGCCGGGCGAGCAGGTCCAGGGCGAGCCGGCCGCGCCGCACCCGCTCCCGGGCGGTGTCCAGGGCCAGGTCCCGCAGATGGGTGCCGTACGGATAGATCCCGGGGGCCCTGGACAGGCCGAACTTGAGATAGAGCGGTGCGCCGCGCCGGATCAGCTCGGCGACCTCGTACATCCGCACATAGCCGCCGAGATCGTCGGGGGCCTCGATGTACATGTCCATGGGGGCGGCCGACACCCGCCGGATCTCGGTGAGGTGATCGAGCGTCAGATCGCTGGGCACGTTGAGCGAGTCGGCGCCCAGACACTCGTACACGGCGTACGCGGCCGGGTTGACCGGGCCGATCAGCGCCGAGACCTTGAGGGTCGTGCCGGCCGGGATGATCCCGGCGGCGCGCGCCCGGTGCAGCGTCCACAGCACACCCTCGTCGGCGACCAGCAGGCACTGGACGCCCAACTCCGTGGCGCGGACGGCGTCTTCGACACAGCCGGCGACCGCGTCGTGGCCCCGGGCGCGCAGCCCGCCGCCGCGCGAGTCGGTGCGCACGGAGGCGCCGATGTCCCAGGTGCCGCGCGGACCGGTGAACAGGCAGAGCTCGATGCCGCGTTCACCGGTGGCCTCCACCATCTCGGTGATCTCGGCGTCGGTCAGCATCCAGACACCGCTGCCCTGGCTGATCCGGTGGATCGGCACATCGAGTCGCGAGGACTCCTTGAGGACCACGGCAAGTGCTTCGGGGCCTTCGACGGACGGCACCTCGGTGCGCCAGCGGCCGCCTCCCGGGAAGGTGTGCAGCGAGGCGTCGGCGGGGGAGAGAGCGGGCGCGCCCAGGCCGAGCGCGGCGAGCGCCTGCTCACCGGGTCGACGGGCCGCCGTAGGGGAGGCGTCGGTCACGAGCTGTCCTTCGCGTTCGTCGGTGGTGCGTTCAGGTCGGTTCGAGTAGCCGGATAGGTTCGATATGTCGGAGGTTCGAGCGTTTCGGCCCGGCCCAATAGGTTCGATATATCGAACGAGGTTCGAGTCATTGGGTGTACGCCGGTACGAGGCGTCAGGAGCCGCGCACCGGCGTACCGCTAGGGGCGCAGCAGGACCTTCCCGACCTTCGGATCACCGGACCCGACCAGCTCGATGGCCGCCGGGAACCCGTCGAGCGGCAGCTCGTGGGTGACCAGCGGCAGCGGGTCGAGCAGCCCGGCGCCGAACATCCGCACCGCGTGCGCCCAGGCGTCCGGCGGCGCCCCGAACACGGTGTGCACCTCCAGCTGCCGTACGACGAGGTCGGTGGGGTCGAGACCCTCGGCGCCCGGTGCCGGGATGCCGGTGAGGACCAGCCGCCCGCCGCGTCCGAGCAGGGCGGCGGCGGTGCGCGCGGCGGACGCGGACCCGGCGGCCTCCACGACCACGTCGAAGCCGGCCGGAAGGTCGGGGGCAGGCAGGGTGTGGAAGCCGGTGGCACCGAACTCCCGTGCCAGAGCCGCGCGTTCAGGGCGCGTGCCGACCACGAGCAGCTCGGCCGGGGAGTTCGCCGCGAGGAACTGCACCGCGAACATCCCCAGTGTCCCGGTGCCCACCACGGCCACCCGCTCACCCGGGCGGGCGTTCGCCTTGAGCGCGGCGGCCGCGACGCACGCGGCGGGTTCGAGCAGGGCCGCCGCCGTCAGGTCGGCGTCGTCCGGCAGGACATGGAGCAGTCGGGCCGGGAGCGTCAGTGTCGCGGCCATCGCGCCCGGCCGGGTGAACCCCGTCTCCTCGTACCCCGCGGTGCACAGCGTGGTCGCGCCGGCGTGGCAGCGGTCGCAGACCTGGCAGTTGCGGAAGCCCTCGCCGACGACCTTGCGGCCGAGGAGCTGGGCGGGGACGCCCGTGCCGACCGCCTCGACGGTCCCGGACCACTCGTGGCCGGGAATGAGGGGGTAACGGACGTACCCCTCGGGCCGGTTGCCCTGGTAGACCTCGCGGTCGCTGCCGCAGATGCCGACCGCGTGGACGCGTACCAGTGCCTCGCCGGCCGTCGGCGGGACCGGCGTGTGCGGGACGATCCGGTGCTCGCCGGGCGCCTCGACGACGACCGCGCTGCTCACCGCGCCCCCTTGGGCCTGCGCTGCTCCCAGCCGTCCGCCCACAGGTCGAACCGGGCCTGCTGCTGCGGGAATTCGGCTGCCGCGTCGACGTCCAGCTCCACGCCGAGACCGGGCGCGTCCGACAGCTGGAAGTAGCCGTCGACTACCTCGGGCGCGCCCTTCACGACCTTCTTGATCTCCGCGTCCGCGAAGTCGTTGAAGTGCTCCAGGATCTTGAAGTTCGGTGCGGTGAAGCCCACTTGGAGCGAGGCGGCGGTCAGGACCGGACCGCCCACGTTGTGCGGGGCGACCAGCATGTAGTGGGTCTCGGCAGTGGCTGCCAGCTTCCGGGTCTCCCAGATGCCGCCGATGTGGCCCACGTCGGGCTGGATGATGTCGACGGCCTGGCTCTCGAACAGCTCGCGGAACTCGATGCGGTCGTGGATGCGTTCACCGGTCGCGAGCGGGATGTCGACCTTGGCGGCCACCTTCTCCAGCGCCTTCAGGTTCTCCGGCGGGACCGGCTCCTCCAGCCAGGCCGGCTCGAAGGGGGCCAGCTCACGGGCGAGGCGGACGGCGGTGGCGGGCGAGAAGCGGCCGTGCATCTCCAGCATCAGCTCGGTCCCCGGCCCGATGGCGTCGCGCACGGCCTCGATGAGGGAGACCGCGTACAGGCTCTGCTCGTGGTCGAGTTCGAAGTGACCGGTCCCGAAGGGGTCGATCTTCAGCGCCAGGTAACCGCGGGCGACGACCTCCTGAGCCGCCTTGTGGTACGCCTCAGGGGTGCGCTCGGTGGTGTACCAGCCGTTGGCGTACGCCTTGACCCGGTCGGTGACCCGGCCGCCGAGCAGCTGCCACACCGGCACACCCAGCGCCTTGCCCTTGATGTCCCAGCACGCCATTTCGATCACGGCGATCCCGGACATCACGATCTCGCCGGCCCGCCCGTAGTCGCCGTACTTCATGCGCCGCACGAGGTCCTCGACGGCGAAGGGGTCGGAACCGAGGACGTGGTTGGCCTCGGCCTCGCGCAGATAGCCGATCAGCGCGTCGGTGTGCCCCAGCATCCGGGTCTCGCCGACTCCGGTGAGCCCTTCGTCGGTGTGCACCTGGACATACGTCAGATTGCGCCACGGCGTTCCGACCACGTGCGTGCTGATTCCCGTGATGCGCACGGCGGTTGCCCCCTTGTTGCTCTTCGGCTCTGTTCGAAATTTCGTCACACGTTCGAAATGTTGGCGTGACAGTAAGGAGGCGGCCCCGGGGGTGTCAATGGGTCGGGCGCGATGACGGGCGACGGATTTCGGCGGTATGCCGAGCTCGTCATGCGCACAGGTGAGTGACAGCGGGGGAGAGCGGGCCGGAACGCGCGCTTCCCCACACAACTTTCACAGCTGTGACTAGGAACGTGACCTGTGCGGAACCTAGTCTTCCCGCGTCATGGACTACTGCCACCCGTGCCGCAGGCACCTCAACGGCGCCCTCGCCTGCCCAGGGTGCGGTGCGCCGGCCGAAGAGAGCCGAGCGCACTCCGACGAACTCGACACGCGTCCGCAACCGGACGCCGAGGGACCGCACGAGGACGAGGAAGAGCGCCCGGGGCGCGCCGCGGCCCGTCGGCACGGCCGTGGCGGAGGCGGCGGACGCGGCGGAGGCAGCGGGAGGTCGAGCCGGCGCGACCGCAAGGCGGCTGCGCACCGGCGCCGCCGTCGCCGGGCCCTGCTGGTCGGTGCCGGGCTGCTGCTCGCGGCCGGCGGGCTGAGCCTCGCCGAGCTGGGTATCGACGCGCCCGGCTTCACGCCCAACGCGGCCACGGCCGACAACGAGTCGGTCGACGGCGGCGCGGACTCCGCGGACAAGACGTCCTCGCCGGGTGGTGGCACGGCGGGCGCCGCCGGCGCCTCGGCCTCCGAGTCGCCGGACGCCTCCGCGTCCCCCTCGGCCTCCGAGTCCGCCAAGGGCAAGAAGAAGCACCACGACAAGAAGGACACGGACGAGCAGTCGGCGTCCACGGGCACGTCTCCCAGCAGCGCGACCTCGGCGCCCGCCGCCACGCCGCCGCCCCAGACGTCCCAGCCCCCGTCCGCGGACCCCACCTCGGCGGACCCCACCCCCACGCCGTCGTCCACCGGATCGTGCGACCGCTTTCTGTGGTGGTGCACCTGAGGTTCGTCGTGCGACCACTTCTGCGAGGGTGCACCTGAGGTTCGTGCGGCCACTTGTGCGGTCGTGCATCTCAGGGCGGTCGCGTACCTGAGGGCGGTCGCGCACCGGGTGCGGAGCGTCGTCGGCTACGACGCCACGACGTCCGTGCAGTCCCGCTCGCCGGGCAGCAGCGGGCGCAGCGTCACCTGGTAGGTCGCCGTGCCGTCGGTCCAGGCGCCCGACTTCGCCGTACGGGCCGCCCGCTCGACCCGCTCCCTGTCCTTGCCGCGCGTCAGCAGGCACCGCCCGGCCCGGGTCGAATCGCCCGCGCCGGAAAGCTTCCCCAGCGGCCAGTCGGCGGCGTCGGAGGACCGGCCCGGGGCGGTCTCGCGGAAGACGGCCGCGAGGACCGTGGAGGCGTACGGCACGGAGGGTTCGGCGAGCGCGTCGAGACGGGTGTCCAGAGCGCACAGCTTCCGCAGTGACGAGCAGTCGCGCAGTTCCGGCGCCCGCGTCGTCGTGAGCGTCCCGTCGAACACGTACGACGTGGTCGGCCCGTCCGGCGGCGGGTTCGGGCCCAGCGTGCCGCCGCGCGTGAGCTCCGCGTCACGGGCCGCCTGCACGACGCTCCGCACCTCGGCGCGGGAGAGGTGGGCGACCCGGGGAGCGGGCAGCTGGGACCGCCCCTCCGAGGTGATCAGGGTGCCGTCCTCGTAGAGCGAGAGGCGCGGGGTCCTCGCCGGGGACGCGGGGAGGAGGCCGCCTCCGTCGCGGACCTGGAGCACCGGTGTGCCGGACGGCACGTCGTCCTTCGACGCGGACGGAGAGGACGTGGCGGACGGTGCGGCCGTACCGGACGGCGAGGCCTCGGCCGACGGGCCGCCCGTCGAGGTGCCGCAGGCCGTCGCGGCCAGAGTGAGGGCGGCGGCGGTCACGACGGCGGCGGCCGTGCGGACCGGACGGATTCCTGTGGAGTCGTTCACACACCTGTGACGCCTGAGGCCGGGATCGCGTTCCGCCGCGGCCGCGTAAGTCGTGCGCACCCTCGCCGCCGACGGGCGGGCCGCAGCTGCCGACTCCCTGTGCGCGGCTACGCGTCGAGCATCCGCTGCAAGAGGTCCCGCAGGGACAGCCGCTCCTCCCGGGAGAGGCCGGCCAGCGGCTCGCGGGCGAAGTTCAGCGAGTCGCGCAGCCCGTGGGCGATACGGCGGCCCTCCTCCGTGGGGGCGGCGAGCTTGACCCGGCGGTCGGCGGGGTCGGGCCGCCGCTCGACCAGGCCCCGGGCCTCCAGCCGGTCCACGATCCCCGTCACGTTCGACGGCTCGCACTTCAGCTGCTGGGCGAGCCGCCGCATGGGAAGCGGCTGCATGGAGAGCAGGCTGAGCAGCCGCGCCTGCGCGCCCGTGAGGGCGTGCTCGGCGGCCGCCTCCTCGTACTCCTCGTGATAGCGGGCCACCACGCTGCCGATGAGTTCGACGACCTCGAGGGTCAGGGTGTCGGGGCGGGGCTTCTGCGGGGACATGCGCTCCAGGTTACCCGGTTACTTGACATCATGAAATATTCAGGAGCATTGTTGTTTCAGATAGTGAAGTATTGAGCCGGTCGTCGAGCCGGTGCCCGAGCTCCCGTCCCCAGAGAGGCGACCCCATGTCCGACACGTCCCAGCTTCCCGCCGTCAGCCGTGAATGGCACCTGGTCAGCCGCCCGGTGGGATGGCCCAAGCCGGAGGACTTCGCCCTGGTCGAGGCCGAGATCCGGCAGCCGGCGGACGGGCAGGTCCTCGTACGGAACAAGTTCGTCTCCGTGGACCCGTACATGCGCGGCCGCATGAGCGACGCCAAGTCGTACGTCGCCCCGTTCGAGCTCGGCAAGGTCATGCAGGGCGGTGCGGTAGGCGAGGTCGTCGCCTCGAACGCCGAGGGCATCGCCGTCGGGGACCACGTGCTGCACTTCTTCGGCTGGCGCGAGTTCGCCGTCGTCGACGCCAAGCAGGCCGTCAAGGTGGACCCGGACGCTGCCCCGCTGAGCACGTACCTCGGTGTGCTGGGCATGACCGGCCTGACCGCCTATGCCGGGCTCCTGCGGACCGCGTCCTTCAAGGAGGGCGACTCCGTCTTCGTCTCGGGCGCCGCGGGTGCCGTCGGCAGCCAGGTCGGCCAGATCGCCCGGCTCAAGGGCGCCTCGCGCGTCATCGGCTCGGCCGGCTCGGACGAGAAGGTCAAGCTGCTCGTGGAGGAGTACGGCTTCGACGCCGCCTTCAACTACAAGAACGGCCCGGTGAGCCGCCAGCTGCGCGAGGCGGCTCCGGACGGCATCGACGTCTACTTCGACAACGTCGGCGGGGACCACCTCGAGGCCGCCATCGGATCCCTCAACCAGGACGGCCGGATCGCCATCTGCGGCATGATCTCCGTCTACAACGACACCGAGCCGGCGCCGGGCCCCCGCAACCTCGGCCGGCTCATCCAGACCCGTGGCCGTATCGAGGGCTTCCTCGTCGCCGACCACTACGACCTCCAGTCGAAGTTCGTCGAAGAGGTCGGCGCCTGGGTCCGCTCCGGTGAGCTCAAGTACCGCGAGACGGTCGTCGAGGGCATCGAGAACAACCTGGAGGCCTTCCTCGGTGTGCTGCGCGGCGACAACACCGGAAAGATGATCGTCAAGCTCTGACCCTCGGGGAGGCTGTCGCTGGACTTCCGGCATACGGTAACTTCTTTCCGAAGTCGTCGCGATCGTGGGCGCGAGTCGCGGCGGACCAAGGAGGAACGCACCGTATGTCCATCCAGCAGTCCGAGGTCCTGTACACCGCCGTCGCCACCGCCGAGGGCGGGCGCGACGGCCGGGTCGCCACCGACGACGGCACGCTCGCCGTCGTAGTGAATCCGCCCAAGGAGATGGGTGGCAGCGGCGCCGGCACCAACCCGGAGCAGCTCTTCGCCGCCGGCTACAGCGCCTGCTTCCAGGGTGCTCTCGGCGTCGTGGCCCGTCAGCAGAAGGCCGACATCACCGGCTCGACCGTCACCGCGAAGGTCGGCATAGGCAAGAACGAGGACGGGTTCGGCATCATCGTCGAGATCTCCGCCGACATCCCGAACGTCGACGCGGTCACGGCGAAGGCCCTCCTCGAACAGGCCCACCAGGTGTGCCCCTACTCGAAGGCGACCCAGGGCAACATCACCGTGACGCTCGTCTGACGACGGTCGTTGCGTACGGCGGAGGCCGCACCCTTGGACGTGGGGTGCGGCCTCCTTCCGTACGCGCGTCCTTTGGCGCACGCCTCCTGCTCCCGTACGAGGCTCCGCTCCCGTCCGCGTCTCAGGACACGTTCAGCAACGCCCTTCCCAGCTGCGGGAATTCGCCCTTCGGGTGATCGCGGAAGAGGGGTTCCGTGCCGAACAGGACCGTGTGCGGTCCGCTGACCACGGAGGCCTGGCCGCCGGCCGCCGTCGGCCCGCCGGAGCCGTCCTCGAACGGCCGCCAGTGCCCGGAGACCAGCGGATTGCCGCTCGCGTACGACTGCTCGACGCGGACCCCGGGGCCGAGATCGGTGAACCAGACGGGGGCGTACACGAAGCCGTGGTCGGGGGCGCCCCCGGTGACCGGCCCGCCCGCGTTCACCACCCGCACCACACCGTTGGCGTCCCAGTTGCCCTCGACGGGTTTCACGGCGAGCAGCCGCGCCGCCGTGTTGAGCGTGGCTCCCGCGATGCCGCGGCCGACGAGACCGTGGGTGCCGAGGAACCGGTCGAGCGCCGTCCAGGCGGTCTCCGTCAGGTCCTGGCGGTCGAGACCGGCCGACACGAACAGGACGTCCGCCCCCGACCAGTCGAAGCCCGCGTTGAGGATGCCCGTGGACACCGGGACCACGTCGAAGTTCATCTCCCGCAGGGCGAACAGCTCCCCGGGCGTCACGGCCGCCGCGACCCGTACCCGGTGCAGCACCGCACCGCCGGTGGCCCTGGTGGCGTCGAAGGCCACGTCGTACTCCTTGGCGAGCGCCGCGGCCCGCGTCCGCGCCGACGACGGCACGATCGCGCTGCCGTCGTCCGCCCGGCGCACCGCCACCCCGTCCTTCAGCAGGGAGTTGAGGGCCGCGAGCTCCCGCGGGTCGTCCAGGCGCAGCCGCAGATCGCCGCGCGGGGCGACGTGTCCGACCCGCGTGGCCGCGCGCACCGGGCGCGCCGGCACACCGGACAGCCCGCCGTCGCGCACCGGCGAGACACTCGCGCCCCACAGCCGCCCGAGGCTCCAGCCGGAGATGTCGTACATCGTCGACACCTTGCCGCTGATGTCCCTGCCGTCCGCCAGCAGCACATTGGCGAGACCGCGCTTGGGCTGCCGCATGTCGACGACGTAGGAGCCCTTCTCGTACGACCGGCCCCCGAGCCGGAAGCCGTGGGTCGCGCGGGTCACCCGTACGTCATTGGCGAGCAGATGGTCGACCAGGCGCGCGGCGGCCGTGGCGGAGCGCTGCGCGCCGCCCGCCGGAATGACGTACGCACGCGGGAACTCGGTCGTGTAGACGTCCTCGGGACCGATGCCCGGCACATCCGGCACGGTCTGTGCGGAGACCGGCACCTGGGCGGCGCCCGCCGCGCCCCGCCGGAAGACCTCGATCTGGTCGGCGACCAGCGATGCCCGGTGCTCCCGCGCGTAGTCGAGCGTCGCGCTCATCGCCGCACCCGCGATGTCCACGTTGATGGCGGAACGGCGCCTGAGCTCGCTCTGCGGGAACTCGTCGTAGGCGTCGTTGTTCACCCGCAGCGGGATCTCGATCGTGTGCGCGGCGACCGTGCCGTGGAAGGGCAGGTACTGCGGCGTGAAGATCGGCGGCCAGTCGTCCCAGCCCTCCTCCTGGTCCCGGAACGGGATGACGGCCGGATCGACCTGGTCCTTCCCGGGCGTGTAGCCGAGGCCGTTGACGGCGGCCTCCATGCCCAGCGCGTTGGCGTACGTGTGCTTGAGGAAGAGGTCGTACTCGTAGTTCTCGCCGTGCGGGGGAGTGGTCGGCTCGATCAGGGTGCCGTTGACGTAGCCGTGCAGGTCGAGCATGACCGCGGGCTGTTTGTCGATGGCGATCCGGCGGATCGCGCGGGTCTCCGGCTGCGAGGCGGTGACGATGTCCCGGTTGAGGTCGAAGCCGTTGGCGTTGGCGCGGGTGCCGGCGATCCGGCCGTCCGGGTTCGCCGTGATGTTGAAGTACACGCGGTGGTGGGCGAGCAGGTCGGCGGTTTTCGTGTCGCCGGCGGTGGCGAGGTGCTCAATGAGCTTCAGGGAGGCGTCCGTTCCCTCCCACTCGTCGCCGTGGATGTTGTTGTTGAAGAAGACGGGGGCCTTGTACGTCTTCTTGATCGCCGGGTCCTTGGCCGCCGCCCGGGGCGCGTTCTCGATCAGCTCGCGCATCCGCTCCTGGGCGCGCGCCTGCCGGGCCGACTCGGGCGCGGTGACGGTGACCAGATAGAGACGGTGACCACCGGCCGAGCGCCCCGCGATCTCCACACTGACGCGATTCCCCAGCTTCTGAAGGGAGTTCAGCTTCGGGGCGATGCCGTGGTACGGGGTCAGGCCCAGCTTGATGGATTTGTCGGCGGGGTTCACCGGGTCCGCGTCGAGGACCTGTTCGCGGGGGTAGCCGCGGTTGTCGTCGGCGAGCGTCGTGACAGGAGCCGCCAGGGCCCGAGCGGCGGCGCTCGCAGGGGTTTTCGCGGCCCGGTCCGGGGTCGCCGAACCCTCACGGGCCAGTGGCTTGCGGTCGGCGGTGGCGCTGTGCGGGGCGAGCAGAAGCGAACCCGCCACGGTGGCAGTGACGGTGGCGACCAGGACAGGTCTCGACAAGCGCACCCGTACCTCCTCTGAGTTTCCTGGAGCGGTACGCGAGGTGTACCGGTTCGCCACTCCCGCAACAAGGGGGCACTTTCAGCCCGCCCGTGCCGGCCGGTCCGGCGTTTGAGGACGAGCGCGTAGCGCGACAAGGGGGTCTGGGGGCGAAGCCCCAGGTACGGGACGGGTAGGGGCGGCGGGGGCGAAAACCCCGTAGGGAACCCGCCCCCGGCCCCCGGTACAGTGCAGCCCATGCGCGATCTAGGGGCGGGTTTCAGCTACTTGATGCAGGGCCAGCGATGGGTGGCCCGGCACGGAAAGCAGTACGGCTTCGGCCTGCTCCCAGGCCTGATCACCCTCGTCCTGTACGCGGCGGCACTCGTCGCCCTGGCCCTCTACGGCCAGGACTTCGTGGCCTGGGCGACCCCCTTCGCCGACAGCTGGACCAGCCCCTGGCAGGGCCTCTTCCGCGGCCTGCTGACCGTGGTCCTCTTCGCCCTCGCGCTCCTCCTCTCCGTGGTCACGTTCACCGCGGTCACCCTCCTCATCGGCCAGCCCTTCTACGAGTCCCTCTCGGAGCAGGTCGACCGGGACGTCTCCCCGGACGGCACGGCCCCCGAATCGGGCCTCCCCCTCTGGCGGGAGCTGTGGATCTCGGCGCGGGACAGCCTCCGCGTGCTCGTCCGGGCCGCCCTGTGGGGCGTCCTGCTCTTCGGCCTCGGCTTCGTCCCGGTGGCCGGCCAGACCGCCGTACCGGTGATCGGCTTCTTCGTCACCGGCTTCTTCCTCACGGAGGAGCTGACCGCGGTGGCGCTGCAACGCCGCCGCGTCGAACTCCGGGACCGCCTCACCCTGCTGCGCTCCCGCAAGACCCTCGTCTGGGGCTTCGGCACCCCGCTCGCCGTCGCCTTCCTGATTCCGTTCGTCGCCGTCTTCCTGATGCCCGGCGCGGTCGCGGGCGCCACGCTGATGGCCCGCGACCTGCTCGGCGAGGAGACGGGGGACGCCGACGGGGACCGGGCCGGCGCGGACGATCAGGAGGAAGTGCCCGCCGACTGACCGGCATCCACCGCCACTGTCAGGATCGACCGGACCTGAGTGCGGCGTCCACCGCCACTGTCAGGATCGACCGGACCTGGGCGATGATGTCCAGCCGGTTCCGGACGAACTGCGGGTCGGTGACCGCTCCGGTCGCCGGATCCGTGTTGCCCGTGCCGAACTCCAGCACCGGCGTGTGGACATGCCCGCCGGGCAGCGAGGAGTGCAGACCGAGCCGGTCGCGCAGCAGCGTGGCCCGGTAGGCGATCTCGTTGGAGAGGTAGTTCCCGCCGCCTCCGGCACGCGCCGTCGAGCCCGGGGTCGGGCCCTCGGGTCGGACCACCTCGGCCGTACCGCCCGCCGGGATCTCGGTCACCGGCGTGTTGTCGTACACCGGGAAGCGGCCCGTGTTCGCGGCGACGATCGCCTGGTACGGGAGGGTCGTCGACGTCCACTGCGGCTGCGAGGCCGGATCGGCGACCGGGACGGTCTCGGTCCGCGACAGGTTCTCGTTGTCGGGGAAGCCGCCCCGCCAGGCCCCGTTGGTCCGCTCCACGTCGAACCGGCCGACCCGGCCCTGGCTGACCGTCGTGAACAGGTCCACGCGCCCCAGCTGCGGGCGCAGAGTCCGCTCCACCGTGCCCTCGGCGAAGTCCTGCCAGCGGACCGGGAAGACCACGGTCTCGACACGGGCGGGACCGTCCGCGGTCCGGATCGTCGTGCCGTCGAGGGCGAGCGCGGTGGCCCCCGACGGGTTGGATATGCGGACGTCCCGGTCCAGCGTGAAGGGATCGAAGCCGGTGACCAGGATCCGCTTCACGCTCCTGTCGTGCGGGTAGTGGAAGGCGTTCTGCCCGCGGGAGTTCGTCTCCAGTGCGGTCAGCAGGGTCTTCCGCTGCCCGTCCGTGAGGCCGAACCGCGGCTCCCACGCGCGTACTTCGCGCGTCATCGCGAGCCGCGCCCAGTACAGCGGACGGTCGTCGTCACGGCTCAGGTCACCGCCCGCGGGTCCGCGGCCCTGCGCCCGGTCCACCGCCCGCCGCCACAACTGCGCACCCTGGCGTACGACTACGCGCTCGGCCTGCGCGTACGAGTGCGCCGAGCCGAGCGCCCGCGCGAACTCGGGGGCCACGGTGTCGAATCCGGAGCGCCGCAGGATCTCCTGGGGCGCCGCCTTGTCGAGTCGCTGTTCCTCCACGGTGGCGGTCCCGGCGACCGGGGCGGCCGAGCGGGCCGACGACGCGGGTGCGGTCGCGAGGCCCGCCACCAGGGCCAGTCCGAGGACGCCGATGCGAGCACGTAGGTGAGTCAAGGGAGTTCGGGCCTTCCGTCGCCGTGGGGTGCTGCCGGACGGCCGCAGTATCGCGTGACGGACGGGACGCACGCCATGGTGCGTGGCCAGTGGTGCGGACGGGGACGCGTGTTCCTTACGCGGGGGCCGGTGACGGGGACGCGTGTTTCTTACGCGGGGGCCGGTGACGGGTCGCTCACGTGGAGCACGGCGACCTGACCTGGCCTGTGGCTTACGTGGGGATCTTGGCGGCCGCCTCCCGCAACGCCCCCAGGAACGCCCGGGCCGCCGGCGTCAGGGCGCGCCCGCGCGGCGTCGCCGCGTACACCGCACGCGCCGGCGCGCCCTCGTCGAGCACCCGGACCAGTGCGATGTCCGGTCGTACGGAGTCGGTGGCGAGCGTCGGGACCAGGGTCACCCCGAGCCCGGCGGCGACGTACCCCTGCTTGGCGGTCCACTCGGCGACGACATGCGCGACGCGCGGCCGCAGACCGTGCCGCAGCACCGCGTCGAGCAGGGTTCCCTCGGGGCGGGAGCTGCCGGATATCCAGTCGGCGTCGGCGAGTTGGGGGAACCGGACGAAGGGTTCGGCGGCCAGCTGATGGCCGAGCGGCACGGCCACGTACAGGGACTCGTCGAGGAGGTGGTGCAGGGTGCAGGCGTCCAGCGCCGCGCCGCTCGTCGTCGAGACGATCGCCAGATCGAGGTGGTCGGCGGCCAGCCGCTTCAGCAGCGCCGGGGTGAGCCCCTCCTCGCGCGTGAGCCGGACGCCGGGATGGCGGTCGCGGAACATGGAGATCGCCCGCGGTACGAGGGCCGCGTCGGCGGTCGCGAAGGCGCCCACGCGCAGCTGGCCGCCCGTCGCCCGGCGCAGGGCGGCCAGTTCCCGGTTGGCGCCGTGCAGTCGCTCGACCACCGCCTCGGCGTGCGGCACGAGAACCCGGCCCGCCTCCGTCAGCCGTACGCCCCGGGGCAGCCGGTCGAAGAGCGGCGCCCCGCCGAGGGCGGCCTCCAGCGAGGCGATCTGCCGCGACACCGCCGACTGGGTCCAGCCGAGCGTCCGCGCGGCCACGGTGAAGGAGCCGTGCCGGGCGACGTCCAGGAACACCCGCAGCCAGGCGGTCGCGAGGTCGGGCGCGCCTCCGGCAGCCGCGCTCCCGGCCGCCCCATCGCCACGCGCACCCCGTGCCGTGCCGGCCCCGGCGCCCGCTGTCCCCACCGCGCGACCCGGGAGTGCCGCCGTGTCGTCCGTCGGATTGTCATGCGAACCCAGCATGGCTCCGATGCTAGACACTCGCTTGCCGCATTGCCGCACCGGACTTAGCGTCGACGTATGGAAAAGATCGACGCGACCCCGTCGGGCAAGCCCGGTACAGAGAAGATCGCCTTCCTCGGACTCGGACACATGGGCGCGGCGATGGCCCGCCAACTCATCGGCACAGCACACCCGTTGACGGTCTGGAACCGTACGCCCGCGAAGGCGGAGCAGCTGGTCGCCGAGGGCGCCACGCTCGCCGACTCCCCGGCCGAGGCGGTGCGGGACGCGGACGTGGTGATCACGATGCTGGCCGACCCGGCGGCCGTCGCCACGGTCGCGGACGCCATCGTCGGGGAGCTGCGCCCGGGCACCACCTGGGTGGAGATGTCGACCGTCGGCCCGGACGCGGTCAAGGAACTCGCCGCCCGGCTCAAGGACGGCGTGACACTCGTCGACGCACCCGTGGCGGGCAGCACGGACAAGGCCGCGGCCGGAGAGCTCGGCATCCTCGCGGGCGGCGACGTGGCCGGCGTCGAACATGTGCTGGCCCGCTTCGGCAAGGTCACCCGCACCGGCCCGCTCGGCTCCGGCGCCGCGCTCAAGGTCGTCGTCAACGCCGCCGTGGTCGGCGGGGTCGCCCTCGTCGCGGAGGCCATGGCCCTCGCGGACTCCCTCGGCATCGACGAGGACACCGCGCGCACCACGCTGGCCAACGGCCCGCTCGGCGGTGCCGTCCGCCGCGCCTTCGCGGAGGGCGTGCACTTCGACACCTCGCTTGCCGTGAAGGACGCCGACCTGGCGACCCGGACCGCCCGGCTCCCGGTCATGGAGGCGGTACGGGAGCAGTACCGACGCGCCGCCGCCGACCCGGCCGTCGCCCACGAGGACATCGCCAAGGCCGCCGCCCACATGCGCCGCTCGGCCTGACCCCGGCCCACGAAAACGCGCCCAGGGGAGAAGGGGCCCGCGGGGAACCGGGCCCGCGGGGAACCGGGCCCGCGGGGAACCGGGCCCGCGGGGAACCGGGCCCGCGGGGAACCGGGCCGGCGGGGAACCGGTCCCGCGAAGAAGCGCGCCCGAAAACCGCCTCCGCGAAGAACCGCGCCCCGCGAAAAGAACCCGCGTCCGCGAAAAGAACCCGCGTCCGGGAAAAAACCCGCGTCCGCGAGAAAACCCGCGCCCATCAAAAGGAACGCGATGCAGATAACGCTCGACAGTCCGGCCTCCGCGCCCCAGCCCGCCAACGCCTACTACTCCCAGGTCGCCCGGGTCGAACTCCCCGGCGGCGGCGCGCTGTTGTACCTCTCCGGCCAGGTGGCCGACGGCCCGGACCTCGCCACTCAGAGCCGCGGCGTCTTCGAGACCGTCGAGGCCCTGCTCGCGGCGCACGGGGCGACCCTCGCCGACATCATCAACATCCGCACGTATCTGACGGACATCGACAAGCTCCCCGAATACGGCGCCGTACGACGGGAGTTCCTCACCGGGACCGCCCCCACCAGCATGACCTTCGAGGCGTCCCGGCTCTTCAGGCCGGACGCCCTCATCGAGATCGAGGTCGTCGCCGCCGTGGCGCCCCCGGTCTGATACCCGGCCTCTTCCGGGCCCGGGCGGGGGGAACTTCAGCCCTCGCCCGGGCCCGACCGTTCGCCCAGCAGGGTGAGGAAGTCCCGGAACGCGCCGGGCATGTCCACCGACTCGGGGTCCAGCAGCCACTGGTACTGGAGCCCGTCCATCACCGCCACGAGCAGCGGAGCGGCACGCTCCGGCGTGAGTCCGCTCGGCAGCCGCTCCCCGTACTCGGCCCGCAGCACGGCCGCCATGCTCGCTCGTACGGCGCCATAGCGCCGGGTGAAGAACTCGCGCGCCGGGTGGCCCTCGGTGACGCTCTCCCCGAGCAGCGCGGAGAAGGTCTGCACGATCCCCGGCCGCATCGCGTTGTACTCCACGAGTGAGCCCAGCAGATCGAGCCGCCACCGGCTGTCCGGCACCGCGTCCCACTGGTCGCGTTCCTTGAGGACGGCGACCAGCAGCGCCTCCTTGGAGGGGAAGTGGTGCAGCAGCCCCTGCTGGGTCAGCCCCACCCGCTCGGCGACCGCCGCCAGGCTCGCGCCCCGGTAGCCGCGCTCGGCGATGACCTCCAGGGCCGCCCGCACGATCTCCGCGCGCCGCTCCTCGCTCCTGGTCCTGATCGTCATGGCGTCACCGTACGACACCCGCCCCATCCGAATGTAACGCCAAAATAACGAAACCTACCGCGCAACAGGTGCCGGGTGCAGGATGGAGCCGTCCCTGGACTTCAACGAGGAGGTTCCGCCGTGGCGGAGACAACGGAGACAGCAGAGGCAACGGAGACACAGGCCGGGAGCGCGGCCGGAAGCGCCGGCGCGGCGGACCGGGCCCGCGAGGCGGTCGTCGAGGCGGCCCTCGGCCGGCTCGGCCTGGACGACAAGGCGCGCCTGCTGTCCGGGCAGGACATGTGGACCCTGCCCGCGCTCCCCGGGATCGGACTGGAGTCCCTGGTCATGTCCGACGGCCCGATCGGCGTCCGCGGCGTCCGCTGGACCTCCGACGACCCGTCCGTCGCCCTGCCGTCCCCGACCGCGCTCGCCGCCACCTGGGACCCGAACCTGGCCCGCCGCGCCGGCGTCCTCCTCGCCCAGGAGGCCCGCCGCAAGGGAGTCCACGTCCTCCTCGCGCCCACCGTCAACCTGCACCGCTCCCCGCTCGGCGGCCGGCACTTCGAGGCGTACAGCGAGGACCCGTTCCTCACCGGCCGGATCGGCACGGGTTACGTGGCGGGCGTCCAGTCCGGCGGCGTCGGCACCACCGTCAAGCACTTCGTCGCCAACGACGCCGAGACCGACCGCTTCACCGTGAACAACCTGATCTCCGCACGCGCCCTGCGCGAGCTCTACCTGGCCCCCTTCGAGGCCATCGTCGAAGGCGCCCGCCCCTGGGGCATCATGACCGCCTACAACACGGTCAACGGCACCACCATGACCGAGCACCACCACCTCGTGAACGAGGTCCTGCGCGGCGAATGGGGCTTCGACGGCTTCAACGTCTCCGACTGGATGGCCGCCCGCTCCACCACCGGCGCGATCGAGGGCGGCCTCGACGTCGCGATGCCCGGCCCCCGGACCGTGTACGGCGAGCCGCTCGCGCAGGCCGTACGGGACGGCCGGGTCGAGGAGTCCACGGTCGACGACGCCGTACGCCGGGTCCTGCGCCTCGCCGCCCGCGTCGGCATCCTGGCGGGCGCCGAGCCGGTCGTCAGCGACCCGCCCGCCCCCGTCGACGGCGCGGCCCTGGCCCGCGAGATCGCCCGCCGCTCCTTCGTCCTCGCGCGCAACGAGGGTGCCCTCCCGCTGCCCGAGGGGCACACGGTCGCCCTCATCGGCGCCGCCGCCCGCGACGCCCGCGTCCTCGGCGGCGGCTCCGCCACCGTCTTCCCCGCCCGGGTCGTCTCACCCCTCGACGGTCTCACCGCCGCCCTCCCCGAGGGCCGTGTGAGGTACGCCGTGGGAGCCGACCCGAACGAGGAACTCGCCGTCGCCGACAAGGGGTTCGAGCTGCGCGCGGTCTGCCGCGACGCGCGGGGCACCGTCATCGGAACCAGCACCGCGCCCAACGGGCACATCCAGTGGATGGGCTCCGACCTCCCCGAGGGCGTCACCCACGACACCCTGCACAGCGTCGAGCTGACCGGCACCTTCACCCCGCGCGAGAGCGGCCCGCACACCTTCGGCATCAAGGGTCTCGGCGCGTTCACGTTCTCGTTCGACGGCGAGGTCCACTACGACGACGTGGAACGCGTCGAGAAGGACGACCCGTTCGTGTCGTTCTTCGGCGCCCCGGTGGAGCGCGCCCGGGTGGACCTCACGGCCGGTCGGACGTACGAGGTGTCGCTGCGCCACCTGGTCGAGTTCCCCGCGGGCGTCCCCCTGAAGGTCGTCGGCTTCTCGCTCGCCCACCAGGAGCCGCAGCGCGACCCCGACGAGCTGATCGCCGAGGCTGTCGAGGTCGCCCGCGCGGCCGACACCGTCGTCGTCGTGGTCGCCACCACCGACCGCGTCGAATCCGAGGGATTCGACCGCAACAACCTCGAACTCCCCGGCCGCCAGGACGACTTGGTCCGCGCGGTTGCCGCCGCGAACCCGAACACCGTGGTGGTCGTCAACTCCGGCTCCCCGGTCGAACTCCCGTGGCGCGACGAGGTCGCCGCGGTACTCCTGAGCTGGTTCCCCGGACAGGAGGGCGGCGCGGCTCTCGCCGACGTCCTCACCGGCACCCACGAGCCGGGCGGTCGCCTGCCCACGACCTGGGGTTCCCTGGCGGACGCCCCGGTCACCGAAGTGGCCCCGACCGACGGCGAACTCGCCTACACCGAAGGCGTGTTCATCGGCTACCGCGCCTGGCAGCAGCAGGGCAGGACTCCCTCGTACGCCTTCGGGCACGGCCTCGGCTACACCGACTGGACGTACGAGTCCGTCGAGGCCGCCGGTACGACCGTCACGGTCCGGCTGCGCAACTCCGGTGCGCGCGCCGGACGCGAGGTCGTCCAGGTCTATCTGTCACCCGCCGAGGCCGGCACCGAACGCCCGGTCCGTCGGCTGGCCGGCTTCGCGGTCGTCGAGGCCGGCCCCGGCGAGAGCGTCGAGGCCGTCGTCGAGCTGCCGCGCCGCTCCTTCGAGGTCTGGGACGAGACGGCCATGTCGTGGGCGTATGTGAAGGGTTCGTACGAGGTTCAGGCAGGGCGTTCCCTTGCCGACGGCCGGCTGCGCACGATCATCGAGGCGTAACCGGCACACGCTCCCGTGACAGCCCCGGCCCGGAACCTGACAACCGGGCCGGGGCTCGGTTTCCGGGCGCCGTGCCCGACCTCGGCGAAGCGGCTGGGCGAGCGCCTGACGCAAGTCCCGGTCCGCACTTGGGAGTTCCTAGACCGCGAAGTCCCGCACGGAGAGGCCGTACACCGTCTCCGACCTGTACACCCCGCCCGGCCGCAGCCGGGTGCTCGGGAACTCCGGCCGGTTCGGGGAGTCGGGGAAGTGCTGCGTCTCCAGGGCGATGCCGTCGCCGGGCGCGAACGGGCCCGTCCCGTCGAGGTGATCGGCGGTGTACAGCTGGAGGCCGGGCTCGGTGGTCGCCACGGACAGCACCCGCCCGGACGCGGGGTCGGACAGCTCGGCGACCTCGACGGGGCTCGCCGTCAGCCCCTTGTCGAGCGCGAAGTTGTGGTCGTAGCCCGCACCGACCTTGCGCGCCGCCCGGAAGTCGAAGCGCGTGCCCGCCACGTCGTCGAACACCCCGGTCGGAATCTGCTCCGCGTCCACCGGCGTCAGCCGCGCGGCGGCGATCCGCAGCTCGTGCCCGCCCGCGTTCCCGGAACCGCTCAGGTTCCAGTACGTGTGGTTCGTCAGGTTCACCACCGTCGGCGCGTCCGTCACCGCCTCGTACGCGATCCGCAGCGCGCCGCTCGCGTCCAGCGTGTACGTCGCGGCGACCGTGAGGCGGCCCGGGAAGCCCTCCTCGCCGTGCGGGCTCACCCGGGTCAGACGCACCCCGTGTCCGACCGGCTCCGCGTCCCACACCCGCTTGTCGAAGCCGCGCTCGCCGCCGTGCAGGGAGTTGGGCCCGTTGTTCTGCGCCAGGTGGTACGTGCGGCCGTCCAAAGGGAAGCGGCCGCCCCCGATCCGGTTCGCGTACCGCCCGACCAGCGCGCCGAAGTACGGCTCCGGATGCGCGAGGTAGCCCGCCAGGTCCGGGCAGCCCAGCACCACGTCCACGGTGCCTCCGTCCGCGGTGTCGCCCGGCCCCGCGGACTCCCATCGCTCCGGGATCTCGACCGACTGCACGATCCCGCCGTACGTCAGGACCCGCACCCGTACGCCGGAACGTTCCAGCGTCCAGCGGTGGACCGGGGTGCCGTCGGGGAGGGTGCCGAAGAGTTCGCTGCGCATGATCGAGACCCTACGCGGCGCTCCGGCCCCGGGAGCCGCGCGCTCACGCCGCCGTTCACACGACCGGCTTCTTCGCCGTCACCGTCCGGTACGCGATCTCGGCGAGCCGCGCCTGACCGTTGCGGCTCGGGTGGAACCAGTCCCAGTGACTCAACTGCGCCGTACCGAAGCGGTAGTCGAAGACCGCGCCGCCGTCGAAGCGGCACCGCCGGTCCTTGGCGCAGACCTCCTCCAGCACCTTGTTGTACGCCTCCACCCGGTTCTCCACCTTGGCGCGCCGCAGCGTCGCCGCCGAGTTCAGCACGTCCGGATCACCCAGCATCGAGGGGCAGATGCCCAGCTTCCACACCTGCTTGCCCAGTGCGTTGGTGCGGCCCTGCGACCACAGCCGCTTCAGATCCGGCACGCTCGACACATACACCTGGGTCTTGGGCAGGGACTCGCGCAGCGTGTCCATCGCCTCCTCGAACCCGGTGCGGAAGGAGCTCACGGAGGTCATCGCCGAAACGCTGGAGCGGCAGGCGTCGTTGGCGCCCACCATCACCGTCACCAGATCCGGCTCCCGGCTCGCCGCCTGTGCCATCTGGGCCGGCAGGTCCGCCATCCGCGCGCCGGTCACCGCGTAGTTCCAACTGCGCTCGGCAGCCCCGCTCGTCCCGAGCAGCCGCACCGCGAGGCTGTTGACCTGCGCGTCGCTGCCGGTCGCCCACGAGACCTCCGGGCAGTCGGACAGCACCGCGCACGCGTCGAACCCGCGGGTGATGGAGTCCCCCACCGCGACGAGTGACTGCGGGCTGCGGTCCCAGGCGGGCGTCGGCTTCGGAGACGGACGCGCCTTGGCCGCGGCGCCCTTGGGGGCCGGCGCGTCACCACCGGAGGCATCGCACCCCGCGAGGCCCAGGACGGTCGCCGCCGCGATGGCGAGGACGGTCCGTGAACGGTGGCTCCGCTTCCGCATCCCCAGTTCCCCTCGTTCGTCGTACACGCTCGGTCATCACCGCGTCCCCATGAGTGGCCCGGTCGCCCCGCAGGCCGGCCCCCGGACCCCGGCCGGGAGTCCGGCACGCGTCCCGCCGGGTGAAACCTCGGTGTTTCTCGGCGCTGGGACCGACGGTACGTCACACTCCTTGCGCCGCCGCACGGTAGCCTCGCCCCGTGGCCGCCCCGCCACTGCCGTTCCGCTAAGTTACAAGATGTCCCGCTCTGCCCGGAGGTCCCGGTGACGACACGTGGAGTTCTGTACGTGCACTCCGCGCCGCGCGCGCTGTGCCCGCACGTCGAGTGGGCAGTCGCGGGCGTACTCGGTACGCGCGTCAGCCTCGACTGGATCCGGCAGCCGGCCGCGCCGGGCACCTGGCGCTCCGAGTTCTCCTTCAAGGGCGAGGCGGGTACCGCCTCCCAGCTCGCCTCGGCGCTGCGCGGCTGGCATCTGCTGCGCTTCGAAGTCACCGCCGAGCCCTGCCCCACCGCCGAGGGCGAGCGCTACAGCTGCACCCCTGACCTGGGCATCTTCCATGCCGTCACCGGCATTCACGGCGACATCCTGATCCCCGAGGACCGGCTGCGCGCCGCACTGGTCCGCTCCCAGCGCGGTGAGACCGACCTGGAGGCCGAACTCGCCAAGCTGCTGGGCAAGCCGTGGGACGACGAGCTGGAGCCCTTCCGGTACGCCGGCGAAGGTGCACCCGTCCGCTGGCTCCACCAGGTCGTCTGACACGCCGTCAAAAACAACCGAAGGGCCCCCGCCTGATGGCGGGGGCCCTTCGTGCGCGTATCGCGGGTACGGCCGGAACTCGACCGCGTACGTCCGGATCTAGACGCTCCGGAACGCCAGCACCACGTTGTGGCCGCCGAAGCCGAACGAGTCGTTCAGCGCGGCGATGCGGCCCTCGACGGGCAGCTTCCGCGCCTCACCGCGCACGATGTCGGCGGCGGCCTCGGCCTCGGGGTCGAGGTTGTCCACGTTGATGGTCGGCGGCGCGACCCGGTGGTACAGGGCGAGGACGCACGCGACGGACTCGATACCGCCGGCGCCACCGAGCAGGTGGCCGGTCATCGACTTGGTCGCGGAGACCGCCATGTGGTCGGCGTCGTCGCCGAACACCTTGCGCAGCGCCTTCAGTTCGGCCACGTCACCGGCCGGGGTCGAGGTGGCGTGCGCGTTGACGTGCACGATCTCGGCCGGGTTCAGATCGGTGTTGTCGAGCAGGTTCTGCAGGGCGTGCGAGATGCCGCGGCCCTCGGGCTCCGGCTGCACGATGTCGTGCGCGTCGGCCGAGATGCCCTGGCCGACCGCCTCCGCGTACACCCGGACGCCACGCTTGGCGGCGTGCTCGGCCGACTCCAGGACGACGACGCCGGCGCCCTCGCCGAGGACGAAGCCGTCCCGCGCGACGTCGTAGGGGCGCGAGGCACCCTGCGGGTCGTCGTTGTTCTTGGACATCGCCATCATGTTGCCGAACGCGGCGATGGGCAGCGGGTGGATGGCCGCTTCGGTGCCACCGGCGACGACGACGTCGGCGCGGCCGGTGCGGATCATCTCGATCGCATAGCCGATGGCCTCGGCGCCCGACGCGCAGGCGGAGACCGGGGTGTGCACACCGGCGCGGGCGCCCACGGCGAGGCCCACGTTGGCGGACGGCCCGTTGGGCATCAGCATCGGCACGGTGTGCGGGGAGACGCGGCGTACGCCCTTCTCCTTGAGCACGTCGTACTGGTCGAGCAGGGTGGTCACGCCGCCGATGCCGGAGGCGATGACCGCACCGAGCCGGTCGGGGTCGATGCTGGTGTCCTCACCGGCCTTGTCGGTGAAGCCTGCGTCGGCCCAGGCCTCCTTGGCCGCGATCAGCGCGAACTGCGCCGAGCGGTCGAGGCGGCGGGCCTGGGGGCGGGGGATGACCTCGCCCGGTTCCACGGCGATCTGCGCAGCGATGCGGACCGCCTGATCGGCGGCCCACTCCTGCTCCAGGGGACCGACGCCGGAACGTCCGGCGATCAGGCCCTCCCAGGTCGAGGCTGCGTCGCCACCCAGCGGTGTGGTTGCGCCGATACCGGTGACGACCACGGTGCGATTGGTCGGGCTCACGGGAATTCTTTCTCCAACGGATACGAGGATTCAGCGGCGCCACCGCCGGGTGGCGGGGCAGTCAGCCCAGGTGATCGGGGGCGATCAGGCCTGGTTCTTGAGGATGTAGGAGGTCGCGTCGCCGACGGTCTTGAGGTTCTTGACGTCGTCGTCGGGGATCTTGACGTCGAAGCGCTCTTCGGCGGCGACGACGACCTCGACCATGGACAGCGAGTCGACGTCCAGGTCGTCGGTGAAGGACTTGTCCAGCTGGACGTCCTCGGTGGGGATCCCGGCGATCTCGTTCACGATCTCGGCGAGACCTTCGACGATCTCTTCCTGAGTGGCGGCCATGTCAGGCGCTCCTTCGGTATGTATCCAGAGGGTGTGGCGGAACTCCGGCCGGAGATGATCCGGACGGTGTGCCTAGGGGAGGGTAACGACCGTGGCGGCGTACACGAGACCCGCCCCGAAGCCGATGACGAGCGCGGTGTCGCCGCTCTTCGCCTCACCGGTCGCCAGAAGCCGCTCCATAGCGAGCGGAATCGAGGCGGCCGAGGTGTTGCCGGTGGTGCGCACGTCGCGGGCGACCGTGACGTGCTCCGGCAGTTTCAGAGTCTTCACCATCGAGTCGATGATCCGCTCGTTGGCCTGGTGGGGAATGAAGACGTCCAAGTCGTTCGCGGTCAGTCCGGCGGCGTCCAGCGCCTCCTTCGCGACCTTCGCCATCTCGAAGACGGCCCAGCGGAACACCGCCTGGCCTTCCTGCGTGATGGCGGGAAACTTGATGTCGCCCTTGGAGTCCAGGGGCAGCTGGGAGACGTCACCGATCCGGAAACGGTCCCACGGCACGGTCTGCTTGATGGTGCCGGCCTTGTCGCCCTCGGAGCCCCAGACGGTCGGGCCGATGTGCGGCTCGTCGGACGGGCCGACCACGACCGCGCCCGCGCCGTCACCGAACAGGAAGGCCGTCGCGCGGTCCTCCAGGTCGGTCAGGTCGGACAGCCGCTCCACGCCGATGACCAGCACGTACTCAGCCGAACCCTCGACGATGATGCCCTTGGCGAGGGTGAGGCCGTAGCCGAAGCCGGCGCAGCCCGCCGAGATGTCGAAGGCCGCGGCCTTGGCGGTGCCGAGCTTGTCGGCGATCTCGGTGGCGATGGCCGGGGTCTGGCTGAAGTGCGACACGGTGGCGACCACCACGGCGCCGATCTGCTCGGCGGAGATCCCGGCGTCCGCGATGGCCTTGCCCGACGCCTCGATCGACATCGCGGCGACCGTCTCCTCGTCGGAGGCCCAGTGGCGGGTCTCGATGCCGGAGCGCGAACGGATCCACTCGTCGGACGAGTCGATCGTCTCGAGGATCACCTCGTTCGGCACGACCCGGACCGGGCGGTAGCCGCCCACGCCCAGGATGCGCGCGTACGGGGCGCCCTTCCTTGCCTTGATCTTCGACATGCTCTCCGAGCTCCTTATGCCGCGCTGTGCTCGGCGATGAGCTCGCGAGCCGCGCCGAGGTCGTCGGGGGTCTTCAGCGCCAGCGTCCTGACGCCGGGCAGCGCGCGCTTGGCCAGACCGGTCAGGGTGCCGCCGGGGCACACCTCCACCAGCGCGGTCACGCCGAGCTCCTTGAAGGTCTCCATGCACAGGTCCCAGCGGACCGGGTTGGCGACCTGGCCCACGAGACGCCCCAGGACGTCGGCACCGGTGGCGACGGCCTGTCCATCCTTGTTCGAGACGTACGTGACCTTCGGGTCCGCGGGCGTCAGCTCCTCGGCGGCCTCGGCCAGCGCCTCGACGGCGGGAGCCATGTGCCGGGTGTGGAACGCGCCGGCGACCTTCAGGGGCACGACACGGCGTACGCCTTCGGGCTTGTCCGCCTCCAGGGCGGCCAGTTCCTCCAGGGTACCGGCGGCCACGATCTGACCCGCGCCGTTCACGTTCGCCGGGGTCAGGCCGAGCTTCTCCAGGTGCGCCACGGTCGTCGCGGGGTCCCCGCCGAGCAGCGCCGACATCCCGGTCCGTGTGATGGCGGCGGCCTCGGCCATCGCCAGGCCCCGCCCCCGCACGAGCCGCAGCGCGTCCGTCTCGGTGAGCACACCGGCGAACGTGGCGGCGGTGAACTCACCCACGCTGTGGCCGGCGACGGCACCGGGTGCCACCTCGCCGAGCGCGGTCGCGGACATCAGTCCGGCCGCGACCAGGAGGGGCTGGGCGACCGCCGTGTCGCGGATCGCGTCCGCGTCGGCCTGCGTGCCGTAGTGGGCAAGGTCGAGCCCGATGGCGTCCGACCACGCGGCGATGCGGTCGGCAGCACCGGGGAGGTCGAGCCAAGGAGTCAGGAAGCCGGGCGTCTGAGCACCCTGGCCGGGAGCGACGAGTACGAGCACTCTCACACTCTCTCTTGTGGACGGCCACGACCGCCCGTGGGGACAGGGACGAAGAACAGGAGGGGGAATTGTAGACCCCCGACAAAAGCCTAGGCCTGGGGATCCCCATCGGCCAGACGCCCCAGGATCAGCGCGATCCGCAGCGTGAACGCGGATCGTACATCCGAGGGCGACCAGCCGGTGACGTCTGTCACACGTCGGAGCCGGTAGCGCACGGTGTTGGGGTGGACGAAGAGCATCCGGGCCGCACCTTCGAGACTGCTCGCCTGTTCCAGATACACGCTCAAGGTCTCCAGGAGCGCGGACCCGGCCTCCTCCAGCGGTCTGTAGATCTCCTCCACCAACTGCTCGCGCGCGGAAGGGTCCGAGGCGATCGCTCGCTCCGGCAGCAGATCGTCCGCCAGAACCGGCCGCGGGGCGTCCTGCCAGGCGAAACACGCCTTCAGACCGGCCGCGGCGGCCTGCGCGGACCGGGTCGCCGCGAGCAGATCGGGCACGATCGGCCCGGCGACGACCGCGCCGGCGGCATACGGCCCGATCAGCGACTTGGCGACGGCGAGCGGATTGTCGCTGCCGCCGGCGATGACGACGAGCCGGTCGCCGAGCACCCCGGTGAGGACCTGGAGCTTGGCGTGCCGGGCGGCCCGGCGGATCGCCTCCACCGTCAGCTCGCTGTCCCCGTCGGGGGCCGTACCGAGCACCACGCAGACATGCTCCGGCGAATTCCAGCCGAGGGCCGCGGCCCGGCTGACGGCGCCCTCGTCGGCCTCGCCGGAGAGCACGGCGTTCACCACGAGCGACTCCAGCCGGGCGTCCCAGGCACCCCGTGCCTCCGCCGCCTGGGCATACACCTGGGCGGTGGCGAAGGCGATCTCGCGGGCGTACACGAGCAGGGCCTCGCGCAGAACGGATTCGTCTCCCGGTGCCGCGACCTCGTCGATCGCGCTCTCCATCACCTCGATGGTCGTCCGCACCATCTCGACGGTCTGACGCAGCGTGATCGCCCTGGTCAGCTCGCGGGGAGCGGTGCCGAAGACATCGGTGGAGATCGCCTGGGGCGCGTCGGGGTGCCGGAACCACTCGGTGAACGCGGCGATACCGGCCTGGGCGACCAGCCCGATCCACGACCGGTTCTCGGGTGGCATGGCCCGGTACCACGGCAGCGTCTCGTCCATGCGCGTGATGGCCTGCGCGGCGAGGCTTCCGGCCGACTTCTCCAGTCGCTTCAGGGTCGCTGAGTGCGAGTGGGGGGCGTGCGCGGGGGATGCGGTGTTGCTGGCTTCGGGTTCGGGCACGGGACAAGACTGCCTTATCCGGACGGGACCGTGCCGCGCCGGGTCCCTGAGCCCTGCGCCCACGGGTCTACGGTGGGTCCGTGATGGACGTACGGCGCGCCGACGAGCGCTACCGCGGAGGGGACCCGGCGGCCGGGATCGAATCCCTGCACGCCTTCTCCTTCGGCCCCCACTACGACCCCGACAACCTCCGCTTCGCTGCGGTCATCGCGTGCAACGAGGAACGGCTCGCGCCCGGCGCCGGCTTCGACGAGCATCCGCACAGCCACACCGAGATCGTCACCTGGGTCGTCGAGGGCGAGCTCACCCACCGCGACTCCACGGGCCACGAGACGCTGGTCCGCGCCGGTGACGTCCAGCGCCTCAGCGCGGCGTCCGGGGTCCGCCACGTGGAGCGGAACGACGGTGTGGAGCCGCTCGTGTTCGTGCAGATGTGGCTCGCCCCGCTGGAGCCCGGCGGTGACCCCCTCCACGAGGTCGTGCACGGCATCGCGGACTCCACGCCGTACGCCGTCCCGGAGGCCGGCGCGATGCTCCACGTACGCCGTCTGACCGCGGGCGAGCGCACCGCGATCCCCGACGCGCCGTTCGTGTACGTCCACGTCGTCCGCGGCGAAGTCCGCCTGGACGGCGAGGAACTGGAGACCGGGGACGCGGCCCGCATCACCGAGGCGAAGGACCTCGAAGCCATAGCGGGCTCCCCGGCCGAACTCCTCCTCTGGGAGATGACGACCGAGACGTGAGTCCCGCCCCTGCCCGTCCCGACCCTGGGCTCCGCCCCGGACCCCGCTCCTCAACCGCCGGAGGGGCTATTTCCCAGCCCGTCCGGCGAGCTCCGTCAGTACCGCGTCCGTGAGAACGGGCCACGCCTCCACGGCCCAGGGCCCGAAGGCCCGGTCCGTGAGGGCGACGCAGGCGGCGCCGGCCACGGGGTCGACCCACAGGAACGTACCCGACTGCCCGAAGTGCCCGAAGGTCCGTGCGGAGGACGAACTCCCGGTCCAGTGGGGCGACTTGGAGTCGCGGATCTCGAAGCCGAGCCCCCAGTCGTTGGGGTTCTGGTGGCCGTACCCCGGCAGTACCCCTTTCGTACCGGGGAACTGGACGGTCATGGCCTCGGCCACCGTCCGCGGATCGAGCAGCCGAGGCGCCTGCACCTCCGCCGCGAACCGCACCAGATCGTCCACGCTGGACACCCCGTCCTTGGCGGGCGACCCGTCGAGCACGGTCGAGGACATGCCCAGCGGTTCGAGCACCGCCTGCCGCAGATACTCCCCGAAGGGGATCTCCGTCGCCTTGGCGACATGGTCCCCGAGCACCTCGAACCCGGCGTTGGAGTACAGCCGCCGCTCCCCGGGCGCGGACGTCACCCGGTGCTCGTCGAAGGCGAGCCCGGAGGTGTGCGCGAGCAGATGACGGACGGTCGAACCGCTGGGGCCGGCCGGCTCGTCGAGCTCCACCGCCCCCTCCTCGTACGCGACGAGGACGGCGTACGCGGCGAGCGGCTTGGTGACGGAGGCGAGCGGGAAGCGCTGCCCGCCGGGGCCGTGGGCCCCCAGCACCGTGCCGTCCGCCCGGACGACGGCCGCGGCGGTCGTGGGAACGGGCCAGTTCTCGATCAACGCCAGGCTCTGCAGGGACATGCGTACGAGCCTAAGTGGCGCGGAGGGTCAGCCGCATCGAGGGGTCGGGCTTGCGCACGAAGCCGAGCGAGGCGTACAGCGGCTCGGCCTCTGCGGACGCGTTCAGGTCGACCTGTGCGACGCCCTGCTCACGGAACCAGCCGAGCAGCTCCTCCATGCACGCGCGGGCGTAACCGCGGCGCCGCGCGTCCGGATCGGTGGCGACGCTGAACACGTGCCCGACCGCGCCGTGCGGGTTGCCCGCGCGCCCGATGCGGTACTCGACCGTCCCGGCGACCAGGGCAGCGAGCGCGCCCGGTCGCTGCGGATGGTCCACCACGAACGCGGCGAAGCCGCCGTCCGGATCGGCGAGTCTGCGGCGTACTGTCGGCAGGGACTGCGCGTGCCATTCGGCGGAGGTGTCCGGCCCGGACAGTGAGTCGATCATCACCTGCCGCAGACGCAGCAGTTCCCCCGCGTCAGCGGGCACGGCACGGCGTACGAGGCTCATGATTCGCACGGTAACCACCCCGACCGCGTGACGTCGTCGGAATTTCGGCGGATTCCGCTTGCTTGGAGTGCACTCCAAGGTTTTAGCGTGGTGGTCATGACGGTGATGGAGACCACGGCCACGGACGCCGAGACCGGCACCAGGACGGACGTCTGCGCCGCGGCGCCGGAGCGGCATCCGCGCCCGGACGGCCAGGACAACTACACGATCAGCGAGGTCGTCGCCTTCACCGGCCTGACCGCGCACACGCTGCGCTGGTACGAGCGGATCGGGCTGATGTCCCACATCGACCGCTCGCACACCGGCCAGCGCCGCTACAGCAACCGCGACCTGGACTGGCTCAACCTCGTCGGCAAGCTGCGGCTCACCGGCATGCCGGTCGCCGACATGGTGCGGTACGCGGAGCTGGTGCGCGAGGGCGATCACACCTACGGCGAGCGGTTCGAGCTGCTGGAGGCGACCCGCCGGGACGTCCGAGCCCGGATCGCCGAGCTCCAGGACACGCTCGCCGTACTGGACCACAAGATCACTTTCTATGCGGACGCCGGGCGTGCCCTGGCGTCGGAGAGGTCCCGATGACGGACAGCAGGATCGCGAAGGTGGAGCTCGGCACCGGGGGCCCGGAGGTCGGCGTACAGGGCCTCGGCTGCATGGGCATGAGCTTCGCGTACGGCCCGACGGACGCCGGCGAGGCCCGGGCCACCCTGGAGCGCGCGCTGGAACTCGGCGTCACGCTCTACGACACCGCGGACGCCTACGGCAACGGCGACAACGAGGAGTTCCTGTCGCCGTTCTTCAAGGCTCACCGCGACGAGCTCGTCATCGCGACGAAGTTCGCCCTGTCGATCCCGCCGGACGACCCCACCAAGCGGGTCATCCGCAACGACGCGCCGTACATCCGCCAGGCCGTCGAGGCGAGCCTCAAGCGCCTGGACGTCGACGTGATCGACCTCTACTACATGCACCGGCGCGATGTGAACATCCCGATCGAGGACACCGTCGGCGTCATGGCGGAGCTGGTGCGCGAGGGCAAGGTCAAGCACCTGGGGCTCAGCGAGGTCACCGCGGGCGAACTGCGCGCCGCACAGGGCGTGCACCCGATCGCGGCCCTGCAGTCGGAGTGGTCGCTCTTCAGCCGGGACATCGAGGCCGGTGTGGTGCCGGCGGCCAAGGAGCTCGGGGTGGGCCTCGTCCCGTACTCGCCGCTCGGACGGGGCTTCCTCACCGGTTCCTTCGCGAATGCCGAGAAGGACCTGACCTCGGACGACTTCCGGCGCCAGCAACCGCGCTTCACGGGTGACAACGCGGCCGTCAACGCGGCGCTCCTGGAGCCGGTGCGCACCGTCGCCGCCGCGCACAGCGCCTCGCTGGGGCAGATCGCACTGGCCTGGGTGCAGCAGCGGGCCGCCGTGCACGGGCTCGCCGTCGTCCCGATCCCGGGCACCCGCAAGCGCACCCGCGCCGAGGAGAACACCGCGGCCACCCGCATCGTCCTCACCGACGACGAGCTGGCGCTCCTCGAGCCCATCGCCGGCCAGGTGGCGGGCGACCGGTACGCGGACATGAGGTTCTCCTCGGCGGGCCGGGAGTAGCTCCAGCGCCCGGCAGGGCACCGGCGGAGTTGCCGGCGGAGCCTCAGAGCTCCGCCAGCAGCTCCGCCTTCTTCATGGTGAACTCGTCGTCCGTCACCAGGCCCGCCTTGTGCAGCTCACCGAGGTGGCGGATGCGGTCGGCGATGTCGGCGGGGTCGCGGCGCGGGGCGGACGCGGGGACCACGGCCAGTGGGCCGGCGGCACGGACGGCGGCCAGCACCGACGCGGCGAACGGCAGCGACTCGTGGACCGGGCCGTAGCCGAGCCCGAAGACGACGGCCGCCGGATCCTGGTCGGCCTGGGTGGGCTGCGGGGCGGCCGGCTCGCGGTGCAGCAGCCGCAGATGGCCTTCGAAGACCTCGGGGGAGCGCCACTCGACGCCGCTGAGTCCGGCGACCGGGAAGCTCTGGTCGCCGGCCTTCCACTTGGCGGAGGAGGCCCCGGTCCAGAACCAGCGGAAGGACACCCGCTTGCCGTCGAAGGACGCCTTCGCGTCGTACGCCTTGAACTGCTGGGGCGCCTCGGGCGGCGCCACGAGATACCGCTCGGCGGGCGAGCCGTCCGTGGAGAGTTGACTGCGCAGCTCGTCGGCGTAGTACTCGGCGAGGGTCTCGCGCTCGGCAGGCAGCACCAGCCGGTAGGGATCGCACCCTTCCTTGAGCTGTCCCGCTGCCGCCTCCATCAGCGGATCGGCGCCCGGTCGCGGCAGCGCGTGCAGCACGACCGTCCCCCGCTTCCCCTGAGTCAGGGTCACCGCCGCGATCGCCTCCAGCGGAACCCGGCGTTCGCCGAGCGCCTGGAAGAGCTTCGGCGTGCGGATCCCCCGCTCGAAGCGGATGAGCACGGAGTCGGACTCGAACTCCCAGGCGGCATGAAATCCGGCCAGTACGTCACCCATGCGGCTCATCGTATGCGGCACGCGTCCCTCCGTCGCCTCCCTGAGCAGACCGCAGTTCTTCGTTCTCTACGCGCGTCCGGCCGCCGTGGTGGCGGACAAACCCTTCCGGCATGTGTCGTCCTTGTGGGCGCAGTGCACCGCGCGGTATGCGCCAACTCCGATCTCGGCGAAGTTGAGCAGGCTCTCGGTGCCCGGTTCGAAATATCCCGCGTGTCCGTCCGCGCCGTCCGCCGACAGGACCCGCGCCCCGAATCCGGAGGACACCGGGTCGGCGCCGTGCCCGAGCCCCCCGACCTCCAGATGCGGTACGTCCTGGATCCAGTCGGTGGCGTCCCGCATGGCCCACACCTGGGCCGAGGTGTGCAGATGCGCGGCGTTGGCGGCCCGCATACCGGGACTGCCCGCGACCGCGATGTCGGAGACCCGCTCCGGCAGGTCGTCCGCGGCGACCCCGCACACCACGGAGCCGTAGCTGTGGCAGTACAGCGCGATCGGCGCCCGGCCGGGCAGCGCGCGCACCAGCGCGTTGAGCCGGACCGCGCCGTCCACGGCGCGCATGGCCGTGGCCGAGTCGATGCCGAGCCCGCTGGGCGCCGTGTAGTCGGCCCAGGCGATCACGGCGGTACGGGTCCGGGGACTCGCCGCCCGCTCGGCCTTGTACAGGGCACGCCCCATGCCGACGGGTGCCGAGTACTTGCGGTAGGTGCGCTGGAAGGTCAGCAGGTCGCTGTCGACGCCCGGTACGACGACCGAGACCCGCTCGGCCTTGCTCAGATCGCCGAAGACCTCGGCGACCCGGCCCGAGCCCTCGGGATCGAAGGCCAGGATCTGCCGCTTGCCGCGCATCAGGGCTTCGTAGCGGTGCATACGGCGGGCCGCCTGGTCCTGTCCGGCGGACGAGAGGCGGTTGTCGTGCACGCGCTTGAGCTCGACCTTGCGCTGCTCGCCGAGCGCGATGCGGTTCGCCTGGTAGCGCAGCTTCACCGGCGCGCCGTTCATGTTGCCGACCGCGAGCGGATAGTTGTGGACGAGGCGCGAGCGCTGGTGGGCGTCGAGCGTGGCGAAGAAGCCCGCGAGGCGCGCGGGGGTGGAGTCGGGGTCCGGCAGCCGGTGTCCGTCCACGGTCCCGTGCTCCCACTTGGAGAGGGACGCTTCGAGGGGCGTGTCCTCCCCGTGGCTGTGCAGCGCGGTCCAGCCGGTGGTCGCCAGCATCACGAACACCACGGCCAGCGCGAGCAGTGCGCGCCAGACGTTCAGTTGGGGGGAGGAGTCGAAGGAAGTCACTGAGAGGACACACTAGAAGAACGAAAGTGTCTCGCGTTAACCGAGTGAGGCGGATCACGTTTCTGTTGGGGTAATTGGGTCATAGCGGGCTCAATTTCAGATAAATAGTGACGCTCTGTACCCATACGCCCACCCCTGTTTCGTGGGACAGGTGACGGTGTGTGAGGTAGAAGTCACCGTCCGAGGTGGCTCCTCTCGGCGGGGCGATCCTCACTCTCCGTATCCCGTGAGGCCGGGCGGGACGGCTCCCGCTCACCCCTCAGGGCGCCACTTCTCGGCCAGTGCCGGCCCCAGATGGTCGAGGTAGGCGGCGGTCAGCTCGCGGATCGACTCGACGCTGAAATCCTCCCCGGCGCCCCACTGCCGGCCCGTCACCCGCATGACCCCGCCGAACGCGGCCACCGCGATGCGCGGGCGTGGATCCGTCTCCACGTCGAGCCCCTCCCGCGCGGCGATCAGCCGGGCGAGCTCGCCCTCCACGTCGGCGGAACGGCGAAGATACGCGGCGAGCAGCACGGGCGTCGACTCGATCATCCGGAAGGCGCGCATGTACAGCTCGATCGGGACGAGCTCCTCGATCGCCTCTCCGATGGTGTCCCAGCCCTCCAGCACGGCCCGGCGCAGCGCCTCCAGCGGTGCCTCGTGCGGCGGGCGCTCGCGCAGGGCCTGGACGAAGTGGGCCTCCGTCATGTCCTGGACGGCGAAGGCGGCCTCCTCCTTGCCCGCGAAATAGCGGAAGAACGTGCGTTGCGAGACGTCGACGGCCTCGGCGATCTCGTCGACGGTCGTCTGCTCGTACCCCTTGGTCGTGAACAGTTCCAGGGCGGCACGAAGCAACGCATCCCGGGTGCGCCGCTTCTTGCGCTCGCGCAGCCCCGGTCGTGACGCTGTGTTCATGGGGTCCTCTTTCGCCTTCCGCCCAGCTCAGCGTACGGCCGAGTTATGTGACAGTTACCGACTTGTGATTTCGTTTGTCAACTGTCAGCGACTGTCACTAACCTCGAAAGCATGACTAGTCAGACCACCGTCGACGCGACGGGACCGGCCGACAAGGCCCCGGCCGCCACCCCGGGGCCGGCCCCGGCCAAGGGACTGCGCGGCCATCCGTGGTTCACCCTGATAACCGTCGCGGTCGGCGTGATGATGGTCGCCCTCGACGGCACCATCGTGGCGATCGCCAACCCGACCATCAAGGCGGACCTGGGCGCGAGCTTCGGCGATGTCCAGTGGATCACCAACGGGTACTTCCTCGCCCTCGCGGTCACGCTGATCACCGCGGGCAAGATCGGTGACCGGTTCGGACACCGCCAGACGTTCCTCATCGGCGTGACCGGCTTCGCCGCGGCCTCGGCGGCCATCGGACTGTCCGACAGCATCGCCCTGGTGGTCACCTTCCGGGTGTTCCAGGGTCTGTTCGGCGCGCTGCTGATGCCGGCCGCGCTCGGTCTGCTGCGGGCCACGTTCCCCGCCGAGAAGCTGAACATGGCGATCGGCATCTGGGGCATGGTGATCGGCGCCTCCACCGCGGGCGGCCCGATCCTCGGCGGTCTGCTGGTCCAGCACGTCAGCTGGCAGTCCGTCTTCTTCATCAACATCCCGGTCGGCGTCCTCGCGCTGGTGCTGGGCGTGCTCATCCTCACCGACCACCGCGCCGCGAACGCGCCGCGCTCCTTCGACCTGCTCGGCATCGCGCTGCTGTCCGCCGCCATGTTCTGCCTGGTCTGGGCCCTCATCAAGGCCCCGGTGTGGGGCTGGGGCGACGGCCTGACCTGGGCGTTCCTGGTCGTCTCGATCGTCGGCTTCGTGCTCTTCGCCCTCTGGGAGAAGCGGGTCAAGGAGCCGCTGATCCCGCTCGCCCTGTTCCGCTCCGTGCCGCTGTCGGCCGGTGTGGTGCTGATGGTCCTGATGGCCATCGCCTTCCTCGGCGGACTGTTCTTCGTCACCTTCTATCTCCAGAACGTGCACGGCATGAGCCCCGTCGACGCGGGTCTGCATCTGCTGCCGCTGACCGGAATGATGATCGTGGGCTCGCCGCTGGCCGGCACCCTCATCACCAAGGTGGGCCCGCGCATCCCGCTGGCCGGCGGCATGGCGCTCACCGCCGTCTCCATGTTCGGGATGTCCACCCTGGACACCGGCACCAGCAGCCTGGTCATGTCGATCTGGTTCGCGGGCCTCGGCCTGGGCCTCGCCCCGGTCATGGTCGGCGCCACCGAGGTCATCGTCGGCAACGCGCCCATGGAGCTCTCCGGAGTCGCCGGCGGCCTCCAGCAGGCGGCCATGCAGATCGGCGGCAGCCTCGGTACGGCGGTGCTCGGCGCCGTGATGGCCTCCAAGGTCGACAACGACTTCGCGGGCAACTGGGCCGACGCCAAGCTCCCGCCGCTCACCCCGGCCCAGCTCGACCAGGCCTCGGAAGCGGTGCAGGGCGGTGTGGCACCGGTGCCGAAGGGCACGCCGGCCGCGATCGCCGAGAAGATCACGGGCGTCGCCCACGACACCTTCATCTCCGGGATGAGCCTGGCGTGCCTCGTCGCCGCCGGGGTCGCCGCGGTGGCGGTCTTCGTCGCGCTGTTCACCAAGCGCGGTGTCAACGCGGACGCCGCGGGGGCGGGTGCCGGGCACATCTAGTTCCACCGCGCGCGACAAGCCCGAACAAGGCGCGGTTCAGAGGCGATTCAGGGGTGATCGGGACGGCTTCCGGGCGGTCCCGGCGCCCCGTTTCGCCTATCAGGGTGACAACGCCAAAGACCCCTCCCGTGGAGTCGGCGGCACAGGTCACAGTGGGTCAAGTCCTCCGCACGACATGGAGGACGCCAGACGTGTCGGGGGGCTTTCCGAGGGGGGGAGAGCACCCACCAGGCCTTTTTAGGGGGCCCGGGGTGCCCCTCCCCCCCCCCCCAACCCCCCCCCATAACCTTGGCGG
>NZ_JBHXJC010000008.1:0-26142 GCF_042723265.1 Streptomyces sp. NPDC058371 | reverse complement strand
CCCTTCCTCGGGGGTTAGGTGAGCATGCACGAGGGGTGGAGCTTCCCCACCACACGGGAGAGAACCCCACCGTTTTTGCGACCTGCCGGGGGGGGGACCCCCCCCCGACAGGTCTGTGCGAGGGGATCGGGGGTACCCGCACATCGAACCCGAACTGACCGACAGAGTCTGGAAGTTCAGGAGTTGATGATGGCGGGCTTCGGACACGGCACGCGCAAGTACCCCCGTTCACGTGGCCGGACGTGGTCACGGAGCGGGCCGGATCGCGCGACGCTCGGAATCGTCGGTGTCATCTGCGCGGTCGCCGGATTCTTCGTGCTGGGGATCATCCTCGGCCCGGTGGCGATCGTCTGCGGCTGGCTCGGCATGGGACGCAGCTGGGGCGGCGCCCGCCCACTCCCGGCGCTCATCGCCGTGGTGCTGGGCGCGATCGACACCCTGCTGGCCGTCATCTGGCTGGCCGGTACGTCGCCGATGGGCAACGGACTGCTCTGACCCCGGCCCGGTCCCGGCAACGGGCCGGCGCCGGGGTGGGTCGGGGTGGGTCGCCACTTCCGGCGCCACGAGGTGCCGTCGGCTTCCGCGGCGACGGCACGCACAGCGCGGGCCGGCAGCTACACCGGCTGCGAAGGCTCGGTCGGCCCGGGTACCGCCTGCGGTACCCGGGACAACTCGGCGAGCTCCGCCCGCAGGGCGCGTACCTCGTCCGTGAGGGCCTCGATCGCGGCGGTCTGCCGCCGCTCCTCCACGTCGTCCTTCTCGAACCGTGCGATGAACCACGCGGCGATATTGGCGGTGACGACACCGAGCAGCGCGATGCCGGAGAGCATCAGGCCGACCGCGATGATGCGGCCCAGACCGGTGGTCGGGGCGTGATCCCCGTACCCCACCGTGGTCATCGTCGTGAACGACCACCACACCGCGTCGCCCAGCGTCTTGATGTTCCCGTTCGGTGAGTCCCGCTCGACCGAGAGCACGGCGAGCGAACCGAACATCAGCAGCCCGATCACCGCGCCGGCGACATACGTCGTGAGCCGGATCTGCGAGGCCATCCGCGCCCGCCGGCCCACCAGCATCAGCGTCGAGACGAGCCGCAGCAGCCGCAGCGGCTGGAGGATCGGCAGGATCACCGCGCACAGGTCCAGCCAGTGGGTGCGGACGAAGCCCGGCCGGTCCCGCACCAGGGCCAGCCGTACGACGTAGTCGGCGGCGAACGCGCCCCAGACCACCCACTCCACCACCGTGCACCCGCTGGCCAGCGAGCGGCTCGCGTCGCTGTCCACGATCGGCACGGCATACGCAACGGCGAACGCCACCGCGAGCCCCAGCAGAGGCCGCTGACTGAGCCGTTCCCAACGCCCCTGCGCCGATTCATCCTTCATACGCGCATCGTAGAAAACAACGCCCCACGGACGCGCCCGACCGAGGCGCCCCGCCAGGGGCGCGGGGAACTGCGCGACCAGCCCCCACGCCCCCGCAGACAATCACCGACCTCGAAGAGCGCCGGTACTCGCGCGGAGCGCTACGCGTCGCCGCCCGCCGCGCCCGGGTCGGCCGCCGTCACGTCGAGCAGCTGGTAGCGGTCGATCGCCTGCTTCAGGACCGACCGGTCGACCTTGCCCTCGCGCGCCAGCTCGGTCAGCACCGCGACCACGATCGACTGCGCGTCGATGTGGAAGAAGCGCCGGGCCGCGCCGCGCGTGTCCGCGAAGCCGAAGCCGTCCGCGCCCAGGGACTGGTACGTGCCCGGCACCCAGCGCGCGATCTGGTCGGGAACCGAGCGCATCCAGTCGGAGACCGCCACGAACGGACCTTCGGCGCCCGACAGCTTGCGCGTCACATACGGGACGCGCTGCTCCTCCTCCGGGTGGAGCAGGTTGTGCCGCTCCACGTCGACCGCCTCACGGCGCAGCTCGTTCCAGGAGGTCGCCGACCAGACGTCCGCCTTGACGTTCCACTCCGAGGCCAGGATCCGCTGGGCCTCGACGGCCCACGGGACCGCGACACCCGACGCCATGATCTGCGCCGGGATCGTCCCCGCGGTCCCCTCGGAGAAGCGGTGCACGCCCTTGAGGATGCCCTCGACGTCCACGTTCTCCGGCTCGGCCGGGTGCTGGATCGGCTCGTTGTAGACGGTGAGGTAGTAGAAGACGTCCTCGCCGTGCGGATGCTCCTCGGAGGAGCCGTACATCCGGCGCAGACCGTCCTGCACGATGTGCGCGATCTCGAAGCCGTACGCCGGGTCGTACGCGACACAGCCCGGGTTGGTCGAGGCGAGCAGCTGCGAGTGGCCGTCCGCGTGCTGCAGACCCTCACCGGTCAGCGTCGTACGGCCGGCGGTCGCACCGAGGACGAAACCGCGCGCCAACTGGTCGGCCATCTGCCAGAACTGGTCGCCGGTGCGCTGGAATCCGAACATCGAGTAGAAGACGTACACCGGGATCAGCGGCTCGCCGTGCGTCGCGTACGCCGAACCCGCGGCGATCAGCGAGGCCGTACAGCCCGCTTCGGAGATGCCGTCGTGCAGCATCTGCCCGGTCGGCGACTCCTTGTACGCGAGCAGCAGTTCGCGGTCCACGGACTCGTACTGCTGGCCGAGCGGGTTGTAGATCTTCGCACTCGGGAAGAACGAGTCCATGCCGAAGGTGCGGTACTCGTCGGGCGCGATCAGCACGAACCGCTTGCCGATCTCCTTGTCCCGCATGAGGTCCTTGAGCAGACGGACAAAGGCCATGGTCGTGGCGATCGACTGCTGACCGGAGCCTTTCTTCACGCTCGCGTACGTCTTGTCCTCGGGCAGCGTGAGCGGCTTCGACCGCACGACGCGGGTCGGGACGTACCCGCCCAGGCCCTTGCGGCGGTCGTGCATGTACTGGATCTCCTCCGAGTCGCGGCCCGGGTGGTAGTACGGCGGTGCGCCGTCCTCGAGCTGCTTGTCGGAGATCGGCAGGTGCAGCCGGTCGCGGAAGCCCTTGAGGTCGGCGACGGTCAGCTTCTTCATCTGGTGCGTGGCGTTGCGGCCCTCGAAGTTCGGGCCGAGCGTCCAGCCCTTGACGGTCTGCGCCAGGATCACCGTCGGCTGGCCCTTGTGCTCCTTGGCCGCCGAGAACGCCGCGAAGATCTTTTTGTGGTCGTGCCCACCGCGGCCCAGGTGCAGGATCTGGTCGTCGGTCATGCCGTCCACCATCGCGCGCAGCCGGTGGTCGTGACCGAAGAAGTGTTCGCGGATGTACGCGCCGGTCTCGGTGGCGTACGTCTGGAACTGGCCGTCCGGTGTGGTGTTCAGCTGGTTGACCAGCACGCCGTCGCGGTCCTGGGCGAGCAGCGGGTCCCAGGTACGGTCCCAGACCAGCTTGATGACGTTCCAGCCGGCGCCGCGGAACTGCGACTCCAGCTCCTGGATGATCTTGCCGTTGCCGCGCACCGGGCCGTCGAGCCGCTGGAGGTTGCAGTTGACGACGAAGGTCAGGTTGTCCAGGCCCTCGCGCGCCGCGATCGACAGCTGGCCGAGCGACTCCGGCTCGTCCATCTCGCCGTCACCGAGGAACGCCCAGACGTGGGACTTGGAGGTGTCCGCTACATCGCGCGCCGCCATGTAGCGGTTCATCCGCGCCTGGAAGATCGCGCCGAGCGGGCCGAGGCCCATGGACACGGTCGGGAATTCCCAGAAGTCCGGCATCAGCCGCGGGTGCGGGTACGAGGACAGGCCGTACGGCGCCTTCGACTTCTCCTGCCGGAACGCGTCGAGCTGCTGCTCGGAGAGCCGGTCGAGGAGGAACGCGCGGGCGTAGATACCGGGGGACGCGTGCCCCTGGAAGAAGATCTGGTCGCCGCCGTCGCCCTCGTCCTTGCCGCGGAAGAAGTGGTTGAAGCCGACGTCGTAGAGCGAGGCGGAGGAGGCGAAGGTGGCGATGTGGCCGCCGACGCCGATGCCGGGGCGCTGCGCCCTGGACACCATCACGGCGGCGTTCCAGCGGGTCGCGTTGAGGACCTTGCGCTCGATCTCCTCGTTGCCCGGGAAGAAGGGCTCGTCCCTGGTGGCGATGGTGTTGACGTAGTCCGTGCTGCGCATCTCCGGCACGGCCACGCGCTTCTCGCGGGCCCGCTCGATGAGTCGCAGCATCAGGTAGCGGGCCCGCTCCCGGCCACGCTCGTCGACGGCGGCGTCCAGGGAGTCGAGCCACTCCTGGGTCTCTTCAGGATCAAAGTCAGGAACCTGACTCGGAAGGCCGCCAATGATGATCGGGTTGCGATCGGATCCGGAAGCCACGCTGTTCCTTCACTGTCAGAGGGCCATTTTTCGCTGGTATTCCAGGTGTCTGCACCGTTCCCCATCGTGTACCTCGGGAACGGAAACGTCATCTCTACTGCGGGGTAATCAGGACGTTTGTCCAGCCCCGGAGGGGCGGGCCCGGCCAAACCGCAACGATACGCCCAGCCCTTCTCGCGTTCCGTAAAGCCTTTCGACTCCCGTACCCTCGGAGGGTTCCGAATTCCGCAAACCGGGCAGAAAGGTGTGGTGTGCATCACTCGGGGCTGTGATTCCATGCCTGGAGTTGCGTCGACACGGCCAGGATCGTCACCGTTTCGGCGGTCTCGACGGCCGGGTACTTGCGCGATCCGCCCCGCCCGTGTGGACTACGGCCAATGCTTCGCGCACGCGCGTGGCTGAAGACTTCCCCCAGCTCCCGACGGAGACGGGGGAGACCCCCAACCGAACATGATCAGGAGGCAACCCGTGAGCGCGACCGCGGACCACGCGGAGGAGAGGACGAACCCTGCCGCGAGGCTGGGGTTCCAGCCCGAGCAGGTGGTCCAGGAGATCGGCTACGACGAGGACGTCGACCAGGAGCTCCGCGAGGCCATCGAGGAAGTCATCGGCACCGAGCTCGTGGACGAGGAGTACGACGACGTCGCCGATGCCGTGGTGCTGTGGTTCCGCGACGAGGACGGCGACCTGACTGATGCCCTGGTGGACGCCACCACGTACATCGAAGAGGGTGGCACCATCCTGCTGCTGACGCCGAAGACGGGCCGTGACGGCTACGTCGAGGCCAGCGACATCGCCGAAGCCGCGACGACCGCGGGTCTGTCCCAGACGAAGACCGTCAGCGTGGGCAAGGACTGGAGCGGCAGCCGGCTGGCCACGCCCAAGGCGGCCAAGTCGAAGCGGTGACGCCCCGCCTGGCCGGGCCGGGCACCTCTGCCGGGAGCTTCCGCTCCCGGACCCTCGGACATTCGGCCTGAAGGGCCTCGTCCACGAACGCCGGACGGGCTGAGACGACGTTTCTCAGCCCGTCCGGCGTTTCGGTTCCCGGCCCGTACGGCGCCCTGCGTCTCGACCTCCCCGTGGGGTGCCCACGGGGACCCGCACGGTGTGCGGTGATCGCTGCGTAGGGTGGCCTCACCCGAACAGCCCCCTGGAAGGGAAGCGTGTGACTATGGCGATCGAGGTCGGCACCAAGGCTCCGGACTTCGAGCTCAAGGACAACCACGGTGCCACCGTGAAGCTGTCCGACTTCCGTGGCGCGAAGAACGTGGTGCTCCTCTTCTACCCGTTCGCTTTCACCGGCGTGTGCACCGGTGAGCTGTGCGCCCTGCGCGACGAGCTGCCGAGGTTCACCGACCGTGACACCCAGCTGCTCGCCGTCTCCAACGACTCCATCCACACCCTGCGCGTCTTCGCCGAGCAGGAGGGCCTGGAGTACCCGCTGCTGTCCGACTTCTGGCCGCACGGCAACACTTCGCGCGCGTACGGCGTCTTCGACGAGGAGAAGGGCTGCGCGGTGCGCGGCACCTTCATCATCGACAAGGAAGGCGTCGTCCAGTGGACCGTCGTGAACGGCCTGCCGGACGCACGTGACCTGAATGACTACGTGAAGGCACTCGACACCCTGTGATTCTTCGGTCCCAGGGCCTGCAGGGTCCGGGAACCCGTCACTAGGATCGACACGTTGATCCGAATACCGACGCACGACGGGGCACTCCGCCCCTGAACACCATTTGGGAGGACTCGTGGGAGTCAGCCTCAGCAAGGGCGGCAACGTTTCGCTGTCGAAGGAGGCCCCGGGCCTGACCGCGGTCATCATCGGTCTGGGGTGGGACATCCGCACCACCACCGGTACCGACTTCGACCTCGACGCCAGCGCCATCCTGACGAACGCGGAGGGCAAGGTCAGCAGTGACGCCAACTTCGTGTTCTTCAACAACCTCAAGAGCCCGGACGGCTCGGTCGAGCACACCGGTGACAACACCACCGGTGAGGGCGAGGGCGACGACGAGCAGATCAAGGTCAATCTCGCCGCCGTTCCGGCCGACGTCGACAAGATCGTGTTCCCGGTCTCGATCTACGAGGCCGAGAACCGCCAGCAGTCGTTCGGCCAGGTCCGCAACGCGTTCATCCGCGTGGTGAACCAGGCGGGCGAGGCCGAGATCGCGCGCTACGACCTCTCCGAGGACGCCTCGACGGAGACCGCCATGGTCTTCGGCGAGCTCTACCGCAATGGCGCGGAGTGGAAGTTCCGTGCCATCGGCCAGGGCTATGCCTCGGGCCTGCGCGGCATCGCGCAGGACTTCGGCGTGAACGTCTGAGTCGACCGCAGGCCCTGTGGCCTCTGACTCACCCGTCCGGCGCCGCACTCATCCAGTGCGGCGCCGGACGCGCTCGACAGCGGCGCCGGACCGCTGGACAACTGAAGTAAGACCTCGGGGAGGACCAGCATCATGGGCGTCACGCTCGCCAAGGGAGGCAATGTCTCCCTCTCCAAGGCCGCACCCAACCTCACTCAGGTGATGGTCGGGCTCGGCTGGGACGCGCGCTCCACCACCGGAGCCGACTTCGACCTCGACGCCAGCGCTCTGCTGTGCAACGCGGGCCGGGTGCTCGGTGACGAGTGGTTCATCTTCTACAACCAGCTGAAGAGCCCGGACGGCTCGGTGGAGCACACCGGTGACAACCTCACGGGTGAGGGCGAGGGGGACGACGAGTCGATCCTGATCGACCTCTCCAAGGTGCCCGCGACCGTGGACAAGATCGTCTTCCCGGTCTCGATCCACGACGCCGACAACCGGGGCCAGACCTTCGGCCAGGTCAGCAACGCGTTCATCCGCGTCGTCAACCAGGCCGACGGCCAGGAGCTCGCCCGATACGACCTCAGCGAGGACGCGTCCACCGAGACGGCGATGATCTTCGGCGAGGTCTACCGGTACGGCGCCGAATGGAAGTTCCGCGCGGTCGGCCAGGGGTACGCATCCGGACTACGGGGCATCGCCCTGGACTTCGGAGTCAACGTCTCCTAGCGCTTGTGGGGGCCGCCCGCGCCGGCCGGAGGGACTGCGCTCTACACTTCGTGGTCAACGTTAGGTAAAGCCGAGTACGGCGCGGGGGAGACCCGTACATACACGATTGGGTAGCCAGTGCTTCTGAAAACCTTCGGCTGGTCGTTTGCGGTCACCGCGCTCGGCTTGGTCGCGGCGGGCTTCTACGGGGGGTGGACCGCCCTCGGCATCGTGGCGATCCTTTCCATCCTGGAAATCTCGCTGTCCTTCGACAACGCGGTGGTCAACGCCGGAATCCTGAAGAAGATGAGTGCCTTCTGGCAGAAGATCTTCCTCACGGTCGGTGTGCTGATCGCCGTCTTCGGTATGCGACTGGTGTTCCCCGTCGTGATCGTCGCCATCAGCGCCAAGATCGGCCCGATCGACGCGGTCGACCTCGCCCTGAACAACAAGGACCACTACCAGCAGCTGGTGACCGACGCCCACCCGGCGATCGCCGCCTTCGGTGGCATGTTCCTGCTGATGATCTTCCTCGACTTCATCTTCGAGGACCGGGACATCCAGTGGCTGCGCTGGATCGAGCGGCCGCTGGCCAAGCTCGGCAAGGTCGACATGCTGTCGGTGTGCATCGCCCTGGTCGTCCTGCTGGTCACCGCGTTCACCTTCGCGACCCACGCCCACCAGCACGGCGGCGCGCACGTCGACAAGGCGCAGACGGTCCTCATCTCCGGCATCGCGGGCCTGATCACCTACATGGTCGTCGGCGGTCTCTCCGGCTACTTCGAGGACAAGCTCGAGGAAGAGGAGGAGCGCGAGCACGAGGCGGAGGAGGAAGCCCAGCGGAGCGGCAAGAAGAAGCCGGCCATCGTCCTCGCCGGCCAGGCCGCGTTCTTCATGTTCCTCTACCTGGAAGTGCTGGACGCGTCCTTCTCCTTCGACGGCGTGATCGGCGCCTTCGCCGTCACCAACGACATCGTCCTGATGGCCCTCGGCCTCGGCATCGGCGCCATGTACGTCCGGTCGCTCACGGTCTACCTGGTCCGCCAGGGCACCCTCGACGACTACGTCTACCTGGAGCACGGCGCGCACTACGCGATCGGCGCGCTCGCCGTGATCCTGCTCGTCACCATCCAGTACCAGATCCACGAGGTCATCACCGGCCTCGTCGGCGTGGTCCTGATCGCCTGGTCCTTCTGGTCGTCGGTGCGCCGTAACAAGGCACTGGCGGAAGCCGAGGGAAAAGGGGAGGCCTCGGACGAGAAGACTGAGGTCTCGTCCGGGGTCTGAAATGTTGCTTTTCGAGGCTCGGTTCGCCTCCTGGCACCGGCGCGCCCCATCGGCTCACCAGCCTTTGGACGCCGCCTCCTTGGTGTGAACCGGGTCGGGGTGCGGAACGCTCTGAACGGGGCGGCCGTGAGGACGAGTCCTCGCGGCCGCCCCGCCGCATATCTAGGCACGTGGGGGGCGGAATGGGTTTCTGGGAAGATCTGTGGCGCGGACGCTCGGCGGACTTCGACTCGGGCAGCGCGTCGACCAACGCCATCGAGCTGACCAAACGCCACCGTCAGGTCTCACTCACCAAACAGGGCGCCGCCACCGGCAACCTGCGCGTCAACCTGTCCTGGCGGATGCGCACCTCCGACATAGGCGGGCCCGAGCGCGGCAGCCTGCTGCGCCACCCGTTCCAGGCGTTCAAGCCGGAAGTGGTCCAGGCGCACACCCAGAGCATGGTCAACGTCGACCTCGACCTCGGCTGCATGTACGAGCTCACGGACGGCACCAAGGGCGTCGTCCAGCCGCTGGGCGGCTTCTTCGGCGAACTCAACGCGCCGCCGTACGTGAAGCTCAGCGGCGACGACCGCTTCGGCTCGGGTTCCGGCGAGACGATCTTCGTCAACCTCGACCACCGCGACGACATCAAACGGCTGCTGGTCTTCGTCTACATATATGACCAGACGCCCGCCTTCGACCGTACGCACGCCATCGTCACGCTCTATCCGAGCAACGGCCCGCGCATCGAGATCGGCCTCGACGAGCGCCACCCGCAGGCCCGCTCCTGCGCGGTCGTGATGATCGAGAACAACAAGGGCGAGCTGACCGTCCGCCGCGAGGTGAAGTTCGTGTACGGCTTCCAGGCCGAGCTCGACCGTCTGTACGGGTGGGGCCTGCAGTGGGGGCGGGGCTACAAGTCGAAGGTCGACCGCTGAGCCGGGGCCCGCTGCCCCGCGCGGCTCAGCGTCCGATGAACTGCGGTCCTTGAGGCGGCAGCCTGAACTCCGGGTCCGGCTGCGTGCCCACCGGCTGCGGATAGCCGTACGCGGGCGGCTCGACGGCCGCCGTCTGCGGCTGCGGATAGCCGTAGGCCGGCTGGTTCGGGGGCCGGCCCGCGGGCTCCGGATAGCCGTACGGCCCCGGAGCGGGCTCGGGGGGATAGCCGTAGGCGGGCTGGGAGGCCTGCTGCGGCACCGGTGCGGGCTGCTCGGGAGGCAGCGGCACCGAGGTCTCGGGCGGCCCCGCGGGCGCGGACCAGGTGCCTTCCGGGGTGGCCGGGGGCGTCGCCCAGGTGCCGTCGGGCGGGGTCGGCTCGGCGGTCTCCGACTCGTCCACCGAGATGCCGAAGTCGGTCGCCAGGCCCTGCAGGCCGTTCGAATAGCCCTCGCCGAGCGCCCGGAACTTCCAGCCCTCGCCGCGCCGGTAGAGCTCCCCGCAGATCAGCGCCGTCTCCGCGCCGGTCTCCGGCTTGATGTCGAAACAGGTCAGCGGTTCACCGTCCGCGACCGTCGCGTCGTACAGCAGGATGCGCAGGTCGCGTACGCGGTCGAAGGTGACGCCGTCCGCCGAAGCGACCAGCAGAATCTGTCCGACGGCGGACTCGACACCCGCCAGATCTGTCTGGATCGTGTCGGTGAGGCCCTCGGCGACCCGCTTCTTGCCGAGCCGCCAGACCTTGGCCGACGGGTGCCGGGGCTGGTTGTAGAAGACGAAGTCCTCGTCGGATCGCACACGACCGTCGGGACCGAGGAGCAGCGCCGAGGCATCGACGTCCGGTACGCCCTGCCCCGGCGTCCAGCGCAGCACCGCACGTACCGCTGTGGCGTCCAGCGGGACGTTCGACCCCTTCAGCATCGCGTGCGTCATGCGGTCATCCTGCCCTCTCACGGCTGGTCACGACAATGTGGGGTACTCGGTGCCCGCACCGGAAGAGTGTGTGCTGGACACAGCTGAGTTACCAGAACTTCATGCCCAGTGGGAACTCTTGACATAGGAATCTACGTACTATTACCGGCCACATCACGTCAGGCCGCCGAGCCGTCACGGGGGAGTCTCATGCGTCATTTCGGGCACGTAGCCCCTGAAGAGCGACAGCGTCTCTTCCATCAGGAGCCGAGCGTCTTCACGGCTCAGTCCCCGGCGCGCGTCCTCGCCGCGGCCCTCGGGGCCACGCTCTACAGCCCGGCGACCCGGCCGCAGCTGGCCGACGACATCGTCAAGCAGGGCGGGCGCGGTGTGATCTCCATGGTCCTGTGCCTGGAGGACTCGATCGACGACGCGGACGTCGCGGACGCCGAGGAGAACCTGGTCCGCCAGTTCACCGACCTCGCCGGACGGCCGGGCGCGGAGCTCCCGCTGCTGTTCGTGCGGGTCCGCGCCCCCGCGCAGATCCCGGACCTCGTCGAGCGGCTCGGCCCCGCCGCCCGGCTGCTGTCCGGATTCGTACTGCCGAAGTTCACCGAGGAGCGGGGCGTCCCCTTCATGGAGGCGCTCACGGCGGCCGAGGCGGCGAGCGGACGGCGGCTTTTCGCCATGCCGGTCCTCGAATCGCCCGGCCTGCTCTATCTGGAGTCCCGCCGGGAGACCCTGGAGGGCATCTTCCGCACGGTCGACAAGTACCGCGAGAGAGTCCTCGCGCTGCGGCTCGGCGTCACCGACTTCTGCTCCGCGTACGGCCTGCGCAGAGCGCCCGACATGACGGCGTACGACGTGCAGATCGTGGCCTCCGTGATCGCCGACGTGGTGAACGTGCTGGGCCGGTCCGACGGCACGGGATTCACCGTCACCGGGCCCGTGTGGGAGTACTTCCGGGTCCAGGAGCGCATGTTCAAGCCGCAGCTGCGCCGCAGCCCCTTCACCCCGGAGGCCGAGGACCTGCGGGCCGCGCTGATCGAGCACGACATGGACGGGCTGCTGCGCGAGATCGCCCTCGACCGCGCCAACGGTCTGTTGGGCAAGACCTGCATCCATCCCTCGCACGTACTGCCCGTGCACGCACTGTCCGTCGTCAGTCACGAAGAGTTCAGCGACGCCCAGGACATCCTCCGGCCGGAGCGGTGCGGCGGGGGTGTGCTGCGGTCCGCGTACACGAACAAGATGAACGAGGTGAAGCCGCACCGCGCCTGGGCCGAACGCACTCTCCAGCGCGCCGAGGTCTTCGGCGTCGCGAACGAGGACATCGGCTTCGTGGAGCTGCTCGCCGCGGGCCTTCCCGCCTGAACCGGCAGGCGGGTCGGCCGGCCCGCCCGGCGTGACCAATCGAACAACCGGCCCCGGGCCGGACGACCAGCAAGGAATCGATGAGCAACGTGGTGTGGACGGGGACCTGGGTCGCGCAGCGGCTGGGTGTCGAACTCGTCGGTGACGAGAAGCTGAGCGACCTGCTGGGGCTGGCGCTGCGGCGCAACCCCAAGCGGGCGCATCTGCTCGTATCGAACGTGCTCGGCAAGCATGTGCCGCAGTCACCGACCGTGGTCTACGGGTACGGGTTCGCGCTCGGCCGCCGGGTGCGCGACCTGCTCGGCACCGACGAAGCCCGCGCCGCGGTGGTCCTCGGCTACGCGGAGACCGCCACCGGCCTCGGCCACTCGGTGGCGGACGGCATCGGCCTCGCGCCCTACCTCCACTCGACCCGCCGCCCCGTCCCCGGAGTCGCCCAGGCCGGCGGCTTCGAGGAGTCCCACTCCCACGCGACCTCGCACCTGCTGCTGCCCGCGGACCCGCGGCTGCTGTCGGGCGCCGGCCCGCTGGTCCTCGTCGACGACGAGTTCTCCACCGGCAACACGGTCCTCAACACGATCCGCGCCCTGCACGAGCGCTTCCCGCGCGAGCGGTACGTCGTCGTGGCCCTGGTCGACATGCGCTCCGCCGCGGACCTGGGGCGCCTGGCGGAGTTCGCCCGTGAGATCGGCGCGCGCGTCGACCTGGTCACGGCGGCGTCCGGCACGGTGAAGCTCCCGGACGGCGTCCTGGAGAAGGGGCAGGCGCTGGTCGCCGCGCACGAGCAGGCGCCGGTCGCCGGGCTGGGGCGAGTGCCGGCCGCCGGGCAGGATCAGGCGCCGGTGGCCGCCGAGGCGTCGGACGCGGGTGTCCGTTCCGCCCGACCGCACGCCGGACCGGTCACGCGCGTCGAGCTCGGCTGGCCGGACGGCGTGCCCGACGGCGGCCGGCACGGCTTCACGCCCGAGCACCGAATACGGCTGGAGGGCGCGCTGCCCGCCATGGCGGGCCAGGTCGCCGACGCGCTCCCGGAAGGGACACGGCGCGTCCTCGTACTCGGCTTCGAAGAGCTGATGTACGCGCCCCTGCGGCTCGCCCGTGAGCTGGAGCAGGCCGTGGACGCCGAGGTGCGGTTCTCCACCACCACCCGCTCGCCCGTCCTCGCCGTCGACGACCCCGGCTACGCGATACGCAGCCGCCTCGTCTTCCCCGCCCACGACCACCCGGACGACGGACCCGGCGAGCGGTACGCGTACAACGTGGCCGGTGCCGGCTTCGACGCCGTCCTCGCCGTCGTCGACTCCGCGGCCGACACCCCCGAACTGCACGCACCCGACGGCCTGTTGGCGCAACTCGCCGCCCACACGCCCGCGGTCCTGCTCGCCGTCGTGCCCGCGTACGCGCCCGTGGGTACGGCGCGGGCGGCGGGGGAGCCGGACAGTACGCACACGGCCCTGAGGCCGGACAGTACGCACACGGCCCTGAGGCCGGACAGCACGCACGCGGCCGTGAGGCCGGACGTCACCGAAAGGCGCTTCATGCTCCCCGAGCCCCTCCGCGGCCCAGCCTTCTCCTCCTACGCGCCGGACGAGGTCGGGTGGCTGCTGCGGGACCTCTCGGACGTGCACCTGGAGGCGCCGACCGAGGAGCGCGAGGAGGCGATCCAGAGCGGCGGCGCCCACTACGCGGAGTCGCTGCCCGTGGAGTACCAGCCGACCGAGCAGTACCAGGAGCTCTTCCAGGCGGCCCTGGACACCTCGGCGGCCCGCATCGCCCAGGCCGTCGGCGCGGTCACCGAGCTCGTGCTCGCCGAACGGTCACCGAGCCCCGTCCTCGTCTCGCTCGCCCGCGCGGGCACGCCCGTCGGCGTCCTGATGCGCCGCTGGGCCCAGCACCGTCACGGCCTCGACCTCCCGCACTACGCGGTGTCCATCGTGCGCGGCCGGGGCATCGACGCCAACGCGCTGCGCTGGCTGGCCGCCCACCACGACCCCGCCGACGTCGTCTTCGTCGACGGCTGGACCGGCAAGGGCGCCATCACCCGCGAACTCGCCCAGGCCATCGGGGAGTTCGAGGCGTCCGACGGCATCACCGGCTTCGACCCGGAGATCGCCGTCCTGGCCGACCCCGGCTCCTGCGTCCGCACCTACGGCACCCGCGAGGACTTCCTCATCCCCTCCGCCTGCCTCAACTCGACGGTCTCCGGGCTGATTTCGCGCACGGTCCTCCGTGCCGACCTGGTCGGCGAACACGACTTCCACGGCGCGAAGTTCTACCGCGAACTCGCCGGCGCAGATGTCTCCGTCGACTTCCTGGACGCCGTCTCCGCCCACTTCGCCGCGGTCTCCGACGCGGTCGACACGCAGGCCAAGGAACTGCTCGCCGCCGACCGCGCTCCCACCTGGGAGGGCTGGGCCGCCGTCGAGCGGATCAGCGAGGAGTACGGGATCCACGACGTGAACCTCGTCAAGCCGGGGGTCGGCGAGACCACCCGCGTCCTGCTGCGCCGCGTCCCCTGGAAGATCCTCGCCCGCGCCGGGGCCGGCGCCGACCTCGACCATGTACGGCTCCTCGCCGAACAGCGCGGCGTCCCCGTCGAGGAGGTCGGCGAACTCCCGTACACCTGCGTGGGGTTGATCCATCCCAAGTTCACCCGAGGGGCGACCGGCGCCGACGGCAAGGCGGCGACGGTCTGATGTCCGCGCCCAAGGTGCTCGTCGCCAGCGACCTCGACCGCACGCTCATCTACTCCGCCGCCGCCCTCGCGCTCACCATGCCCGACGCACGGGCTCCCCGGCTGCTCTGCGTCGAGGTGCACGAGAGCAAGCCCCTGTCGTACCTGACCGAAACGGCCGCCGGGCTCCTCACCGAACTCGGCGACAACGCGCTCTTCGTGCCGACGACGACCCGCACGCGCAAGCAGTACCAGCGCATCAACCTTCCCGGTCCCGCCCCGAAGTACGCGATCTGCGCCAACGGCGGGCATCTGCTCGTCGACGGCGTCTCCGACCCCGACTGGCAGGCCCAGGTGACGGCGCGACTGGCGCGCGAGTGCGCCTCCCTCACCGAGGTGCGCGAACACCTGGCCGCCACCGCCGACCCCGTCTGGGTCCGCAAACACCGGGTCGCCGAGGACCTGTTCGCGTATCTCGTCGTCGAACGCGAGCTGCTCCCCGAGGAGTGGGTGAAGGAACTCGCAGTCTGGGCCGAGAACCGCGGCTGGACCGTGTCCCTCCAGGGACGCAAGATCTACGCCGTACCCAAGCCGCTCACCAAGAGCGCGGCCGTGCGAGAACTGGCCCGCCGCACCGGCGCGGTCCTCACGCTCGCCGCCGGTGACTCGCTCCTCGACGCGGATCTGCTGCTCGCGGCCGACCGCGGCTGGCGCCCCGGCCACGGCGAACTCGCCGAGGCCGACTGGACGGCACCCGCGATCACCGCTCTGCCCGAGCGCGGCGTACTCGCCGGGGAGCGGATCCTGCGCGAATTTTTGCGGGAGGTCAGGGAGGCGTAGAGGGCGGAGCGCGCGGGGGCTCCCTCACCGGGCGGCCCCCGGGTGATCAGCCGCAGCAGCCCCCGCCGCAGCACCCGCCTCCGCCGCCCCCGCGCGGCGCCGGGGCCGGAGCCGAGGCCGAGCCGCCGACGGCCACGGTCGACAGGAGTTTCACCGTGTCGTCGTGGCCGGCGGGGCAGTCCGCGGGAGCCGAGGACTCCGCCATCGGGCGGCTCAGTTCAAAGGTGTCGCCGCAGGTCCGGCAGCGGTACTCATAGCGAGGCATGCGCACAGGTTAACGGGCGCCCTCGTGCTCGGCGAGGGTCGGCCGTACCCTCAGCCGGGCCCCGACCCGGAGTCGTCGCGCCCGGCCCCGGGCAGACGGCGGGCGAACCCCGCCCCCTGGCCCCCGTGGATCCGGCCCTGCGTCCGCTCCTCGGACTCGGCCTGCTCGGGATGGCGGGACCGCCAGTACGGGTTGTCGTGCGGCAGGGCCGAGCCGACTCTCCCGTACATGCCGAAGAACATCAGCATCACGCCGACCACAAAGCTGAACAGCACGTTCTGGATGCGGAAGGCGAGGAAGTTGGCGTCGGTGTCGAGCAGCGCCAGGTTCACGAAGCCGCTGAGGATGAAGGCGACGCCGACGATCATGTTGAGTGTCGAGGCGAAGTTCCCGCCGATGACCATGCCGGCGAAGAGCAGCAGGCCGACGCAGATCGACAGGACGCTGAGCGTGCCGTTGGTGTTCAGTCCCGCGACCCTGTCCCCGTGGGTGTCGAAGAAGCCGATCTTGTCGATCAGGCCGAGGATGCCGAAGGCGAGCAGCACGAGGCCCATGAGACCCGCGCCGACCCGGTAGAACCTGCTGAGGTGGTGGTCGACCGGCAGATGCTCGTCGAATCGGATACGCCGTCTCGACTCCGGATGAAGTACGTGTGTGGCCATGTCCGCCTCCCTCTGCCACTCGCGGAGGTCGTACGTACCGTACGAAGTCTTCCCGTACGTAGTCTTCAGGATCCGCCCACCGGGCCCGGACCGGCAACATCAAGCCGCACGAAAACCCGGTGCAACCGTGCGCCGGCCCCTCTCTCGCACGCTCTCGCACGGAGGAACCGCTCGGCTCGGGCCCCGGCACCCCGTTCCTGGGCTCAGGTCCCGGAACCCCGTTCCTCGCGGATCTGTGTGACCACGCGGGCCACCGTCAGGCGGACCGCCTCCGTCTCCGTCAGGAAGTGCCAGTAGTCGGGATGGCGGCCCTCCAGCGCGGCGACGGCACGGTCGAGGCGGGCCACCGATTCGTCCAGCGGCCGGGCGTGCCGCGGGTCGGGGGTGCTGCGGCCGGTCATGGCGAGGCGCTGGGCGTCGCGGATCGCGAAGCGGGTGCGGTCGATCTCCTGCTGCGGATCCTTGGCGACCGCGTTCAGCCGCTGCAGGCGGTCGCCCGCGGCGGAGACGGCCTCGTCGGTGTGGTTCAGCAGCGCCCGGACCGTGGACAGCAGGGAGGTCGCGTCCGGCCAGCGCTGGTCGTCCCGTGCGGCCTGCGCCTCCTTCAGCTTCAGCTCGGCCTGCCGTACGTTCTCCTCGGCCTGGTCCGGTACGTGCTGGAGGTCCTGCCAGCAGGCGGCGGTGAACCGGCGGCGCAGTTCGCTCAGCACCGGCTCGACCTGCCCGGAGCGGGTCGTCAGGGCCTGCGCGCGGGTGCGCAGCGAGACCAGCCGGTGGTCGATCTCGGCGGCCCGCTCGGGCAGTCGCTGGGCCTCCGCCCGTACGGCCTCGGCCTCGCGGGCGACCCGCTCGGCGCGCTCCAGCGTCTCCGGCACGCCGTGCTGGCCGGCGCCCTGGTTGAGCTTGGTCAGCTCGGGCCCGAGGGTGGCGAGCCGGGCGGCGAGGTCGTCGGCCTTCAGCCCCGAGCCGCGTACGGCATCGAGGGCGTTCGAGGCGGCGAGCAGGGCCTGGCGGGCACGCTCGACGGCAGGAGCGAGCCGGGCCAGCTGGGTCTCGGCCTTGCCGAGCAGCGGCCCGAGCCCCTGGGTGAACCGGTCCAGCTCCTGCTTGACCCGCCCCAGCTGGTCCTTGGCGGCGGTCAGCTCGGTGCGGGCCTGCGCGGCGACCGACGCCTCCAGGCCGTCCCGGTCGAGGTCGTGGGCGTCGACCGCGTCGATGTACTGGTGACTGGCCTCGTCGATGCGCCGGCCCAGCGCGTCGAAGTCGGCGACCGCGCGGCGGGCCGCCGGCGAGTCGTCGACCGCCGTGATCGTCTCTATCGAGATCCGCAGATCGCGCTGGGCGGTGTCCAGCTCGTAGAAGGCGGCCGCTGCGGCGTCCTTCGCGGCCTGCGCCTCGGCCCGCTGGCTCTCGGAGCGCCCGCCGAACCAGCGCCGGGTGCCCCCGCCTGCGAAGGCCGCGGGCAGCGCGAGCGCGGCGAGCAGCGGCAGAGCCATCAGGGTCAGTGCGTCGCGAGCCGCACGCGAGGGGCCGGCGGCGCGGCCGGCCCGGGGCCTCTGAGGGCGACGTACTCGCTGCGCGCATGGCACAAACGGCGTGTACGGCTGCGAAGGTGTCGCCGTCACATCCCTCTCCCGTGCTGTGGTCCGCCCTGCCCGGTGTCATTCTCCCACCCGATAGGGACGAACACACGGGCCGGTCAGTTCGCGGTTCGCACCGTGACCTTCCCGTCGTCGGTCCGGGCGGACACCACATGGGAGCTGGAGTCGTTCCGCGGCACCGACACCCGCACGGCGCCGTCCTCGGTCTCGGTGGTCACCCGGTAGGTCTCGTGGGGGAGCCCGATGGTGATGGAGCCGTCCTTGCTGCGTGATTCCACCAGGTCCGGTACGACGCCGAGTTCGAGCCGTACGGAGCCGTCCTCCGTATTGACCTTCACGCGGCGCGAGTCCACGCCGAGCGCGGCGACCGAGCCGTCGTCACTGTGCAGGTCCAGGGGGCCCGACGAGTCCGTGACGCGGACGGCACCGTCCGACGTACGAATGGTGAGCGCCTCCTTGAAGCCTTGCGCCGTCACGCGTCCGTCGCTGTCCTTCACGGTGACCGCGACCCCGCGGGGCACCTCGATCCGGTGCCTGGCCGAGCAGTCGGAGACCACGCCCGAGCACTTCATCCGCAGGACGAGCCGGTCGTCCTTCATGGACCAGGTCGCCCGGGGGTCCCCGCCGAAGGCGACGTGCCCCTTGAACCACCGGGTGACCTCGACCTTGTCGGCCGCAGCGGAGTCCGCGACCACCAGGTCGAGCGCCGAGTCGTCCGAGTCGATGGTGAGCGTGCGGCCCGTGAGGGCGAAGGCGCGGTGATCCGGATCCTTGTCGTCCCCGGCGTCGGCGCCACAGGCGGTGGCCGTCGCGACGAGAGCCACGACCACGGCGGAGGCGGCCACGATCCGGGTGCGGCGGGTGCGGGTGCGCAGGGTGCGCCGGGTGGAACGGGCCTGCGTGGTACGGGCGGTGCGAGTCATGCGGATCTCCCCCTGATAAGAACGGCGACGTGCGCCTTGGCCCCTCGGGCCGCGTTCCGCCGACGTCCTTCGACGTCCTTCGACCGTACGGAGCGGCGACCGCGCGCGGGATCCGGTGCGCTCCCCGATCAGGGGTGGGGATAACCCCCGCCCAGGCCCCGGATACGGGTTTGCGGGACAGTGCCTCGGGCAATGTAGGCTGTCGACTCGTCCTGGGCGCGTAGCTCAGTGGTAGAGCGCCGCCCTTACAAGGCGGATGTCGGCGGTTCGAAACCGTCCGCGCCCACCAGTTTCAGGACGCGAGAGAGGCCCAGGTCGGCGGGCAGGTACCCGGAGACCTGGGCCTTGATCTTTGTTGGCCGCTGGGTGGCTCCGCGGCACTTGCCGGTGCGGTGCATCAGCCGGCGCATGGTGGCGCCGCCGGTCGTGGCGGAGGTTCAGGAATCGGAAGTCCGACGTCGTCGCGATCAGGCCTCAGGGCGCTTGGCCGGCTACGGGCCTCACATACGTGGTCGCGACGGCAAGCGCCTCATCTCGGCGGGATGGAACTTTCTCTACTTCATCAAGCCCCGCGCACGGCGCGGGCGCGCGCCGCGTCTGCGGCGCGGCCCGGCTCCTGTCTGCGCCCCGGCTGGCCGCGCGCGGCGGCGCGCTGCGTGCATGCGGGCGGAAGCGAGAATGTCATCCGCGGGCCAAAGGCGTGCCTCCGGCGGGGGCGCTCAGACTCTGGGATGGAGGAGGCGCGGTGCGCGAGTGCCGGCCGGTTCGTGGTGAGCGTTGTGGGTTGAGTGGGGGCTGGGCAGGGGTGAGTTCTCTGGCATCCACGGGTGGCGTCAACGTCCCTGTATCGGCGCTCGCAGCAGGACTGGTGTCACGGGCCCGCGGGCCTGGCTCAGGTGGAGACAGGGGTGCGGGACAGGGCGGTGCGCAGCGCGAAGGCGCCGAGAAGGCCGCCTGCCGTGAACCGCTGGGCGGTCATGGCGCGGGGCCGGGTGGCCAGAAACCCCGACACCCGTGCTGCGCCCAGCATGATCAGAGCGTTCACGGAGATCCCCACGATGATCTGCACACCACCGAGCTGGAGCAGTTGCTCCCAGGCCGGACCTGCCTGCGGGTCCAGGAACTGGGGCAGTAGGGCGGCATACATAAGAGCGATCTTGGGGTTGAGCAGGTTGGTCAGCAGCCCCATTGAAAACAGGCGGGCGTCGGAGACCGGAGGCAGGTCCTGGGCCGGGGCGAAGGGCGAGCGGCCGCCGGGCTTGAGCATGCCCCAGGCGAGGTAGGCCAGGTAGGCGGCCCCGGCAAGCTTGACCACCATGAACGCCACCGGCACGGCGGCGAACAACGCGGACAGGCCCGCAGCCGCGGCCAGCAGGTAGCACACGAATCCCACGGCGGTCCCACTGAGGCTGACCAGGCCCGCCCTGCGGCCTTGGGTGATCGCGCGGGAGGCGAGGGGGATCATGTTCGGTCCCGGAGTCAGGGCCATGCCCAATTCGACCAGGGCCACTCCTCCGACTGCGGTCAGAGCGATCACCGGTCAACCTCCTGGTCGTTCGTCGGGTGCCCGACACGGATCGGGGTCACCCGGCTGCAACGGACGGCAACAACGCATCAGCAGCGCCTGCCTTGCCTGCCTCGCCTGCTGCAGAATACGGACCTGCCGCTCGGCATCTTCATGCACCCCCCGCCCCCGTTCCTAGCCCGCCGACGACAGCCGACAGCCCCGTCTCGGTTCTCCCTACGTGGTTCGCTAGAACTGGCCGATCAGCGGGAGCGCGTGCCACAGCTGTGCCACATCGTGCGGGCAACCGCGGTCAACCGCGGTCAATGACGGCTCGGCGCAGGCGAGATGTGCTGTTCACCCGGGTCGTCGCTACGGTGACGCGACCTGGGGAATCACGCCGCCGACCACGTCCGCCCTCACGAGGCGGATGTCGGCGGTTCGAAACGGTCCGCACCCACCAGTTTCAGGACGCGAGAGAGGCCCAGGTCGGCGGGTGGGACCCGGAGACCTGGGCCTTGATCTTTGTTGGCCGCTGGGTGGCTCCGCGGCACTCGCCGGTGCGGTGCATCAGCCGGCGCATGGTGGCGCCGCCGGTCGCGGCGGAGGCCGGCAATCGGAAGTCCGAGGTCGTCGCGATCAGGCTTTAGGGCGCCTTGTCCGGCTACGGGCCTCACATACGGGGCCGCGACGGCAAGCGCCTCATCTCGGCGGGATGGAACTTGCTCTACTTCATGAACTTTCTCTACTTCATCAAGGCACCCGGATGCGCTCCGCTCCGCCGGGCGTGGATAGGGCCGAAAGGCCATGAGTCGAGCACTCGACCTACGCGGTCACGTTCAAGACGATGCCTCCGGCGGGGGATCGGCCGGCACCGGGATGGAAGAAGCGCCGTTCCCGACTGCGGGCTCGTGTGGGCCTGCGCGGTGCGCCCATCCCGCCTGCCATCGACCCAGGCAGAGCCGAGCAGACGCGGCCCATGGCGTCCAGGTGGTTCGTACAGTGGCGCGCTCCACCTGGGCGCCAGGAACCACGCCCGCTCCACGGTGTGTGGGGCGACGGCCGACGGGATGGGAGCCGGGGCGAGTTGTGGGATGGGAGAGCTGGGCCAGTGACAGGCCCGGGACCGCGACGGGAGATGATCCGCTCATGCGCATACGGCGAGAGGCTCGTTGGTTCTTGTGGGGGCTGTGGCTTGCGTGTCTGGTGTTCGCCATCTGGTTCTTCGCAGAGGTGATCATGCTCTTCCTGCAGGCCGAGTCCTGGTGACGCAGCGAGGTGTCGTGCCCCTGCCGTGCCCGATCGACCGGTAACTGACGGGGAGTCATGGTGGTTGACGGGCAGCGCATATGAAAACGGCCCCTGACCGATTTACCTGGCCTCGCCTCGCGCCCCTGGGCCCGCCCCAGGTCTCGTGCCCGTGCCCGCGCCCGTTTCAGGTGGAGACCCCCGGCCGATTGCGGTCGGGGGTCCCGGTGTTGAGGGGGCTCGGGCCACCGTTCGGAACGGGGGCGGATCCCTGTGGGGGTTACGGAGTTGGTGTCGGGTCCTCGTGGGTGTGCTTCAGCCTGCTTCGGGCGTCGACCTTCTCGGGGGTCGTGACGTTGTCCCAGAAGCGGTGGCAGGTGACGAAGACGGCGAGTTCGCGTTCGCGGCGGCGGAGCTTCTCCACCTCGGCCTGCTCGTCGGCTGTCCAGCCCGGGGACGCGGGGCGTTCCACCTTGCGCCAGCCGTGGATGTCACTGAAGCCGTCCAGCGGCTCCACCGACCAGGGGAGCCGCTTGAGCAGGGCCAGGAGCTCCGCCCGGACCTGATGCAGCTCCTCCTGGCCGGCCAGGAGGTCACTCGGAAAGTCATAGGTCGCAGCCACGCGGCAATGGTACGCCTGTTCGATTTTGGGATGCGAGTTCCTTCGGGGACTTCACGCGAACGGGTCTTGGGGCCGGGCGATGGCCACGCTTCGAGGAGGGGGTGCCTGCGCGTCAGCCGGTGGCCAGGCCTTGGTGTGTGCCAGGGGAGATCAGCAGTTCCCGCGGGGTGTGCCGGCCCGTCGGCTTCCCTGAGGGGGAGTAGGCGGCCGGTGTGCGGCGTCGATCTATTCAGCCCAGGCTGTACAGGTGAAACTGGACAGGTTGGACTGAAGGTTTTACGTGGTGAGCGTGAACGACACCAACGCCGAGGGCGTCTCCGACTCCGCCGCCCGCGCGGCGCGCGATCTGCGGGTGGCTTTCAGCCGTCTGCGGCGCCGGATCCGGGAGGTGGCCGACACCGAGGACCACACCCCGTCCCAGGTGTCCGCGCTCACGCTGGTGAGCAAGAGCGGGGCCGCCTCGGCGAGCGCGCTGGCCGCTGCCGAAGGGGTGCGCCCGCAGTCGATGGCCGCCACCCTCGCCGCCCTCGACCAGCAGGGGCTGATCCGGCGCAGTCCGGACCCCGAGGACGGCCGCCGGCAGCTGGTCACCCTGACCGAGGCCGGGCGGGAGCGCGTCGAGGTCAACCGGCAGGCCCGCGAGGAGTGGCTGGCCCGCTCCCTTCAGGACCGCTGCACGGAGGAGGAACGCGCGGTCCTCATCGAGGCGATGGCCCTGATGGAACGGCTCACGGCCGGACCAGCTAGGCCGGCCGGACCGGCCAGACCGACCGGACCGGCCACATAGTCCAGACGTCCAGACCGTCATACCTCCGCCTGCCCGCGCTGCGTTGAACGCGCTGCGTGAACTTCGGGGACGTGGGCGCGTCGGCCCGTGGTCCGGGTGCGACAGCAGCACCTGCCCTACGGCGGCGTCCCGCACCGGACCGCTCTACGTTCGCTGCACGCGCCCCCCGCCCCCCACCCCCTCAGGTCTGAAAGGCCCCACCATGGCTCTCAGTGCCCTGGATCCGCGTACCGCCGTCGTCGTCATCGATCTGCAGAACGGCATAGTCGGCGCTCCCACCGCACCCCACACCGGCCCCGAAGTGGTGGCCCGCACCGTCGGACTCGCCGACGCCTTCCGTGCCCACGGCCTTCCGGTCGTCCTCGTCCGGGTCACCTTCGCCCCCGACGGAGCGGACGTCGTGCCCGGGCGCACCGAGGCGCAGAGCCCCGGCGGCAGCCGCCCGGAGGGCTGGGACCGTATCGTCGACGAACTCGCCGGGCACCCCGAGGACATCGTCGTGACCAAGCGCAACTGGGGTGCCTTCCACGGCACGGACCTCGACGTGCAGCTGCGCCGCCGCGGTGTCACCCAGATCGTGCTGACCGGTGTCGCCACCAACATCGGCGTGGAGTCCACCGCCCGGGCCGCCCACGAACACGGCTACCACGTCACCCTCGCCACCGACGCCATGAGCGACCTCGATCCGGAGGCCCACGGCAACAGCGTCGAGCGGATCTTCCCCCGCCTCGGGGAGACGGGTACGGCCGCCGAGATCGTCGAGTTGCCGGCCAAGTCCCGCGTCTGACAAGCGCGTTCGGGCGAGCCGGCCGACCGAGGGTGTTCGGCCGACCGAGGGTGTCCGGCCGACCGAGGGTGTCCGGCCGACCGAGGGTGTCCGGCCGACCGGGGGTGTCCGGTCGACCGACGGGCGGTTCGCCCTCGGTTCGTCGGCCGATGCCTCAAGTGCGCCGGCCGACGACCGGTCCGGCTCAGTGCGCCTTCAGGGACTCCACCAGCTCGCTCGCCACCGGCGTCGGTACGCCGTGCCGCTTCGCCGCGCGCAGCAACGCGCCCCCGATCGCGTCGAGTTCCAGCGCGCGGCCCGCCTCGGCGTCACGCTGCATCGAGGACTTGGTGTCCGGCGAGAACGCGTCGTAGCGGGCGAGCGCCTGAGCCGGGTCCGCCGGGGCGCCGCACGCACGCGCCACGGCCGCCGTCTCCTCGACCAGAGCCGTCAACTCCGCGCGGTGGTGCGTGCGTACGTCACCCAGCGGGAGCCCGTAACGGGTCGTCAGCAGCGCGAACGGCGCCAGGAACGACATCTTCGCCCACAGCGTCGCCGCCTCGTCGTCCTGTACGCGGACCGCGGGGCCGGCCGCCGCGAGCGCCCCGGCGAGTGCGTCGAGGCGCCCGCGTGCCACCGTGTCGCCGGTCAGGTCGATCTCCGCGAAGGGGCTGGCGTGTTCGATCACCCCGGGGCCGGTGCGGGTCGACTCGACGCGGATGACGGCCGGTGCCACCCGGCCCCTGCCGTAGCGGTCGCGCAGGGCCGTGGGGTGCTCGATGCCGTTCAGGAACGGTACGACCAGGGCGGCCTCGCCCAGCGCGGGCGCGGGCACCCGTTCCAGGGCCGCGTCCAGCGCCGTGTGCTTGACCGTGATCAGGCATGCGTCGACCGGCTCGCGCAGTTCCGTGTCCGCCTCGACCGCCGTGGTGAAGTCGCCGAAATGGGCGCTGCGCACGTGGATTCCGTCCGCGCGCAGCGTCCGTACGGTGTCGTCTCCCGCCAGGCAGATCACCCGGTGTCCGGCCCGGGCCACCAGCGCCGCCAGCAGCCCGCCTACGCCGCCGGGGCCCAGTACCGCCACGGTCAACCGGTCCGCGGGTGGGTTGTTCGTCATGTCGGTTCGGTCCTCTCGTCGGTCGGCCCCGCAACGGTGGCCGCCTCGGCGTGGATGATGTCAGCCGCTACAGCCGCGCGGACGCACCGGGCTCCAACAGGTGCAGCCGGTCGGCGAGTCCGGCCTCCGCGAACGCCTTCGTGAGGGTGTCGCCTTCCTGGGTGAAGTGGCCCCAGTGCTCGAAGTGCAGCGGTACGACGTGACGTGCGCCGAGGATCTCGGCGGCCTGCGCGGCCGCCTCGCTCGTGAGGGTCAGCGGAGCGTCCGGCACGAGCGGGGTGCGGGCCGCTCCCGCGAACAGGACGGCCACGTCGAACGGGCCCTGCCTGCGGGCGATTTCCCGTACGACGTCCAGCGACGCGTTGTCGCCGCTCACGTACACCTTGGGCAGGCCCTCGCCCGACAGCACGAAGCCGGTGACCTCGCCGACGAGGGGTTCGGAGCCGTCGGGGCCGTGCTGTGCGGGGACGGCGGTCACGCGCAGGGTGCGGCCGTCCGGGCGGGGGAGGTCGACGTGCTCCCAGGCGGGAACGGGCCGCACGGGAGCGCCTATGCGGTCGTACGCCGATGCCGTCGACAGCGTCAGGGGTGCGGACGCCAGGTAGGTCCGGCCCGAGGTGTCGAGGTTGTCCGGGTGCTGGTCGTGCGACAGCAGTACGGCGTCGACCGGGCCGATCTCCGTCACCGGGAGGGCCGGGCCGGCCGTCTTCACCAGCTTGCGCGAACCGATGGGGTACTCGCCCGGGGCGTCGAAGGTCGGGTCGGTCAGCAGCCGGACGCCTCCGAGGGTGAGCACGGCCGTGGGGCCGCCGACGTAGGTGATCTCCACAGTGGTCATGTTCTGCACAATCGGCGGGGTATCGGGGGTATTCCCGGGCCGGAACCGGGGGATGCGCGCGAGACTGGAGGTATGTGCCGCAGCATCAAGACCCTTCGTCCGCCCGTGCTCCCCGAAGAGGCCACCGAGGAGGACATCCGCGCCGCCGCCCTTCAGTACGTCCGCAAGGTCTCCGGCTTCCGTGCGCCGGCCGCCCACAACCGCGAGGTCTTCGACCGGGCGGTGGTGGCGGTCGCTGCGGCTACGGCGGAGTTGCTGGACGGGCTGGAGGTGCGGGGGGCTTCGGGGGCTCGGGCGGGGTGATTTTCGCTGGCGGGGGCGCCTTGAGCGGGGTCGGTTCGCTTTGTGCCGGTGGGTGTCGGTCGCCGTCCGGCGGTGGGTGGGTGGTTCGCCTTGTGTCGGTGGCGGGGCCGGTTCGCCTGGTGGCGGTGGGTGGGTGGTTCGCCGTCCGGTGGTGGGTGGGTCGGGTCCGTGCCGGTACATCCGCCCGTCGCCCTACCGGCTGTGCTGTCTTCTGGGGGCGCTC
>NZ_JBHXJC010000007.1:337742-378714 GCF_042723265.1 Streptomyces sp. NPDC058371 | reverse complement strand
CCCCAGAAGACAGCACAGCCGGTAGGGCGACGGGCGGATGTACCGGCACGGACCCGACCCACCCCCGGCACAAGGCGAACCACCCACCGCCGGACGGCGAACCACCCACCCACCGGCACCAGGCAACCGGCACCCACCGACACCCACCGGCACAAAGCGAACGACGCTCAAGGCGCCCCGCCGGCAACCGTCACATACCCGCAGGCTGCCGCACATTGGCCCGTACCCAGTCCACGATCGACGTCGTAGTCGCCCCGGGTGTGAAGATCTCGGCGACACCCTTCTCCTTGAGGGGCGCGATGTCCGCCTCGGGAATGATGCCGCCGCCGAAGACCTTGATGTCCTCCGCGTCGCGCTCCTTGAGGAGGTCGATCACCGCCGCGAAGAGCGTGTTGTGCGCGCCCGAAAGGATCGAGAGACCGATCGCGTCGGCGTCCTCCTGAATCGCGGTGGCGACGATCTGCTCGGGAGTCTGGTGCAGCCCCGTGTAGATGACCTCCATACCGGCATCGCGCAGCGCCCGCGCGATCACCTTGGCCCCGCGATCGTGGCCATCGAGCCCCGGCTTGGCCACCACCACGCGGATCGGACCGGCTGCCACACCCATCACTGCCTCCATGAACCGACTACACAACCTGCACCGAACATCCCATACCGGAACAACGCGCACCGCCGCCCACCCACCGGATGCGCCCCTGCGGCACGGTGCCCCGCACCGATCGGCGGGGGAAGTGAACGAACGTTATCCCCAGCATCCCGCAACCGGCAGTTTCGCGGTGGAGAGCGAGGGGGAAATCACACGATGGGACACGTTCGCCGCGCACGTCTCCGAGTTCCTGCGGCACACGCGCCGCATGGCCCCCCACGGACCTGCGGTGCACGGACCGCAGCGGAGTGGGCGCAAGGAGAGCCGCCATGAGGTGGTCGCACCACCGCACCGTCAGCGGGGCGCCGTGGTGGTGGGGCCCATCGGCGACGGCCTGGGACGGCAAGAGCACCGCGCCGCGGCTTTCCGCTAGGGCACACGGGGGACAGAGTCGCCCTCGGCGTGCCGACGGGAGGTCGGCCATGAAGGTCACCAGGGCAGTAGAGCCCCTTCTTCCACTCTGCCAGCGCCTGTTTCCCAGCAGACTGGCCGGACTCTCGATGGCCCTGCTGAAGGCGACGGCCCTGGAGATCACGATCCTCGCGGGACATCTGCTCCTCTACCCGTCGGGCATCACCCAGGAGCGCCGGACAGCCCCACTCCTCCCACCGCCGGACGCCACCACGCTGCCCACCGGGACCAAACCCCCGGTCGTGCTGCTGCACGGCTTCATCGACAACCGCTCGGTCTTCGTCCTGCTGCGCCGCAGCCTGGCGCAGCACGGCAGGCAGCGTGTCGAGTCGCTCAATTACTCACCGCTGACGTGCGACATCCGCACCGCAGCCGGACTGCTCGGGCGGCACATAGAGGAGATCTGCGAACGCACGGGCCAGGAGCGGGTGGACATCGTCGGGCACAGTCTCGGCGGACTGATAGCGCGTTACTACGTGCAGCGCCTCGGCGGGGACACCCGCGTCCGCACGCTCGTCACGCTCGGCACACCGCACTCGGGCACCCGGGTCGTACCGCTGATGAACGCGCACCCGATCGTGCGCCAGATGCGCCCGGACTCGGAAGTGATCGAGGAGCTGCGCCTGGCCGCGCCGGGCTGCCGTACGCGATTTGTGAGCTTCTGGAGCGATCTTGACCAACTGATGGTCCCGTTGGAGACCGCCTGCGTCGAGCACCCCGACCTGCTCGTGGAGAACGTGCGGGTCAGCGGGATCGGACATCTGGCCCTGACCGTGCATCCGGCGGTCGCGACCGGAATACGCCAGGCACTCGACGCCGTTGAAACGGGAACTCCCGCGGCCGTCCGGACCGCGGTCTGACGGTGACCTGAGGGCGGCACGATGTCGACCCGAGGTCGGCCTGGTATCGAACACTCCTCGAACGCCAGGCCAAGGCCGTGCCCGCAGTCCGCCGAAACACGGCCGAATGCCCGTTTCCCGCAGGCATGAAACCTGCGGAAGATTGTCGCGCCCGCGTACTGCCGGGTACAGTCACCGCACTGCTCTGCCAGCCCCTGTTGTCGAGGCGAAAGAGAAGTTGGTGAACGACCGTCACCCGTCGGGGATTGTGACTCCCCCGGCTCCGGCTCCCGATGCCGCCTCGGCGCACTACGCGTCGTACGGCCAGCAGGGTGCCCAGTACGGCGACTTCACCACGTATGACAGTTACCCCGCCACCGGTTTTGACACCGGTGATGCCGGCGGTAATTCCGCTTACGCGACGGCGAGTTTCGACACCGACCCGCTCTTCGGCGACATGCCGGGCGCCAACACCGGTTCGTACGACACCACGCACTGGTCCACCGACAGTCATCAGACGCTGGACACGGGCAGTCATCAGACACTGAGCACCGGCAGTCATCAGACGCTGGACACCGGCAGTCATCAGACGTTCGGCTACGACCCGTACGCCGCGCAGCACCAAGCCGCGTACGACACCGGCAGCTACGAGACGACCGCGTGGGCCGCCGGTTACCAGCAACTCGCCGACATCCCCGCGCAGTCGCACGGCCCCGACGGCACCGGGCAGTGGGACGCGAACGCGTGGGTCCAGGCCGACCGGACCGCCCCGTTCGACCAGGGCGATCACACGCAGCAATGGAACGCCGGGACCTTCGACACGGGCACGTACGACGCCACGCAGTGGAACTCGGACGGCAGCCAGGCCACCCAGGACTCCTACGAGTCGTACGACCAGAGTCATCAGGCCGCGTCGCCCGACGCCTACGACCAGGGCCATCAGGCCGCGTCGCCCGAGGCGTACGGCCAGGACTCGTCCGAGGCCTTCGACCAGCAGGCGACCGCCACCTTCGAGCAGGTGCCGTACGACCAACCCGGCTCCGCTGACGGCGAGTTGGACGCCGCGGACGACGAGCACTCCGAAGAGCCGGCACCGCAGCTGCTCGACGACGCCGAAGAGGCCGCCCCCGGTCGCGTGACCGAAACCCCCGCCGCTCCGGGTGGCCGTTCGGCGGCCCGGGCGGCGAATCGTTCCCGGCGCCGCGCCCCGGCCCGACGGTCCGCGCTGCTGACCGTGGCCGTACCCTCGGCGTGCGTGATGGGTGTCGCGGGGATCGCCGCCGCCTCCGTGGTGAGCGTGAGCAGCGACGACGGGAAGCAGACGACGGCGGCCGCCGCCGAGACGAAGTCCGTGAAGCCGTCCGCCGCCAACAACAAGCTGGACACGCAGCTCGCGAATCTCTCCGCGGACGCCGACGACTTCGCCGACCGGGCGAGCCGGACGCAGGAACGTATCGACCTCAAGGCCCAGCAGGACGCCCAGAAGCGGAAGGCGGCGGAGGAGGCGGCCCGCAAGGAGCGGCTGCGCCCCAAGTTCGTCCTGCCGGTCACGCAGAAGGGCCTCAGCGCCTACTACGGCCAGGCCGGCATCAACTGGATGTCCGTGCACACCGGCATCGACTTCCCCGTCTCGTACGGGACGACGGTGATGGCCGCGACGGACGGCACCGTGCGGACGCAGTGGAACAGCGCGTACGGGAACATGGCGATCGTGACGGCCAAGGACGGTACGGAGACGTGGTACTGCCACCTCTCCACGTACAAGGTGACGTCGGGGACGGTCGTGAAGGCCGGCGACCCGATCGCCTTCTCCGGGAACTCCGGCAACTCGACCGGGCCGCACCTGCACTTCGAGGTCCGTCCCGCGGGCGGCTCGGCGATCGACCCGCTGCCGTGGCTGCGTAGCCACGGGCTGGACCCGACGTAAGTCGGAGCGTTCAAGCCGGCGTCCAGGTGACCTGGGGCGCCTGCACCCCCGGCCCCAGACCGCCCTTCGGCCTGAACGGCCTTGTTCCCCAAGGCTGGACGGACTCAGATCCGCCGGGACCCGGCGACCAGCCGGGACCCGGGCAACCGGGCCGAGGAGCTCGGCCCGGTGCCTACAGCTTCTCCACCGGGGCGTACCGCAACAGCAGCCGCTTCGGCTTCGGCTCGCCGAAGTCGACCGTCGCCTCCGCGTTGGCCCCCGTGCCCTTGACGCCGACCACGGTGCCCAGACCGAACTGGTCGTGGGTGACCCGGTCGCCGACGGCCAGCGAGACCACCGGCTTCTCGGCGAAACCGCGGCGCGTCGCGAAGCCGGACGCGCCCGAGGCAGCGGACCGCGAGCGGGACGAGGAGAGCGAGGCCGCCACGCCCGAAACGGGGCCCGCGGACACGGAGCCCATGGACCCCGTGCGCTTCCAGTCCAGATGCGCGTCCGGGATCTCCTCCAGGAAGCGGGACGGCGGGTTGTACGAGGGCTGGCCCCAGGCGCTGCGCATGGAGGAGCGCGTCAGATAGAGGCGCTCCCTCGCGCGCGTGATGCCCACGTAGGCGAGGCGCCGCTCCTCTTCGAGCTCCTTGGTCTGGCCGAGAGCGCGCATGTGCGGGAAGACGCCGTCCTCCATGCCCGTCAGGAAGACGACCGGGAACTCGAGGCCCTTGGCGGTGTGCAGGGTCATCAGGGTGATGACTCCGTTGCCGTCCTCCTCGTCGGGGATCTGGTCGGAGTCGGCGACGAGCGCGACCCGTTCCAGGAACTCGGAGAGGCCGCCCGGCGTCTCGCCCTCACCGGTCTCCTGCTCGAACTCCAGGGCCACCGCGGCGAGTTCCTGAAGGTTCTCGATACGGGTCTCGTCCTGCGGGTCGGTGGACGCCTGCAACTCGGCGAGGTAGCCGGTGCGTTCCAGTACCGCCTCCAGGACGGTGGCCGGGCCCGCGCCGGACTCCACGATCGTCCGCAGGTCCTCCATCAGGGTGTTGAACCGCTTCACGGCGTTCGTCGAGCGGGACGCCATCCCGTACGCCTCGTCGACGCGGCGCAGCGCCTGCGGGAAGCTGACCTTCTCGCGCTGCGAGAGCGCGTCGATCATGGCCTCGGCGCGGTCGCCGATGCCGCGCTTGGGCACGTTCAGGATGCGGCGCAGCGGGACCGTGTCCTCCGGGTTCGACAGCACGCGCAGATACGCGAGGACGTCCCGGACCTCCTTGCGCTCGTAGAAGCGGACGCCGCCGACGACCTTGTACGGCAGGCCGACGCGGATGAAGATCTCTTCGAAGACACGGGACTGGGCGTTCGTACGGTAGAAGACCGCTACGTCGCCGGCCTTGGCGTCGCCCGCGTCGGTGAGACGGTCTATTTCCTCGGCGACGAACTGCGCCTCGTCGTGCTCCGTGTCGGCGACGTAGCCAGTGATCCGCGCGCCCGCGCCCGCGTTGGTCCACAGGTTCTTGGGGCGGCGGCTCTCGTTGCGCTCGATGACCGCGTTCGCGGCGCTGAGGATCGTCTGCGTGGAGCGGTAGTTCTGCTCCAGGAGGATCGTCGTCGCGTCCGGGTAGTCCTCCTCGAACTGGAGGATGTTGCGGATGGTCGCGCCACGGAAGGCGTAGATCGACTGGTCGGCGTCACCCACCACGCACAGCTCGGCGGGTCCGAGGTCCTCCTCGCCGGGCGGCACGTCCTCGGGTCGCTCGCCACCCGAGGGGCCGACCAGCTCGCGGACCAGCGCGTACTGCGCGTGGTTCGTGTCCTGGTACTCGTCGACCAGTACGTGGCGGAAGCGGCGGCGGTAGTGCTCGGCGACGTCCGGGAAGGCGCGGAGCAGATTGACCGTCGTCATGATCAGGTCGTCGAAGTCGAGGGCGTTCGCCTCGCGCAGCCGGGACTGGTACATCGCGTACGCCTGGGCGAGCGTCTTCTCGAAGCCGTCCGCGGCCTGCGCCGCGAAGTCCTCCTCGTCGATCAGCTCGTTCTTCAGATTCGAGATCTTGGCGCTGAAGGACTTCGGCGGGAAGCGCTTGGGGTCGAGGTCCAGATCGCGGCAGACCAGGGCCATCAGGCGCTTGGAGTCGGCCGCGTCGTAGATCGAGAAGGAGGAGGTGAAGCCGAGCCTCTTGCTCTCGCGGCGCAGAATGCGGACGCAGGCGCTGTGGAAGGTCATCACCCACATCGCGTTCGCCCGCGGGCCGACGAGGTGCTCGACTCGCTCCTTCATCTCGCCCGCGGCCTTGTTCGTGAACGTGATCGCGAGGATCTGGCCGGGGTGGACATGGCGCTCGCCCAGCAGGTACGCGATCCGGTGCGTGAGCACGCGCGTCTTGCCGGAGCCGGCGCCGGCCACGATGAGCAGCGGGGAGCCGGCGTGCACCACGGCCGCGCGCTGGTTCTCGTTCAGCCCGTCCAGGAGCGTGGCCGGGTCGACCGGGGGGCGTGGGGCGCCGTCGCGGTAATACCCTCCCGCGCTCTCTGCTTCGCTCGATCGGGGGGACCCCCCTCGGCTCTGCGGCACGTCGAAACGGCCGCCGAACAGGTCGTCCGGAAGCGGCTCGGCCGTCCCGTCCTCGGGCGGCGGCGGGGGCTCTTCCTCGTGGGCCGCAGAGGGCTTGAGGTCCGCCAGGAAGCTGTCGTCAAAGAGGCTGCTCATCGCTCTCCGAGTCTAGGCCGCCCTACTGACAACCCGCGGCCACCCCGGAAATCCGGCCGGCTTTCCCGGAGCGGGGCGGGGTGGTGGGCAGCTCGGTTTCATCCCGGCCTCGTCCCGGCCTCGTCCCGGCGCGTCCGAGCCTCTTCCGAGGCCTCCCAGCCCACCCTTGCCATCCGTAACTTATCGACTCCGCACAGTAAGTGGAATCGAATGGTCGCCCACGCGAGGCCGAGCGGCGGTCGACCACCCGGCGGCGCACAGCAAGCGGAACCCCTCACCCCGGACAACTCGCCCCAGACCCCTCCGGATTGACCGGACCGTCCGGCGACCATGGCGAAGGTCACGAAAATGTATCGGGCATATCGCCCATCAACCTTCACAGAAGTCACACGAGTTGGCTAACGTGCCGGTCAGGCCGCCCGACCCTCACCGGCGAACATCGCCGGGCCGGCGCGGCCTCCGCTGAGTCCGGTGCGCCCCCGCGGCAGCCGGAGCCGGGGACCCAACGATCCCGGGGTGAATCGGTCCAACCGCCTTGTCGGGCAAGGACCGTAGGGCAACCCTTCCGAACCGTCCGCCCGAACCCGACAGCTAACTCGGTAAGCGGACGATGGAAGGAGTCGCCTCTCTTGGCGTCGCATCGCAAATGGCCTCCTACGGGTACGCGCGTAGCGGGCATACGGACCCCGGGCCTCGCCACGGCGGCCCTCACCTCCGTAGCCCTTCTCTCGCAGACGGCGAACGCCGCGCCGTCGGCCGACCCCAAGCCCAGCCTCGAAGAGGTCGAGAAGAAGGTCAACGACCTCTACCACCAGGCCGAGGCCGCCACCGAGAAGTACAACGGGGCCAAGGAGAAGACCTCCAGGCAGCGCAAGCGCGTCGACACCCTCCTGGACGACGTGGCCCAGCGCACCGAGAAGCTCAACTCCGCGCGGGATGAGCTGGGCACGTTCGCCGCGGCCCAGTACCGCACCGGGGCCGCCGCCCCCGACACCGCGAGTCTCCTGCTGGCCGACAACCCGCAGGACTACTTCGACCAGACCCAGCTGATGAGCCGGCTGACCAGCCGCCAGAAGCAGGCCGTCGACGACTACGCCACCGAGCAGGCCGCGACGACGAAGAAGCGCCAGGAGGCCTCCGAGAGCCTCCAGGCACTGTCCACGTCGCAGACCACGCTGAAGTCGACCAAGGCGCAGGTCCAGCAGAAGCTCGCCGACGCCCGCGAAATGCTGTCGAAGCTGACCGCCGAGGAGAAGACGCGGCTCGCGGCGATCGAGGAGAGGAAGCGGGCAGAGGCCAAGCGCAAGGCCGAGGAGCTGGCCCGCAAGCAGGCCGCCGAGCAGAAGCAGCGCCGGCAGGAGGCCACCCAGCAGGGCATCGGCTCGGCCGGCTCCGGGACCTCAGCCGACGACGCCGCCTACGCGACGAAGGCCAACAAGGCCATCGCCTTCGCCCGCGCCCAGGTCAGCAAGCCGTACGTCTGGGGCGCGACCGGCCCGGACTCGTACGACTGCTCCGGCCTCACCCTGGCCGCCTGGAGGGCCGCCGGCGTCACGCTCCCGCGCACCACCTGGGACCAGGTCAAGGCGGGCACCACGGTCCCCGTCTCCGACATCAGGCCCGGTGATCTCGTCTTCTTCTACGACGACATCAGCCACGTCGGCCTCTACATAGGCAACGGCATGATGATCCACGCCCCCAAGCCCGGCACGTACGTCCGCGAGGAGTCGATCTACTACGCGGGCGACACGATGCCGATCCACAGCGTGGTGCGGCCGGCGTGAGGCCGGGAAGCGTGAGGCCGTAAAGCGAGACGCCGTGAGGCCGGGAAGCGTGAGCCGTGAGGCCGGGAAGCGAGACGCCGTGAGGCCGTGACGCCCCAGGGGGCGCGTTTCTGACTGCACGCGCCGGCTTGAGCGGCCTGCACGCTGGGCGCGCGCACCTCGGGGGGTACGCAACCGGGGGGCGCGCGAGGCGAGAGAGCCGCGCGAGACCAGTCGACCGGGCGTGCGGGGAAGAGGGCGTGCGGGCGTGCGGGGAAGTAGGCACGCGGGCGTGCGGGCGGTTTTCGCGCTCCGCGCGCTCGCGCCCTGCGCGCCCCGCGTGCGCAAGACGCGCAGCTCCCTAGCATCGGCCGCATGCCAGGCGCCTCCCCGCTCCTCACCTGGTGGGCGCAGCGCCCGCCCGCCGCCGGTGCCGCCGTCATGGCGACCGGCATCCTCTCGATCGGGCTGCATCTCACCGGTTACGAGACCCTGTCCCGGATCGCTCTTGTCCTGGCCTGCGCGGCCTGGCTGGCGCTGGCCGCGGACTTCCTGGCACGGCTCGTACGGGAACGGGAGCGGTGGCTGGCGGAGGCGGGGACGCCGGCCGCGCTGACGGCCGTCGCGGCCACCACGGTGCTGGGGGCGCGTTTCTCGGCGCTCGGGTGGCAGGGCCTCGCCGAGGCACTGCTCGCGCTGGCTGCCGTGCTCTGGCCGGGGCTGCTCGCCTTGGTCGTACGGCACTGGGGGCCTCGTATGCCCGGAGCCGTGTTCCTCGGGTGTGTGGCCACGCAGGGGCTCGCCGTACTCGGGGCGGCGCTTGCGGTGGCCGTGGGGAGCGCGTGGCTCGCCCATGCAGCGCTCGTGCTGTTCTGGCTGGGGCTCGCGCTCTACGCGGCCGGACTGTGGCACTTCGATCCCCGGCAGGTCGCCCGCGGCGCCGGGGACCACTGGGTGGCAGGCGGGGCGCTGGCGATCTCGGCGCTGGCCGGAGCGAAGCTCGTCACCGCGGGGCAGGCGGGTCTGTCCGTGTCGGGCCACGGCGGCCCGGTCCTGTGGAGCGAAGGCGACAACAGCGTCCTGCGGACCGTGACGGTCGCGCTGCTCGTGCTCGATCTGGCCTGGTACTGCGTCCTGGCGGCGGCCGAGCTGCGGTGGCCGCGGCCCCGTTACGACGTACGGCGCTGGGCGAGCGTCTTCCCGATGGGGATGACCGCGGTGGCGGCGCTGTCCGTGTCGACCGCAGTCGACGTTCCGTGGCTGCGCGGGCCCGGGCAGGTGCTGCTGTGGATCGCGATGGCGGCCTGGCTGGCGGTCGCGGCGCAGGCCGCGCACTCGGTCCGTGCCGGCCGGTCCGGCTGACGGCACCGCGTACCGTCAGCTGCCGGATGACCTCAGGTCCAGAGCACCGCGATGAAGATGTTCGCCGTGGTCAACAGGCCGACCAGCCCGAACGCACCCTTCTCGACCTTCTCCTCGTCCCGCTTCACATAGACGAGCCCCAGGATCACGATCAGCAGGGCCAGCTTCACGCCGAGCTTGATGTTGTTGAGCGAGTTGTCGTCGGCCTGGTTCAGGCCGACGAGCACGAACCCCGTGACCAGCATGGTGAGCGCGCCGTGCAGCATCGCGGGGACGAACCGGGCCGTGCCCCGGCCCATCGCCTTCATCTGGGTGAGAAACCCGCCGAGGAGGGAGGCGATCCCGATGATGTGCAGGCCGACGAAGAGATGGATGAGTACGTCCATGGGGCCGGAGCCTAATCGGGGGCCCCGGAGGCATCATTCACCGGCCCTCGGTTGTCACCGGTCCTCCGTCGTCACCGGCCCTCGGTTGTCACCCGCCCTCCGCCGTCACCGGCCCTCGGTAGTCACCCGCCCTCCGCCGGAGTAGTCGGCTGTCGCCGGGCTGGCCACTCCCTCGGCCTCATAGCACCGGCGCGCGCCCGGCCGGCCGGAAACCGCCGCTTCGGTCAGCGCATCGCGTCAAGTCGGCGGCGGTCGGCCGGGATCACGGTCACATACGGACACCCGTCGACCCACTCACGCCACTTCCGTACATAGCGTTACCGACTCATCACTCTCAGGTTTAGCGTCCTCTCCCAGGTGACCGGCTTCCCACCACCGCCCGGGCCAGGGGCGGCCGTCGGCCACCACCGCCAGGAAGGAATCCGGCGGCGGCCCGCTCCCCCTGTGCGGGACGCCGCCGGACGCGTAACCGCCGGGCGATCTTGCTCCGGCGGTCGTACGGAAGTCTCTTGGAAGGATGTGGGCCCTCGTGGCAGCGCACCGCAAGCCCAGACAGCGCTCGCTCGGCGGCAACACTGCCCGCACCGCCGCCACCATCGCCCTGGCAGGCGCGGCGACGGCAACCGGTTTCGAGGGCACGGGACACGCCGAGCCCCAGCTCTCCCCGGCGCAGGTCAAGGCCAAGGTGGACCAGCTGTACGAGGAGGCGGAGGTCGCCACCGAGAAGTACAACGGGGCCAAGGAGAAGGCCGGCAAGGCCGAGCAGCGGCTGGACACCCTGCGCGACGAGGCGGCGCGCAAGACGGACCGGCTCAACACGGCGCGGGACGCGCTGGGTTCGATCGCCACGGCGCAGTACCGCAGCGGCGGCCTCGACCCCGCGGTGCAACTCGCCCTCTCCGACGACCCCGAGCAGTACCTCGACGGCGCCGCCTTCGCCGAGCGCGCCGGCAGCCGGCAGGCCTCGGCCGTGGGGCGGGTACGCAAGCAGCTGCGGGAGATCGAGCAGCTGCGCGGAGCCGCCCACGTCGAACTCGCCGCACTGAAGTCCCGCCAGGCGGAGCTGAAACGGCACAAAAAGACGATCACCGGGAAGCTGGGCGAGGCGCGACAGCTGCTGTCCCGGCTAACGGACGAGCAGCGTGCGCAGCTCGCGGGGGGCGGCGGCGGGGGTACGGCCGCCGATCGTGCGTCGCGTTCCTCGGCGCGGGACGTGGGCGCGCCCCCGTCCGGCTCCGGCTCGGCCACGGCGCCCAACTCCCGTGCGGCCGCCGCGGTCTCGTACGCCTACCAGAAGCTCGGCAGCCCCTACGTGTGGGGTGCCACCGGCCCCGATGCCTTCGACTGCTCGGGGCTCGCCCTGGCCGCGTACCGCGCCGCCGGCATCTCGCTGCCTCGTACGACCTACGCCCAGATCAACGCGGGCCGCCGCATCTCCCGCTCCGAACTCCGCCCGGGGGACCTGGTCTTCTTCTACTCCGGGATCAGCCACGTGGGCATCTACGTGGGCGACGGCCAGATGATCCACGCCCCGAACCCGTCGGCTCCGGTACGCCTGGCACCCATCGACCAGATGCCGTTCGCGGGAGCTGCTCGGGTGGGGTGAGGGCAGTTCAGGCCCCGGGGCGGCTCAACCAGCCGCCGCGGCGACCGTGCAGATCACCCCGTCAAGGTCAACAGCGGCACACCGAACCCGCAATACCCGCCAGGCTCCGTAATGGCGGCTTCCCAGCCGCGGCACGCTCGAGCGGCGAAGCGTCAGACGCTGCGGGCGTGGGCGACGAAGGCGGCCCACGCGTGCGCCGCAACTGCGAGTTGCGGGCTCCGAGCGCCGAGCTTCGAGTCTCGAACGCGGGTGGTGTGGGGACAGGCGGCGACCTCTACGCAGGCGACGTCGAAGTCGTTGCTGTGACTGAACTTACGCCAGGTGTAGGCGACTTCGAGGCAGGCGCCGCCCTGGGAGTCGCTATAGCTGGACTTGAACCATGCCAGCCTGATCACGGCAAAGGACGGAAAATCACACCCAAGGACAGAAGCGCATGCTGAGGCCCGAAGGCCACACGCAGCTCGCTCCGGCCGCCACCCCCAAGGACCAGCTGCACGGGCCGCCAGAGGACCTCACACCAGCCGTCGAGCCGTCGCCCACCGCGTCAGCTCGTGCCGGTTGGACAGCTGGAGCTTCCTCAGCACCGCCGAGACATGCGACTCGACCGTCTTGACGGAGATGAAGAGCTGCTTGGCGATCTCCTTGTACGCGTAACCCCGGGCGATGAGGCGCAGGACCTCGCGCTCGCGCTGGGTGAGGCGGTCGAGGTCCTCGTCGACGGGCGGGGCGTCGGTCGAGGCGAAGGCGTCGAGGACGAACCCGGCGAGGCGGGGCGAGAAGACCGCGTCGCCGTCCTGGACGCGGAAGATGGAGTCCACGAGGTCGGTGCCGGTGATCGTCTTGGTGACGTAGCCGCGGGCGCCGCCGCGGATCACGCCGATCACGTCCTCGGCGGCGTCCGAGACGGAGAGCGCGAGGAAGCGCACCGGCTGCTCGGCGTCTGCCATCAAGGGCGCGCAGAGGCGCAGCACTTCGACCCCGCCGCCACCCGGCAGATGGACGTCGAGAAGGACCACCTCGGGGCGCGTGGCCGTGATCACCGTGACCGCCTGGTCGACGTCCGCGGCTTCTCCGACCACCTCCACGCCGGTCCGCTCGGTCTGTCCGATCTCGGCCTGCACCCCCGTACGGAACATGCGGTGGTCGTCTACGAGGACGACCCGCGCCCGGCGTCCGCCCGTGGCATCCGCCGGTCCGGCCGGTTGCGTGGGCCCGCCGGCCCCCGTGGTCGCCGCCGGAACCTGGTCTCCATCAGCCGAACTGCCGGGACCGACGGGCCCCTTGGCCTCGTCCGGTCCGTTCACGTCGCTCATGACGTCCTCTCCGCCCTCTCCATCTCCAGCTCGACCTCCGTGCCGCCGTCGGGCACCGCACGCAGCCGTGCCGTGCCGCCGTTGCGCTCCATACGGCCGATGATCGATTCTCTGACGCCCATGCGGTCGGCGGGTATCGCGTCGAGGTCGAAGCCGGGGCCCCGGTCCCGGACGGACACGAAAACCGTCCGGCCCTCGACTTCGGCGAAGACCTGCACCGCGCCGCCCTCGCCACCGTACTTGGCGGCGTTCACCATCGCTTCCCGCGCGGCCTGCATCTGTGCGCCGAGCCCGTCGTCGAGCGGGCAGTCCCCGACGACGACGACCTCGATGGGGACGCCGTGCTTGTCCTCCACCTCCGCGGCATTGCGCCGGACCGCCTCGGCCAGGGTGTCGGGCTCCTCGGCCTCGTCCTTTCCGGTGCCCTCGGGTTTGTAGAGCCAGGCGCGCAGGTCGCGCTCCTGGGCGCGGGCCAGCCGCCGTACCTCGCCGGCGCTTTCCGCGTTGCGCTGGATCAGGGTCAGGGTGTGCAGCACCGAGTCGTGGACATGGGCGGCGACCTCCGCCCGCTCCTGCGCGCGGATGCGCATCAGGCGCTCCTCGGAGAGGTCCTGGGTCATGCGCACGAGATAGGGGCCGGCGAGCAGCGCTATGCCGACCAGGACGGCGAGCGCCGCCTGGAGGACGGAGCCGAGGTGGGCGGCCGAGCCCTGGAGCACGAATATGCCGGAGACGCCGGCGGTGACCAGCAGGACGCCGGCGGCGGAGCGCAGCAGCGTGAGGGTGCGCCGGCGGCGGCCGACCTCCATCCAGCGGGCCCGTCGCGCGTTGTCCGCCTGGCGCCAGACCAGGGCGACGCCCGCGCCGACGAGGACCGTCGGCCAGAGATACGCCTTGGCGCCGCCGCCGAGATTCACATTGCCGACGAAGACCATGGCCACGACGACCATGAGCAGCAGCGCGACGATCTGGCCGCGGTCGGGCTTGCGCGCCACGAGCCTGCGGCGGCCGTCAGGAGAGGTCTCGGTGGCGAGGGCCGGGGGCCGTCCGGAACCGACGCCGCCGACTCCCAGCGGCACGAAGAACCAGAACGCGGCATACAACAGCGCCCCGAGCCCGTCCGCCATGAACAGGCCGACGAACATCAGCCGCACCCAGATCACCGGCAGCCCGAGATGCCCGGCGAGCCCCCGCGCCACGCCCCCGAGCCAGCGTCCGTCACTGCTGCGGTAGAGCTTGCGCGGAGGCCGCGGGTCTGCGACTGGCACTGTTGCGGCGTCCGGCATGCCATCGATGTTCACACGCCCGGCGAGCCGGGGCATCAGGGTCGACCCCCGAGACTCCCCTGATCTTCGAAAAGCGGGTGCTCGAACGGTTCCCCCGATCCCGTCAGGGACGATCTCAGGGTCCGGCCAGGGTCATCCCGACTCCCCTCACGCCTCCCCGCCCGTCACCATGGACGCATGACAGATCACCAGCACGCGGCAGCGGAGCCGGAGCCCGGCCCGGGCCCGGGCGCCCGGCCGCCGGGCGGCCCCGGCCCGCGGGATGCCGCGCCCGCCGCGGGCGGTGCCGCCGGTGCCGCCAGTGGCCCGGGTTCCGGGCCCGGCGCCCCGGGTCCCGCCACCGGTGAGGAGCCGCGCGCGCACGGGGAGCAGCGCACCGCGGGCGCCTCCCCCGAGCCGCCGGCCCCCGAGCTGCCGCACAGGTTCCGCCGCGACCGCCGGCAGAAGATCCTGGGCGGGGTGTGCGCCGGGCTGGGCCGGCAGTGCGAGATGGACCCGGTGATCTTCCGGATCGTGCTGGCCGTGCTCGCCGCGACCGGCGGTCTCGGCCTGATCTTCTACGGCTTCGTCTGGCTCTTCGTCCCGTACGACGACGAGGAGGAGAACGAGGTGCGCAAACTGCTGACCGGCCGAGTCGACGGCCAGGCGCTGGCGGCCGTGCTCTTCGCCCTGGTCGGCTGCGGAGTCTTCCTCTCCATGCTCAACAACGGCAGTGTGCTCGCCTTCGCCTGTGTCCTCGCCCTGCTCCTCGCCGGTGCGGGGTACTGGTCGCAGCAGCGGGGTGCCCCCGACCCCGACCCGCTCGCGGCGCAGGCCGTGGCGGACGCCCCGCCCGAGGCCAAGGCACCGCCCGTCCCGGACTCCTACCCCTCCTGGTGGCGCGACCCGATCGTCAAGGACGGCACGCACGTGGGCGGCACCGGCTATCTCTGGGGCCCCCGGGACAGCCGGGAGCGGGACGTCGCGGCAGCGGTGAACATCGCCCGCGGCACATCGGCCCGTGACCTGCGCACCCCGCGCCCGCCACAGCCGCGCGGCCCGCGCTGGATCGGCGGCTGGGCGTTCCTGTTCGCGCTGGTCGCAGGCGGCCTCGGCACCGGCCTCACCTGGGACGACCACGCGCTCGGCACAAGCGTGCAGACCGGTCTGTCCTGTGCGCTCATCGTCTTCGGCGCCGGCATAGCCCTCAGCGCCTTCGCGGGGCGCACGGGCGCGGGGTCGATCTTCCTGGCCGTCCTCACAGCCGGCCTGCTCGCCGGCTCGGCAGCCCTTCCCAAGGACATCAGCACGCACTGGGTGCGGACCGAATGGACACCGGCAGCCGCGGCCGACGTACAGAAGAGTTACGACCTCGGCACCGGCGTCGGCACCCTCGACCTGACCCACCTCGATCTCGCCAAGGGCCAGCAGGTCACGACCCACGCGGAGGTCGGCGTGGGCCGGCTGAAGGTGGTGGTCCCCAAGGACGCGACCGTCCGGTTGAACGTCGAAGTGGGCGTCGGCGACATCCAGTTGCCGGGCGACGGCAAGAAGGACGTGGATGTGGAGCCCGGCAAGCACAAGCAGCTGACGCTCTCCCCCACGGCCGGCGACAAGAACAGCGGCACACTCGACCTCAAGCTCGAAGTCGGCGTCGGACAAGCGGAGGTGGCCCGTGCTGCGTCATGAATTCCAGCCGGGAAAGCTGGTCGCGGGCTGCTTCCTCACCCTCGCGGGCATCGTCTACGCGGGGGATGCGGGCGGCGCCTGGGAGACCCCGTGGTTCGCGGTGATCCCCATGGTCACGGGCGGCCTCTGTCTGGCGGGCGCCGTGGCGTTCCTGACCCATGCGGTACGACGGCGGCGGGCGCCCCGCGAGGTCAAGGCACCCGAGTGGGCGTCGGACCCCCAGGGGCGCCGCTAGCCCCTCTCGAACAGTCCGGCCTCGGGGCGTCGCGCTGTCCGCTGTCCCCGAGGCCTGCTCGCCTAGCGGTAGCCGCCCGAGCGTTGGCGGCGGCGTGAGCGCAGAGCCGCGTCGACGGAGAAGACCGAGGCGCCGGCGAGGACGAGGGGCAGCCAGGCCATCAGGTAGGCGAGGTCGTTGCCGTAGTAGTACGGGTCGTTGGCCCAGCTCACGGTCAGCCACAGGCTGAGGGAGATCAGCGCGCCGCCGAACGCGGCGAGCCGGGCCAGCAGGCCGAGGAGGGTGCCGATACCGACGGCCAGCTCGCCGAAGGCGATGGCGTAACCGAAGCCGACGGGGTTCTTCAGGGAGAGGTCGACGAGGGCCGGGATCGCCGAGGAGTCGCGCACCGTGCGCATCATGTCGCCGATCGAGCCCGAGCCGGCGTCCTTCATGAAGGCGCTGTCGGTGAGTTTGTCCAGGCCGGCGTAGATGAAGGTGACGCCGAGGAAGACGCGCAGGGGCAGCAGGGCGTACCGCGTGGCGGTGTCCCGCCAGTCCCGGCCGCCGTCGAGGTATGCGTGGTGGGTGTCCGTACGAGTGCCGTGAGCCATCGCGTTCCGCCGCCTCTCGCGTCATGCCGTTGACCCCTCAACAGACCATACGTACGGCGGGGGCTCCCGGCTCAACCATGGGCACCCCCAGTTTCCCTCCCGAGCCGCGACTTTGCCCCTCGCGGCGCCCGACGAACCACGCACCCACGCCCCGCCGCCCGGGTGGGCCCACTCCCCTCGTTTCCCCTGCACCCGGCGCGGGGCCGGACCCCCAGCCGGTCGAGGAACCCGGCGCCTACGCGTTGCCCCCGTGGATCCACTCCCCTGCCCGCATGCGCACCCGCGAGCCCGGCGCCCACGGGGTGCCGCCCCGGTGGGCAATCTCCCCTACCTGCCTGGGCACCCGCCGCCGGCGCCGGAGGGTCAGCGAGCCCGCCGCTGCGGGGATGCCGCTGCGCCCACCCTCCCCCAACTCTCGGCTTTGCCCGAGCGTGGGCCCCATCGCCCCCAGCGGCACGCATGCCCGCAGCTACGACCGCCCGGCCCCACCGCGTGCCCGCTGCCGGCAGCGATGACGCTTGCCCGCCGCTCGCAGGTGCCGCTGCCCCCGCAGCGGGCACAGACGCCACCACCCGCAGCGCAAGACAGCGACGGCGTCCCGCCCACGCCGGCAACCCCCACACCACCCGCAGTCGCGAACCGGCCGAAGGGGCCGTGCCGGTACATCAAATGCCCGTCGCCATGCGTGAGGACAGGCAACCGAGCGCCCCCAGAAGACAGCACAGCCGGTAGGGCGACGGGCGGATGTACCGGCACGGACCCGACCCACCCCCGGCACAAGGCGAACCACCCACCGCCGGACAGCGCACCGCGACCCCGCTCAAGGCGCCCCCGCCCCTCACGGCCACCGCGACCCCCGCCGCAACCGCCTCAACCCCAGCAACCGCGGCAACCCGCCCCTCAGTCCGTCACATCAATGGCGCACCGATTCGTCTCCACGCCGGCCGCCGTGACCACCTGAACGTCCACCCGTCCAGGCTCGACATCCACCGGCACCGGCACAGTGAGAACCGCGTCCGTCGGGTTGCTGAAGCCGCCGGGGACCGGGACGAGGGGCACATGGACGTGGACGGCCCCGATGCGGACGACCATCCGGGACAGCCGGTCGGCGGTCCCGGCACCCGGCGGCACGAACCCCGCACCGCGGATCTCGATGTCGTCCCCGGTACGGATCGGCGCGTCGAGGTCGCCGGCCTCCCGGGAGCGGACGACGGAGAGGATCACGGGGCGCCCGCCCTCGGCATACTTCCCGGCGACGTACGTGGCCGCGGAGACGAGGACCAGCAGCCCCAGCCCCCACGGCAGATCGGGCAACTGCTCCGGCCGCCGGGCCAGCCGCACCGCCGCGAAGACCAGGGCGACCGCGCAGACGACGACGTACTGGAGGTCGGCGAAGCTGCCGCGCCCGGAGTCGTCGGTCAGCAGATCGGCGGCGCGCGGCCGCTCAGCACGTACCTTCTGCAGCCGCTGACCGAGAACCCGCAGCCCGACGACGCGCCGCACCAGCACGGCGATCCCGCACACCACGGCGACAACGGTCACGACCCCGGCGCCGCGGGCGAGTTCGAGCCCGGCGATCAGCCGGTCCCGCTCCGCGTGCCCGGAGGCGGCGGCCAGCCGACCGACCAGCACGAGCACCGCGTACACCACGAAAAGCACCCAACCGACCGCGACCGCACGGGAGGTGGAGAGGCGGTTGTCCTCGCCGATGACGGGGGCGAGGAGCCCACCCCGGGCCCGATGGAGATGGCCGGCCCCGGTCAGCAGCCCGCCCAGGAGCACCGCGGCGACCAGCCCGGCGCTCCGCGCGGCCGTCCAGCCCGCCCCGATCGCGGTGAGCGCCTGCACCAGGAGCAGCAGCCCGACGGACCCCCACACGGCCGGCGCGGTACGCCGCGACAGCCGGCCGAGCCAGGCCTCGCCGTCGACCCGTCCGCGTTCGGCGACGAGGTCGGCGGACTGGGTGAGTTCGTCCGAGACCCACTGCCGGGACGCGGACGCGGAGTGCGCGACCGCGGCGGGCAGCCCCTGCCCGGACGCGAACTCGTCGCGCTTGGCGAGGAATTCGGCGACCGCACGCCGATGCCCCTCGCGGGCCCCGTGCGGACAGTCGCCGCAGGTGCAGCCACCCTCGTGCCCGCCCGGACCGGACCCCTGACCGTGCCCCTGACCAGCACCGAGCCCTGCGCCAAGCCCAGCGCCGTGCCCCGCACCGCGCTCCGCGCCGTGTCTAGCCTCCTGCACCGCCACGCCCGCTGCCGCCTTCCCCGCGCCACATGCTCCGCGCAGCCAGACTTTCCGTACGCCTGACTGCCGTACAACTGCCTTATCACTCCCCCGCGATGACTGCGCATTGTGCCGTACGCAACACGGCCCGCGTCCGGCAGGTGTGGTCAGCGTGGGTGAAGCGGCGGACCCCGTGTTGACCCGGCTGCGAGAATTTCCGTATGGCCGAGATCATCCAGCGCGACGGGACCTGGGCCTTCGACGGCAGCACGGTCCGCATCACGCCGGGACTCCACCGCTCCGTGCCGTTGTTCCGGCAGATGTACGGGGAGTTCGCCGTGCCGCTGGAGGCGGTGTCGGGCATCGTCTACGAACCGGAACGCAAGCGCGGGCGGCTGCGGCTGAGGCTCCGAGAGGGCGCCGACCCGCTGCTGCAGGCGACCGGCGGGAGGCTTCCGGACGCGGCGGATCCGTACCGGCTCACCGTCCAAGCTGCCGCCCGAGAAGGACCCGTACGCGCTCGATCTCTGGGGCAACGCCCGCCGCGACCTGCTGACGGCGCTGGTCGCAGCCGCGGTCACGGCACGGCTGCCGCATCCGTCCAGCCGCGCGAGCGACTACGCGGACGGCCCCCGTCCGGCTGCCGCCGTCGCCGCTTCGGCGGACCATCACGACGTACTCCTGCGCCGGCTGCGGGAGTTGGGCGCGCTGCACCGCGAAGGGGTGCTCACGGACGAGGAGTTCGCCGCGCCGAAGACAGTGGTCCTCCGCGGCTTCCAGCCCGCACGACCCGACCGCGAACCGCCGCTGGAGTTCGCCGCGCCGAAGAGAGTGGTCCTCCGCGGCTTCCAGCTCGCACGGCCCCGCCGCGGACCGCCCACCCCTTCCCGAAGAGCTCGGCGCCGGTCAACTCAGCAGGTCCGGTTCGCTGCGGCTGATGTCCTGCCACAGGGGCTGGTAGTTGATCCACGCCACCAGGTCGCCGCCGAGCTGTTCGCGGGTCGCGACCGCCTGCTTGTGGTCGATCAGGAGCGGCCGTCCCGCCGCCTGCGCGGTGAGCTGCACCTGGGAGGACCGCTCCATCGAAAGGAACCACCAGGCCGCCGCGTCCACCGAGTCGCCGACGGTCAGCAGCCCGTGGTTGCGCAGGACGAGCGCCTTGCGGGAGCCGAGCGCGGCGGCGATCCGGCGGCCCTCCTCGGCGTCGACGGCGACACCGGTGTACGAGTCGTAGAGCGCGTGGTCCTCGTAGAAGGCGCAGGACTCCTGGGTGAGGGGGTCGAGCAGGTCTCCGAGGGCGGACAGGGCGCGCCCGTGCACGGAGTGGCAGTGGGCGACGGCGACGACGTCCGGGCGGGCGGCATGGACCTGGGCGTGCACGGTGAACGCCGCCTGGTTCACGTGATAGCGGCCCTGGATGACCTGCCCGTCCTGGTTGGTGAGGACCAGATCGCTCACGGTGACGTGCTTGAAGGGCATCCCGAAGGGGTTGACCCAGAAGCAGTCGCTGTACTCCGGATCGCGCGCGGTGATGTGGCCGGAGACGCCGTCCTCCAGTCCGAAGCGACCGAAGATCCGCAGCGCACCCGCCAGCCGCTCCTTGCGGTGCCGCCGCTCGTCGTCCAGCGACTCGTGCATCGGCGGCATGGCGAACCGCAGCTGGTCGGTGGGTAGGGGCAGGGGTGGTGTGGGCCCGTGCATATGTCCTCCAGCCCTGAGTTCCGTCACCCAGCGGAAGTTACCGTCGGTCAGTGCAGACCAACAGTGCCCTTCTGTGAAGAGACGCGTGAAGGTCACCGGACCGGATGGTGCAGAACCGTTGTCGGCGACCCGAACCGGACGGTGCGGAGCCGTTGTCGGGCGTTGGCCGAACGGGAAGGTCAGAACCGTTGTCGGGGACCCGAACGGGACGGTGCGGAGCCGTCGACCGGAGTTGGCCGAACCGGACGGTGCGAAATCCGTCGCCCGCAGTGGCCGTACCGGACGGCGCACACCCGTCGCCCGGAGCACCCCCGAAACGAATGACGCACAACCGTCCCAGGAACACCCCGAAACCGGATGACGCACAACCGTTGTCCAGGGTGGCGAGTCTGGCTGTGTGAATCCGTGATCTCTCGGACGGCAGCCTTTCCGGTCGTCCCCGACGGACCCCGTTCACTCAGGAGGAATCCGTGCGCCACCGTCCCTTTTCCCGCACCGCGCGCTGCTGCGCCCTGGTGGCCGCGGCCCTGACGGCCCCGCTCGCACTCGCCCCCGGCGCTTCGGCGGCCCCGGCCGTCGCCCAGCCGCCGGTGGCCGACTTCGACCACGACGGGTACGCCGACGTCGTCGCGACCGCGCCGGGCGACTTCTCGACGCCGGACGACGACTATGTGGCGGTGCGGTACGGCGGTCCCGGCGCCCGGCACCAGACGGTCAAGGCGTTCGGCTTCCGCTCGGCCGCCCGCGACTTCGACGGCGACGGCTACACGGACCTGGCGATCGGCACGACGCTCTTCTGGGGCTCGCCGCAAGGCCTGGGAGCCACGCCCACCACGATTCCCGACTCGTCCCTGTTCGACGGCTACGGCCTGACCGCCGGCGACTTCGACGGCGACGGGCACGCCGATCTGGTGTCGGAGAAGACGGGCGACGACGAATGGGGCGACCTGCGCGTGCTGTACGGGCCGTTCGACCGCTCCGGCAACGCTCGCGGAGCCTCCGACGTGCTGACCGGCCGCACGTACGGGCCGCGCGATCTGACCGCCGGCGACATCACGGGTGACGGCAAGGACGACCTCGTCACCCTGCACTCCTTCGAGGAGATGTCCGAGTCCAGCCAGCTCTGGAAGGGCACCGCGAGCGGCCTGGCGACGACGTCCACGACCCTCCCGGCCGCCGACACCGCGACCATCGGCGACGTCGACAAGGACGGCCACGGCGACCTCGTGATCCGTACGGTCCCGAACGGCATCGTGGAGAACCTGCCGTACGACTCCGGCACGATCAAGGTCCTGTACGGCACCGCGAGCGGTCCGTCGACCACGCGGACGACGACGATCACGCAGAACACCGCAGGGGTGCCGGGCGTGAACGAGGACGGGGACCAGTTCGGGGACTCGCTGGCGGCGGGCGACGTCAACGGCGACGGGTACGCGGACATCCTGGCCGGCATCCCGGACGAGGACCTGACCGCGGGCAGCCGCACCCTCAAGGACGCGGGCTCGACCGTGGTGCTCAGGGGCGGTGCCGGCGGCCTGACCGGCACGGGTGCGGTGGCGTTCACCCAGGACACGACGGACGTTCCCGGAATCGCCGAGGCGAGCGACCACTTCGGGGCGACGGTCTCCCTGGGCGACACGAACGGCGACGGCCGTGCCGACCTGATCGCCGCCGCGCCCGGCGAGAACACGACCGTGGCGGACACGGGCGCGGTCTGGGTCCTGCCGAACGCCGGCACGACCGGGGCGTACGCCTTCAACCCGGGCGACCTGGGGGCCCCGACGACCAAGGCGCAGCTGGGGTACGACCTCGCGCACCACTGACGGCACGCCGACGGCCCGCTCAAGCCGGACCGAGGCACCCGCGCATACCCGACAGAAGATGTCGGGTATGCGCGCCAGACTCCTCCGTATGAACTGGGCAGGCTTCACCGCAGCGGAACCGTCACTGGCCGAAACCGTCGAGAACCGCTTCGGCGCCTTCACGCACCACACCCTCGCGACCCTCCGCAAGGACGGCTCCCCGCGCACCAGCGGCCTCGAAGTCCGTTTCCTGCACGGCGAGCTGTGGCTCGGCATGATGCCGAACTCGCTCAAGGCACTGGATCTGCGCCGGGACCCGCGCTTCGCGCTCCAGGTGAACCCGGGGGCGGACGCGCAGATGGCGGGCGGGGACGTGCGGATCAGCGGGCGGGCGGTCGAGGTCGAGGACTCCGCGGCGAAGAGCGCATACGTGAAAGAGGTGGAACCGCCGCAGCCGTTCCACCTCTTTCGCACCGAGCTGACGGAGGTCGTGCGGACCTACGTCGAGGACGACACGTATCTGGTCGTCGAGATCTGGCAGCCCGGAGAGCCGGTGCGGACTCTCAGGCGGACCTGAGGAGTGATCACTCCCACTCGATGGTGCCCGGCGGCTTCGACGTCACGTCGAGGACGACACGGTTGACGTCGGCGACCTCGTTCGTGATCCGGGTCGAGATCTTGGCGAGGACGTCGTACGGGAGACGTGACCAGTCGGCCGTCATCGCGTCCTCGCTCGACACCGGGCGGAGCACGATCGGGTGGCCGTAGGTCCGGCCGTCGCCCTGGACGCCGACGGAGCGGACGTCCGCGAGCAGGACCACCGGGCACTGCCAGATCTCGCGGTCGAGGCCGGCGGCCGTCAGCTCCTCGCGGGCGATGGCGTCGGCCTCGCGCAGCAGGTCCAGCCGCTCCTTGGTGACCTCGCCGACGATGCGGATGCCGAGGCCGGGGCCCGGGAAGGGCTGGCGCTGGACGATCTCGTCGGGCAGCCCGAGCTCCTGCCCGACCATCCGGACCTCGTCCTTGAACAGCTTGCGCAGCGGCTCGACGAGCTGGAACTCGATGTCCTCGGGAAGGCCGCCCACGTTGTGGTGGGACTTGATGTTGGCCGTGCCCGTACCGCCACCGGACTCGACGACGTCCGGGTAGAGCGTGCCCTGGACGAGGAAGGCGACGTCCTCGCCCGCCGCGGCCTCGGCGATGATCTCCGCCTGCGCCTGCTCGAAGACCCGGATGAACTCGCGGCCGATGATCTTCCGCTTCTCCTCGGGGTCCGAGACGCCCTTGAGTGCGGTGAGGAAGCGCTCCTCCGCGTCCACGACCTTCAGCTGTACGCCGGTCGCGGCCACGAAGTCCTTCTCGACCTGCTCGGTCTCGCCCTGGCGCATCAGGCCGTGGTCGACGTACACGCAGGTCAGCTGGGAGCCGATGGCCTTCTGGACGAGCGCCGCGGCGACCGCGGAGTCCACCCCGCCGGACAGGCCGCAGATGGCCCGCTTGTCGCCGACCTGCTCGCGGATGAGCGCCACCTGCTCGTCGATGACGTTGCCGGTGGTCCAGGACGGGGTCAGGCCCGCGCCCCGGTACAGGAAGTGTTCGAGCACCTGCTGGCCGTGCGTGGAGTGCATGACCTCGGGGTGGTACTGGACCCCGTACAGCTTCTGCTCGTCGTTCTCGAAGGCGGCGACCGGGACGACGTCCGTGGAGGCCGTGACCGTGAAGCCCTCCGGGGCGGCGGAGCAGGCGTCGCCGTGCGACATCCACACCGACTGCTCGTCCGGGGTGCCCTCGAAGAGCGTCGAACCGGACTTCGAGACGTGCAGCTGCGTACGGCCGTACTCGCGGGCGCCGGTGTTGTCGACCGTGCCGCCGAGGGCCGTGGCCATCAGCTGGAAGCCGTAGCACATGCCGAAGACGGGGACGCCGGCCTCGAAGAGCGCGCGGTCGAGGCGGGGCGCGCCCTCCGCGTACACCGACGAGGGGCCGCCGGAGAGGATGATCGCCGCCGGGTTCTTGGCGAGCATCTCCTCGACCGGCATGGTGCTCGGCACGATCTCGCTGTAGACCCGGGCCTCGCGGACACGGCGGGCGATGAGCTGGGCGTACTGCGCGCCGAAGTCGACGACCAGGACGGTGTCGGGGGTGGCGGCAGCGGAGGGTGCTGATGGCACGGTTTGCCTTCCGGCGGTGAGCGGGGTCTGCTGTGCCAATTCTAACGGGGCTCGCGGAGATCCCCTCCCGTCCCCGGGCGCTCCGCCCCGGCCCCCTGTGTCACGCGCCGGACGGGCCCACATCGCGGACCGGGCTTGGACGGTCCTGTGCCACCGTGCATACTGCTCCCATGCTCACGCACCAGACCTTCGTCTTTACCTATGGCAACCGGCCCACCGGCTGCCATGGTCGTGCTGCTTGAGCCACTGACAAGCGACTTCCCAGGCGCCCCGGGCCGACAAGGCCCGGGGCGCCTGCCGTTTCCGGACCTGGTCGCTCCGGGGCTCCCCACCCGATGAGGAGCCCTCCATGACCGCCACGACCGCCGCCATCGATGTGACCGGCGCCCGCACCGCCGAGGCCGCCGACGTGATCACCGGCGCCCGGGAGCGCATCGACGCCCTCGACGACCGGATCATCGGTCTCGTCCAGGAACGGATGGCCGTGTCCGCGGTGATCCAGGAGGCCCGGATGTCCTCCGGCGGGCGCCGGGTGAACCTGTCGCGCGAGATGGAGATCCTCGGCCACTTCAGGGACGCGCTGGGCAGGCCCGGCACCTCCCTCGCGATGACGCTGCTGGAGCTGTCCCGGGGCCGCGTCTGAGGCGCGCTGCGACGGGCGTCCGTTGCACCTACGTTCGTATGTCCTCTCACCCGTACGGCGCGTGACCGGTGCGGCGGCGGCTTCGTTGTCCCGGTGTCCGTGCCAGCCAGGGGCGGGCCCGAAAGAACCACGCGTGGCTCAGCTGGGGCGATGAGACGTACGGATCGTGCTGTGCGTCGTGGGACCTCGTCCCAGGGTTGTGACCGGACGGCAGGGGACAGCAGCCCGGTCACTCAAGAGAACGGCCGGCTCCGGGGACGCCCGGAGCCGACCGGCGGAATCTGCCACAAGGGTGGTCGAAACGGTTGCGGAGGCCGTGGACCCTCCAGCACGATGCACGAAAAGCCCCAAGTCCCGGAGCAGACAACAGCATTCGTTCGTACGGCTCGTACGGCCCCGTTCACGTCCCGCTCGTGCCCGGTCGTGCGACCCGACTGCCCATGGTCGGCACCGCGTGCGCGCCTCCAGTGCGCCGGGGCGCGCGACCGGTGGGCGTCCGAGCCAGCGGCGCAACCCCCCGGCGCCGCTCCCCGGCACCGGCGCTGCCCTGACGTCGGTGCTGACGAAGAAGGGCCCCGCGGTCCTCCCCCAGCTGTCGGCCTCGCCGCGCAGGGGACCCCGACCGCGGGGCCCTTCGCCATTCCGTGTCCGGGTTCCGGTGGCCGCGCCTTGTCCCGAGGACGTCAGGCGGTCGCCTTCTTCACCTTGGCCAGCTGTGCGTCGACGATCGCGGACGGGACCTTCACCTTGTCCGCCTGCAGCATGTTCATCGAGGTGAAGGAGACGACGACGGTCCCGACGCGGACGACGGTGAAGGTCGTGGGCACGGTCGCCCCCTCGATCGAGCCGCGCAGCCGGTACGCGACGGACTCGTCCCCGAGACCCGGGTCCTTCAGGGCCTTGACGTCGCTGTAGTGGTAGCCGGTGTGCTCGTACGCGGTGCATGCGCCGGTCGCCTTGCGCAGCCCCGCCAGCACCTCGCCGGCGCCCTCGGAGTCGTACGACAGCAGCGCGAGGGAGGTCACCGAGGCGTCGAGGTCGTCCTTGGCGGTGAAGGAGCGGCCGACGCCGGCCTGTGCGGCCGGGCTGGTGGTGAAGAGGAACATGTCGGCGACCGGCTGGCATGCGGCCGGGTCGGCCGGTACGGAGTCGAGCGAGATGTCCGAGGCGGCCGTCTTCTTGACCTGATAGCCCTTGACCTCGCCCTCCTCTACGGCGGCCTTCGCCAACTGCGCCTCGGTCAGGGCGTGTTCGGTCCCGCCGTCCGCGCTCGCCTGCGGCCGGTCGTCGGGCTTGCCGGTGACCTTCGCGTCGTCGTCGGCCCGGGTGGGCCCCGTGGTGGTGCCCGCCTTCGCGGGCTCCGCGCCCTTGTCGCCGTCTCCGCCGCACGCCGCGGTGAGAGCCAGCACGGCCATGGCCGCGGCAACCGCCGCGCACCGCGCCACCTTTGACTTCACGTTCCCCGCCTTCACGAACTTCCGGACATGGACCGCGTCGCAGGGGCACGGTCCGGCGCGCCACGATCGCACACGTACCCACGCGCACGCGCGGGACTCACGTCCGGGACACGACTCCGCACGACTCGTTGTCGGAGTGGCCGATGTCGCGGCTCCGGTCGTAGGGGTCCGTCGTCGGGCCGCTCGGGGGCGCGCCCGTCGGACCCTGCGAGTCGAAGTGCGGGTGCAGGAAGCCGTCGTAGACACCGCAGGCGCTGTTGCCGAGGTCCTGGTCGTAGCGGACGACCGACAGTTTGCCGGGGGTGACCCGGTACTTCGTCGGGTCGGGCAGCTCCAGGTCGAGGACGCGGCGCACGATGGTGCGGGTCACCTCCGGGGAGTCGCCGCGGGAGACCGGGTAGACGAAGGTGTAGTCGGCGTGGATGGCGACGGACGCCTGGTCGCCGGCCTTGAACGTCATACGGCCGCGGGTCTTGACCACGTCCCCCACGAGCCGGACCTCGTCGGGGTCGAAACGGCTGAACAGACGCAGGGGGTCGTGCTTCTGGTCGGGCTTGCTCAGCGAGCTCCGCGCGTCGTCGAGCATCTTCGGCTGCTTGGGGTCGAGGACGGAGAGCGCGGTCTCCGGGCGGCCGCCGAGCAGGGTGGCCGGGTCGATGTTCGCGTCCACGAGCAGGGCTTTGGTCTGTTGCAGCGCCTGGGCCACCTGCGCCTTGGTGCGCGTGCCGACCGCCTTCGCCTCCGGCGGGACGATGCCGGCGGCGCCGTCGGCCCAGCGGGCGGCCGGGGATCCGGCGAACGGCCGGTCGATCGTGGGGGTGTCGGACGCCGCGGTGGAGGGGGCCCCGGTCGGGCGCTCGGTCTCCGCGGGCAGTGCCGGGCCGTCCGCGTCGGCCCCGGAGTGGTCCGCGCCGAAGAGGCCGCCGAGCGGATCGCCGGGCAGTACGGACGGTTTCATCGCGACCACGGCCAGCACGATCGCGAGCGGCACGCCGAGGATCGCCCACCAGCGGCGCCGCCGGGACTTCCGTCCGTCCGTGGCCGGGCCGGTCCGCCAGCCCTCGGGCCGTATGCCCTGCTCGTCCTGCTGCCGCAGCCGTTCGGCCACCATGCGGGCCCGCGCCGACGGCTCCTTCGGCGCCGAGTCGCGGATGTGGCGCTCGCTGTCACGCGCGAACTGCTCCCACACGTCGTCGGGGACTGAGGGCTCCTGGTCCGAGCGTTCTTCGGACGGCTTGTCAGACACGAATGACAGTTCTATGGGGCTGGCACGGGTGTTCACAAGTCGAACAGGTACGTGACCCAGGCCACATAAGGATTATGTGAATGACGGGGCAACCATTTCCGGGCGTCACCGGTCACACCTGCTGAATCAACGGCCACACCCGCGCTCCCCACACGCGGAGGTCTCTCCACTTCGCGTACTGCGACCTCGCGGTGCGCCGGACTTCCCGAGGTCTTCATGAAGCTTCGCCGTGCCATGGCCGTTGCGGCCGCTACGGCTGTCGTGGGTCCGCTCGCGCTGCTCTCGGCGCCGGCCGCGTTCGCCACCGAGCCGTCCGACCAGGCGACGAGCCCCGCCGCGACGGTGACGCCGCCGGCCTCGCCCACCACGCCCGGGTCCACGGTGCCGGGCACGCCCTCGGGCACGCCGGGCGACTCGTCGTCGCCCGCGACCACTCCGCCGGCCTCGACGACCCCGTCCGGACCGCCGTCCGTCTCGGCCTCGCCCGGCGCTTCGCCGACCGAGGACCCCGAGACCCCCTTCTGCGAGGACCTGGACGAGGACTACGGCGACGCCAAGGTGTCCGCCGACATCAAGGGTCTGCCCGGCAAGATCGTCGCGGGCAGCGGCTTCCACTCGTTCAAGCTGATCGTCACCAACGAGTCCAAGCTCGACATCGAGGGTGTCTCCTTCTACGCCGAGATCGAGAACTACGAGCTCGACGAGTCGAAGTACCTCAGCCCGTACGTCGACCTGGAGTTCAAGAACCCCGAGTCCGGCAAGTGGACCCGGATCGGCGACGAGGAGTGGGCCGGTGACCTCTTCTTCGGTGTCGACACGCTGAAGGCGCACCAGAGCGAGTCCGTCTCCCTGCGCGTCAGCATCGGTAAGACCGCGCCCACCGGTGACGCGTACTCCTTCGGCTCCGGCGCCTACGTCGACAACGTCGACGGCCAGGACTGCATCGCCGAGGGCTGGGCGCACTACGACTTCCAGGTCCTCAAGGCCGGTTCCCAGAACCCGGAGCCGGGTGACGCCGAGCCGGGCGACGGCGACAACGGCCCGGGCAAGCAGCCCCAGGGCGACGCCTCCGACGTGCCGACCGGCAACCTCGCCGCGACCGGCTCCAGCTCCGCGCTGCCGATGATCGGCCTGGTCGGCGGGGTCGCCGTCGTCGCCGGTGCCGGTGCGGTCCTCGTCGTGCGCCGCCGCAGGAATGGTGACGCCGCCGCGTAACGCACCAGCGGCCCGCGTCTCCGGACACGACCGCTGAGAGGCGTCGCGCCTCGCACCTGAGGAAGGACCTGAGCTCGGAGGGGGGCACAGGTCCTTCTGCATGTGCTTCTTCTTCTTGTCCGTCCTCAGGTGCACATGAGGCCCGGCGGGTCAGGCCTTCGGCGGCACCGCCGGCATCCCCAGGAACGGCAGCTTCAGCGCGCCGAACGCGTCCGCCGGGACCGCGGGGCTGCGCGGCTCCACCGGCTTGAGGCGTTCGTACGCCGCTCCCTGCGCGGGACGCGGGTCGGCCTCGCCCCGGTTGGGCCAGTACGACATCGCGCGCTCGGCCTGGGCCGTGATGGTGAGCGACGGGTTGACGCCGAGGTTCGCCGAGACGGCCGCGCCGTCGACGACGGAGATCCCGGGATGCCCGTACAGCCGGTGATACGGGTCGATCACCCCCGTCTCGCGGGAGTCGCCGATCGGGCAGCCGCCCAGGAAGTGGGCCGTGAGCGGGGTCCCCATCAGCTCGCCCACATTGCTGCCCGCGAAGCCGTTGATCTCCTCGGCGAGCACGGACGCGGCCTCCGAAGCCGCCCTGATCTGCTTGGGGTTGGGTGCGCCGTGGCCCTGCCGGGCCGTCAGCAGACCCTTGCCCGCGCCCTGCGGCTTCAGATACGTCGTCAGCGAGTTGTCCAAGGACTGCATCACCAGGCCGATGATCGTCCGCTCGGACCAGCGGCGGTTGGAGAGCGAGCGGAGCACCAGCATCGGGTGCCTGGCCGCGTTGGCCAGCCAGCCGAGGGCACGGGACGAGCCCTCCGCGTACGGCACTTGGAGGATGGAGAGCCCGCCCATCGCGTTCGAGCCCTTGCCGTAGCGGACGGGCTCGATGTGGGTGTTCTCGTCGGGGTGGACCGAGGAGGTGATCGCGACCCCGCGCGTGAAGTCGGCCCGGGGCTCGCCGTGCGCCTTGCGGTAGCGGCGGTTGTCCGTCTGCGCGCCCACCAGCGCCTCGGAGTTGGTACGGGTCAGCTCGCCCAGCCGGTCCGAGATGTACGGCAGTTGGCCGCCGGACTTCATGCGGTGCAGCAGCGTCTGCGTGCCGTAGGTGCCGGCCGCGATGACGACGCGGCGCGCCTTGAACGTACGGCCCTCGCCCTTGCGGCGGTCGTCGGTGGGGAGCGTCCGGACCGCGTACCCGCCCTGCGAGTCGTCGGTGACCGAGACGACGGTCGTCATCGGATGCACGACCGCGCCCGCCTTCTCGGCGAGGTGGAGATAGTTCTCGTTCAGGGTGTTCTTCGCGCCGTGCCGGCAGCCCGTCATGCACTCGCCGCACTCGGTGCACGCCTTGCGGTCCGGTCCGGCCCCGCCGAAGTAGGGGTCGGTGACCTGTCCGCCGGGCTTCGCCTTCGCGCTGCCGTCGGCGTCCTCGCCGTCACCGAAGAAGACGCCCACCGGTGCCATGTGGAAGGTGTCGCCCACGCCCATCCGCTCGGCGGCCGCCTTCAGATGGACGTCGGACGGGGTCATCGTCGGGTTGAGCCGCACCCCGAGCATGCGCCGGGCCTGGTCGTAGTACGGCCGCAACTCCTCCTGCCAGTCGGTGATGTCCTTCCACTGCGGGTCCTCGAAGAACGGCTTCGGCGGTACGTAGAGGGTGTTGGCGTAGTTGAGCGAGCCGCCGCCGACGCCCGCGCCGGCCAGCACCATCACGTTGCCCAGCAGATGGATGCGCTGGATGCCGTACATGCCGAGCCTGGGGGCCCAGAGGTAGTTCTTCAGGTCCCAGGAGTTCCTGGGCAGCGAGTCGCGGGTGAAGCGGCGGCCCGCCTCCAGCACCCCCACCCGGTAGCCCTTCTCGGTCAGCCGCAGGGCGGTGACGGAGCCTCCGAAGCCGGATCCGACGACGAGGACGTCGTAGTCGTACGCGGACGCCTCGTACGACCCCTTGTTGCCGTCCGGGGGGCCGTCCGGGGCGCCGCCCGGGGTGCCGTCCGGGGTGCCGTCCGCGTCCTGCTTCCGGGCAGAGTTCTCCTGTGACACGTGCTCTCCTCGTTGAGAACGGGTGAGGTCGGGGGCGGGGGCGGCGGATCGGGCCGCGGACGGCCCGGGGTGTCCTAGCGGAGTCGCAGCGCCTTCATGGCCCGCAGGCTCCGGCTCATGAACGCCGCGTACTTCTCGTCGTCCATGCCGAGCGACGGCGCCATGGGCAGCAGCCGCTGGTGGGCGACGGTCTGTGCCTCGGTGTACTTGAGGATGCCCTCGGAGCCGTGCCGGCGGCCGAGGCCGGAGTCCTTCATGCCGCCCATCGGCGACTGGACGCTGCCGTACGCGGACGCGTACCCCTCGTTGACATTGACGGTGCCGCTGCGCAGCCGGGCCGCGACGGCACGGCCGCGCCGCCCGTCCTTCGTCCAGACCGACGCGTTCAGGCCGTACGGCGTGGAGTTGGCGAGCTCGACCACCTCGTCCTCGCCGGTGAAGCGGTAGATCGAGACGACCGGCCCGAAGGTCTCCTCGGTGCAGACCGCCATCGGCGCCTCGACGCCGTCGAGGATGGTCGGCTCGAAGAAGTACGGGCCGATGTCCGGGCGGGCCACGCCACCGGCGACGACCCGGGCCCCCTTGGCGACCGCCTCCTCCACGTGCCGGGTCACGGTCTCCAGCTGGCGTGCGCCGGCCAGGGAGCCCATCTCGGCGCCGTAGGCGAGGGAAGTGCCGAGCCGCATCGCCTTCGTACGGGCGGCGAGCCGCTCGAGGAAGGCATCGGCGACCGACTCGTGGACGTACAACCGCTCGATGGAGATGCAGAGTTGGCCGGCCGAGGAGAAGCAGGCGCGGACGGCGCCGGCGGCGGCCTTGTCGATGTCGGCGTCCTCGAGGACCAGCATGGCGTTCTTGCCGCCGAGTTCGAGGGAGACGCCGATGAGCCGGGCGGCGGCGCCCTGCGCGACCTCCCGGCCGGTCCGCGTCGAGCCGGTGAAGGAGACGTAGTCGGCGTGCTTGACGACCTCGGGGCCGACGACGGGCCCGTCCCCGATCACGACCTGGAACACCTCGGCGGGCAGCCCGGCCTCGATGAGCAGATCGCGCGCCCACAGCGCCGTCAGACACGTCTCCGTGTCGGGCTTCATCACGACGGCGTTGCCCGTGACGAAGGCGGGCAGCGCGTCGCCGACGGACAGCTCCAGGGGGTAGTTCCAGGGCGCGATCTGGCCGACGACACCGCGCGGGTGGCGCAGTTCGGTGACCTTCGTGAGCGTCGGGATGGCGCCGGTGTGCCGCTTGGGCCGCAGATACGCGGGGGCCTTGCGGCCGTAGTGCCGGGCCGCGACGGCGACGGCCTGCACCTCTTCGTGCGCGTGCAGCCGGGCCTTGCCGGTCTCCAGCTGGATCAGGTCGAGGACCTCGGCCTGCCGGGCGAGCACCAGGTCGTGGAAGCGCAGCAGGACGGCGGCGCGCTGCCGCACGGGGGTGGCGGCCCAGACGGCCTGCGCCGCGCGGGCCCGCTCGAAGGCCTCGCGTACGTCGTCGGGGGTGGACTCGGGCAGATCCGCCAGCTTTTCGCCGGTCAGCGGCGAGTGGTTGGCGGTACGTCCGGAACCGACCACTCCCTTGGTGAGCTGGGCGACCAGCTCGGGCGTGACCACGTCGGCGGCGGTCCGGGCGCCTTGCGGGGCGGGCGCGAGGGGATTCGTACCGAGGGGGCCGTCGGCGGTGGTGCCCGTGCCGCCCTTGCCTTCGGTTCCGTCGGTGCCGGTCTTCTCCGGGGCCTGCGAGTCCGTCATGAGCCGCAGAGTATGCCCGCCCGAGCACTTTGGGTACCCGTCGGTAATCGGCTTTCACCGACCACTCACACGCCGCCAGCGATCACTGGCAACGAATGCCCTGATCAGGGGGTTGTGGGTCGGACGATCACGAGGTGGGCGCCGGGGCGATCGGGGGTCGGGGGCTTCTGGTCGGCACGGTCGCCGTCTGCCGACGGGGACGGCGGTTACGTGCGCCTCTTCGCGAGGCCTGCCTTCGCCGCATCCGGTTCCGCGACCTTCGACACTCGACCGCGACCCTGCTTCTGGAACAGAGCATCGAACCCGTCGCGATCAAGAAATTCCTCGGCCACGCCCCGCATCGGCGTTACCGCGACGGTGTACATGCCCGTCCGATTCCAGCTCCAGCGCCAAGCCATCGACACCCTTAGCAACGCACGTCGCCATACCTACCCCGCTGCCCTATCCGGAGACGCCGGAGCCCCCACCAGAATTTCGTGGGGGCTCCGGCAACCAGCCACGTTGCCGTCAACCGCGCGCAGAGACCATGATCGACCACAGATCGCCAGGCGCGAGCGACTCGCCCTCACTCGCACATTCGTCAACAACGAAGAGGATTACGTGAGATTTCGCGACACGATAGCACCGATATCCAGTCTGCCTCTGGAGCTCCTCCAAGGAGTAAGACTGATTCCCTTCGATTTCACGACGCAGAGCTTCGAACGAAACCGTTCGCGATAGTCCTGCAAGGGAGGGCATTAAGTTGTCAGGAATAACTTGCCCAGACCCGCCCGCTAGCCGATGAACCTGTACGGCGATACCCTCGCAAGATCCAGCGAACAAGTTGAATTCCAGAAGACCGTAATCCAGCCGGAGAGACTTCTTCCTGCGGTCTGCGACGCACTGGTCTCCGAGCACATCGCGGACCTGCTCAGCCGAGCTACCAAGCCCCAGGCCCGCAACGGTTCCCGTCACTGCCACGCGCGCTAGAAAGCTGACGGCCGTCACTCAATCTTCTCCAGCGCCTTGATCAGGAAGTGCATTTCAGCTCCCCGGCTGCGTGAATTTCCCCAGTTGTGGTCATTCATATCGGCCATGGCAGATCGCGCCTTGCCGATAAGGTCGGCCCTCAGCTCCGGATTTTTCATGATGGCACTTCGGGCACTGGCCACATCGCGCGTGCTGGCCATTCCGTTACTAAGCCGAATCCCTTCGAAACCGACTCCTCCGTCACCGTTCGGGAAGACTCGTATCTCGGAGCTGCCAACGTGCATATGTGCGCCCTTCGTGGCCCAGTCCGATGCAGCCGGAGAAATCCGGATACTTGGCGCTGCGCAATTATGCACCACGATCGGAGTAGGTCCGGCCAGCACATAGTACGTGTGCAGTTCACTGACAGTCAGGTTGTGGACCGTCGCCTTCAGGGTGGTCCAGCGGTCGATCGCCGTGATCTGGACCTGGTTTCCCGTCGTGGTGCGCAGTCGCTCGCCCTGCTCAAGGTCTGTCGCCTTGATCCACTCACCAAGTTCCGGGACCCAGAAGGGGTGACCTTCAGTCGCTGTGACCGTAGAGGTCTTGTTGCCCTTCTTGCCGTCGACGTCAACCGTGACCTTGACGAGGTGCTTGAGGCCTGTGCCCTTGATCTCGGCGGTGACGGTCTCGGTCTTGGTCTCGCCGGTTTCCGGGTCGGTGGCCAAGACCTTGTCGCCGATATCGACGTCCTTGATCTTTTTGGTCGAGCCGTCGGCCATCAGCACTCTGGTGTCAGGTGTGAAGCTGTTGGCTTCCTCCTTGACGCACGACTCGGCGGCATCCGCAAGTCTGCTGGCCTCCTTCCGTGCCTTGCGCCACCCCTTGAAGTCGCCCCACAGCTTCTTCCCGAGCCCGACGATCCGCTTGCCCACCGCGTACGCCTTGTCGACGCGGAAGCCGTACTTCGCGGCAAGTCGGCCGAGAGGTCCACCGCTGATGAGCGAGGAGACGACGTTCACCGCCGTCGACCCGCAGGAGCCGAGACTTCCCGTCGTGAAGCAGTCCAGCGCGTCCGTGATGCCCAGTTCGTCGGCGATGATCTTGCCGAGCTCCTTGGCGATGGCGATCGCACGCTTCTTGGCGGCGGCCTCCCTCTCGCGGGCTTCGTCTGCCTTCGCGTCGGCGGCTGTGTAAGTGGCTCCGGTCGAGACCGAGTTCGTGGAGCTGTGCGTATCGAGTGCACCCCGGTGTTTCGACGGTCCGGCCCCGCACTCGTTCCAGCCGCCTATGCAGTCCGCGAGGCGCAGACCCGACGCGTCGCTGAAGCTGACGGGACTGTTGTTCGCGTACGCGTAGCCGTTGATCTGCTGCGGGTCGCTGTAGTCGATGATCGGGTCGGCCGAGATGAAACGACCGGTGTCGGAGTCGTACTCGCGCGCTCCCAGAGTCGTCAGTCCCGTGGACTTCTGGATCGTGCCGCCCACGAAGCCCTTGTCGTTGACCCATGAGGAGCCGGAGGACGAGGACTCGTCCCGGGTGTTACCGAAGGGGTCCATCCGCCGGCGGGACAACGCACCCGTCTTGGCGTCGACGGAGAGTTCCGCAGTGCCTTGGTGATCGGCGGCGAGGAAATGCACCCCGTCCGCCTCCCGCATCGCCACGGTCGTGGAACCGAGGGAGTAGTAGCGGGTCGTGGTCACCTTGGAGGTGGCCTTGTTCAGGTGGAGTTCCATGCCCGGCAGGTAGAACGTCTTCTCGGCCGACGTGTCCCGCAGAAGACGCTCACCCGACGCGTCGTACGTGTAGGACGTCGCCGTCTTGTCGGCGTTCGTGACCTGGGTCAGCTCACCCTGCTTGTCCCAGTTCAGGGTCTGCGTGTCGCCGGACAGCACACGGGTCTTCGTGTTGCCCGAGGCGTCGTAGGTGTACTTGTCCTGGGACGTGACCTCCGGCGTGGTACTGGTCGCCGCCGTCTTCTCCACGACCGACGACACCGTGTGGGGACCGGAGTTCGTCCCGTCCGGGCCCGAACCGGTCTCGCCGTACTTGTACGTTCGAGTCGAGGTGCCGGTGCCGTTCAGACCGTGGCGCACCTCGCTGGTGCGGTTGCCGATCGAGTCGTAGCCGTAGTCCGTCCAGTACGGGGACACGCCACCGACCGTCGAGGACGAAGCGCCCGAGGAGCACGCCGCGTCCGTACTGCCGGTTCCCGAGGCACCGCTGGGCACCTTGGACGAGGTCCACGCGGTCTTCAGGCGGCGCAGTCCGTCGTAGGCGAAGCACTGCACATCGCTCGTGCCGGCCTTCGGAGTGTCAGTGATCGACAAGACGTTGCCGCTGGCGTCGTAGGTGTAGTACGCGTTGTACACCTGGCTCGCAGCATCCGAGACCTTCACACTGGCGTTCGTGAGCCGGTCGGTCCCCTTTTCGTAGTCGTACGACAGCAAGGTCTTCTGGTCGGCGCTGCCGCCCGTATACAGCTGAAGACTGTTCAAGTTGGAGGTGGGCGAATACGACACGGCTGTGACGTAACTGCCCCCGCCCAGCGAGGTCGTGAGTCCCGACGGACGCTGCAGTTTGTCGTAGCTGTACCCCAGCGCCTCGCCCGTCAGGTCACCGGCAGCAGGGATACCCTGGCCCTGCACCGTCCCGTCGGGGTTGTACTGCGTGGTGTACTCGTACGTCCCACCCAGCTCCGGCTCAGCCGTCTTGGACAGCGTGTAGCGCGTCTGGGTCGGCTTGTAGTCGTTTTTCTCGTCGAGCTTGGGATAGATCACCGCCGAGTAGACGGCACCGTCCTTGTACGTATACGTGCCGTACAACTCGCCCTTGGCACTCGTGTCGTACTTCGTCACAGACAGCTTGACACCGGTGTCGGGTTCGCCCTGCCAGGTCGAGACCGCGCGACCGAGCTCGTCGTACGTCGTCGACGTCTTGTTGCCGTTGACCGTGGCCGACGTCTGGCGGTCCATCCCGTCGTACGTGAACGTGGAGGTGCCGGTGTCCGGGTCGACGGCCTTCTTCTTGCGGCCGAGCTGGTCGTACTCGTAGGTCCAGGCGTTTCCGGCGTCGTCCGTCACCTTCGACAGCTGGCCCGCGGGCGTGTACCCGTACGAGGTCGTGACCGCACTGCCCCCGGCCGGATACTCGACACGGCTCGTCACCTGGTCGCGGGCATCGGACACGACCGTCGTGGTCGGCTGTCCGGCCGGCGGGTTCGTCGTGACACGGTCACCGCTGTACGTGTACGACGTGCGGTACTTCTCCGCCCCGCCCACGTTGAAGATGCTGGCCTTGGTGCGGCCCGTGCCGTCGTACTCCGTGACCGTCTGCGCCGGCACATCCGAGTTGAGCGGCTTGAACAGCGTGTCCGAAGGGGCACCGGTCGTGAAGTAGGTGTCGTTGATCCTCACCACGCGGTTGGAACCGTCGTAGAGAGTGTCGGCGACCATGCGGCCGCCTTCTCCTTCGGTCTGCTCCTGGCGCGGTCGCAGCAGACCGTCGTAGAGGGTCCACTCGCTGCCGTACGAGGTGCCGTTGTTCTCGATCTTCTGGGTGTGGACGGCGACCGGTCCGGCGTCCCCACGGATCAGGTACTCGTACTTGATCGAGGGGGTCGCGCCTATGCGGTCGGAGAGCCAGACCGAGGTCAGGCGGCCCAGCGCGTCGTAGGCCAGTTCGGTACGCCTGCCGTTCTCGTCGACCTTGGCGCTCGGCAGGCCCCACTGGGGCGCGTACTCGGTCGAGGTCGTCCAGTTCAGGGTGTTGGTGACCGTGGACTTGGTGGCCAGGCCGTAGGCGTTCTCGTCGTAGACGGTCCTCGTGATGTGGGACTCCGCGTCCTTGACCGTCAGCGGACGTCCGTAGCCGTCGTACGTCGTGTCGGCGGTCGTCTGGTAGGTCGCCACAGTGCCGTCGTGCGCCGTCAGCCGCTTCGTGAGCGTCACATCGCCCTTGGTGGGTGCCGCGCCCAGCGTGGTCGAACCGTCGTACAGGGTCAGGTCGTCCGAGATGACCTGGGTGGCACGCTTCGGCGTGGTGGCGCAGTCCGCGGAGACCGTTTCGGCACGCGAGACGTACGCGTACATGTTCTTGCTCGCGTTGTCCGCGTACTCGGTGCGAGTGCACCGATTGTCCGCGACTCCCGTCTCGCCGTAGTCGGCGACCTGGAGTATGCGGCCGGTCTTGTCGTCGAACGTCCTGGTCGACTCCGTGGTGCGCCAAGTGCCGCCGGAGAGCGCCGTTTTGGTGGTGGTGTTCCAGTCCTTGTGGACGTAGCGGGCGTACCGCGTTCCCCAGTCCCTGACGCGGGTGGCCGTCACATCCGTCGACGGCTTGGTGACGGACTTCTGGGTGATGTCAGCGCCGTTGTAGGTGATCGTCTCCAGCTCGGACCCGGCCTTCCAGTCGGAGTCCGTGTAGCTGGTGCCGTCAGAGTCGGTGACGGAGGCGGAACGTGAACTTCCGTTGGAGGCGACGTCCCCGTCCAGTCCTCGGAAGAACGTGTGCTCGGTCTTGGTGTTCGACGGAGAGTTGGTGCCGGCGGAGGTTTCGACACGGACCTTGCCGTAGCCGCGCCAGTCCCCCCAAGTCCGGTATTCGGACTTCGTGATGCCGTCGGGCCTGGCCTTGCGCCAGCCCGCGTCACCCAGGTACGTGTACGAGGTGACCTGGGTCGGGCTGCCGCCCGTCAGATCCTGCTCGGCGACGGAGGCGACGACGTACTTGTGGAACCAGTCCACGATCGGGTCGGTGACACCCGGCGGATTCCATTTGACCGGGAAGCAGCGCTTGGTCGAGGAGTCCTCAGCAGGCAACGTGGTCGGAGTGCACTGTGCGTCCGCGTAGTTGACGCTCAGCATGCTGCCCGCTTCGCTCTTCACGCCGGAGAGCCGGAAGCGGTAGAAGGGCTGCAGGTTGTCGCCGGCCTTGTCGACGCGGTTGGCGAGTTGCGTGCCCTGCAGCTCGACCGACGGCACGGACACGTCGGTACCCGCCTTGCCCGTGTGCGTGATGCCGTTCAGCCACAGGGACTTGGAGCCATCACCGTTGTCGGTGAAGTTGTGCGACAGGCTCCACTCGTCGACGGGGCTGTACGTCGCGTCGCCGGTCCGGATCTCCGTCGTGATCTTGGTGATCTTCTTGCGGGTCCAGAACGTCGGCGAATTCTGCCCGGGGCATTTAGCGTCGGCCTTGCAGTTCTGATCCCATGGCACATCCGGCCAGTCGGCGGCCGTGGAGTCCTTCAGAGCGGCGGCCGAGCAGTCGGTCAACGCGCCTAGGCAGCGTTCGGCGGTGCTGAAGACGACCCGGGCAGCCGGCTTGGTGGAGTAGACCTTGTCCTCGCGCTGTCCGTAGTCGACCCGCTTGAGGTATCCGCCGCGAACATACGACTTGCCGTTCTCGCCGGTCTTCAGGCCCTGCGTGTAGTAGTTCGTCTCCTTGCCGTAGAAGTACGACATCACGTTGCCGTGCGGATCGATGACGTGGTCGAGGTTCCAACGCCAGGCCTGCGTGCAGTACGCGTCGGCGAACGTCGCCTTGTAGCAGGGCTCGCCCGAGTCGTCGCCGTAGACGGGAACCGTCCAGGTGGAGCTCGTCTCCTCGTTTCCGCTCGCGTAGCCAGGCAGCCGGTTCATACCGAAGAAGTACTGGGTACCGTCGGAAGTCGTGATCTTCCAGTACTCACCGTCGTCGTCACCGTTGGTGGCGCCGGTCAGCCTCTCGACCTTGGAGTTGTCGTCGTTGCTGATCCGCCATGCGCCGGTCTCGTCGTCCTTGATGATCTCACCGGAGCTGCCACCGGTGAGAGAGAGCGTCGCATTGTCGAACGCCCAGCACTGGTCGCCGAGGTTGGCCGCCTGACCGTCGTCGGCACACCCCTTGTAACTGCGCTCGATGTAGCCCGGGTCGTAGGAGAAGCCCTGGCCGACCCACGATCCCTGGTTGTTGGTGGCCGCGGTCTGACCGTCGATCGCCTGGGAGTTGTAGCTCAGCCCGACCGTCGGCTGCATCCCACCGGGCACCGGTGGAGTCGTCATCGGGTACGACCAGGTGAACGCGCCGGAGCTGGTGTCGACGCCCCACTCCGAGGAGGGAGCCAGGCTCGTGGCCTTGTAGTCACCCTGATCACCCCCGCCGCTGGCCGTGGCAGCCAGGACCGTGGCCGACGACCCGGCCGCGGCTCCGGCATCTGCCAACTGTGCGGAGGCACCTGAGGTGTCACCGGCCGCACTCACCTCGGCGGTGAGTGTCTGCTGCGCAGCGTTGTTACTGCTGCGCAGGTACGTCGGGGTCGAGCAGCCCGTCTTCTCCGGAGTGGTCACCACGCATGCCGGGTACTGCACAAGACGCAGCCGGGAGCCGTACTCACCGCCGTAGGCGTCCGCGAAGTCCGCATAGTCGAGCGTGAGCTGAGCGGAACCTCGCTTGCTGTCGCCATCCGCCCGGGCAACGGTGAACAGCACGCCGTCCACACCGGCGGCCTGGGCGGCCTTGCGGCCGAGGACCTCGACCCGTACCGACCCCGTTCCCCTCTTGCCCCTGACTGCCTTGGCTGTCACCGGCAGGCCCTTGGCCTTGGTGGCCTTGTCGGAGAGCTTGACCTCGGCGCTTCCCACCGTCGGCCAGTCGGTCTCGTCGGCGCGCTTGACCTCGGCCTTCTTGGCTGCGTTGACCTTGCCGAAGCTCTTGGGCTTGACGTCCTTGCCCCGGACGGGAGCGTCGACATCTTTCTGCGTGTTCGGCTTGGTCAGGCCTTGGTCACCCGCCGTCGCCGGAGGCGCGTACTGGGGAAGGAGACCTATGGACAGAGCCAGGCCGAGAACCAGCGCGGCGCGGCGTCTACCGCTGCGCCACGCCGGTCTGGCGGTCCGGAACCAGGGGGGCGAGGACATGACATCTCCATGAGTCTCGGGGGATGCGAGGAAGCAGGGGGAAGGAGGACGCGGGGGGGGGGGGGGGGGGGCCTCCCCCCCCCCCCCCCTGGGGTTTTTCTCAGGCCCTCCTCCCTTCTCCCCCACCCCCCCCCCCCCCCCCCCCCAAAACCACC
>NZ_JBHXJC010000007.1:315367-337734 GCF_042723265.1 Streptomyces sp. NPDC058371 | reverse complement strand
GTGGGGGGGGGGGGGGGGTGGGGGGGGGGGGGGGGGGGGGGGGGGGGGGGGGGAGGGGGGGGGGGGGGGGGGGGGGGGGGGGGGGGGTGGGGGGGGGGGGGGGGGAGGGGGGGGGGGGGGGGGGGGGGGGGGGGGGGGGGCGGGGGGCCCCCCCCCCCCCCCCCCCCCCCCCCCGCGTCTGGGGTTATGCCGAGGTCTCGTCGATGCTCGCGCCGGCCGGCATGACCGCCACCAGCGAGACCAGCGAGGCATCCAACGGCCCTTGATACATACGCACTTCGTCGACGGCACCGGAGAAGTACTCGCTCGCGGTCGAGCCCTTCAGCGAGCGACCGATCTGGAGGGCCGCCTTCGTGAAGTCCCAGGTGTTGTCCCAGGGAGCCTGGGCCACCATGACGCCGTTGACGTAGAGGAGCACGTCGCCGAAGACCGCGTTGTAGACGAGTGCCATGTGGTCGCCGTCTCCCACCGAGCTGGGCAGATCGCCGTTGTCCAGGACGGGCGTGGTCACCGCGGTGGGCGAGTCGGCAGCCGTCGCGACGAGCTGCCAACGGTTGCTCGCAGCCAGGTACTTCACGGCGAGCGCGCTCCCGTTCGTGCCGGACAGCGACAGGACTGTCTGGTTCGTGGACGGGTTCGGCGCGGCGAGCCGCGCGCGGGCGGTCAGCGTAAAGCTGTCCTGCGCGGTGAGCAGACCCGCCGCCCGGGACGCATAGGCGGTGGTGCCGTTCAGCGCCAGGTGTCCGTCACCCCACAGGGGCTCGGCCGGGGGCACGCAGTCCGGATCCAGATCGGGGTCACAGGAGTCGTCGGGCAGGTAGATCGAGGCTCCACCGCCCAGCGCCAGTCCAGTCCCGCCGGCTGTTTCCGGGGAGACTCCGGATGCCGTTTCGTCGAGCTGCCAGTAGGCGAGCTGGTGGGGCTGGATGCCGCCCAGCTCCTGGCCCTCGGTCTCCGGGATCACCCGGTCGTGGACCTTGACGTCGGCGACGTTGCCCTTGAGGTAGTTGGTATAACCGCCCAAGGAGATCTTGCGGCCGATCTGCAGCGAACCCGAAGCGTTCCACGTCGTGTGGCGTGCCTGAATGTCGTCCGCGACCAGGACGCCGTTGACGTACAGCATCATCTTGCCGGTCGCGCCGACCTCGGCGTCGTACACCCCGATGAGGTGCGTCCAGCTGCCCGCGACGGCTGCCGCTCCGGAGACCTTCCAGGTGCCCAGGGACTCCATGTCGCTCACGGGGATCCGGAAGGTCCACGACGCGCTGTCCACGTCGTATCCGAGCTCGAAGCCCGGCTGGGCCGTTCCGTCCTGGCTGACTACCGTCACGTTCTCGGTGGGCAGGGAAGGCAGCATCACCCAGGCACTCACGGAGAAGGTGCCGCTGGTGTCGACGACGGGCTTGCCCGCGTCGAGGTAGGCGTTCGCGGTGCCGTCGAACGAGGCCGCGGTGTCGGTGGAGCCGAGGGGGCCCTGGGCGCCGAAAGACACACCGGTACCCGCCGCCGCATTGGGGGCGCCACTGCTACCGGTCGCCGACGTCGTGCCCCTGGCGTCGCCCAGGGTCCAGGCCGCTACCGGAGCGCGGCCGTCACTGACCAGGAAGACGTGGGTCGTCGGTGTCTTCTGGTCATTGCCTGCCCCGTCGATGGAGTTGACGTGCAGGTAGTACACGCCCTCGCTCGGCGGCATCCAGCGGATCGTCGCCGGTCCGCCGGTGGACTCGGCGGCCACCGTCACGGGCGTACTCACAGCGTGCGGGCCGGTGAAGTAGTACTTGTACTTCGTCACGTCCGCGGACGGCGAGTCCATGGTGAAGCTGCCGTAGTCACCGGTACCCGCGTGCTCGACCTCGTCGTTCGGGTACTGGGGCGAGGTGACGACCGCCGACTTCGGCCTGCCCGTGTCATAGATGAACTCACAGCGGTTCTGGCTGCCGTCGGTGGACCAAGGACCGTCAGACCTCTGGTCATAGCCCTGGACCGCCCACCCGATGGTGGTGTTCTGCGGGATGCTGAAGTCCGCTTCGCCGTCGCCCTTGAGGTCACTGCCGATGGTGTAGGAGAAGAAGGCCTGACCGGTCTGACCCTTGCCGCTGGTGGTCACCTTTCCGGTCATCGCGTAATGCGTGACCGTGTCGCCGGAGCTGTTCGTCCACCAGACCTTGAAGCGCGCCTGGAGACTCTCGCTGTTGGAGCCGGCGTCGTTGTGGTCGTAGTCCTTGATGACCGCCGTCACATGCGGCGCCTCGGCCACATAGTGGTCAGCGGCATGGCCGTACTCGCAGGAGCCACCCGGTGTCATCTCCAGCTGGTCCGTGTCGGGCTGGAGTGGGGGACGGTTGTACGTCACCTCCAGATGGGCGTTTCCGCAGAAGCGCTTCCAGTACGACGTGTCGGACTCGCTGGCTGCCTTGAGCCGGAACGTGGTGGTGTCCCAGCCGCTGTCGGCCGCCTTCTGAACGGTGCTCTTGACGTCGAACCGCACGTTCTGGTTGGTCGAGGTGCACGTACCCGCCGGATTGGTGGGCGACTTGGCGTCCACCGTGCCCTTCGAGGACGGCTGGTTCGACCAGTTCGTCGACGAGCTGATCGCGCTGGCGCCGCTGCTGTTGACACGGGCCAGCTGCACCTCGCGCGCCGAGGTGCTGTACGTGTGCACCATCGTCACGGCGAACTGGGCGTCGACGATGTTCTTGCCCTCGAAGGTCCCGGTGGGGATCGCGAAGAACTGCCTCTTGACGTCGGCCTGGCTGGAGCACCGGAACGACACGTCGGAGGGGCACTTGCCTACGCCCTCGTCGTCGTTGAACTTCCAGAAAGAGGCTGATGAGAAGTTCGAGGACACCATGGTCCAGCTGCTGCGATTGGCCGTCTTGACCACGGGGTCGATGTAGACCGGATATACCGTGTCCTTGTCGCTGAGCAGCTCCGCGTCGGGCGTGAGCTTCATGGTGCTCGACACCAAGTCCATTGATACGTCCGCCACTTGCGACCCGTCGGGCGGCGTGGCAGCCTCCGGGTCCGCCGCCGACGGAGACGTCTCCGCAGGAGTCCCGGCATCGGCGTCGTGACTGGAGTCCCACATCAGAGGCTGCGGCGCTTCGAACACGGTGCCGCCCGAGCCACTGTCCGTGGCCGTCAGCCCTCCGGCGTCGGTTTCCCTCAGTTCGACGGACGACGTGTCAACGGGCAGTTCGAGCTCGGCCAGTTCGGGGCTGGCAGCAGCCTCGGCGTTCTTGACCACCAGCACGTGCGAGAAGCCCTCCGCCCCCGCAGTGACCCTGAGGTCCACCCCAGGCAGGACGTTCCCGTACGTGGCGGTGGAGCCGTCGATCGCCGGATCTGGCAGCTTCTTCACCCAGTCGAAAGCGAGCGAGCGTCCGTCCTTCTCGATCTCGGCGAAGGTCCGGTCACCGCCCCCGGAGAATGACATCGCGGTCAGCGCGGCCCTGGGGGCGAATGTCCCGTTCGCCTGCTTGACCAGCGTGGTGTCGATCTCCGTCCACTTCCCGTCCTTACGGGTTCTGACGGGCTGGACGTACTCGGACACGGTGAAGGTGCCGTCCGGGTTGGCCACGGTGGTGCTGTGCTCGTCGCGCAGGCTGAGGATCTCCACGGACTCGCCCGACTTCGCGGCCTTGGACTGTGCGGCCTCCTGGGTGAGCGAAGATCCCGAAGGGGCTTCGTCGGTGGTGTCGGCAGCGGCCGGAGCAGTCGTGCTGAAGGAGGGGAAGCCTCCCAGGCCCGCGGCCATCAGAGCCGCGACGGTTGCGGCCACGGTGGCCGTGCGTCGACGGCCGTTCATCCGGAACTTCACGGTGGTGTGCTTCTTTCTCCGCATGCCCCCGGTCACCCGACCGTTCCGAAAGCGACGCCCACGTCGGGAAGTCCTCCCGAGCCCGGCTGGTACGTGGTGGTGCCGGTGTTGGTGGTGCCGTCGATGTCCGTCCACGAGATGGCGTAGAGCACGCCCTTGGGGGTTGCGGACGCCTTGCTGTACGGCACTCCGATGTAGAGGTTGCTTGCCCCGGACGTCAGGGCGATGCCGTTGTAGTCGCGTGCCGTGGCGGTGCCCGGGAGACCTGAACCGCGAGCCAGCAGCTTGTCCGCTGCACCGATGGCGGCCAGGGGTCGGAAGATCTGGACGGCGCCCGCGTCCTTGACCGAGCCCGCGTCTCTGCCGGGGATGCCGACAGCGAGACGAACGGTGTTGGCGGTCGTCACAACGTTGGTGTCGGTGTTCGCGATCGTCACCCGCTGCCCCAGGAAGTCTCCGGCGGCAGGGTCGCCTTCGACGTTCTCCATGGAGGCATCGATCGCCGCCATCTCGGTGTACGCCCCCGAGGGCTGGATCCGGACGACTGCGGCGCCCCCCGCATCAGCGACCGTCTGGACGTCCTCACCCGGCGCGCCCACAGCCAGCAGCACATCGGAGTTGAATGTCTGGTCTGTGGGACGGTAGTTCGTCATGGAGACCGAGGTGCCGAAGCCGTCGCCGGCCTCCGCGACGCCGGTGATGCCCGTGGCGTTCTGGTCGATGCCGACCAGTGCGGTGGGCACGCCGTTCGCGATGGTGTGGCTGAAGACCGTGACGCCGCCCGCGAACTTCGCGTCGTCGATCGCCTCGCCCGGCACGCCGACCGCGAAGTAGCGGTTCGTGCCGGCCAGTGAGTAGCCGAACCGGTCGTAGGCTTCGACCACTCCGGGCACCCCGGTGTCGTCCTGGTTCACCGTGGTCTTGGTCGAGCCCTGGACGTAGTGGACGCATCCTGCGTCCGAGTAGGTCTTGCCACCGCTCGTGACGCTCTCGCCGGGGACTCCGACGGCCAGGAAGGGCGCGCCGGTCGAGGTCTCCCCCGCCTTTACCGCGTAGCCGAACCAGTCGTACGCCTCTGTGGTGGTGTTGGGGTCGAGGCCGGACTGGTTGTAGCTCTCGATCTTGGAGCCCGTACCGATCCCCGTCGGCGTGCCATGGATTACGTAGATCGCACCGGCGTCGATGAGATCGACCCCGTCCTTGGCAACGTCCTCGTACGGGACTCCGACCACCAGGTCGGCGCATCCGTCCCCGTCGGCGTCGTAGGACGTGCGGGAGAAACCGAAATGGTCGCCCGCCTCGGGCGTGGCATTCATGCCACTGGTCGCCTGGGAGATCTCAAAGACGCCCTTTCCGCCCCCCAGGACGATGCGCACAAGTCCGGCGCCCTTGGCCCCGTTCACCGTGGCGTCCGGATCAGCTATGACCGTGTCTACGACGCTGTCACCGTTGAAATCGGTGGACGTGCCTGCAGTGCATGTTGCCGCTGCGGCTTGCGTCGTCGCCAAAGAAGTAATTCCCAATGTCGCCAGGAGGGCGGCAACAGCCACCCCCGCGAATCCGGCCAGGCCGGCACGCATATACCTACACCCCACCCCTGTGAATCCCCCGCGGACCGAACATGAAGGTTCCTCGGCCTGCGCAAAACAACTGCAAAGTTACCTTCACCTGAACCACACATGTCAAGTACATGCCCGTTTTACGCATGTAAGGACCAAGTAAATATGAGCAAAGGCGCGCATATCTGTATTGAACGAACAGGACAGGGCAAGCCCGGCCGCCTCCTCAGGTAAGCGTTTGACACTCTCCTGACCTGCACTTCATAGTTTCTTCACCTCGGGTACGCAGTCAGGTTCGCGGCCTCTGCACAGCAGGTGCGCCGGAAGCTTCTGATTTACGAGCGCGATCATGTGCCCGCCACACACAGAAACGGGGATGCGGACCGTGCGTCGGCTGGTGAACATATTGACCGTCTGCGCTGTTCTGTTGGCCGGATCCATCGCCTTGGGCACAGGGCATAGCGAGGCAGCCGAACGCCATGAGTCCGGTTTCTCCTACGGCGGGCATGAACGGCAGAAAATAGACGCCTACTGGAATTCCGACTCGGTGGACCAGCCGGGCATCGTGATCTTGCACGGCGGATACTGGTACGAGGATTCCGGGTGGGCCGCCTGGTCAAGAAGCTTCGCCAATGCAGGCTATGCCGCGTTTTCGGTCGACTATCGGCTGAATTTCGATGCTGCCTGGCCCGCCCAGCGTGACGATACAATTTCGGCCATTGACTGGATCAAGAACAATGCGGCGAAGTTCGACCTGGATCCAGACCGACTCGTTCTCCTGGGATCATCGGCCGGTGGCCAGATAGCGACCTCCGTCGGCACCTACGGATCCGGGGCAGATCGCGTGCGAGGCGTCGTCGCCCTGTCTCCGGTGGCTTCGCCCTACAGAGCTTGGAACGACGGAAACCACGACGCCAGCACACCCAAGGAGCGCAAGGTCCGCGACAACGCGGCCATCCTGGCGCGCTGTTCTCCAGACCCTGCGGACACCGACACCTCGTCGCACCCGAGTTGTTGGGACACCTGGAAGGACATGGTCGTCAAGAACCGCGCATCCGGCGCGAACGACGCGCCCATGTATCTGATTCACTCCGAAGGCGACTTCGTACCGGCCGGACACTCCCTTGATCTCGAGGCTGCCGAAGAGGTCGACCACAACATGCCCCTCGACGGTGTCACCGTCGAGATCGCACCGGACAGCACCGCGCACGGAGGTGCCCTCCTGGACATCGACGGCATGCCGGGCAAGGTCCTGGCCTGGGCGGCGGACCACACTTCTCCGGCAGGGAGCTGAACGATGAAGATCACTTTCCTGCTCCACAACGCCTATGCCATAGGCGGCACGGTCCGGTCGACGCTCAACCTGGCCGCGGCGCTGGCAGCGCGTCACGAGGTCGAAATCGTCTCGGTCTTCCGCACCGAGGACAAGCCTCTCCTCGGCATCAGCGGCAGGATCCGGCTGACGCCCCTCGTCGACGAACGGGCCGAAGCCGCAACGTTCGACGGCGGGCACGACCTCATGGCACAGCCCTCAACGGTCGTACCCCCCGCCGAGGTCCTCGCCCACCGGTACACAGCGCTGACGGACGAACGGCTTCGGAGCCACCTCGCGGAAACCGATGCCAACGTGGTCATCGCCACGCGCCCCGCCCTCGTCGTCTTCCTCGCCGAACACGGCGACCGCCGCTATCTGCGCATAGGGCAGGAACACCTCTCGTACGACAATCACGTCCCAGAGGTCCGATCCGCACTGAACGAAGTGGCGGGTCGCCTGGACGCATTTGTTACCGTTTCCGCGCAGGACGCAGCAGACCACCGTACTCATCTGCCCAGGTCCAAGACCCGCATCGTCGACATAGCGAACGCTGCGCCCCGACCGAAATCCGAACCCTCCGACGGGCGGGCGCCGTTGGTCATGGCAGCTGGCCGTCTCATGCCGGTCAAGCGCTACGACCTCCTCATCGAGGCCTTCGCCGAAGTGGTCGCCGTCCACCCCGAATGGCAGCTCAGAATCTACGGCCAGGGACCCGAGCGCCCACGCCTTCGGGCCCTCATCGACACACTCGGCCTGAACGATCACGCCTTCCTCATGGGACCTCACCCGCGGCTGGAGACCGAGTGGCCCAAGGCGTCCCTCGCCGCCGTGACCTCGGAATGGGAGTCGTTCGGCATGACGATTCTCGAAGCCATGCATGCCGGCCTACCAGTCGTCGCGACCGACTGCCCACACGGTCCTGGCGAGATCATCACCGATGGTTCCGACGGGCTTCTCGTACCCCCCGGGGACTCTGGCGCGTTCGCCGCGGCCCTGATGAAGTTGATATACGACGAGGACGGGCGACGCCGTATGGGCTCCTCTGCCCGCGCGACCGCTCAGCGCTTCGCGCCCGGCCGCATCGCGGAAGAGTACGAGCGCCTGTTCTCCGAGCTGCGCGAGGCCCGGGTCCCCGCGACCGCCAGGATCGGTCGCCGCCTTCGACGTGCGATACCTCCGTTGATGGCCAAACGCCCACAGGACCAGCCGCAGATCGCTACGCAGACGACCACCGCCAGCGCTCCCCCGATGTCTCAGGAAGGCCCGCCTCCGCTGCGGCCCAAGGCGCGCTGCCGGACGGATGCGGAAGGCACCGTACACATGGCGGTAAGTGCGTCAGGCCTCTTCAAAGAGCGGTTCACCCTCGTGCTGCGCCTGCGACAGAGCGACAGCGAGATACGCGTTCCGCTGGTGAGTCCAGCGACACAGAAGGCTCCCTGGACGGCCGGCCTCCGCCGCGGCGACCTCGCCTTGGCCGAGGGACGTTGGGACCTCTACGTGGAGCGCGGGGAGGACGGTGAGCGGCGCCGCCTCAAGGCCACGCTCGTCGAACAGCGCGGCCTGCTGAACGCCGCCCTCCCGTCGGCTGGTCCGGTCGCCTGGTGGATTCCGTACCCCACCAAGGACGGTTTCCTGGCGCTGCGGACCTTCCATCGCTCCGCGCACGCGGAGGTGGAGGTCATCCGCACAGGCGACGGATTTTTGCGTCTTGAGGGGCTGCTTCACGGAGTCGAGCTCCACGAGGACGCCGTGTTGCTCGGCCTCTCCCGGACGACGGGCGAGCCCGACGTCGAAACCCCCCTGACCACTGCCGCCGACCGCCGCTTCGAGGCCACCCTGACGTCCGTGCCCGCCCCCATCGGCACGGACGAGACGGTGTGGGACCTCTTTATACGTCCGGCCCGGAACGCCGAACTCATACGGATGGGACGGCTCGCCGACGACATCGTGGACCGGAAGCAGACAGACAAGTACCCGAAGGCCCGGCTCGCCTCCCCCTCCCCGGAGTCGGTTGGGGTACGCCCTTTCTTCACCGTCACCAATGACCTCGCCATCGGTGTCGCGCGACCGGCGCCTGCGGCTCAATGACCCTGCCCCGGAATGCTCGTACCCCCAACACGCCGCACGACGCCCCGGACTTGGGAATTTGACGTCTGTTCACCCCCGGCCGCATAGTCCCTTCACCTTTTGATCACGGCTCACCACGGAGAAGGAACATCCACGGCATGAAGAGATCCACGCTGTCGCGCACCGGCATAGCAATGGTTGCCTCCGCTTTCTCGCTCGCGCTGGCCACCGGTTGTTCCGACAGCGGATCCGGCTCCGGAGACAGCGGCAAGACTGCCGGCTCCGACAAGCCGACGACCGCCGCGAAGGCGCTCACCGAAGCCGAGTTGAAGAAGCGGATCATCGCCACCGGCGATGTGGACGGCTACAAGATCGGGGCGGCGGACGAGGCCGAGCCGTTCGCGTCCTCCAAGGACGACGTGAAGGTCGTGGACCAGAAATGCGCGCCGGTCGCGTACGTCGTCACCGGCTTCGCACCCGGGGACTCGTCCGCCTACGTCAACCGCCTGGCCACGGAACAGGTCGCCTCGCCCAGCGCGTCCTCCACGAAGAGTCTGGAGGATATGACGGACGAGGAGTTCGAGGACGCGATGAACTCGATCCACGACTCCCTCGGCACCACGGCGACGTTCGTCTCGCTCTCCTCGTACGAGGGTGAGCGCGCGCAGAAGACCATGACGTCGGTCGCGGAGGCGATCAAGGGCTGCTCGAGCGGGTTCAAGGCCACGGCGCACGGCGACACCCAGAAGTTCTCCAAGGTCGAGGCCGAGAAGGCCTCGGGCACCGGCGACGAGTCACTGGCGTTCGCCGTGACCGGAGTCGCGGACGGCGGCAAGTACCTGGTACACGGCGAGGTCGTGCGCCACGGCGACAGCATCGCCACGTACTACACGATGAGCCTGGCGGCCTTCGCCGACGACGCCAAGGCCTCCGACTACGACGTCCCGGCCGACCTGGTCAAGGCCCAGGCGGCCAAGCTCGCCTGAGCCACCCGGCCCAGAACCCGCGCCCCTTACGGCCGACCCATCTACAGCTTGTCGATCCCCAGGTTCGCGATCGCCGTCCTCGCGACCTCGCGGCCCCGGTCGGTGAAGTCGCCCTTGCCCGGGTAGCTGACCGTGAGCTTGTACATGTCGCCGGTGGCGGAGGACTTGTAGTAGAAGATCTTCAGCTCGCGGGGACGCGGGTCCTGGCTGTCGGTGGTCGTGTAGATCACCGTGTTCTCCGCCGACTTCTTGCCGTGGTACGTGGTCGACCGCGGGGACGTCTTCGGGCTCTCCGGCATGCTCAGGTCGTACTCGCCGTTGGTCTTGAACTCCCCGTCGTCGGCGTACATCTGGGCCGCCGAGGACCCCTTGATCTCGTTGCTGCTGTCCTCGGACTTCTTCGCCAGTTTCAGGCCGATCCAGATGCTGCCGCTCCAGTCGCCGTACGTCACCCAGTTCTGGTCCGAGTCGTCCTTTTCCGGCCGGCCCGGCCGGTAGTCCGCCGGTACGGCCAGGGTCACGCCGAGCGCCTTCTCCTCCCGCTGCTTCCAGTTGTCCGGCAGCGGGCCCGCGAACGGGTTCGCGATCACCAGATACGCGGCCACCGCCACCGCGACGACCGCCGCGCCCACGCCGGACCACGCCTTGCGGCCGAGTCTGATGCCCTTGCCGCCCGGGACGGTGATCTGGACGATCTGGGTCTCCTGCGGGGCCTTCGCGGCCTCCTCCAGGAGCCGGCGCACCTGCGCGGCTGCGGGGCGGCGGGCCGGGTCCTTGTTCAGCAGTCCGTTGATCGCCTCCGCGAGCGGGCCCTTCGCTGCGGCGGGCGCCGCGGGCGTGGCGTTGAGGACGGACTGAAGGGTCGCGGGGGTGTTGCTGCGACGGAACGGGGAGACGCCCTCGGCGGCCGCATACAGCACCACGCCCAGCGACCAGAGGTCGCAGGACGGGCCGGGACGCTGGCCCAACACCCGTTCCGGGGCGATGTATTCGGGTGAGCCGACGAAGCCGCCCGTGTCCGTCAGGTTCGTCTCGCCCTCGATCTGGGCGATGCCGAAGTCGGTGAGGACCACCCGGTCGTGGCGGCCGAGCAGGACGTTGTCGGGCTTGACGTCGCGGTGCAGGATGCCCGCCGCGTGGGCGGCCTCCAGGGCGCCGAGCACCTCCAGGCCGACGCGGGCCGCCTCGCGCACGCCGAGGGTGCCCTCCTGGAGCGCGTCGCCCAACGAGCGGCCCCGCACCAGCTCCATGACGATCCACGGCTGTCCGTCCACGATCGCGACGTCGTGGACGTTGACGACGGCCGGGTGGTCGAGCCAGGCCGCGGCCCGCGCCTCGCGCCGCATCCGCTCGAAGGCGTTGGCGCGTTCGCGCTCGGAAAGATGGTCCGGAACGCGGGGCTCCTTGACGGCGACCTCGCGGTCCACCGTCTCGTCCTTGGCCCGCCACACCGTGCCCATGCCGCCGTGTCCGAGCTTGGAGAGCAGACGGTAGCGGCCGCCGATCAGGCGCCCGGCGCCCGGGTCGTGCGACGGCTGGTCGTGCCCCTCCGGTCGCACCTGTTCCGATCGCGCCTGTTCCGATCGCGACTGTTCCGGCCCCCGCTGAAGCGGGGGCTGCTGATGCGGGGGCTGCTGAGCCTCGTGCTGCGGCACGAACTGGGTCGGGGCCGCGTACGGGTTGCCGGGATAGGGCACCCCGGGCTGCTGCGCGGGGCCGCCGGACTGCTGCCCGGGGCCGCCGGACTGCTGCGCGGGCACGCCCGGCCGCGGCGGTTGCAGACCGAAACTCGTTGGCTCGTCGGATCCGTAAGGGGCTCCCCCGTTGCTGCTCATGGCCTCATGCATATCGCGGCGGGCGGCGCGGGATCCACCCCGGTCGCTTTCCGGTCACAGACCCGTGACCCGGAGCGTCCCTTATCTCCCGTTTACTACGGTACGAACGTGTCCACCGCGACGTCGAAGTACTCCTTCGCCTCGGTGACCTTGCCGACCGGCGCCGACACCCACACGTCGTACATCCGCCCGTCCTGCTCCCAGCACAGGTCGTACGTGTGCCGGGCGCCCTCCGCCTTGGTGAAGCCGCCCCAGCTGAACTCCCAGAGCGCGGCCGGGTATCCGTTGTGCGTGGTCCCGGTGACGCGGCCGTCGTGGTAACCCGGGTTCGTGGACGGCCCCTTGGCGTCCGCCCTGCGCATCACCGCCGTCGGTCCGTCCGGTTCGGGATCGGTGGCCTTGATGCCGAGCCGGAAGACCTCGCCCTCCGAGAGATAGAAGGTCCGCTCGCCCTGCGCCTCGCGCGTGAAGCCCTCCGGCACCGCGAGCGAGAATCCGGCGGGGTCCTGCGCGAGGCGGTACCCCGAGGGCGCCTTGCGGGAGGCGGGCGCCACGACACCCGAACTCGTCACCGTCACCGTGGGGGTGGGGGCCGTGGAGGCGGAAGTCGTGGGTGTGGGGGAGGTCTTCGTCGTACGGGGCGAGGCGGGTGCGCTGTGCGGCGCCGAACTCGTGGGCGTACCACCGCCGTCACCGCCCTTGTGCATCAGGAGCGCCGCGGCGGACACCCCCGCCCCGGCCATGGCGGCGACCAGTGCGGCGGCAACCAGCACCCCTCGCGCGGAGTGCGCGGACTGTTTCGAGGGCGGCCGGTCGGCCGGGGCCGCCGGAGCGGAGTCTGTCGTGGGAGCCGTGGGGGCGGGGGGCGCCGGGGCCGGCTTGCGCCGTGCCACGTCGCGCTGCGTCGGCGTGTACGCGGACGACGCCCGTGGCGTGCGGCCCGTGTCCAGGAACGCCCGCAGCAACCGTTCCGCCTCCGTCGCCCCCAGCCGCAGGTCCGGATCGCGCTCCAGCAGCCCGCGTACGACCGGCAGGAGCGGCGCGGCCTGGTCGGGCGGCCGGATCTCGTCGACGACGACCGCGTGCAGGATGCCGCCCAACGAGTCGCGGCGGAACGGCGATGCGCCGCTCAGGGCCGTGCACAGCAGCGCGCCGAGCGACCACAGGTCGGACTCCGGGCCCGTCCTGGCCCCGGACATCCGCTCGGGCGCGGTGTACTCGGGCGAACCGACGAAGGCACCGCTCTCGGTGAGCGTCGTCGCGCCCGCGACCTGGGCGATCCCGAAGTCGGTGAGGACGACGCGGTCGGTGCCGGCCTCCATCAGGACGTTCGCGGGTTTGAGGTCCCGGTGCAGGACGCCCGCGTCGTGCGCGCTGCGCAGCGCCCCGAGGAGGTCGATGCCGATGCGGGCCGCCTCGACAGCGTCGACGGGGCCGTTCCTGGAGATCCGGTCGGCGAGCGAGCCGCCGACGATCAACTCCATGACGATGTACGGGCGTTCGTCGTCCACGACCACGTCGTGCACGACGATGATGTGCGCGTGCCGGAGCTGGGCGACCGCGCGGGCCTCGCGCAGCGTGCGGTCCCGCTGCATCCTGGCCTCGTCGGCCGAGAGCGAGTCGTCGAGCGCCAGCTCCTTGACCGCCACCTGACGGCCGAGCAGTTGGTCGGTGGCACGCCAGACGACGCCCATTCCGCCCCGGCCGATCCTGGCCTCCAGCCGGTAACGGCCCGCTATGACGCGGGCGTTCTCCCCCTCGGTCCCCATGCGCCCCATCATGCCGCACCGGACGAGCACCTCCCCGGGGCTGCGGTACGAGGTGGCCGACATGTGACGCGGGTGCGGTGCCGGGTGGTGTTCAGGGGGTGCCGGGCGAGGTCGGATCCTGCCGCTGCCGCGCTACTCCCCCTCCGGCCGCCACCCCCGCAGCACCGCGTCGAACTGCTCGCGCGCGGTGTCCCAGTCGGCCGCCGGCGACGACATGTAGATCGCGTACTCGACGCCGTCGCGGCCCAGATACGTCTGCTCGATGGCCCGGCGCGGTCCGGGGAACGACGCGTCCTTGCCCTGCGCGGTCCACGTGAAGTCCCACAGGGAGCCGGGGCAGTCGCGGTAGATGTTGGACTGGAGGCTCACCCGTTTGTAGTCCTGCAACTTCTTCAACTGCTGCTCCAGGTCCAGCTGGTGCATGTTGGCGGTGTCGAAGTCCGGCGAGTCGTCCACGGCTATGCGCACGAAGTGCTTGCCGCCGTCGGGCGTGTAGTCGATCTGAGTGCCGCTGATCTGCCGCTTCCAGCCCTTGGGCAGGGCGAGGCTGAAGCCCTCGACGTCCTGGACCCGCACCCAGCCACTGGGGACGGCGCCGGTCTGCTGCTGCCCGGAGCCGGAGTTCGAGGATCCGGACTCCTGACGCGCCCCGTCCGCGTAGTGCAGGGCCAGAGCACCGCCGCCGCCGGCGAGCGCGGCCAGCACCGCCACAACTGCGAGGGTGCGGCCGAGCCGCCGCTTCCTCGGCACACCGGGAGCTCCGCCCGGAGCTCCGGTGGAGTCGCTGTACGCGGGGAAGGGCCCCGGCAGCGTCCCGCCGGAAGGGCCAGGGCCCGGCGCCTGGTGTCCCGGCACATGGGTCGTCGCCCCAAGCGCGCCATGGGCCGCGGACCCGGCAGGGTGGCCGGCCCCTGTGTGGCCGGTCCCCGTGTGGCCGGCCCCGCCGTACCCTGCCCCGGCTCCCGTGTGGCCCGGAGCCACACGTCCCGTATCCACATGTTGAGTGGGCACATACGCCTGGGCCGCGCGCGGCCGGCGCCCTTCCGCGGCCTCGGCGAGCATCTGCTCGGTCTCCTCGGGGCCGGGCCGGGCGGCGGGATCCTTGCGCAGCAGCGCCCTGATCACGGGTTCCAGTGCACCGGCGTTGCGCGGCACGGTGGGTTCCTCGTCGACCACCGCCTGCATCGTGGTCAGCGGCGAGGTGCGCCGGAACGGCGACCGCCCCTCCACCGCCGTGTACAGCGTGGCCCCGAGCGCCCAGAGGTCGGAGGAGGGGCCGGGGTCATGGCCCCGCACCCGCTCGGGCGCGAGGAAGTCGACCGAGCCGACGATCTCGCCGGTGCGCGTGATCGTCGTATCGCCCTCGACCTGCGCGATCCCGAAGTCCGTGAGCAGGACCCGGCGGTCGGTGGCCAGCAGGACGTTGCCCGGCTTCACATCGCGGTGCAGCACTCCGGCGGCGTGTGCGGCCCGCAGCGCGCGCAGCACCCACAGTCCGATGCGCGCCACCTCGGCCGGCTCGATCTGCCCCTTCTCCTTGACCTCGTCGGCCAGCGAGTTGCCCTCGACGAGTTCCATCACGATCCACGGGCGGTTGTCGTGTTCGAGAACGTCGTGCACGGTGACGACAGCCGAGTGGTTGATCCGGGCGGCGGCCCGCGCCTCGGCGTGGGTCCGGGCGAGCAGGACCGCGCGGTCGCTCTCCGTGACGTACAGCGCTGCGGTCAACTCCTTGACGGCGACGGCCCGGTGCAGCACCTCATCGTGCGCACGCCACACTCGCCCCATGCCCCCGCTGCCGATGGAGTCGACAAGGCGGTAGCGGCCCGCGAGGAGCAGGCCCTGCATCTGATTCACGTTTCCCCGCAATGGTCTTGACGAGGTCAGACTAAGGACCCGGCCCTTCCTCAGGGAACCGGCGCGGTCGTACGGAGACCGCACTGTGACGGTTATCCCTTCCATGCACGGACGGGAACCGCTGGGACAACTCCACGTCACGGCGCGGCCAAAGGTGCGAACACGAGTACGGAACGGCGCGGCGGAACGCTCAGCCGGTGACCTGATAGGTCGCCGACGCCTGCTCGTACAGCCGTGTCACCTCGTCGCGTTCGGCCTCCGGGCCGCGCAGTTGCACCACGTGGTAGCGCCCGCCGGCGACGACCACGAGGTTGCGCACGAACAGCTCGCGCCCCTCGCCGTCGGTCCACGTGAACTGCCCCTCGACCATAGTGCGTCCGCCCACGTCGATCGTCCGCATCCCGCTGGACGTGGCCCAGGTCGAGTCGCGGAACGGCTGCAGCTCCGGCTCCTTCTCCCGCTGATACGTCATCGGATCACTGCCGTACGCGCTCGTGCTGTCCCGCCCGGGTACGACGATGAGGTCGAAGTCCCCGTGGGAGTACACCACCTGACCGCGCCCGTTCTTGGGGGCGCGGTCCCAGCCGCGCGCGACGGCGACCCGGAAGCCCGCCGAGTCCTTGCGCAGCGTGAAGCCCTGGGCGACATCCGGGTCGCCGGCCGGCTTCGACTGCGTCGAACGGGAGGAGCCGGAAGGGCTCTTGGCCCCGCCCGGGGACGTCTGGTCGGGACGCGGCTCACTGCTCGCCCTGCCGTCCGCGCTGGTGTCGGGGGCGGGGCTGACCTCCCCGGCGGCCCCGGTCCGCTCCCCGCCCGTGCTGTCGCCCGGCTCGGACTTCGGCATGAAGTACATCGCGTAGGCGATCGCGGCGGCCAGCAGAAGCAGCACCAGCAGGACGAGATTCCGCCCGAGCTGCCGGGGCTTGGGCGGCCGGCCCTGTTTGGCGCGCTTGTGACGGGCGTGCGGGCTGGTCGCGGGCAGCCCGGCGCGACGCCTGCGGACGAGCTCGCCCCGCCGCCGTACGATCGGCAGCCGCCTGGGGTCGACGGGCGGCGCCGCTATGACGTGCGCACCCGCCTCCGGCTCCGGAGCGGACCGGACGAGCGAGCGCAGCCAGCCGCGCAGCTCCTCGAAGTCGAGCCGCTCGGTGGGGTCCTGACGCAGCAACGACTCCACGACCGGCCGCAGCGGGCCGCACTCCTCGGCGAACGCGGGCGGTTCCGCGCACACCAGCTGCACCAGCTCGGCGGTGTTCTCCTCCGGATAGGGCGCGTGGCCCTGTACGGCGCGGAAGAGCAGCGCCCCGAGCGCCCACAGGTCGGTCACGGGACCGATCGGCGCGGCGAGCTGCCAGTTCTCGTGCACCGGGCCCGCCTGCTCGGGCGCCCAGCGCTCGGTCACCGGGCCGACCACGGCCATCCTCGCCTGCCGCGCCCGCTCGGCGGCGAGCGCGGTGGCGGGCCCACGGCGGGGCGCGGCCCCGGCGGTCGGGTGGTCCCAGCGGGTGCCGGTGCCGGTGGCCTGCGGGGATGCCGGCGCACCGTCGGTGCGCGGCTGCGCCTGGTGAGGAGCGTGCCGGCCCTGAGGCGGCACACCCGTGGCGGTGGAGGGCGGGAACGCGGTACGCCCCTGCTCCTGGCCGCCTCCGTCGGTGCGCGGCTGGGCCTGGTGAGGAGCCTGCCGGCCCTGAGGCGGCACACCCGTCGCGGTGGTGGGCGGGAACGCGGTACGCCCCTGCTCCTGGCCGCCTCCGTGCAACGCGCTGCGGCCGTTCTGGGCGTCGCCGCCGGCACCGCCGCGGGGTACGGCTCCATGCCAGGGGTCGGCGCGTCCGTAGGGATCGGCTATCCGGCCGGGGGCCGGGCCGTTGGAGGTGTGCTCGACGCCGCGGGCGGGGTTCCGCTGCGCCTCGGCGCCGTAACCGGGGGCCGTCGTGGCCTCGTCGCCGCCGGCACCGGGGGTGGGCCGTGGCGCGGGCAGCGCCGCCTGGGCACCCCGCTGCGCCTCGTGCACGCGCGCCGCGGCACGGGCGCCCGCCCGGTACGCGGCGATCGCCCCGGCCCGCGCCGCCCTGGCGTCGTCCCCGGCATCGGGCTCCGCGCCACCACCTCTGCTGCTGCCGCCGCCGAGGGCGGGCACGCCACCGCGCGGGCCGTCCGTGGCGCGGGCCTCGATACCGGCCGCACGCGCCTCGATACCCTTCTCCCGCGCCTCGATCGCCGCCCGTCGCGCGGCCTCGGGGTCCACGGCGTGCGCGCCACCGCTCCCGGCGCCGGGAGCGGTGGATCCGACCGTCGCCCGGCCGGGTCCCGGACCGCCGGGCCCTTCGGGGCCGTGCCCGCCGGGCGGCTCCAAGTCCCGCGGCGGCACCGGGTCGTAACCGCACAGCGCCTCCTCCGCGGCGCCGACAGCGAGGCCGGTGAGCATCACTCGGCCGTCGTCGCAGATGAGCACCGTGCGCGCGGTGACATTCCGGTGCACCCAGCCGTGCGCATGCAGGACGCGCAAGGCCATCAGGACGTCCGAGGCGACCTCGGCCGCTCGGTACGGCGTCAGCGGCTTGTCGGCGAGCAGCGCCGCCAGCGGCCGCGCGGCCACCAACTCGCTGACCACCCACAGTGAACCGCCCTCGGCGAACACGTCGAAGACCTGGTCGAGTCGGGGGTGGTCGGGTATCGAGGCGGCGGCCTGCGCGGCCTCGATCGCGCGCTGCACGGCCGGCTCGGTGGGCCGGCTCGCGGTCCGCGTGGAGGCGCCGGAGCGGCCCCGGCCCCCCAGGGCGCCCTCGCGCGCCACGAAACCCTCGGGCAGTCCGTCCGCGTCGAGCACCTCGGCCTCGACGACCTCCGGCAACGGCACCTGCCTGACCAGGACTTCCTGCCCGCTGTACGTGTCGAAGGCCCGGGTCTCGGCGAGTTCGTACTCGTCGGACGGCGGCAGCGGCAGGCGGTAGCGGTCGGCGAGTACCCGTCCCGCGTAGTCGTCCACGACGCCTCCCCCGGCCGCCCGGTGGTCAATTCCGTTCGGGTTGCGTCCCGTTGTGGCTTCGTACGGTCCGCAACCACTCACGATACGTGCCGGAGGCAACCCGCAAAGAGGGGATGCAAGATCTCACGCCCCCGAACTCCTTCTCGCGCAGCCACCGCTGAACAGTCGCCGACGGTCTGTCCACCCGCACCCCGTCGGCCCTCGACACCCCGGGGTCCGACGTCACTACGCCGACATCACGACGCCGACGTCAAGACTCCGGCGTCACGCCCCCGGCCTCACGACTTCGGCTCGAACGTACTGGTCAGGGTCTGCCAGGTGCTCTTGCGCAGGTCGCTGCCCCACTTGGCGTCCTTCGCGGTGTACATCAGTCCGTATCCGAGGTCCGAGTCGACGACGAACCCACGGTCGATCGACCGGTACTTCGTCCCGCCGTCCACATAGGTGAACTCCCAGTCGGCCGTGTTCCAGCCGCGGTAGTCCACCTTCTCTATTCGCACCCGCTTGTACTGCTGGCGCGTCATGTAGTGCTCCTGGTTCTTCCAGTCCGCCACCGGGTCGTTCTTGGGCGTGGACGTCCAGCCGACCAGGAGCTTCTGCCCGTCGGGACCCGTGAAGCGCACCCCGGCGTCGCTCGTGGACTGGTACTTCCACCCCTTCGGCAGCCCGATCGAGAACCCTTGATCGCCCTTGTACGTCTTTACGGCGGAGTCCTCGCCCGACGCCGAACCGTCGTCGCCCGACCCGCTCGACCCGCTCGACGCGTCGTCATTCGCGTCGTCATTCGCGCCGGCGCTCGGCGTGCTGCCGGCGGCCGTTCCCGTGCCCGAGCCGTCCGAGCCCGACGCGGAACCGTCCTTCTCACCGCTGTCCGTGTGCGAGCCGGAATCCTTGCCCTTGTCGGCGCTGCCCGCGGTCGCCCCGCTGGCGGCGGCCTTGGAGTCGCCGTTCTTGGTGTCCTTGGACGAGCCGTCGTCGCCGCCGAGGGTGAGGGCGAGCACGGCACCGAGGACCGCGAGGACGACGACCACCGCCACGATCACCAGCGTCCGCCGCGGCACCACGTCGGTGAGCGGCGCCCGGGGCACGGGACGCGGCCGCGCCGGGGGAACCTCGGGCCAGCCCGAAGTCCGTTGCCCAGGGCCTTGGTTCGAAACCGAGGTGGCACCGTCCCGAGCCCCGACCTTTCCGGCGCCAGTGCCGGCGCCAGGGCCAGTGCCGGTGCCGCTCACGGCAGCCGCGGCACCCGCCGCGCCGGCCGTCTTCCCCGAACCGGACCCGCCAGACCCACCAGGCCCACTGGACCGGCCGGAGCCACCCGCACCGGACGCGGTGGACGCACCTGACACACCTGACGCGGTGGACGCACCCGCACCCACCCCAGACGCCCCGGACTTACCCGAAGCCGGAGCACCCACGCCGGCCGACGCCGACGCCGACTTGGCAGAACCCCCGGACCCCGCAGCGCCCGACACACCGTCGGCCCCGGAGCCACCCGAGGCGCCCGAGGCGCCCGAGGGACCCGAGGGACCCGAAGCACCCGAAGAGTCGGCGGAGCCGGGAGCGCGCGTACCGCCGGACTTGGTGCGCGCGGTAGCCGCCGCCGCGGCCGTCGCCGCACCCGCCGCCGTGGCCGCCTTCCGCACGGAGCGCAGCGCCCCGCGCAGTCGCACCGCCGCCTCTTCGCCCCGCTTGCCTCCGGAGCCCGTGGAACTGTCCCTGCCCGGTCCCTCGTCCGGCACCGGAGGCATCGCCACGACCTTCGTCGCGTCCGGAGCCTGCGGCCCCGTCTCCGGGGATGTGGGCGCGTGAATCACCTCGTTGAGCATCGCGCGCGCACCGGTGTCGTCGAGCCGCTGGTCGGGATCCTTGGCGAGCAGGCCGTAGATCACCTTCTCCAGCGGTCCCGCGTTCTTCGGCTGCTCCACCGGTTCGGTCATCACCGCGGTGAGCGTCGCGATCGCGGAGCCCTTGTCGTACGGCGGCACGCCCTCCACCGCCGCGTACAACAACCCGCCCAGCGACCAGAGGTCGGCCGCGGGCCCGGGCTTGTGACCGCGCGCCCTTTCCGGCGATATGTACGAGGGCGCGCCGACGAGCATGCCGGTCGAGGTGATCGACGGGTCGCCCTCCACCTGCGCGATACCGAAGTCGGTCAGCACGACCCGGCCGTCCTCGGAGATCAGCACGTTCGACGGCTTCACGTCCCGGTGCAGGATGCCCTCGCGGTGCGCCGCCCGCAGCACGTCGAGGATCGCGAGGCCCACCTCGGCGGCCCTCGTCGGCGTGAGCAGCCCGTCCTCCCGGATGGCCTCGGCGAGCGACTTGCCCTCGACGAGCTCCATCACGATCCAGGGCCGGTCGTCCTCGTCGACCACGTCGAAGACGGTCACCGCGCCGTTGTTCCGGATCCGGGCGATCGCCTTGGCCTCGCGCAACGTCCGTGTGATCAGCCGCCGTTTCTCGTCCTCGTCGATGCTCGACGGGAACCGCAGCTCCTTGACGGCCACTGTGCGGCCCAGGGTCTCGTCCTCGGCGCGCCACACCGTGCCCATGCCGCCGCGGCCGAGTACAACTCCCAGCCGGTACCGCCCGGCGAGGAGACGTCCGCTCTTGTCCTGACGGGATGCTCCCGTCTGCTCCGCCTCCGACATGCGTCCCCTCATGCAACCCGCCCTGACAGAGCCTCCATTGTCCCCCACGCATGGACCACCCGACGCCCAGGGTGCCCCCGGGGCCCGCACGGCACCCGCCTCGCGGGCCGCCCGCACCGGGGGACCGCCCGACGCACCTCCCCGACCGTCCCACATGATGGGACCCGACAAGGAAGGACCGCGATGCCGCAGCACCGGACACGTCGGACACTCGTGGCCATTCCGTTGGCCGTCGCCCTGTTCGCCCTCGCGCCGGCCGGCTCATCCGCCCATACGGCCACGCCAACGGACGCGGCTCTCGCGCTGCTCGTCACCCGGGGAAAGGCCCCGGCCGCGGCTCTCCTGGCCCGCGAGGAGTCGGGTACCCGCTTCGCCCATGCCGAAGCCGGCGCCACCGCCTCCGTCCCTTCCCGCCCGCCGTCCCCTTCCGCCCCGGACGACGGGAGCACCGTCGCAACCCGCCCCGGCACCACCCCGGGCCCCGCCACCGCCATCCGCCGCGAGGACCACTTCCGTGCCGGCAGCATCACGAAGACGTTCCTCGCGACGGTTGTCCTCCAACTGGCCGCCGAGCACCGGCTGTCCCTGTCGGACTCCGTGGACGATCACCTTCCGGGTGTGGTGCGCGGAGCGGGCAACGACGGCCGCGCGCTGACCCTGCGTGCCCTGCTCACCCACACCAGCGGCCTCTACGACTTCACCCGGGACACCGAGGGGGCCTTCCCCGTCACCCCGCTTCAGGCCGTACGCATCGCTCTCACCCACCCCCCGGCCGACCGCGGCCGCTTCGCCTACTCGAACACCAACTACGTTTTGCTCGGCATGGTCGTCGAGCAGGTCACCGGCGACTCGTACGCCACCGAGGTCCGGCGCCGGATCATCACTCCGCTCCGTCTGACGGGCACCTCCTTCCCGGGCTCCCGCATGTCGCTCCCCTCTCCGCACGGCCGTGCCTACGCCACCGACGGCTCCGATGTGACCGAGCTCGACCCGCGCGTGGCCGGCGCGGCGGGCGAGCTGGTCAGCACCCTCGCCGACCTGGACCGCTTCTACGCGGCCCTGCTGGGCGGTGAGCTGCTCCCGCCGGACCAGCGGCGCGAGATGCTCAACACCCGTGCCGCACAGGGCCAGTACGGCATGGGTCTCTACCCCGTGAAGCTGCCGTGCGGCACCACGGTGTGGGGGCACAACGGCCGCATATCCGGCAGCTACGTGCGCACCGCGGCCACCGTCGACGGTCGTCGTGTCCTCACCTTCCGGGTGAACACGGGCGGGATCGCAGACCCGGACCTCGAACCGGCCCTGCTCGCCGCCGAGTTCTGCCCCCGCACCCCGTAGAACGGCCGGGTCCCGAGCAAAGATCCCAGCTCACGACACCCGTTCGAGTGATATCCGGGCACCGGACCGAAGCCGAAACCACCGGTGGGGGGGGAGTAGTTCAAGGATCTCTGCTCTCCTTCTCTCTCCCCCCCTCCCCCCCCCCGCCCCCCCTCCACAAGGTTCGTTCGTCTCCCCC
>NZ_JBHXJC010000007.1:174105-315357 GCF_042723265.1 Streptomyces sp. NPDC058371 | reverse complement strand
GCCTCGCAGTCGCCCCCCACCGCACCACTCCCGCTACAGCGGCACGATGTCCGGCGCCCCCAGCCGTGCCGCGTCGGCCGTCAGGTCGTCCGGCTGGCGCTGCGACTCGCGCTCCGCCTCGACCCGCTTCTCGTAGTGCTCCACCTCGCGCTCGATCTGGTCCTTGTCCCAGCCGAGGACCGGTGCCATCAGCTCCGCGGCCTCACGGGCGCTGCGCGTGCCCCGGTCGAAGGTCTCGATGGAGATGCGCGTACGGCGGGTGAGGACGTCGTCCAGATGGCGCGCACCCTCGTGCGAGGCGGCGTAGACGATCTCGGCGCGCAGATAGTCGTCCGCCGCCTGCAGGGGCTCGCCGAGGGAGGAGTCGGCGGCGATGAGATCCAGGAGTTCGTCGGCGAGCGACCCGTAGCGGTTGAGGAGGTGCTCCACGCGCACCACGTGGATCCCGGTGTTGGCCGCGATCCGCGCTCGCGCGTTCCACATCGCGCGGTACCCCTCCGCGCCGATCAGCGGGATGTCCTCGGTGACGCACTCGGCGACCCGCTGGTCGAGGCCGTGCACCGCCTCGTCCACCGCGTCCTTGGCCATCACGCGGTAGGTCGTGTACTTGCCGCCCGCCACGACCACGAGTCCCGGCACCGGATGCGCGACGGTGTGCTCGCGCGAGAGCTTGCTGGTGGCGTCGGACTCACCGGCGAGCAGCGGCCGCAGTCCGGCGTAGACCCCCTGTACGTCGTCGCGGGTCAGGGGCACCGAGAGCACCGAGTTCACATGCTCGAGGAGGTAGTCGATGTCGGCGCTGGAGGCCGCCGGATGCGCCTTGTCGAGGTCCCAGTCGGTGTCGGTGGTGCCGACGATCCAGTGCCGGCCCCAGGGGATGACGAACAGCACGGACTTCTCGGTCCGCAGGATCAGACCCGTGCTCGAGTTGATCCGGTCCTTCGGTACGACCAGATGGATGCCCTTGGACGCGCGGACGTGGAACTGGCCCCGCTCGCCGACCAGCGCCTGGGTGTCGTCGGTCCACACACCCGTCGCGTTCACCACCTGCTTGGCGCGGATCTCGTACTCCCCACCGCCCTCGACGTCCTGCACCCGGGCGCCGACGACGCGTTCGCCCTCGCGCAGGAAGCCGGTCACCCGCGCGCGGTTGGCGACCTTCGCGCCGTACGCCGCCGACGTGCGCACCAGGGTCGCCACATAGCGGGCGTCGTCCATCTGCGCGTCGTAGTACTGCAGGGCGCCGACCAGCGCGTCCCTCTTCAGGGCGGGCGCGACGCGCAGCGCGTGGCGGCGGCTCAGATGGCGGTGCCCGGGCAGGCCGCGGCCGTGTCCGCGGGCCATCGACATGGCGTCGTAGAGCGCGACGCCGGATCCCGCGTACAGCCGCTCCCAGCCCTTGTGCTGCAAGGGGTAGAGGAAGGGCACGGGCTTCACCAGGTGGGGCGCGAGCCGCTCCAGGAGGAGGCCACGCTCCTTGAGGGCCTCGCGCACCAGTGTGAAGTCGAGCATCTCCAGATAGCGCAGCCCGCCGTGGATCAGTTTGCTGGACCTGCTCGACGTGCCCGACGCCCAGTCACGCGCCTCGACCAGACCCGTGGAGAGACCGCGGGTCACGGCGTCGAGCGCGGTGCCGGCACCGACCACCCCGCCGCCCACGACCAGTACGTCCAGCTCACGCTCGGCCATTCCCGCCAGTGACTCGGCGCGCTCCGCCGGCCCCAGTGTCGCTGTCCTCACCGCTGCCTCCCGCTATCCGTTGCGCTGGCCGCACCCGTCCGGCGAAGCCCGGCTCTCACTCCCCATGCCCAAATTCTGACCGTGTTGCCCACCATCGGCCACCGACCACCCGGGGCCTGTGGACATCAATCGGGGACTCTCAAGGAAACACAGCCAAGTAATCCCGCAAATCGGTCATATTTACTCCTAGTCTGACATTGCGCTCGCCCGTCCTGTCCACAGGGTTTGCGCGCATGTCCCACTTCGGTTACTGGGAAGGACGGCCCACGCCATGCCCGCAGATCTCGCCGTCATCGGACTCGGTCATCTCGGCCTGCCCCTGGCCCAGGCCGCCGTCGCCGCAGGCATCCCCACTCTCGGTTACAAAACCGGGCCCGAGGGCGGCTCGCTCACCGCCGCCGAACTGCGCCGGATGCACTCGGGAGGCTTCCGGCCGACCACCAACCCGGCCGAACTAGGCCGGGTGCGCACCGCTGTCATCTGTGCGCCGACCCCGCGGGGCGCGGACGGCGCGCTGGACCTGGGCCAGATGGCCGCGGCCGCCCGCACCCTGGCCGCACGCCTGCGCCCGCACACCACGGTGATCCTCGAGTCCCCCGTGTACCCCGGCACCACCGAGGAATTCCTGCGCCCGCTTCTCGAAGAGGGTTCCGGGCTGCGGGCCGGCCGCGACTTCCACCTCGCGTACTCGCCCAGCCGGGTCGACCCCGGCAACCGCGACTTCAACCCCGGCAACACACCCAAGGTCATCGGCGGTCTGACCCCCGCCTGCACCGAGTCGGCCGCCGCCTTCTACAGCCGTCTCACCGACAAGGTCGTACGCGCGCGTGGACCACGCGAGGCGGAGACGGTCCAGCTCCTGGAGACCAACTTCCGGCACGTCAACATCGCCCTGGTCAACGAGATGGCCGTGCTCTGCCACGACCTGGGCGTCGACCTGTGGGACGTCATCCGCTGCGCCGAGACCAAGCCGTTCGGCTTCCAGGCCTTCCGGCCGGGGCCCGGCGTCGGCGGCCACGGAATCGCCCAGGACCTGATCGGCCACTCGGGCCGCACCCTCCGCATGGTCGAACTGGCCCAGCAGGTCAACGACCACATGCCCCAGTACGTCATCCAGCGCGCCGCGACCCTCCTCAACGAGCACGGGAAATCGGCCCGCGGCGCGCGCGTGCTGCTGCTCGGCGTCACCTACAAGGCCGACCTCGCGGACCAACAGGGCTCGCCCGCCCACGAGATCGCCCTGCGGCTCATGGAGCTGGGCGCGGCCGTGAGCTACCACGACCCGCTCATCCCCGCCTGGAGCGTCCTGGACCGCCCCATCCCCCGGGCCGACTCCCTGTACGAGGCCGCGGCCGACGCCGACCTGACGATCCTGCTCCAGCAGCACCGCACGTACGACCTCCAGGGCCTGTCCGTAAAGGCCCAACTCCTCCTGGATACCCGCGGGGCCACTCCGACCGGTGCGGCACACCGCCTCTGACCTCCCGTAAATCCCCCCTGCGGAGATCCATTTGGGCCTGCTAGTGTGCGGCAGCTCTCGCACACGAGTGCGCTTACATCTCCGCACTCTCCGCTGTGCGTTCACGTCCCTGGGGGGATCCACATGAGTCAGTCGTCCATGCCACCGTCCGGTCCGCCGGCCACGAACCTGGAGAAGGCCGAGCAGCCCGAAGAGGCCCAGCAGGCCGAGAATCCGTACGCCGACCAGCAGCCCGGCACCGGCACCCCGACCGCCCCGCAGTCGGAGGTCCCCCAGCAGGGCTTCCCGACGGCTCCGGGCTACCCGGTCGCCCCGGCGCCCCCGGCCGCTCCGGCCCGCACCAACGTCGTACTCGGTCTGGCAGCCGCCGTCGGCGCCGCCCTGGTCGCGGCGGGCGTCTACGGCGCCATCATCGGCGCGACCCGGCACGAGATCGGCTGGGCGGCCGTCGGTGTCGGCTTCCTGATCGGGCTCGCCGCGGGCCGCGTCGGCGGCCGCAGCCCCGTCCTGCCGATCGTCAGCGTCGTCCTGTCCGTGGGCTCGGTCTACCTCGGCCAGCTGATCGGCGAGGCCATGATCGGCGCCAAGGACAACGGCGTCGGCTTCAACGAAGTCTTCTTCCAGCACTTCGACTGGGTCCAGGAGGCATGGAAGGCCGAAGCCGACCCGCTGACCTTCGTCTTCTTCGCGATCGCCGCCTACGTGGCGTTCTCCAGCACCCAGAAGGCCGGCCGGTAACCGCTCGGCGGCACCACACGAAAGGGCCCGGTCACCGCGCGGCGACCGGGCCCTGACACGTCGTACGGACTAACGCTTGTGCTGCGAGTCCGCGACCGTCACCTCGACGCGCTGGAACTCCTTGAGCTCGCTGTAGCCGGTGGTGGCCATGGCGCGCCGGAGGGCACCGAAGATGTTCATCGAGCCGTCCGGGATGTGCGAGGGGCCGGTGAGGATCTCCTCGATCGTGCCGACGGTGCCGAGGTCGACCTTCTTGCCGCGCGGCAGTTCCTCGTTGACCGCCTCCATGCCCCAGTGGTGGCCCCGGCCGGGCGCGTCCGTGGCACGGGCCAGCGGGGAGCCCATCATCACCGAGTCGGCACCGCAGGCGATGGCCTTGGGGAGGTCGCCGGACCAGCCCACGCCACCGTCCGCGATGACGTGCACATAGCGGCCGCCGGACTCGTCCATGTAGTCACGGCGGGCGGCCGCGACATCCGCGACGGCCGTCGCCATCGGGACCTGGATGCCCAGCACATTGCGCGTGGTGTGCGCGGCGCCGCCGCCGAAGCCGACCAGCACACCCGCCGCGCCCGTGCGCATCAGGTGCAGGGCGGCGGTGTACGTGGCGCAGCCGCCGACGATCACCGGGACGTCGAGCTCGTAGATGAACTGCTTCAGGTTCAGCGGCTCGGCGGCACCCGACACGTGCTCGGCCGAGACCGTCGTACCGCGGATGACGAAGATGTCCACGCCCGCGTCCACGACGGCCTTGGAGAACTGCGCCGTGCGCTGCGGGGACAGGGCCGCGGCGGTGACCACGCCCGAGTCGCGCACCTCCTTGATGCGCTGCCCGATCAGCTCTTCCTTGATCGGGGCCGCGTAGATCTCCTGGAGGCGGCGGGTCGCGGTGTCCGCGTCCAGCCCGGCGATCTCGTCGAGCAGCGGCTGCGGGTCCTCGTACCGCGTCCACAGGCCTTCGAGGTTGAGCACACCCAGGCCGCCCAGCTCACCGATGCGGATCGCGGTGGCCGGCGAGACGACCGAGTCCATGGGGGCGGCCAGGAAGGGCAGCTCGAAGCGGTAGGCATCGATCTGCCAGGCGATCGAGACCTCCTTCGGGTCCCGGGTACGGCGGCTGGGGACGACGGCGATGTCGTCGAAGGCGTACGCCCGGCGGCCGCGCTTGCCGCGCCCGATCTCGATCTCAGTCACGTTGTGGCCTTTCCGTCTTCGCTTCTGCGTCTCCCAGTATCGCCGACGCCCACGACGAGGGCGGCCCCGGAACCCTCCGGGACCGCCCTCAAGCCGTACGGCTGCTGCTGACGACTACTGGTTACGGCTGTAGTTCGGTGCCTCGACCGTCATCTGGATGTCGTGCGGGTGGCTCTCCTTGAGGCCCGCCGAGGTGATGCGGACGAAGCGGCCCTTGGTCTCCATCTCGTCGATGGAGGCGGCGCCCACGTAGCCCATGGTCTGGCGCAGACCGCCGACGAGCTGGTGCAGCACGTTGGCCAGCGGGCCGCGGTAGGGCACCTGGCCCTCGATGCCCTCGGGGACGAGCTTGTCGTCGGACGCCACCTCGGCCTGGAAGTAGCGGTCCTTCGAGTACGACCTGCCCTGGCCGCGCGACTGCATGGCACCCAGCGAGCCCATGCCGCGGTACGACTTGAACTGCTTGCCGTTGATGAACTGCAGCTCGCCGGGCGACTCCTCGCAGCCCGCGAGGAGGCTGCCGAGCATCACCGTGTCGGCGCCGGCCGCGAGGGCCTTGCCGATGTCGCCGGAGTACTGCAGACCGCCGTCGCCGATCACCGGGACGCCTGCGGCGCGGGCCGCGAGGGCCGCTTCGTAGATGGCGGTGACCTGCGGGACGCCGATGCCGGCGACCACGCGGGTGGTACAGATCGAGCCGGGGCCCACGCCGACCTTGACACCGTCGACACCGGCGTCGATCAGGGCCTGGGCGCCGTCACGGGTGGCTACGTTGCCGCCGATCACGTCGACGCCGACGCTCGACTTGATCTTCGCCATCCAGTTGAGGGCGTTGCTGTTGTGCCCGTGCGAGGTGTCGACGATCAGGAAGTCCGCACCGGCCTCGGCCAGGCCCTGCGCCCGCTCCAGCGCCTCGGGGCTGGCGCCGACGGCGGCACCCACCAGCAGGCGGCCCTCGGCGTCCTTCGCGGCGTTCGGGTACTTCTCGGCCTTCACGAAGTCCTTGACCGTGATGAGGCCCTTGAGGATGCCCGCGTCGTCGACCAGCGGAAGCTTCTCGATCTTGTGGCGGCGCAGCAGCTGCATCGCGTCGTTGCCCGAGATGCCGACCTTGCCGGTGACCAGGGGCATCGGCGTCATGACCTCGCGCACCTGGCGCGAGCGGTCGGTCTCGAAGGCCATGTCGCGGTTGGTGACGATGCCGAGCAGCTTGCCGTTGCCGTCGGTGACGGGGACGCCGCTGATGCGGAACTTGGCACACAGCGCGTCGGCCTCGGCCAGCGTGGCGTCCGGGTGGACCGTGATCGGGTCGGTGACCATGCCGGACTCGGAGCGCTTCACGAGGTCGACCTGGTTGACCTGGTCCTCGATGGAGAGGTTGCGGTGCAGTACTCCCACGCCGCCCTGCCGTGCCATGGCGATCGCCATGCGCGACTCGGTCACCTTGTCCATCGCGGCCGAGAGCAGCGGGATGTTCACACGCACGTTGCGGGAGATGCGGGACGAGGTGTCGACCGCGTTGGGCAGCACTTCCGAAGCGCCCGGCAGCAACAGCACGTCGTCGTAGGTCAGCCCGAGTGTCGCGAATTTGGCGGGCACTCCGTCGACGTTGGCAGTCATGACACCTTCCCCAAATGGCCTTGATCGGTGCGGATGTCCATGCTAACGGGAAGCATGGCTCTCTCATTCCACGGTGCCGGCTGCCCGTTGGCTTCGTAGGTTCGTACGGGTCCGGGGGCGGCGCCGTTCATCCGCTGTCCCAAGGGGACACCCCCAGGAGGCTCGGTCGCTGCCGGGGAAGGCCACCCCGGCCCTTGCCGTCGCGGCCATTGCCGCCGCGACCCGCCGAGCGGGGCTACTGCTCGGCCAGCGCCCGGAGGCGGCTCAGGGCCCGGTGCTGGGCCACGCGGACCGCTCCTGGTGACATTCCCAACATCTGGCCGGTCTCCTCGGCCGTGAGGCCCACCGCGATCCTCAGCAGGAGCAGCTCGCGCTGGTTCTCGGGGAGGTTGGCCATGAGCTTCTTGGCCCATTCGGCGTCGCTGCTGAGCAGCGCACGCTCCTCGGGGCCGAGTGAGTCGTCGGGGCGCTCGGGCATCTCGTCCGAGGGCACGGCCGTCGATCCGGGGTGGCGCATCGCGGCGCGCTGCAGATCGGCGACCTTGTGCGCGGCGATGGCGAAGACGAAGGCTTCGAAGGGGCGGCCCGTGTCCTTGTAGCGCGGCAGGGCCAGCAGAACCGCGACACAGACCTCCTGCGCGAGGTCCTCCACGAAGTGCCGCGCGTCCCCCGGAAGCCGGGAAAGTCGCGTACGGCAGTAGCGCAATGCCAGTGGGTGTACGTGAGCGAGCAGGTCGTGCGTGGCCTGCTCGTCGCCGTCGACCGCGCGATGGACCAGCGCACCAATTGCCCCTTGGGCAGTGGCCGCCTCATCGTCACGCATCGGTCCATGGTGCCTTGGCGTCGTCCGATCCGTGGCACCGCGTCCATAGTTGTGCACCGAAGCGTTATGAGCAGGTGCGCCGGAACTCATTTCCTGCGCCCTCCCCTTCCGCTCGCCCGACTCGTCCCCGAGGAACTCCACACCTCAAGGATGCGGCATCCGCCGGGAAACGGGGATCGGGCATCGCAGAGACTCTCTTCGAGGGCCCGGCCCCGCCCGCCTCAGGGCGAGCGGGGACTGCTGCCGTCGTACCCTCCCGGCAGCTCACCTAGCGAACCAGGCCCCACCGGAAACCGAGCGCCACGGCGTGCGCGCGGTCCGAGGCGCCGAGCTTCTTGAAAAGCCGCCTGGCGTGCGTCTTCACGGTGTCCTCGGAGAGGAAGAGCTCACGGCCGATCTCCGCGTTCGAGCGGCCGTGGCTCATGCCCTCCAGGACCTGGATCTCCCGCGCGGTGAGCGTCGGCGCGGCACCCATCTCGGCCGACCGCAGTCTGCGCGGAGCGAGCCGCCAGGTCGGGTCGGCGAGCGCCTGCGTCACCGTGGCCCGCAGTTCGGCGCGCGAGGCGTCCTTGTGCAGATAGCCGCGGGCACCGGCGGCGACGGCGAGCGCCACGCCGTCCAGGTCCTCGGCGACGGTGAGCATGATGATGCGCGCACCGGGGTCGGCGGACAACAGCCGCCGAACAGTCTCGACGCCGCCCAGACCGGGCATGCGTACGTCCATCAGAATCAGGTCCGAACGGTCGGCACCCCAGCGGCGGAGGACTTCCTCGCCGTTGGCCGCCGTCGTGACACGCTCCACGCCGGGCACGGTCGCGACCGCGCGGCGGAGCGCTTCTCGGGCAAGCGGGGAGTCGTCGCAGACGAGGACGGATGTCATGGCCGCCCTCCGCAGCTGATGCGCGTCACCTTGAGCCTCCAGGCTGGTTACGAATCGTCACCTGAGCGGTCGACACTCGCCGACGGATACTGCCGTCTGCCCGAGCGCTTGTTCCTTCAACCGCCTCGCACTCTCAACGATGGTCACTCGAAAGAGTTACGGGGCCGTCCGTCATCTTCGGCACTCTACGTGAGGGTGCGGACACGGTGCAGACATGCACCACGGACCCTCAATCTTTCATCACAACCCATGCCCCATTTAGCCGGTTTTCTTCCCTTTTGCTGGTGTCTATGGCTAGATTCGCAATGAGTCATATTTTCATCTCCTTAGATCGTAGATGTACGGTCGATGGGCACATAGCAGCCCAGAACGGCAACAAGGGGACACGCAATGGCAGATTTCTCCCGCCTTCCCGGTCCGAACGCGGACCTCTGGGACTGGCAGCTCCTCGCGGCGTGCCGCGGGGTCGACAGCTCGCTCTTCTTCCACCCGGAGGGCGAGCGCGGTGCGGCACGGAGCGCTCGCGAGAACTCGGCCAAAGAGGTCTGCATGCGATGCCCGGTACGCGCCCAGTGCGCGGCGCACGCGCTGGCGGTGCGCGAGCCGTACGGGGTGTGGGGCGGACTGACCGAGGACGAACGCGAAGAGCTCATGGGGCGCGCACGCAACCGGCTCGTGTCGGCGGCGAGCGGTGGCGGGCCGTCGAGCCGGCTGCACACCTGAAGGAACGTTTCTGCTGACGGGCACGTACACGCGTGCCCCTGCTTTTGGCGCGCCCGCCGGGCGCGTCTCCCGGTGCGGTTGCGAGCGGATCCGCCCGGGAGGGCCCGCCTCAGCGTGCCGCGGCGCGGGCCAGCCGGGTCAGGGTGGCCGCGACCGCGGGCACCTGTGCGAGGTCCGGCAGGGTGAGCGCGACGATCTCCCGTCGTACCGGGGGTTCCACCGCCACCGTGCGCACTCCCTTGGGACGTACGGACTCCACGGCCAGCTCCGGGAGGACCGCGACGCCGAGACCCGCGCCGACCAGGCCGACCACCGCCGGATAGTCGTCGGTGGCGAAGTCGATGCGGGGCACGAAGCCGGCGGCCTCGCAGACCTCGACCAGCTGGCCCCGGCAGCGCGGGCAGCCCGCGATCCACGGCTCGCCGGCCAGTTCCCCGATGGCCACCGAGTCCGCCGTCCCCAGCGGGTGTCCCTCGGGGACGAGCCCGACGAGCCGGTCCACCAGCAGCGGCCGTACGACCAGGTCGTCCCATTCCTCGGCGCCCGCCGCGCCCTCGTACCGGAAGGCGAGCGCGATGTCGCAGTCGCCCTCGCGCAGCATCTCCACCGAGCGGGGCGGTTCCGCCTCCTCCAGGGAGACGCGGGTGCCCGGGTGGTCGGCGCGGAGTGCGGCGAGGGCGGTGGGCACCAGGGTGGAGCTGCCGCTGGGGAAGGAGACGAGCCGGACGCGGCCCGCGCGCAGCCCGGCGATGGCGGCCACCTCCTCCTCCGCGGCCGTCAGACCGGCGAGGATGCCCGCTCCGTGCCGGACGAGGGCCTCGCCGGCCTGGGTCAGGCGCATCTCGCGGCCGGTGCGGATCAGCAAGGGCGTACCGACCGAGGATTCGAGGGCCTTCATCTGCTGGCTGACTGCGGGCTGGGTGCAGCCCAGTTCGCGCCCCGCCGCCGAGAAGGAGCCGGTGGCGGCCACGGCGCGCAGAACACGGAGATGACGGGCCTCGATCACCCTTTGAGCATAAGCGATTCTTGGATATAACGTCGAATAGTGCGTTGATGCTTTGGGCGGTCATCGCTTAACGTTCCGTCATGAAGCTTCTGTCTCTGAACGTGGGCCGGGCGCGGGCCGTGGACTTCACGGACCAGCCGGAGGGCCTGACCGGCATCGACAAGCGGCCGGTGGACGGGCCGGTGCGGGTGTCGGCACCGGGTTCCAAGGGCCTCGGCGCCGGCGGCCTGGCCGGGGACGCCGTCTGCGACCTGCGCCATCACGGCGGGGACCACCAGGCGGTGTACGCGGTCGCGCGCGAGGACCTCGACGAGTGGGAGCGCGAGCTGGAGCGTCCGCTGGCGAACGGCATCTTCGGCGAGAACCTCACGACCGAAGGGCTCGACGTCTCCGGTGCCCGGATCGGCGAGCGCTGGGCCATCGGGGACGAGGTCGTCCTGGAGGTCACCAGCGGTCGTATCCCCTGCCGCACCTTCCAGGAGCACCTCGGCGAGAAGGGCTGGGTCAAGCGCTTCACGCGGCGGGGTGCGCCGGGCGCCTATCTGCGGGTCATACGCCCCGGCGAGATCCGGGCCGGCGACCCGATCCGGATCCTGCACCGGCCGGACCACGAGGTGACGGTGGCCCTCCAGTTCCGCGCGGTCACCCTCGAACGGGCCCTGCTGCCGCGGCTGCTGGCGGCGGGAGACGCACTGCACCCGGAGGCGCGGGACACTGCGCGTAAGTACGTGGAGAAGTACGGCAGTTCCGAGGGTACGGAGCGCGTTTCCGGGGCGTGAGCGGCGTATCGGCGGCCGCGGGGCGGGCCGCTGCCGGTGCTGCGGGGCGAGGCGGGGTCGGGCCCGACGAGCGGCTCGGGCAACGGGCGTTCGGGGCCCGTCCGGGCGGCTGGGGTACGCGTGTTCGGGGCCCGTCCCCGCCGGTGGGCAACGCCTGTCGTCGGGTGCGTGACCCCCGTACCGGCATCGGGCGGACGGGGTCCGGTGCGCGGCGTGAGCACCCCGCCCGCGGTCCTAACCTTGGGCCATGACAACGGCTTTGATTACGGGATCGACCGCGGGCATCGGCGCTGCCTTCGCGCGGCGGCTGGCGGCGGACGGCCACAACCTCGTCCTGGTGGCGCGCGACACCAAGCGGCTGCGCGAGCAGGCCACCGAGCTGCACGACCGGCACGGCATCGAGGCGGAGGTGCTGACGGCGGACCTGGCGACGGACGCCGGCATCGAGTCCGTGGCCGCCCGGCTGTCCGACCCGAAGAACCCCGTCGACCTGCTGGTCAACAACGCGGGCTTCGGCAACAAGGGCCGCTATCTGGACGTACCGATGGCCGACGAGCTGAAGATGCTCAAGGTGCACTGCGAGGCGGTGCTGCGGCTGACCTCGGCGGCGACCGCGAGCATGCGCGGCCGCGGCCGGGGCGGAGTCGTCAACGTCGCCTCGGTCGCCGCCTTCGTGCCGCGCGGTACGTACGGCGCGTCCAAGGCGTGGGTCGTGCAGTTCACGCAGGGCGCGGCGAAGGACCTGGCCGGCAGTGGCGTACGGCTGATGGCCCTGTGCCCCGGTTTCGTGCGCACCGAGTTCCACGAGCGGGCCGGCATGGGCACGGACAACATCCCCAAGTGGATGTGGCTCGACGCGGACAAGCTGGTCACGGCGGCCCTCGCGGACCTGGCCCGGGGCAAGTCCCTGTCCATCCCGGACCCCCGTTACAAGGCCCTGATGGGCGTGGTGAAGGTGACTCCGCGCGCGCTGCTCGGCGGGGTCACGTCGAAGACGGGGCGGAAGTACGGCCCGCAGTGAGTCGAGCGGTGCCGTTACGGGCGGGTCCTCGCGTCCGTCGACGGCGCGCAGCGACGCCTTCCCCGTTGGTGAAATCCCCTTAAACCGAAAGGTTCGAGGGGTTTTTCACTAGAATGGTGGTATTCCACCGGACCCAGGGGGCCGGAAGGCGGCGACGTCATGACCTTTGTGCAACTGATCGACTGCAAGACCAGTCGATTCGACGAGATGAACAGGCTCATGGACACGTGGGTCGAGCGAACCAAGGGGAAGCGGACCGCGACGCACAGCACGATCGGCAAGGACCGGTCGGACGCGTCCCACTTCATCGAGATCCTGGAGTTTCCGTCGTACGAGGAGGCGATGCGGAACTCGAACCTTCCGGAGACCGACACGATCTTCCGCGAGATGGTCGCCCTCTGTGACGAGATGCCCACCTTCACGGATCTGGATGTGGTGCGCGACGAGCAGTTGCACGCGGACAACGCGCGCCGGTTCTTCGAGACGGTCGGCGCGGCGGGTGAACTGCCGCCGCTCAACGACCTGATCGCGGAGAACTATCACGACCACGATCCCGCCAACGAGCAGGACACCATCGGACTCGACGCGATGCGGAGCGAGATCGGGATGTACCGGAGCGGGTTCGACTTCGCCTTCACCGTCGACGACCAGATCGCCGAGGGCGACCGCGTGTGCACGCGGTGGACCTGGAGCGGCACCCACAAGGGCGACTTCATGGGAATCCCGGCCACCGGCAAGAAGGTCACCATGACCGGGACGACCATCTTCCGGTGCCAGGAGGACGGAAAGATCGCCGAGGGCTGGTGGCAGAACGACCGGCTGGGGCTGATGGCCCAGCTCGGGGTGCTCGACGAGCTCGAGACCTAGGCCCTGTCGGCGCCGGAGACGGCAGAAGCCTCCCTTTCCCGGCTGGGAAAGGGAGGCTTCTGTGACCTAACGGCCCGGTGGGCCTGTCGGCCTGTCGGCCTGGAGGCCGGGCGGCCTCAGTGCGAGTGACCGTGACCGTGGCTGTGACCGGCCTCGCCCTCGTCGTCCGCCGGCTTCTCGACGACCAGGGTCTCGGTCGTCAGCAGCAGGGAGGCGATGGACGCGGCGTTCTCCAGCGCGGAGCGGGTGACCTTGACCGGGTCGATGACGCCGGCCTTGACCAGGTCGCCGTACTCACCGGTCGCGGCGTTGAAGCCCTGGCCCTTGTCGAGCTCGGCGACCTTGGAGGTGATGACGTAACCCTCCAGGCCGGCGTTCTCAGCGATCCAGCGCAGCGGCTCGACGGCGGCGCGGCGGACGACCGCGACACCCGTGGCCTCGTCGCCGGTCTTGCCGAGGTTGCCCTCGAGGACCTTCACGGCGTGGACGAGCGCGGAGCCACCACCGGAGACGATGCCCTCCTCGACCGCGGCGCGGGTCGCGGAGATGGCGTCCTCCAGACGGTGCTTCTTCTCCTTGAGCTCGACCTCGGTCGCGGCGCCGACCTTGATCACGCACACGCCGCCGGCCAGCTTCGCGAGGCGCTCCTGGAGCTTCTCGCGGTCCCAGTCGGAGTCGGTGTTCTCGATCTCGGCCTTGATCTGGTTGATCCGGCCGGCGACCTCGTCGGAGCTGCCGCCACCGTCGACGATGGTGGTGTCGTCCTTGGTGACGGTCACGCGGCGGGCGGTGCCCAGCACGTCCAGGCCGACCTGGTCGAGCTTGAGGCCGACCTCCTCGGCGATGACCTGACCACCGGTGAGGGTGGCGATGTCGCCGAGCATGGCCTTGCGGCGGTCACCGAAGCCGGGGGCCTTCACCGCGACGGCGTTGAAGGTGCCGCGGATCTTGTTCACGACCAGGGTCGACAGGGCCTCGCCCTCGACGTCCTCGGCGATGATCAGCAGCGGCTTGGAGGCGTTGGCCTGGATGACCTTCTCCAGCAGCGGCAGCAGGTCCTGGATGGAGCTGACCTTGCCCTGGTGGATGAGGATGTACGGGTCGTCGAGGACGGCCTCCATACGCTCCTGGTCGGACACCATGTACGGCGACAGGTAGCCCTTGTCGAAGGCCATGCCCTCGGTGAAGTCGAGCTCCAGACCGAAGGTGTTGGACTCCTCGACGGTGATGACACCGTCCTTGCCGACCTTGTCCATCGCTTCGGCGATGAGCTCGCCGACCTGCGGGTCCTGGGCGGACAGACCGGCGACGGCGGCGATGTCGGACTTCTCGTCGATCGGCCGGGCGGTCGCGAGGAGCTCCTCGGACACGGCCTTGACCGCGGCGTCGATGCCCTTCTTGAGCAGGGCCGGGGAGGCACCCGCGGCAACGTTCTTCAGGCCCTCGCGGACGAGCGCCTGGGCCAGCACGGTGGCGGTGGTGGTGCCGTCACCCGCGATGTCGTTGGTCTTGGTCGCCACCTCCTTCACCAGCTGGGCACCGAGGTTCTCGTACGGGTCCTCGATCTCGACCTCGCGGGCGATGGTGACGCCGTCGTTGGTGATGGTGGGGGCGCCGAACTTCTTGTCGATGACGACGTTGCGGCCCTTGGGGCCGATCGTCACCTTCACTGTGTCGGCAAGCTTGTTGACGCCGCGCTCAAGGGCGCGACGGGCGTCCTCGTCGAACTTCAGGATCTTCGCCATGGGAGCGATTCAGCCCTCTCGGAAAACTTGGGAGAAACGAACTGCGCCCCCAGCGCCCGGCTTCTTAGGTCGCGGGGGCCAGGGGCGCAGTTCACTGCAAAACTGGGTGAATTACTTCTCGATGATCGCGAGCACGTCGCGAGCCGAGAGGACGAGGTACTCCTCGCCGTTGTACTTCACCTCGGTGCCGCCGTACTTGCTGTAGAGCACTACGTCGCCGACGGTGACGTCGAGCGGAAGACGGTTACCGTCCTCGAAGCGACCCGGGCCCACGGCCAGGACGACGCCCTCCTGGGGCTTCTCCTTGGCAGTGTCCGGGATGACCAGGCCAGAGGCGGTGGTCTGCTCGGCGTCGAGCGGCTGGACCACAATGCGGTCCTCGAGCGGCTTGATGGCAACCTTGGAGCTGGTGGTCGTCACGATCCGACCTCCCCCTTCGGAGATCTCACGGGGTTAACTGTCTGAGGTGGCGACCAGGTCGATCCGTCGTCGCGGGTGCCGGACCTGCCCGTCGCTATTGGCACTCTCCAGTGGGGAGTGCCAGACCCGAGACTATGACTGCGATTAGCACTCGGTCAAGCGGAGTGCCAAACGCCTGCCGGCGCGGCGGGGGATTTGGGTGCCCTGGGCGGGGGCGGGCGTCTTCTGGGGGCGCTGCCCCCAGGCCCCCGTATCGGCCTGGACGGCCTTGTCCTCAAACGCCGGACGGGCTGGTTCTCCCCCGGATAGTCCTCCAGACGCACGAGCGGGATGCCCCCTACAGGTAGTCCTCGAGGCGAGCGGGCGTCAGGCCCTGGGACTGGATGCGGCGCAACAGGCGGGTCATGGTTGCGGTGACGTCGGGTTCTTCGGGGCCGAGGAGGATGTCGCCCGGGTGCAGCCGGCCGGCGTCGGCGTCCCGGCCCAGTACGACGGCGGAGACACCGCAGTCGGCGGCGGCCCGCAGCGTGGTGGTGTCGTAGGTGCCGTACGGGGGGCGGAGCAGCCGGGGGCGGATGCCGAAGCGGTGCCTGAGCTTCTCCTGCTGGCCGCAGATCTCGGCGCGCTGGCCGGCGTACGGCAGGCCGCGCAGCGAGGTGTGGTCGAGGGTGTGGTTCTGCACGCTCGCGCCGAACGCCCGCAGTTGCGCGAAGTGCCCGTACCCGGGCCCGACGACGCTGTCCGTGAGGAACATGCTGACCGGCAGCCGCAGTTCACGGACCATGTCGACGAACCGCGGATCCCGCTCGGCGCCGTCGTCGTACGTCATGAAGACCACCTTGTCCCGGGTGGGGACGTGGTCGACCACCGGCGGCAGGCCGGGGCCGGCGGCGGGCGCGGCGGCCCGCCGGTCGGGGCGCCCGGGGGCCGCGGCGAGCGGGGCGGCCAGCCCCCAGCGGCGGTACGTCGCGGCGGTCGGCCGCTGCGGTGCGTGGGTGCGCACGCGCTCCGCCGCCTTCTTGCCCAGCCGTTCGATCGGGTCGACGGACTGGGCGCAGCCGGTGACCCCGGTGAGCAGCGCGGAGGCGAGCAGGCCGGCCAGCAGGGTGCGGGCCCGCGCGGTCATCGGGGGCACTCCGGTCGTACGTCCCGGGCGGGGCGTACGGGCACCCTCACAGGTAGTCCTCCAGCCGCGCCACGGCGTACCCCTCGTCCGTGACCTTCTTCAGGAAGCGGCGGACCATGTCGGGCATGGTGCCCTTCCAGTCCTCACGGCCCCGGAAGTGGGTCAGGACGATGTCGCCGGGGTGCAGGGACCGGTCCCACTCGCGGTACTCCCAGTGGTCGACGAAGACCTCTTCGTTCCAGATCGGCGCGTACCTGATGCCGCAGGACTTGGCGGCGCGCAGGGTGTCCTCGTTGTAGTTGCCGTAGGGCGGCCGGAAGAGGGACGGGCGCTTGCCGAACTGCTTCCTCATCACGTCCTGCATGCCGCAGATCTCGTGCTTCTGCTGGTCGTACGAGAGCCCGGGCAGGTAGGGGTGGTGCAGGGTGTGGTTGTTCAGGGTGATCCCGCGGGCCTGCATCTTCCTGAAGTAGCCGTAGTTCTCGTTGGCGAGGTAGTCGCTGAGGAAGGCGGTGTACGGGATCTTCAGGTCGCTCATCATCTTCAGGAACGCCGGGTCCTTCTCGGCGCCGTCGTCGATGGTGAGGAAGACGACCTTGTCCTTGGTGGGGATGGTCGTGAAGACGGGGGGCAGCTCGTCCTGGTCCTCGACCTCGAAGCCCTTGCGGGCCTCGATCACCGGCTTCTTCGCCGGGGCGGGCGGCGCGGCCAGCGGGGTCTTGGCCAGGCCCCAGCGCTTGGCCGCGGCGACTCGTGCGGCCTGCGCGACACGCAGCTTCGAGGCGTACGAGTCCAGGGCGCGGGCCGGCGGCGCGTGCAGCGCCTGCGGTCCGTGGGCGCCCTTGACGGCGGAGTCGGTGCCGGCGCAGCCGGCGGCGAGCGCGGCGGCCGCGAGCCCGGCGAGGGCGCCCCGGACCCCTCCCACCGCGGTCCGCTTCGTGCGGTTTTCATCATTTTGTCGTACGAGTCGCATGGCGCCGGATCCTCCCAGGTCACCGCCGCCGGGACGGGCCGACACCGCCGCCGGGCGCGCACCGTCCACCGACTGGCCCACAATGGGCCGGTGAACGACCTGGATCCGCTGGCCTCCTTCGCCTCCCTCCGCACTCCCGAGGGCCGCGCCCTGCTCGACGCGGCGCGCGGCACCGAGCCGGCCCAGGAGCTGGCCGTGGCGACCCGGCTGCGCCGCGACCATCCGGCGCCCCTGGTGACGGCGGTGCTCGCCCAGACGCGGCTGCGGCAGCGGGCGGCGGCGAAGTTCGGGGCCGAGGACGCGGAGCGGATGTTCTTCACGCCGAACGGGGTCGAGCAGTCCACCCGGACGAGCGTCGCGACATATCGCGCGGAGCGCTTCGGCGCGCTGGGCGTCCGGTCCGTCGCCGACCTCTGCTGCGGTATCGGCGGCGACGCGATCGCGCTGGCCCGCGCCGGGATCCGGGTCCTCGCCGTCGACCGGGACCCGCTGACGGTGGCGGCGGCCCGCGCGAACGCCGACGCGCTCGGTCTCGCGGACCTGATCGAGGTGCGCGAGGCGGACGTCACGGAGGTGGCCACCGAGGAGTACGACGCGGTCTTCGTGGACCCGGGCCGGCGCGGTGGACGCGGCCGGATCTTCGATCCCGAGGCGTACTCGCCGCCGCTCTCCTGGGCGGTCGGGGCGGCCCTGAAGGCACCCCGGGCCGCCCTGAAGATCGCGCCGGGCGTCCCGCACGAGGCGATTCCGGCGGAGGCCGAGGCCGAGTGGATCTCGGACGGCGGGGACGTGAAGGAGGCCGTGCTGTGGTTCGGCACGGAACCGGGCCTGGTCCGCGCCACCCTGCTGCCGGGCCCCCGTGAGCTGCGCGGCCGGGGGCTGCCCGACCCGTCGGTGCGGCCGCTCGGGCGCTATCTGTACGAGCCCGACGGCGCCGTCATCCGCGCCCATCTCGTCGCGGAGGTGGCCGAGGAGCTGGACGGCGGCCTGCTCGACGAGACGATCGCGTACGTGACCGCCGACGGCCTGCGCCCGACCCCGTACGCGACCGCCTACGAGATCACCGACCAACTCCCCTTCAACGTCAAGAAGTTGAAGGCGCTGCTGCGGGAGCGCGGGGTCGGCATCCTCACCGTGAAGAAGCGCGGCTCGGCCGTCGAACCGGAGGAGCTGCGACGGAAGGTGAAGCCGCAGGGGCCCAACTCGGCGACGGTGTTCCTCACCCGGGTGGCGGGAGCACCGACGATGCTGGTCGGCCACCCGGCCTAGACCCCCCGCCGCTCGGGCGCCCGCCGAGACCCGCTCCGGCCGGCCACCCCGCCGAGGCTCCCCCCCTTCCGGCCGCCCCGCGACTCCCGCCGGCCGGGCTCCCCACCCGGGCTCCCGCCGGTCAGGCGTCCGCCCCCGCGAGCGCCGGCTCAGCGGCACTCCTCCGCGCGGGCCCGCAGCAGTTCGCGTTCCCGTTCGTTGCGGGCGAGGGACGCGGCGCGTTCGAACTCCGCCCGGGCCTCCCGCGTACGGCCGAGCCGGGCGAGCAGGTCGCCACGCACGCTGGGCAGCAAGTGGTAGTCGCCGAGAGCCGGTTCGGCGGCCAGGGCGTCGACCAGGGCGAGGGCGGGCTCGGGGCCCTCGGCCATGGAGACGGCGACCGCACGGTTCAACTCGACCACCGGGGACGGGGAACGGGCCGCGAGCAGGTCGTACAGGGCGACGATCCGGCGCCAGTCCGTGTCCTCGTACGCGTACGCCTGGGCGTGGCAGGCGGCGATCGCGGCCTGCAGGGCGTACGGGCCGGGGCCGCCGGTGGAGACGGCGTTGGCGCGGCCGAGCGCCGCGAATCCGCGGCGGATCAGCATCCGGTTCCAGCGCCGGCGGTTCTGGTCCCTGAGCAGCACCGGCTCGCCCGCGGGGCCGGTGCGGGCGGCCGTCCGCGACGACTGGAGCTCCAACAGCGCGGTCAGCCCGTGCACTTCGGGCTCCTTGGGCATCAACTCGGCCAGTACGCGGGCCAGCCGCAGGGCGTCCTCGCACAGGGCGGGCCGCAGCAGGTCGTCGCCCGCGGTGGCCGCGTACCCCTCGTTGAAGATCAGGTAGATGACCTCCAGGACCGACCCCAGCCGGGCCTCGCGCTCCGGACCGTACGGCACCTCGAAGGCGACGCCCTTCGCGGCCAGTGTCCGTTTGGCGCGCACGATCCGCTGGGCGACCGTCGCCTCGGGGGCGAGGTAGGCGCGGGCGATCTCGGGCGTGGTCAGGCCGCCGAGCAGCCGGAGCGTGAGGGCGATACGGGCCTCGGCGGACAGCACCGGATGGCAGGCGGTGAAGACGAGCCGCAGCAGGTCGTCGTCGATGTCGTCCGGGTCGGCGGGCGCGTCGACGTGCTGCGGGGCGCTCTCCAGGTCCCGCCCGACCTCGGCCAGCTTGCGCGCGTAGCGCTCCCGGCGCCGTACGAGATCGATCGCGCGATGCTTGGCGGTGGCCGTCAGCCAGGCGCCCGGGTTGTCCGGCACGCCGTCCCGCGGCCACTGCTCCAGGGCGGCGACCAGCGCGTCCTGCGCCAGCTCCTCGGCGATGCCGACGTCCCGCACGATCCGGGTGACGCCCGCGATGATCCGGGGCGACTCGATCCGGAAGATCGTCTCGACGGCGGCGACGGCCTCGTCGGCCGTGCTGTCGCCCCCGGTCCCGGCGTCGGCTGAGGCGGAGGTCGCGGGTGCGGCGGTGGGCTGCTCGGTCACAGCCCACCATGAGACACCCGCGGAACCGTCCGGCCAAGCGCCCCGCTCAGCCCTCCGCGATCTCCCGGACCTCGGAGGTCACGGTCCAGTGCTCCTCGTGGATCTTCAGGAAGCGCTTGGCCCACTCGATCGCCTCGGCCTTGTCCTTGGCCTGGATGATCGCGTAGCCGCCGACGACCTCCTTGGACTCGGTGAACGGGCCGTCGGTGACGGACAGCTGCCCCTTCTCCCAGCGGACCCGGCTGCCCTGGCCGGTCGGCGTGAGCCCCGCCGTGTCCAGCAGGACGCCGGCCTTGGTCATCTCCTCGATCAGCTCCCCCATCCGCTGCATCAGCTCGGGGCTGGGGCCCTCGGCGGGCGCGTTGGCCTCGTCGATCCGGACCATCGACAGGTAGCGGGGCATGGTGACTCCTTCGGTACGACGGCCGGGGCGTCCCGGTCGTCCCGGGCGGGGCCGCTCCCCGCCTCTCACCAGTGCGTCGAACGGGACCCGTGCCGATCGACACCCGCGCCGGATTTTCTTCGAGAAAATTCTTCGCGGCATGCGTTTTCGCAGGTCACCAACCATGAATCCAGGTCGAGCGGGGTCGATGGGTCAGTGCGGCGTCACTTCAGCGAGGCCCACAGCTCGGCCGCCTCCGGCTCGTCGGCCACCACCCGGTTGCGGTCGGACGGGGCCGTCACCACCGGCATCATCACCGTCGTGACCTCGTCGGACGACAGTCCCTTCAGGCTCTGTCCGAGCTTCGTCAGCTCGCCGAGCGAGTCGAGACCCGTGTCCGTCGTCAGGCTGCCCGTGACGGCGTCGGCGACCTTGTAGAGCCGGCTGGGGCTCGTCAGCAGGTCGGTCGACCCGATCTGCTCCAGCAGGGCCTTCACCAGCTTCTGCTGGAGGCCTATGCGGCCCAGGTCGCTGCCGTCGCCTATGCCGTGCCGGGTGCGGGCCAGCGCCAGCGCCTGAGTGCCGTTCAGATGGCGGGTCCCGGCGGCCAGGTGCAGATGGCTCTGGTCGTCGTCGATGTCCTCGTCCGTCGTCACGGTGACGCCGCCGAGGGCGTCCACCAGACCGGCGAAACCCGAGAAGTCGATCTCGATGTAGTGGTCCATCCGGACGTTCGTGAGGGACTCCACCGTCTTCACCGCGCAGACCGGACCGCCCACCGCGTACGCGCTGTTGAACATCGCGCCGTACGCCACCGATGTCGTCCCGCCGGACGTCAGGGGACACGACGGGCGGGTGACGAGGGTGTCGCGCGGGATGCTCACCACCGTCGCGGTGGTGCGGCCCTCGTCGATGTGGACGACCATCGCCGTGTCGGAGCGTGCCCCGCCGCTGTCGCCGCCGCCGAGCTGGGCGTTCTCCGCGCCGCTGCGGGAGTCGGAGCCGAGGACCAGGATGTTCAGCGGTCCGCTCGGCAGCGGGGCCGCGGAGGCCGAGGCGGACGCCGAGGGCGTGGGCACCGTCTTCGGCGGTCGGTCGTCACCGAGCGCGCTGTTGATGTCGACGCTCTTGATGTTGTGGTTCAGATGCCAGTAGGCCCAGCCCGCTCCGGCGGCGGTGAGGACGAGGGCACCGGCGAGCGCGATCCCGGCGGCCTTGAGCAGACGAGGCCGGCCGCGCCTGCCCGACACCAGGCCAAGGCCACCGACTCCCCCGGCGCCCGTGCGGGCGTCCCCGTGCTCCTCGTCTCCTGTCACGCGGAGGAACATAAGTCCGAATTATTACGAGCAGGAACCTCTTCTCGTCTTTCCTTCGGAAATTCTCAGACTTCTCAGGCACGGTTCAGATCGCGGAGGCGCGCCGAGATCCCCTGTGGGAACGGGCCTTCGGGACGGCCCCGGAAAGGGAACCGTCAGGCCGCAGCGACCGACTCGAACCGCCACCGGTGCACGGCCCGGGCCGCCAACTCCTCGCCCGGCTCCGGGAGTTCGGGCAGCTCCGCGTCGTACGGCGCGTCCCACCAGGTGATGACGAGCACCCGGTCCTGCGGCGCGCGCAGGATCTCGGTGCGCAGGGGCTGAGACGGCAGCTCCCGCGTCCGCACCCAGGCGAGCAGGTCCTCGCCGCGTCCGGCGACCGCCCGGGCCTCCCACATCAGCGCGACGGTCACGAGTACAGGTTCTCCTTGCTGACCTCGTGCACATGGTCGTGGTCGTGCGTGTGCGCGCGACCCGGCACATGCGGATCCGTCACCGGCAGCGAGGAGTCCGCGGACAGGTCCCAGTCGGAGGCGGCCCGGTTCCGGGCGACCATCTCCGCGCCGAGGGCGGCCACCATGGCGCCGTTGTCGGTGCACAGCTTCGGCCGCGGCACCCGCAGCCGGATCCCGGCCGCCTCGCACCGCTCCTGGGCGAGCACCCGCAGCCGCGAGTTGGCGGCCACCCCGCCGCCGATCATGAGGTGGTCGACGCCCTGGTCCTTGCAGGCCCGCACGGCCTTGCGGGTCAGCACGTCCACGACCGCCTCCTGGAAGGACGCGGCCACATCGCGCACCGGCACGTCCTCCCCCGCCGCCCGCTTCGCCTCGATCCAGCGCGCCACGGCCGTCTTCAGCCCGGAGAAGGAGAAGTCGTACGCCGGGTCGCGGGGCCCGGTGAGCCCGCGCGGGAACGCGATCGCCTTCGGGTCGCCCTCCTTGGCGTACCGGTCGATGACCGGGCCGCCGGGGAAGCCGAGGTTCAGCACGCGGGCGATCTTGTCGAAGGCCTCGCCCGCCGCGTCGTCGATCGTCGCGCCCATCGGCCGCACGTCCGAGGTGATGTCCGTGGACAGCAGCAGCGACGAGTGACCGCCGGACACCAGCAGCGCCATCGTCGGCTCGGGCAGCGCCCCGTGCTCCAGCTGGTCCACGCAGATGTGGGAGGCGAGGTGGTTGACGCCGTAGAGCGGCTTGCCCAGCGCGTACGCGTACGCCTTGGCCGCCGAGACCCCGACGAGCAGCGCGCCGGCGAGTCCGGGCCCGGCGGTCACCGCGATCCCGTCAAGGTCCTTCGCCGTCACCCCCGCGTCCTTCAGCGCCCGCTGGATGGTCGGCACCATCGCTTCCAGGTGGGCCCGGGAGGCGACCTCGGGCACGACCCCGCCGAAGCGGGCGTGCTCGTCGACGCTGGAGGCGATCGCGTCCGCGAGCAGCGTGGTGCCCCGGACGATCCCGACGCCGGTCTCGTCGCAGGAGGTCTCGATGCCGAGGACGAGGGGTTCGTCGCGCGAGTCAGCCATTGATCTCGGTTCCTTGTGTTCCTGGTACGGCTTGTGTTCCTGGTCCGGAAGGGGCGTCCGCCGCGGGGCCGTCGTCGGACGCCATGTGCAGGCGCATCACCAGGGCGTCGATGTTCCCCGGCTGGTAGTAGCCGCGCCGGAAGCCGATGGCCTCGAAGCCGAAGCGCTCGTACAGCTTCTGTGCGCGGACGTTGTCGACGCGGCACTCGAGCATCACCTCGGCGCACTCGAACGCGCTCGCGGCCCGCAGCAGCTCGGTCAGCAGCCGCGCGCCCAGCCCGGTGCCCCACTGCTCGCGGGCGACGGCGATGGTCTGTACGTCGCCGAGGTCCCCGGCGGCCGCCAGTCCCGCGTATCCGACGAGCCGTTCGCCGTCGAAGGCGACGAGGTAGCGGCGCGTCGCCTCCGGCCCGCGCGCATGGGCCAGCTCGGACCAGAACATGCCCCGCGACCAGGCGTCCTCGGGAAAGAGGTCCTTTTCGAGCTCCAGTACGGGATCGATGTCCCACCAGCGCATCTCGCGCAGCTCGACCGTCACTTGGGGGTGACCACCTTGTAGTTCTTGGGTACCTGGGCGTCCGGGCGGCGCAGGTAGAGCGGCCGGGGTTCGGCCAGTTCCTCGCCCGCCGCGAGTCTCTCCGCGGCCAGCGAGGCCAGGGCCGCCGCCGAGACGTGCTCGGGCTCGCGGGCCACCGGGAAGGCATCGGGGTAGAGCAGGGCGCCTGCGCCGACGGCGGGCAGGCCCGCGAGGGCCTCCGCGATGTCCGCGGGCCGGTCGACGGCAGGCTCGGTCACCCGGGTCCTGGCGTTGTCGTACCGCGCCCAGTAGACCTCTTTGCGGCGCGCGTCCGTCGCCACCACGAAGGGCTCGGCGAGGTCGGAGGCGTACGCGAGGCCGTCGAGGGTGCACACGCCGTGCACGGGCACACCGAGGGCGAGTCCGAAGGTGTCGGCGGTCATCAGGCCGACCCGCAGCCCGGTGTAGGGGCCGGGGCCCACGCCGACCACGATGCCGGTGACGGCGTCGAGCCGGCGGCCCGCCTCGGTGAGGACCCGGTCGACGGCGGGCAGCAGCAGTTCCCCGTGCCGTCGCGCGTCCACCTGGCTCGACGAGGCGACGACGGACGTGCCGTCGTGCAGGGCGACGGTGACGGCGGGGGTGGCGGTATCCAGAGCGAGCAAGAGCACGCAAACAGCCTACGGCGCCCGAGGCGGGCGCACGGCCGCCCCGGTCTGCCGCGCCCTGGCTGCTACCGTCACCACAGAGGACGTTCAGGGCAGGAACGTGGTACGAGAGGTGGGCACACAAGGTGGCTAGGAGCAGCTCGGGAATCGTGGCCGGGCTCACCGTGGCGGCCGTGGCCGCAGTCGGCTTCCTCGCCTACCAGGCGTCGGCCAACGTGCCGGACAACCTGGGCAAACCCCACACGGCCAAGTCGCCCAAGGCCACGTCGAAGGCACCCCGGGACAAGAAGAACCCGGCCGCGCTGCCCGCCGATTCCGGCACCGGCGAGCGGGTCGTCTACTCGGTCGACGACGACCGCGTCTGGCTGGTCGCCGCGACCAACAAGGTCCAGCGCAGCTTCAAGGTCACTCCCAGTACGGTCGATCCGCTCCCCGCCGCCTACAAGGTGACCTCGCGGTCGAACGCGATCACCGGCTCGGACGGCACCCCGATCGAGCACGTCGTGCGGTTCGCCGCGAACGACGGTGTTGCGATCGGATTCAGCGCGGCGGTCAGCGGCTCGACGGCCAAGCCCGACTCGGCCGCCAAGACGGGCGGCATCCGGGAGTCCCGCGAGGACGGCGACGCGATGTGGGCGTTCGCCACGATCGGCGTGAAGGTCGTCGTCATCAAGTAGGGCCGGGGCCGTACGCCGCCAAGCAGTGCCGTACGCCATCACGTATCGCTGTACGCCATCACGCAACGCTGCCCGGCATCACGCAACGCCGTACGCCATCACGTAATGACGGATGCGCGCGCGTCCGGCAGGCGTGTCACGCGGCTTCTCGGCGCTCCTGCGGCATGCGCGCGGCCTCGGGCAGGGGCGCGCTCGGCGGGGTGGACACCGCGGCGGCGGCCGCGCAGGACGCCAGCAGGTCCCGCATGGACACCCCGGCGACCGCGCGCGGTGCGTCGTCTCGTTCTGAAGCCGGCATGGACGCCTCCTGGGGCCGCGGGGGCAAGCGTGGTTAGGTAGACCTAACTACGAACTGGTATCCATGTGACCACGCCCGGGACGCCGGGCGCAACAGGTTGCCGACGTCTTGTCGGAACGTTCATCAATTCCGCGGCGGACGGGGTGGCGTGGCACCCCGCGGGCAGCGCGGAGCCCGCGCCGACGGCGGGCAGCGCGCATCGGCGGAGCGGACGGACAGCGGGCGGCGCCCATCGCGACAGACGGCAGAGGGTGGCGCGCGTCAGCGGACGGACAGCGGGTGGCGCGCGTCGCCGACGGGCAGCAGGGGGTGGCGCGGGGCCCGGCCCGGTGCGATCGGGCCGGGCGGGCCGATCACGCCGTGAGCGCGCTCAGGTCGGCCGTGGCCCACCGCTCGCCGAGGCCGGTCAGCGTGACGTGTCGTACCTCGTCCGTCGTGTCCCCGACCGCGCGGTGGATCACGAGGTGCAGCCGGTCGTCGGTGAGCTCCTCGACCTTGCCCTCGCCCCACTCCACGACGATCACCGAGTCGGACAGCGAGACGTCGAGGTCGAGGTCCTCCATCTCGTCAAGCCCGCCGCCCAGGCGGTACGCGTCCACGTGCACCAGCGGCGGCCCGTCCACGAGGGAGGGGTGGACGCGCGCGATGACGAAGGTCGGCGACGTGACGGCGCCCCGGACGCCGAGCCCCTCGCCGAGTCCGCGCGTCAGTGTCGTCTTGCCCGCGCCGAGCTCCCCGTTCAGCATCACGAGGTCGCCCGCGCGCAGCAGTTCGGCGAGGCGGCGACCCAGCTCCCGCATCTGTTCGGGGGAGGTGACGGTCATCCGGACGCTGACGCCCTCCACGGCGGGCTCGGCCGGGTGGTGAGCCGAGCCCACGGTGGGCTCAGCCTGGTTGTGCGCTGCTGCTGGTGCTTCCATAGCCACCCACGGTAGCTCCTGCCGGCACGGCACCCGCGCGCATCAGAAGGTCGGCGAGACGGTCTATGACGACCTCGGGATGCTCCAGTATCACCAGGTGCCCGGCGTCCGGTACGAGCACCAGTTCGGCGTCCGGGAGCAGGTCCGCGATGGCCTCGCTGTGCTCGCTCGGGGTCACCAGATCCTTGACGCCGGCCAGGACGAGGACGGGCATCCCGGTGAAGTGCACCAGGGCCTCGGTCTTGTCGTGCTCGGTGAACGCCGGGTAGAACTCGGCGACCACGTCGATCGGCGTGCCCTCGATCATCCGCTCGGCGAACCGCTCGACCGCCGGGTCGACGTCCCGGCTGGCGAACGAGTACCGCTTGATGATCCCCGCGAACAGATCGGCCGTGGCCCGCCGCCCCCGCTCCACCAGGGCGGCCTGTTGACCCAGCGCCTTCAGTACGCCGGGCAGTACGCGCCGCACGGCGTTGACGCCCGCGACCGGCAGCCCGAAGTTGACCTCGCCGAGCCGCCCGGACGACGTACCGACGAGGGCGACCGCGACGACGCGGTCGCGGATCAGCTCGGGGTACTGGTCGGCGAAGGCCATCATCGTCATGCCGCCCATGGAGTGTCCGACGAGCACGATGGGGCCCTCGGGCACGGCCGCGTCGATGACGGCCTTCAGGTCCTGGCCGAGCTGGTCGATGGTGACCGGCGTCTCGTGCTCGACCTGGTCGACGCCCCGGCCGGACCGCCCGTGGCTGCGCTGGTCCCAGTGCACCGTGCGCACCACACCGCGCAGCGCGGCCCGCTGGAAGTGCCAGGAGTCCTGGTTGAGGCAGTAGCCGTGGCTGAAGACGACGGTGACCGGGGCGGGGGCCTTGCGTCCGAAGAGCCGGCGGCGGCGCGGGGAGAGCGAGGTGTCCGTCTCCACGTCGTCCACCTCGTAGTACAGCTCGGTGCCGTCGTCCGCGATCGCCTTGCCGGGGGTGCCCCGCAGCGAGCCGTACGGGCCCGTCGAGTCGAGCGCGAGGCGTGCCTTCCGGCGCATCCCGCGGCCGACCGTGAGCCGCTCGAGCGCGACTCCGGCGGCGGCGCCCGCCGCGACGACGCCTATCGCGGCGCCGGCGACACCGGCCCGGCGCCAGTTCCCTGCGGCGGAGGCGACGGCCGCTGCGGCGACGTCCGCGGCGGCCTCCGCGCTGCTCTCGCTCACGTACCGCTCCTCTTCGCCGGAGTGCCGAGTGTCGTTCGGCCTGTCGTCTGGGTCGGGTGGTGCCGCGGACGGTGGGACCGGGAGGGTCGCCCGGCTCGCCATGTCCTGTTGTCCTGTGCAGGTCACCGTATGCGGGTTACCTGTGTTGTTGCTTCTTCACCTTGTGCCGTGTTCGCCCTGCGCGTGATCCGTCATGCGTTCTGCTCCGCTTGTTCCTCTTGTCCCTCATTCACGTAGACGCGCGGGACGCGGGTTCCGATGCGGGTGACGATTTCGTACGCGATCGTGCCGGCCGCCTGCGCCCAGTCCTCGGCGGTCGGCTCACCGCGGTCGCCGGGACCGAAGAGGATCGCCTGGTCGCCGGCCTCGGGCAGGTCGCCGCCCAGGTCGACCACGAACTGGTCCATCGCGACCCGGCCCGCGATCGTCCGCCACTTGCCGCCGATCAGCACCGGGCCGGTGCCGGAGGCGTGGCGCGGGATGCCGTCCGCGTAGCCGACCGGGACGAGGCCGAGAGTCGTCTCGCCGGGGGTGACGTAGTGATGTCCGTAGCTGACGCCGTGGCCCGCCGGTACGTGCTTGACCAGGGCGAGCGAGGCGCTGAGCGTCATCACCGGGCGCAGTCCGAAGTCGGCCGGGGTGCCGATCTCGGGGCTCGGCGAGATACCGTAGAGCGCGATCCCCGTGCGGACGAGGTCGAAGTGGCTCTCGGGAAGGGTCAGGGTGGCGGGCGAGTTGGCGATGTGCCGCACCTCGGGGCGGACGCCCTGCTCCTCGGCGTACGCCACCAGCTCGCGGAAAGAGGTGAGTTGGGCCTCGATGGAGGGGTGGCCCGGCTCGTCGGCGCAGGCGAAGTGGGACCACAGGCCGGTGACGCGGACGAGCCCGTCCCGCTCGGCGCGCAGCGCCTCCGTGACCAGCTCGGGCCAGTCGGCGGGCTGACAGCCGTTGCGCCCGAGGCCGGTGTCGGCCTTGAGCTGCACGCGCGCGGGGGTGCCCGCGTCCCGGGCCGCGGCGACGACCTCCCGCAGGGCCCACATCCCGCTGAGCGACACGTCCAGGTCGGCCTCGACGGCCTGCTTCCAGGGACCGCCGGGGGTCCAGAGCCAGCACATGATGCGGCCGGTCAGCCCGGCCGCGCGCAGCGCCAGGGCCTCTTCCGGGGTGGCGGTGCCCAGCCAGCCGGCACCTGCCTCCACGGCCGCGCGGGCGCACGGCACGGCCCCGTGGCCGTACGCGTCCGATTTCACGACGGCCATGAGGGCCGCGCCCGGCGCCAGGGCGCGCAGGGTCCGCACATTGGCGCGCAGGGCGGCCAGGTCGATCTCGGCGCGGGCGCGCAGGGGTGCTGTCTCAGTCATGGCGCCCCCAGTGTCTCAGAGGGGTGCGACAACGCCCCCGCCGCCGTGGGTGACCCACCGGGTGTGCCCACTCCCGTGGCGGCCGCCCGTCTGCCGGCTCAGGTGGCGGGAACGCGCCGGTCGGCTCGGGCGCCGGAAGCACGGCCGTCGGCTCAGGCGCCCGGGAGCACGGCCGTGCGCCCGTCGGCCCAGGTGCCGGAACCCTCCGGTCGGCCCCCACGCCGGGAGCGCGAGTCGGCCCACCCCCCGGGAACGCGAGTGGGCCCAGACGCCGGTAACGCGCGTCCGCTCAGGTGCCGGCCCGGCGGCCCCAGACGTACACCCCGTCGCCCTTCTTCAGGACGCCCCACAGCGCGCGGGCGTCGGCGAGCCGCAGATTCACACAGCCCCAGGAGCCGTTCGGGTCGTAGATGCTGCCGTAGATGGCGTGGAAGGCCTGTCCCCCGTCGAAGAACTGGCTGTACGGCATGGGCGAGTTGTACAGCGTCGACCAGTGGTTCTTGTGCTTCCAGTAGATCTTGTGCCAGCCGGTCCGGGTCCGGTACCCGGCCCGCCCGCTGCGCATCGGGACGGGCCCGAAGACGACTGTCCCGCCCTTCTGCACCCAGGTCAGCTGGCGGGCGAGGTCCACGCAGGCGACGCGTTGGGTGCGCACCGGACACTTCCCGGCGGCGTTCGGGTTCTTCTTGGCCGACAGGAGCCGCATCTGGGCCCAGGTGACGGGTCCGGCGAAACCGCTGTCGGGCTTGATGCCGTGCTTCCGCTGGAACGCGCGGATGGCCCGGCAGTCGCTCGCCGACTGCTTGCCGTCCACCGTCAGCTTCAGCCACCGTTCGACCTGCCGCTGGTGCGGCCCGGTCCGCTGGGTGCAGGCCACGGCCTTGCCTGCGGCCGCGTCGCCGAGCGGTACGTACTCGACGAGGACGGCGGCCCCGGGCGCCACGTCCCTGGGCTCGACCGCGTCCTCCTCGGCGGTGGGCGTGTAGACCTTCGGCGCGAGCATCTGATCGGGTGTGTCCACCTGCCACGGCTGCTGCGGCCCCGGCGCGACGCCCGGAACCAGCTCACTACCGGGTCCGGGCGCGGGCGGTCCCGGCTCGGCCAGGGCACTTCCCACGGGCAGTACGACCACCAACGCGAGCAGCAGCGCACCGCCCCGGACCGTCATACGTGTGCTGATCATGTGACCAGCGATACGCACCGCGGGCGCGGGACGGCGGGTGCCGCGCGGAAGGACCGCGCCTTTTAGCCCGTCCGGCGTGGGGAGAGGCCCCCCGCCGCCTCAGTCCCGCACGTCCCGCCAGGCGTCCGGAATGGCGTCGGCGACATCGTGGGCCCCCATCGGCGCCCCGTCCGCGGCGAACCGGCCCGCGAGCCCGTGGAGATACGCCCCCACGCTTCCCGCGTCCAGCGCCGAAAGGCCCGCCGCGAGGAGCGATCCGGTGAGCCCGGACAGCACGTCCCCGCTCCCGGCGGTGGCCAGCCAGGACGTGCCCGTCGAGTTCACCCGTACCGCCCCGCCCCCGGGGTCGGCGACCACCGTCGTCGACCCCTTGAGCAGCACCGTCGCTCCGTAGAGCGCCGCGAGTTCGCGCACCGACGTCAACCGGGCCCGCTCGACCTCCTCGCGGGCGACGCCGAGCAGGGCGGCGGCCTCGCCGGCGTGCGGGGTCATCAGCGTCGGCGCCGTACGCCGTCGTACGAGATCCCGGTCCGCGAAGCGCAGTCCGTCCGCATCCACCAGGACGGGGACGTCCGCTTCGAGGACCTCGGCGACCATGGCCGCGTCCTCCCCGGCGCCGGGTCCGACGACCCATGCCTGGACGCGGCCCGCCTGCCGGGGTCCCTTGTCCGACACGAGCGTCTCGGGGAACCGGGCGATCACCGCGTTCCCCGCGGGCCCGACGTACCGCACCGCACCCGCGCCGCCTCGCAGCGCACCGGACACGGCGAGCACGGCGGCGCCCGGATAGCGCGCCGACCCGGCCGCGATGCCCACCACGCCCCGCCGGTACTTGTCGCTCTCCGCCCCCGGCACGGGCAGGCGTGCCGCGACGTCAGCGTGCTGCAGCGCCTCCAGCGCGGCCTCCTCCGGCAGATCGAGCCCGATGTCGACGAGGCGTACGGAACCGGCGTACTCGCGCGCCGGATCGATCAGCAGGCCCGGCTTGTGCGTCCCGAAGGTCACCGTCAGATCGGCGCGGACGGCCGCGCCCGTGACCTCGCCGGTGTCGGCCTCGACACCGCTCGGCAGGTCCACGGCGACGACCGCGGCCCGTGACTCCTCGGCCAGGGCGGCCAGCCGTGCGGCATCCGGCCGCAGTCCGCCCTTGCCGCCGATGCCGACGATGCCGTCGACGATCAGGCCGGCCCGCCGGATCAGGGGTTCGGCGGCGTCGGGTGCGGCCTGGGTGCCGCCCGCGCGCAGCAGGGCGGTGAGGCCCCCGGCATGGGTCCGTTCGGGGGCCAGCAGCACCGCGGTGACACCGGCACCGCGCCGGGCCAGCCGCGCCCCCGCGTACAGGGCGTCCCCGCCGTTGTCCCCGCTGCCGACCAGCAGCACGACCCGGCTGGCGTACACCCGCCCCAGCAACTGCGCGCAGGCCGCGGCCAGTCCGGCAGCCGCGCGCTGCATCAAAGCTCCCTCCGGGAGCCGCGCCATCAGCTCCCGCTCAGCCGTCCTTACGGTCTCCACGCTGTACGCAGTTCGCATGCCGTCGAGTCTCCCCCGGAAGCCCTCGTGGCCGCACGCGGGCCGGTCGTTCCGCTGTCATCCCTCCGCGACCACCACCGCCGAGGCCACCCCCGCGTCATGGCTCAGGGAGACATGCCAGGAGCGGACGCCCAGCTCGGCCGCCCGGGCGGCCACCGTCCCCTTCACCCGCAGCCGCGGCTGCCCGCTGTCCTCGACGAAGACCTCCGCGTCGGTCCAGTGCAGCCCCGCCGGGGCGCCCAACGCCTTGGCCAGCGCCTCCTTCGCGGCGAACCGCGCGGCCAACGACGCGACGCCCCGGCGCTCACCGCTCGGCAGCAGCAACTCGCTCTCCACGAACAGCCGTTGGGCCATCCCGGGCGTGCGCTCCAAGGAGGCCGCGAACCGATCGATCTCGGCCACGTCGATACCAACCCCGATGATGCTCATGCGGAGCACCTTAGGGGCATGTGGGTACGGCCTACTGGTGCGTCGACCCCGCGGCCGGCCGGGAGGTGCAGTCGAACGGATAACCGCTGTCCGTAGACTTGTTGGAACAGTAAGTGACGTGAGATGCCGATGTGACGGGGTGCCGCCTGATGTCCACACCTTCGCCGTCGCCTTCCGCGACACCGTCGGCCCCGACGGGCGGAGGAACCCTGCCGGCCCCGCCGTCCGGTTCGCCGTCGTCCGGCTCAACCCCGGCCCCTGCGCCTTCCCCGGGCTCGCTCACGGATCCCCAGGGCAAGGACATCTCGCGCCAGGACCCGGGTTCGGAACGCCAGCAGCGCTCCAACGAGCTGGTCGCGATGAAGCCCGCCCCGCCGGGCAACTCCGTCGGCTTCGACGTCCAGCCCTAGCACGTGTACTACGCGTCCTACACGCTGCGGAACGCCCAGTACGACTTCGCCGACCGGGCCAGGAGCCTCGTCGACACCCTCGACGGCTACGAGCACGCGGCAGGCTGCGGAACGGGTCCGGAGACCTTCGCGAAGACGTACGCCGAAGTCGCCGGCCTGTTCCTGGAGGTGTGGGACGCGGCAACGGGCGGCGTCGGCGGCGCCGCCGTAGGCCTCACCGTCACCGCGAACAACTACGCCGAGGCAGAACACGCGACCAATGTCCTGACACCGGCCGTGGTGAAGAAGAATCCGCCCGCCGTCCTCAAGAAGGCCGGCGCGGGCGGCCCGGTCGCCGAACTCGGCTGGGGCAACGCTCCCGCCGAAGACGGCTGGGGCAACGCGATCATCGACGACGTCTCCGGCGTGGTGAGCACGGTCGGCGACCACATCCTGCGCCCGATCCTCAACCACGCGCTGCGGCATGGAAAGGTCGCCGACATCACGCCCGGCGGGGACGACGTCGACCTGCCGAAGATCGCGCAGGCCTGGCGCCGGGCGGCCACAGACGCCAAGAAGTCCGCGGACACCTTCGACGACGCCATCGCCTACATCACCAACTCCGCGCCGGGACACGACGAGTGGCAGAACGCGATGAAGCAGTTCTGCTCGGCCATCTGGGGCACCACGGCCTGGGGCAAGGAACACCACACCTACAAATGGGCCCACAAGGACGGCCAACAGCCCGCGCTGGACGTCCTGCAGGACACCGCTCGCGACATCGCGAGGGCATGCGACGCGGTCAGCGCGGAAGTGACCAAGGTCAGATCCACCATCACCGCCGTCTACAAGGACGCGGCCAAGAAGACCTTCGAAGTACAAGGCGTGCTGGACGCCCTCAAGAAGGTCGCCGAACTCCCCGAACTAGCCGTGGAGTTCATCGCCAACATCGACACGGGCCGCCTCAACCACACCGTCGACTCGTACAACCGCGAGATACACGGCTACGCCGACGACTTGGCCAAGCTCAAGGGCGCGCTGGAAGAGGCCAAACGCAGTGTGCCCACCTACGCCGCCGAAGAGGCACGCGCGGAGGCATTCGGCTCGCGATCGCTCAACGAGTTCAAAAGAGAGCACCGATTCACCGTCCCGGGGCTCGATCCGGACAATATGTACTTTCCGTTGGATTTGGCAAGCCAGGAAGGAATGTTCAACAGTCACGTCATCGACAAGCACGTCGGCCTCACGGACGATCAGCTGAGGACGCGTTTACGTGACCAGAGCAACGCGCCAGCCGCGTCTGCATTCCATAGCCTCGCCTCTGCCCAGAAATTCACCACCGCAACAATAGAGGATATCGATAACGCGGATCGAATTGACGCGTGGACCAAGAGCGTCGAAAATAAGATCAAGAACAACCCAAATTACGATCCGAACAGGTCAGAGCTCCAGCCTCCGCTCTATAAAGAATTCCCAGGGCAGTCTGCCGGGCACAGCGTCTCGCGTGACGACTATGATAATGACGGCATGCAGGCCAAGGCGACAGATATGAGCTGGGTCCAGGTCCGCCTGATCTACAAGGTGGGCTTGGAGCCTCCCTTCATCATTCTCACAGCCATGCCCCACAAGGCGCCCTAGGACAGGTGGTAAACGTGCGCCCATTCCCCCCGTCGTTGCTCTCGGACGGCCCTGCAGTGCGACTTTTGGAAATCGCTGTCGTAGCTCAAGAGTCCAAAGGAGAGCTGTCCCTGGACGATGAAATCCAGCGATACATCCGAGCCGTCACCGGGGATTGGCTCGCGCACTGGAACTGCTCCGTTTATGCGGCCACCGGAATCCTGGAAATTATCGCTGATCACATCGAGTGCACTCCTGGACTGGAGTCGTTTCCGTCTCACTTCCAAGACAAAGTCAAGCGGGCATCCGGCGACATGGACCCGGCGGAGTATCTGCGCATGCTCGCCGAGATCACTCGAGTCCTCGACCGGCAGCCGGCACCCGAGTACTGGGAACTCCCCATGGGCAGTCGGGAATTCCTGCGGACGTTCCCGTATCTGTTTGGATTCGATGGGATCCTCATGGACGAGGGAGGTCAAGACTTCGCTGCTGCCGTGCGTGCCGCCGTAACGAGCGAGCACCCCTATTGCCACGAACGTGCCGCCGCATACACCACGGAAGCGCAGCGAGCACTCGTCCTCTTTCCGGGTCCGGATGCGCTCAAGGAGCGACTCTCATGGGCCAGCCGCAGCCATCTTCAGGAACTCATCGACACCGTCAACGAGCACATGCAGCGAGAGCACGGATGACCACGTAACCGACTCGCTCCGCCACCTGCCCCACCGCTGAATCAACCAGTTGCACCTGGCGGCAGCTCCCGCCGGCCTTCGCTGCCTCCCGGCAGGCGGTGCACCAACGGGTTACGGACTGATCCAAGGCCCAGGCAGACGACCGCTCCCTGGTTTGCCGCCGGCCGGACCGGTCGGATAGGCAACCTGCATGCTAAGCGGCCGCAAGGCAGGGCCAGGCACGAGGACGACATCCCGGTCCTGCAGACCGAGCTCTACGACGACGTGGTCAGCCACTCACGCGCCCAAGGCAGCCCATGGCGGCCGATCACGCCCGGCTCGAAGGACTCGCCGCTCGTGGTGGACGACAAGGAGCAGGGTCACGTCCCGTTCTCCGTGGTGGAACTGGCGGGCGGTTCCCTGGTCGGCACCGCCGTGCTGTGGGGCATCGACAACCACAACCGGTCCGCGCACATCGGGCTGGGCCTGCTGCAGTCCGCCCGCGGCAAGGGCTACGGCACCGACGTGGTCGCGGTGCTGTGCCACTACGGTTTCGTCGTACGTGGCCTGCAGCGCGTGCAGATCGAGACGCCGGCGGACAACACCGCGATGCTGCGCTCCGCCGAGCGCAACGGCTTCGTCCGCGAGGGCGTACTGCGCTCCTCGGCCTGGGTGATGGGCGAGTTCCTGGACGTGGTGCTGCTCGGGCTCCTCGTCCAGAACTGGAAGCCGGACGCGAAGAGCTAGCCCGCCGCCCGGGCGAGTTCGCACCACACGTACTTGCCGCGGCTGCCGAACCTGGACAGCGGCTGCCACCCCCACAGGTCCGAGCACGCGCGGACCAGCGCGAGCCCCCGCCCCTCCTCCGCCTCGCCGAGCTGCTCCAGCACCCTCGGTGGTTCGGGCGGCTGCGGGTCCGCGTCCCACGCCCCGATCCGCAGCACCCCCGCCGACCAGCGCACCCGCAGTGCGGCCGGCCCCTTGGTATGGCGTACGGCGTTGGCGACCAGCTCCGCCGCGAGGAGCTCCGCGGTGTCGACGAGTCCGATCAGTCCGTGCATGGTCAGGATCAGGCGGAGGGTACGGCGGCAGACGGTGACGGCGCGGAGATCGTTCGGGATGTAGAGGGAGTACTCCCAGGAGGCGTCGGGTTCGTTTTCGGACATGCGTCAACTCCGTTCGGCAAGAGGGGAGTTGCGGATGGCGGGCGGTGACATTGCCGCAACCGTCATGGCAGGACGGGGCGGTGCGCTTCCGGTAACCCCGGGTTCCGCAGAGTGTGCGTCGCGTCACTGACGGTAGACCTAACATCTAATCCGGAGCAAGCCGATCGCGTAATCTGCCCTCGAACGAGCCACACCGGCAGGGCAGTTGAACGAGGAGCAATCGATGGTTCTGAGGCGCGAACCCACAGCACGTCAGATGCGCCTGGCGATCGAACTGCGCAGGCTCCGCGACGCGGCAGGACTCGCCGCCCGCGAGTCAGCCGCGCTGCTCGGAGTGAGCCACGTCCAGATCAGCCACATCGAATCCGGTCTCACGGGCGTGAGTGAGGAACGACTGCGCCGCCTTGCGGCCAACTACGCCTGCTCGGACCACGAATTGATCGATGCCCTGGCCGCCATGGCGATCGACCGGACCAAAGGCTGGTGGGAGGAGTACCGGGGACTGCTGCCCACTGCGTTTCTGGACATCGCAGAGCTGGAACATCACGCCACGTTCCGCCGTGATGTCGAGTTCCTGTTCATTCCCGGCCTGCTTCAGACTGACGACTACGCCCGCGCCGCCTTCTCGTCCAGGATCCCTGAACTCCCCCAAGGCGACCTGGAGTTGCGGGTCCGTCACCGCATGCACCGCAAGGTAATCCTCAAGGAGACCGCGCCCACCCCTTACGAGGCCGTCATCCACGAGGCAGCACTGCGCATCAGGGTCGGCGACCGCGCCACCTCCCGCGCCCAACTCGCCCGTGTCCTCGAACTCTCCGAGGCGGACCACATCACGGTGCGCGTCATCCCCTTCGACCTGGACGACTTCGGCGGAACGTGGAGCACCATGATGTTGGCGGGCGGTCGCGTACCCAAGCTGGACACCGCCGTTCGCGACGCACCTCACGGGACGGCATTCGTCGATTCCGAGGCCCAACTCGGCGTCTTTCGAACACTCTTCCGTAGAGTAGAAGCCGCGTCTCTCGACCCCGAGCGTTCGCGTGACTTCATCCACAGGCTGGCCAAGGAAGCGTGAGGCACACGGTGACCACCCCCGACAACTGGCGGAAGTCGTCCTACTCCGGCGGCGGCGACGGCAACAACTGCGTGGAGATCGCGAACTCCACCACCCACATAGCCATCCGCGACTCCAAGACCCCGACCGCCGCACCCCTCACCTTCCCAACCGGCGCCTTCACCACCTTCCTCAGCGCCCTGAAGAACTACTCCACCGTCACCGACTTCGCCAGGTTCCGCGGCTGATCCACCTCGTTGCCGCGGGCGGTGGCCAGCTCGCAGGCGAAGACCTGTAGCGGGACGGTGGTGACCAGCGGCTGGAGCAGCGTCGGCGTCACCGGGACGCGGATCAGATGGTCCGCGTACGGCACGACCGTCTCGTCCCCCTCCTCCGCGATCACGATCGTGCGAGCGCCCCGCGCCCGGATCTCCTGGATGTTGGAGACGATCTTGTCGTGCAGGACCGAGCGGCCGCGCGGTGAGGGGACGACCACGACGACCGGCAGGTCCTGCTCGATCAGCGCGATCGGCCCGTGCTTCAACTCGCCCGCCGCGAAGCCCTCGGCGTGCATGTACGCCAGTTCCTTGAGCTTCAGGGCGCCTTCGAGGGCCACCGGATAGCCCACGTGCCGCCCCAGGAACAGCACCGTGTTCTTGTCGGCGAGGGAGCGCGCCAGCTCCCGTACCGGCTCCATGGTCTCCAGGACCCGCTCGACCGAACCGGAGATCTCCGCCAGGTCCCGGATGACCGCCTGGATCTCGTCGCCCCACTTGGTGCCGCGCACCTGGCCGAGGTAGAGCGCCACCAGATAACAGGCGACGAGCTGCGTGAGGAACGCCTTCGTGGACGCGACGGCGACCTCGGGCCCCGCGTGCGTGTAGAGCACCGCGTCCGACTCGCGCGGAATCGTCGACCCGTTCGTGTTGCAGATCGCCAGCACCTTGGAGCCCTGCTCACGGGCGTGCCGCAGCGCCATCAGCGTGTCCATGGTCTCGCCGGACTGCGAGATGGCGATGACCAGGGTCTGCTGGTCCAGGATCGGATCGCGGTAGCGGAACTCGCTGGCCAGCTCCACCTCGCACGGCACCCGCGTCCAGTGCTCGATGGCGTACTTGGCGATCAACCCGGCGTGGAACGCCGTACCGCAGGCCACGATGACGACCTTGTCGACCTCGCGAAGGACCGCCGTAGGGATCCGCACCTCGTCCAGGGTCAGGAAACCCGCCGCGTCGATGCGGCCCAGCAGGGTGTCGGCGACCGCCTTGGGCTGCTCGGCGATCTCCTTCAGCATGAAGTAGTCGTAGCCGTCCTTCTCGGCCGCCGAGAGGTCCCAGTCGACGTGGTACGACCGGACGTCGGCGGGCCGGCCGTCGAAGCCGGTGACCGTCACGCCGTTCCGGCGCAGCTCGACCACCTGGTCCTGGCCCAGCTCGATCGCCGACCGCGTGTGGGCGATGAACGCGGCGACGTCCGAAGCGAGGAAGGCCTCGCCCTCCCCCACGCCCACCACGAGCGGCGAGTTCCGCCGCGCCCCCACGACCACGTCGGGCTCGTCCGCGTGCACGGCGACCAGCGTGAACGCGCCGTCGAGCCGGCGGCAGACCAGCCGCATCGACTCCGCCAGGTCCGCGCACGAGGAGAACTCCTCGGCGAGCAGATGCGCGACCACCTCGGTGTCGGTCTCCGAGGTCAGCTCGTGCCCGCGCTCGGCCAGTTCGGCGCGCAGCGCGGCGAAGTTCTCGATGATCCCGTTGTGGACGACGGCGACGCGGCCCGCGTTGTCCAGATGGGGGTGCGCGTTCTCGTCCGTGGGGCCGCCGTGGGTGGCCCAGCGGGTGTGTCCGATCCCCGTCGATCCGGTCGGCAGGGGCCGGTCGACGAGCTCCTTCTCCAGGTTGACCAGCTTCCCGGCCTTCTTCGCGGCGGCCAGGCCACCGTCCGCGAGCACCGCGACACCGGCCGAGTCGTACCCCCGGTACTCCAGCCGCTTCAGTCCGGCGACGACCACATCGAGTGCCGACTGCGACCCCACGTATCCCACGATTCCGCACATGGCGGCAGCCTAAGGGCAGCCACTCGCCCCACCCCGGCACTCCGTGCCCGATATCGGAAATTCCGCCAGGGCCCGGTACGACCACCCCCACGCGCAGCTCCGGGCCGTCCCGAGCCGGGGGCACCCGCGGGTCACTCCCCCGGAGTCACTCCCCGCGCTCGATCCGCTCGATCGCCTCCTGGACCATCCCGAGGTACTCGACCTCCTCGCAGCGCGGCTTGCTGCCCAGCTCGTACAGGGCGAGACAGTCGTCGAGGTCCTCGCCCACGTCCTCGTCCGGCAGGTCGGCGGCCAGCTCGCTGCACACCCGTGCGGCCAGGTCCGAGTGCGTGGGCGGATGCGCGGGTGCGGGTCGACGGCGTACGAAGTCACGGATGTGCATGGCGGTCGCCACTCCCAACCCCCCAGTGTTCCGGGACGCGGCTCGCTTCCCGGATGGCGGGAACGTATCCCTGTCCGCTGTGCCGGTCCAGGGATTCGGCCAGGTCTCACCCGGCCGTGCGTGACGGACCCCACCCGCCATCCCGTTCAAATCCCCGTAACAATGGACTGTGATCTCTCCGGTCTCCTCGTTGCCGCGGAGCGCCCACCGGTCCAGGCCGGAGGCGACTCCCTACGTCGACCTCACCCGTGCCGAGTGGAGCGCCCTGCGCGAAAAGACGCCGCTCCCGCTGAACGCCGAGGAGGTCGAGAAGCTGCGCGGTCTGGGCGATGTCATCGACCTCGACGAGGTGCGGGACATCTATCTGCCGCTGTCCAGACTGCTGAACCTGTACGTGGGTGCCACGGACGGGCTCAGAGGCGCCCTGAACACCTTCCTCGGCGAGAAGGGCTCCCAGGCGGGCACCCCGTTCGTCATAGGCGTCGCCGGCTCCGTGGCCGTAGGCAAGTCCACCGTGGCCCGGCTCCTCCAGGCCCTGCTCTCCCGCTGGCCGGAGCATCCGCGGGTCGAGCTGGTCACCACGGACGGCTTCCTGCTGCCCACCAAGGAGCTGGAGGCCCGCGGCCTGATGTCGCGGAAGGGTTTCCCCGAGTCCTACGACCGGCGCGCCCTGACCCGCTTCGTCGCGGACATCAAGGCCGGCAAGGACGAGGTGACGGCCCCCGTCTACTCGCACCTCATCTACGACATCGTCCCCGGCCAGAAGCTGACCGTGCGCCGCCCCGACATCCTGATCGTCGAGGGCCTGAACGTGCTCCAGCCCGCCCTGCCCGGCAAGGACGGCCGCACCCGCGTCGGTCTCGCCGACTACTTCGACTTCAGCGTGTACGTGGACGCCCGCGCCGAGGACATCGAGGCCTGGTACCTCAACCGCTTCCGCAAGCTGCGCGCGACCGCCTTCCAGAACCCGTCCTCGTACTTCCTCAAGTACACCCAGGTCTCAGAGGAGGAGGCCCTGGACTACGCCCGCAGCACCTGGCGGACCATCAACAAGGTCAACCTGCTGGAGAACGTGGCCCCGACGCGCGGCCGCGCGACCCTCGTCGTCCGCAAGGGCCCGGACCACAAGGTGCAGCGCCTTAGCCTGCGCAAGCTGTAATCCGGCCCGGCTACGCTGCCGCCATGCTGCATCTGCGCCTGATCACACCGGCCGAACGCACGGAGGAAGTGGTACGTCTCGTCGAGTCGACGGTCGGCACCGCCCACCTCGTGGTGCTCCCGGGCGCCGCCCGCAACCCCGCCGGGGACGTCGTGATGTGCGACGTCGCACGGGAGGCCGGCGACGAACTCATCGGCGCGCTGCGGAAGTTGGACCTGGACAAGACCGGCTCGATCGCGGTCGAGAACATCGACCTGTCGCTGTCGAAGCGCGCCGACAAGGCGGAGGACGAGGCACCGGGCGAGGGCGCGGACGCGGTGCTGTGGGAGCACCTGGCGGACGCGACGCACGAGGAGTCCACGCTCACCGTCACCTACGTCGCGTTCCTCGCCGTCGCGACGATGCTCGCGGCCTGCGGTGTGATGCTCGACAACGCGATCCTGATCGTGGGAGCCATGGCCGTGGGACCGGAGTTCGGACCGCTGGCCGGCATCTCCACGGCCCTGGTGCGACGCGCCCCGCACCTGGTGTGGCGGTCGCTGTGGGCGCTGCTCGCCGGGTTCGCGATCGCCATGGTGCTGACCGCGGGCTTCAGTTGGCTGCTGGACGCCTTCGGGCTCTTCGAGAAGTCGATGGTGGAGGCGGCCCGGCCCAACACCGCCTTCATCTGGAAGCCGGACTGGATGTCCTTCGTGGTGGCGTTCCTGGCCGGCATCGCGGGGACCCTGTCCCTCACCTCGGCCAAGTCGGGCGCGCTCATCGGCGTCGCGATCTCGGTCACCACGGTCCCGGCGGCCGCCAACGCGGCGGTCGCCTTCAGCTACACGGACTTCTCCCAGACCTGGGGCTCCACCTGGCAGCTGCTCGCCAACCTCGGCGGCATCGTGCTCGCCGGCACGCTCACGCTGCTCACCCAGAAGTGGTTCTGGGCGAGGCAGCGCGCACGCACCGTCCCGCAACTCGGTTAACCGAGCGCGGACTTCACCGCATCGGCCAACCGCCCGGCCACCGACCGCGCGTGGTCGATGTCGGCGGCCTCGACCATGACCCGGACCAGCGGCTCGGTGCCGGACGAACGGAGCAGCACCCGGCCGGTGGCGCCGAGTTCACGCTCGGCGTCGGCGACGGCCGTGGCCAGCTCGGCGGAGGTCTTCACCCGCGACCTGTCGACGTCCGGCACATTGATGAGCACCTGCGGCAGCCGCTCCATGACGGACGCGAGGTCCTGGAGCGTACGACCGCTCTGGGCGATGCGGGCGGCCAGCAGCAGACCGGTCAGCGTGCCGTCACCGGTGGTCGCGTGGTCGAGGATGATGACGTGCCCCGACTGCTCGCCGCCGAGGGCGTAGTCGTGCTCCTTCATCTCCTCCAGGACGTAACGGTCACCGACCGCCGTCTGCACCAGGGAGACACCCTCGCGCTCCATGGCGAGCTTGAAGCCCAGGTTGGACATCACCGTCGCCACCACGGTGTCCGAGCGCAGCGCGGAACGCTCCCGCATCGCCAGCGCCAGTACGGCCAGGATCTGGTCGCCGTCCACCTCCGCACCGGCGTGGTCCACGGCCAGGCAGCGGTCGGCGTCACCGTCGTGCGCGATGCCGAGGTCGGCGCCGTGCTCGATGACGGCGGACTTCAGGAGGTCCAGATGGGTCGAGCCGCAGCCGTCGTTGATGTTGAGCCCGTCCGGGTCCGCACCGATCGTGATGATCTCGGCACCGGCCCGCGTGAAGGCCTCCGGCGACACCCGGGCAGCCGCGCCGTGCGCCTCGTCGAGGACGACCTTCAGCCCCTCAAGACGGTTCGGGAGCACGTTGATGAGGTGGGCGACGTACTGGTCGAAGCCCGGCTCGTAGTCACGGACCCGGCCGACGCCGGCACCGGTCGGACGGTCCCAGGGAGCGCCGGTGCGGTGCTCCTCGTAGACGGACTCGATCCGGTCCTCCAGCTCGTCGGCGAGCTTGTGACCGCCGCGCGCGAAGAACTTGACGCCGTTGTCGGGCATGGCGTTGTGGCTGGCCGACAGCATCACGCCGAGGTCGGCGCCGAGCACGCCGGTGAGATACGCCACCGCGGGGGTGGGCAGCACACCGACCCGCAGGACGTCCACGCCCGCGCTGGCCAGTCCCGCGACCACGGCGGCCTCCAGGAACTCCCCGGACGCGCGCGGGTCCCGCCCGACGATCGCCACCGGCCGGTGGCCCTCGAACGTGCCCGCCTCGGCCAGTACGTGTGCCGCCGCGACGGAGAGACCGAGAGCCAATTCGGCCGTCAGATCCGCATTGGCAACACCACGCACGCCGTCCGTGCCGAAGAGTCGTCCCACTTGCTGTCCTCCGAACTGTCGGAAATCCCGAGAAACCGTCCGAGCCATTTCGCAAAACCCTCGACCCTGACGAGTGTCCGGAAGCGGCTGAGGCTTCGATAAGCATCCGAGCATGCAAGCCGTTGAAGGCCTTATGCCGTTATACGCCCACGGCTGTGATAAACGAACGCCCCGGCGGCACACAGCGTGCCGCCGGGGCGTTCGGAGTACAGCAGCAGCGCGAGATTAGCGCTTGCTGTACTGCGGGGCCTTACGGGCCTTCTTGAGACCGGCCTTCTTGCGCTCGACCGCACGGTCGTCGCGCTTGAGGAAGCCGGCCTTCTTCAGGGCGCCGCGGTTGTTGTCCACGTCCGCCTCGTTCAGGGCGCGGGCCACGCCGAGGCGCAGGGCGCCGGCCTGACCGGAGACGCCGCCACCCGAGATACGGGCGACCACGTCGTAGCGGTTGTCGAGCTCGAGCACCTTGAAGGGCTCGTTGACTTCCTGCTGGTGCACCTTGTTCGGGAAGTAGTCCTCGAGCGTACGCCCGTTGATCTTCCACTTGCCGGAGCCCGGGACGATCCGGACGCGGGCGATGGCGTTCTTGCGACGGCCCAGGCCGGCGGCCGGCTGCGGGTCGCCGAAGCGGGACGCCGTGGACTCCGAGGTGTACTCGCCCTCGACGGGCGCGTCGGACTCGGTGGTGTAGCTCTCGATGTCGACAACCTCGGTCTCTTCGACCGGCTGCTCAACGGTGGTCTCGGCCACGATTCTCCTCAGATTCTTTTTCGTCTTAGGGGGTGGCCGGAACTACTGCGCGACCTGGGTGATCTCGAACGGCACCGGCTGCTGCGCAGCGTGCGGGTGCTGGTCGCCCGAGTAGACCTTCAGCTTCGAGAGCACCTGACGGCCCAGGGTGTTCTTGGGGATCATGCCCTTGATGGCCTTCTCGACGGCCTTCTCGGGGTTCTTCGCCAGCAGCTCGTCGTAACGGACGGAGCGCAGACCACCCGGGTAACCGGAGTGGCGGTACGCCAGCTTCTGGGTCTTCTTGTTGCCGGAGAGGTGCACCTTGTCGGCGTTGATGATGATGACGAAGTCACCAGCGTCGACGTGGGGGGCGTAGATCGGCTTGTGCTTGCCCCGCAGAATGTTCGCGGCAGTGGTCGCCAGACGGCCCAGGACGACATCCTGGGCGTCGATGACGTACCACTGGCGAGTAATGTCGCCGGGCTTGGGGCTGTACGTACGCACGGTCGTAGCCTTCGCTTCTTCAGTGAGTGGGTCCTGACATGGCCACCACGGACGATGTACGACAGCCCTGGCGGACCTCGGTGACGCAACCGAGTCCTGCCGCTGGTCATCGGCCCGGTGGACCGGTGTAAGGGCCCCTCACGTGAGAATGAGCAAGCCAATACACATAACGAAGGGCAAGCGTACCCGTGCTTCCCCGGACGGGTCAAAACGCACGCGTGCCACCCACCTGGCGGCTACCGCTGCGGCCCCTGCTGTGAGCAGTCGCCGGAAGCGGCTCGGGCCGGGCGGCCACCGAGACGGCCAGCACCAGTAGACACAGCGTAAGGCAGTCCCGGAACGCACGCCGGGTCTCCGGCTCCAGGAAGGGCCAGGTGAGGCCGGGGATCTGCGGCACCAGCGCCAGCCAGAACCAGGGCCGCCGGGCGACCGCTCCCGGACACAGCGCCCCCGCGAGCAGCAGCGGCACCACCACGACCAGGTAGTGGTCGTACGACGGCCGCGAGACCAGGAACGCCGAGAGCATCAGCAGCGCGGCGGTCTCGACGATCCGCAGCGGCCCGGGATCCGCACACCGCCACCGCCGGTACGCACACCACGTCCCCCACGCGGCACCGGTCAGTGCCAGCGCGGCGGCCGGCCCCGCCGGTACCCCGAGCCGCGGCAGCACCGCCCCCGGCGACGCCTCGTAGAGCCGTACGAAATCGTCCTGGCCGCGCAGCAGGAAGGGCAGCGTCCGGGTGCAGAAGCCCGCGGGATCCGGCATCAGCAGCGCCGCCCCGCCGGAGGCCACCGCCGGCACCAGGACGACCGCCCCGAGCGCCCGCCACCGCCCGGCGAAGACGAACAGCAGCGCCACCGGTGCGAGCAGCGGTTTCAGCGCCACCGCGGCACCGATCACGGCACCCGCCGCGCCCCACCGCCCCCGCACCGCGCACAGCAGCGCGAGGGGCAGCGCCAGCACGGCGGTCGCGGTCCAGTTGCCGAGCCGCACCAGATGCCCGAAGGGCGCGAAGCCCACGGCGAGGACGATCAGCCCGAGCACGGCGAAGCGGCTGCGCCACCACACCCCGTGGATCCGCAGCGCGCAGGCCCAGCCGGCGACCAGCAGTGCGGTCACCATCAGCGGCACGAGCACGCGCAGCGCGTACGAGGGCAGCAGCGCCTGCGGCACCGCGGCGAGCACGGCGCTCGGAAGATAGAGGAAGTGCGGGTCGGCGTACGGCGAGCCACCGTCCAGCCAGGTCCGGGCGGCGCGTACGACGATCGCGTTGTCCATCCCGCCGTCCGCGGTCCGGCGGGCGACGTTCACCACGGAGGCACCGAGCACCACGGCGGACACCGCCCACCCGTGCCAGGACGCCCTACGTACCAACCACCCGGAGATGTCACTTTTGCCCGTGTGCATTCAGATCACGCTAGGGGCTCAAGTGCCTGCTGATGCGGAACGGCACCCCCCGCAGCCCGTCTAAGATGCGCCCCATGAGCTATGGGCAGGGGGAGCCCCCGTGGGATCCCTGGAAATCGGGTTCCCAGCAATCGCAGTGGGGCAACCAGACACCGGACTGGGCGGCACTCGCCGAGGCTTCCGAGTCGCGCAACAAACGCCGCAGGCTGCTGCTGATCGGCGGCGGCGCCCTGGCCACGGTCGCCGTGGGAGCAGCCGTCGCCGTGGCCGTCGTCTCGGCGAACGGGGACAACCAGGCCTCCAACACGCCCAGCAACCTGCCCGCCACCGCCGACATCCCGAGCGGCACCGCGGAGCCGGCCCCCTCGTTCGAGCCGACCACGGCCCCTCCCCCGCTGGATCCGAAGGACTTCATATCCAGCGTGAAGAAGGACACAGCGCCGCTCAGCGCGGACATCCTCTTCCCGGGTTCGCAGCTGACGATGGGCGAGCGGGTCTACCGCAAGGGGCCGACGGCCTCCACCACCAACTGCGCGTCCGCCGCGCAGGGCACGCTCCCCGCCGTCCTCACCAAGAACGACTGCACCCGGTTCCTGCGCGTGACCTACTCCAAGGACGGCATCGCGGTGACGGTCGGTGTCGCGGTCTTCGACACCGAGGTCCAGGCGACCAAGGCCAAGGCGGAAGCGGACAAGAAGAGCATCATCACCTCGCTGTCCGGCTCCGGCGTCGCCGCCTTCTGCCGTACGGCGATCTGCCGCTCGACGACCAACTCCTACGGCCGCTACGCCTACTTCACGCTCGCCGGGTTCAGCAACGGCAAGGACGTGACGGAGAAGGACGCCAAGGTCTTCACGACCGGTGACGACCTCGCCGAGTTCACCTTCCGCCAGATCCGCCGCCGCGGTGAGGCACAGGCCTCGGCGGCAGCCGCCCAGTAGCCCGCAGCCGGGAGGTCAGCAGCAGCCCGGCCGGGCTCCCGGCAGCGTCCGCCTGTTCCGCGCCTCCTTGTTGCGCGCGGCCAGCAGCTCGTCGGCGGGATAGCCGACCTCCTCCAGCGTCAGCCCGTGCGGCCGTACGACATGCACGGCCGAGTCGCGTACGCCGGCGGCGAGCACCTTGCCCGGCCACTCGGGCCCCCGGTGCGCGTCCCCCACGAACAGCAGCGCCCCGATCAGCGAGCGCACCATGTTGTGGCAGAAGGCGTCGGCCCGGACGGTCGCCGTGATGACCCCGTCGTCCCCGCGCACGAGGCTCAGCTGCTGGAGCGTACGAATGGTGGTCGCGCCCTCCCGCTTCTTGCAGTAGGCGGCGAAGTCGTGCTCTCCGACGAGCCGTTCGGCGGCCTCGTTCATGGCGTCGACGTCCAACGGCCAGTCGTGCCACAGGACATGGCCCCGCAGCAGCGGATCGACGCCCCCGGGGTTGTCCGTGACGCGATAGGCATACCGCCGCCAGATCGCCGAGAAACGGGCGTTGAAGCCGCTCGGCGCCTCGGTCAGGGACCACACCCGCACATCCTTGGGCAGCCGCCCCGCGAGCCGCTTCAGCAGCTTCTCGCGGTGCTCCGCCCACAGCTCCCCGGGCAGATCGACATGGGCCACCTGCCCCCGGGCATGCACCCCGGCATCGGTCCGCCCGGCCACGGTCAGCTCGTACGTCGTCTCCCCGGAACGCGTCACCGTCCGCAGGGCGTCCTCGATCTCCCCCTGCACGGTCCGGCGCCCCGCGGCCTGCTTGGCCCACCCGGAGAACTCGGTCCCGTCGTACGACAGGTCGAGCCGCACCCGGACGAACCCGGGCTCCACTTCGTCACTCACCCACAGATCCTTTCCAGAAACGCGAGAACGGGCCCGCCCCCGAAGGGACGGGCCCGCTCACAGCAAGGCAGAGCCTCAGGCGTCCTTGGACTCGTCCTCGGCCTCGGCCGGCTTCGCGTCCTCGACGACCTCGTCGGACTTGGCCTCGACGGCCTCGTCCTTCTTGACGGAGTCTTCCTTGACGGCACGCTTGGTCGCCGCCTCGGCCTCACCGGTGGCCTCCTGGGCCACGGTCAGGGCCTCCACCAGCTCGATGACAGCCATGGGCGCGTTGTCGCCACGACGGTTACCGATCTTGGTGATACGGGTGTAGCCACCCGGGCGGTTCTCGTAGCGCGGGCCGATCTCGGTGAAGAGCGTGTGCACGATGCTCTTGTCCGTGATCACCGCGAGCACCTGACGGCGGTTGTGAAGGTCACCCTTCTTCGCCTTGGTGACCAGACGCTCCGCGTACGGGCGCAGGCGACGGGCCTTCGCCTCGGTGGTGGTGATGCGGCCGTGCTCGAAGAGCGACTTCGCGAGGTTCGCGAGGAGCAGCTTCTCGTGCGCGGCGCTGCCGCCCAGACGGGCACCCTTGGTGGGCTTCGGCATGGTGTCTCTCCTAGCTGTCTGCCCCGGCCGTATCAGGTACCAGGGTCAGTATCCGAGCAGGCGGTTACCTGTCAGAGATCCAGACCCCCGAAGGGGCCTGGAAGGGGCGCGGGGCGGAGTCAACATGCGACTCCGTCGCGTGGGCGCGATCAAGCACAACGCACCCGCACCCGAAAACGGAGCGTCGGGCCCGAGCTCTTAGTACTGCTCGGTCTCGACGAAGCCCGCGTCCGCGTCGTCGTCGGCGCCAAAGGCGTCGGCAGCGGCGGTCGGGTCGAATCCGGGCGGGCTGTCCTTGAGGGCCAGGCCCATGCCGGCCAGCTTCGCCTTGACCTCGTCGATGGACTTCGCACCGAAGTTACGAATGTCGAGGAGGTCGGCCTCGGAGCGGGCGACGAGCTCACCCACGGAGTGGATGCCCTCACGCTTGAGGCAGTTGTACGACCGAACGGTGAGCTCGAGCTCCTCGATCGGCAGGGCGAGATCAGCGGCGAGGGCGGCGTCCGTGGGGGACGGGCCCATGTCGATGCCCTCGGCGTCGATGTTGAGCTCGCGCGCCAGACCGAACAGCTCGACCAGGGTCTTACCGGCCGACGCCATGGCGTCACGCGGACGCATGGCCTGCTTCGTCTCGACGTCGACAATCAGCTTGTCGAAGTCGGTGCGCTGCTCGACACGGGTCGCCTCGACCTTGTACGTGACCTTCAGCACCGGCGAGTAGATCGAGTCGACCGGAATACGCCCGATCTCCTGACCCACCTGCTTGTTCTGCACGGCGGAGACGTAGCCGCGACCGCGCTCGACGGTCAGCTCCATCTCCAGCTTGCCCTTGCCGTTGAGCGTGGCGAGGACGAGGTCGGGGTTGTGCACCTCGACACCGGCCGGGGGCGCGATGTCGGCGGCGGTGACCAGACCCGGGCCCTGCTTGCGCAGGTACATCACGACCGGCTCGTCGTGCTCCGAGGAGACGACCAGCTGCTTGATGTTGAGGATCAGGTCGGTGACGTCCTCCTTGACGCCCGGCACGGTGGTGAACTCGTGCAGAACGCCGTCGATCCGGATGCTGGTGACAGCCGCACCAGGGATCGAGGAGAGGAGAGTACGACGCAGGGAGTTGCCGAGGGTGTAACCGAAGCCCGGCTCCAGCGGCTCGATCACGAACCGGGAACGGAACTCGTCGACGACCTCTTCGGTCAGCGACGGGCGCTGAGCAATAAGCATGAAGGAGTCCTTCAGTCATGGGCACCCACTATTTGATGCCCTTGATCACTACAAGGGTACGGGCGGCATGGCCCCGAAAGGCCATACCGCCCGAAACCTAAGACAACCGTGCGTCAGACGCGGCGGCGCTTGGGCGGACGGCAGCCGTTGTGCGGGGTGGGGGTGACGTCCTGGATGGAGCCGACCTCGAGGCCAGTGGCCTGGAGGGAGCGGATCGCGGTCTCGCGACCGGAGCCCGGGCCCTTGACGAAGACGTCGACCTTGCGCATGCCGTGCTCCTGCGCGCGACGGGCAGCCGACTCGGCAGCCATCTGCGCGGCGAACGGCGTGGACTTGCGCGAGCCCTTGAAGCCGACGTGGCCGGCGGAGGCCCAGGAGATCACGTTGCCGGTCGGGTCCGTGATGGACACGATCGTGTTGTTGAACGTGCTCTTGATGTGCGCGTGGCCGTGAGCGACGTTCTTCTTTTCCTTGCGGCGCACCTTCTTGGCAGCGCCCTGACGACCCTTGGGGGGCATCTATAACTCCTACGGGGAGGTGGTCGGTCCTACAGCGAAGACCGCTGGTTCGCGGTGGTCCGGGGCGGGCCCGGATTTCCGCAGCGTCCGCTGAGGACTACTTCTTGCCCGGCTTCTTCTTACCGGCGATGGCGCGACGCGGGCCCTTGCGGGTACGAGCGTTCGTGCTGGTGCGCTGACCGTGAACGGGCAGGCCACGACGGTGACGCAGACCCTGGTAGCAGCCGATCTCGACCTTGCGGCGGATGTCGGCCTGCACCTCGCGACGGAGGTCACCCTCGGTCTTGAAGTTGGCGTCCACGTACTCGCGGATCTTGACCAGCTCTTCTTCGGAGAGGTCACGAACGCGGGTGTTCGGGTTGACGCCGGTGTCAGCCAGCGTCTTCTGCGAGAGGGTCCGGCCGATGCCGAACACGTAGGTGAGGGCAACCTCCACGCGCTTTTCGCGCGGGATGTCAACACCGGAAACGCGTGCCATTCAATGGCTCCAGTTGTCGTTCGGAGGTCTTCCGCAGAACCGGATCCCGCCCGCCGTCGTCTTCTGTCTTGCGAAGATTCGGTACGAACCGGGTCCCCGGCCTCCGACCGGGGGTGTCAGGCCTGATGAGACTCAGCCCTGGGCTCTGCGTATGAACATGTACTGCTTGCGTCGCGCGAAGTATCTGCGGATGCAGAAGGTGGTCGTGCGTCAGCCCTGGCGCTGCTTGTGGCGCGGGTTTTCGCAAATGACCATGACCCGGCCGTGACGGCGGATCACCCTGCACTTGTCGCAGATCTTCTTGACGCTCGGCTTGACCTTCATTGGTGAGGTTCTCCGGGTCAGTGCCACCACCCCGCGAGCGCGGGGCACAGGCAAGATCTACTTGTACCGGTAGACGATCCGGCCACGGGTCAGGTCGTACGGAGACAACTCCACCACGACCCGGTCGTCAGGGAGGATACGGATGTAGTGCATACGCATCTTGCCGCTGATGTGTGCCAGGACCTGGTGGCCGTTCTGGAGCTCGACCTTGAACATGGCGTTCGGAAGAGACTCGACGACAGTGCCCTCGATCTCGATGGCACCTTGCTTCTTGGCCACGCTTCGCCCTTCGAATCGACTACCTTGATCGACTCCGTACGAGCGCATGCAGGCATGCGGGTGCACCAGAGCCGACGAGTCAGTCTACGTCAGCGCACCCGGAAAGACGAATCGAGGAAGTTTGCCCCACAGGGAAGATCCTTAAGCAAGAGGATCGGGCGCAGCCGTGATGCCGTACTCGGCGAGCTTCGCCTTGCCGCCGTCCGGAGCCGTCAGAACCAGGGGTCCGTCCTCGGTCAGCGCGACCGAGTGCTCCCAGTGGGACGACCAGGTGCCGTCGGTGGTGATGACGGTCCAGTCGTCGGAGAGCACCTCCGTCGCCGGGGTGCCGAGGGAAACCATCGGCTCGATGGCGAGGCAGAAGCCGGGGACGAGCTTGGGGCCCTTGCCGCGGCGGCGCTCGACGTAGTTCAGCAGGTGCGGGTCCATGTGCATCTCGGTGCCGATGCCGTGACCGCCGTAGTCCTCGACGATGCCGTACTTGCCGCCGCCGGGCTTGGGCTGGCGGCGGATGTACGTCTCGATGGCGCGGGAGACGTCGACCAGGCGGTTGCCCACCTTCATGGCCGCGATGCCCGCCCACATCGACTCCTCGGTCACCCGGGAGAGCTCGATCAGCTCCGGAGCGTGACCGGAGCCCACGAACGCGGTGTACGCGGCGTCGCCGTGCCAGCCGTCGACGATGGCGCCGGCGTCGATGGAGATGATGTCGCCGTCCTTGAGGACGGTCTTCTCGTCCGGGATGCCGTGCACGACGACCTCGTTGGCCGAGGTGCAGATCGTCGCGGGGAAGCCGCCGTAGCCGAGGAAGTTCGACTTGGCGCCGTGCTCGTCGAGCACCTTGCGCGCCACCTCGTCGAGGTCCTTCGTGGTGGCGCCGGGCACCGCGGCCTCACGCGTGGCCGCATGGATGGCGGCGACGACCAGGCCCGCCTCACGCATCTTGGCGATCTGCTCGGGGGTCTTGATCTGCACCATGGGGGCCTGCGCTCTCCGTCTTCTCCGTGAATCAACCGGCTACCTGCACAACACTACGGCCGCGACGCCCCTCAAGGGCACCGCGGCCGGAGCAGCGTTCACTACTACTTGCTGGCCACCAGGCGCTTGAGCGCCTCCATGGCCCGTACGGTGACGTCCTCCACCTTGCCGAGCGCGGAGATCGTGACGACCAGGTTCTGGGCCCGGTAGTAGTCGATGATCGGCTCGGTCTGGGTGTGGTAGACCTCGAGGCGCTTGCGGACGGTCTCCTCGGAGTCGTCGTCGCGCTGGTACAGCTCGCCGCCGCAGACGTCACAGACGCCGTCCTTGACCGGCTTCTTGTACTCCACGTGGAAGACGTGGCTCGAGTCCTTGCGGCAGACCCGGCGGCCGGCGATGCGCTTGACCACCTCGTCCTCGGGGACCTCCAGATCGAGGACCGCGTCCAGCTTCATACCCTCGGCCTTGAGCATCTCGTCCAGCGCCTGGGCCTGCGACACATTCCGCGGGAAACCGTCCAGCAGGAAGCCGTTCTCGGCGTCCGGCTGCTCCATGCGGTCCTTCGCCATCGCGATGGTGACCTCGTCCGGGACGAGGTTGCCCGCGTCCATGTACGACTTCGCCAGCTTGCCGAGCTCCGTCTGCTGGCTGATGTTGGCGCGGAAGAGGTCGCCCGTGGAGATGTGCGGGATCGACAGGTTCTTGGCGAGGAACGCGGCTTGCGTTCCCTTACCGGCACCCGGCGGCCCGACGAGGACGATTCGCATCAGCGGAGGAACCCTTCGTAATTACGCTGCTGAAGCTGACTCTCGATCTGCTTCACCGTCTCGAGACCGACACCCACGATGATCAGGATGCTGGTGCCACCGAACGGGAAGTTCTGGCTTGCCCCGAAGCCAACCAACGCCATCGTCGGTACGAGAGCGATCAGGCCCAGATACAGCGAACCCGGCCAGGTGATCCGGTTGAGTACGTAGCTCAGGTACTCAGCGGTCGGCCTGCCAGCCCGGATGCCCGGGATGAAGCCACCATACTTCTTCATGTTGTCGGCGACTTCCTCGGGGTTGAACGAGATCGCCACGTAGAAGAACGCGAAGAAAACGATCAGAAGGAAGTACGTGGTGATGTAAATCGGGTGGTCGCCCTTGGTCAGGTTCTGCGTCACCCAGGTCTTCCAACCCGGGTTGCCGCTGGAGAACTGCGCGACCAGCGCCGGGATGTAGAGCAGCGACGACGCGAAGATGACGGGAATCACACCCGCCTGGTTCACCTTCAACGGAATGTAGGTGGACGTGCCGCCGTAGGACCGGCGGCCGATCATGCGCTTCGCGTACTGGACCGGAATGCGGCGCTGAGCCTGCTCGACGAAGACCACCAGGCCGACCATGACCAGGCCGACCGCGATGACGGTGAAGAACTCGATCCAGCCGTCGGCCAGCGTGCCCTGCTTCTTGATGGCCCACAGCGCGGACGGGAACGTCGCGGCGATCGAGATGAACATCAGGATCGACATGCCGTTGCCGATACCGCGGTCGGTGACGAGCTCACCGAGCCACATGACGATGGCCGTGCCGGCGGTCATGGTGATGACCATGGTGATGGTCGTGAAGATCGCCTTGTCCGGCACGATGCTCTGTCCGACGGTGCAGCCGCTGAAGAGCGCGCCACTGCGGGCGGTCGCGACGAGACCGGTGCCCTGCAGGATGGCGAGGGCGACCGTCAGATAACGGGTGTACTGCGTGATCTTCGACGTGCCGGCCTGACCCTCCTTCTTGAGGGCTTCCAGACGCGGGATCACCACGGTCAGAAGCTGCAGAATGATGCTCGCGGTGATGTACGGCATGATGCCGAGAGCGAAGATCGTGATCTGCAGCAGCGCGCCACCGCTGAACATGTTGACCAGACCGAACAGACCCTGGTTGCCCGAGGCCTCGTCCACACACCTCTGGACGGCCGTGTAGTTGACGCCCGGGATCGGGATGTGGGTGCCGACCCGGTACACCACGATGATGGCGAGTGTGAAGAGCAGTTTCTTGCGCAGGTCGGGCGTCCTGAACGCCCGGGCGAACGCGGTGAGCACGGTGCCTCCTGCGACCCCCGCGCAACTGCGTCAGAGGTGACGGTCTTGAGGTTCGACGAATGAATGGGGTCAACTTCCGCCCGGCAACGCGCCGCACGCAAGCTGGCAGTGCAGGCCACCTTACCGGCGAGACCGCCCCCCTTGGAACGACCAACCGGGGATGCCCCTTTTGTGGGGCATCCCCGGTTGGGATCGCTCAAGTCATCGAGACGCCTGACTGGATCAGACGAGCTCGGTGACGGTACCGCCGGCGGCGGTGATCTTCTCCTTGGCGGAGCCGGAGACGGCGTCGACCGACACCTGCAGCGCCACGGAGATTTCGCCCTGGCCGAGGACCTTGACGAGGCTGTTCTTGCGAACGGCACCCTTGGCGACGAGCCCCTCGACGGTGACCTCGCCACCCTCCGGGTACAGCGACGCCAGCTTGTCGAGGTTCACGACCTGGAACTCGGTCTTGAACGGGTTCTTGAAGCCCTTGAGCTTCGGGAGACGCATGTGGAGGGGCATCTGGCCACCCTCGAAGCGCTCCGGAACCTGGTAACGGGCCTTCGTGCCCTTGGTACCACGACCAGCCGTCTTACCCTTCGACGCCTCACCACGACCCACTCGGGTCTTGGCGGTCTTGGCGCCCGGGGCGGGACGGAGGTTGTGGATCTTGAGCGGGTTGTTCTCCGCCATGATCAGTCGACCTCCTCGACCGTCACGAGGTGACGGACATGGCGAACCATGCCGCGGAACTCGGGGCGGTCCTCCTTGACGACCACATCGTTGATCCGCTTGAGGCCAAGCGAACGAAGGGTGTCACGGTGGTTCTGCTTGCTGCCGATGTACGACTTCGTCTGCGTGATCTTGAGCTGAGCCATGATTACGCACCCGCTCCCGCACGTGCACGCAGCAGAGCCGCGGGGGCGACGTCCTCGAGGGGCAGACCACGGCGAGCCGCGATCTCCTCGGGACGCTGCAGGCCCTTGAGGGCCGCCACGGTCGCGTGCACGATGTTGATCGCGTTGGACGAGCCGAGCGACTTCGACAGGATGTCGTGAACGCCGGCGCACTCGAGCACAGCACGCACCGGGCCACCGGCGATAACGCCGGTACCGGGGGAAGCAGGCTTGAGCAGGACGACGCCCGCGGCCTTCTCGCCCGTGATCGGGTGCGGGATGGTGCCCTGGATACGGGGGACCTTGAAGAAGTGCTTCTTGGCCTCTTCAACACCCTTGGCGATCGCGGCCGGCACCTCCTTGGCCTTGCCGTAACCGACACCGACGGTGCCGTCACCATCGCCCACTACGACAAGCGCAGTGAAGCTGAAGCGACGACCACCCTTCACAACCTTGGCGACGCGGTTGATCGCGACTACGCGCTCAACGTACGCGGTCTTCTCGGCGGCAGCAGCGCCGCCGTCACGGCCCTTCCGGTCCCGCCGCTCGCCGCCACCGGCACCGCTTCCGCGGCGCTGGGGTCCAGCCATTGGATTACCTCTCTCTTTTTCCGCTAGCTACGCAGCGACCGAAGTCGCTAGCGCGACGGGCGACTCAGAACTTGAGTCCGGCTTCGCGGGCGGCGTCCGCCAGAGCGGCAATGCGCCCGGCGTACTGGTTACCACCACGGTCGAACACGACAGCCTCGACGCCCGCGGCCTTGGCGCGCTCGGCGACCAGGGCGCCGACCTTGCCGGCCTGCGCGGACTTCTCGCCCTCGCCGCGGATCGACGTGTCCAGGGTCGACGCCGACGCCAGGGTGTGACCCTTAACGTCGTCGATGACCTGGGCCACGATGTGGCGGTTCGAACGCGTCACGACCAGGCGCGGACGCTCAGCCGTACCCGAGATGTGCTTACGGATCCGGATGTGACGACGCTTGATGGCAGCACGCTTGTAAGCGTCGCCCTTAGCAATCTTGACACCGTATGCCATGGCTTACTTACCCGCCTTTCCGACCTTGCGCCGGACGACTTCGCCCTCGTACTTGACGCCCTTGGCCTTGTACGGGTCGGGCTTGCGCAGCTTGCGGATGTTGGCCGCAACCTCGCCGACCTTCTGCTTGTCGATTCCCTCGACCGAGAAGTGCGTCGGGTTCTCGACCTTGAACGAGATGCCCTCGGGCGCCTCGACCGTGATCGAGTGGCTGTAGCCGAGCGAGAACTCCAGGTTGGAGCCCTTCGCCAGGACGCGGTAACCGACACCGCTGATTTCGAGCTTCTTCACGTAACCCGTGGTCACGCCGGTGATCATGTTCGCCACCAGCGTGCGGGACAGGCCATGGAGGGCCTTGTTCTGACGCTCGTCGTTCGGGCGGGTGACATTGAGAATGCCGTCCTCGCCCTTAGCGATCTCGATCGGCGCCGCAATGGTGTGGGAGAGAGCGCCCTTGGGGCCCTTCACCTGGACCGTACGGCCGTCGATGGTGACGTCCACGCCGGCGGGAACCGTGATGGGGAGCTTGCCAATACGCGACATAGCTGTTTCCTCCGTTCCCTTCCGCTACCAGACGTAGGCGAGAACTTCTCCGCCTACGCCCTTCTTGCCGGCCTGCTTGTCGGTGAGGAGACCGTGCGACGTGGAGATGATTGCCACGCCGAGGCCACCGAGCACCTTGGGCAGGGAGGTGGACTTCGCGTAAACCCGGAGACCGGGCTTGGAGATCCGCTTGATGCCCGCGATGGAGCGCTCACGGTTCGGGCCGAACTTCAGCTCGAGGACGAGGTTCTTGCCGACCTCGGCGTCCTCGACCTTCCAGCCCGTGATGAAGCCCTCCTGCTGGAGGATCTCCGCGATGTGCGACTTGATCTTGCTGTGTGGCATCCCCACGGAGTCGTGGTACGCCGAGTTCGCGTTACGCAGACGCGTAAGCATGTCTGCGATCGGATCAGTCATGGTCATGAATTGGCCTTCGGCCTCTCTCGCCGGGGTTTCCAGTGCGCCATCCCTCTCCCCACTCAGTGGCGGGACGGGTGCGGTGCGGGGACCTACGGCGTAGTAAGTCGTACGGGCGGCAGACGCCCAACCCTCCTAGCCTAAGCCATGGAGAGCGGGGCCCCTGCCAGACCCTTTACTTACCGAGAGCTTCGGGGAATCCCAACTAGGGGATTACCAGGAGCTCTTGGTCACGCCCGGCAGCTCGCCACGGTGAGCCATCTCACGAAGGCAGACGCGGCACAGGCCGAACTTGCGGTACACGGAGTGCGGGCGGCCGCAGCGCTGGCAACGGGTGTAGCCACGCACACCGAACTTGGGCTTACGAGCAGCCTTGGCAATCAGAGCCTTCTTCGCCATCTCGCTTACGCCTCCTTGAAGGGGAAGCCGAGGTGACGGAGAAGGGCACGGCCCTCAGCGTCGTTGGTCGCCGTGGTGACCACGGTGATGTCCATACCCCGGACGCGGTCGATCTTGTCCTGGTCGATCTCGTGGAACATGACCTGCTCCGTGAGACCGAAGGTGTAGTTGCCACGGCCGTCGAACTGCTTGGGGGACAGACCGCGGAAGTCGCGGATGCGCGGCAGCGCGAGCGACAGGGTGCGGTCCAGGAACTCCCACATGCGGTCGCCACGGAGCGTGACGTGGGCGCCGATCGGCTGGCCCTCACGCAGCTTGAACTGCGCGATGGACTTGCGGGCCTTGGTGATGGCCGGCTTCTGACCGGTGATCGTGGTCAGGTCACGGACGGCACCGTCCATGAGCTTCGAGTCACGGGCGGCGTCGCCGACACCCATGTTGACCACGATCTTGACGAGACCGGGGGTCTGCATGACGTTCTCGTACGAGAACTCTTCCTGCAGCTTGGCCGCGATCTCCTCGCGGTACTTCGTCTTGAGACGCGGAGTGGTGGTGGTAGCCATCAGATGTCCTCACCCGTCCGCTTGGCAACGCGGATCTTGTTGCCCTCGTCGTCGAAGCGGAAACCGACGCGCGTGACGACCTTGTTGCCGTCCTTCTCCACGACGAGCTGAACGTTGCTCACGTGAATGGGGGCTTCGGTGGTCACGATGCCGCCGGCCTGCGAACCGCGAGCGGTGGGGCCGGCCTTCGTGTGCTTCTTGACCCGGTTGACACCCTCGACCAGGACGCGCTCGTCGCGCGGGTAAGCGGCAATGACCTTGCCCTGCTTGCCCTTGTCCTTGCCGGTGATGACCTGAACCGTGTCACCCTTCTTGATCTTCATGCTTACAGCACCTCCGGCGCGAGCGAGATGATCTTCATGAACTTCTTCTCGCGCAGCTCACGGCCGACAGGGCCGAAGATACGGGTGCCGCGAGGGTCGCCGTCGTTCTTCAGAATGACGGCGGCGTTCTCGTCGAAGCGGATGTACGAGCCGTCGGGACGGCGGCGCTCCTTGACGGTGCGAACGATGACCGCCTTGACGACGTCACCCTTCTTCACGTTGCCACCGGGGATCGCGTCCTTCACGGTGGCGACGATGACGTCACCGATGCCCGCGTAGCGGCGACCGGAGCCACCGAGCACACGGATGCAAAGGATTTCCTTCGCACCAGTGTTGTCGGCGACACGCAGTCGCGACTCCTGCTGGATCACGTCTATCTCCTGATTGTCTGCCGGTTCCCGGAGCGGGGGCGCTTGTTACGGCGTCCCCGCCCCGAGCCTGGCGGAACGAACCTGAGGGAAACCCCTCAGGCTGTGTCTTTGGAATCCCCTTGCGGGGATTTCCTTACTTGGCCTTCTCGAGAATCTCGACGACGCGCCAGCGCTTCGTCGCGGACAGCGGCCGGGTCTCCATCAGGAGGACACGGTCGCCGACGCCCGCAGCGTTCTGCTCGTCGTGGGCCTTGAGCTTGTTCGTACGGCGGATGACCTTGCCGTACAGCGCGTGCTTGACGCGGTCCTCGACAGCGACGACGACGGTCTTGTCCATCTTGTCGCTGACGACAAGACCCTCGCGGGTCTTGCGGAAACCGCGCTGCTCGTTGGTCTCAGTCACGTTGCTCTCGCTCATCAGGCGCTCTCCACCGTCTCGATGCCCAGCTCGCGCTCACGCATCAGGGTGTAGATCCGCGCGATGTCCTTTCGGACGGCCTTGAGCCGTCCGTGGTTCTCGAGCTGACCGGTCGCCGCCTGGAAGCGGAGGTTGAACAGCTCTTCCTTGGCTTCGCGAAGCTTCGCAAGAAGCTCCTCGTCGCCCAGTTCGCGCAGCTCGGACGCCTTGGTACCGGCCGACATCACGCTTCACCTGCCTCGCGCCGCACAATGCGGCACTTCATCGGAAGCTTGTGAGCAGCGCGGGTAAGCGCCTCACGCGCAATCTTCTCGTTCGGGTAGGACAGCTCGAACATCACCCGACCCGGGTGAACGTTCGCGACCCACCACTCGGGGGAACCCTTACCGGAACCCATGCGGGTCTCGGCGGGCTTCTTCGTGAGCGGGCGGTCCGGATAAATGTTGATCCAGACCTTGCCGCCACGCTTGATGTGGCGGGTCATCGCGATACGAGCCGCCTCGATCTGGCGGTTGGTCACGTACGCCGGCGTGAGGGCCTGAATGCCGTACTCGCCGAACGCAACCGTCGTACCACCCTTGGCCTGACCGCGGCGCTTGGGGTGGTGCTGCTTGCGGTGCTTGACCCTACGGGGGATCAGCATTTCGGTCAGGCCTCCGTTCCGGTGCTCTCAGCCGGAGCGGCAGCGGCGGGAGCGTCGGCCTTGGGGGCCTCGGCAGCCGGCGCGGACTGCTGCTGCGGCTTGCGGCCGCGGCCGCCACGCTCGCCACCACGGCCACCACGGGCCGGGCGGTCGTTGCCACCACCACGGGCCGGGCGGTTACCCGCACGGGCCGCGGCGTTCTCGGCGCGAACCTCGGCGATGTTCTTGACGTCGCCCTTGTAGATCCAGACCTTCACACCGATACGGCCGAAGGTCGTCTTGGCCTCGAAGAAGCCGTAGTCGACGTTCGCACGGAGCGTGTGCAGGGGCACGCGGCCCTCGCGGTAGAACTCCGAGCGGGACATCTCGGCGCCGCCGAGACGGCCACCGCACTGGATCTTGATGCCCTTGGCGCCGGCCTTCATCGTGCCCTGCATGCTCTTACGCATGGCGCGACGGAAGGAGACGCGGGACGACAGCTGCTCGGCAACGGCCTGGGCAACCAGCTGAGCATCGGTCTCGGGGCTCTTGACCTCGAGGATGTTCAGCTGGACCTGCTTGCCCGTGAGCTTCTCGAGGTCGCCGCGGATGCGGTCGGCCTCGGCGCCACGGCGGCCGATGACGATGCCCGGACGCGCGGTGTGGATGTCCACCCGCACGCGGTCACGGGTGCGCTCGATCTCAACCTTCGAGATGCCGGCGCGCTCCATGCCGGACGTCATCATCCGACGGATGGCGACGTCTTCCTTGACGTAGTCCTTGTACAGCTTGTCGGCGTACCAACGGGACTTGAAGTCCGTGGTAATGCCGAGCCGGAACCCATGCGGGTTAACCTTCTGGCCCATTACCGGGTTCCTTCCTTGCTGCTGACGACCACGGTGATGTGGCTGGTCCGCTTGCGGATCCGGTAGGCACGGCCCTGGGCACGCGGCCGGAACCGCTTCAGGGTCGGACCCTCGTCGACGTACGCCTCAGAGATGACGAGGCTGCCGGCGTCGGTGTGGTCGTAGTTGTGCGCGGCGTTGGCGATGGCGCTGTCAAGCACCTTGCCAACCGGCACGCTCGCGGCCTGCGGGGCGAAACGCAGGACCGCCTGAGCCTCCGTGGCATCCATGCCACGGATAAGGTCCACCACGCGGCGGGCCTTCATGGGCGTAACGCGGATGTACCGCGCCTGGGCCCTGGCTTCCATGGTTGTCCTTCCAGTGTCTGTCATGGTCATTCCACCCCGCGTTAGCGGCGCTTCGACTTCCGGTCGTCCTTGACGTGACCCCGGAAGGTGCGCGTCGGCGAGAACTCGCCGAGCTTGTGGCCGACCATCGACTCGGTGACAAACACCGGAATGTGGGTCTTGCCGTTGTGCACCGCGATCGTGTGGCCGAGCATGGCCGGGATGATCATCGAGCGACGGGACCAGGTCTTGATGACGTTCTTGGAACCGGCTTCGTTCTGGGCGTCCACCTTCTTGATCAGGTGGTCGTCGACGAAGGGCCCCTTCTTGAGACTGCGCGGCATCTAAACCCGCTCCTAGCGCTTCTTGTTCGTCTTGCGGCGGCGGACGATGTACTTGTTCGAAGCCTTCTTCGGCGAACGAGTACGACCCTCCTTCTGACCCCACGGCGAGACCGGGTGACGACCACCGGAGGTCTTGCCTTCACCACCACCGTGCGGGTGGTCAACCGGGTTCATCGCCACACCGCGAACGGTCGGGCGGACACCGAGCCAGCGCTTACGGCCGGCCTTGCCCCAGTTGATGTTCGACTGCTCGGCGTTGCCGACCTCGCCGACGGTGGCGCGGCAGCGCACGTCGACCAGGCGGATCTCTCCGGACGGCATGCGGAGGTGAGCCATCTGGCCCTCCTTCGCGAGCAGCTGCACGGAGGCACCGGCGGAGCGGGCGAACTTGGCACCGCCACCGGGACGGAGCTCGATCGCGTGGATCGTGGTACCGACCGGGATGTTGCGGAGCGCCAGGTTGTTGCCCGGCTTGATGTCGGCCCCAGGACCGTTCTCGACGCGGTCACCCTGCGACAGGTTGCGGGGGGCGAGGATGTAGCGCTTCTCGCCGTCCGCGTAGTGCAGCAGCGCGATGCGCGCGGTGCGGTTGGGGTCGTATTCGATGTGCGCGACCTTCGCCGGCACGCCGTCCTTGTCGTGACGACGGAAGTCGATCACTCGGTAGGCGCGCTTGTGTCCGCCACCCTGGTGGCGAACGGTCACACGACCGGCGTTGTTACGGCCGCCCTTGCTGTGCAGCGGGCGGACCAGCGACTTCTCCGGCGTGGACCGCGTGACCTCGACGAAGTCGGCGACGCTGGAGCCACGACGGCCCGGCGTAGTCGGCTTGTACTTGCGGATTCCCATTTCTCAGTCCTCGTCCGATATTCGGACCAGGGCGCTCCGTTAGGAGGCCTGGCCGAAGATGTCGATACGGTCGCCCTCAGCGAGGGTCACGATCGCGCGCTTGCTGTCAGCACGCTTGCCGAAGCCCGTCTTGGTGCGCTTGCGCTTGCCCTGACGGTTGATCGTGTTGACCCCGGTGACCTTGACCGAGAAGACCGCCTGGACGGCCTGCTTGATCTGGGTCTTGTTGGCCCGCGGGTCCACGACGAAGGTGTACTTGCCCTCGTCGAGCAGCGCGTAGCTCTTCTCCGAGACGACCGGCTTGAGGAGCACGTCACGGGGATCCGTGAAGGACTTGCTCAGCGGGGTCTCGACGGTGTTCTTGCCCTCGGCCTCGTGGCGCTTCGCCTTGGCGACGCGCGCGGCCTTGGCGGCCTTGGCGGCCTTGGGCGCAATGCTCGGGTGACGCGTAGCCATCAGGCTTCGCTCCCTTCGGTGTCAGCAGCCGACGACTGCGGCGCGCCAGACACGAAGGACTCGAAAGCGGCCTGGGTGAAGACCACGTCGTCCGAGACGAGAACGTCGTACGTGTTCAGCTGGCCCGGCTCCAGGATGTGGACCTGGGGCAGGTTGCGCGCGGAAAGCAGCGCGGCCTCGTCCGAGCGCTCGATGACCAGGAGCACGTTCTTGCGCTCGCTGACCTTGCCGAGGAAGCTCTTCGCGGCCTTGGTGGAGATGGTCTCGCCCTCGATCACGCCGGTGATGACGTGGATGCGAGCGTTGCGGGCCCGGTCGGTGAGGGCGTGGCGCAGGGCCGCGGCCTTCATCTTCTTCGGGGTCCGCTGCGAGTAGTCACGCGGCGTGGGGCCGTGGACGACGCCACCGCCGGCGAACTGCGGCGCACGGGTCGAACCCTGGCGCGCGCGGCCGGTGCCCTTCTGGCGGTAAGGCTTCTTACCGCCACCGCGGACCTCGCCACGACGCTTGACCTTGTGCGTGCCCTGACGGGCGGCGGCCAGCTGTGCGACGACGACCTGGTGAAGCAGCGGAATGCTGATCTTCTCCACGTCGAAGATCTCGGCCGGGAGCTCTACGGTCCCGGCGTTGTCGCCGGAGGGCGACAGAATGTCAATGGTGCTCATAGTCCTCAGGCCCCCTTGGCCGCGGTGCGGACCAGGACGAGGCCGCCGTTCGGACCAGGAACCGCGCCCTTGATAAGGAGCAGGCCCTTCTCCGCGTCAACGGCGTGAACGGTCAGGTTCTGGGTGGTGACCCGCTCGTTGCCCATACGACCCGCCATGCGGAGGCCCTTGAACACACGGCCCGGGGTGGCACAGCCACCGATGGAGCCGGGAGAGCGGTGCTTGCGCTGGGTGCCGTGACCGGCGCCGAGTCCCTTGAAGTTGTGACGCTTCATGACACCGGCGAAGCCCTTGCCCTTGCTCGTGCCGGTCACGTCCACCTTGACGCCGGACTCGAAGGTCTCGGCGGTGATCTCCTGGCCGAGGGTGTACTCGCTGGCGTCAGCGGTACGGATCTCGACGAGGTGGCGGCGGGGGGTGACGTCGGCCTTGGCGAAGTGACCCTTGAGGGGCTTGTTCACCTTGCGAGGGTCGATCTCGCCGAAGGCGATCTGGACCGACTCGTAGCCGTCGGAGTCATTCGTACGGACCTGGGTCACGACGTTCGGGCCGGCCTTGACGACGGTGACCGGAACAACACGGTTGTTCTCGTCCCACACCTGCGTCATGCCGAGCTTCTCGCCCAGGATGCCCTTGATCTGCTTAGCCATTCTCAGATCACCGATCCCTAGAGCTTGATCTCGATGTCGACACCGGCCGGGAGGTCGAGTCGCATCAGAGAGTCAACGGTCTTGGGCGTGGGGTCGAGGATGTCGATCAGGCGCTTGTGCGTGCGCATCTCGAAGTGCTCGCGCGAGTCCTTGTACTTGTGCGGCGACTTGATGACGCAGTACACGTTCTTCTCGGTAGGCAGCGGCACCGGGCCCGCGACCGACGCACCAGTACGCGTCACCGTCTCGACGATCTTCTTCGCCGAGGAATCGATGACCTCGTGGTCGTAGGCCTTGAGCCGGATGCGGATCTTCTGTCCCGCCATGGCTACTCAGTAGTCCTTTGTCTAGTGAAACGCTCTGGAACCCGGGGGTTCGCGTCCTGTCCTCCGACCCACGCGGTCGGGTGTGTCGCGCTCCTGCCGCACAGATATCCGTTACGGATTTCCCTGCGAGGGACGCGGCTCGCCCGAAAGCAACCGCTGGACCGGGGGCTGAACACCCACCGGGCGCCTGGCCTGCACCCCGCTGACACTTCCCGAAAGATTCCCGTACGTCCGCTCCAGCGCTGCCTTACGGCAGTTGGGGCGACGAGTACTGTGGGACTCGCTTCCGGTCCTCCCGACGGGAGGCGCGCAGCATCGGCGCTCGACCGAGCAACTCCGACAGTCTGCCATACGGCGCACGGGCCTGGCCAATCGAGCCGAGGATCGTACCCCGCGAGTGACGCAGGTCAAACCCTGGACGCCCGCGAGTCCCGGTAGAGGTCGCCCTGATCGGCCTTGCCGGATCGAGCAGGACGCATTCTCGCGATGAGTGGACGTACGCGCACACTACGTAACGCTTACCGGTGCTGAGCGCCGGACGGCCTGTGGACAAACGATCCACGCGGAGCGGGCTCCGGACCTGGCGAACGGATCGGTCGGCGAGATCGCGATTCCGCCGACCTCACAGTTTGCCGGTGATGACTCCGCGCCAGGTCCACCCCGCGCCCAGGACGGCGTCCTGCAGCGGGTTCTTGAGCTCAGAGCTGTCGAAGCTGAACGTCTCGCTCGCTTCGAGGCCGCCGTCGTTGCCCTCGCCGAGCGTCCATCGCTTTGAGACCGTCTGCACCTGGCCGCGTTGAGCCTCGGCCGAGACGGACAGCCTGGGGATGCCGCCGACCCATGTGACCTCGTATTGCTGGTCGAGGGAACGGACTTCGTTCTTCTCCGGGACCAGGCGCATACGGACCTGGAACACCCGACTCACCTGGGTGCGGGCGAAGAAGGTCCGCCAGGCCGGCTCCAGCATCCGCCACTCCGCCACCAGGTCGGCACCCTCCGCACGGCCGTCCCGAATGACGTATGGGACGTCGGGGCGGTTGAGGCCGAGCAGAGCCACGTGGACCTCAGCGGCAGATCGGGGGGCGACACCGTCGGCCGGGCGCTTGGTTCCGGTCAGCTTGTCGAAGAGTCCCATGGAATCAACCTATGAGGCGGCGGATTCCCCCTGAAAGATCGGCTCATTCCGCGCAACGTGCTACGAACCTGCGGCGTGCGCCCGGGCGGACCGTGCGCACGAAGTCCCATAAGTCCTCCGGGACGGCGGGCTGTTGGGCATACTGGATTACTGGAGCCGAACGTCTCGCACATTCCCCAATACCGCAAGGGAGTCCCCTGATGGCGACCAAGACCGAAGCAGTGGCGGCCGCCACCAAATTCTTGAAGACTATCGCTTATCCAGACAGGGTGGATTCTGTGGTGATCCTCCCGGAAACGGGAATTGAATTCAGCTACGGCTGGACCATTCGCTTCGATTTCAAGGAGCACATCGAATCAAAGGACCCCGCTGAGGCCCCGTTCAGCTCCGTTGTCGTCGTGCCGCACGATGGCACCACTGCCCACTTCGCTCCGACGTTCCCGGCGACGACGGAATACATGGCCCTCCAGGCCTCAGGCAACTGGCCGCCCGAGAAGGGGCACTGAGATGCCCACGGCCCGGCTCACGGCATGCCGGACGATGCCGGGCCGTCCAGCGGCCCGGATACCCCTGTACGCCCATGCTCGCGGCATCATTCGCGCTGCCGCGCCTCACGCCGAGGGCAGCTGCCGGGGCACTACGGGATCGTTCTGACAGCCAAAGGCCTTCGCCACCACGCCGGCGGAATGCAGCAGGTACTTCAGGTGGACCCGCGTTCCAGTGTCGCCAGTGGGGGTGTCTTTCATCCTTCCCTCGATCGGCACGCCGTTCTCCTACCCCTTTGACGCGCCAGGCACCTGGCACTTTATGTAGACGTAGTACGTGGCGACTCCACGCTCGCCTTCCTCTTTGACCAGTTTCACATCCGAATTGACGGGTGTCACGGTCCGAGGGTCCGAAATATCGGACTCCTCATCAAAAGGGAAGGCGAAAGGGATGATGGATGCGCCGTAAGAGATCGACATTACCCCTCTGGGCGTATCCTCCGCCGCCTTCACCACCCCGCACATACTGGAGCTCGCGAACGTGGGCACTTCCTTACTCTTGGGATCCCATCCCCTTGCATTTTCATAGAACTGACTCTTGGCGCTTTTCAAGTCGCCTGCCTCAAGCAGTCCCGTCTCTTGCTTACTGGCACGTTTGACCCATTTGACGCCATCCGCACCGAGAAGCTCACTACAGATTTCCTGCGGCTTACTTGTGGCTTCGTCACCCGAACTGCACGCCGCCAACGAGACGACCAAGGACATCAGCACCGGGACCGCAACAGCATTTCCCCTACGCATCCTCACCAGCCTCGCCCATCGTCAGTATCACTCTGACTTCCTCCGGCTATGTACACAGAATGCGCCTCGCGGGTCAGCCCTCTTACTTGATGCGGCGTCAACACGGCAGGCTGCGTGGACTGAAGACACTTCGCGCTGGCCCACGAGTAGTCGCGGTCTTTGTGTGCGGCGCCGCTAGTACGCCCCGGCGCTGTACAGCACTTGGGCCGCGACGCCCAGGACGAGGATGAATGCCCCGACGTACCTACCTTGTACGTGCAGGTCGGAGCATGGAGCTGATCTGCGTCCTGCTCTCATTCTGTCGAGGGCCGTTCCGACGGCATCAGCGTTACCAGTTCCGGCCACGGCGAGTCCCCGCCGCTGCGAAGGTCGCGGGGCTAGACGACACGTACGGGACCCCGTGGGCGGCGTTCATGTCGCCGGAGTCGCCTCTTGCGGCACGCTGAACTTCGCCGGCAGACCGGCGTCGTCCTTGCAGCCCAGCTCCTTGGCCATCGCGAGGGAAACTGCGTGCAGGACGTTGAGGTTCTTTGCGCGCAAGGTTTCGTCTTTGCTTTCCACCGCCAGAGGGTTCGTCAGTTCCCCTTCGATCAACACAGGCTTTCCCGTCGAACCGAACTTGCTGTTGGAGCACTTCATGATGAGAGACGCCGTCAGCGGCCTAGAGAAGGCCAGTTCGCCCATCTTGTACTGGGTGAATTTCGGCGAGAGATCCGCGGAGATGGGAACCGTTTCACGAAGGTGGAAAGACAGCTTGACTCCCCTGTCGGCCTTGGGAGCGTTGACCCAGCACAGGTCGTAATCCGCCGCTGTGGCGGAGTCATCGGCCCCGTTTTCGTGATAGCCGGAGACGAGTTGCTCGGCTGCTTCACCCAGGTTCTTCGGGTCCGGTTCGGCAATGTCGCCGAGGCGCGTCAGGTTCTGCCACTCCCAGTCGTACGTACGGCTTCCCAGCACATCAAGGAGTGCTTCGCGGGTACCTGTCGTCAGATTCGCGCCGCATAGCGTTGTCGGGGCCGACGCCTCTTGTGACTTCCCGCTCTGCTCATTGCTGTCGCAGGCGGCGAGAGAGACGGCCAGGGCAGCAACGGCCACCGCGGTGGCGGCCAGCTGCCGCACAGGCTTGTTGCTCAGCATGGTCATACTCCTGATTTGGGGCAGCGCCTCGATCTACGCCGGGGGCGGTGGGCTGTTGCAGGGCCTTGGTCAGGGCGAGGCAGGCTTGTCGTCGCCGGCCGTGAGCCCGTTGTCCAGCTCGGGCGGCGCCGTGAACGTGGTCGGCAGGTCAGCGTCGTTCTCACAACCGAGTTGCTTGACGAGGGCGAGCGACACCGCATGCAGGACGGTGAGGTTCTCCTCGCGCGTCTTGTCGGTGTTGCTGAGGGAGGACGGGATGGTTGAGGAGCTCACCGCGAATCAGCACCTCCTCCTGCCCGCTCTCCTGGAACTCGCTGCTTGAACACTCCAGATAGAGCACGGCGTTGAGCGCCTTGCCGGCGCCGGTACCCCCAGCTTGTATTCGGTAAAGGACGAAGCAGGATGCGATAGCGCCTCCTCCTCGAGCGAGAAGGCAACAGACGTTGATGTGGCCTCGGCCGACGGTGCGAACGCCCGGCAGAGCTCGTGGTCGTTGGAGAAGTCGTTCGTCTCGGAATGCACCACGAGATCACTCGCGGTGTGCTGAGCCCCTTGCTCGGGCCCCAGCGTCTTGAAGTCCTTGACCCTGACCAGATCCTGCACGGAACTCCGCGCCGCGTCGGACAACGCGGCTCCACACAGTGTCTTCGCAGCCTGCGTATCATCGGCGGCCGCATCCGCCGCCGTCCCGCTGTCACACGCTGTGAGTGCGGCCCCCATCAGACAGGCGGTGAGCGCCGTCAATGCGAGCCGGTTCATGAACATTCCTGCCTATCCTGTTCGGCCTTCGCTCAACGTGCAGCGAGCGTCGAAGCGCCGATGAGTCGTTTCGATGCAAGTCATGGCATCGAAAGCGACGGGGACTTGGGAGGGGCCCTCAGAGGCTTGCCCGCCCCTGCCGGGGTTGCGGCCGGTCCGGGGCGCCGGACCCAGCCGCAAATGCCCCCTGTCAGCTTGCCGCTGGCGAAGCTGTGTCGTCGGCCTGGATGTCGAACTTGATCTGGTCGTCATCGACAGAGGTCACCTTGACCGCCAACCCCAAGGTGCTGCCGTCGTCCGCTGTGAGCGTGCAACGGGTGGTGGTGCCGACCTTCCCGACGAGATCCTCGGGGCAGGCGACGTCCGGCTTCGGCTGACCCGTCGTGGCGGCGAGCTCTGTCGCGACTTCGGTGGCCAGCTTGTCCGAAGACAGCTTCGGCTCGGATTTCCCCACGCTGACGGAGGCCGAACAGCCGACGAGCAGCACACCGGCGGCCACGGCCGAGAGACTCCAAAGCGATGCGGACGAACGGCCTGTGGTCACGCGGGATCCATTCTCGGTGATCGGTGCTCAAGGAAGACGCCGGAAGCATACTGGGCAGGGCTGCTCGTGGTTCCTGAGGTCTTTTCGCCAACCTGCCGGACCGGGTTGCGGCGGCTACCCCGCGCACTTGTCGCCTTCGTGCGCATCAGCATGCCGTGCGGCGAGTCAGTTCCCGCCGGCCTCACAGCTGACCGAAGACCACCCCGCTCCAGGTCCAGCCCGACTCGAGGGCGGCGCTCCGCAGCGGGTTGCGCAGCTCCGCGCCATCGAAGCGGAAAGTCTCCGTCGCTGCGAGGCGGCCGCTGTTCCCCCGTTCGATCGTCCAGTGGCGGGAGACGGTTCGGTCCGGTCCGCGCGAGTGCTCCGACGAAATCGCAAGCCTCGGCGGATTCCCGACTCGGGTGACCTCCCACTGCTCCTCAAGGGCACGCACCTCATGGCCCTCCGGGACCAGGCGCATCCGGATCCGCACAGCACGCGTCAACTGAGACTCGATGAACAGCGTCTGCCACACGGGCTCCGCTATCCGCCACTCAGCCACCAGATCAGCGCCATCCGCAGCCCCGTCGCGGATGACGAACGGCACGTCTGACCGGTTGAGGCCGAGCATGGCGTTCCGAACTTGCTCGGCAGAGCCCGTCACGACACCGTCGTCGGGGCGCTTGGTTCCGGTCAGTTTGTCGAAGAGTCCCATTCCGTCAGCCTAGGAGTCACGCGCTCTGAGTGTGCGTACACAACTGGGGTGAGCAGGTCTCCTGACACCTCGGGCGTCGGGCGCGGATGGAATAGGGCCATGACGCACAACGATGTGCCGCGACTCACCGCCAACCCCACCGGGGACCGGATAGTGCTGAGGACGAACGGCGTGTGGTCATGCGGGATTCATTCCGGGTGATCGGTGATCGGTGCTCCAGGAAGAGGAGACACGGCCTCACCTAAGGCTGGGATGCCAGCTGCACGTCGGTGCAGCCGCGCTGCTGCGCCTCGTGGTCAGCGAACGCCTTCACCGCGGATGTAGCGAATTTGCCGGAATAGTGAGGGACCGGATAGGTGTCGGTGTCCCCGTCAAAGAGGCGGTAGAGCACGAACACGGCAGACTGCGTGGACTCGGAACACTTCGCGGTGGCCCAGGCGTAGTCATCGTCCCTCTGGGTGGCACCGTAGCCCCCCTTGAGATGACGACCCTCGCTTGCAAGGAAGTCCTTGGCCGCGGCGCCGTAGTAGGCGTAAAGGCCGTATCCGGGCTTCTTGTCCGGTGTGGCGAGATAGCAGTTCACCTGCGGGGCCTGCGCGTCCGCGGGATATTCCATGGCCTCGGGCGTACCGCTCTTCGCCGCCGTCGGAGCAAGCTCACGAAGCGCGGCGCAGGAACCCTGCGCCTGCGTCAGTGGTTTGGCCGATTCGGGCTTACCAAGAGTGGGGGCGGACACCTGGGTCACCGGCTTTCCGGCCTTCGCCCGACACCCGTACTTGGCAGCTGCTTTCTGCGCTGTCTCCGTCATCACTCGACCCAGCCCGGTGAGCGCCGTGCCGTTGTCCGATGCATAGAGATCGCCGTACGCGACGAGAGCCTTGCTTCTCTGGTTCTGGCAATCGAGGGCGACCATGACCTGCCAGGTCTCGTCGTGCCTGAGAATGCCCGGCCAGCCGCTGCCGAGCGGTGCCGCCTGCCCCGTGGTGCCGTCGTAGTCCTGGTTGTACCAAGCGAGAGTGCCGGAGGGGGGCGTTGCGCTGCTCCACCGCAGCTTCAACTCCAGGGAGCCGCTCTGCGGTCCGGAATCGCCGCCCTGCACACGGCAGGCGGTCAGATAGTCATGGGCGTCCACTTGACTGGCGCGCAGACGGGACGTGTGCAGCGCCGACTCGAGCCCGCCCTGTGCCAGGGTGCCGTCGCAGGCCCGGTCCAATGAGCGGTCGTTCTGCCACGCGTCGTAAGCCCCGCTGCTGTACAGCACTTGGGCCACGACGCCCAGGACGAGGACGAATGCCCCCACGTACCAACCTGTGCGTATACGTCGGAGCCTGGAGTTGATCTGCATCCTGCTCATTCTGTCGAGGGCCGTTCCCCACGGCGTCAGCGGTCGCTTCTATGGGTGTCGAGCGGGTGGGCCTCCATCGACAGAGGCCGCATTGGCTGTTCAGCCCAAGGTGCTGCCGTGGTCCGCGGTGAGCGTGTACGGGGTGGTGGTACCGGTCTTTCCGATGAGGTCCTCGAGACGGACAACATCCAGCGTCGGCTGACCCGTTGGCGTGGTGAGCTCTTTCGCGACTTCGGTGGCCGGCTGGTCCGAAGACAGCTTCGGCTCGGTTTTCCCCACGCTGACCGAAGCAGCACGCCGGCGGCCGAGAGACTCCAGCGCTCTGCGGACGAGGGCCCGTGATCACGGCGGGATCCGCTCGGGGAGATCGTGATCTTGAAGAAGACGCCGGAAGCCTAATCAGCAGGGCTGGTGGCACTTCCAGAGGTCCCCTCGGCGTAATGGGCGGTGAGGGCGGACATGGACCCGTCGCACTCACCACATGCCGGAGACCACTCCGCGCCAGGCCCAGCAAGCAAACGCGCCCCGGACGGTGTCCTGCAGGGGCCCTTCAGGCCGAAGCCATCAAACCTGAATGTCTCGATCGCTTTCCGTCCCGTCGTGCCCGACAAGGCCCGGCCAAGCAGTGCCCAGCGTGGCCGTCTGCACCGTGGCCCCCCATAGCCTCGTACCGAACGAGGCTACCGGCAGCTGGAACTGATCCGCATCGCGCTGAGCCTGGTCGACTCACGTCCCGCTGGGTGGGTTCGAGGAAACCGGCCTGCCCAAGGACCAGAAGTCAGACCGAACGTTGGGGCGAGGGATCGCCTTCCCGTAGTAACTGGTCCCATTTACTTCCGTCGACGGCGCGGTTACCTGCGCCTCCTTGACACAGGCGGTTTGAACGTCGAGAAAGAACTGCCCCTTGCCTCCAACCACCAGGCTCATCCGCAGAAGGCCGTCTCGTGTCTCAGCGAACACTTCGGGAAATTCTTTGTTCGAGTTGACATCGGTGATTTTATGCCCGGCCTCCTTCCAATAACGTTCAATGACCCCCAAGAGCGCCCCACGCCGCGCCTCTGAAACTTCCGTCATTACGACGGCACGGCGCGTGACATCTCCATAACCACTCGCCCCATTAGAGCCGTCGCACGCACCGTGATCCGAAGTGTCGTGGGTCCACTCAAGTGGTGGCTTCACCGCCGAGAGGGTCCGGTAGATCAAATCATCAGCTTTGCCCGCCGCTTCCCGCATGTCCAACTTCGTGTCCCCCTTAAAATTCTCCGAACCATCGTCCGAGCTACAACCCGCGATGAAGACGATGGCGAGCACCGCGCCAATTGCTCGCATGGGAGGTTTATTCATCTGGGTTCTTCCGTCATGACTGCATCTGACCGTCCAGCGACGATCCTAGCAATATTTTCAGCCGCGGAAGGATTCCGCTCGGAATCAAAATACCCAGAGTGTGCTGGGGTTGCTCCCTCTCCTGACAGGACTGGAAGCGGGCCATCACCCGATTCGATCCGCGTGGCACCAAATTCTTTACTTACCGGGTCTCTACCAAAATAATTTTCGCCGTCGTCGAAGTTGACAAAGGCAGGTACCGGGCCAAGGAGGCTTGTCGCTGGCGGCAGCCAAGAAACCGGATCGTTCCCCGCCGATGCCGCAAACACGTGGCCCCTCCCAACGTTTAGTTCGTCCGCAGTCTGTGCACCTGTCCCCGGACTCCCAAGCAGAACGATGTCATCAGCGCCGGGAATTCCATCACCCGACCGGGCCGCCGTCCCCACCAAAAGAGAGCCATAGGAGTGCCCAATGGCAGTGATGTGAGGATCCTCATTCTCATTCGTGGCCTCGATTCCTGCCATGAATTCCCGATAAGCCGGTGCCCCTTTTTCTGCATCACTAGTAGATCCTACCTCCATTATTCCTGGAGCGTCGTAGCCCAGCCAGACAATGGAAGCAGACGAATGATCATACTTGTAGGCGCCTTTTGCCGTTTGAAATGCTCGACGGACGGTGTCATCGGCAAAATCTGCGTCAAGTGCGGTACCAAGGCCTGGAACATAAGACGACACATTCCTTGAGGTATCAGGGTTCCCATAACTGACGATCGCTCGCCCATTTCCCTCACTTCCCACACCCAGCAAGAGCATGGGAGGGTTACTGGGTTCGTCGAGTTTCTTTTGGATCCCCATCAATCCTTCGAGTTGGCCTCGGGATCGATCATTGTCCTCTCCTTTAAGGTCTGCGATGAGGAATTTCAGACTCTCGCGATTCGCCTCGTCGCGAGTCGCTGCAGGTACTCCATCCAGATTCCCAATCACTCCTGGAAACGCAGCGATATATTCTTCGCGCTGCCTCTCAGTGAGCTGATCCCACCATCTCTTGCGACCACCAGGAGATTCATCGAACGGGATATGACTTTTGAGGTATGGGAGGGCATTCAACCCCACGGTATCGACGTCGGACGCCACATCCGCCCACGTCTTGGTATCGACGATCAGGCCAGGGCCTGATTTCAGCTTCCTCAGAGAACCACTATAGCGGGCATCTATCTCTTGCGCCGATAGCAGTGCGTGAGAAATTCGGTCAGCAATATCCTTGGCTTTCGAGTAATGCGGGTTGGGACTCTTGAGCTGCCGTCCATCCTCGCCCAGTCCTGGTTGATACAGCCCCTTCTCGCCGGAAGAGGGGCCGGGGTTGCTCGAATCGAAGTGACCGTTCTGACCGTAGGCTGTCCCGCCAGGGACATCTTCGCTCGTGCCCTCAAGCTTTCCGCCGGCCGGATAATCGATGCTGCCGTTCTCGTTGACCGTGTAGCCGAGGGCCGCAGCGTCATTCAACGCCTCGTGCAGGCTCTTTCGCGGAGCAGCCAGTTCTGTCGCCAAACCGTCGACCGTACCTCGGATGAGCCCACACTCAGTCTTGATGTAGTGATAGTTTTCACTCAGGCGCTTGAGCCGTTTGACTGCCGCCCTCGCCGACTCGCTTTCCTGCGTCTTGGCGATCCCACCATTCATTTCTCCGTCGACCCGCTCGCGTGCGGAGTCGGCATGTCGCGACGCAGCGCCCCACGCCTCGGCAGCATCGGACAACTCGGACAGCTTCAAGTCCCTGAGCTGCTGCCAGGTAATCGTGGAGACCACGGCTAGTCGCCCCTCCTCGTACCAGCCACCTTCACCGAGTCAGCCTCGGCTCCCACCTTGACGTCCACTTCACCCAGATCCCTGGCCACCTGACGCAACTTGGGTTCCAACGCAGTGCACTCATCTGCTACGGCACCAAGACGCTTTTCCCATGACGCGAGTACGGATTTCAGTGCGCCGAGGCTAGCGAGCCCCTCAACTGCGCTCCCCACTCCGTCGTGGGCTGTGCTCAGACGCGCCTTCGACTTGCATGTGCTGGTCTGGAGATCGTCCGCGGTTCCAGCAGCGCGAGTCCACGGTCCACCCGAGTGCTTAAGGGTCCCAGCACCACGGCCTGCGCCAGTAGACCTCGTGCCGGAACTTCCGAGGTCTGCGGGTAACTGGTTGAGCTGCATCGCTGTTGCGTGCCTCTCAACCACGGCGGACTTGAGCTGCTCCCATTCCTCCCACGCCATGCGCGGACCCCTCCCCGTGTCTCGTCGTATACCGACGAGCTGAATATGCAACAGCACTCTCTGCGGTGATCGAAAATCACTGTAGCGTCGCTTTGACGGGCTTCTCATCCGTGCTAATGACCAGCACCGCTGAGTATCTGTACTCATACGCGCGGGTCGCGGCTCCCTGGATCGTGGCCTCCGTGGGGCGTAACGAGGAGGGCCGCCAGAAGGCGTAGGCATCGGCACCTAGGAGGCGGAACGGCTGCGCTTGCGGACGACAACTGCCCCCGCAACTCCTGCCAACAGCAAAGCGGCGCCTACGCTCAGCGCAGTGCGCAAGATGCTGTTTCCGCCGCCCTTGGCGGAAGCCTCAGCCGCGGAGTCTCCACCCTTCACGGGAGCGATAGTGCGTCTGGTTGCCTGCGAGCTCGCAGACGGCGACGTCGAGGCCGCGGCCGCCAGATCCGGGAGTGGGTACTCGTCGCTCGGCCCCGGAGGGCCGGGGTCTTGCAAAGCGATCCGCGGGCGCACGATCCCGTACCCGATCGAGTCATTGCGCTTCGCGCCGTCCGTCGGTCCGCCGATCGTGTTCAGCATGACGCGCAGAACCTGGTTGTTGGTCCAGGTCGGGTGCTTGGACCAGATCAGGGCTGCGCTGGCGGAGGCGAGGGCGGTGGCGTCGCTGGTGCCGCTGGTCTTGCAGAGGCCTGTCGTGCCCCCGCAGGCGTGGACCATGTCTTCACCGGGAGCGGAGACGTCCACCTGTGGGCCGTATTGGGACCAGGGGGCCCGTCGAAGGTTCTTGCCCACCGCTGCCACGCCGACGACACCAGGTGTCGCCGCCGGGTAGTCGACGTGGCGGGTCTTGTCGGCGTCATTGCCCACCGCCGCGAAGACCAACGAGCCCTTTTCGAGGGCGTACTTGACCGCCTCGGTCAACTGCGGAGTGGCCATGCCGCCACTCATGGAGACGTTGATGACCTGGGCTCCGGAGTCAGCCGCGTAGCGGATGGCTTTGCTGAAATACGAAGGCACGGCGAAAGGGCTTACGTCGTCCACGTCGGGCATCCGGACAGGCAGAATGTCCGCCCCGCGTGCAAGCCCGAACGCGCCGTCTCCGCCTCCGTACGCGCCCGTACCGGCGATAAGCCCTGCCATCCCCGTGCCGTGGCCGTCGTAGTCGGTGTGCTCGTCGCCGGCACGGCTTGAGGGCGCGAAGTCTTTCCCTTCGAGCACCCGGCCCTTCAGGTCAGGATTGTCCGGATCGACTCCGGTGTCGATCACGGCGACGGTGATTCCCTTGCCCGTGCTGGTCCGCCACATCTCGTCGGCGTGCATGGCGTCCAGATACCACTGCTGGGAGCGGGTGGAGTCCGCATGAGTCTGAGTGGCCGTCCCTCCCACCAGCAGGAGGCCGATGGCAGCTGAGGCCCCGGCTCGGAAAGCTGTGTGCCGGTTTGAACCGGCGGGCATGCGCATCCCTCTGTTCTCCCTTGGCCTCAGTCGGCGATGGGCGGTTCGCCGGGGTGGCCGGCCCGCTTCTTCTGTTGACCCTGCCGGAGATTGCCGGGGCGCCCTCCCGTAGAAGCGCCACGAACGCCGGCCCGTGTCCCGGCCGTGCTGGGAGTACCGCCGGAGACACCTCCTCGCGTCGGTGCAGACGGTACGGGCGCACCAGGACCTGTCGGCGGGCGGCCCGTCTGTTGCGGTGTGCCCCCGACGATTCCGGTCGCGGGCGTGGGAACCGAGCGCCCAGCGCTCGAACGGCTCGGAGGGGCGGCCGACCTCCCGCCCTGTCCAGTGGACGGCGCTCGGCCAGTCGAGCCACGACTACCTTCCTGTCCGCCACCGACAACCGTCGCTCCAGACGTCCGTCCTGTCGCCCTGCCGTTGGTTGGCGTTGCAGTCGGACGTCCACCGGCGATTCCCGAATTGGCCGGAACTCCCCGACCGGACACCTGGCCTTGGCCCGGGACAGTGCGGCCGGAGGCCGTATCCGAACCGGAGATGCTCCGGCTCGGCATACGGCTGGTCCCGGGAACCTCACGACCGCGAGCAGAGCCGACAGGCTGCTGGGCCAGGGAGCCGGGGGTGCGACCGCCGATTGCAGCCCGGCCCTGTCCACCGGCAACAGGAGGCATGCGTGAGCCACCATCTGGCATCGGGGGAACCATCCCCCTCGCGACCGGAGGAGTTCCTGTGTCCGGGCGTGGTGTCGGCGGCTCGCCGCCAGTGCCACCCGTGGACGGCTGCCGGACCTCGGGGAGGGCCGTCACCGTGTCGATGCCGACATGGACGACAGGCTTGGTCTCCCGCGACCGCGGATCATCGGACGGCATTCCGCCGCTTGTGGCGGACTCCTCCTTGGACCGCATTGAGGGGGCGCCATTGACCGGCGTCTCCTCCCGGCCACCGGCGCTACCAAAAGCGACAGTTCCACCGCTTGTTCCACCAGAAGCAGAAGCCTGTGGGCGTGCCAGGTCAGTCCCCTTCTCGCTGACATCGCGGGGAACAATCGCAGCCGGCGGCGGCGGAAATCGAGGCCTCTCCAACCCCGCCATCTGCGCGGCCGACAGCTGATACGCCTGGCCCAGTTTCGTCATCTCCGCGGCTGCCTCCTGGCGCACCCTCTCTGCGTTGGCCTTCAGGGCGGCGAGCTCGCTCGTGGACTTGGCGCTGATCGTCGCCGCGTCCGGATCGTTGTGCGCGGACTTCGCGGCGGCCAGGTTCGCCTGTGCGCCGGCGGCGTCCCGGGGGATCGCGGCCTGCGCCTGGGCGATCGCGTCGGAGGCGCGGCCGAGCCACGTCGCAGAGTCCTCGCTGAAGTCGCCCAGGCGCAGCGTGGAGTTGGCCAGATCCGCGCTCCACGTGCGGAACGCGTCCGCGCCCTCGCCCTTCCACTCCACCCACTGCGGGCGGATCTTGAGCTCCTCCGCGATCTTGCGGATCTCCCTGGCGGCGGCCACGAGCCGGTCCGCGGCCGCCTGCACCGTGCCGGAGTTCGCCTGGTCGAGCCACTGGAGCATCTGCTCGTGGCTCATGCCGTCGAACGAGGTCGCCCCGCCCTTTCCTCCGCCACCCATCAGAGCGTTCCTCCCGCGTCACCGTCCACCGACGGCTGGTCCGGCTTGGCCTCACTGCCGTCGTGGTGCCGTTTCGGGAGCTGGGGATCGTAACTGCCGCCGTAGTGCTCGGTGGTCTCCGCGCTGATCGCCGTCATACGGTCGCGGACGTCCACGTCGATGTTCCCGTAGCCCTTGTGCGAGGCCAGCACCGCGATGTTCATGCCCTCCATCGAGTCGGAGAGCAACTTGGACAGGCTCTCCAGCTCCGCGATCACCGTCTCGTACGCGCCGAACAGCCCCGACGCTTCCCCCCACGCGTCGTGGCCGCCGCCGAACTCCGTACGGGCCAGCGGCTCTTGACCCACCTCGTGCGAACCGGCTGCCGAACCCTTGAGGTCACGGATCAGGTCGTCGACCCGCTTGCGGAACGCCGTGAACGACGACAACTCGGTGACCAGGTCCCCGACCGCCTCGCGGGCCGCGTCGAACACGCCCGTCACCCACGACGGCCCCGAAGACGCCCCACCCTCACTCGGCAACACAACCCGCTCCCCCGTACGGCCCCAGCAACTCAAGTCCCGACAACAACTCTAACTACCAGCAGTGACAGTCCATATACGCCCCGAGCCGGGTGACCGGATCCAGCCCCAGCTTCTCCGGTCGAGTCGGGCAACGCATGAGCGCTCGTACTCAGACGTGGTGCGGAGGCGGCTCAAGTGACCGAGCGATGCGGAAGAGGCGAGAGAGTCCGGGCCCGGACACCACGTCCGGGTGAACGTCACATGTCCGTGCATGGAACCTCGATCCCCCGACGACCCTCTCCTCAAGTGATCGGCCGACAGACCGGCAGATCAGCCGACTGATCGACCGGCCAACTGATCGACAGCGAACACGCAGAACACAGATCACAGAACACAGCACAGCAGCGCTCCACCGCTGCGGGCAGCGGACGGAGTACGGCGCGTGCGATTCGGATTCGTGCGGAGCGGACGACGAATAGCGGATGGCACCAACGGCGCCTCCCCTCGGAGTCACACACCGGGTGACCGACAGCCTCGCCCACAGGGTGACCTGCGGAGCCACGCCCAGAACGGTCAGCAGGCTCACGCCCACAGTGGCCCGCAGGCTCACGCCCACAGTGGCCACCAAGCTCACGCCCAGAACGACCCGCAGAATCCCGCGCGGAGCGACCCGCTGAGCCCCACGCCGAACGACCCGCGGAGTCCCGCGCCAAACGACCCGCAGAGCCCCACCCCGAGCGACCACCCACACGACCCCCCAACCTCCCCCCGCCGCCGCACCCTCCTCCTAGGCGGCTCCCTCGCTGCCGTCGCCGTGGCCGCGGCCGCCACTGCCGCGACCACCCTGGGACGGGGCTCGGCGCCCCGTCCGCCCACCGCGCTCCCCTCCCCCGCCTCCGGGAAACCGGCGGCCCAGGGGCATCAGGCGCTGCTGCTCCAGGTCCTCGCGCACCCCGACGACGACCTGTACTTCATGAACCCGGACACCCAGCACGCCGTCACCGCCGGCGTTCCTCTGGTCTGTGTCTACGTCACGGCGGGCGAGGCCGACGGCGTCAACAGGGTGCCAGGGCAGCCGCTTCCGCCCGCCGACAAGGCCGGGTACTCCTCGGCCCGCCACCAGGGCCTGCGGCAGAGTTACGCCGCCCAGCTCGGGCTGCCCGTCTTCACCCAGTGGCGTACGTCCGTCGCGACACTGGCGGGCGGGCACCTCGCCGAGGTGAACACGCTGGAGCACGAGGGCCGTAGCGTCGAGCTCGTCCACCTCAACCTGGCCATGCACACGCCCTTCGGGCGCATGGGGGTGCCCGCGCTGTGGCGGGAGCGGAGTACGGCGCTGAGCACCGTCGTCAGCGACGGGTCACCGCTGCGCACGGCACAGACGTACGACTACGACGGCCTGCTCGGCGTCCTGGTCGGCCTCTTCGAGCGGTACCGGCCGACGCTCGTCCATACGCTCGACCCCGATCCGGACATCCAGGACAGCGACCGGCTGACGCGGATCCGCGACAGCGAGCAGCCCGGTTACTCGGACCACGCAGACCACACCGCGGTCGCGTCCTTCACCTGGGCGGCGCTGGCCCGTTGGGCCGAGCTGACCCCGGGCAGCCCGCCGCCCTTCACCACCGTCGCCTTCCGCGGCTACTACAACCACCACTGGCCGGACAACCTCCCGCCCGCTCTGCTGCACGAGAAGGCCGCCCACCTCGTCCCGTACGGCGGTGCCCGCGACTGGCGATGCGGCAATGCCGCCGGCTGCGGCGACTACAACGTCGGCGGCGACCGCCCCCTCACCAACCGCAAGGGCTGGGTCCGCTCGACGCACTACCGCTATCCGGGCCCCCGGCTCGCCCTGACCGAGGGACCCGACGGCCGGCTCACCGCGTACGGGGTGATCGGTATGCGGGCGGTGCGCTGGCGCGAGACGAGCGGGTCCTTCGGCGACCCGGTGGACCTGGGCGGTGGCCCCCTGGCACCGGTCCTTGGCGCGGCCACGCTCGACGACGGCCGACAGCTGCTGTTCGGCCTGCGCCTGGCGTCGGTGACGGGCCGGGGCGGAGCGAACCTGCGCGAGATCGTGCTCCTCGAACAGCTCGCCCCCGACGGGGAGTTCCGCGCCTGGAGCGGCCTCGGCAACCCCGAACGGGACCCCGTACGCGGCCGCCGCACCGGCGTTCCCGTCGCGGTAACGGCCCGCGACGGCCGCGTCCACCTCTTCGTCCGCAACGCCGGTCAAGGGATCAGCACGCGCGTACGCGACCTGGACGGCAGCTGGTCCCCCTGGCGCGACCTGGCCGGTGGCCCCGTCCAGGACGGCCTGACAGCCACGGTCGCCACCGTCGGCACGGACAGCACGGGCACGAACAGCACAGACGGAGCAGAGGGCACCGAGGGCACCGACGGCACCGACGGCACCGACGGAGAAATCCACGTCTACGCCGCCGGCCGCGACACCGTCCATCACTGGACCGCGGACGGGCCCCGGCCCTCCACGGGCTTGCCGGTTCCCGCCGACGCCATAGCCGTGGCGGGCGACCGGTTCTACTACCGCCCTCCCGCCTCGACGAGCCTGATCGCCACCATCGGCCCCGCCGTGTCCTTCCCCGGCTACGGGCCCGTGGCCGCCGACGGGCCCTACCTGCTGGGCCGCGACCTCCACGGCTCGCTCCAGCTCCTGCACGACGGCCGGCTCACCCGCGCCGCCGCCGGCCAGGCCACGCTGGACGGCCCGGCCCTCCGCTCCACGCGTCGCGGTCCCGCGGCCGCGGGCCTCTCCACCGACGCCCGACCGTGGCTCTGGCGCCCCCACCTGCCCCGCGGGACCGACAGCTCCGACGGATCCACCGCACGCAAGGTCTGAGCCACAAGCGTCCCCCCGGACCTGCACCGAGATCCGCGGGACGCCCCAACCCCGGCACACCGGACGGGCCGCGCACCGCCACACCGGCACCCCGGGCGGGCCGCGCACCGCGGCACAGCAAAAGGGCCCGTACGACCGAAGTCGTACGGGCCCTTTCAGGAGCTCTCGAAGGAGCTACCAGGCGTTCAAGCCAACAAGAACTACTTGTTGATCTTGGTGACCTGGCCGGCGCCCACGGTCCGGCCACCCTCACGGATGGCGAACTTCAGGCCCTCCTCCATGGCGACGGGCTGGATGAGGTCAACCGTCATCTCAGTGTTGTCGCCCGGCATGACCATCTCCGTGCCCTCGGGGAGGGTCACAACACCGGTCACGTCAGTCGTACGGAAGTAGAACTGCGGACGGTAGTTGTTGAAGAACGGCGTGTGGCGGCCGCCCTCGTCCTTGGACAGGATGTACGCCTGCGCCTCGAACGAGGTGTGCGGGGTGACCGAGCCGGGCTTGATGATGACCTGGCCGCGCTCGACGTCCTCGCGCTTGATGCCACGAAGCAGCAGACCGACGTTCTCACCGGCCTGGCCCTCGTCGAGCAGCTTGCGGAACATCTCGATGCCGGTGACCGTGGTGGTGGTCTTCTCGGTCTTGATGCCGACGATGTCGACGGTCTCGTTGACCTTGAGGATGCCACGCTCGATACGACCGGTGACGACGGTGCCACGACCGGTGATCGTGAAGACGTCCTCGATCGGCATCAGGAACGGCTTGTCGACGTCACGCTCGGGCTGCGGGATGTTCTCGTCGACGGCCTTCATCAGGTCGAGGACGGACTGGCCCCACTCCTTGTCGCCCTCAAGGGCCTTGAGCGCCGAGACCTTGACGACCGGAAGGTCGTCGCCCGGGAACTCGTACTCGGAGAGGAGCTCACGAACCTCGAGCTCGACGAGCTCCAGGATCTCCTCGTCGTCCACCATGTCAGCCTTGTTCAGGGCGACGACGATGTAGGGAACACCGACCTGGCGGGCCAGGAGCACGTGCTCCTTGGTCTGCGGCATCGGGCCGTCGGTGGCGGCGACCACGAGGATGGCGCCGTCCATCTGCGCCGCACCCGTGATCATGTTCTTGATGTAGTCCGCGTGACCGGGGCAGTCGACGTGGGCGTAGTGACGCGTCTCGGTCTGGTACTCGACGTGCGCGATGGAGATGGTGATACCGCGCTGGCGCTCCTCAGGAGCCTTGTCGATCTGGTCGAAGGCCGAGGCCTCGTTCAGGTCCGGGTACGCGTCGTGCAGCACCTTGGTAATGGCGGCCGTGAGGGTCGTCTTACCGTGGTCAATGTGACCGATGGTGCCGATGTTGACGTGCGGCTTAGTCCGCTCGAACTTTGCCTTCGCCACTGGGTCCTCCTGCGGAGTGGTTCTGGTACGCCTTACTCATCGGCGCCAGGTGATCTTTGCTGGGATGCCGCCCGCCGGGGTCTGCCCTCCCGGGTGAGCCCCGGCGGTCGGTGTCAAGCCTAAAGCGTGCAAACGGTGTGTGTTACTCGCCCTTGGCCTTCGCGATGATCTCCTCGGCGACGTTCCGGGGAACCTCGGCGTAGGAGTCGAACTGCATCGAGTAGCTTGCGCGACCCGAGGTCTTGCTGCGGAGGTCGCCGACGTAGCCGAACATCTCCGAGAGGGGCACGAGGCCCTTCACGACGCGGGCGCCGCTGCGCTCCTCCATGGCCTGGATCTGGCCACGGCGGGAGTTGAGGTCGCCGATGACATCGCCCATCGACTCCTCGGGCGTGGTGACCTCGACGGCCATCATCGGCTCGAGCAGCACGGGGCTGGCCTTGCGCGCGGCCTCCTTGAAGGCCTGCGAACCGGCGATCTTGAACGCGAGCTCGGAGGAGTCGACCTCGTGGTAGGCACCGTCGAGAAGCGTGACGCGGACGCCCGTCATCTCGTAGCCCGCGAGGATGCCGAACTGCATGGCCTCCTGCGCACCGGCGTCCACCGACGGGATGTACTCCCGCGGGATACGGCCACCGGTGACCTTGTTCACGAACTCGTACGCCGGACCATCGGTCTCGGTGATGGGCTCGATCGCGATCTGCACCTTGGCGAACTGACCGGTACCACCGGTCTGCTTCTTGTGGGTGTAGTCCACGCGCTCAACGGTCTTGCGGATCGTCTCACGGTAAGCGACCTGCGGCTTACCGACGTTGGCCTCGACCTTGAACTCACGGCGCATACGGTCGACCAGCACCTCGAGGTGCAGCTCGCCCATACCACCGATGATGGTCTGGCCGGTCTCCTCGTCCGAGTGAACCTGGAAGGAGGGGTCCTCCTCCGCGAGACGCTGGATGGCTACACCCAGCTTCTCCTGGTCACCCTTGGACTTGGGCTCGATGGCGACCTGAATGACCGGCGCCGGGAAGTCCATGGACTCCAGGATCACCGGGTTCTTGTCATCGGCCAGCGTCTCACCGGTGGTGGTCTGCTTCAGGCCCATGACGGCGACGATGTCGCCGGCGCCCACCGACGCGATCTCCTCACGCTTGTTCGCGTGCATGCGGTAGATCTTGCCGATGCGCTCCTTCTTGCCCTTGACGGAGTTCAGCACGGCAGTGCCGGTCTCCAGGCGGCCCGAGTAGACCCGGACGAAGGTGAGCTTGCCCAGGTGCGGGTCGCTCATGATCTTGAACGCGAGGGCGGCCAGCGGCTCGTCCTCCGACGGCTTGCGCTTGACGACCAGCTCGGGGTCCTTCACGTCGTGGCCTTCGATGGCCTCGACGTCGAGCGGGGTCGGCAGGTAGCGCACGACCGCGTCGAGCAGGGGCTGAACGCCCTTGTTCTTGAACGCGGTGCCACAGAACACCGGGGTGACCGTGACGCCGTCGCCCTTGCCGGACGCGATGGTGATGCGACGGATCGCGGCGTACAGCTGCTCCTCGGTGGGCTCCTGGCCCTCCAGGAACAGCTCCATGATCTCGTCGTCGTTCTCCGCGACGGTCTCGACCAGCTTGCCGCGGTACTCCTCGGCAGCCTCGGCGTGCGTGGCGGGGATGTCGACGACGTCGTACATCTCGCCCTTCGCCGCCTCGGCGGACCACACGAGCGCCTTCATGCGGACCAGGTCCACAACGCCCTTGAAGTCCATCTCGGCACCGATCGGCAGCTGCATGATGATCGGAACGGCGCCAAGCCGGTCCTTGATCATGTCCACACAGCGGTGGAACTCGGCGCCGGTACGGTCCAGCTTGTTCACGAAGCAGATGCGCGGCACGCCGTAACGGTCGGCCTGACGCCACACCGTCTCGGACTGCGGCTCGACACCGGCGACACCGTCGAACACCGTGACGGCACCGTCGAGGACGCGCAGCGAGCGCTCCACCTCGACCGTGAAGTCCACGTGGCCCGGGGTGTCGATGATGTTGATCGTGTAGTCGTTGTCCTCGAGCGGCCAGTGACAGGTGGTGGCAGCAGAGGTGATCGTGATGCCACGCTCCTGCTCCTGCTCCATCCAGTCCATGGTGGCAGCGCCGTCGTGGACTTCACCGATCTTGTAGCTGACGCCGGTGTAGAAGAGGATCCGCTCAGTGGTGGTCGTCTTGCCCGCGTCGATGTGGGCCATGATCCCGATGTTGCGGACCTTGGCCAGGTCAAGTGAAGTGGTAGCCATAAGGCTTCGGTCTTCTCTCGGTCTCGATGGGGTCTGCGACTACCAGCGGTAGTGCGCGAAGGCCTTGTTGGACTCGGCCATCTTGTGGGTGTCCTCGCGCTTCTTCACAGCGGCACCGAGGCCGTTGGAGGCGTCGAGAAGCTCGTTGAGCAGACGCTCGGTCATGGTCTTCTCGCGACGGGCGCGGGAGTAACCGACGAGCCAGCGCAGCGCGAGCGTGCTGGCACGACCGGGCTTGACCTCGATCGGAACCTGGTACGTCGCACCACCGACACGGCGGGACTTGACCTCGAGGGTCGGCTTGATGTTCTCGAGAGCGCGCTTCAGCGTGATGACCGGGTCGTTGCCGGTCTTCTCGCGCAGGCCCTCCATGGCGCCGTAGACGATGCGCTCGGCGGTGGAGCGCTTGCCGTTCAGCAGCACCTTGTTGATGAGGGAGGTCACCAGAGGGGAACCGTAGACCGGGTCGATGATGACCGGGCGCTTCGGGGCGGGGCCCTTACGAGGCATTTCTACTTCTCCTTCTTGGCGCCGTAGCGGCTGCGGGCCTGCTTGCGGTTCTTGACACCCTGGGTGTCCAGGGAACCTCGGATGATCTTGTAGCGAACACCCGGCAGGTCCTTCACACGGCCACCACGCACGAGCACGATGGAGTGCTCCTGCAGGTTGTGTCCCTCACCCGGAATGTAAGCGGTGACCTCGATCCCGCTGGTCAGACGCACACGCGCGACCTTACGCAGGGCCGAGTTCGGCTTCTTCGGGGTGGTCGTGAACACACGCGTGCAGACGCCGCGACGCTGGGGCGAACCCTCGAGTGCGGGCGTCTTGTTCTTCTCGACCTTGTCCTGCCGGCCCTTCCGGACCAGCTGCTGGATCGTAGGCACTACTTCTCCGGTTTCTGTGTGCCGAATGGTGAAGCTAACCTGGAACATCGCCGACCCACGCGGTCGGGTGTGTCGAATACTGCAGACTCCCGCCGCGAGGCGAAAAGGGCGCAGATTACGGTGGCCGCTTACGACTCCCCTTGCGGTTTGAAGGCACGCACGGGAGCCAGGGCACACCCCAGGCACAAGGTCTGAGCGTACCTACCGCATCCACTCCGGTCAAAACAAATGCCTGCGCAGGGGACACGCCGGTCGCGCTGCCGCTCTCCCGAGCCCTTGCTGTGTATGGGATACGGCCGCCCGCGCCCCGTTTTCAGACTCTTTGACGACGTATCCGCCCCGCGCCTGCGCCGGCCCCCGCCCGCCGCACCCCTCTGAGCGCCCCTGAAGGCGCGCTGGACGCCCGGGCAGCCCTTCCCGGCAGCCCAGGGAGCCGCGGGGCCTCTCCGCGGCTCCTGTCTCGTGCCGCGCCTCTGCACGCCGTCGCGTCGAGCCTGTGCACCCTCGTGCCGAGCCCCGGGCACGCCGAAGGGCGGCCACCCCGTGCGGAACGGAGTGGCCGCCCTTCAGCAGACGTACGCCTTACTGGTTGTACGGACCGTAGTCGTAGTCCTCCAGCGGGACGGCCTGGCCGGAGCCCGTGCCGAACGGCGAGTAGTCGATGTCGTCGTAGCCGACGGCCGAGTACATCGCGGCCTTGGCTTCCTCGGTCGGCTCGACCCGGATGTTGCGGTAGCGGGACAGGCCCGTACCGGCCGGGATGAGCTTACCGATGATGACGTTCTCCTTGAGGCCGATCAGGGAGTCGGACTTGGCGTTGATCGCCGCGTCCGTCAGAACCCTGGTCGTCTCCTGGAAGGACGCCGCCGACAGCCACGACTCGGTGGCGAGCGAGGCCTTGGTGATACCCATCAGCTGCGGACGGCCGGAGGCCGGGTGGCCGCCTTCCTGGACCACACGACGGTTCTCGGTCTCGAACTTGCCACGCTCGACGAGCTCGCCCGGCAGCAGCTCCGCGTCGCCGGACTCGATGATCGTCACTCGGCGCAGCATCTGCCGGATGATGATCTCGATGTGCTTGTCGTGGATCGACACACCCTGCGAGTTGTAGACCTTCTGGACCTCGCCGACCAGGTGGACCTGGACCGCGCGCTGACCGAGGATCCGCAGCACGTCGTGCGGGTTGGTGGCACCCACGGTGAGCTTCTGGCCCACCCCGACGTGGTCGCCCTCGCCCACCAGCAGACGGGCACGCTTCGAGATCGGGAACGCCGTCTCGTCGCTGCCGTCGTCGGGGGTGATGACGATCTTCTTGGTCTTCTCGGTCTCCTCGATACGGACACGACCGTCCGCCTCGGAGATCGGGGCGACACCCTTCGGCGTACGAGCCTCGAAGAGCTCGACGACACGGGGCAGACCCTGGGTGATGTCGTCACCGGCCACACCACCGGTGTGGAAGGTACGCATCGTCAGCTGCGTGCCGGGCTCACCGATGGACTGGGCGGCGATGATGCCGACCGCCTCACCGATGTCGACCAGCTTGCCGGTGGCCAGCGAGCGGCCGTAGCACATGGCGCAGGTACCGACGGCGGACTCACAGGTCAGGACCGAGCGGGTCTTGACCTCCTCGATGCCGTGCTTGACGAGCTCGTCGATGAGGACGTCGCCCAGGTCGGTGTTGGCCGGGGCCAGCACCACACCGTCGACGACGATGTCCTCGGCCAGCGCACGTGCGTACACGCTGGTCTCGACGTTCTCCGACAGGCGCAGGACGCCGTCCGCACCGCGCTCGGCGATGGCCAGGCGCAGGCCGCGGTCGGTGCCGCAGTCCTCCTCGCGAATGATGACGTCCTGGGAGACGTCGACCAGACGACGGGTGAGGTAACCCGAGTCGGCGGTACGCAGGGCGGTGTCCGCCAGACCCTTACGGGCACCGTGCGTGGAGATGAAGTACTCCAGCACGGACAGGCCTTCACGGAAGGACGCCTTGATGGGACGAGGGATCGTCTCGTTCTTGGCGTTCGACACCAGACCACGCATACCGGCGATCTGACGCATCTGCATCATGTTTCCTCGGGCACCCGAGTCAACCATCATGAAGATGGGGTTCGTCTTCGGGAAGTTCGCGTTCATCGCCTCGGCAACCTCGTTGGTCGCCTTGGTCCAGATCGCGATGAGCTCCTGCGTGCGCTCGTCCTTGGTGATCAGACCGCGCTCGTACTGCTTCTGGACCTTCTCGTCCTGCGCCTCGTAACCCTTGACGATCTCCTTCTTCGCCTCGGGAACGACGATGTCGGAGATGGCCACGGTGACGCCGGAGCGGGTCGCCCAGTAGAAGCCGGCCGCCTTCAGGTTGTCGAGCGTCGCCGCCACGATGACCTTGGGGTAGCGCTCGGCGAGGTCGTTGACGATCTCGGAGAGCTGCTTCTTGCCGACCTCGTAGTCGACGAACGGGTAGTCCTCGGGCAGCAGCTCGTTGAAGAGAGCGCGGCCCAGGGTCGTACGGAGACGGAAGGTGTCACCCTGCTGCCACTCCGGCTCGCCCTCCTCGCGCTCCGGCGGGGTCCAGCCGCGCGGCGGGATGGTGCCCACCGGGAAGCGGATGTCCACGCGGGACTGCAGCGAGAGCTCGCCGGCGTCGAACGCCATGATCGCCTCGGCGACGGACGCGAAGGAGCGGTCCTCGCCCTTGACGTTGCGCAGCGCGCCGTCCGTGGTCAGGAAGAACAGACCGAGGACCATGTCCTGGGTCGGCATCGTGACCGGGCGGCCGTCGGCCGGCTTGAGGATGTTGTTCGAGGACAGCATCAGGATGCGGGCCTCGGCCTGCGCCTCCGCGGAGAGCGGCAGGTGCACGGCCATCTGGTCACCGTCGAAGTCCGCGTTGAACGCGGTGCAGACGAGCGGGTGGATCTGGATGGCCTTGCCCTCGACGAGCTGCGGCTCGAAGGCCTGGATGCCGAGGCGGTGCAGCGTCGGCGCACGGTTCAGCAGAACCGGGTGCTCGGCGATGACCTCTTCCAGGACGTCGTACACGACCGTGCGGCCTCGCTCGACCATGCGCTTGGCGCTCTTGATGTTCTGCGCGTGGTTGAGGTCCACGAGCCGCTTCATCACGAACGGCTTGAAGAGCTCCAGCGCCATGGCCTTGGGCAGACCGCACTGGTGCAGCTTCAGCTGCGGGCCGACGACGATGACGGAACGCGCCGAGTAGTCGACTCGCTTGCCGAGCAGGTTCTGACGGAAGCGGCCCTGCTTGCCCTTGAGCATGTCGGACAGCGACTTCAGCGGACGGTTGCCGGGGCCCGTGACCGGGCGACCACGACGGCCGTTGTCGAAGAGCGCGTCGACGGCCTCCTGAAGCATGCGCTTCTCGTTGTTCACGATGATCTCGGGGGCACCGAGGTCAAGGAGTCGCTTCAGGCGGTTGTTGCGGTTGATCACGCGGCGGTACAGGTCGTTCAGGTCGGAGGTCGCGAAGCGGCCACCGTCCAGCTGCACCATCGGACGCAGGTCCGGCGGGATGACCGGCACGCAGTCGAGCACCATGCCCTTGGGGCTGTTGCTCGTCTGCAGGAACGCGGAGACGACCTTGAGGCGCTTGAGCGCACGGGTCTTCTTCTGGCCCTTGCCGGTGCGGATGATCTCGCGGAGGCGCTCGGCCTCCTCGTCCAGGTCGAAGGACTCCAGGCGCTTCTGCAGCGCCGCGGCACCCATCGAACCGTCGAAGTACGTGCCGAAGCGGTCACGCAGCTCGCGGTAGAGGAGCTCGTCGCCCTCCAGGTCCTGAACCTTGAGGTTCTTGAAGCGGGTCCACACCTCGTCGAGACGGTCGATCTCGCGCTGCGCACGGTCGCGCAGCTGCTTCATCTCCCGCTCGGCACCTTCGCGCACCTTGCGGCGTACGTCGGCCTTGGCGCCCTCGGCCTCGAGCTCGGCCAGGTCGGTCTCGAGCTTCTTGGCGCGGGTCTCCAGGTCGGAGTCGCGACGGTTCTCGACCTGCTGACGCTCGACGGAGACGTGCGCCTCCAGCGAGGGCAGGTCGCGGGTGCGGCGCTCCTCGTCGACGTACGTGATCATGTACGCCGCGAAGTAGATGACCTTCTCGAGGTCCTTCGGGGCGAGGTCGAGCAGGTAGCCGAGGCGCGACGGGACGCCCTTGAAGTACCAGATGTGGGTGACGGGAGCGGCAAGCTCGATGTGACCCATCCGCTCACGACGCACCTTGGCGCGAGTGACCTCGACGCCGCAGCGCTCACAGATGATGCCCTTGAAGCGGACGCGCTTGTACTTGCCGCAGTAGCACTCCCAGTCCCGGGTCGGACCGAAGATCTTCTCGCAGAAGAGTCCGTCCTTTTCGGGCTTGAGGGTGCGGTAGTTGATGGTCTCGGGCTTCTTGACCTCGCCGTGGCTCCACTGACGGATGTCGTCAGCAGTAGCCAGACCGATCCGGAGCTCGTCGAAGAAGTTGACGTCGAGCACTATGCGTCAATCCCTCTCAGGGTTGTAAGTCATGGGGTCTGATACGGGGGTCCTGGGGCCGGAGGCCTTCATGACGAAGGCCTCCGGACTCCCGTCAGACCTCTTCGACGCTGCTCGGCTCGCGCCGGGACAGGTCGATGCCAAGCTCCTCCGCCGCGCGGAAGACGTCCTCGTCGGTGTCGCGCATCTCGATGGACATGCCGTCCGAGGACAGCACCTCCACGTTGAGGCACAGGGACTGCATCTCCTTGATGAGCACCTTGAAGGACTCGGGGATGCCGGGCTCGGGGATGTTCTCGCCCTTGACGATGGCCTCGTAGACCTTCACGCGGCCGGTCACGTCGTCGGACTTGATGGTCAGCAGCTCCTGGAGGGCGTAAGCGGCGCCATAAGCCTCAAGCGCCCACACCTCCATCTCACCGAAGCGCTGGCCACCGAACTGGGCCTTACCACCCAGCGGCTGCTGGGTGATCATCGAGTACGGACCGGTCGAACGGGCGTGGAGCTTGTCGTCGACCAGGTGGTGCAGCTTGAGGATGTACATGTAGCCGACCGAGATCGGCTCCGGGAACGGCTCGCCGGAGCGGCCGTCGAACATCCTCGCCTTACCGGTCGGGAGCACCATGCGGTCGCCGTCGCGGTTCGGAATCGTGTGCTGGAGCAGGCCCGCGAGCTCGTCCTCACGCGCACCGTCGAAGACGGGGGTGGCGACGTTGGTTCCCGGAGCGACCTGGTCGGCACCGATGGCCTGCAGGCGCTGCGCCCAGTCCTCGCCGAGCCCGGAGACGTCCCAGCCGCGGCTGGCGAGCCAGCCGAGGTGGATCTCCAGGACCTGTCCCGGGTTCATTCGGGACGGGACACCCAGCGGGTTCAGGATGATGTCGACCGGGGTGCCGTCCTCCAGGAACGGCATGTCCTCGATCGGCAGGATCTTCGAGATGACGCCCTTGTTGCCGTGCCGGCCGGCGAGCTTGTCACCGTCCGTGATCTTGCGCTTCTGCGCCACGTAGACACGAACCAGCTGGTTCACGCCCGGCGGCAGCTCGTCGCCCTCTTCACGGTCGAAGACGCGGACGCCGATGACCTTGCCGATCTCGCCGTGCGGCACCTTCAGCGAGGTGTCGCGCACTTCGCGCGCCTTCTCACCGAAGATCGCACGGAGCAGGCGCTCCTCGGGGGTCAGCTCGGTCTCGCCCTTGGGCGTGACCTTGCCGACGAGGATGTCGCCGGCGACGACCTCGGCACCGATCCGGATGATGCCGCGCTCGTCGAGGTCCGCGAGGACCTCCTCGGAGACGTTCGGGATGTCCCGGGTGATCTCCTCGGGGCCGAGCTTGGTGTCACGGGCGTCGACCTCGTGCTCCTCGATGTGGATCGAGGAGAGGACGTCGTCCTGTACGAGGCGCTGCGACAGGATGATCGCGTCCTCGTAGTTGTGACCCTCCCACGGCATGAACGCCACGAGCAGGTTCTTGCCCAGCGCCATCTCGCCGTTCTCGGTCGCCGGACCGTCGGCCAGAACCTGGCCGGCGATGATCCGGGCGCCCTCGTCCACGACAACCTTCTGGTTGACGGACGTGCCCTGGTTCGAGCGGGAGAACTTCGCGAGGCGGTACGTGGTGTACGTGCCGTCGTCGTTGGCGGTGGTGATGTAGTCCGCGGAGACCTCCTGGACCACACCGTCCTTCTCCGACTTCAGGACGTCACCGGCATCGACCGCGCAGCGGTACTCCATGCCGGTGCCGACCAGCGGCGCCTCGGACTTGATGAGCGGCACGGCCTGACGCATCATGTTCGCGCCCATCAGGGCACGGTTGGCGTCGTCGTGCTCGAGGAACGGGATCATGGCGGTCGCGACCGACACCATCTGGCGCGGCGAGACGTCCATGTAGTCGACGTCGTCACCCGGGATGTAGTCGATCTCTCCGCCACGACGGCGGACCAGAACGCGGGACTCCTCGAAACGCATGTCCTCGGAGAGGATGGCGTTCGCCTGGGCGATGACGAATCGGTCCTCTTCGTCGGCCGTCAGGTAGTCGACGTCGTCGGTGACGACGCCTTCGACGACCTTGCGGTACGGCGTCTCGACGAAGCCGAACGCGTTGACCCGGCCGTAGGAGGCGAGCGAGCCGATCAGGCCGATGTTCGGGCCTTCGGGGGTCTCGATCGGACACATGCGGCCGTAGTGCGAGGGGTGCACGTCACGGACCTCGAAGCCGGCCCGCTCACGCGACAGACCACCGGGACCCAGCGCCGAGAGACGACGCTTGTGCGTCAGACCCGACAGCGGGTTGTTCTGGTCCATGAACTGCGAGAGCTGGCTGGTGCCGAAGAACTCCTTGATGGAGGCGACGACCGGCCGGATGTTGATCAGGGTCTGCGGCGTGATCGCCTCGACGTCCTGAGTCGTCATGCGCTCGCGGACGACGCGCTCCATACGAGCCAGACCCGTGCGGACCTGGTTCTGGATGAGCTCGCCGACGTTGCGCAGACGACGGTTGCCGAAGTGGTCGATGTCGTCGGTCTCGACGACGATCGAGGTCCCGTTGTCGCCAACGGTCTCGGTCTCACCGGCGTGCAGCTTCACCAGGTACTTGATCGTCGAGATGATGTCCTCGACGGTCAGCACGCCGGCGTTCAGCGGGGCCTCGCCGCCCAGCTTCTTGTTGACCTTGTACCGGCCGACCTTGGCGAGGTCGTAGCGCTTCGGGTTGAAGTAGAGGTTCTCGAGCAGCGTCTGCGCGGCCTCACGGGTCGGGGGCTCACCCGGACGCAGCTTGCGGTAGATGTCGAGGAGCGCGTCGTCCTGGCCCTGGGTGTGGTCCTTCTCCAGGGTGGCGCGCATGGACTCGTACTCGCCGAACTCCTCGAGGATCTGCTCGGTCGTCCAACCGAGAGCCTTCAGGAGAACGGTGACGGACTGCTTGCGCTTGCGGTCGATGCGGACACCGACCATGTCGCGCTTGTCGATCTCCATCTCGAGCCAGGCACCCCGGGACGGGATCACCTTGGACGAGAAGATGTCCTTGTCGGACGTCTTGTCGATGTTGGAGTCGAAGTAGACACCCGGCGAACGGACCAGCTGCGACACGACGACACGCTCGGTGCCGTTGATGACGAAGGTGCCCTTGTTGGTCATGAGCGGGAAGTCGCCCATGAAGACCGTCTGGGACTTGATCTCGCCGGTCTCGTTGTTGGTGAACTCGGCGGTGACGAAGAGCGGCGCGGAGTACGTGAAATCGCGCTCCTTGCACTCGTCGATGGAGTTCTTAGGAGGCTCGAAACGGTGGTCGCGGAAGGTCAGCGACATCGACCCGGAGAAGTCCTCGATCGGGGAGATCTCCTCGAAGATCTCCTCCAGACCGGACTTGGTGGGGACGTCCTGACCTGAGTCCAGAGCCGCCTCGACACGAGCCTTCCACGCGGCGTTGCCGAGCAGCCAGTCGAAGCTCTCGGTCTGCAGCGCAAGAAGGTTCGGAACCTCGAGGGGCTCCTTGATCTTTGCAAAGGAAATGCGCAGCGGGGCGGTGCTGGCGCCGTTGTTCGTATTCGCGGTCGAGGCAGTGCGCGAGGCGGCCAAGAGGGGGTCCTTCCGAGGGCTCGGACTCACTACGCGCGTACCGGTCCCCAGCAGGTGCACAGAGATGGTCCCTGGCTGACAGGGCCGAAGAGGCCAGGTCAGAGATGGTTCGATCATCGGTGCTCAAGCGAGGGCATGCCCCTGGTGACGGGCAGGAGGCAGCTAACAGGCAGCGCAAAGGGTCAGTGTAGCCACTAGGCCCACTGATGTCCAGTCCCGGTTTTTTGAGACCCTCGTTGTTCTCAACACCTGCGGTAAGCCACGCCCTCAATGCACATCGATACTGCCCTCTTCGCCACCGATCCATGCCTCGGATCCGGATCGTTGTGACGACGCGTCCTGAGAATTGCGCGCTCCGTGCGGTTCGTCAAGGCCCCCCATGCCCCAACTAGGTGCTGCCATCGTCACGTGCAGCTCGTCCCCAGGGGCCGCCGGAGGCACAACGAAGATCACCATACTCGTCACGACCGGCTCCGCAAGGCAGCCGCCTCGCGGACCCCCTGAACGCCGAAGAGCGACCACCCAACTGGGTGATCGCTCTTCAGTGCGTCAGCGTTACAGCCCTATGCGAGCGGCCGTATCGGCTTGCGTGAGTCCGCCTGGGACTCGTCGCCACGCCATGCGGCCGTAGCCGCAAGTCGGGACTACTTGACCTCGACGGAGGCGCCGGCGCCCTTGAGGGACTCGGCAGCCTTCTCGGCGGCCTCCTTGGCGACCTTCTCGAGGACCGGCTTCGGAGCGCCGTCGACGAGGTCCTTGGCCTCCTTCAGACCCAGCGAGGTCAGCTCACGCACGACCTTGATGACCTGGATCTTCTTCTCGCCGGCACCCGTGAGGATGACGTCGAACTCGTCCTGCTCCTCAGCGGCCTCGACGGCGGCGGCGGGGCCGGCCGGGGCAGCGGCGACCGCGGCGGCGGCGGTGACGTCGAACTTCTCCTCGAAGGCCTTCACGAACTCGGAGAGCTCGATGAGGGTGAGGGTCTCGAACTGCTCGAGCAGCTCTTCCTGGGACAGCTTCGCCATGATGGCGTCCTTCCACTAATTCGGCAGGTGCCGGTATGTACTGGTGAGGCGGGCGTACGTTCGGCCCGCTACGACCGTCGCCTCAGGCGGCGGTCATTGTGCGAGCCGAATTACTCGGCACCGCCCTGCTCGGCCTTCTTGGCACGAAGCGCCTCCGCGGTGCGGACGAACTTCGAGGGAAGCGCCTGGAAGAGCGTGGCAGCCTGGGACTGCTTGCCCTTGAAGGCACCCGCCAGCTTGGCGAGCAGAACCTCGCGGGACTCGAGGTCCGCAAGCTTCTTGATCTCGTCGGCGGACAGCGCCTTGCCGTCAAGGACACCGCCCTTGATGACGAGGTTCGGGTTGTCCTTGGCGAAGTCACGAAGACCCTTCGCGGACACCACCGGGTCACCGGTGATGAAGGCGACCGCCGTCGGACCGTTGAACAGGTCGTCGAGCGTGTTGATCCCGGCCTCGTTGGCCGCAATCTTGGTCAGCGTGTTCTTCACCACGGCGTACTGGGTGTCTTCACCGAGCGAACGACGCAGCGTCTTGAGCTGCGCCACGGTGAGACCCCGGTACTCGGTCAGCACAGCGGCGTTCGAGCTACGGAACTGGTCCGCGAGCTCGGCTACCGCGGCAGCCTTGTCGGGCCTTGCCATAAGCGTGGCCTCCTTCCGGGTGATGAGGACCGCTCAGAAGGGGCTGGGCAAAACGAAACGCCCCGGCGCAGGCGCACGGGGCGTAGCTCTACCGATTTTCGCGAGCGAATTCCGGGAGCACATCCACGTTCACCTACGCGGGTCGTCCGCAGTTTCAGCGGATCCTTCGGCCACCGCGCCCTCTTGCAAGCGCACGGCAACGACCAGCGGTCTTTGGCTTCTGTGGAAGAGTACGTGACCGGATCGCTCTCGAGCAAATCCGCCCGGAAGCCACCCTCCGGAGCGCGCAAACGCCCCGGTCCGGGGCTCAGCCCTGCTCGGAGTCGCGCAGCGACTCGGCCAGGTCGACCGTGTCGCCGGCGGGCGGGGCCTCAACCGTCACCGGCTTGTTCAGGTCGAGGAACGTGATGGTCATGTCCAGCGGGCCCTTGTCGGCGGCGGCCCGCATGCGGAACTTCTTGGCGTGGTCGTCCCCGTCGATCCACATGTCCATCGTGAGCTTGTCGACGCCCATGTCCTCGTACTGCTTGAGGCTCTTCTCGCGGGTCTCCCGGGTGGTCCTGTCCTCTTTCTTGAGGCTCGCGCGGAACTCGTCGAGGGTGACCGTCCCCTTGTAGTGGGTGGTCTCGACGCCGCCGACCTTCACGGTGCCGACCTTCTTCACGTCCTTGGAGCCGGTGAGGAAGGTGGACTCCTGAGCGGGGTTCTGCTGGACCTGGTCCTGCATCTTGGAGGCGTCGACGCCTCCGCTGCCGCCGTCCTTCCCCGAGATGTCGAACTTGATCCAGTGCTTGCCGTCCATCTCCTTGGCGGCCTCCTCGCCCCCGCCCATGTACAGCGCCCCGTCGACCATGCGGAGCTCGACCTGCCCGCTGTCGGCACCCGCGTCGAGCGCCGTCATCTTCATGCTCATGGCGATCGGCTTCAGGCTCATCGACGCCTCGGCCTCGATACGGCCCTGCTCCGGGATCTTCCCCGCCATCCGGTAGCGCAGGGACGTGATGTCCTCGGCGTTGTTCGCGGCCTTCGCCACGGCGGCCGCGGGCGTCATCCGCGGCGACCCGTCCGCGGTGCCGCCCTTGGAACACGCGACCGCACCCCCTGCCAGGGCCAGGGCGGCCAGTGCCGCGCCCGTCGCTCTGCGGCGCCCGGCGCCACGCACAGATATCTCCACGATTCCCCCCAAGGAACATATGGTCGATTCACAGCAAGAGCGCGATCCTAACGCAGTGGAACTCACGGGTCTTGTGAGTTTCAAGTGGGCTGTGAGGCACTGGAGTTCGGCGTGGCCGGAACGTTCGCGCCGGCCGGAGCACACGGGCGCACCCGGCTCCACGGGCCTCAGGACGTCTTCGTGTTCACGAGGTCCGCGAAGTCGACCGTGTCCGCGGCGGGCGGCGGCTCGGGTATGCGGACCCGCGTGCCGTAGTCCTTGTAGTACGCCGTGGTGACCGAGGTGCCACCGGTCACCTCGCCGCGCTCGGACCGCTCCACCAGCAGGCCCCGGGCATCGACCCAGATGTCGACGCGCTCCTTGGTGATACCGGCCTGTTTCAGCCATTGCGTCAGCTCGGCGAGCTCGGTGTCGGTGAGGCCCGGGCGTGAGGTGCCCAGCCGGGCGACGTCCACCGTGCCCGAGTAGTGCGTGGTGCGGACGCCGCGGACCGTCGCCGTACCCACCTCGCGGGTGTCGGGGGCGGCCAGCAGGAGCTCGACCGACTGGGCCGGGGTGAAGCTCGCCGAGGCTTCGTAGTCGTACTTGATCCAGTGCCTGCCGTGCCCGGAGACGGCGGCGAACTTGTCGCTCATCTTCGCGTAGTAGGCGTCGGCGACGAAGCGGGCCGGCGTGGAGACATTGCCCAGCTCGCGCATCGTCTTGGCCCAGCTGCCGCCGGTGTAGGTGATGGTCAGGGTGCCGGAGAGGCCGTCGGCCCAGCCGATGGCTCCCGTCGATCGCGTCGCCACCGTGTCCCCCATGGACATGGTGCAGTCGACCCGGGCCGAGCCCGCCTTCTCGGTTTTCTCGCGGACCCCGCTCAGCGCCTTGGTGACTCGTGTGGCCGCCGCCGCGCCGCGAGCGTCGTCCGTGGTCCCGGCGCCGCCCCCGGGCGCCCCGGACGGGCCGCAGGCCGCCAGTCCCCCGGCCACCGCGCCGACGACGGCCAGCGACAGCCACGCGCGCCGCATCACGGTGCTGATCATGTCCCCCCACCCCTGAGTGATGACTCTGAGCTGCACGCTAGCGCAGGCCACTGACACAGGCGGCGGGAAAACGGACGGGCCCCGCACCTCGAGAGGTGCGGGGCCCGTCCTGGGTTCGCGTGCGCGACGCGGCTACCGAGGTGAGCGGAGGGCTCAGACGGCGGCCGGGTCCTCCTCGACGAGGAGGTTGCGGGTGCGGTTCGGGTCGATCGGAACGCCGGGGCCGATCGTGGTGCTGATCGCGGCCTTCTTGATGTAGCGACCCTTGGCGGCCGACGGCTTCAGACGAAGGATCTCGTCCAGCGCGGCGCCGTAGTTCTCCACCAGCTGGGTGTCGTCGAAGGACGCCTTGCCGATGATGAAGTGCAGGTTCGAGTGCTTGTCGACGCGGAACTCGATCTTGCCGCCCTTGATCTCGGTCACGGCCTTGGCCACGTCCGGGGTCACGGTGCCGGTCTTCGGGTTCGGCATCAGACCACGCGGGCCGAGGACACGGCCCAGGCGGCCGACCTTGCCCATGAGGTCCGGGGTGGCGACGACGGCGTCGAAGTCCAGACGGCCCTTCGCCACCTCGTCGATGAGCTCGTCGGAGCCGACGATGTCGGCGCCCGCGGCGGTCGCGGCCTCGGCACGGTCACCGGTCGCGAAGACCAGGACCCGGGCGGTCTTACCGGTGCCGTGCGGGAGGTTCACGGTGCCACGGACCATCTGGTCGGCCTTGCGCGGGTCGACACCCAGACGGAAGGCGACCTCGACGGTGCCGTCGAACTTGGACGTGGAGGTCTCCTTGGCGAGACGGACGGCCTCGAGCGGGGCGTAGAGCTTGTCCCGGTCGATCTTCGCGTCCGCAGCGCGGAGAGACTTGCTGCGCTTGCTCACTACTGCTCCTGTGTGTTCTGAGGAGTCGTGGTACGGGCCGAGCAGGCCCCACCACGGTTCAAGGCGTACGAGGTGGGCTTCAGCCCTCGACCGTGATGCCCATGGAACGGGCGGTGCCGGCGATGATCTTCGCGGCGGCGTCCAGGTCGTTGGCGTTCAGGTCGGGCATCTTGGTGGTGGCGATCTCGCGGACCTGCGCCTGGGTGATCTTGGCGACCTTGGTCTTGTGCGGCTCGCCGGAGCCCTTCTCCACACCCGCGGCCTTGAGGATCATCTTCGCGGCCGGCGGGGTCTTCGTGATGAAGGTGAACGAGCGGTCTTCGTAGACCGTGATCTCCACCGGGATGACCCAACCGCGCTGCGACTCGGTCGCGGCGTTGTAGGCCTTGCAGAACTCCATGATGTTGACGCCGTGCTGGCCCAGCGCGGGACCGACCGGCGGAGCCGGGTTGGCCGCGCCGGCCTGGATCTGGAGCTTGATAAGCCCCGTGACCTTCTTCTTCTTGGGAGGCATGTGCTCTCTCCGGGTCCTAGTGAGAGTTTTCAGCCGTCCAGTCCGGATCATCCGGATGGAGGCATACCGCACAACGATAACGGGTATCCATGCGCGGCCAAAAACCGAGCAGGTCAGACGGGCTGCGAGAGCCTGTCTGACCTGTTCGGAGGCATGTGGTCCAGAAGGGCCCCGGGAGGCTAGTTCTTCTGGATCTGGTCGAAGGAAAGCTCGACCGGGGTCTCGCGGCCGAAGATCTCGACGAGACCCTTGACCTTCTTCGAGTCGGCGTTGATCTCGTTGATGGTCGCCTGCAGCGTCGCGAACGGGCCGTCGGTGACCGTGACCGAGTCGCCGACCTCGAAGTCCAGTACCTGGACCTCGACCTTGCGCTGCGGAGCGGGCTTGCCCTCGGCCTCGGCGGCCTCGCGGGCGGCCTTCTCCTCGGCCTCCGGGGCGAGCATCTTGACGATCTCGTCCAGCGTCAGCGGGTACGGGTCGTAGGCGTTGCCCACGAAGCCGGTGACACCAGGCGTGTTGCGAACGACACCCCAGGACTCGTTCGTCAGGTCCATGCGGACCAGGACGTAGCCCGGGAGCTTGTTCTGCTTGATGGTCTTGCGCTCGCCGTTCTTGATCTGCGCGACCTCTTCCTGCGGCACCTCGGCCGCGAAGATGAAGTCCTCGACGTTCAGCGAGACGGCGCGCTGCTCAAGGTTGGTCTTCACGCGGTTCTCGTAACCGGCGTACGTGTGGATGACGTACCACTCGCCGGGGAGAGTGCGGAGTTCCTCGCGCAGGGCGGTGACGGGGTCGACGGGCTCGGCCTCTTCTTCGACCTCGGCCTCGGTCTCGTCCTCGGCTTCGGTGTCGTCCTCAGCCGCGGCTTCGGTCTCGTCCTCGACCGCGACGGCGTCCTCGGAGGCCGGCTCGTCCTCGACGTCTCCGCCGGACTCGTCCTCACCGGACTCGTCCTCGACGTGCAGGGCCGCCTCTTCGGTCGGCTCACCGGCAGCGGCGTCGGCAGCCTCGACCTCGTCCTCGACGTCCGCGCCCTCGACGATGTCGAGTTCGTCGTCAACGGACTCGACCGACTCGGTGGCGTCGTTCAGGTTCGGGTCAGACACGGTGGCTGCTTCTTCCTGGATACATGGGGGTGGAACATGCGAAAGGGGCGCCGAGTACGGCGCCCTTCGCTTCTGGCTCAGCCGAAAACGTACTTGGCGGCGTGGTTGAGCCCATAGTCAATCACGGTCACCAGGCCGATCATGATGATGACGAAGACAATCACCACGGTCGTGTAGGTCGTCAGCTGGTTGCGAGTCGGCCAGACGACTTTGCGGAGTTCCGCGACGATCTGGCGGTAGAAGAGGGCAAGGCGCTTCAGCGGGCCCTTCTTGGCACGCTTGCCGCCCTTGCGGGTCTTCTTGGACTCCGGCGCCTCATCCTGGGCATCAGGCATGTCGATGGAGCCCACGGCGTCCGTCACTCGTCCTCACCTGATTCCGGGTCGTGGCCGTGCCGCGCCCGGTTGAGCCGCACGGCGGTGCAAAGCAGTACGTACATGCGCACACATTTCCTGGCGAAGGATTGTGTAGCAGGGCCGGAGGGACTTGAACCCCCAACCGCTGGTTTTGGAGACCAGTGCTCTACCAATTGAGCTACGACCCTTTGGTTCACCCCAACGTACCGCATCCGCCCGGATGCTCGGTGTGCACCGGATGAGTGCGGCCCGTGAAGGCCAACGAGGTGAGAGTGTACGTGCTCCGCGGCCGGTCGTCGAACAGAAAGCGTCCGTACGGGCTTTGTCCGCCGAAGATCGACCGGCGTGCCGTCCGGATCCGGACGGTTGTTCAGCAGGTGTTCAGTCTGTGAAACCCGCGTGCCGGGGGAGTTTCCAGTCTGAAACGATGGGGTCCATGAGCGCTGCAACCCCTCCCACCGAGCGCCGGGTCTCCGCCCGAGTCGGCGCGATCTCCGAGTCCGCCACTCTCGCCGTGGACGCCAAGGCCAAGGCCCTCAAGGCCGCGGGACGTCCGGTGATCGGCTTCGGCGCCGGTGAGCCCGACTTCCCGACCCCGGACTACATCGTGCAGGCCGCCATCGAGGCCTGCTCGAACCCTAAGTACCACCGCTACACGCCGGCCGGTGGTCTGCCCGAGCTGAAGGCCGCGATCGCCGCGAAGACACTGCGCGACTCCGGCTACGAGGTGGACGCCTCGCAGGTCCTGGTGACCAACGGCGGCAAGCAGGCGATCTACGAGGCCTTCGCCGCGATCCTCGACCCGGGCGACGAGGTGATCGTTCCGGCGCCGTACTGGACCACGTACCCGGAGTCGATCCGTCTCGCCGGCGGTGTCCCGGTCGACGTGGTCGCCGACGAGACCACCGGCTACCGGGTCACCGTCGAGCAGCTCGAGGCGGCTCGCACGGAGAACACCAAGGTCGTCCTGTTCGTCTCGCCCTCCAACCCGACCGGCGCGGTCTACACCGAGGCCGAGACCGAGGCCATCGGCCGCTGGGCCGTCGAGCACGGCCTGTGGGTGCTGACCGACGAGATCTACGAGCACCTGGTGTACGGCGACGCCGTCTCCGTCTCGCTGCCGGCCGTGCTGCCCGAGCTGCGCGACAAGTGCATCGTCGTCAACGGCGTGGCCAAGACGTACGCCATGACGGGCTGGCGCGTGGGCTGGATCATCGGCCCGAAGGACGTCGTCAAGGCCGCGACCAACCTCCAGTCGCACGCCACGTCGAACGTCTCCAACGTGGCCCAGGTCGCCGCGCTCGCCGCCGTCTCCGGCAGCCTGGAGGCCGTTGCCACGATGCGCGAGGCCTTCGACCGCCGCCGCAAGACGATCGTGCGCATGCTGAACGAGATCGATGGCGTGCTCTGCCCGGAGCCCGAGGGCGCCTTCTACGCGTACCCCTCGGTGAAGGCCCTGCTCGGCAAGGAGATCCGCGGCAAGCGCCCGCAGGACACGGTCGAGCTGGCCGCGCTCATCCTGGAGGAGGCCGAGGTCGCGGTGGTCCCGGGCGAGGCCTTCGGCACGCCGGGCTATCTCCGGCTGTCGTACGCCCTGGGTGACGAGGACCTGATCGAGGGTGTCTCGCGGCTCCAGAAGCTGCTGGCCGAAGCGCGCGACTGACCTTTTCGGACACCCCACGGGTGCACGTTTTCGTACGCCCCTGGGGTGCTGTTTCCGTTTTCGTGCTCCACGCGTGCGTGCGGGAGGGCACCGCCTCAGGTGAGGCGGTGCCCTCCCGCTTCTTCGTTCGAGCAAGACCACGATCAGGGAAAGCGCTACCGGCACCACATTCCCGTACGGCAGGATCCTGGGATGGAGCGTGTACGTGATGTCTCTGAGCTGCCGAAGGCCCATCTGCACCTGCACTTCACCGGGTCGATGCGGCACACCACCCTGCTGGACCTGGCCGACAAGCACGGGATCCATCTGCCCGACGCGCTGACCGGCGCGGAGCCGCCGAAGCTGCGGGCGACGGACGAGCGGGGCTGGTTCCGGTTCCAGCGGCTGTACGACGCCGCCCGGTCGTGCCTCAGGGATCCCGAGGACATTCAGCGCCTGGTGCGCGAGGCTGCCGAGGAGGATCTCAAGGACGGCTCGGGGTGGCTGGAGATCCAGGTCGACCCGACCTCGTACGCACCTCGGCTGGGCGGTCTGATCCCGGCGCTGGAGGTCATCCTGGACGCGGTGGACACGACCTCGCGCGAGACCGGCCTCGGCATGCGGGTCCTCGTGGCGGCGAACCGCATGAAACATCCGCTGGACGCCCGCACGCTGGCCCGGCTGGCCGTGCGGTACGCGGACCGGGGCATCGTCGGCTTCGGGCTCTCCAACGACGAACGCCGGGGCATGGCAAGGGACTTCGACCGGGCCTTCGCCATCGCGCGCGAGGGCGGCCTGCTGGCCGCGCCGCACGGCGGTGAGCTCGCCGGACCCTCGTCCGTCCGCGACTGCCTGGACGATCTGCACGCCTCGCGGATCGGGCACGGGGTGCGGGCGGCCGATGACCCGCGGCTGATGAAGCGGCTGGCGGACCGGGGGGTGACCTGCGAGGTCTGCCCGGCTTCCAATGTCGCCCTGGGCGTCTACGAGAAGCCCGAGGACGTCCCCCTGAGGACTCTGTTCGAGGCCGGGGTCCCGCTGGCGCTCGGCGCGGACGACCCGCTACTGTTCGGCTCACGGCTGGCCGCTCAGTACGAGATCGCGCGCCGCCACCACGGCTTCACGGATGCCGAACTGGCCGAGCTGGCACGGCAGTCCATCCGGGGGTCGGCCGCCCCGGAGGACGTGCGCACGAAGCTGCTGTCCGGCGTCGACGACTGGCTCGGCGGGCCCGCCTCTTGAAGCAGCGGAAGCAGGCCGAAAAGAGCCCCCCGACAGACCTGCTACAGACCTGCTAGAGGTTGACGCCCACCGTCACCGGCTCGTTGACCAACGTGATTCCGAAGGCCTCGCGGACTCCGGCCACCACCTCGCGGGCCAGCGCGAGGAGGTCCTCGGTGGTGGCCTCGCCCCGGTTGGTGAGGGCAAGCGTGTGCTTGGTGGAGATCCGGGCCGGCCCACTGCCGTAGCCCTTGGTGAAGCCCGACTTGTCGATCAGCCAGGCCGCGGAGGTCTTGGTGTGGCTGTCGCCCGCCGGGTACGCGGGCGGCACCACGTCGGCGCCGAGCCGCTCCTGCACGCGCGCGTGGAACGCGACGAACTCCTCGTCGGTGAGGATCGGGTTGGTGAAGAACGACCCTGCCGACCAGGTGTCGTGGTCCTCGGGGTCGAGGACCATGCCCTTGCCGGAGCGCAGCTCGAGCACCGTCTCGCGGGCGGCGGCGAGGGGCACGCGGTCGCCGGGTTCGACACCGAGGACACGCGCCGTCTCGGCGTACTTGACCGGCGCGCTCAGTCCCGCGGCGTCCTCCAGCTCGAAGCGGACGCGCAGCACGACATAGCGCTCGGGGTCGGCCTTGAAGCGGCTGTGGCGGTACGAGAAGGCGCAGTCGACGTTGGCCAGCGTGACCGTGTCGCGGGTCCCCCGGTCGTAGGCGACCACTTCGGTGATGGTCGACGACACTTCCTGGCCGTACGCGCCCACGTTCTGGATGGGGGTGGCGCCCGCCGAGCCGGGGATACCGGCGAGGCACTCGACACCGGCGAGCCCGGCCTCGACCGTACGGGCGACCGCGTCGGTCCACACCTCGCCGGCCGCCAGCTCCAGCTTCGTACCGTCGAGTGCGAAGCCGCTCGTCGCGATGCGCAGGGCGGTTCCGGCGAAGCCCTTGTCGCCGATGACCAGGTTCGATCCGCCGCCGATGAGCAGCAGTGGCGTACCGCTGTCGTCTGCCTCGCGGACGGCGGCGATCACCTCGGCGTCGGTGGTCGCGGTGATCAGCCGGGTGGCGGGACCGCCGAGGCGGAAGGTGGTCAGCGGGGCGAGCGGAGCGTCGTGGAGTTCCTGCACGGGCTCAAGAGTACGAGAAGGGGCCGGAGCGCCCGGCCACCGGTGTGCCACGAGCACGGGAAACGGCCCCGCCCGGGGGCGGGGCCGTTCCGATGCCGTATGCGGGGTGGGTCGTGGGTGGTGGGTCTGCGCGGGCGCTGCCCTCAGCGGCCGGCCGTCTCCAGGACCGGCGCCTCGGCGGAGGCGTCCGCGTCGGTCTCGATGCGGACGGCGCGGCGCGCGCTCGGGATGACCAGGGCCGCGATCGCCGCCACGGCCACCACCGAGGCGCCCACCCACAGCGCGGGCCGCAGACCGTCCACGAAGGTCTGCGCGGACTCGTAGCCGCCCTGGGCGGAGAAGATCGAGCCCATCACCGCGATACCGAGCGCACCGCCGACCTCGCGCAGCGCGTTGTTGGCGCCGGAGGCGATGCCCTGCTCCTTCGGGCGGACGCTGGACATGACCAGGTTGGCCGCGGGGGCGAAGAACAGGGCCATCCCGATGCCGCTGACGATCAGGCCCGGCAGCTGCCCGGCGTACGAGACGTCGGTCGTCACCACTGAGGCGAGGTAGGCCAGACCGGCGGCCTGCAGGAAGAGGCCGGCGGCGACGACCGGACGGCCGCCGATGCGGTCGGAGAGGTAGCCGGCGATCGGCGCGACGAGCATCGGCATACCCGTCCAGGGCAGCATCCGCAGCCCCGCCTCAGTGGGCGAGTAGCCGAGGACGCCCTGCATGTACTGGCTGAGCAGGAAGATCGAGCCGAACATCCCGAGGAACATCAGCAGGCTCGCGGCATTGATCCCGGCGAAGGCCCGGGAGCGGAAGAGCCGCATCGGCAGCATCGGGTTCTTGGCGCGGCTGCCGTGGATGACGAACCCGGTGAGCAGCGCGCTGCCCATGAGGAGGCCGGTCAGGACGATCGGGCTGGTCCAGCCGTCGGCGGGCCCGCGGACCAGTCCGTACACGATCCCGAAGAGGCCGCCGCTGGCGAGCAGGGTGCCGGGGATGTCGAGCGGAGCGTCGGAGCCGTACGACTCGGAGAGGCGCAGCCGGGCCAGCGGCAGCAGGGCGAGACCCAGCGGAACGTTCAGCCAGAAGATCCAGTGCCAGGACACGTGTTCGGTGAGGCTGCCGCCGATGAGCGGCCCGGATGCCACGGCGAGACCGTTCACAGCCCCCCAGATCCCGTACGCCATCCCTCGCTTGGCCACCGGAACCGCGGCCGTCAGCAGGGTCAGCGTCAGCGGCATCATGATGGCCGCGCCGGCTCCCTGGACCGCGCGGGCCGCGATCAGGGAGTCGATGCCGGGCGCCATGGCCGCGGCGGCTGAAGCGCCGGTGAAGACGGTGAGGCCGACGAGGAAGAGCCGGCGCCGCCCGAACCGGTCGCCCAGTGCCGCGCCGAACATCAGCAGCACGGCGAAGGTGAGCGTGTACGCGCTCACGGTCCACTCCAGGTCGTCCATCGCTCCCCCGAGGTCCTTGCGGATCGACGGCAGGGCGGTGGTGACGACCAGGTTGTCGAGGGCCGCCATGAATCCGGCGACGCTGGTGATGACGAGGGCCCAGGCGGCTCCCCCGCGACGTGCTGTCTGCTGTGACATCGCTCCCCCAGTGGGTGGTTCACACTGACGATTAGTTATTACTTACTAACTTCGCCGGGCAGGAAAAGGCGAACAGCTCCGCCTTCCTCCCCGCCTACTTCTCCAGCCGGGCCTCGAGCTTCCCGTCGATCCGCGCCGACGGGTACAGCCCTTCCCAGACCCGGTGGTCGGGCGGAAAGCCCATGGCCACCAGGCAGTTGACGAGCATTCCGTACGCCATGAAGGTCGTGGTTTCCTTGACGTCGGCACCGAGCGGCAGATGGACGGTGTCCCACAGGCGCGCCCAGCCGGCCCGTACCGCCTCACCGAGTTCGTGATCGCCGGCCTGCTCGGCCGCCGCCACCGCGACGTACATCTGCATCTGCATCAGCAGCCGTTCGGGATGCTCCGCGATGACCCGCGTGTACGCGTTCGCCATGGAGTGCAGGGCCTCCTCGCCCTCCAGCCCCTCGGACGACTCCGCGAAGGTGCGCCGCGTGTCCTCCATGCAGCGCTCGGCCGCCGCGAGGAAGATCGCCTTCTTGCCCGGGAAGAGCCGGAAGAGATACGGCTGCGAGACACCCACGCGCTTGGCGATCGTCTCGGTGGAGGTGCCGTGATAGCCGCCGCGGGCGAACTCGCTCATCGCCGCACGGATGACGCTCTCGCGCCTCTCTTCTGCGCTCATCCTGACCATGTGAGTAAGTTAGTACTCAATCACTAACTACGTCAAGCCCGCTGCGGGGCGGCGGAATGCAGGGAGCCGGGGACTACGGGCACGGGGCGCCGCCCTGCTGCCCGTACGGGTAAGGGGCAGTGACAGTGGGGCCGCCGCGCCGTACAGGTGAGCGGATCCGCAATGGGCCGTCGCACCGCGCGGGTAAGGGGCGCCCGCGATGGACCCTAGCCCCGTACAGATAAGGGGTACCCGCAATGGACCGTAGCCCCGTACAGGTAAGGGGCGCCCGCAATAGCCGGCGCCCCTTACTCAATGCTGCTGATCGTCGCCGTCAGGCCAGCCGTACGACCGCCCGGGACATGCCCAGGACCTTCTGGCCCGCGCTCGTCGCGATGAGATCGACGCGGACGGTGTTGTCGTCGAGCTTGGCCGCGACCTTGCCGCTGACCTCGATGACCGCCCCCTTGTCGTCGTTCGGGACGACGACGGGCTTGGTGAAGCGCACGCCGTACTCGACGACCGCGCCCGGGTCGCCGGCCCAGTCGGTGACGACACGGACGGCTTCGGCCATGGTGAACATGCCGTGCGCGATGACGTCGGGGAGACCGACCTCGACCGCGAACTTCTCGTTCCAGTGGATCGGGTTGAAGTCCCCGGAGGCGCCCGCGTACTGCACGAGCGTGGCCCGGGTCACGGGGAAGGTCCCGGGCGGCAGTTCGGTGCCGACCTCGACGTCCGCGTAAGAGATCTTCGCCGTCATGTCAGCCCTCCGCCGCCGCGCGCGCCACGAGCTTGGTGACGGCCGTGACGACGTGCTCGCCGGCCTCGTCGTGAACCTCACCACGGATGTCCAGGATGTCGTTGCCCGCCAGGGACTTGATCGAATCGATGGTCGAGGTGACCGTGAGCCGGTCACCCGCGCGCACCGGCCGGGTGTAGGCGAACTTCTGGTCGCCGTGCACCACACGGTTGTAGTCGAGGCCCAGCTGCGGGTCCTGGACGACCTGTCCTGCCGCCTTGTACGTGATCGTGAACACGAAGGTCGGCGGGGCGATCACATCGGGGTGCCCGAGCGCCTTGGCGGCCTCCGGGTCCATGTACGCCGGGTTGGTGTCCCCCACGGCCTCGGCGAACTCGCGGATCTTCTCCCGGCCGACCTCGTAGGGGTCGGAGGGCGGGTAGGACCGCCCCACGAAGGACTGGTCGAGCGCCATGGGCTCGGCACCTCCTGGTTCTCTCACCTGGGACAACGAAGTACTGGAAGAACGACGCGAGGCCGCCCCCCGCAAAGGGGACGGCCTCGTGTACGAGCCTGAAACTATCGCGTTTCGCGGTGCGCGGTGTGCGCATTGCAACGCGGGCAGTGCTTCTTCATCTCCAGTCGGTCCGGGTCGTTACGCCGGTTCTTCTTGGTGATGTAGTTCCGCTCCTTGCACTCCACGCAGGCCAGCGTGATCTTCGGGCGGACGTCGGTGGCAGCCACAGGAGTGCTCCTTGACGAACGGATGGGACGATGAACGCATAAAAGAGTAGCCGATCGAAGGACCGACCCCACAATCGGCTACTGTCAGTAGCGGTGACCGGACTTGAACCGGTGACACAGCGATTATGAGCCGCTTGCTCTACCGACTGAGCTACACCGCTGAGATGTGATCAGTTCCCGCCTAGCGACGGGAACCTCCCACACCAGAGCCCCAATACGGAATCGAACCGTAGACCTTCTCCTTACCATGGAGACGCTCTACCGACTGAGCTATTGGGGCGAGCGATGAAGACATTACACGGTCGGCCGCCGATCGCCCAAATCCGTTTCGCGGCACCTGCCCCGGGGTGTTCCCAGGCGTCCCCCGGACGTTGTCCGGGACCCATACGCCCCACGAACCACAGCTGTGAACCACTGCACTTCGGGGCCCGAGAACCGCTCCCCTGTGTGGCATCGACACCCGCGCGTGGCATCGATCCAGCCCTCCCGGCCGCACCGGAATGTCGGCGCACGACGACGGTCGCGAGCCGCCCGGACCACACCGGTACGACTATTCCGCTCCTCCCGGACGTGAGGCGGTCACGACCCTAGGCTCGACTCACTCTGCGTGATCGAGCGTCCCGCCGCGCGGAGCCCCGAGCCACAGGAGCGCGATGCCCGACAGTCAGCCGCGACAGCCCCACTCCTCGTCGGGACACGCCGACGCTGCCGCCCTTCTGCTGTGCGGGGCACGGCTCACCGACGGCCGGACCGTGGACGTGCGGCTGGGCGGCGGACGTATCGAAGCCGTGGGCACCGCCGGGAGTCTGGCACCGAGCGCGGCCGGCAACCCGGCCCCCGGCACGCGCGTGGACCTCACCGGCTATCTCCTCCTGCCGGCTCCCGCCGAACCGCACGCCCACGGCGACACCGCGTTCTCGGCGGAGGGCGACGGGCCGGCCTCGTACGAGCCCGAGGAGGTCCAGCGCCGGACGACGGAGGCGGCGCTGCTCCAACTCGGCCACGGAGCCACGGCACTGCGCTCGCACGTACGCGTCGGCGATGTGCAGGGCCTCGGCGCACTGGCGGCGGTCCTCCAGGCACGGCGGGCGCTGCGCGGGCTCGCCGAACTGTCGACGGTGGCGATGCCCCGGCTGCTGACCGGCGTCGCCGGTGCCGACGGGCTCGCGATGCTGCGGGACGCGCTGAAGATGGGCGCCTCCGTGGTGGGCGGCTGTCCCGACGCCGATCCCGACCCGACGGGGTACGTGGAGGCTGTTCTGGAGATCGCCTCCGAGCACGGCTGCCCGGTCGACCTGCACACGGACGCCGACGATCCGGCCCGGCTGGCCCGGCTCGCGGCGATGGCGGGCGGGTTGCGACCCGGCGTCACTCTCGGCCCCTGCGGCGGCCTGGGGCGCCTGCCGGCCGACGCGGCCTCCCGTGCGGCGGACCAGCTCGCGGCGGCCGGCGTGAGCGTGGTGTGCCTCCCACAGGGCGGCTGCGGAAGCGCCGACCGGCGCGGGACCGCTCCGGTACGGCTGCTGCGGTCCGCCGGGGTCCCGGTCGCGGCGGGCAGCGGAGCGCTGCGTGACGTGTCGAACCCGGTGGGCCGCGGTGACCCGCTGGAGGCGGCGTACCTGCTTGCCTCGCGGTACGCGCTGCGGCCGGAGGACGCCTACGACGCGGTGAGTTCCGCGGCCCGGGCCGCCCTCGGTCTCTCCGAGGTGCGCGTCGAGGCCGGTTTCCCGGCCGAACTCCTCGCCGTACGCGGCGACCGTCTCGCCGGCGCGCTGTCGCTCGCGTACAGCCGGATCGTCGTACACAGAGGGCGCGTTGTGGCACGGACGAGCGCGGTGCGGGAGTACTGCAACTCGGCGGCCGCGGCCGCGCTGGACCTGCCGCGCCAGGGACGGGGAGCGCCTTCGTGAACGGCCCGCCAGGAGGCGCGAGTTGATCGCGTTGCGGCCGAAGTCGGTCTCCACGCGCGCGTGGGGTGCGCTCAGCGCGTCGGCCGACGGGTCGTTTCGCGTGGGCGGCCGCGGCGTCCGTCGGGGAGGGCAGGTCGGCGGTGACCGCTGGGCACCGGGGCCGCGGCTGTTCTCGGTGACGGCCCGGGGTCGCCGTTCCCGGTGACGGCTCAGGAGGCGCGCGAGTTGTCCACAGGGTTGCGGGGCGAAGGAGGCCGTCCGGGCGTACGGTCGGAACCATGCGCATTGTCATTGCTGGAGGTCATGGTCAGATCGCGCTGCGGCTCGAGCGGCTGCTCGCCGGGCGCGGTAACGAGGTCGCGGGGATCATCCGCCGCGCGGAACAGAGCGACGACCTGCGCGAAGCAGGCGCGGAACCGATCGTGTGCGATCTGGAGACGGCGTCCCTGGACGAGGTCGCCGGCCATCTGGAGGGCGCAGACGCGGCCGTCTTCGCGGCGGGCGCGGGCCCGGGCAGCAGCGTGTCCCGCAAGGACACCGTGGACCGGGCCGCCGCGGTCCTGTTCGCCGACGCGGCGGAACAGGCGGGCGTACGGCGTTACATCGTCGTGTCGTCCATGGGCGCGGACCCGGCCCACCGCGGCGACGGGATCTTCGACGCGTATCTGCGCGCCAAGGGCGAGGCGGACGAATACGTGAGCGGCCGTACGGCGCTGGACTGGACAATCCTGCGCCCCGGTTCCCTCACGGACGACCCCGGCACGGGACTCGTCCGTCTGGAGGCCTCCACGGGCCGCGGCTCGATCCCGCGGGACGACGTCGCAGCGGTTCTGGCGGAGTTGGTGGAGACGCCGGCGACGGCGGGCCTGACCCTTGAGTTGATCAGCGGCTCGACGCCGGTCTCGGTGGCAGTGAAGTCGGTGGCGGGGAACTGAGAGAGCCGGCCGCGGTGACGACAGGCGTACCCGCCGCGCAGGAGGCCCTGCTGCGCCGCATGTACGAGGTCTTCAGCACCGACGAGCGCGACGAGTTCCTGGAGATCTGCCTGTCCTCGGACGTGGACTGGCCGAACGTCCTCGACGGCGTCCGCCTCCACGGCCGCGACGAGGTACACGCCTACTGGACGCGGCAGTTCGCGTCCGGCCACCCGCTCGTACGCCTGGAGGGGCTGCGCCTCGACGAGGACGGCGAGCGGGTGGCGGCCACCGTCCGACCGGGCCTGCGGGACGAGGCGGGCGAGCACTGGGCACCGGAGACCCTGGAGCACGTGTACCGCTTCGCCGCGGACGGCCTGGTGAACCGGATGGACGTACGCCTGCCCTGACCGCGGTCAGAACAGCGGGAGCTGCCCCGGGAACTCGGGCACGACATAGCCGTCGAGGGCGGGCTGGGCGGCTGCGCCGAGCTCTGCGTGTCTGCGCGACCCAGGGCACGACACCAGCTCGCCGCTCCCCCGCGCCCCACGCGGGTCGTGCCGCGCGAACCGCCCCGCGACCACAGCGATCTCGCGACGGCACTCGGGGCAGTTCCTGCGACGCGACGACATGAATCCAAGTGTGCCCGGTGATCACCGAAACTCAACGAGGACGGCCGCCGAGTCCGGAACCTCGCGCGAGCGCATGACAAAGGGCCCGTGACCTGCGTAGAGGGCAGGTCACGGGCCCTTTGTTCCCGTGTGGCGGCGCCAGGATTCGAACCTGGGAAGGCTAAGCCGGCAGATTTACAGTCTGCTCCCTTTGGCCGCTCGGGCACACCGCCGGGGTTTGCTGCCGTGAGGACCGCTTGAGGCGGTGCTCCGTGGCAACGACGTAAACGATACCTGATGCCCGGGGGTGCTCCGCCACCCGATTGATCAGCCCTCGGCGGGTAGGGGGTGGCTAGGCTTATGCGGGTGCGGCCCCAGCCCGATGCCGGGCTCGACGGCCGCCCCCTGCATCCCCATGCACCCCGATCCGCACCCCGATACAAGGAGCCACAGGACATGGCCGACTCCAGTTTCGACATCGTCTCGAAGGTCGAGCGGCAGGAGGTCGACAACGCCCTCAACCAGGCCGCCAAGGAGATCTCGCAGCGCTACGACTTCAAGAACGTGGGCGCCTCCATCTCCTGGTCCGGCGAGAAGATCCTGATGGAGGCGAACTCCGAGGAGCGGGTCAAGGCCATCCTCGATGTGTTCGAGACCAAGCTGATCAAGCGCGGGATCTCGCTGAAGGCGCTGGACGCCGGCGAGCCCCAGCTCTCCGGCAAGGAGTACAAGATCTTCGCGTCCATCGAGGAAGGCATCTCCCAGGAGAACGCCAAGAAGGTGGCGAAGATCATTCGCGATGAAGGTCCGAAGGGCGTGAAGGCGCAGGTCCAGGGCGACGAGCTGCGCGTCAGCTCGAAGAGCCGTGACGACCTGCAGGCCGTCCAGGCGCTGGTCAAGGGCAAGGACCTCGACTTCGCGCTGCAGTTCGTGAACTACCGGTAGTCCGCCAACCGCGGTCGACGGTTGGTTCGTTGCAGGTACGAGGAGGGCGGGCACCCTGGGTGCCCGCCCTCCTCGTCTGCCGGCTGCTGCTGTGGGTTCGCGCTCAGCGGCGCGAGTCGCCGAACAGGATGCGGTAGACGATCAACAGGACGAGCGAGCCGCCGATCGCGGCGGCCCAGGTGGCACCGTCGTAGAACTGCTTGCTGATCGGGTGGTCCAGCCAGCGGGCCGATATCCAGCCACCGATGAAGGCGCCCGCGACCCCGATGAGGGTCGTACCGATGAACCCGCCCGGGTCGCGTCCCGGCAGCAGGAACTTGGCGATGGCTCCGGCCAACAGCCCCAGAATGATCCAGCTGATGATGGTCATGCCGTGAACCTGCCTCTCCGTACTGTGCCTGCGCTGTACTCCTGCTCCGGCCAGTCTGTGTTCATGCGCGCAAGCCGCTGGTCGCGCTGGTGTTGGTGTCTTGTTGCCGGGGAGGACGTCTCCTCGGCGCCGGTCGGTTGCACTGATCAGTAGGGTGCGGCCCATGACACAGTCCGGTTCGGGACAGCACGGACAGCACGGGTCCGGTGAAGGGCAGGCGGCCGCCCCGCAGGGCGCTGGTGCGCGAGAGGCCGGGCGCACCGACGTGGACGCGCGCGACGCTGTGGAGCTGCGGCGGACGCTCGGGGTCGGCGACGCGGTCGTCATCGGGCTCGGCTCGATGGTCGGTGCCGGGATCTTCGCGGCCCTGGGTCCCGCGGCGCGGGCGGCCGGATCCGGAGTGCTGCTCGGGCTCGCCGTCGCCGCCGTGGTCGCCTACTGCAACGCGATGTCCTCGGCCCGCTTGGCAGCCCTGTATCCCGCCTCGGGCGGCACTTATGTCTACGGGCGCGAGCGGCTCGGGGCCTTCTGGGGATACCTGGCGGGCTGGTCGTTCGTCGTCGGGAAGACGGCCTCCTGTGCGGCGATGGCACTCACCGTGGGCGCCTATGTCTGGCCGGGTCAGGCGCATGCGGTGGCGGTCGGGGCCGTGGTCGCCCTGACCGTCGTGAACTACGGCGGCGTCCAGAAGTCGGCCTGGCTGACCCGGGTGATCGTGGCGGTGGTCCTCGCGGTCCTCGCTTCCGTGGTGGTCGTGTGTCTGAGCCCCGGCGCCTCGGACACCGGGCGGCTGGGCATCGGGCTCTCCCATGGCGTGGGCGGGGTGCTTCAGGCGGCCGGTCTGCTGTTCTTCGCGTTCGCCGGGTACGCGCGGATCGCGACCCTGGGTGAAGAGGTACGGGATCCCGCCCGCACCATCCCGCGCGCGATCCCATTGGCCCTCGGTATCGCACTGGTCGTGTACGCGGCCGTGGCCGTGGCGGTTCTCTCCGTGCTCGGTGCCGAGGGTCTCGGGCAGGCCTCGGCGCCACTGACCGATGCCGTACGGGCGGCGGGTGTCCCCGGGCTCGTGCCGGTGGTGCGAGTGGGCGCGGCCGTGGCCGCACTCGGCTCACTCCTGGCTCTGATCCTGGGTGTCTCCAGGACAACCCTGGCGATGGCGCGTGACCGGCATCTGCCGGGTGCCCTGGCCGCTGTGCACCCGCGCTTCCAGGTGCCCCATCGGGCGGAGCTGGCCGTGGGTCTGGTGGTCGCGGTGCTGGCCGCGACGGTGGATGTGCGGGGTGCCATCGGTTTCTCCTCCTTCGGGGTGCTGGCGTACTACGCGGTGGCCAACGCGTCCGCCTGGACGCTCCGTTCCGCTCCGGTCTCCCGGGTCCTGCCGGCCGTGGGGCTCATCGGGTGCGTGACTCTGGCGTTCGCGTTGCCGGGGGTGTCGGTGGTCGTGGGCGCGGCCGTACTGGCGGTGGGTGCGGCGGCGTACGGCATTCGGCAATGGGCGGCTTCGCGGTAGGCGAGCCTCGGAGTCCGAAGAACCGGGCGTGGGAACCGGGCCCAGGGACCTGGCGGGGGATCTGAACCTGGCCCGGGGAGTGGAGACCAGGCTTCAGGTTGCGGTTGGCAGGGCGCGAGCGACGAGTCGCCGAATACGGCAGCCGGCCGCGCCCCGTCGGCTACTGGGCCGCCGTAGCCGTGCGTATGCGGAAGTCGGGCCACGGGGTCATGTCCGCCCCGTCGTTGGACTCCTCGTACCAGCCGGTGCCGTCCAGCCACGTACGGAGCCAGTCGGCGAGACGGGGCGCGTCCACGAACCAGGCGGAGTCGGCGGTGTCGGCGTTCGGCTCGAAGAGCAGGACGGTGCCGTCCGGGCTGCGGCAGTCCACACAGGCGTACATTCCGCAGCCCCAGTGGGATATCGGCAGGACGCCCTCGGGCCAGGGCCAGTCGGGATCCTTGCGGCCGCTCTCGTGGTGCGACACATACTGCGGGACGACGGCCGGTTCGCCGGACGGGGGGCTGTCGAGCAGCGGCAACAGACCGTACTCCGGGCCGAATCCACCGTCTCCTATCCGCAGATAGAGCGCGGCGAGCAGCGGTGGCAGGGGAAAGCCCAGGGTCGCCTCGGCGCGGGCGATCACCGACGTGTCCACCGGCTCGGGGAGCGAAGGCCAGCCCCACGGGCGGGTGTTGCGGGCTGCCTGGGCAACCCGTGCCAGCAACTGCTCGATCTCGGTCATGGATTCATGATGCAGCGCGGCTCCGACAATCGGGCGGCCTGTGGACAACGGCTGCCGACGGCCTCAGCGGCCTGTGGAAAACCCTCGGGCGAGACGGACGTCGACGGTCGTCCCGGCGAAGAAGGCGAGCAGTTCCTCGAAGGTCGAAGGGCGGGAACCCGTGTGCGGGGTGACGCCGAGGCAGGTGCGGGCGACCTCGGCGTCGTGCCAGACCAGGGTGAACCGTCCCTCGGCTCCCCAGCCTCCGCGAAGGCATTCGGTCAGGGTGGCGAGGTCCTGGCCGAAGTATCCGCCGGGCCCGTTGACGGCTTCGCCGAGTGCGCAGAAGAAGCCGGGCTCGTCGGTGATGTGGCGGCCGTCGAGGTGATGCGTGGCGCCGGGCGGTGCGTCCGGACCGTCGTAGGTGCGGTTCGCCTGGGCTGTACGGAGCCAGAACCCCCGGGCTTCGGCGCCGCATCGCGCCCAGAGGTTGGGTTCCGTCGGGCGTCCTTCCCACCACAGGTCCCAGACCTCGGGGGCCGCCGTCGGGGGCCGTTCCGACCAGGGTTCGAGGGTGAGGTCGATCAGGCCGCGGCCGCGGGCGGAGGGGATCCAGGCGGTGAGTTCGCCCTCGACGGCGGGCTGGACGGCCCGGCCTCGGGCATCGAGGCGCAGCAGCGTGGCATGCCCCAGATCTTCCTCACCCGTGTCCAGTGCGGCGCGCAGGGCTCCTCTTGGCGAGCAGCCGAGCAACCGCAGCGGGGGTTCCGTCAGGTCGGACGGCTCCGCCCGCACATGCGCCATGTCCTTGCAGCCGCCGAGGTGTTCGCCGGTCGCGCCGCGGATGCGGTAGCCCGGGGAGTGCGGTGGGCGCTGCGGATGGTCGGACAGGTTGTGGACGGACTCGGACGCCTCGATGGTGACATCCCGCAGTGACAGGTCACGTGCGCAAGGAAGGTCCCCGAGGACGCGTACGTCCTCCAGGAACCAGTCGCCGGACTGCCGACCCCACTTGTCGAGGATCTCCAGGCCGAGGCGGCCGAGGGGCGCGGAGCCGTCGCTGCGCGCCCTGGTGAGGGCGATGCACAGTCCGCCCTCGGGCTCGCAGCCCAGCAGGGCGTAGGTCCCGCGCGCGGGAGGGGGCGGGTCCGCGCAGAGGTCCTCGGTGTCCGTGCACAGGGCCCAGGTGTCGGGGTGCTCCAGGGCGTCGTTGAATGCGGCTTCCCGGGCGTACGCCACCAGGGCGTACTTCGGCGGCCGCACCCCGACGGCCTCAGCGCGTCGCGAACGGCTCGTCCGTGGGCACGATTTCGCGTCCCAGGGGGAGCAATGAGACCGGGATGAGCTTGAAGTTGGCGATGCCGAAGGGGATGCCGATGATCGTGATGCACAGGGCGATGCCGGTCACGATGTGCGCGATGGCGAGCCACCAGCCCGCGAGCACCAGCCACAGCACGTTGCCCACGCAGGAGGGCGCGCCCGCGTCGCGGCGCTCGACCGTCGTATAGCCGAACGGCCACAGGGCGTAGATGCCGATGCGGAACGCGGCGATGCCGAACGGGATGCCGATGATGGTGACGCACAGCAGCACGCCCGCGAGCAGATACCCGAGGAACAGCCAGAAGCCGCTCAGGACGAGCCAGATGACGTTCAGGATTGTCTTCACTGGGGGCGACCTGCCATCTTTTCGAGCCGGGCGATGCGCTCCGCCATGGGCGGATGCGTGGAGAACATCTTCGACAGTCCCTGACCCGGGCGGAAGGGGTTCGCGATCATCATGTGGCTCGCCGTCTCGATGCGGCGCTCCGGGGGCAGCGGCAGCTGCTTGGTGCCGATGTCGAGCTTGCGCAGGGCGCTGGCGAGGGCGAGCGGGTCGCCGGTGAGCTGGGCGCCGGACGCGTCCGCCTCGTACTCCCTGGAGCGGCTGATCGCGAGCTGGATCAGGGACGCGGCGAGGGGACCCAGGATCATCACCAACAGCATGCCCAGGAGGCCCGGTCCGTCGTCGTCGTTCGAACGGCCGATCGGGATCAGCCAGGCGAAGTTGACCAGGAACATGATCACGGAGGCGAGGGCGCCGGCGACGGACGAGATCAGGATGTCGCGGTTGTAGACATGGCTGAGTTCGTGGCCGATGACGCCGCGCAGCTCGCGCTCGTCCAGCAGGCGGAGGATGCCTTCGGTGCAGCACACCGCCGCGTTGCGAGGGTTGCGGCCCGTCGCGAACGCGTTCGGCGCCTCGGTCGGTGAGATGTACAGGCGCGGCATGGGCTGACGGGCCTGGGTCGAGAGATCACGGACCATGCGGTACAGGGCCGGGGCCTCGAATTCGCTCACCGGGCGGGCGCGCATCGCGCGTAGCGCCAGCTTGTCACTGTTCCAGTACGCGTACGCGTTCGTACCGATCGCGATCACGAGGGCGATGATCAGGCCCGTACGCCCGAAGAAGCTGCCGATGACGATGATGAGTGCGGACAGTCCCCCGAGGAGTACGGCGGTCCTGAGCCCGTTGTGCCGGCGGTGCACGGTACGCCCTCCTAGTGGTGCGGCAGGGGGACCCTTGTCTGCTGCTGCGCTGCGTCCACTCTTCAGTGGACCCTCCCGTACTGGTCAACGCCAGGCGGAGAGCACTAGTTCCCTTGTGCGCGCGGCGCCGGGCGTGCGCCGTCCGGGTGATGGCGGACGGCCGTCACGCGCGCGTGCGGGCCGTTTCAGGCGGACGCGGTCAGAAGAGTCCGGTGGCCGAGAAGCGCAGGACCAGTTGGGGTGCCCCGGAGAGGGCGATGCCCAGAACCGCCGTCAGGGCGATCGCCGCCGTGAGCGGAGCCGGGACCCGGTGGGTGCCGGGCTCACCCTCGGGGGCGCGGAAGAGCAGGGTCGTCCACTGGAGGTAGTAGAAGAGCGCAATCACGACGTTGACGGCCATGACGACGGACAGCCAGCCGAGCCCCGCGTCGACGGCCGCCGAGAAGACCGTGACCTTGGCGAAGAGGCCGATGATGCCCGGTGGGAGCCCCGCCAGGCAGAGCAGGAAGAAGCCGAGGAACAGCGCGGAGAGGGGGCTCGCCGCGTACAGGCCCCGGTAGTCGCTGATGCGGTTCAGGGGGCTCGTACGGGCCACGAGGGCGGCCACGGCGAAGGCGCCGAGGTTCACCACGGCGTACATCAGGGCGTACGCGACGGTGGAGCCGATGGCCTTCTCGGCGTCCTTGGAGTAGGCGGCGGACGCGATCGGCACCAGGAGGTAGCCGGCCTGGCCGACGGAGGACCAGGCGAGCAGCCGTACCGCGCTGTACGCGCGCGTGGACTGCTGGCGCAGGGCGCCGACGTTGCCGACGGTCATGGTGAGGGCGGCCAGCACGGCGAGAGCGGGGCCCCAGACGTCCGCGTACGACGGGAAGGCGACGACGGTGACGAGGATCAGCCCGGAGAAGCCGACCGCCTTGCCGACGACCGACAAGTAGGCGGCGATCGGCAGGGGCGCCCCTACGTAGGTGTCGGGCACCCAGAAGTGGAAGGGCACCGCGGCGGTCTTGAAGGCGAAGCCCACGAGCGTGAGGACGACGCCGGTCTGGGCGAGCGTGTGGAACTGCCCGTCGACGTGCTGGATCTTGTCCGCGATCTCCGTGAGGTACAGCGAGCCGGTCGTGGCGTACACGAAGCTGACGCCCATCAGGCTGACCGCGGTCGCGGTGACCGAGGACAGGAAGAACTTCAGGGCGGCTTCGGAGGACTTCCTGTCGCCGTGCTTGATGCCGACCAGGGCGAAGGCGGGCAGGGAGGCGACTTCCAGGGCGACGATGAGGGTCGCGAGGTCGCGGGAGGCGGGCAACAGGGCGGCGCCGGCTGCGGAGGAGAGCAGCAGGAACCAGTACTCCCCTTCGGGGAGTCCCCTGTCGGCGTCCTTGAGGGCCGTGACCGACAGCAGGGCCGCGAGGAGCGCTCCGCCGAGGACCAGGAACTGGATGACGAGTGTGAACCGGTCCGCCGTATAGCTGCAGACGTTCGGGTCGCCGGTCAGGCAGAAGGTGGCGCGGTCGCCGTCCACGAGGGGCAGCAGCATGAGTGCGGAGGCGGCGAGTCCCGCCACCGACACCCAGCCGAGCAGCGCCTTCCTGTCGTCGCCGACGAAGAGGTCGGCGACGAGCACGACGAGTCCGACCACCGCGGTGATGGTGGGCGGCGCGATCGCGAGCCAGTCGACGGACTGGACCAGGGAGCTCATCGGGTGCCTCCTGCGAGGAGCTGCTGCACGGCCGGATCGGTGAGGCCGAGCAGTGCCTTGGGCCAGAGCCCGGCGACGACGGTGAGGACGACGAGCGGGGTCCAGGCCGCGAACTCGTAGTTCTGGACGTCGGCGAGGCGCGGGGCCTCCTGCTGCGGCACGGCGCCCATGCAGACCCGCCGCACGACGACGAGCATGTACGCGGCGGTGAGCAGGGTGCCGAAGGCGGCGATCGCCATGAACGTCAGATACGCGGGGCGGCTGAGGTCGTCGGCGGGCTTGAACGCGCCGAACAGGGCCAGCATTTCGCCCCAGAACCCGGCGAGCCCCGGCAGTCCGAGCGAGGCGACCGCGCCGAAGGCGAGCAGGCCGCCGAGGCGCGGGGCCTTGCCGTAGAGGGCCGCGCCGGTCTCCTGCGCGAGGGTGTCGAGGTCGGTGCTGCCCGTACGGTCCTTGAGGGCGCCGACCAGGAAGAACAGCAGGCCGGTGATGAGGCCGTGGGCGATGTTGGCGAACAGCGCGCCGTTCACTCCGGTCGGGGTCATCGTCGAGATGCCGAGCAGGACGAAGCCCATGTGGCCGACGGAGGAGTACGCGATGAGGCGCTTGAGATCCCCCTTCGCGCCCTGCTTGGCGAGCGCGAGGCAGGCGAGGGATCCGTAGATGATGCCCACCACCGCGAGCGCCGCGAGGTAGGGCGCGAACGTGTGCATCCCATCCGGCGCGACAGGAAGGAGGATTCGGACGAAACCGTACGTACCCATCTTCAGCAGGACGCCGGCCAGCAGGACCGAGCCGACGGTGGGCGCGGCGGTGTGGGCATCCGGCAGCCAGCTGTGCAAAGGCCACATCGGCGTCTTGACCGCGAGCCCGATTCCGATCGCCAAAACGGCGATGACCTGCACGGATGTGGTCAGCCCACGGCCATTGTCAGTGGCGAGTGCCACCATGTCGAATGTGCCCGCCTTGATTCCGATCAGGAGCAGGCCCAGCAACATCACGACGGAACCGAGCAGTGTGTAAAGGATGAACTTCCAGGCAGCGGCCTGCCGTTGCGCACCGCCCCAGCAGGCGATGAGGAAGTACATCGGAATGAGCACCATCTCGAACGCAAGGAAGAACAGCAGCAGATCGAGGACGGCGAAGGTCGCGAGGGTGCCGGACTCGAGGACGAGCACCAGCGCGACGAAAGCCTTCGGGGTGGGGCCCGCGGGCATCTTGAAGTAGCTGTACAGCGCGCAGAGGAAGGTCAGCAGCGCGGTCAGGACGAGAAGGGGGAGGGAAATGCCGTCGATGCCGAGGTGGATGCGCACGTCGAGTGCGGGAATCCAGTTGATGTCCGTCGTGGCCTGCATCTTTGACGGATGGTCGTGGTCGAAGCCGAGCGCGAGGACGATCGCGGCGATGAGCACCGCGCCGGTGACGACCACCCCGTGCCGCAGCACGGCCTGGTCGGGCGACTTCCCCTTCAGCCCGGGCGGAGCCGGCAGAAGAGCCAGTGCGGCGCCGATGAGCGGGCCGACGACGATGAATGCCAGAAGGATCTGCATCACGGATTCGCTGATATCGATCACGCCTGCTCACGCTCCCGTGGCGACGAGGAGAACGGCGACCGTCAGGACGACGGTGCCGGCGAGCAGCGCGCTCACATAGGTCTGCACATTGCCGGTCTGGGCGCGCCGCACGGCCGAGCCGAGCCAGCGCGGCAGGGCGCCCGCACCCCGTACGTAGGTGTCGACGACCTCGCGGTCGAGGAACCGGACGAGTGTGGCGCCGGCCTGGACCGGGCGGACGAACAGCGCCGAGTACACGGCGTCCAGGTGGAAGCCGACGGCCGCGTGGCGGTGCAGCGGGCCGAGCAGCAGCCGTCCGGGATCCGCCGGGTCGGCCGCGTAGGCCACGTCACCGAAGACCGGCGCGTGGGCCGCGATGGCCTCGGCCTCGACCTGACCCGCGTCGGCATCGGGGTGGGCCACGACCGCACCGAGTGGGACGCGGGCCGCGAGTGACGTGGTGTGCCGCCAGGCGCCGTAGGTGACGATTCCGCCGACCAGGGCGAGCCCTGTACCGAGGACGGAGGTGGTGAGGACCGGAGTCAGGTCGCGCCCGTCGAACCAGTCGGGCAGCGGGCCGTAGAGCAGACCGAAGACGAGTGACGGGACGGCCAGGACCCACAGGACGACGGTCATGGTGAGGGGCTGCCTGCCGTGGTCGGGGGCGTCGGCTCCATGGCCGCGGAAGGCGAGCAGCCAGAGGCGGGTCGCGTACGCGGCGGTGAGCACGGCCGTGACCAGGCCGGCGACGAGGACGATCCAGCCCGCGGTACCGGGCGCGTGCTCGGTGTGGCCGGTGGCGACGTGCTCGGCGGCGCCGAGTACGGCTTCCTTGGAGAAGAAGCCGCTGAAGGGCGGGATCGCGGTGAGTGCGAGAAGCGCCACGGTCATCGTCCAGTAGGCGTCGGGGACGCGGGCGCGCAGGTCCTTCATCCGGGACATGACGGCCAGCGAGTTGGTGCCGGAGGCGTGGATGATCACGCCCGCGGCGAGGAACAGCAGCGCCTTGAAGGCGCCGTGCGACAGGAGGTGGAAGACGGCGGCACCACGGTCGCCGACGGCGAGGGCGCCGGTCATGTAGCCGAGCTGGCCGATCGTCGAGTACGCGAGGACGCGCTTGATGTCGTCCTGGGCGAGCGCGGCGAGCGCGGAGCCGGCCATCGTGACCGCGGCCATGACGGCGAGCACGACCATGGCGGCCGACGAGGCCTGGAAGACGGGGAGGAGCCGGGCGATGAAGTAGACACCAGCGGCGACCATCGTCGCGGCGTGGATCAGCGCGGAGACGGGTGTGGGGCCCGCCATCGCGTCGGGCAGCCAGGTGTGCAGCGGGAACTGCGCCGACTTGCCCGCCACGCCGGCGAGGAGCAGCAGGGCGATCAGCGTCGGATGGTGCAGTCCGCCGCTCGCGACGGTGCCGAGGACCGTGGTGATGCGGAAGGACCCGGCGTCGGTGGCGAGCGCGAACAGGCCGATGAGGAAGGGGACATCGCCGAGCTTGGTGACCAGGAAGGCCTTGATCGAGGCGGCGCGGGCCTCGGGGGTCTCCCAGTAGTGGCCGACCAGGAAGTACGAGCAGATGCCCATGATCTCCCAGCCGACCAGGAGCACGATCAGGTCGCCGGAGTAGACGACGAGCAGCATCGCGGAGGTGAAGAGGGAGACGAGAGCGGCGTACGAGGCATAGCGCGGGTCGTCGCGCAGGTAGCCCGTCGAGTAGATCTGCACGCAGGACGCCACCAGGGTGACCAGGACGGCGACGAGAGCGGCGAAGCCGTCGATGTGCAGGGCGAGTTCGATCGGGACCGAGCCGGTGGGTGTCAGCTCGGTGGCGGCGTCGATGGCCTGATCGCCGCCCTGGCGTACGGCGACGAGCACGGCGACGACGAGCGAGGTGAGGGTGGGGAGTACGCCGAGGGGGCGGACGTAGCCGGGGGCGGTGCGGCCCAGGAGGAGGCCGGCCGCGGCGCCCAGGAACGGAAGGAGGGGGACGAGGACGGCGAGGGTGGTCGTGGTCACGCGGTGGCCTCAGCCTTCTCGGCCGTGGTGGGCGCGGCGGGCCCTGGGCTGTCGCCGTCGGGGCCGCTGCCGGTCTCGGCGGTGTCGCGGAGCTTGTCGATGTCCGAGGTGCCGCGGTTGCGGTACACGGCGAGGACGATCGCCAGGCCGATGCCGATCTCGGCGGCGGCGATGGCGATGGTGAAGAGGGTCAGTGCCTGGCCGGAGTGGAGCGTGTCGCGGGCGGCCTTGGAGAGCCAGATGTCGAAGGCGACGAGGTTCAGGTTGACGGCGTTGAGCATCAGCTCGACGGACATCAGGACCAGGATCGCGTTGCGGCGCGCGAGGACTCCGTACAGGCCCGTGCAGAACAGGAGGGCGGAGAGCACGGCGGGATAGACGAGGTGCATCAGCGGGTCCCTTCCTTGGCCGGGGGCAGCTCGTCCGGTGCGGTCGGGCCGACGGCGGTGCGGCTCGGGGGCAGCTTGCCCGAGGGCGCGCCCGGCGTCGTACGGGCCGGTGCGGCCTTGTCCGCGGCCGTCTTGCGGGACAGCACGATCGCGCCGACGAGGGCGGCGAGGAGCAGGACCGAGAGGGCCTCGAAGGGGAGCACCCAGTTCTGGAAGAGGCTCTGGCCGGCCACGGCGGTGGAACCCGCGGCGGCGCCGTCCAGGTCGATCCAGGTCGACCGGAAGGCGTCGACGACGACCCACACCAGGGCGGCGGCCGCGGCTACGGCCACCGTCAGGGCGGCCCAGCGGTTGGCGGAGTCGGCGTCCGGGGAGCGGCCGATGGGAGCCCTGGTGAGCATCAGACCGAACAGCAGGAGGACGACGACGGAACCGACGTAGATGAGGACCTGCACCCAGGCGACGAACTCGGCGGTGAGCAGGAGGTATTCGACGGCGAGTCCGCCGAGCGCGACCACCAGCCACAGGGCGGCATGCACCAGCTGCTTGGTGGTGACGGTCACGATCGCGGCGCCGAAGGTGACGAGGCCTACGAGGAGGAAGGCGATCTCGACGCCGGTCGGGGAGAGGAAGCCGTGGTGGCCGGCGGCGGCGGTCGTGGCGCGCGCCGCGGCGGCCGTGGCTGCTGCGAGGCTCACGACTCACCCTCCTGCGGCTCGGTGGACTCGGGCTGCCCGGTGGGGCCGGGTTGTTCCGTGGATCCGGGCCGCTCCGTGGATCCGGGCTGCTCGGTGGATCCGGGCTGCTCGCTGGGCGCCGTTTGTGCGGCCGCTTGTTCGGCTTGTGCGGCCGCGTGTTCGGCGGCGAGCTTCTCGGCGGTCTTGCGGGCGGCGGCGATCTCCTTCGGTTCCTCGGCGCCGGGGTCGAGGGCGGGCGGCGCGGGGACCGTCCACATCCACTCGCGGAGCTTGTCGCGCTCGTGGGTGAGTTCGCGGATGTCGGTCTCGGCGTACTCGAACTCCGGGGACCAGAACAGGGCGTCGAAGGGGCACACCTCGATGCAGATACCGCAGTACATGCAGAGGGAGAAGTCGATGGCGAAGCGGTCGAGGACGTTGCGGCTGCGCTCGCGGCCGCCCGCGGCGGCGGGCGGGACCGTCTCCTTGTGGGAGTCGATGTAGATGCACCAGTCCGGGCACTCGCGGGCGCACAGCATGCAGACCGTGCAGTTCTCCTCGAAGAGACCGATGACGCCGCGGGTGCGGGGCGGGAGGTCGGGCTGGACGTTCGGGTACTGCTCGGTGACGGTCTTCTTCGTCATCGTGCGCAGGGTGACGGCCAGGCCCTTGGCGAGGCCGGAGCCGGGAATGGGGGCCATTAGGAGATCACCACCTTGACGATGCCGGTGAGGGCGATCTGGGCGAGGGAGAGCGGGACGAGGAGGGTCCAGGAGAGTTTCTGGAGCTGGTCCTCGCGCAGCCGGGGGTAGGTGACGCGCAGCCAGATCACGACGAAGGCGAGGATCGCGGACTTCAGCAGGGTCCAGACCCAGCCGAGGCCGTCGGCACCCCAGGGGCCGTGCCAGCCGCCCAGGAAGAGGACGGTGGTCAGGCCGCACAGGACGACGATTCCGGCGTATTCGGCAAGCAGGAACAGAGCGAAGCGGAGGCCCGTGTACTCGGTGTACGCGCCGAAGATGATCTCGGAGTCGGCGACGGGCATGTCGAAGGGCGGGCGCTGGAGTTCGGCGAGTCCGGCCACGAAGAAGACGATCGCGCCGACGATCTGCCAGGGCAGCCACCACCACTCGAAGGCGTCGAGGATGCCCGGGAGGGAGACGGTGCCCGCTGCCATCGCGACCGAGGCGGCGGTGAGCAGCATCGGGAGTTCGTACGCGAGGAGTTGCGCCGCGGTACGCAGGCCGCCGAGGAGGGAGAACTTGTTGGCGGAGGCCCAGCCGGCCATCAGTGAGCCGAGGACGCCCACGCCCATCACGGCGAGGACGAAGAAGATGCCCGCGTCGACGACCTCGCCGACGGCGCCCTCGCCCGGGCCGATCGGGATGGCGAGAAGGACGAGGAGGTAAGGGAGGAGGGCGACGGCGGGGGCGAGCTGGAAGATACGGCGGTCCGCGCCCGCCGGCACGATGTCTTCCTTCTGTGCGAACTTCACGCCGTCCGCGACGAGTTGGGCCCAGCCGTGGAAGCCGCCCGCGTACATCGGGCCCAGGCGGCCCTGCATGTGGGCCATCACCTTGTGCTCGGTCTGACCCACGATCAGCGGGAAGGTCAGGAACACGACGAAGACGACGAGGAGTCGCAGGGCGACATCCAGAACGTCGTTCACTGCGTGCCTCCTGCGGGGTCGTCGGGGGTCGGTTCGGGGGCGGGCTTGGTCCGACGCTCGGGGCCGGGCCCGGACTCGGGTTTGGGCCCGCCCCCGGTCCCGGGCTCGCGTTCGGAGTCGGTCCTGGGCCGGGGTCCACCTTCGGAGTCGGCGCTGGGCCGGGGTCCACCTTCGGAGTCGGTCCTGGGCTGGGGCTTGGTCCCGGGTTCGGGCCCACGCTCCGGCTCCGGCTTGGTCCCAGGCTCCGGCTCCGGCTCCGGCTCGGACCCAGACTCCGGCTCGGACCCACGCTCAGGGTCGGGCTCGGACCCACGCTCGGGCTCGGGCTCGGGCCTGGCTCCAGGCCCGGGCCCACGCTCAGGGTCGGGCTCGGGCTCGGGCCTGGCTCCAGGCCCGGACCCACGCTCAGGACCGGACTCGGGCTTGGTCCCAGACCCCGGCTCAGCCCGAGTTTCCGGCTCGTCATAGGCCGGGCGGGCGTGGTGCCACGGGGCGTCCGAACTCTCCCGAGCTGACTCCGCCGCTGTGTCGTTCGCCTCGCGCGGCACGCCCGTACCGGCCTCCGCTCCTTGGCTCGCTGAGCCCTCGCTCGCACTGCGTGCCCGGCGCGGGGTGGCTGCCGTACCTGCCTCGGCGCCCTGGCTCGCTGAACCCTCGCTCGCGCTGGGTGCCCGGCGCGGGGTGGCCGCCGTACCCGCCTCCGCTCCCTGGCTCACCGACCCCTCGCTCGCGCTGGGTGCCCGGCGCGGGGTGGGCGCCGTAGCGCTGTCGGCTCCCTGGCTGACCGAACCCTCCTCCGCGCTGCGGGCGCGGCGAGGGGTGGTCGGGGGTGCCGCCGGTGGCTGGCTGGCGGAGCCCTCGCCGGCTGTGCGGGCGCGGCGGGCCGGACGGTCGCCCGCGGCGGCGCGGCCGGCGCCTCGGGCCGGGCGGGCCGGGGCGGGTGGGAGCTGGCCCTTGAGGGGGCCCCACTCGTTGGGGTCGGGGACGCCCGGCGGGAGCATCTGGCGGCGCTTCGGACCGCCGTGTTCCGACTCGCCGGGCTCCTTCGCACCGGGCCAGGCCTTCGCCACGCGGGCGGCGAGGACGAAGTCCTTGCGCAGGGGGTGGCCCTCGAAGCCGTCGGGCAGCAGCAGCGGGTCCAGGCCGGGGTGGCCCTCGAAGGTCACGCCGAACATTTCGTGGGTCTCGCGCTCGTGCCAGGCGGCGCCCGCGTAGACGTCGACGGCCGACGACAGGACGGGGGCGGAGTGCGGGACGGTCGTCCGGACGAGCAGGCGCCGTACCGGGGAGAGCGCCACGACGTGGGCCGAGACGTGGAAGCCCGTGCCCGGTTCGTCTACCGCGCTGAGCCAGTCGAAGTAGGTGCAGTGGAGGGCGTCGCGTGCCGTCGCAAGGGCGGCGGTCCAGGACGCCGGCGGTACGTCGACCGTGAGGACCTCGTACGACTCCTCGGCGGTGGCCTCCGGGCCGAAGAGTTCCTCGACGGGGGCGGGGAGCCAACCGGTGGTCATCGGCTGTCCCCCTCGGCCGGCGGCTGCTCCGGGGCGGGGGCCTCACCCACGACTGGCCCCTCACCCACAGCCGAACCCGAACCCGAACCCGATCCCGCAGCCGGACCCGCAGGCGAACCCGATCCCGAACCCGAACCCGACGCCGAACCCGACCCCACACCCGAACCCGGACCCGCAGCCGAACCCGACACCGGACCCGACCCCACACCCGAACCCGACACCGAGTCCGACACCGAACCCGAACCCGACCCCGGAGCCGGCGCCCCCGCCCCCAAAGCCGTCGCCCCCGGCACCGGCGGCCGCACCAGGTCGCTCTGGAGCGCGGCGACGGAGGGCCGGTCCGACCCGTAGCGCTCGCTCAGCGACTCGCGGGCGATCTTCTCCTGGAGCTTCAGGATCCCCTGGAGCAGGGCTTCCGGGCGGGGCGGGCAGCCCGGTACATAGACGTCGACCGGGATGATCTGGTCGACGCCCTTGGTCACGGAGTAGGAATCCCAGTACGGGCCGCCGCAGTTGGAGCAGGCGCCGAAGGAGATGACGTACTTGGGCTCGGGCATCTGCTCGTACAGGCGCTTCACGGCCGGGGCCATCTTGTCCGTGACCGTGCCGGAGACGACCATCAGGTCGGCCTGGCGCGGACCGGGCGCGAAGGGGATGACACCGAGGCGAATGAAGTCGTGCCGGGCCATCGACGCGGCGATGAACTCGATCGCGCAGCAGGCGAGACCGAAGTTGAAGACCCAGAGGCTGTAGCGGCGGCCCCAGTTGAGGACCACCTTCATCGGCTCGGGGGCCAGGCGGCTGAGCACGCCCAGCCGCTTCGGCTCGGGAAGCGGCACCGGCTGCCGGGCCGGCTCCGGGGTCACGTCCATGTGAGGACGCCCTTCTTGTATGCGTACAGCAGGCCCACGGTCAGGAAGCCGAGGAAGATGAACATCTCCACGAGCGTCGTCGCGCCGTAGCCGGCCCGGGCGAAGACGGTCGCCCACGGGAACAGGAAGATCGAGTCCACCGCGAAGATCACGTACAGAAACGCGTAGACGTAGTAGCGGACCTGGGTGTGGGCCCAGCCCTCGCCCACGGGGTCGACGCCGCACTCGTAGGTGAGCAGTTTCTCGGGCGTCGGGACGACGGGGCGCAGCAGGCGTCCGGCGCCGAAGGCGACGGCGACGAAGAGCACGCCGACCAGGGCGAGCAGTCCGACGACGGAATACGACTGGAAGTAGTCCACAGCGACCACGGCCCCGGTGGCCCCGGTGTCCACGGTCCCGGTCTGCGCGACAACGGTCGGTTCCGGCACGTCCGCCCCTCGCTCTCTGACCTCGTGGTCCTCAAGAACCTCGTCTTCGACGATCTGTACGCACGGGAGTCTAGGGCCTGCTAAAGAAACGGTAAGCAGCCCGTCACGCCTCGGCACGGGCGGGGGGGCCGGGCCGTACCGCACGACGACGAGCCGCGGGGGCCGGCCCGGCCTGCCTCGGGGAACGCGGCGGGTTCGGTTCCGGGAACCGCTCGGGGTGGGGTTTTCCCCAGGGGATCCGGGCGGCCCACCTCATGGCGCGGGAGCGCGCCGACGGGCACGCTGGCGGATATGACCGAACGCATGACGATCACTGGCCCTTCGGACGGGACGTCCGACAGCGAGCGGCTGCCGCCCGCGCGCCTCGCCCTGGACCGGCAGACCTGGAAGGAGATCGCGCATCTCCTCGCCAATCTGCCGGTCGCGATCATCGGCTTCGTGTACGTCGTGACGCTGATGGCCACGGGTGCCGGGCTCTCGGTGACGGTCATCGGGCTGCCGCTCCTGGCGGGCGGGCTGATGGGCGCGCGGCTGCTGGGCAAGGCCGAGCGGGCGCGGGCGCGCAAGCTGTTGGGCGTACGGATCGACGAGCCGAGTCCGCTGCCGGTGCGCAGGACCGGTTTCTTCGGCTGGCTCTGGTCGACGCTGAAGGACCCGGTGGGCTGGCGGACGACGCTGTACGAGTTCATCCGGCTGCCCTGGGGCATCGCGACGTTCACGATCACGTTGGTCTCCTTCTTCGTGCTGTGGCCGGTGCTGCCGTTCATCGCGCGCGGGCTGACGAACGCGGACCGGGCGATGGTGCGCGGGCTGCTGTCCCCCTCGGACGAGTTGGAGCGGCGCATCGCCGAGCTGGAGTCGGACCGCGGGGTGGTGGTCGACACGGCCGCGGCCGACCTGCGGCGCATCGAGCGGGATCTGCACGACGGGGCACAGGCCCGGCTGGTCAACCTCGCGATGGGCCTCGGCCTGGCCAAGGAGAAGCTGCTGGAGGGCCAGGCCGACGACACCGTCGCGGTGATGGTCGAGGAGGCGCACGGCGAGGTGAAGCTCGCGCTGCAGGAACTGCGTGACCTGGCCCGCGGCATCCACCCGGCGGTGCTGACGGACCGCGGTCTCGACGCCGCCCTGTCCGCGATCGCCTCCCGCTGCACGGTGCCGGTGAAGGTGACGGCCGATCTGGACACGCGGCCTGCGGCGGCCATCGAGGGCATCGCGTACTTCACCGTCTCCGAGCTGCTGCAGAACGTGAGCAAGCACAGTGGGGCGCGTTCGGCGTCGGTCGAGGTGTGGCGGACGGACCAGCGGCTGCTCATCCAGGTCTGGGACGACGGTCGCGGCGGGGCCGCTCTCGACGGCGGTACGGGGATGGCGGGCCTCGCGGACCGCCTGGGCGCGGTCGACGGACTGTTCGTCATCGACTCGCCGGTGGGCGGGCCGACCACGATCACGGCGGAACTGCCGTGGCGCGACCGGCAGCCCGGGGAGGAACGGCGGGGCCAGCGGTAGCCGCGACGGCCGCGCCCTCCGGAGCAGCCATCGCGAGGGCACGATCCCCCCAACTGCCGCCGCCCGCACCGGCTTTGGCGCGGCGGACGACCCCCTGCTGAACCGCACCCGCACCCGCACCCACGCCCGCCCGGGACCGAGGACCCAAACCGCACCCGCACCCGCACGACACCCAGGCCCCGAACCGCGCCCGGCGAAGCGGAGGTAGGGAAAACCCCCGGTCGAAGACGCCGATGGACTCCATGGTCCGCGGGGCGCCGGGCGCGCAGGGTGGAGATACGAGAGCCGACCTCCGGATGAGCAGAGCCGGACGAAGAGAAACGGACGACGCCGATGGCCACGGAGTACGGACAGGGGTACGGGCGGCAGACCGAGCCCGGATTCCACGGGGCGGGTGCCGGGGAGCGGCGGCACCGGCTGCCGGCCGCGCTGCGGGCGCCGATCGAGGCGCGCAGCTGGCGGGAGCTCGGCTATCTGATGCTGAGCCTGCCGATCAGCATCGTCACCTTCACCTACGCGGTCACCATGGTGTCGCTGGGCGCGGGCCTGCTGGTCACGTTCCTGGGGGTCCCGGTGCTCGCGGCGGCCCTGGCGGGGTGCCGGGGCTTCGGCACGCTGGAGCGGGCGCGGGCGCGGGGGCTGCTCGGCCTCGACGTCCCCGAGCCGGAGCCGCTGCGCCGGAAGGGCCACGGGGCGATGGCGTGGATGGGGGCGACGCTCAAGAGCGGCACGTCCTGGCGCCACCTGCTGTACGCGGTGCTGCAGCTGCCGTGGGCCGTCTTCGCCTTCTCGGTGGCGGTGACCTTCTGGGCGTACGGCTGGGCGATGCTGACGTATCCGCTGTGGTTCTGGCTCTTCCCGATGTACGGCGGGCAGGGCGGCATTCAGCTCTACGGCGACGAGGCGCACCGCATCTATCTCGACAACCCCTTCGAGATCGCGGTCACCGCGATGGTGGGGCTGCTGTTCACGATGGCCACGCCGTGGATCGTGCGGGCGCTGACGACGGTGGACCGGCTGATGGTGCACGGGCTGCTGGGTCCGTCGACGCTCGCGACCCGGGTGGTCGAGCTGGAGTCGGACCGCGGGGTGGTCGTGGACACGGCGGCCGCCGACCTGCGGCGTATCGAGCGGGATCTGCACGACGGTGCGCAGGCCCGGCTGGTCAACCTCGCGATGGGCCTCGGGCTGGCCAAGGAGAAGCTGTCGGAGGATCCGCAGGAGGCGGCGCGGATGGTGGACGAGGCGCACGGCGAGGTGAAGACGGCGCTTCAGGAGCTGCGGGATCTGGCGCGCGGGATCCACCCGGCGGTGCTGACGGACCGGGGCCTCGACGCCGCCCTGTCCGCGGTCGCGTCGCGCTGCACGGTGCCGGTGCAGGTGGAGGTGGATCTGCCGTCCCGGCCGGCGCCCGCGATCGAGGGGATCGCCTACTTCACGGTGTCGGAGCTGCTGCAGAACATCAGCAAGCACTCACGCGCGACACGCGCCACGGTCGATGTGTGGCGGGTCGAGAACCGGCTGATGCTTCAGGTCACGGACAACGGGATGGGCGGGGCCTCGGTGTCCGGCGGCTCCGGTCTCGCGGGGCTCGCGGAGCGGCTCGACGCGGTGGACGGGATCCTGGTGGTCGACTCCCCCACGGCCGGACCGACCCGCATCACGGCGGAACTGCCATGGCGGGGATGACACACCGGGCCACGCGCGGGTGACTCGTGAACTGCACGCCGTGAACTGCACGCCGTGAACCGCGGCTCGCGAACCGTGAACTGTGAGCTGCGATCTGTGAGCTGCGCTCCGGTGCTCCCCGGGAGACCCATACCGGGGAGCACCGGAATTTCAGGTGCCAATGGACGGCCCGCCCCCCGGGCTGCCCGCATGCGGTCCGTTTCGTCCGGATCGGCGGCCGGAACCGGGCGGCCTCGGACGCTGTTCCCGGGCCCATTCACGTCACCCGGGCGCGGCCGGCTCCCGATGCTGGAATGCTGGGGCCGGAGAACCGGCGCACGCCGGAACGGGGCTGTGGGGGGCCGAAGATCGTGGAGGACAGGGTGCGGGTGGTCATTGCCGAGGATTCAGTGCTGCTGAGAGAGGGCCTGACCCGGTTGCTGACCGACCGAGGACATGACGTCGTGGCCGGTGTCGGCGACGGCGAGGCACTGATCAAGACCATCACGGGGCTGGCGGGCCAGGGCGAGCTGCCGGACGTGGTCGTGGCCGACGTACGCATGCCGCCGACGCACACCGACGAGGGGGTCAGGGCCGCGGTGCAGCTGCGCAAGGCGCATCCCGGACTCGGTGTGCTGGTGCTGTCGCAGTACGTGGAGGAGCAGTACGCCACCGAACTGCTGGCCGGTTCCAGCCGTGGCGTCGGCTATCTGCTCAAGGACCGGGTGGCCGAGGTGCGCGAGTTCGTGGACGCCGTCGTGCGGGTGGCTCAGGGGGGTACCGCGCTGGACCCGGAAGTGGTGGCGCAGCTGCTCGGGCGCAGCCGCAAGCAGGACGTTCTCGCGGGGCTCACCCCGCGTGAGCGCGAGGTCCTCGGGCTGATGGCGGAGGGGCGGACGAACTCGGCGATCGCACGGCAGCTGGTGGTCAGTGACGGCGCCGTCGAGAAGCACGTCAGCAACATCTTCCTGAAGCTCGGGCTCTCCCCGAGCGACGGAGATCACCGGCGTGTTCTCGCGGTCCTCACCTACCTCAATTCGTGAGTACCTGACACTGTGTCAGTTGTCGAGTGCGCATCGAGGCTGCGGGTGTCCCGTTATCTGTGCGGACGCCCGCGCCACGCGTCGCGCACGAAACCGAAGGATGAACCGGGAGCGTCTTCCCGGAAAGCGCCGGGGGGCGAGCACATCATGGCGAATCAGCCCGTACAGCCTTCTCATATCGGCATCCATCATGCGAACGGCCGAAGGAAGGCGACCCTTACCGACGTAGGCTTGATCCTGGGGAGGTCGGCGGGACGCCCGCTCCCCGACAGCCGCCTCGAAGGAGGTCCAGTTCAGTGACCAGCCAGGTCAGCAGTCCAGCGGAACAGGCCGACGGAGCCGTCGTAGGAGAGCAGCGCAAACCGGCGGGCGCGAAGGACGTGAGGCGCCTCGACCGGGTGATCATCCGGTTCGCGGGGGACTCCGGTGACGGTATGCAGCTCACCGGTGACCGCTTCACCTCCGAGACGGCATCCTTCGGAAACGACCTCTCGACCCTGCCGAACTTCCCCGCCGAGATCCGCGCCCCCGCAGGCACGCTGCCGGGTGTCTCGTCGTTCCAGCTGCACTTCGCCGACCACGACATCCTCACGCCCGGGGACGCACCGAACGTGCTGGTCGCCATGAACCCGGCCGCGCTGAAGGCGAACATCGCCGACGTGCCGCGCGGCGCGGAGATCATCGTCAACACGGACGAGTTCACCAAACGGGCGATGGCCAAGGTCGGCTATGCCGCGAATCCGCTGGAGGACGGCTCCCTGGACGGCTACAGCGTCCACCCCGTCCCGCTGACGGCGCTCACCGTCGAGGCGCTCAAGGAGTTCGACCTCTCCCGCAAGGAGGCCGAGCGATCGAAGAACATGTTCGCGCTGGGCCTGCTGAGCTGGATGTACCACCGGCCGACCGAGGGCACCGAGAAGTTCCTCGCCGCCAAGTTCGCCAAAAAGCCGGACATCGCGGCCGCCAACCTCGCCGCGTTCCGGGCCGGCTGGAACTTCGGCGAGACGACCGAGGACTTCGCGGTCAGTTACGAGGTGGCCCCGGCCGCGCAGGCGTTCCCGCCGGGCACGTACCGGAACATCTCCGGGAACCTGGCGCTGTCGTACGGCCTGATCGCGGCGAGCCGCCAGGCCGATCTGCCGCTGTACCTCGGCTCGTACCCGATCACGCCGGCCTCCGACATCCTGCACGAGCTGAGCCGGCACAAGAACTTCGGCGTACGCACCTTCCAGGCCGAGGACGAGATCGCGGGCATCGGAGCAGCGCTCGGCGCGGCCTTCGGGGGCTCGCTGGGAGTGACGACCACGTCCGGCCCTGGTGTGGCGCTGAAGTCCGAGACGATCGGTCTTGCCGTCTCGCTCGAACTGCCGTTGCTGGTCATCGACATCCAGCGCGGCGGCCCGTCGACCGGTCTGCCCACCAAGACCGAACAGGCCGACCTGCTCCAGGCGATGTACGGCCGCAACGGCGAGGCCCCGGTCCCGATCGTGGCGCCGTGCACCCCCGGCGACTGCTTCGACGCCGCTCTCGAAGCGGCCCGTATCGCCCTCGCCTACCGCACCCCCGTCCTGCTGCTGTCCGACGGCTACCTCGCCAACGGCAGCGAGCCCTGGCGGATCCCGGACACCGACGAACTCCCGGACCTGCGCGTGCAGTTCACCCAGGGCCCCAACCACACCCTGGACGACGGCACCGAAGTCTTCTGGCCGTACAAACGCGACCCGGGGACCCTCGCCCGCCCGTGGGCCGTCCCCGGCACACCCGGCCTCGAACACCGCATCGGCGGCATCGAGAAGCAGGACGGGTCGGGCAACATCTCCTACGACCCCGCCAACCACGACTTCATGGTCCGCACCCGGCAGGCGAAGATCGACGGCATCGACGTCCCGGACATCGAAGCCGACGACCCCTCCGGAACCGCCAACACCCTTGTCCTGGGCTGGGGTTCCACCTACGGCCCCATCACCGCCGCCGTACGCCGGCTGCGCGCCGCCGGCGAATCCATCGCCCAGGCCCATCTGCGCCATCTCAACCCCTTCCCACGGAATCTGGGGGCCGTGCTGGGGCGTTACGACAAGGTGGTGATCCCCGAGATGAACCTCGGTCAGCTCGCCACGCTCATCCGTGCGAAATACCTGGTGGACGCCCACTCGTACAACCAGGTCAACGGAATGCCGTTCAAGGCGGAGCAGCTCGCCACGGCTCTCAAGGAGGCCATCGATGGCTGAGACGACCACGGAAGGCGCGGGCACGATCGAGGCGCTTTCCCTCGTGCCCAAGGCCGAGGCCAGACAGTCCATGAAGGACTTCAAGTCCGATCAGGAAGTGCGCTGGTGCCCCGGCTGCGGTGACTACGCGATCCTCGCGGCGGTGCAGGGCTTCATGCCCGAGCTGGGTCTCGCGAAGGAGAACATCGTCTTCGTCTCGGGCATCGGCTGCTCGTCCCGCTTCCCGTACTACATGAACACGTACGGGATGCACTCCATCCACGGCCGCGCCCCCGCCATCGCCACCGGACTGGCGTCCTCCCGGCGGGACTTGAGCGTGTGGGTGGTGACCGGGGACGGCGACGCGCTGTCCATCGGCGGCAACCACCTCATCCACGCGCTGCGCCGGAACGTGAACCTCAAGATCCTGCTCTTCAACAACCGGATCTACGGGCTGACCAAGGGGCAGTACTCGCCCACCTCCGAGGTCGGCAAGATCACCAAGTCGACGCCGATGGGTTCACTCGACGCGCCCTTCAACCCGGTCTCCCTGGCGATCGGCGCCGAGGCGTCCTTCGTGGCGCGGACCGTCGACTCCGACCGCAAGCACCTGACCGAGGTGCTGCGCCAGGCCGCCGCCCACCCCGGCACGGCGCTGGTGGAGATCTACCAGAACTGCAACATCTTCAACGACGGCGCCTTCGAGGTCCTCAAGGACAAGCAGCAGGCCGAGGAAGCCGTCATCCGCCTGGAGCACGGCAAGCCGATCCGCTTCGGCACCGACAACGCCAAGGGCGTGGTCCGGGACCAGCTGACCGGCGACCTCCGAGTCGTCACCGTCACGCCCGAGAACGAGTCGCTGATCCTGGTCCACGACGCGCACTCCCCGTCGCCGACCACGGCGTTCGCGCTCTCCCGCCTGGCCGACCCGGACACGCTGCACCACACCCCGATCGGCGTCTTCCGGTCCGTGGACCGGGCGGTCTACGACACGCAGATGTCCGACCAGCTGGACGCGGCCATCGAGCAGAACGGCAAGGGCGACCTGTCGGCGCTGCTGGCCGGCGGGGACACCTGGACGGTCGTCGGCTGACGGCGTTCTGCCGTACGTCCCACGAGGCCCGGACCCTCAGGTCCGGGCCTTCTCGGCTGCCTGGGCGCGGGGCGGCCGGTCCTGCGTCCGGGACCTGTCGTAGGTCTCGCGGGCTTCGAGGACCGCGTCCATCCGGTGCTCGGTCCAGCCCGCCAGGGCGGCCACCTGCTCGGCGGCCTCGCGGCCCAGATCGGTGAGCGAGTAGTCGACGCGCGGGGGGATGACGGGATGCGCGTCCCGGTGCACGAGACCGTCGCGCTCCAGCGTCTGCAGGGTCTGGGTGAGCATCTTCTCGCTGACCCGGCCGATGGCGCGGCGCAGCTCGCTGAAGCGGTACGGACGCTCCTTCAGCGCGATCAGGACCAGGACGCCCCAGCGGCTGGTGACATGTTCGAGGACCAGGCGGTACGGGCACATCGCCTCGCCGTCCGCCTTCCAGTTACTTACGGCCATGCCAGTACCTTACTTCAAAGTGGGTACTTTCCATAAGTTAGTGCAGCTCCTAGGGTGAGTGTCGAACCCACCCCACAAGGAGTTGTTTCCGCATGAGCATCGTCGTCACCGGAGCCACCGGCCACCTCGGCCGGCTTGTCATCGACGGACTGCTGGAGAAGGTCCCGGCCGCCGACGTCGTGGCCGTCGTCCGCGACAAGGAGAAGGCCGCCGGCCTGGCCGCCCGCGGTGTCGAGCTGCGGGTGGCCGACTACAGCGCGCCCGAGACCCTCGAAGGCGTCTTCGCCGCGGGTGACAAGGCGCTGCTGATCTCCGGCAGCGAGGTCGGGCAGCGTGTCCCGCAGCACCGGGCCGTGATCGACGCCGCGAAGGAGGCGGGTGTCGCGCTGCTGGCGTACACCGGCATCCTGGGCGGTCCGGACGCCGACTTCCTGCTGGCCGCCGAGCACAAGGTGACCGAGCAGGCGATCCTCGACTCCGGACTGCCGTACACGTTCCTGCGCAACGGCTGGTACCACGAGAACTACACCGAGAACCTCGCCCCCGTCCTGGAGCACGGCGCCGTCGTGCAGAGCGCCGGTGCCGGCCGGGTCGCCTCGGCCGCGCGCGCCGACTACGCGGCCGCCGCCGTCGCCGTACTGACCGGCGAGGGGCACGAGAACAAGGTGTACGAGCTGAGCGGTGACATCGCGTGGAGCTTCGCGGAGTACGCGGCCGAGCTGAGCGGGCAGACCGGCAGGGAGATCGCGTACAACAACGTGCCCGCCGAGGTGCTCCGGGGCATTCTGACCGGCGCCGGACTGCCCGAGCCGTTCGCCGCCCTCCTGGTCGACGTGGACGACGCCATCGAGCGCGGGCTGCTCGACCGTACCGACGGCGATCTGGCCCGGCTGACCGGGCGCCCCACCACACCGCTCGCGGACGCGGTCACGGCGGCGCTCAAGACCACCTGACCGGAGCGAACGACCGGCCCGGGGCCGGATGCACCGCAGCGCCCCGACCCCTCGCCCCTCCCCGCCTGTCATGACCGTATGGCGATACGGGCATGACAGGCGGGGGCGCTCGGCGCTACCTTCGGGGAGGCTGCACGGAGGCAGCCGCGCGCAACAGGGAGGTGCCGGTGGCCGGGCAGTCGAAGGGCGAGCAGCGGACAGGCCTGCTGAACGGTTTCGCCGCGTACGGCATGTGGGGGCTCGTCCCCCTCTTCTGGCCCCTGCTGAAGCCCGCCGGGGCGATCGAGATCCTCGCCCACCGGATGGTGTGGTCACTGGCCGTGGTGGGGGTCGCGCTGGTGGTACTGCGGCGCTGGGCCTGGCTGGGCGAGTTGCTGCGGCAGCCGCGCAAACTGGCCCTGGTCACGGTCGCGGCGACGGTCATCACCGTCAACTGGGGCGTCTACATCTGGTCCGTGAACGCGGGCCACGTGGTGGAGGCCTCCCTCGGCTACTTCATCAATCCGCTGGTCACCATCGCGCTGGGCGTCCTGGTCCTCAAGGAACGGATGCGGCCGGCACAGTGGGCCGCGGTCGGCGTCGCGTTCGCCGCGGTGATCGTGCTCACCATCGGCTACGGACGTCCGCCGTGGATCTCGCTCTGCCTCGCCTTCTCCTTCGGGACGTACGGCCTGGTGAAGAAGAAGGTCAACCTCGGCGGCATCGAGTCACTGGCCGCGGAGACGGCGGTCCAGTTCCTGCCGGCGCTGGCCTATCTGCTGTGGCTCGGCGCGCACGGCGACGCGACGTTCGCCACGCAGGGCGCGGGACACGCGGCGCTGCTCGCGTCGACGGGCGTCGTGACCGCACTCCCCCTCGTCTGCTTCGGCGCGGCCGCCATCCGGGTCCCGCTCTCCACGCTGGGGCTGCTGCAGTACCTGGCCCCGGTCTTCCAGTTCCTGCTCGGCATCCTCTACTTCCACGAGGCCATGCCGCCCGCGCGCTGGGCCGGGTTCGCGCTGGTCTGGCTCGCGCTGTCGCTGCTCACCTTCGACGCACTGCGCACGGCACGCCGCTCGGCCCGCACGCTGAGGGCCGAGATCAACGCCCCCAGGAACACCATCACCACCGGCACGGTCAGCGCCGCGCGGAAGGCGGACAGCGTGGCGGCCGGCCCCGATCCCGTGGACGCCAAGCCGTAGACCGCGGTCACCGCCGAGATGCCGAGCGCGGAGCCGAACTGCGTGGACGTGTGCAGCAGACCGCCGGCGAGCCCCTGCTCGGACTCGACGACGCCGTCGGTCGCCGCGATCGTCAACGGCCCGTAGGCCAGGGCGAAGGCGGTGCCCGCGATGATCAGCGTCGGGAACATCGCGGCGTAGGACCAGTCGGCGCCGACCGGCAGGAAGAGCGCGTACGCCACCACGGCGAGGGCGAACCCGCCGAGGACGACGCGGGCGTTGCCGAACCGCTCCACCAGCCGCGGGGTGAGGGTGGGCGCCAGGACCGCGTCGCAGCCCATCACCAGCAGAGCGATCGCGGTCTGGAACGACGACCAGCCGCGCAGCTCCTGAAGGTAGAGCGTGACGACGAACTGGAAGCCGAAGAAGGCGCCCACGAAGAGCAGCGCGCCGAGGTCGGCCCGGACGACGGAGCCCGTACGGAGGATGCCCAGGCGTACCAGGGGCGCGGCACTGCGGCGTTCGACGGACACGAAAGCGGTGGCCAGCAGGCCGGCCGCGAGCACCGCCGCCGCGGTCAACGGCCAGCCGTGCAGGCCGTGTTCGAGCCGGATCACCGCGTAGGCGGCGACCAGCATCGCTCCGGCGGCCGTCACCGCGCCCAGGATGTCGAAGCCCGCGCCGCGGGGGGCCACCGGCACCCGCGGGGCCGGGATCAGCCGGACCGCCGCCGTCAGCAGGGCGCCCGCGAGCAGCACCGGCGCGAAGAACACCCAGCGCCAGCCGAGTTCGGTGAGCAGGCCGCCGATCACCAGACCGAGGGAGAAGCCGCCGGCCGCCGTGCCGGCGAAGACCAGCAGCGCCCTGTTGCGCTGCGGCCCTTCCGGGTACGAGGTGGTGATCAGGGAGAGCGCGGCCGGGGTCATGAACGCGGCGGAGACACCCGTGACGAAGCGGGCGACGAGCAGCATCCAGCCTTCGGTGGCGAAGCCGCCGAGCCCCGAGAAGGCGAGGAAGACGGTCAGCCAGATGAGGAACATCCGGCGCCGGCCCAGTAGATCCGCCGCGCGCCCGCCGAGCAGCGTGAAGCCGGCGTAACCGAGGACGTAGGCGCTCATCACCCAGGCCGCGGTGCCCGTGGACAGATCGAGATCGGCTCTGATGGTGGGGATCGCGACACCGAGCATGGCGACGTCGATGCCCTCCAGGAAGATCGTTCCGCACAGCACGAGCAGCAGGGCCCAGGCTCGCGCGGTCAGGGGGTCGGCCGTGCGGGTGCCCATGCTTGCGCCCATGGTGAACTCCGTTTCAGGGGAAGGCGGTTACGCGACTGAGGGTCGGTTCCCTCTTGTAACCGTCGCCAGCCTGCGGCACCATCGGCAGGCATGGAAGAAGGCACTTCAAAGTCACCGAGTAACTGCGAGAGCACCGTGGACTACGGCGACACGGACCCCTTCCAGTGGGACACCCGGGAGGACTGCGAAGTACGGCAGATCCTCGACCGGGTGGGCGACAAGTGGTCCCTGCTCGTCATCGCCCTGCTCGACCGGCGCCGGCTGCGCTTCACGGAGCTGCGGCGGGAGATCGACGGCATCAGCCAGCGGATGCTGACCGTCACCCTGCGGCAGCTGGAGCGCGACGGGCTGGTGGAGCGAACCGTGCACCCGGTGGTGCCGCCCCGCGTGGAGTACGAACTCACCCCGCTCGGCGCCACGTTGCACACCACCATCCGAACCCTGGTGACCTGGACCGAGGAGCACCGCGAGGAGATCGCGGCGGCACGGACGGCGTACGACGCACGGGAGTCTCCCGCTCCCGCGGAGGCGGGTGGGCGACCGGTGGACGCACGGGGGTGAGGGGGCGAGGGGGCGAGGGTGTGACCAGGGAACGTACCGGCGCCAGGGCGCGAGGGTGTGACCAGCGGACGCGCCGGGGCGAGGGGATGGCCGGTGGACGCAAGGGGATGAAGGGGTGACCGGTATACGAACTCCCCTGACCGAATACCGCTCTTGACGACGGGTCAGTCTCAGCTTCACCATCCAGGCACCCCATTCACTGTGGAGTCCCTCGGATGCCGCCATGAACCGCTCATGGGCACGCCGAGGGATCCCTATGGAATCCGGAGCCCCCCACCATGAAGCTCTCCATTCCTGGGCGCGCCAAGGCGACCGCGGTCGCCGCGGTCGCCACGCTGCTCGTCGGCGGATCCATAGCCGGGGCGGCCCCCGCCCCCGTGGCAGCGGCCGCCGCGCCCGATCTCCCCGTGGCCAACGTCAAGGCCCACCTCGCCCAGTTCCAGTCCATCGCCACCGCCAACGGCGGCAACCGCGCGCACGGCCGCACGGGCTACAAGGCCTCCCTCGACTACGTCAAGGCCAAGCTGGACGCGGCCGGATTCACCACGACCGTCCAGCAGTTCACGTCCGGTGGCCGCACCGGCTACAACCTGATCGCCGACTGGCCCGGCGGCGACACCGGCAAGGTCGTCATGGCCGGCTCGCACCTCGACAGCGTGACGGCGGGCCCCGGCATCAACGACAACGGCTCCGGTTCCGCGGCGGTCCTGGAGACCGCGCTCGCCGTGTCCCGCGCCAACTACAAGCCCACGAAGCACCTCCGGTTCGCCTGGTGGGGCGCGGAGGAACTGGGCATGGTGGGCTCGCGCTACTACGTCAACAGCCTCGCCACCACCGACCGTTCGCGGATCAGCGGCTATCTGAACTTCGACATGATCGGCTCGCCGAACCCCGGTTACTTCGTCTACGACGACGACCCGGCCATCGAGAAGACCTTCAAGACCTACTTCACGGGCATCGGCGTCCCCACGGAGATCGAGACCGAGGGCGACGGCCGCTCCGACCACGCCCCCTTCAAGAGCGCGGGCATTCCCGTCGGCGGTCTGTTCAGCGGCGCCGACTACATCAAGACGGCCGCGCAGGCGGCCAAGTGGGGCGGCACGGCGGGCAAGGCGTTCGACGCCTGCTACCACGCCGCCTGCGACAAGTCGACGAACATCAACGACACGGCGCTGGACCGGAACGGCGACGCGTTGGCGTATGCCGTCTGGGAACTGTCGGCCTAGCCAACCGCTGGACTTCGAGCGCGGCCGCGGGGGGGGGGGGGGGCGAGAAGGGGGAGGGGGTTGTTTGGGGGGGGGGGCCTTGGGGGGTTGGAAAGCCGGTTTGGGGGGTGTGTGGAGGGGGAGGGGCTG
>NZ_JBHXJC010000007.1:172996-174095 GCF_042723265.1 Streptomyces sp. NPDC058371 | reverse complement strand
GGGACGGATCGCGATGTCCGTGTACGCGCGCCGGGGCAGGCTGCGCAGCAGTTTCGCCAGGTGGGCGCGGGCCCGGGGGGGGGGAGGGGGGGCGCCCCTCAAGGTGACCCTCTTCTCTTCCCCCCTTCCCCCCCCCCCCCCCGCGGCCGCGTTCCGTCGGAGTCACCGGCCTTCGGCGTTCGAGCCCCTGTTGTAGGGGTTGTCGGTGAGGGCGCGGGCGCGTTCGGCGAGGCGGCCCATGCGGTTGCGGGCGCTGTCGAGCTGCTCCAGGTCGTCGTTGGCCGGCCCGCCGTCGGCCGTGAGCTCGGTCCACACGTCGATCAGGTCGCGCCCGAGGTGCAGCCCCTGCAAGGGGTCGCGGACGGCACGCCAGGCCGCGGCGGCACTCTGTACGTTGCCGTACGCGGCGCCCGGGTCCCCCTGCCGGCGGCGCAGCCGGGCGAGGTCGAGGGACAGATGGAACGACCTGAGCGCGTCACCGGCCAAGTAGGCGATGTACGCGGTCAGTTCGCGCAGTTTCAGCACCTCCGGGTGCTCCTGCCCCCAGGACGCCGACGCCTCCGCGACGGCCACCTCCGCCATGCCGGCGGCCTCCTCGATGCGGCCCTGCTTCACCGCCTCGTTGATCCGCGCCATGGACGCCGCGAGCCGGGAGGTCCCCGTGGCGCCCGCCTCTGCCACCGGTGCCAGCACCGCTTCGGCCACCGCGTCGAAGCCCCGTGCGGGGGTGGGCTTCGGGTCGGGCTCGGGCTCCAGGACCGGGAGCGACGGCTCGGGCCGCCCGGCCGGCCGCCGGGGAGTCGTCGTGACCCCGGGGACGGGGGCCGCCGCCGCTCCGGGAGCCGGTTTGGCGTTCCACTCCGGCGCCGGCGCGGGCTCGGCCTCCGTCTCCGTCTCCACCATCGGAATGAGCCCGGACGAGGGCACGGCCCTCCACCCGGAGGCCGAGGAGGGCTCGGATCCCCGCCCGGAGCCGGGCACCGGGGCGGGAGCCCGAAGGGCCCGGGCCGCGGGGGCGGAGACCGGACCGAACTCGCCCCTGGGAGCAGCGGCAGTTCCCGAAGCCGGCACCTCGGCCGGCTCGGGAACCGCGTCGGAC
>NZ_JBHXJC010000007.1:27414-172896 GCF_042723265.1 Streptomyces sp. NPDC058371 | reverse complement strand
GGCGACGGCTCCGGCACATCAGCCGGGACCGGGGTGACCGGACCGAACTCCCCCGTCGGCGCCGCGACCGTACCGGGCGCCGGGGTCGACGCCTCAGCCGACTCCGGGACCACGTCGGACGGCGACGGCTCGGGCGCATCAGCGGGGGCCGGGGCGAACGGACCGAACTCGCCCTTGGGAGCAGCGCCAGTCTCCGGAGCCGACACCTCGGCCGGCTCGGGAACCGCGTCGGACGGCGACGGCTCCGGCACATCAGCCGGGACCGGGGTGACCGGACCGAACTCCCCCGTCGGCGCCGCGACCGTACCGGGCGCCGGGGTCGACGCCTCGGCCGACTCCGGGACCACGTCGGACGGCGACGGCTCGGGCGCATCGGCCGGGGCCGGCACCGGGAGGCCCGGCAGCGTCTGCGCGAGACCGGGCGTGGCGGTCACCGGCCGGACGGCACCCGCCGCCGACTCCGGAACCGCTCGTAGGACGTACGTGGCGACGGTGCCGCCGACCGGCACCGACTCCTCCTTCTCGGCCGGCGCCGAATGCGGCTCCGGCGCGGGCGCCGACGTCGGTTCCGGTACGGCTCGAAGGGGGAACGTCGGGGTGCTGGTCCCGCTCACGGGCGGAACCGACGTGCGCTGGGCAGGAGCGTCCGCTGCCGGGGCAACCGGCGGATGCGGAACGGCTGGTGTGCCCGACGCCGGAGTGTCCGGCGCGGACGCTGCCGCGAGGTCCGGTGCGCCCGCTGCCGAGACGTCCGCTGCGGGTGCGGCCTGCGTCGGCTCCGGGACCGCGCGCAGCACGTGGGTCGACTTGTCCCGGCGTGGGGCCGGCGTCGCGTCGCTGGGCGCGGAGGCGACGGCCGGCGCGGGCGCCGTGCTCGGCGGCGACGGCGGCAGGGGAGGAACAACGCACGGCGCCGGCACGACGTCCGGCCCGGCACCGCGCGCGTCCCCACGCGAAGGAGCAGGAGCAGGAGTAGGCGCAGGCGCAGTTCCGGCACTCGCAGACCCTGCGTCTGCAGACCCGGCACTGGCCGGCCCGGCACTCACGGGACCCTGACTCGCCGCAGGCGTGACGCCCGGCGCAGGGCCCACCGCAGGCGTGACCCCCGGCGCAGGTGGCGTGCCGACCGGCGCCTCCGTCGGGGGCACCGGCCCCGGGCTCAGGTGCGGTCGGCCGGCCGACGGCACACCCTCCGGCGCGGCGCCCGCCGGTGCGCCCAAGGGGACCGGCGTGCCCGCGTACTCGCTGGAGCCGTCGACGTACATCTGGAGGGGGACGGTGTAGCCGATGGTCTCGTCGTGGATCGTGGCGAGGACGGGGTGGCCGGTGGCCAGGGCGAGGCGGTGGAGGTAGTTCAGGACGGCGTCCTGGATCACCTCGCCGGGCCCCGCGACGACCGGCATCCCGCCGACCGTGGCCCCGGAAGCCCCCGGGCCCGCGCCGGCCAAGGCGCCGGAAGCTCCCGGCCCGGACGACCCGGCCAAGGCCGCGGAAGCGCCCGGCCCCGATCCGGCCAGGGCCCCGGCGCCACCAGGCCCCGCCCCGGTCGAGGCGCCCGCGCCCGCCCCCGCGTCACCCGCCGAAACCGGCACATGGACGTCGATCGGGGTCACCCCGGACCCCGCCCCCGCCTCCTGGGCCCGCGCCTGCGCCCGCGCCGAAGCCGCCTGCTGCTCCCGCTTGAGTTCCCGCTTCTGTTCGCGGCTGAGTCGAGACATCCGTTCCCTCACTCGGGTCGGTCAGTGGAGGAGGACAGGGCGGAAAGGGCGGCGGGGGACGACGAGGAAGCCGGCGCGGACGGCGGGACCGCTGCCTCCACCGACGTCACCTCCGCCACACGCCACGGCTTGCCCGTACCCGAACGCACCAGTTTCAAAAAGACGTCGGCCCGCGGGCCGGTGCCCGTCCAGCCGTCGCGGCCGTGGGCGGTGCCCTCGACGAAGAGGGCGCGGTAGGCCAGCGTGCGGGTGTCGGAGGGCGCGTCGCCGTCGTCGTCCGCCGTCAGCTCGACCGTCGTCCACGCCTGGTGGTCCGCCCAGGTGTTCCAGTCGTTGCCCGCTCCGGCCGCGGGGCGGTACGCCCGCTCGGCGGCGGCCTTCTTCGCCGTGCACCAGCGCGCCGAGCGCAGCATCGCGTCGTGCGGGCCGGTGTCGTACTTCGTGTCGTAGCCGTAGGCGGTCCTCGCCCAGGCGCGGGAGACCTCGGTCGCGTCGGCCGGGTCCACCGCCGACGGACTGGGCACCCGCGCGTCCGCGCCCAGCGGCCTGCCGGACGGCAGGGGCGCCTTCGGTGCGACCGAGGGATCGGCGGAAGCGGTCGCGGACGGACCGGCCGCGCCCACCTGCCGGTGGTCCCGCAGTCCGCATCCCGTCAGTACGGCGACTGCGGCCGTGACGGCCACGGCCGCCGGCGCGAACCTCCGCGCCTTCGTACGTCCAGACATCGGCCCCTCCCTCCTCACCCTCACTTCAGCCCCAGCCAGGGCGCCGGATCCACGTACTTTCCGTTCTGCACGACCTCGAAGTGCGCGTGCGGGCCGGTCGAATAACCGGTGGATCCCACCTCGCCCACCTGCTGGCCGACTGTCACCTTCTGACCGACATGGACGCTGATGGCGGACATGTGGTTGTAGGTCGTCGAGATCTCGTCGCCGCCGATGGTGCCGTGCGAGATCACCACCCGGTTGCCGTAACCGTTGGCCCAGCCCGCCGAAGTGACCGTACCGTCCCGGGCCGCCCGGAACGGCGTACCGGCCGCGGCGCCGAAATCGATGCCCGTGTGCAGCTTGTAGACATGCAGGATCGGATGCATGCGCATGCCGTACGGCGAGGTGACGGGCGGGTTGCCGGCGATCGGCATCGCCATCCGCTGCCCCGGCGGAAGGGTTCCGGGCCCGTCGTCCACCGACTCGTACTTGGCGATCAGTGACTTGATGCGGGCCACGTAGTTGCGGGTCTCGGTGTACGGCGGCATGCCGCCGTACTGGTGGACCGCTCCCGGCCCCGCGTTGTACGCCGCGAGCGCGAGGTCGAGGGTCTCGCCGGTCGCCTCGCCCCGGCTCTTGTACCCCTCGACCTGCCGGGCGAGCGCACAGTCGTAACGGCCCTGCGCCATGATCGCGTCTCCGGGGTCGTACGGTGATATTCGGCCGTTGCCGTCGTCGTCCTGCCCCCAGGTCTGCCAGGTGCCCGGCATGAACTGGGACAGCCCCTCGGCGCCGACCGGGGACCGGGCATTCGGGTTCCAGCCGGACTCGGCCTCGATCTGCGCGGCGATGACGGCCGGCTTGATGACCTCGCAGAGGGCGCCCGCCTTGAGCACCCAGGGCACGTACTGCTGCGGCACGGTGCCGTCCTTCAGCCCGCCTCCCCCTCCCGACGGTGTGGCCGCCTCGCTCGGCGGGCCGCTCACCGCGACCATCATCACGACCGGCATGATCACCGCGGCCAGACAGCCGCCGACCACCCAGGTCATGGTGCTTCCGCCCCCGTTGGACATCGGCTCCCCCCCCAGCCTCAGGATCCGGTCGTGTACGTGTACTTCGCGTTCCGGTCACGTGCACGCCCAAGATCGCCTCACGTCGGCGGAGTTGAGTCTCCCGGCTCGCACCCGTTTCCTGGGTCACCGTGGCGTCACAGGCTCGTCCCAGGAACTCACGCCCCGTTACCGGGTCAGTCCGGGCGCCGGGAAGATCGATGCACGACGACGGAGGAGAGTGGCGATGCAGGGGATCGCAGGGCAGGGGCCACGAGGGCCCGAGGTGTGGATACGCGGTCCGGTCGCCGGGCCCGGCCCGCAGCAACAACCGCCGCAGCCGGCCCAGGGCGCCGTCACCGCACGGCGGTTCGCCTGGGTGGCCACGCACGGCGGCGCGGGGGCCAGCACGCTCGCCGCCGTCTTCGGCGGGCACGACGCGGGCCGCAACTGGCCCCGGCCCGAGCAGGGCGAGCCGGGTTCGGTGCTTTTGGTGGGCCGTACGCACGCGGCGGGTCTGGAGGCCGTCTCGCACACCCTCGACATCTTCCGGCGGGGTGACGCGCCGCCGGGACTCGACCTCGACGCCATCGTCCTGGTCGCGGACGCGCCGGGACGGCTGCCGCGTCAACTCGCCCAGCGGATCAAGGTGATCGGCTCGGTGATCGACGTCTATCTGGTGCCGTGGGTGCCCGCGTGGCGCGTGGGCGAGCTCGACGGACCGCCGCCGCGCGAGTGCGACCAACTGGCCCGGCTGACCGGGGCGTCGGTCCCGCCGCCCGGGAGAAGGGGTACCCGATGAGTCTGCTGGACACGGTGCACACCGCGCTGGGCACGCCGCTCGCCGCGGGGCCCGGCATCACCGACGGGCCGAGCGGTGCCGTCACCGGACCGCTCAACGAGATCCTCGGCTGGCTCGCCTGGCTGGTCAGCTGTGCCGGGGTGGCGGGGCTGCTGATCGTGGGGTCGCGGATGGCGCTCGCCGTGAAGACAGGTGACGGCGAGGAGCACATGAGCCAGTTCCTGATGGTGATGGGCGCGTGCGTGATCGGCGCGACGGCGGGACCGATCGTCTCCTTCCTCATGCCCTGGCTCTGATCGCCCTCCGTTGTCATGAGCCGGCTCTGACACCGTTCCGACGTGACGAGATCTTCCCGTCTGTCACGGACACGTCACCGACAGGTGCTGGATCACTACATCGCTTGGCCTGAACCCGTCCCGGTCGCCAAGCTCACATCGCTACCGGGAACTCGGGCGCCACATCCGGCCCACCTCCCAATCACCCATCACGGCATGTGAGTTGTCGGCATGGCAGCCGACCGAAGACACCAAAAACGGGGAGAGCCATGTTCAACGCGATAGCGGCCAAGGCCCATCACTACGTCCTGCTGGCGGACGGCAAGGTCCCCGACCCCAACCGGAACGCGCCGGGTCAGCTGACCGCCAAGGTCGACACGGTGCTCGGCATCCTCGCCTGGGCCGGCACCGCGGCGGGCGTCGCCGGGGTGCTGATCACCGGCGCCATGATGGCGATCTCCATGCGCCGCGGCGAGGGCTCGGAGCACATGGGCCGGCTCGGCATGGTCCTCGGCGGCTGCGTCCTGGTCGCCACCGCGGGCCCGGTCGTGACCTTCGTCTTCGCCTGATCCAGCCCCAGCGACCGAGCGAGCGAACAGGAGCGCACCATGCTGAACTCCGGCCGGTCCCGAGGGAGCAGCGGAGAGTGGGAGCAGCCGTACTGGCATCAGCGGGGCTGGCTCGTGTCGGCCGGGTTCGTGCTGGTGCTGCTCGTCATCGCGGGCTTCGCCCTGGTGGGCGGCGATGACGACGGACCCGCCGGCGCGGCCTCCGGGCCCACCCCTTCACCCACCGCCGCATCGGACGACGGGAAGGGCGCCGGTGACGGCAGGAAGGGGGGCGCGGCGGGACGGCCGGCCGGCTGCCGTACCGACGACGGCGACCAGGCGAAGCCCACCAAGGCCCCCAAGGACTTCACCTGGAAGGCCGACGGCACCGGTCTCGTGCCGGTGTCCCGGTCCGCCGGGCCGCGGACGTACGACGGTCCCGTCTGGTCGTGCTTCGCGCACACCCCGATGGGCGCCGTCCTCGCGGCCCACGCCATCACCGACCACCTGAGTTATCCGGGCTGGCGGGAGGTGGTCGAGCGGCAGGTGGTGCCGGGCGCGGGACGTGACGCACTGGTCGCGAGCCGCTCGCAGCAGGAGGACAAGCCGACCTCGGGCAAGCCGGACGCCGGCGGCTACGCCGGGTTCTCGGTGCTGTCGTACGACAAGAAGGCGGTGACGCTGATGTTCCTGCTGCGCGGGCCGAACACCAGTTACGCCACCACGTCGGTGACCGTGAAGTGGCACGGCGGCGACTGGAAGCTGGCGCCGGACCCGGACGGCACGATCTACGCCGGCATGGCGAAGGTGACCGGCACCGACGGCTTCGTCGCCTGGGAGGCCTGACATGTCGTGCACCTGGAAGGTCTACGACTGTGTCGGCGAGGGTCTGAAGTGGGGCCTCGGCGAGACCGGCGAGGCCCTGGCCAACGGCGCGGTCGAGACCTTCGCCAAGGCGATCGGCGAGGCCGCGTCCCAGGTCCTCAAGGCGCTCAACGGCGTGTGGATGAACGTCGAGGCGAACGACGCCGAGACGCCCATGAACAGGATCGTCAACGAGCTCAACTGGCTGGTCGGTTATGTGGCCGTGGCCTCGTTGCTCTTCGCCGCGATCCGGATGGCCGTCGACCGCAAGGGCCAGTCCATGCGCCAGGCGTTCAACGGCATGTGGAAGGTCCTTCTGGTCGGCGGGATCGGTGTCGCGGTCGTCACCAAACTCACCGCCGCGTCGGACGCGTACGCACAGGAGGTGTACGCGAAGTCCGACCTCGGCGAGACGGCGGACACGATCCTCGGCGTGATGACGCTTCAGTACCCGGGACTCGTCCTCATCTTCGGGCTGCTGGTGATGCTGTCGAGCTTCGTGCAGATCTGTCTCATGTACATCCGCATCGGGGTGCTGATCACACTCGTCGGCACCCTGCCGCTGGCCGCCGTCTCCTCGATGACCGGGTGGGGCGAGGGCTGGTGGAAGAAGCACATCGGCTGGCTCACGGCCTGGCTGCTCTACAAACCGGCGGCGGCGCTGATCATCTACGCGGCGACGACGATGACCCGGAGCACCAAGGGGGACGGCGTGAACGGCAGCGCCGACCTCAACACCACCATCGCGGGCATGGGCATGTTGATCCTGTCGGTCTTCGCGCTGCCCGCCCTGCTCAAGCTGATCGTGCCGGCCACCGCCGCGCTGGGCTCCACGTCCGGCGGCACGGTCACCCTCAACGCCGTCAACAACATGGCCAGCGGCGCCGTCAGCATCGCCGCGGGCGGTGCCGGGGGCGGCGGCAGTTCGGCCGGTCCGCAGGGCTCGCCGTCCTCGGGCGCCGGAACCTCGGCGGGCGGCAGCGCGGGCGGCGCCGGTGGTGGAGCCGGTGCGGGTGGCGCGGGCGCGGCGGGCGGTGCCGCCGCCGCGGGCGCGGCCACCGGCGGCGCGGCCCTCGCGGTGCAGGCCGCCGCGGTCGCCGTACAGACGGGTGTCGCGGCCGCTTCGGAAGTCGCCCACTCGCTCGACGACAACGACGGCATGAAGGGCCACAACCAGTAGGCCGACAGCCTCGGGGGTGCCGTGCGCACGGCGCCCCCGGGGCCCGGCTCCCGCCCGCTTCAGTCGCCCGGAAGAAGGAGACCCATGTCCACCGACGCCCTGACGCGTCCCACCTACGGGAACTGGCGCAGACCCCGCCGTCCCGGACTCGGCCCGCTGGGTCTGCTCGGTACGGTCGTCGCCTTCGGCGGACTCCTGGTGGCGCTGCTCGCCTCGCTGGTCTCGCTGCCGGCCGCGATCGCCGTGCTGGTGCCGGTCGGTCTGTTCCTCGCCCCGCTGGCGCTGCGCACCGTCGACGGCCGCAACGTCTACCAGGTCCTCGCGGTCCGGATCGGCTGGATGAGGCGCCGGGCGAACGGCTCGCACACCTATGTCTCCGGCCCGCTGTCCAAGCGCCCCGGCGGCCGCTTCCACCCGCCCGGGCTGCTCGCCCGCACCCGGATGCACGAGGGCCGGGACGCCTACAACCGGCCGTTCGGCGTGCTCCACCACCCCGGCCGCGGTCTGTACACCGTCGTCCTGGCCTGTGAACCGGACGGCGGTTCGCTGGTCGACCCCGGACAGATCGACATCTGGGTGGCGTCCTGGGGCGACTGGCTGGCCCGGCTCTCGCACGAGCCGGGACTGCGCGGCGCCCAGGTCGTCGTCGAGACCGCTCCGGACACCGGGACCCGGCTCGCGGCCGAGGTGCTGCCGCGGATCGCGCCGGACGCGCCGCCCGCGGCCCGCGCGGTGATGGAGGAGGTCGTACGGCGCTACCCGTCGGCGTCCTCGGAGATGCACACCTACATCGCCCTGACGTACGGCCCGACGGGCGGCCCCAAGCGGGACATCGACGATGTGGTGACCGACCTCTCGATGCGGCTGCCCGGGCTGCTGGCGGGCCTGGTCGCGGCGGGTGGCGGCTCGGCCTATCCGCTGGCGGCGGAGCGGCTCGCGGAGATCGTCCGGGTGGCGTACGACCCCGCCATCGCACCGGACGTGCTCACCGCCCGCGCCGAGCACGCCACCACCGGCCTGGACTGGGCTGACGCGGGCCCCGCTGCCGCGGTCGAGACGGTCTCGGCGTACCAGCACGACTCGGGGATCTCGCGGACGTGGATGCTGACGCTCGCGCCGCGCGGCACCGTGCGGTCGAGTGTGCTGCGCGGTCTCCTGGAGCCCGCGCCCGGCACCCGCCGCAAGCGGGTCTCCCTCGTCTACCGCCCGATCGACCCGGCGACCTCCGCCCGCATCGTCGAGTCCGACCGCCGCTCGGCCCACTTCATGGCGGGCTCGCGCCGGGGGCTCGTACAGGCGCGGGCCAGTTCCGAGATGCAGGCCGCCGAGCAGACCGCGGCGGAGGAGGCGGCCGGTGCCGGGCTCGTGGAGTTCTCGCTGATGGTGACGGTCACCGTCGACGACACCGAGCAGTTGCAGGACGCGGCCATCACCGTGCGCAATCTCCAGGCGGCGTCCCGCGTCCTGATGCGCCCGGCCGACCGGATGCAGGCCTCGGCCTTCACCTGCACGCTCCCGGTCGGGCTGCTGCCCTGGGAGCACACCCTCGTTCCGTACCAGCTCCGGGAGGCATTGTGAGCAGGCAGTCCGTCACACGACAGGCGACGACCCCGCCGCGCGGCTGGTACGGCCCCGGCGGTGGGCAGGTCGGTCATGTCGACCCGCCCGCGATGTGGCGGGCCACCACCGTCCAGGCGTGCGGTCTCTGGCCGTTCGCGGCGGGCTCGGGGGCGCCCATGACCGGGGTCCCGCTCGGGCAGCATCTGCACACCGGGGCGACCGTGTGCGGCGACCCCATCTCCTGGTTCACCAGGGCCCGTTACATCTCCAACCCGTCGCTGTTCATGCTCGGCATGCCGGGCCTGGGCAAGTCGACGCTGGTCAACCGCATGCTCATCGGCATGGCGGCGACGGGCATCACCCCGCTGGTCCTCGGCGACCTGAAGCCCGACTACGCCGACACGGTACGGGCGTTGGGCGGTCAGGTGATCTCGATCGGCCGGGGCGTCGGCGGCATCAACGTCCTCGACCCGGGCGCGATGGGCGAGGCCGCGCTGCGGATCGGAGGCGAACGCGGGCGGGTGCTGGCCGCTGAGGCCCACGGCCGGGTGCTGAACATGGTCGCCGCGCTCATCACCATCGTGCGCGGCCGTCCGATGGACGACCACGAACAGTCGGTGCTGTCCGCCTGTCTGCACCACCTCGCCGAGCGGACCCGGCCCGGGCGGCCGCCGCTTCTGCCGGATCTGCTGAAGGTGCTGGACGAGGGCCCGGACCGGGTCCGCGCCGTCACTCTGGACCGCGGCAACGTGGCGCGTTATCAGGAGGCGGTCGATCCGCTCCACCGCTCCCTGCTGGGCGTGCTGGACGGGCCGCTGGGCGACACCTTCGCCACCGAGACGTCGACCCGGATCGACCCGGCCTCGCCGGCGGTCTGCGTGGACATCTCCCGGATCGGCGAGGCGGACACCCAGCTGACCGCCGCCGCGATGCTCGCCGCCTGGTCCGACGGGCTCGGCACGGTGGCCGCCGCGCATGCCCTCGCGGATGCCGGACTCGCCCCGCAGCGCTGGTTCTTCACCGTCCTCGACGAACTGTGGCGTCCCCTGCGGGCCGCCTCCGGCATCGTCGAGCGCATCGACGCGCTGACGCGGCTGAACCGCTCCCTCGGTCTCGGCGACGCGAAGATCACGCACACCCTGAAGGACGCCGAGGCGCTCGGCAGCGAGGCCGACCGCGCGAAGGCACGCGGCTTCGTGGAGCGGGCCGGGATGGTCGTCTGCGCCGGACTTCCCCGTACGGAGATGAAGGAGCTCGGCGAGATCGTCGGCATGTCGGAGCGGGAGATCGAGCTGGTCTCGTCCTGGTCCTCGCCGCCCGGCTGGGCCAACACCGGCGGCAACGAGGAGCCGCCCGGCCGCGGCCGCTTCCTGATCAAGGTGGGCGGCCGGCCCGGCATCCCGATCAAGGTGTCCATCACGGACACCGAGCGAGCACTGCACAACACGAACACGCGCTGGTCGGAGGCGGAGGGGCCGAGCCTCGACAAGGGTTTCAGCCCGTCCGGCCGGTGAGGACGAGCGCGACACGGGGGTCCGGGACCGGCGCCCCCAGGTACGGCACGGGCAGGGGCGGCGGGGGCGAGAGCCCTCGGACGGGGGACCACGGATGAGCAGCACACGTAGGACACACCACGGCGGCGGGGACGATCTCCTCCCCTGGATCATCCCGGGGGGAGCCCTCCTCATCGGGACCCTGTTCTTCGGGGCCTGGCTCGGCGGGACCCTGGCCGCGGCCGCCACCGGCGGCGGCTGGCACCCGCCACCGTTCGCGCTCTCCACCCTGTCCACCCTCGTGAAGGAGGGCCCGGCCCCGCTGTGGCCGACGACGGACAGCGGCGCGCTCGCCGCCGGCATGGCGGCCGTGTTCGGCACGGTCGTCGCCGCGGTCGTCACCCTCGTGACGTTCGCCCGGCGCCGATTCGCGGGCCCCCGCGGTCTGGCCGGCCGCAAGGAGCTGGCGCCCATGCTCCCGAAGGGCGCCGCCGCGCGGGCCCGCCGGCTCCGCCCCTCCCTCGCGAAGTCGGGACGGCGGCTCGACCCGGACGACACCGGCAACCTGATCGGCGACCTCGCCCCCAACGGCCCCGAACTCAGGTCGAGTTACGAGGACGTGGAGCTGGACCTGATGGCCCCGCGGGCCGGCAAGTCGACCGGAATCGCCGTCCCGCGCGTCCTGCGCGCTCGCGGGAGCGTCCTGCTGACGTCCAACAAGGCCGACGTCTACAGCGTCACCCGCGCCGAACGCGAACGCATGGGCCGCGTCTGGACGTTCGACCCGCAGGGCATCGCCCACACCCCCCGCACCCTGTGGTGGGACATGCTCGCGGACGCCGCCACCATCGAGGGCGCCCGTCGTCTGGCCGGGCACTTCGTCGGGGCGATCAACGACGACGCCTCGAAACGGGACTTCTGGATCTCGGCCGCGCAGAACACCCTCACCGCGCTGTTCCACGCGGCCGGCCGCGGCGGACGCCCGGTGAACGAGGTGCTCACCTGGCTGGCCGACCCGGCCGACCGCACCCCCGTCGACCTGCTGCGGGACGCGGGCATGACGGCGCTCGCCGACCAGCTCCAGGGGACCGTGCAGGGCGCCGTGGAGACCCGGGACGGCATCTACGAGACGGCCCGGCAGTGTGTGGCGTGTCTGCTCGATCCGCAGATCGCGGCCTGGGTCAGCCCCGACCCCGGCCTCCCGCAGTTCCGGCCCGAGCAGCACGTCCTGTCGCGGGACACCCTGTATCTGCTGTCGAAGGACGGGGGCGGCTCGGCCGCCGGTGTCGTCGCGGCGGTCGCGGACTCCGTGCTGCGCGCGGGAGTGGTCGCCGCCGAGCGCATGGGCGGGCGGCTGGATCCGCCGATGACGGCCGTGCTGGACGAGGCCGCAAACGTCTGCCGGATCTCCGATCTCCCGGACCTGTACTCGCACTTCGGCTCCCGCGGCATCAACATCGTGACGCTGCTGCAGAGTTACCGGCAGGGCTCGCGGGTCTGGGGCGAGGCGGGCATGGACACGCTCTGGGGAGCCGCCACCGTCAAGCTGCTCGGCGCCGGCCTCGACGACGCGGACTTCGTGGAGAAGGTCTCGCGGCTCGTCGGCGAGCACGACGTCTCGACCGTCAGCCACTCCCGGAGCAAGGACGGACGGTCGCGGTCGACCTCGTACCGTCTGGAACGCATTCTTCCCGCCGACCGCATCCGGGCCCTGCCCAAGGGCACCGCGCTGCTCCTGGCCACCGGCGTCAAACCGGCCCTGGTCACCCTGCGCCCCTGGTACGCCGAACCGGGCGCCGACCGCATCGCGGCCGCGGCGCGGGCCGAGGTCGACGCCATCACCGTCCGCGCCGTCGAGAGGATCACCCGATGACCACCCCCGCGGACCAGCCGGGCGGACCACCGCCGGAGCAGCCGCCCGCCCCGTCGTTCATCCTCTATCTGGAGGGTGCGGAACACGCTGCCGAGATGCACCAACTGGCCGTCTGGGTGGCCGACTTGCTGCTCCCCGTCTATGGCCGGGAGGTCACCTCGCAGCAGCCGTGGTGCCCGCGCTGGTGGGAGCATCCGGAGGCGGTCGCCCGGCTGCACGCGCTGTGGCTTGCCTGGCAGGAGTACACGGACACGGCGGCCGGCGCCTCGGGCCCCGCGGTGTGGCACCGGGACCACCTCGGGACCACCCTCGCCGAACTCCGCTCCCCCGCCGGTCCGTTCGCCGGCTGCAAGACCGGCAGCCACCGCCCGAAGCAGCCGCCGACCGTCGAGTCGTACGCGACCGCCGTCGCACCGCCGCAGCCCGAACCGTACGAAATCGGCGGGCGGTGGCCCGAGTGATGCGGCACTCAGCCGGTGTCCCGCTCCGTCTTCACACCGGCGAGGAAACCTCCCCGGGCACCGCGCGAGAAGAGCAGGACCGGGCCCTGCCGGTCCTTGGAGTCGCGGACTCCCACGCGGACGTCGAGACGGGCGGTCTCCACACAGGTCGCGTCGTGGTTGCCGCTGTAGGAACTCTTGCTCCGGACAAGGCCCGTTGAGGGCCGACTCGTCATATCCCGCTCCTTGCCGCCGATCGAGGGAGGCACCGCGCACTCATGGAACCGGACGCGTACGGGAACCACTCGGCCGAGGACATCGCCGCTGCCGTACGGGCCCGCTCCGTCCGGGCCATCGAGGTCGTCGCGGCCTGCCTGCTGCGGATCGAGCAGGTGGAGCCGACTCTGAGTACGTTCGCGGAGGTGTGGGGCGAGGAGGCGGTCCGGTGGGCCGGCGCGGTGGACGCCCGGGTCGACGCGGGTGAGTGGCTGCCGCTGGCCGGGGTCCCGATCGGGGTGAAGGGGCGCCATGGGCTGCGTACGGCGGACGCGCTGGTCGCGGCCGGATGCGTGCCCGTGGGAGCGACGTCCGTGCCCGGCCCGGGGACCGCCTGGCAGACGTGGGGGCTCGGGGCGCACGGCCGGACCGTCAACCCCTGGCGCGCCGACCGGAGTCCGGGCGGCTCGTCGGCCGGGTCGGCGGCGGCGGTCGCCGCGGGGCTGGTGCCGCTGGCGACCGGCGCCGACGGCGCGGGGTCCGTCCGCATCCCCGCCGCGTGGTGCGGTGTCCTCGGCCTCAAGACCACGAACGGCAGGCTGCCGTCGAGGGACCGTACGGGCCTCACGGCGGCCGGTGTTCTCACCCGGTCCGCGGCCGACGCGGCGGCGTACTGGCGGGCGGTGTCCGGCGACGCTCCACAGGCCCGCACCCCTGTTTCCGGGCCGGCCCCGGTCACCGCCGTGTGGTCCGCCGGCCTCGGCTTCGCCGAGGTGGATGCGGAGGTGGCGGCGGTCGCGTACAGCGCGGTGGGCCGGCTCGTGGCCGCCGGAGTCGTGCGCCTCTCGCCCGGGCACGTACGGCTGGAGGACCCCGGTCCCGCGTGGCTGACCCTGCGTACGCCGGGCGCCGATCCGGCCGTGGCGCGCCCGGTCCGGGAGGAGAACGACCGGCGGCTCGCCGAGGTCTTCGCCGAGGCCGAGCTGCTGCTGACCCCGGTCACGCCCAACGCCCCGCACGGCCACGGGGGTCCGGGCGACCGCTACTCCACCGCTCTCACCTGGGCGTTCAACCTGAGCGGTCACCCGGCGATGAGCATCCCCGCGGGGTTCGGCCCCGACGGCTGTCCGGTGGGCCTCCAGCTCGTGGCCCGTCGCGGCGCCGAGCCGTCGCTGCTCTCCACCGCGACGGCCGCCGAGTACCGGGCCGGTCTCCGCTCCCGTCCGGCCCCACTTCCCTGAGCCGGGCGCCCCAGGCCCGCCGGAGGTCCGGCGAGGGCAGCGCCGCCCCCTCCCGGCAAGGGACCGCGCATCCTTGCCCTCAGATACATGCTCGTGCATATACTGCGCACGCATGTAATCACCGTACGCCGAATACCCGGAGGGCCGCCCCATGTCCCGCTCTTTCCTCTTTCTGCTGGGCAGCAGCCGCACCGACGGCAACACCGAACTGCTGGCCCGTCGCGCCGCCGAGCAGCTGCCCACCGATGTGGAGCAGCGCTGGCTGAGCCTCGCCGAGCACCCGCTTCCCGACTTCGAGGACCTGCGCCACGACAGCGACCATGTGCGGCCCACGGAGGGCGCGGCGGGGCTGCTGCTCGACGCCACGCTCGCGGCGACCGACATCGTGATCGCCTCGCCGCTGTACTGGTACTCGGTCTCCGCGTCCACCAAGCGCTACCTCGACTACTGGTCGGGCTGGCTGCGCACGCCGAACACCGACTTCAAGGCGACGCTGGCCGGGCGCACGCTCTGGGGCGTCACGGCCCTGGCGCACCCGGAGGAGGAGGTCGCCGCCCCGCTGATCGGCACGCTCAGCAACTCGGCCGCGTACATGGAAATGCGCTTCGGCGGGGTACTGCTCGGCAACGGCAGCAAGCCCGGTGACGTACTGGAGGACTCCGCTGCGCTGGCCCGCGCGAAGACGTTCTTCGCGCAGGAGCCGTCGCTCGCCCGCTTCCCGTACGAGCACGAGGTCCCGGTCGGCTGACCCCCGGCCCCCGCGCCTAGGCCGTGATGTCCTTCGCCGTGAACCGGGCCCAGGCCGCGGAGCCGAACACGGCCGCGTACAGGCCCTGGAGTTCGAGATTGCGGATCAGGTCGTCCCAGTACACCGGCTCCCGCATGAGGTCGGCGAAGGACAGCCAGTAGTGCGAGAAGAAGTACGGCTGGAGGGCGTGGAGCTGGGGGATCTGGTCGAGGATCTGGACGGTGATGAGGAGGCCGACCGTCGTCGCCATCGCCGCGATGCCGCTGTTGGTCAGCGTCGAGACGAACAGCCCGAGGGCGGCCACGCCGAGCAGTGACGCGGCGACGACCAGCGCGATGAGCAGGGCCCGCCCGAGTCCCTCGGCGAAGCTGATCCGGGTCCCGGAGATCGTCGTCAGCTCACCCAGGGGGAACAGCAGCGCGCCCACCGCGAGCGCCGAGGCCGCCACCACGAGCGTGGCGACGAGACAGAACGTCATCGTCGTCGCGTACTTGGTGATCAGGAGGCGGGTCCGGCCCGCGGGGGCGACCAGGAGATAGCGCAGCGTGCCCGCGTTCGCCTCGCCGGCGATCGCGTCGCCCGCGACGACGCCGATCGCCATCGGCAGGAAGAAGGGGAGCGTCGCGGCGAGTGCCGTGAACACCAGGAACAGGCCGTTGTTGGTGATCTGCGCGATGAACGCCGGGCCTTCACCGCCTCCACCGCCTCCCGACGAGCCGTCGCTCGTCTCGATCCTGATGGCAACGCCGATGAGGATCGGCACGGCGGCGAGGACGACCAGCAGCGCGATCGTGCGCCAGCGCCGGAACGTCGTGACCAGCTCGCTGCGGAAGAGTCCGAACGCCCACAGCGGACTCGGCGTCCGCGGGGTCTCGCCGGCGGCCCCGGAGGTCAGGACCTCAGCCCGCGACATCGAAGCCCTCCCCGGTCAGCGCCACGAACGCGTCCTCCAGAGAGGCCCGTTCCACCCCGAAGCCGCGCACCCGGACGCCGGCCGCGACCAACGCGGCGTTCACCTCGGCGAGTTCACGGTCGGGCGGTTCGGCCGTCACCCCGGCCTCGGTCAGCACGAGATCCGCGAGCCCCTGCTCCTTCAGTACGCGCGCCGCGTCCCCGGCGTCCGGAGTGGTCACCACGAGCCGTCCGCGCGCACCCGCCGCCAGGTCCGCCACCGGGCCCTGCGTGATCAGCCGCCCCTGCGCCATCACGGCCGCGTGCGTGCACACCTGCTCGATCTCGTCGAGCAGATGGGAGGAGAGGAAGACGGTGGTGCCGTCGGACGCCAACTCCCGTACCAGGGACCGGATTTCCCGCATGCCCTGCGGGTCGAGACCGTTGGTCGGCTCGTCGAGGACGAGCAGGCGGCGGGGCTGGAGCAGCGCGGCGGCCAGCCCGAGCCGCTGCTTCATGCCGAGGGAGTACGCCTTCGCCTTCTTGCCCGCGGCGGCCGCGAGACCGACCCGGTCCAGGGCGGTCGCGACCCGGGTGCTCCGGGTGCGCGGGTCGGCGGCCGGGTCGGCGGCGTCGTAGCGCAGCAGGTTGTCGCGCCCGGAGAGGAAGCCGTACAGCGCGGGGCCCTCGATGAGGGCGCCCACCTGCGCAAGCACGGCGCGCGAGGCGCGGGGCATCGGCTGCCCCAGCACGCGCGCCGTGCCGGAGGTCGGCGCGATCAGGCCCATCAGCATGCGGATGGTGGTGGTCTTGCCCGATCCGTTCGGCCCGAGGAAGCCGAAGACGCTGCCCGCCGGGACGGTCAGATCGAGACCGTCCACGGCGAGTTGTCCGCCGCGGTAGCGCTTGGTGAGCGCGCGAGTGGCGATCACCGTGTCCACCAGGTCGGGCTCCGCGGCGGACCGTTCCTCCATGCGTTCCCTCGCTTCGTGGTACGGGTGGGCGCCCGCGAGCCCCGGGGCGGGTACGGAGTTGGCCGTACCCGCGCGCCCCGGGGCGGGGGGGTTACTTGGCGGCCGCGTTCGCCGCCTTCACCAGCGCGTCCTTGGTGACGGCACCCGCGTACACCTTGCCGTCGTCCGTGATCAGGGCGTTGACCAGGCGGGTCGAGAAGACCGTGCCCGAACCGAACTTGCCGGAGACGTGGTCGCCGAGGGAGTTCAGGAACCCGGAGACGTCGCTGTTGCCGGAGGACCCCGACGGGACGCCCTCGCCGCCGGTGTCGAACCGGGCGATCGTATTCCAGCCCTCGCCGATGGTCTTCAGACCGTCGAGGCCCTGGGCGAAGTCCCCGCCGGACTTCCGGTCGGGCTCCGGCGCCTTCGCCGCGCTGTCGCCCTCGGTGACCTTCGCGCCCTTGGGCGGGGTGAAGTCGAAGGTCGACGCGGCCGGCTTCGCGAAGTCGACCTTGGTGAAGCCGGCGTCCACGACGGCGGAGCCGCCGCTCGCCGGGGTGAGCGTGAACTTCAGCGGCGTACCGGTCTTGGCGTCCACCGCGACACTGATCGCGCCGACCGTCGAGCCGGACTGCTTCGGCTTGATGAGCAGCTTGTACGCGTCACGGCCCGCGACCTGCGCAGTGCCGTCGACGGTCACCGAGGTCGTGTCGTCGGCCGCCTTCAGGGCCTGGTCGGCCAGCTCCTTGGGGGTGGCCGGGACGTCCTTGGACTTCTCGGGGCGCTCGGACTTCTTCGAGCCCTCGGAGGCAGGGGTCGAGTGGTACACCTCGTTCGACTTGCTGTCGTACGCCCAGACGTCGCTGCCGTTGTGGATGACGCTGTACTCGGCGGCCTTGTCCAGCAGGGAGACCTTGGCCCGGTCCTGGCCGTCGGCCGCGACGCGCAGCGTGTGGGTGCCCGAGGCCAGCTCCATGAGCTTGGACGACGGGTCGGCGGAGGAGCCGCCGCCCTGCCCGGCCGCTCCCGAGCCGAGGCTGCTCTCCAGACCGCCCAGGTTGGGCAGCCCGAGGTCCGTGCTGATCTTGACCGTGCCGGACAGCTGCTGGGTGTCCGACTTGGCGATCTTCTCGATGAGTTGCTGCGCGGTGATCTTCGGCAGGTCGGGGTCGCCGGAGTCGGCGAGCGCCGGGACGAGCCCGATGGTCGCCACCGCCAGCCCCACCACCGCGACCGGGACTACGTACCGCGCTGCCTTGCGCCGGCCGTCGCGCACGTCGTCGGCCTCGTCGGACAGGCCTTGCGCCCCGGTGGTCCTCTCGGATTCGTACGGTGCCATGTGTGCCCTTACCTCCGTCGTCGGCGGCGGCCTTCAGTCACTGTCCTCGTCCACCCCTGCGCCGCCATTCTCACCCGAATTGATGAGGAGTGGTGCTTTCCATCTGACCAAATCCGCCAGGAAGAAGCGTCAGACCCCGGGATCAACTCCACGTACTGCTGCGGTATGACACGGAGGGGCGGTGTCTCCCCCGACCCGTAAGGGTCGCGCCGGACAGACACCGCGCGCCGAGCCCGGAAAACACCGGGCCGGCGCCGCACGAACGGAAACACCGCACGGGCGGAAGCACCGCACGGGCGGAAGCACCGCACGTACGGAAGCGCCGCACGGGCGGAAGGGACTAACCCGCTCGGTGCACCACCGCGTCGCCCAGCTCCAGGAGCGCCGCCTTGGCATCGCACTCGCGCAGGGGCGCCAGCGCCGCCTGGGCGTCCTCGGCGTAGCGCACCGCGTCCCGGCGGGCCTGCTCCAGCGCCGGGTGGACCCGCAGCCGGGCGAGCGCCTCGGCGTGCCGGGCGTCGTCGGTGAGGTCGGAGTCGAGCAGCTCGCACAGCGCGATGTCCTCGGCGAGCCCGAGCCGCTCCACGCGCTCGCGCAGCCGGAGCACCGGCAGCGTCGGGATCCCCTCGCGCAGGTCCGTGCCCGGGGTCTTCCCCGACTCGTGGGAGTCGGACGCGATGTCCAGGACGTCGTCGGCGAGCTGGAAGGCGACTCCGAGCCGCTCGCCGTACTGCGTCAGCACGTCGACGACCGTCTCGTCGGCGCCCGACATCATCGCGCCGAACCGGCAGGCCACGGCGACCAGGGAGCCGGTCTTGCCGCTGAGCACGTCGAGGTAGTGGTCGACCGGGTCCCGCCCGTCGCGCGGCCCCGCGGTCTCCAGGATCTGCCCGGTGACCAGCCGTTCGAACGCCTCGGCCTGGACACGGACGGCCTCGGGGCCGAGGTCGGCCAGGATGTGCGAGGCGCGAGCGAAGAGGAAGTCGCCGGTGAGGACCGCGATGGAGTTGTCCCAGCGGGTGTTGGCGCTGGGCACCCCACGGCGCACCTCCGCCTCGTCCATCACGTCGTCGTGGTACAGCGTGGCGAGATGGGTCAGCTCGACGACCACGGCGGAGGGCACGAGCCCCGGCGCGTAGGGGTCACCGAACTGCGCGGCGAGCATCACGAGCAGCGGCCTGAACCGCTTCCCGCCCGCACGCACCAGGTGCTGGGCGGCTTCCGTGATGAAGGGGACCTCGCTCTTGGTGGCTTCGAGCAAACCCTCCTCGACAGCCGCCAATCCGGCCTGGACATCGGCTTCGAGAGCCTGGTCCCGCACGCTCAGCCCGAACGGCCCGACGACGGTCACGAGAGGTTCTCCTGTCTGCTGACGATCACATGGCGAACTCGGTCGATCATTCGGTCGATGACACGGTTTGTCGATGTGTCGCTGCCATCACTCAAGTCAGCGTATCCGGTCACGTTTCGATCACCACGAGCGCCCACCCGCCCCTTCTCCCGACTTCCCTCGACCGGGAGACGCAGTCCTGCCCGGGCGGTACCGGATCACGAGCGGTATGTTCTTGATCAGCTGATAACACCGGACATGCACCGACTTGGCGGAAGGCTCCCGTGCCCCGAAGCGCCGTCGACACCGGGCCCGGCCCCGAGCCGGAGTCCGGGCCCGACGTGCCGCCGCCCGGCGACGACCACGCCTTCTTCGGCCAGCCACGGGGCCTGCTGACCCTCTCCGGCCTGGAGGTCTGGGAACGCTTCTCGTTCCTCGGCATGCAGGCCATCCTGGTCCTCTACTTCGCCGACACGGTCGCCCACGGCGGCATGGGCATGGCCGCGGGCACGGCCGCCTCGGTCTCCGCCGCCTACGGCACGCTGGTCTATCTGGTCTCGGTGGCCGGCGGCTGGCTCGCCGACCGCATCCTCGGCTCGTACCGCTCGGTCCTCTGGGGCGGCATCCTGATCGCCTGCGGCCACTACGCCATGGCGGTGCCGACCGCCACCATGACCTGGGCCGGTCTGGGCCTGATCAGCGCGGGCACCGGCCTGCTCAAGCCCAACGTGGCCACCATGGTCGGCAAGCTCTACCGCACCGACGACGACCGCCGCGACGCCGGTTTCGCGCTCTACTACATGGCGATCAACATCGGCGCCTTCGCCGGACCGCTGATCACCGGCTGGCTCGGCGACCACGAGGGCTGGCACTGGGGCTTCTCCGCCGCCGCGGTCGGCATGACGTTCGGACTGATCCAGTACGTGGCCGGCCGCCGTCACCTGGCCGGGCGCACACACGCGGCGGAGTTCGCGCTCGCGCCCGAGGCGATGCGCCGGGCGGTCCGGCTGATCGTCCTCGGACTCGTCGCCCTGGCCGCGCTCGCCTTCCTGCTGGCCACCGCCGGATGGCTGACCATGGGCCGCTTCGTGGACCTGCTCACCCTGATCTCGGTGATCGCGCCGGTGGTCTACTTCGCGGTGATGTTCGCCAGCCCCCGGGTGACGGCGGAGGAGCGGGGCCGGCTGCGCCCGTACATCGTGCTCTTCCTCGCCTCGACGGTGTTCAACTTCATCCTCTTCCAGGCGTACTCGACGATGATGCTGCTCGCCGCGTCGAACGCCGAGTCGACGATCCTCGGCTTCGACTTCCCGGCGAGCTGGTACGCGTCCGCGCTCGGCGCCTTCGAGGTCGGCCTGGCTCCCGTGGTGGCCGCCCTGTGGGTCCGGATGGGTCACCGTCAGCCGCACGCCTCCAACAAGATCGCGATCGGCGTGGTCCTCGGCGGCCTCTCGTTCCTGCTGATGGTGCTGCCCACCTCGGGCCACAGCAGCGACGCCTACCGGATGTCGGCCTGGTGGATCGTCGGCTCCTACCTCCTGCTGGGGCTCGGCGACATCCTGCTGGAGACCTCCGGCATGTCGGCGACCACCAAGCTCGCCCCCCGGGCCTTCGCCAGCCAGACGATGTCCCTCTGGTTCCTGTCCCTCGCGCTCGCCAACGGCATCCAGGCGCAGACCGTGAAGCTGTACGACGACGTCTCCAAGCCCGCCTACTTCGGTGTCAACGGCGCGATCGCGGTGGCCGCGGGTCTGGCCGTGATGGCCCTCGCGCCCTGGCTGCGCCGCACGATGCACCCCGTCCACTGAGGTCACCGATGAACCCTGTGAGCCCGCGCATCCGTACCGCCTTCCCGCACGAGACGACCCACGAGGACGTCCTCATCCCGCTCCCCGACGGGACCCGCCTGTACGCACGCGTGTGGCGGCCGCTGACCGACGAGCCGGTACCGGCCCTGCTCGAGTACCTCCCGTACCGCCTGACGGACTGGACGGCGCCCCGCGACTGGCAGCGCCATCCCTGGTACGCCGGTCACGGCTATGCCTCCGTCCGGGTGGACGTCCGCGGTCACGGCAACTCCGAGGGCATGCCGGCGGACGAGTACGCGGAGGTGGAACTGGCCGACGGGGTCGAGGTCGTCAACTGGCTGGCGGCCCAGCCCTGGTGCAGCGGACGGGTCGGCATGTTCGGCATCTCCTGGGGCGGCTTCAACTCGCTCCAGATCGCGGCCCGCGCGCCCGAACCGCTCAAGGCGATCGTCACGGTCTGCTCGACGGACGACCGCTACGACAACGACGTCCACTACATGGGCGGTTCCGTCCTCGCCGTCGACATGCACGCCTGGGCGTCGACCATGCTCGCCTTCGTCTGCCGGCCGCCCGACCCGGCGTACGTCGGCGAGGTGATGTGGCGCGACATGTGGGTGAAACGCCTGGAGGCCGTCGACCCCTTCATCCACACCTGGCTGGACCACCAGACCCGGGACGCGTACTGGCGGCACGGCAGCGTGTGCGAGGACTACGGCGCGATCCGGGCGGCCGTCCTCGCGGTGGGCGGCTGGCACGACCCGTACCGGGACACGGTCCTGCGTCTGGTGGAGCACCTGCCGTCCGACCGGGTACGGGGACTGATCGGCCCCTGGTCCCACCAGTACCCGGACCGGGGGCTGCCGCCGGGCCCGGCGATCGGTTTCCTCCAGGAGACGCTGCGCTGGTGGGACCACTGGCTGAAGCCGGGGTCCGAGGGCGGAGCCGGGCCGACGGAGGACGGGGCGACGGAGGACGGGGCGACCGGGGACGCGGACGCCGAGGCGGGGGACACGGGGCAGGCAGGCGCCGGCACCGGTACCGACGCCGGCGGGGCCGGGGTCGGGGTCGGTACCGGGGAGCCCCGCGATGGTGTGACGACGGGAGACGGGACCCGTGCGGCCCGCGCCGACGCGATCACGGAAGACGGTGCCCGTGCGGGCGGCACCGGCGTGACCACGGAAGGCGAGACACCGGCCGCCCGCGCCGGCGTGATGGCCGAGCCGCTGCTGCGCTCGTACATCAGCGACTCGCATCCGCCGGCCACGGTGTACCCGACCCTGCCCGGCCGCTGGGTGGGCGACGACGCGTGGCCCTCCCCCGCGGTGACCCCGGTCGCGTACGCGCTGGAGGGCGCGCCCGTGCCGGTGCGCTCGCCGCAGCACACCGGCCTGGACGCCGGCCGCTTCTTCCCCTTCGGCAACGACGCCGACCTGCCGCCGGACCAGCGCGAGGAGGACGCGAAGTCGGCGTGCTTCGAGTTCGAGGTGCCGGCGGAGACCTGGGTGCTGGGGCGGCCGCGGGTCCGGCTGCGGCTGACCTCCGCGGCGCCGCGGGGGCAGGTGATCGCGCGGGTCTGCGACGTCTTCCCGGACGGGGCGTCGACGCTCGTCACGCGCGGCGTGCTGAACCTCTCCGCCCGCGAGGGCCGGGACCGGGCGGTGGAGTGGCCGCCCGGCGAGACCCAGGACGTGACCTTCGAGCTGAACGGCATCGGGCACGCCTTCCCGGCGGGGCACCGCATCCGGCTGGCCGTCTCGTCGGCGTACTGGCCGTGGATCTGGCCGCAGCCCGGCTCGGACGCCGGCTTCACCCTGCACCCGGAGGGCAGTCTGCTCGAACTGCCGGTGCGGGCAAGGGAGTCGGACCCGTCCATCACCTTCGAGGAGCCCGAGGAGTCCGCGCCGCTGGGCGTCGTCGTTCCGGCGACGCTGGACGAACCCCGCCCGGAGCGGCTGGTCGTCCGCGATGTGGCGAAGGGCGAACGGCGCCTCGAGGTGGACCCGCGCTACGGTGGCACGCGCGTCTACCCCGACGGCCTGGAGTTCACCGAGGACGCCCTGGAGACCTACACGATCGACGAGTCGGATCCCCTGTCGGCCCGTACCCGTTCGGAGTGGACCGTCCGCCTCCACCGCCCGGAGACGGGATGGGACGCGAGGGTCGAGACCCGCTCCGAAATCACCTGTGACGCAACGGACTTCATCACCTCGAACGAGGTGATCTGCAAGGACCGGGACGAGGTGGTCTTCCACCGGACGTGGGAGAGGAGAATCCCGCGCACGGCTGGGTAGGCACCGACACGGCGGGGACGGGGCGCGGAGGGGACGGGGCGCGGAGGGACATGGCGCGGACCGAGGAATTCCTGATGGGCCTGGACGCGGGGATGCTCGCGTACTTCCGGGAGATGGCCCAGGAGATGGTCACGCGCTTCGGGATCTCGCGGGCGGAGGCCGTGGCACGCATCAACGGGGCGTACGCGGAACGGGAGTTCGCGCCGTATCCCGACCTGATCTGCCACGAGCTCCCGGAGTACTGGGGCTACGGGCTGTACTTCAGGCCCAACGCGGGGCGGCTGCCGGACGACGACCCGGACACGGACCTCTCCGTGTGGGAGGTCCGGCCGGCTCCGGCGAGGGGCTCGGCCGCCTGGACCGTCGCGGAGTAATGCCCGAGTTGCCTGCATCGCCCCTTTGTTTGCGCTTGGTCGCGTGAAATGAGTCACGTCGAAATGGATCAAGCGCCCTGCCCCGCCGAGCGATTTCCCCTTTGCGAAAGGCAAGTTGAGTTTCGCGTTCCGGTCTAATCGGGCGATTTCCCCCGACGTCATGACGTGGCCAAGCGGGGTGCAACGGGAAATCCGGCCTTGTTCCCGACATGTGCTCTCGCATACGTTCGCGTCGATCCGAGCGGAACGCCGAATCCTGCCGCCGCCCGGAACACCCATCCACCCACGCACGGCAGGAGCGGGGGACCCAGGTAAGTCGCCGGTCCGGTCACACCGGAACGGCTCGGGGTTAAGTCGCATGTCGTCGTGCGACCGGGCACCTCCAGCCCGAACCCGACAGCTCACCTCGCAGGCGCCCGAGAGGAAATTCGTCATGGCCGCACGAGGCAAGCACCGTCGTCCCAGAACCTCCCCCCTCACCCGCGGGTTCGTCGCCGCCGGAACGGGCGGAGCCGCACTCGCGCTCCCCATCGTGGGAGCCGCAAGCGCCCACGCCGCCCAGCCGGCCCAGGCCACCACGCAGGCCGTCCAGGCCGCGAAGGCCTCGGTGCCGCAGGTCCAGCTGGTCACCTACCAGGTGGCCGCCGGCGACACCCTGTCCAAGATCGCGCGCGAGCACTCCACGAGCGGCGACTGGAAGAAGATCTACGACGCCAACCGCGCGGTCATCGGCAGCGACCCGTCGACGATCCGCCCGGGCCTCAAGCTGACCGTGGGCACCAAGACCGCCAAGGCGGCCGAGAAGTCCTCCACGGCCGCCAAGACGACGGCGACCTCCACGAAGTCGTACGCGAACAACCTGGACGGCTGGATCAAGGAAGCCCTGGACATCATGGCCCAAAAGGGCATTCCGGGCACATACGACGGTATCCACCGCAACGTCATCCGTGAGTCGTCGGGCAACCCGCTGGCCATCAACAACTGGGACTCCAACGCCGTGGCCGGTACGCCGTCCAAGGGGCTCCTCCAGGTCATCGCCCCGACGTTCGCCGCCTACCACGTGGCCGGCACGTCGATGGACCCCTACGACCCCGTCGCGAACATCACGGCCGCCTGCAACTACGCCGCCGACAAGTACGGCTCGATCGACAACGTCTTCGGCGCCTACTGAGCAGCCCTCGGGGCCTGCTGAGGACGTCTTCGCGACCCGGCGATAACGTCTTCGCGGCCCAGGGGAGAACGCCTTCGCGACCTGTGGAGGACGTCTTCGCGGCCTACGGAGCGGGAAACAGCCGTTCCAGGACCGCCGCGATGCCGTCCTCCTCGTTCGACAGGGTGATCTCGTCGGCGACGGCCCTGAGTTCGGGATGGGCGTTGGCCATGGCGACGCCGTGGGCGGCCCAGTCGAACATGGGGATGTCGTTGGGCATGTCGCCGAAGGCGATGGTCGCGGACGGCGGCAGACCCAGGTGGTCCGCGGCCAGGGCCAGACCCGTCGCCTTGGTCACGCCACATGGCTGGAGTTCGACGGTGCCGGGGCCCGACATGGTGACGGTCGCCAGCGAGCCGACCGTCATCCGGGCCGCGGACGCCAACTCGTCGTCGGTCAGGGTGGGATGGCGCAGCAGCACCTTGCTGATCGGCTCGGCCCAGAGGTCGTCACGCCGGCGCACCCGCACCGCGGGGAGCGTGGGGTGCGGCATCAGATAGCCGGGCTCGATGAGCGTGAGCCCGTCCACCCCGTCCTGGTCCACGGCCGCGTAGACCTGCCCGACCTCCGCCTCGATCTTGCCGAGCGCGGTCTCGGCCAGTTCCCGGTCCAGGGTCACCGACCAGAGCAGACGGCCGGCTCCGGCGTCGTACAACTGCGCGCCCTGGCCGCACACCGCGAGGCCCTCGCTGCCGAGTTCGTCGAGCAGCGGGCGCACCCTCGGCGTGGGGCGGCCCGTCACCACCAGGTGCCTCGCCCCCGCCGCGGCCACTCTCATCAGCACGGCCCGCGACCGGCCGGAGAGGGTGTCGTCGCCGCGCAGCAGCGTTCCGTCCAGGTCAGTGGCGATGAGTGAATATGCAGTCGGAGCGGCCATGATCCGAAGAATACGGATCGAACGTCTCAACGGCCCGGCGTGAACCGGACGACGTCCGGTATCCCGTCCGTCACGCCGTACCTCGCCGCGGCGGACCGAAAATGATCAACAAATGCCCCGTCGGGCGCACTTGAACCGGCGCCGAGGTCTTCGCCGGGCGCGCTTGTTCCCGCGTCCGCCATCGGGGCGCTGTTCCTCCCCCTCGCGCCTTCGCGTGACCGCCCCCTTCGGGGGCTCGGGTCCCCCGGGACATGAACGCCCCGGGGTGTGCCCCTCAGCCGTGCGCCGACGCCAGGTGGTCGGCCAGCCGCGGGGACGCGAACTCCGTGCCGCACACGAACCGCATCACCGGCCCGTACGAAGCGGCCGCCGGCAGCCCTGTGAAGTAGAGGCCGGGGACGGAGGAGCGATAGCCCGCGCCGAGCCTGGGCGTGCCCCGGCTCACCGCCAGCTGCGTACGCAGCTCGTGGCCGAGGAAGTCCATCGCCGCGATGTCCACCCGGTACCCGGTCGCCGCGATCAGGTGATCGGCCGCCAGCTCCTGCGTCCGGCCGCCGAGGGTCTGCACGGCGAGGACCGGGCGGCCGTCGCTCGTGCCGGCGCGGACGATCCGCTGGACCTCGCTGACCTCGACCTTGCCCTCGAAGCGGTCGCGCAGCCACCACGCGCCGAGCGGACCGAGGATGCGGCGGACCAGGAAGTGCCGTGCCTGGGGCGGGAGATAGCGGTAGGGGTGGGGGTAGTAGCTGAGCGCGTACAGCGACCAGGCGCGGCCGAAGGGGGACTCCGGGCGCAGCCGGGGCTGCTGCCACGGGGGCGCGCCGAAGGCGACCGCTCCCTTGCCCCGGGCCACCACACGCACCTGCGCACCGGCCTCCGCCGCGAGGGCCGCCGTCTCCAGAGCGGACTGGCCCGCGCCGACGACCAGCAGTTCCTTGCCGGAGAAACGGCTCAGGTCGTGGTGCTGAGAGCTGTGGGAGACCGGGCCCGCCGGAGTGGGTCCGTCGCCCGCGGCGCCCGCGAGCTCCGGGGGCAGGTGGGCCAGCCCGGACAGACCGGTCGCGACGACCACCGCCCGCGCCGTGAACAACTCCCCCGAGTCCAGCTTGAGTTCGAAACCGCCGTCGCTCCCGCGGTCCACCGCGACCACCCGCACCCGCTCAAGACCGGGCACGAGTCGCTGCTGGAACCACTCCCCGTACCCGATGAACGTCTCCACCGGAATGATGTCCTCGTCCGTGACGAGCCGCGGTGTCCCGGACGCGTCGCAGTAGTCGAGGAGCGTGTGCCCACGCCCGGGCGCGTCGATGTTCGACGCGGCCGGGGTCGACTTGAGCTGCATTCCCTCGGGCATGTGGTCGCGCCAGCTCACCATCGGCTCGCCGAACACACGTACCGGAATGCCGCGCGCCCGCAGATGGGCGGCGGTGGACAGGCCGAACGGGCCGGCGCCGATGACTGCTACCGGATGCATCACGAAGTCCCCTCCCCAGAACGTACTGCGCCGCGCGGGTTCGCGCGGTCGTGCCAACTTCGTGTCGTACTGCTGTGCTTCTCTCGTCTCGTACTGCCGCGATTCGCTGGTGTCGTGCCGCCGTGATTCTTTGCTGTCGTGCTGCTGTCGTGCTGCTTTCGTGTCGCGCTGCCGTGCTGCTGTCGTGTCGTGTCGTGTTGCCGTGCCTTTTCGGTGCGCGGTGCCGGTGGCCGCTAGGCGGTCGAACCGGCGCCGCTGCCCCGGCGGTTGGTCCGCCAGAGCTGATACAGATGCTTCGCGCCGGGCCGCACGAAGCGCGCGAGCATGGTGAAGAACGGCCGCAGGTCGTCACCCGCGAGCCAGGCGAGCTCCGTACCGCTCGCGCGGACCGGCGCGTGCGGGGTCGTGTAGCCGCTGCGTCGGTACGCGAGCAGGGCCGGCAGGTCGATGTTCTCCACGACATAGCGCCGGCCGGGCTGCTGGGCACCCTTCGGGACCGCGCGGCCGGTGAGATCCAGGTGCAGGGCCCGCACCACGTCGATCCCCGACTCGCTCTCGAAGAGGCGGAACTGGGCGCCCATCCGGGGGTTGAAGTCGAGAAGCTTGTACGCCCCGTCACGGCGGTCGAAGCGGAGGTCGAGGTCGATGACGCCGGTGAAGCCGATCTGTTGGATGAAACGCGCGGCGAGGTCCGCGAGTTCCGGATTGTCGACGACGTACGCGTTCGCCGTCATGCCCGCGTGCGGCGGCCAGGAGCGGACCTTCACCCCGGTGAACATCGCCAGCGGTGTCGAGTCCGCGTCGAAGTACCCGTGCACGATCCAGTCCTCGGCATCCTCTCTCGGCAGGTACTCCTGGAGGATCACGCCGGGCTGCTCACCCCAGTCGCGGGCGAGCGTGAGCAGACCCGCGCGGTTCGCGATGCGCGTCGTCCCGTTCACCGCGGGCCGGCTGCGGCGTACGAACGCCTCGCGGTTCTTGGCCACCAGCGGGAAACGGGCCGTCTCCGCGAAGGCCACGATGTCGTCGTACGACCGCGGAAAGGCGGCCGCCGGGCTCGGAATGCCGTGTTCCACGCAGAGTTCGTGCAGCCCCTGCTTGCTCGCGAGGCGGCGCGGCAGCTTGGCGTCCACGCGCGGGAACAGGAAAGGGCCGGCCAACTCGTCCTGGTACTCGGCGATCAGGACGGCGGCCTCCTCGTCCGTCGGGACGAGGACCGTCGGACGGCCGATACGGCGGCCGATGCGCAGCAGGCCCTCGACCAGGCACTCCGGCTCCTCGGTCCCGCTGGTCGGCCAGACGAAGGCGCTGCGCAGATAGCGCGACGCGGCCGCGGGCGTGTAACGGTCCTCGGTGATCGCGTACATCGGTATGCCGAGCCGCCCCAGGCTGCGGATGGCACCGACACCGCCGTGATGCAGCGGATAGTTGCCGAACTTCACGATCAGGCCCGGAACATTCCGGTCGGCGTCGACCGGCACTCCGCGCGCACTCCCGGCCACGGGTCCCCCCACGTGTCCCCCCTACGGACCGGACCCACCCCGTCCGTTGTCCCCCAAAGGACGCTAAGCCGGAATTGCCACGTCCCACAAGGGCTAATCGGACATTGCGAACTCTTTAGGCACGGTGAGCGGTGCGTCACTGGGCCTGACTCCAGCCGTCACTCCCACGTAACGTGTGCTCTGACCACTTGGAACGCGTGGAACACACGGATCTCATGGCGAGCGCGAAAGCGAGGCAGCACCGGATGCCCCCCTTCGATGTCCCCGAGGGCGACCCCTTCGGTCCGCACAATCTTCCGTACGGCGTGTTCTCCCCGGCGGGGTCCGCGGACTCCCCGGCGGGTTCCGGGAGTTCCCCGGCGGGTTCCGGCGAGCGGACCGTGGGTGTCCGGCTCGGCGACCACGTGCTCGACGCGGGCGCCGCGGCCCGCGCGCTCGGCTCCCCGTACGAGGCACTGCTCGCGCAGCCGACCCTCAACCCCCTGCTCGCCGCCGGCCGCACCGCCTGGTCCGACGTACGGCGTGCCCTCACCGCCTGGGTGACGGTCCCCTCCCACCGGGAGGCCATCGAACCCCTGCTGCGCCCGCTGTCCGAAGTGACGCTGCACCTGCCGTTCGAAGTGGCGGACTACGTCGACTTCTACGCCTCCGAGAACCACGCCCGAAACGTGGGGCAGATCTTCCGCCCGGACGCGGCGGACACGCTCACCCCCAACTGGAAGCACCTGCCGATCGGTTACCACGGCCGGTCCGGCACGGTCGTGGTGTCCGGGACGGAGGTGATCCGCCCGTCGGGCCAGCGCAAGGCCCCAGCCGACGACGCCCCCTCCTTCGGCCCCTCCATCCGCCTGGACATCGAGGCGGAGGTGGGCTTCGTGATCGGCGCGCCCTCCGCGATGGGCACGTCCGTCCCCCTGTCGGCCTTCCGCGACCACGTCTTCGGTCTCTGCCTCCTCAACGACTGGTCCGCGCGCGACATCCAGGCCTGGGAGTACGTCCCCCTCGGCCCCTTCCTCGGCAAGTCCTTCGCGACCTCGGTGTCGGCGTGGATCACCCCGCTCGACGCACTGGAGGACGCGCGCGTGGCGCCCCCGTCCCGCACCCATCCCCTGCTGCCCTATCTGGACGACGCCTCGGAGGACCCCGCCGGCTACGACCTGCGGATCTCCGTCGCCATCAACGGACGCACCGTCGCCGAGCCGCCGTTCTCCACCATGTACTGGACGGCCGCCCAGCAGCTGACGCACATGACGGTCAACGGCGCGTCCCTGCGCACCGGCGACCTGTACGGCTCCGGCACGGTGAGCGGGCCCACGGAGCGCGAGCGCGGCTCCCTCCTGGAGCTGACCTGGAACGGCCGCGACACCCTCGACCTCCCCGACGGCAAGCGAACCTTCCTCGAGGACGGCGACGAGGTGACCATCACGGCCTGGGCGCCGGGTCCGGGCGGGACCCGGGTGGGCCTGGGCGAGGTGTCGGGCCGGGTGGTCCCCAAGAGCTGATCCCGCCGGGTCGCGGCGGTGGCAGATCTTTCTTCTGAGCCGCCGCAACCGCAGGTCAGCGGCGCGCGCGGGGCGGGCGCAGGTGGCGCAACACTCTGGCAACACCACGGCCCGCGGCCCCTCGGTATGGTCCGTCGCATGCCCGCCGAACGCATCAGAGAGCACGCCGGACCCGGCGCGACCACCGTCGCCGCCCACCGGCGGCGGCTGCGCGCGGACCGGGCCCGCCAACTCGCCGACCTGCTGCGCCACCAGGTGCTGACCGGCGGCTTCCCGGACGGCACCCTGCCGCACGAGACGGCCATCGGCGCCGACTACCGGGCGTCCCGCAACACGGTCCGCCAGGCGCTCGACCTGCTGCGCGCCGAGGGGCTGGTGGACCGGCTCCCGGGCGTCGGCACCGTCGTCGTCGCGCAGAAGTACCCGCACGGACTCGACCGGCTGATGGGACTCGCGGAGACCCTGCGCGCTCACGGCCGGGTCAGCAACGAGGTGCGGACCGTCGGTCCCGTCGCCGCCCCCGCCCCGGTCGCCGAACGCCTGCGCGTACCGGCCGGCGCCGACGTCCTCTACATCGAACGCCTCCGGCGCCTGGACGGTCTTCCCCTCTCCCTCGACCTCACCTACATCCCGCTCGACCTCGGCACCGCCCTGCTCGGCGCCGACCTGGAGAACACGGACGTCTTCCGTCTCCTGGAAACGATCACCGGCCGGCCCCTCGGGCACGCCGAGATCACCCTGGAGGCCGTGAACGCGGACGCGCACTCCGCCGCCGTACTGGACGCGCCGCGCGGCACCGCCGTGCTGATGCTGGAACGGCTCACCCATCTCGCCGACGGGCGCCCCGTCGACCTGGAGTTCATCCGCTTCCGCGGCGACCGCATCACCATGAGCGGCCTCCTGCACCGCTCCCGGTAATCCCGGCGGGCCCCCTGGGCACGCCGGCCCCCGACACGCAGATCCCTGACGCCCTGAGCCCAGACGCGCAGCTCCCTGACGCCCTGAGTCCCGGCTCGCCGAGCCCTGACGTACCGATTCCTGACGTACTGATTCCCGACGTACTGATTCCTGGAGACAGCCATGCCCTTGGCGCCCCAGCGGGCCGACGTGCCCGTGACCATCGACGAGTCGAAGTGCATCGACGGCTGCACGCTCTGCGTCGACATGTGCCCGCTGGACTCCCTCGCCATCGACGAGAGCAACGGCAAGGCCTACATGCACGTCGACGAGTGCTGGTACTGCGGCCCGTGCGCCGCCCGCTGCCCCACCGGAGCCGTCACGGTCAACATGCCCTACCTGCTCCGCTGATCCGTCGATCCGCTCCGGCGAGAGGCCTGAACTCCCATGAAACGCACGGCAGTCGCAGTCACCACGGCCGCCCTCCTCCTCCCGCTCGCCGGCTGCGGCGGCGAAGCCGAGGCAGGCGCCGGCTCCACGGTCACCGTCACCGTCGGCTACCAGTCCAAGACGATCAACACCGTCACGGCCGGCACCCTCCTGCGCTCGCTCGGCTCCTTCGAGAAGGAGCTGAACGCCCTCGGGGACGGCACCACCTACAAGGTGGACTGGCAGGACTACGCCACCGGCGCCCCGATCACCGCCCAGATGACCGCCGGGAAGATCGACATCGGGTCGATGGGCGACTTCCCCCTGCTCATCAACGCGGCCCGCGGCACCCAGCTCGGCCGCCCCACCCACCTCGTCTCGGTCACCGGCTACAACCTGCGCGGCGGCCTCAACACCATCGTCACCGCACCGGATTCGAAGCTCGGCAGCCTCGACGACCTGCGCGGCAAGAAGGTGTCGACGAGCGTCGGGTCGGCGGCCGACGGCACCCTCGTGCGCGCGCTCCAACGGGCCGGGATCGACCCGGACAAGGGCATCGAGAAGCTCAACCAGCAGCCCGCAGTGGGCGCTTCGGCCCTCACGGCGGGCAGCGCGGACGCGCTCTCCCAGTTCGTCGCCTGGCCCGGCCTGCTCGCCTACCAGGGCAAGGCGAAGGCCCTGTACGACGGCGCCTCGCTGAACCTGCCCACCTTCCACGGAGTCACCGCCCGCGAGGACTTCGCGAAGAAGCGCCCGGCCGTACTGGAGGCCTTTCTGAAGGCCCAGGCCACAGCGACGGACTACCTCCACGACCACCCCGTGGCCGCGGCCGAGAAGGTGGCGAAGGCGACCGGCCTGCCCGCCGAGGTCGTCTACCTCTACAACGGTACGCACGGCATCGCCACCTTCGGTCCGGCCCTCAGGCCCCAGCTGATCTCCGCCCTGAAGAAGGACGTGTCGGTCCTGAAGTCGGCGAAGCTCGTCGGGGACGTCGACGTGGACGCCTTCGTCGACGACCGGTACGTCAAGAAGGCACTGGGCTCCTCCGCATACGCCCGGCAGCTCGCCGCCGCGCCCGCGCCCGCCGCGAGCGAGGTGTGGCCCAAGGGCTCCACCGCAACACGCACCTACGACTCCCCCTCCGCCCTGCTCCGGTACGTCTCCGCCCACCGCGCCTCCGTCCGGGCCGCCTACGTCCCCGACGCCACCACCGGAACCCTCTGGTTCGCGGACAAGGCCGTGTGGGTGGCGGACGGCGACGCCCTGCTCCCCTTCGTCACCGCGACGACCGCCCGGGCGTACGTCGCGGACCACCAGGGCGCACGTACCGTCTCGTACGCCGATGCCCTGGACCGGGCGTCATGACCGGGCAACCGGCCGGGAACTCCCGCGCCACGCGGGCGCTGCCGAGCGCGGCGGCCGACCGCCCGCCCCGGGACGCGACACCGGGCGCGAGCGCCAACCGCACGAACCGGGACACCAAGCCGGGCGCGAGCGCCAACCGCCCACCCCAGGACACGGCACCGGGCGCGAGCGTCGGCTCTCTCGCGCGGTATGCCCTGCGTGCCGCGTCGCTCGCCGCCGCGTTGACCACCTGGCAGCTGCTGACCAGCCTGAACGTCGATCTCTGGTTGCGCTTCTCCCAGTTCCCGACCGTCGTCGACGTCGCCCGCACCTTCGGCGACCGGCTCGGCGGCGACGACTACTGGACGGATCTCACCGACAGCCTCACCCGGATCCTCACCGGCTTCCTGCTGGCGGCCGTGCTGGGCATCGCCACGGGTGTGACCGTGGCCCGCTCCCGCCTCGCGGAGGACCTGCTCGGACCGGTGCTCGAAGTGGTCCGGCCGATCCCCGCCATCGCGCTCGTCCCCGTCGCGATCCTCCTGTTCCCCAGCAACGAACAGGGCATCGTCTTCATCACCTGCACCGCCGCCTTCTTCCCCGTCCTGGTCTCCACCCGGCACGCGGTGCGCGCGCTGACACCCGTGTGGGAGGAGGCCGTACGCACGATGGGCGGCGGCCGATGGCGGATCCTCGGCTCGGTGGTCCTGCCCGGCGCCCTCCCCGGGATCTTCGGCGGCCTCTCGGTCGGCATCGGCGTCTCGTGGATCTGTGTCATCTCCGCCGAGATGATCTCCGGCCAGTACGGGGTCGGCTACCGCACGTGGCAGGACTACACCGTCGTCGACTACCCCGGCGTCTTCGTCGGCATGGTCACGATCGGAGTGCTCGGGTGGGTCACCTCCACGGCCGTCGAACGCCTGGGCCGATGGCTCACCCGATGGCTGCCACGCACGGAGTACGTCCCCGGCCCACGACCGCGCTCCCCCAGGACCACGCCCCTCACCCGGCCCGCTCCGGCAACCGTGACCGCGTCCGGAAAGGAGGTGCGCGATGAGCACCTCGTCTGAGGCGATGAGCACCCCTTCCGAGGCGAAGAACAGCGCGTCCGAGCCCACGAGCAGGCCTTCCGGGACGACGACCACGTCATCCGGGACGACGAGCACGTCATCCGGGACGACGAGCACGTCTTCCGGGAGGACGAGCACGTCTTCCGAGGGGAGCGGCACAGGCAGGTCGGTGACCGCCGCCCGGCCCCACGGCACCCGGCTCACCTTCGCGGACGCCTCGCTGGGCCGCCCCGGCTCCCCCGTCCTGCACGGCGTCGCCCTCGACATCCCTCCCGGCGAGATCCTCACCGTCGTCGGTCCCTCGGGATGCGGCAAGTCGACGCTGTTGCGGACCCTCGCCGGACTGCTGCCGCTGCTCAGCGGATCGGTCGCCCAGGACGGCAGCCCCCTGGTGGGTCCCGGGGCCGACCGCGCACTCGTCTTCCAGGAGGACGCGCTCCTCCCCTGGCGCACCCTGCGCGCCAACGTCGAACTGCCGCTCGCCATCAAGGGGCTGTCGCGCACCGAGCGTCGTACCGAGGCCGCAGCCTGGCTCGCCAGGGTCGGACTCGCGGACCACGCACGGCAGTTGCCGCACCGCGTCTCCGGTGGCCAGCGCCAGCGCGTCCAGCTCGCCCGCGCCCTCGCGGGGCAGCCCCGGGCCGTCCTGATGGACGAACCCTTCGGCGCACTCGACGTCCAGACCCGCGCCGGCATGCAGGACCTCCTCGTCGACGTGCTGCACGGCACCGGCGCCACCGTCTTCTTCGTGACCCACGACGTGGACGAGGCCCTGTTCCTCGGCGACCGCGTCGCCCTGCTCGGCGCGGGCCGGCTGCTCGACGTCCGGGACGTGCCCCACCCCCGGGACCGCTCGGCGCACGACGACCCGGCGCGCCGGGCCCTGCGACGCGAAGTCCTCACCTCACTCAGCGGCTGACGGGTCCGGGCGCTCCTCTCCCCCGGCCCCATCGCCCCTTCCCTCAGCAGTCGAAAGACCCGAAAGGCACCCCCGTGGAGATCCCGTCCCTCTCGGACGCCGAGGAACTCACCTGCGACGTCCTCGTCATCGGTGGCGGCACGGCCGGCACCATGGCCGCGCTGACCGCGGCCGAGCGCGGGGCCGATGTCCTCCTTCTGGAGAAGGCACACGTCCGGCACTCCGGCGCCCTCGCCATGGGCATGGACGGTGTCAACAACGCCGTCATCCCCGGCCGTGCCGAACCCGACGACTACGTCGCCGAGATCACCCGCGCCAACGACGGCATCGTCGACCAGTCCACCGTCCGCCAGACGGCGACCCGCGGTTTCGCGATGGTCCAGCGCCTGGAGTCGTACGGCGTGAAGTTCGAGAAGGACGAGCACGGCGAGTACGCGGTCCGCCAGGTGCACCGCTCCGGCTCCTATGTGCTGCCGATGCCCGAGGGCAAGGACGTCAAGAAGGTCCTCTACCGACAGCTGCGGCGCCGGGAGATGCGCGAGCGGATCCGGATCGAGAACCGTGTCATGCCGGTGCGGGTGCTGACCGGCGCCGACGGCCGGGCGATCGGCGCCGCGGGCTTCAACACCCGTACGGGCGGCTTCGTCTCGGTCCGCGCGGGTGCCGTCATCCTCGCGACCGGCGCCTGCGGCCGCCTCGGCCTGCCCGCCTCCGGCTACCTCTACGGCACCTACGAGAACCCGACCAACGCGGGCGACGGCTACGCCATGGCCTACCACGCCGGCGCCGAGCTCTCCGGCATCGAGTGCTTCCAGATCAACCCGTTGATCAAGGACTACAACGGGCCCGCCTGCGCCTACGTCGCCAACCCCTTCGGCGGCTACCAGGTCAACCGACACGGCGAACGCTTCGTCGACTCCGACTACTGGTCGGGCCGGATGATGGCCGAGTTCGCCGCGGAGATCGCCAGCGACCGGGGACCGGTGTACCTCAAGCTGAGCCATCTGCCGGAAGAGTCGATCGACGCACTCGAATCCATCCTGCACACCACGGAACGCCCCACCCGCGGCACCTTCCACGCCGGCCGCGGCCACGACTACCGCACTCACGACATCGAGATGCACATCTCCGAGATCGGCCTGTGCGGCGGCCACTCCGCCTCCGGCGTACGCGTCGACGACCAGGCCCGCACGACCGTGCCCCGTCTGTACGCCGCCGGGGACCTGGCCTGCGTCCCGCACAACTACATGATCGGCGCCTTCGTCTTCGGCGACCTCGCGGGCGCGGACGCAGCCCAGTACCGCCCCTACGAAGGCGAGTTGCCGCACGACCAGCTGCGCGACGCGCACGATCTGATCTACCGCCCGCTGCACAACCCGGAGGGCCCGCCCCAGCCCCAGGTCGAGTACAAACTCCGCCGCTTCGTGAACGACTACGTCGCGCCGCCCAAGTCCGGTGCCCGTCTCTCGCTCGCTCTCGAAGCCTTCGAGCGGATGCGCACGGACATCGCGGAGATGGGCGCCCGCACCCCGCACGAACTGATGCGGTGCGCCGAGGTCACCTTCATCCGCGACTGCGCGGAGATGGCCGCCCGCGCCTCGCTCGCGCGCACGGAGTCCCGCTGGGGTCTCTACCACGACCGCACGGACCACCCCGTCCGAAACGACGCCGACTGGTTCCACCACCTCGATCTGCACAAGTCCCCCTCTGGTGCGATGGAGTTCACGGCCCGTCCCGTGGCTCCCTATCTCGTCCCGGTCACCGAATTCACCCCGTCCGGCGGCCCCTCCCGCCACCTCGGCGAGGTCCACCCGGAGGGTGTGGCCACGGCCGGCGCACGGGACGCGGCACCGGTCGCCGCCCGCCCGGCAGCCGCCCACCATTCCCCGGGTCCCGTCGGCCGCAGCGACCACGCCGCCTCACCCCGCCTCCTCGAACTCCTCGCCCTCGCCGACATCGAGCCCGAACTCACCGCTCTCCAGCCCTACTTGACCGACCCTGAACCGTCCGTCCGCCGGGCCGCCGTCACCCTGCTCACCGAGACGGCCCCACCCGGCACCGGCCCGGCCATCGGAGCCGCACTCGTCGACGCCGACGGCGATGTGCGTGCCACCGCGGCGGCTTCACTGCGCGAGCTCGTCGAAACCCTCACCCCCGAACCGGCCCTGCACAAAACCCTCATCGACGCCCTGACCCGCAACGACGCCCGCAACAACGCCCAGAACGACCCCCTCGTCCGCACCACCGCCCTCGACGTCCTGCGCTCCCTGCGCCTCGGCGAGCCGGACATCTTCGCCGACGCCTTCGAGGACCCCGACATCGCCGTACGCATCGCGGCGGTACGAGGTCTGGTCTCCGTGGACCACGCGGTACCCCTGCTGTCCGCGGTCGACGACCCTTCCCGCGAGGTCCGCGTCACCGTGGCCAAGGCCCTGGCCGGCGTCAGCCGCGGCAGCCTCGTCGAGGGCGCACTCGCCCGGCTCACCGATGACCCCGACCCCCTGGTCCGCGGCGCCGCCTACGAGGCACTGGCCACCACCGGATGCCCGGCGCCCCTCGCCGCCCGTGCCGTCGCCGCCCAGGCCGACCCTGCCTGGCAGGTCAGGTCGGGCGCCGCCACCGCCCTGTCCGCCGGGGACTCCGACACGGCCGTCCCCGCCCTGGCCAAGGCCCTCGCCGACCCGAACGCCGACGTCCGCAAGGCAGCGGTCCTGGCGCTCGTACGGCACGCCGGGGGCCACGAGGGCGCGCGTGCCGCCCTCGCCACGGCCACGTCGGACACCGACGCGGATGTCAGGGCGTACGCATCGCGGGCCCTGTAGGTCCGCCGCACGTGCCGCCCGTGCCGCGCGGGCCGCGCGGGCGGACCGGCCGGAGCGAGCGGACCGGTCGGAGCGAGCGGACCGGTCGGAGCGAGCGGCGCCCGGACCCTATATCCAGTCCTCCGGCTCCGGCTCCGCATCCATCTCGGGCCAGTCCGGGTCCGCCGGGGCCGCCGGTGTCTCAGGCGCATCCGGTGCCGCCGGTGCCGCTGGTGCCGCCGGTGCCTCACCGGGGCCGGAGTCGGCGGCTCCGCCGGGCGCACCGCCCTGCGAGGCCAGGACCGCCAGCACCCCGTCGCCGTACGTCACCAGCTTCTTCTCGCCGACTCCGCTGATGGCACCCAGCTCGGCCACGGTGGTGGGCGCGACCGTGGCGATCTCCCGCAGCGTGGCGTCGTGGAAGATGACGTACGCCGGGACGCCCTGCTCGCGAGCCTGGTCCGCGCGCCAGGAGCGCAGGGCCTCGAAGACGGGGACCAGCTCGGCCGGCAGCTCTGCGACGGCGGCCTTGGCCTTCCGCTCGCCCCGGCCCCCGCCCGAGCCCGACCGCGCGGCCGCCGGTTTCGGCTGTTCCTTGCGCAGCGGCACCTCGCGCTCGCGCCGCAGCACGGTGCCACTGGCGTCGGTCAGCACCAGCGTGCCGTACTCGCCCTCGACCGCGAGCAGTCCCTGGGCCAGCAACTGCCGTACGACGCCTCGCCATTCGGACTCCGACAGATCCTCGCCGATACCGAACACGGACAGCTGGTCGTGATCGAACTGGATCACCTTCGCCGTCCGCCGGCCCAGCAGGATGTCGACGATCTGGAGCGCCCCGAACTTCTGGCCCCGCTCCCGCTGCAGCCGGACGATCGTGGAGAGCAGCTTCTGCGCGGCGATCGTGCCGTCCCACGTCTGCGGCGGGACCAGGCAGGTGTCGCAGTTGCCGCAGCTGTCGGACTGCGGATCCTGTCCGAAGTAGGCCAGGAGCTGGGAGCGGCGGCACTGGACCGTCTCGCACAGCGCCAGCATCGAGTCCAGGTGAGCGGCGGCCCGGCGGCGGAACGCCTCGTCGCCCTCGCTGCCCTGGATCAGCTTCCGCTGCTGCACCACGTCCTGCAGCCCGTACGCCATCCAGGCCGTGGACGGCAGTCCGTCACGGCCGGCCCGGCCCGTCTCCTGGTAGTACCCCTCGACGGACTTCGGCAGGTCGAGGTGGGCGACGAACCGCACGTCCGGCTTGTCGATGCCCATGCCGAAGGCGATGGTGGCGCACACGATCAGGCCTTCTTCGCGCAGGAAGCGCGATTGGTGCGTCGCGCGCGTGCCCGCGTCGAGACCCGCGTGGTACGGCACCGCCTCGATGCCGTTGCGGGAGAGGAACTCGGCGGTCTTCTCCACCGAGTTGCGCGAGAGGCAGTAGACGATGCCCGCGTCACCCGCGTGCTCCTCCCGCAGGAAGGACAGCAGCTGCTTCTTGGGGTCGGCCTTGGGGATGATGCGGTACTGGATGTTGGGCCGGTCGAAGCTCGCCACGAAGTGCCGGGCGTCCGGCATGCCCAGCCGCTGGGTGATCTCCAGGTGCGTCGCGTGCGTGGCCGTCGCCGTGAGCGCGATGCGCGGGACGTCGGGCCAGCGCTCGCCGAGCAGGGAGAGGGCCAGATAGTCGGGGCGGAAGTCGTGGCCCCACTGGGACACGCAGTGCGCTTCGTCGATCGCGAAGACCGCGATCTTGCCGCGGGAGAGCAGATCCAGCGTGCCTTCGAGGCGCAGCCGCTCCGGCGCCAGATAGAGCAGGTCCAGCTCGCCGGCCAGGAACTCCGCCTCCACGACGCGCCGCTCGTCGAAGTCCTGCGTGGAGTTCATGAACCCGGCGCGCACGCCGAGTGCCCGCAGTGCGTCCACCTGGTCCTGCATCAGCGCGATGAGGGGCGAGACGACCACTCCCGTACCGGGTCTGACCAGGGACGGAATCTGGTAGCAGAGCGACTTTCCGGCGCCGGTCGGCATGAGGACGACGGCGTCACCGCCCGCGACCACATGGTCGATGACGGCTCCCTGCTCACCGCGGAAGGCGTCGTATCCGAAGACCCGGTGGAGGGTGGCCAGCGCCTCGCTCTCCGCCAGTCCTGTCCGCGTGTCCGCTCCGGTCACCACAGCTGTCCCGCCCATCCCGCTCATCACCCGTCGTCCCCCGTATGTCGTCCTTCCCCCACGACAGCCACCATAGGGCTCCGCGCCGACAGCCCCGGAGTTATCCACAGGCTGCGACTGATCCACTCCGCTGCGCGCTCCGGCGGGGGCGCGCCAAAGCCGTCAACCACCCACCGGGCCGCCGAACACATGCCGCAGCCGTCCCACACATACCGGAGCCGTCGCGCACGCGCCGCAGCCGTCGCACACGGGCCGGGCCCCGGTCTCCCTCAGGAGGCCCGGGGCCCGGCACGGACGTACGACAGCTCAGCGGACGAAGACTCCCGCCTGGCCCGCGAGGTCCAGGAAGTACTGCGGCGCCACGCCCAGCACCAGCGTGACCGCCACACCCACCGCGATCGCCGTCATGGTCAGCGGCGAGGGCACGGCGACCGTGGGGCCGTCCGCCCTCGGCTCGCTGAAGAACATGAGCACGATCACGCGGATGTAGAAGAACGCCGCGATCGCCGACGAGATCACACCGACCACGACCAGCGCGCCGGCGCCGCCTTCCGCCGCCGCCTTGAAGACGGCGAACTTACCGGCGAACCCGGAGGTCAGCGGGATGCCCGCGAAGGCCAGCAGGAACACCGCGAACACGGCCGCCACCAGCGGAGACCGGCGTCCGAGGCCCGCCCACTTGGAGAGGTGCGTGGCCTCGCCGCCCGCGTCCCGGACGAGGGTCACGACCGCGAACGCCCCGATCGTCACGAACGAGTAGGCGCCCAGATAGAAGAGCACCGACGAGACGCCGTCCGGCGAGGTGGCGATGACACCCGCGAGGATGAACCCCGCGTGTGCGATGGACGAGTACGCCAGGAGCCGTTTGATGTCGGTCTGGGTGATCGCGACGATCGCGCCGCCCAGCATGGTGACGATCGCGACGGCCATCATGACCGGCCGCCAGTCCCAGCGCAGGCCGGGCAGGACGACGTACAGCAGGCGGAGCAGGGCGCCGAAGGCCGCGACCTTGGTGGCCGCCGCCATGAAGCCGGTGACCGGCGTCGGCGCGCCCTGGTAGACGTCCGGCGTCCACATGTGGAACGGCACCGCGCCGACCTTGAACAGCAACCCCATGACGACCATCGCGACCCCGATGAGGAGCAGCGCATCGTTGCCCATCGTGTCGGCGAGCGCCGGGTTCACGTTCTGGATGGTGCCGTCGACGACCTGGCTGATCGTCGCGTACGACACCGAGCCCGCGTAGCCGTACAGCAGGGCGATGCCGAAGAGCGTGAACGCCGAGGCGAAGGCGCCGAGCAGGAAGTACTTGACCGCGGCCTCCTGCGACATGAGCCGCTTGCGGCGGGCCACGGCGCACAGCAGGTACAGCGGCAGCGAGAAGACCTCCAGCGCGATGAACAGCGTCAGCAGGTCGTTGGCCGCCGGGAAGACCAGCATGCCGCCGATCGCGAAGAGCAGCAGCGGGAACACCTCGGTGGTGGTGAACCCGGCCTTGACCGCGGCCTTTTCGCTGTCGCTGCCCGGCACGGACGCGGCCTGCGCGGCGAACGAGTCGACGCGGTTGCCGTGCGCCTCCGGGTCCAGCCGGCGCTCGGCGAAGGTGAACACGCCGAGCACGCCCGCGAGGAGGATCGTCCCCTGGAGGAACAGCGCGGGCCCGTCGACGGCTACCGCGCCCATGGCCGCGATGTGCGCCTTCGTCGTGCCGTACCCGCCGACCGCGAGTGCCACGACCGCGGCGAAGGCCGCGACCAGCGCCACGACGGACACGAACACCTGGGCGTAGTAACGGGACTTGCGCGGGACGAAGGCCTCGATGAGCACCCCGATGATCGCCGCCCCGATGACGATCAGGGTGGGCGACAATTGCGCGTATTCGATCTTCGGCGCGTCGATCTTCGAGATCGGGTCGGCCGCGGTTGTCCACAGGCTGTGGACGGCTACTGCGCTCACTTGGCCGCCTCCACCTCGGGCTTGGGGTCCTTCTTGTGTACGTCTGACATGGTCTGTTGCACCGCCGGGTTGACGATGTCGGTGATGGGCCTCGGGTAGACGCCCAGGAAGATCAGCAGCGCGATCAGCGGGGCGACGACCAGCAGCTCACGGACCCGCAGGTCCGGCATCTCGGCGACCTCGGCCTTCACCGGGCCCGTCATGGTCCGCTGGTAGAGCACCAGCGTGTAGAGCGCGGCGAGGACGATGCCGAACGTCGCGATGATGCCGACGGCCGGGTAACGCGTGAACACGCCGACCAGGACCAGGAATTCACTCACGAAGGGCGCGAGCCCCGGGAGCGAGAGGGTCGCCAGTCCGCCGATCAGGAAGGTGCCGGCGAGCACCGGGGCGACCTTCTGCACTCCTCCGTAGTCCGCGATCAGACGCGAGCCGCGCCGCGAGATCAGGAAGCCCGCCACCAGCATCAGGGCGGCGGTCGAGATCCCGTGGTTGACCATGTAGAGCGTCGCGCCCGACTGGCCCTGGCTGGTCATCGCGAAGATGCCCAGGATGATGAACCCGAAGTGGGAGATCGACGCGTACGCCACCAGCCGCTTGATGTCCCGCTGGCCGACGGCGAGCAGCGCCCCGTAGATGATGCTGATCAGCGCCAGTACGAGGATGGCCGGCGTCGCCCACTTGCTCGCCTCCGGGAACAGCTGGAGGCAGAAGCGGAGCATCGCGAAGGTGCCGACCTTGTCGACCACCGCCGTGATCAGGACGGCGACCGGAGCGGTCGCCTCGCCCATGGCGTTCGGCAGCCAGGTGTGCAGCGGCCACAGGGGTGCCTTCACCGCGAACGCGAAGAAGAAGCCGAGGAACAGCCAGCGCTCCGTGCTCGTCGCCATGTGCAGCGAGCCGCTGGCCCGCGCCTCGGCGATCTGCTCCAGCGAGAAGTTCCCGGCCACCACGTAGAGACCGATGACGGCGGCCAACATGATCAGGCCGCCGACCAGGTTGTAGAGGAGGAACTTCACGGCGGCATACGAGCGTTGCGTCGCCGCCGCCTCGTCGCCGTGCTCGTGCGCCCGGTCCCCGAAGCCGCCGATGAGGAAGTACATCGGGATGAGCATGGCTTCGAAGAAGATGTAGAAGAGGAAGACGTCGGTGGCCTCGAAGGAGATGATCACCATCGCCTCGACGGCCAGGATCAGGGCGAAGAAGCCCTGCGTCGGCCGCCAGCGCCCCGCGGCGAAGCTGCCCAGGGATTCGTCCCCGGTCTCCTGCGGGTCGGCGTCGTGCCAGCCCGCGAGGATGATGAACGGCATCAACAGGGCGGTCAGCGCGACGAGCGCCACCCCGATGCCGTCCACGCCCAGCTCGTACCGCACCCCGAAGTCCGCGATCCAGGAGTGGGATTCGGTGAGCTGGTAGCGGTCGCCGCCGGGGTCGAAGCGGACGAGCACGACCGCGGCCAGCACCAGCGTGGCGAGCGACACGAGCAGCGCCAGCCACTTGGCGGCGACGCGTCGCGCGGCCGGCACGGCGGCGGTGGCGATCGCCCCGAGGGCCGGGAGCGCCGCCGTCGCCGTCAGGAGTGGAAAGACTGTGTTTGATCCAGACATTCGGTATCAGACCGCCCTCATCAGCAGGGTCGCGGCGATGAGGATCGCCGCACCGCCGAACATCGAGACCGCGTACGAACGCGCATAGCCGTTCTGCAGCTTGCGCAGTCGTCCGGAGAGGCCACCCATCGAAGCCGCCGTGCCGTTGACGACACCGTCGACCAGGGTGTGGTCGACGTAGACCAGAGAGCGCGTGAGGTGCTCTCCGCCGCGCACCAGCACGACGTGGTTGAAGTCGTCCTGGAGCAGGTCGCGCCGCGCGGCCCGGGTCAGCAGCGACCCGCGCGGGGCGACCACCGGCACAGGCCGGCGCCCGTACTGGGCGTACGCGATTCCGGCACCGATGACGAGGACGACCATCGTGGACAGGGTGACCGTCAGCGCGCTGACCGGCGAGTCCCCGTGGTCGTGTCCGGTGATCGGCTCCAGCCAGTGCAGGAAGCGGTCGCCGACGCTGAACAGACCACCCGCGAAGACCGATCCGAAGGCCAGCACGATCATGGGGATCGTCATGGACTTGGGCGACTCGTGCGGGTGCGGCTCGGAGTGCTCGCCCTGGTGCTCGGCCGCGGGCTCCACGCTCGGCTCGGCCGGGGACGCCGTCGGCGCGTTGCGCCAGCGCTCCTCGCCGAAGAACGTCATGAGCATCACGCGCGTCATGTAGTACGCGGTGATCGCCGCGCCCAGCAGAGCCGCGCCGCCGAGGATCCAGCCCTCGGTGCCGCCCTTCGCGAAGGCCGCCTCGATGATCTTGTCCTTGGAGAAGAAGCCGGACAGGCCCGGGAAGCCGATGATGGCGAGGTAGCCGAGGCCGAACGTCACGAAGGTGACCGGCATGTACTTGCGCAGGCCGCCGTACTTCCTCATGTCGACCTCGTCGTTCATGCCGTGCATGACGGAGCCGGCGCCGAGGAAGAGCCCGGCCTTGAAGAAGCCGTGCGTCACCAGGTGCATGATCGCGAAGACGTAGCCGATGGGGCCGAGACCCGCGGCCAGCACCATGTAGCCGATCTGCGACATCGTCGAACCGGCGAGCGCCTTCTTGATGTCGTCCTTCGCGCAACCGACGATCGCACCGAACAGGAGCGTGACCGCGCCCACGACGGTGACGGCCAGTTGCGCGTCCGGCGCGGCGTTGAAGATGGCGCCGGAGCGGACGATCAGGTACACACCCGCGGTCACCATGGTGGCGGCGTGGATGAGGGCCGAGACCGGGGTCGGGCCCTCCATCGCGTCCCCGAGCCAGGACTGCAGCGGCACCTGGGCGGACTTGCCGCAGGCGGCGAGCAGCAGCATCAGCGCGACGGCGGTGAGCTTGCCCTCGGTCGCGCCGCCGACGAGCCCCGCGTCCTCGTGCGTGCCCAGCAGCGGCCCGAAGGCGAAGGTCCCGAAGGTCGTGAACATCAGCATGATGGCGATCGAGAGGCCCATGTCACCGACGCGGTTGACCAGGAAGGCCTTCTTCGCGGCGGTGGCGGCGCTGGGCTTGTGCTGCCAGAAGCCGATGAGCAGGTACGAGGCGAGGCCGACGCCCTCCCAGCCGACGTACAGCAGGAGGTAGTTGTCCGCGAGGACCAGCAGCAGCATCGCCGCGAGGAACAGGTTCAGATAGCCGAAGAAGCGGCGGCGCCGCTCGTCGTGCTCCATGTACCCGATCGAGTACAGGTGGATCAGGGAGCCGACGCCGGTGATCAGCAGGACGAACGTCATCGACAGCTGGTCGAGCTGGAACGCGACGTCCGCCTGGAAGCCCTCCACGGGCACCCAGCTGAACAGGTGCTGGCCGATGGCCCGGTGCTCGGCGTCCTTGCCCAGCATGTCGGCGAAGAGGACCGCGCCGATCACGAAGGAGGAAGCCGCGAGGGCCGTGCCGATCCAGTGCCCGACGGCGTCCAGCCGCCGGCCGCCGCACAGCAGTACGGCCGCTCCGAGCAGAGGCGCCGCTACCAGCAGCGCGATCAGATTCTCCACGATTCAGCGACCCCTTACAGCTTCATCAGGCTGGCGTCGTCGACCGAGGCCGAGTGGCGCGAACGGAACAGCGACACGATGATCGCGAGCCCGACCACGACCTCCGCGGCGGCGACGACCATCGTGAAGAAGGCGATGATCTGGCCGTCGAGATTGCCGTGCATCCGGGAGAAGACCACGAAGGCGAGGTTGCAGGCGTTGAGCATGAGCTCGACGCACATGAACACCACGATCGCGTTCCGCCTGATCAGCACGCCGGTGGCACCGATCGTGAACAACAGGGCGGCGAGATAGAGGTAGTTGACCGGGTTCACTTCGACCCCTCCCCCGTCTTCGTGCGCTCCAGGCGCTCCTCGGCGCGCTGTTCCAGGGCCTTCAGGTCGTTCAGCGCCTCGGAGGACACGTCACGGATCTGGCCGCGGTCGCGGAGCGTCTTGTTGACGGTCAGCTCGGACGGGGTGCCGTCGGGGAGCAGACCCGCGATGTCCACCGCGTTGTGCCGGGCGTAGACACCCGGGGCCGGCAGCGGCGGCAGGTGCTTGCCCCGCACCCGCTGCTCGGACATCTCGCGCTGGGTCATGGCCCGCTCGGTGCGCTCGCGGTGGGTGAGCACCATGGCGCCGACGGCGGCCGTGATGAGCAGGGCGCCGGTGATCTCGAAGGCGAACACGTACTTCGTGAAGATGAGGGCGGCCAGGCCCTCCACGTTGCCGTTCGCGTTCGCCTGGGTCAGGCCGGCGAACTCCTTGAGGGACGCGTTCCCGATGCCCGCGAAGAGCAGGACGCCGAAGCCGAGTCCGCACACCAGGGCCAGCCAGCGCTGGCCCTTGATGGTCTCCTTCAGTGAGTCCGCCGCCGTGACACCGACGAGCATGACCACGAAGAGGAACAGCATCATGATCGCGCCGGTGTAGACGACGATCTGCACGATGCCCAGGAAGTACGCGCCGTTGGCGAGGTAGAACACCGCCAGGATGATCATGGTCCCGGCGAGACAGAGCGCGCTGTGCACGGCCTTCTTCATGAAGACGGTGCACAGGGCGCCGATCACGGCGACGGTGCCGAGGACCCAGAACTGGAAGGCCTCTCCGGTGGAGGTGGAGTAGGCGGCGAGATCCGTCATCGGCCGACCACCTTCCCGGACGCGGGCTCGTCCTCGCCGAAGGTCGAGGCGGCCTCCTGCGGGACCTCGCCCTTGGAGACGGCCACCTGACGTTCCGTACCGGGCGCCGCCTCCGTCACCAGGCCCCGGTAGTAGTCCTGCTCGTCCGTGCCCGGGAAGATCGAGTGCGGGCTGTCGACCATGCCCTCGTCGAGGCCGGCGAGCAGCTGCTCCTTGGTGTAGATCAGGTTGGCGCGGCTGCTGTCGGCGAGCTCGAACTCGTTGGTCATCGTCAGCGCGCGCGTGGGGCATGCCTCGATGCACAGGCCGCACAGGATGCAGCGGGCGTAGTTGATCTGGTAGACGCGGCCGTACCGCTCGCCCGGCGAGTAGCGCTCCTCGTCGGTGTTCTCCGCGCCCTCGACGTAGATCGCGTCGGCGGGGCAGGCCCAGGCGCACAGCTCGCAGCCGATGCACTTCTCCAGGCCGTCCGGGTGCCGGTTGAGCTGGTGCCGGCCGTGGAACCGCGGAGCCGTGGTCTTCTGCTGCTCCGGGTACTGCTCGGTCAGCCGCTTCTTGAACATGGCCTTGAAGGTCACGCCGAAGCCGGCGACGGGGTTCTGGAAGCCCGGCTTCGTCTGCCCGGTCTCCTTCGGCTCCTCAGCCATCGGACCCCTCCTTTCCGTCACGCGATCCGCCAAGTGATCCGTCACTCGCAGTATCGGACCCACCACTGACAATCAACTCCCGCTCGCGGTGCGAGCGGCGCCGTGGCACCGGCGGCAGTTCCTGTCCCGGCAGCGGCGGTACGGGGAATCCGCCCGCCATCGGGTCGAAGGCGACCGGCTCGGCGGCCGCCTCCTGTTCCTTGGCGCCGCGGTCGCGGAAGATGTCCGCGACGAACGAGAGCAACAGCAGGACCAGGACACCGCCGCCGACGTACAGGGCGATGTCGGCGAAGTCGTAGTTCTCGTTGCGCAGGGTCCGCACGGTCGCGACGAGCATCAGCCAGACCACGGAGACCGGGATCAGCACCTTCCAGCCGAGCTTCATCAGCTGGTCGTAGCGCACGCGCGGCAGCGTGCCGCGCAGCCAGATGAAGAAGAACAGCAGCAGCTGCACCTTCACCACGAACCAGAGCATCGGCCACCAGCCGTGGTTGGCGCCCTCCCAGAAGGTGCTGATGGGCCAGGGGGCCCGCCAGCCACCGAGGAAGAGCGTCGTGGAAACGGCCGAGACCGTCACCATGTTCACGTACTCGGCGAGCATGAACAGCGCGAACTTGATCGACGAGTACTCGGTGTTGAAGCCGCCGACCAGGTCGCCCTCGGACTCCGGCATGTCGAAGGGAGCGCGGTTGGTCTCGCCGATCATGGTCACGATGTAGATCAGGAACGAGACCGGCAGCAGCACGATGTACCAGCGGTCGTGCTGCTGTTCCACGATCGTCGAGGTCGACATCGACCCGGAGTAGAGGAACACCGAGGCGAACGCGGCACCCATGGCGATCTCGTACGAGATCATCTGGGCGCAGGACCGCAGACCGCCGAGGAGCGGATACGTGGATCCGGAACTCCAGCCCGCCAGCACGATGCCGTAGATGCCCACCGAGGCGACCGCGAGGATGTAGAGCATCGCGATCGGCAGGTCAGTGAGCTGCATCGTGGTGCGGTGGCCGAAGATCGACACCTCGTTGCCGGCCGGCCCGAAGGGGATCACCGCGATCGCCATGAAGGCCGGGATGGCCGCGATGATCGGCGCGAGGACGTAGACCACCTTGTCCGCGCGCTTGACGATGAGGTCTTCCTTGAGCATCAGCTTGATGCCGTCGGCGAGCGACTGGAGCATGCCCCAGGGGCCGTGCCGGTTGGGGCCGATGCGCAGCTGCATCCAGGCGACGACCTTGCGCTCCCACACGATGGAGAAGAGCACGGTCACCATCAGGAAGGCGAAGCAGAAGACCGCCTTGACGACGACCAGCCACCAGGGGTCCTGGCCGAACAGGGAGAGGTCTTCAGCGGCGAGGTACGGAGTCATGCCTCCACCTCCTTGGGGGCCTCGGCGGCGAGGGTCGCCGGGCCGATGCGGACGAGTGCGCCGGGCAGCGCCCCGGTGTCGGAGGCGACGCCCCCTCCGGTGGAGTTCAGCGGGAGCCAGACCACGCGGTCCGGCATCTCGGTGATCTGCAGCGGGAGTTCGACCGATCCGGAGGGTCCGGTGACCGCGAGGAGGTCGCCCTCCTTGATGCCCGCCTCGGCGGCGGTGGCGGGCGACACACGCGCGCGTGCCGCGTGCCGTGTCCCGGCGAGCGCCTCGTCGCCCTCCTGGAGCCGGCCCCGGTCGAGCAGCAGCCGGTGGCCCGCGAGCACGGCCTCCCCGGCGGCGGGGCGCGGCAGCAGGGCGGCCGTTTCCAGCAGTTCGGTGGCCCGGGACCCGTCCCAGCCGCCGAGCCGGTCCAGCTCGATGCGCGCGGTGCGCAGATCGGGCAGACCGAGGTGGATGTCCATGGCGTCCGCGAGCATCTGCAGGACACGCGCATCGCTGGTCGCCAGGCGCCGGGTCATCTGGTCGGGCTTGAGCGCGGCCTCGAAGAGACGTGCCCGGCCCTCCCAGTTGAGGAAGGTGCCCGCCTTCTCGGCGACCGCGGCCACCGGGAGGACGACGTCCGCGTGGTCGGTGACCTCGCTGGGACGCAGTTCGAGCGAGACCAGGAAGCCGACTTCGGCCAGGGCGGCACGCGCGCGTGCCGGGTTCGGCAGGTCGGCGACCTCGACGCCGGCCACCAGCAGGGCGCCCAGCTCACCACTGGCGGCGGCCTCGACGATCTGGCCGGTGTCGCGGCCGTAGCGGTGCGGGAGTTCGGCCACGCCCCAGGCGGTCGCGACCTCGTCCCGCGCGCGCGGGTCGGTGGCCGGCCGGCCACCGGGCAGCAGCGTGGGCAGCGCGCCCGCCTCGATCGCGCCGCGCTCTCCGGCCCGCCGCGGGATCCACACCAGTTGGGCGCCGGTGGCGGACGAGGCCCGTACGGCGGCGGTGAGACCGCCCTCGACGGCGGCGAGCCGCTCACCGACGACGATTACCGCGCCCTCGAGGCGCAGCGCCTCGGAGGCCCTGGCACCGTCGCCCTCGAGACCGACGCCGCTCGCGAGGGCGTCCAGCCACTCGGTCTCGGTGCCGGGTGCGGCCGGCAGCAGCGTGCCGCCCGCCTTCTCCAGGCCCCGCGTCGCGTGCGTGGCGAGCGAGAACGTCTGCTGTCCGTGTCCCCGCGAGGCCTTGCGCAGCCGCAGGAAGACGCCGGGCGCCTCCTCCTCGGACTCGAACCCGGCGAGCAGAACGGCGGGCGCCTTCTCCAGGGAGGTGTACGTGACGCCCGTACCGTCGAGGTCGCGACCCCGTCCGGCGACCCGGGCGGCCAGGAAGTCTGCTTCCTCGCCGCTGTGCACGCGCGCGCGGAAGTCGATGTCGTTCGTGCCGAGGGCCACGCGCGCGAACTTGCTGTACGCGTAGGCGTCTTCGACGGTGAGCCGGCCACCGGTCAGCACACCGGCACGGCCCCGCGCGGCCAGCAGCCCCTTGGCCGCCGCCTCCAGAGCCTCCGGCCAGGAAGCGGGCTCCAGTTCACCGGACGCGCCCCGCACCAGCGGGGTCTCGATGCGGTCCCGCTGCTGCGCGTACCGGAAGGCGAACCGGCCCTTGTCGCAGATCCACTCCTCGTTGACCTCGGGCTCGTTGGCCGCGAGGCGCCGCATGACCTTGCCGCGCCGGTGGTCGGTGCGGGTCGCGCAGCCGCCGGAGCAGTGCTCGCACACCGAGGGCGACGAGATGAGGTCGAAGGGGCGCGAACGGAAGCGGTACGCCGCCGAGGTCAGCGCGCCCACCGGGCAGATCTGGATCGTGTTGCCGGAGAAGTACGACTCGAACGGGTCGCCCTCACCGGTGCCGACCTGCTGGAGCGCGCCCCGCTCGATCAGCTCGATCATCGGGTCGCCCGCGATCTGGTTGGAGAAGCGGGTGCAGCGGGCGCACAGCACGCACCGCTCGCGGTCGAGCAGCACCTGGGTGGAGATCGGGACCGGCTTCTCGTAGGTCCGCTTCTTGCCCTCGAAGCGGGACTCGGCGTTGCCGTGCGACATCGCCTGGTTCTGCAGCGGGCACTCGCCGCCCTTGTCGCAGACCGGGCAGTCCAGCGGGTGGTTGATGAGCAGCAGCTCCATCACACCGTGCTGGGCCTTCTCGGCGACCTGCGAGGTGAGCTGGGTCCTTACGACCATTCCGTCCGTACACGTGATCGTGCAGGACGCCATCGGCTTGCGCTGGCCCTCGACCTCGACGATGCACTGACGGCAGGCGCCGACCGGGTCGAGGAGCGGGTGGTCGCAGAAGCGCGGGATCTCGATGCCGAGCTGCTCGGCGGCCCGGATGACCAGGGTGCCCTTGGGCACGCTGAGCTCGGCGCCGTCGATCGTCAGCGAGACGAGGTCCTCCGGCGGGATCGCCGGCTCCCCGCCTCCGGAGGGACGCCGGCCCGCGGCGGAGCCGCTGTCTGCCTGCTGAACCGTCATGCGTTCACCTCCGTGTGCTTGTCCGCCCAGGCGGTCGACTTGGCCGGGTCGAAGGGGCAGCCGCGGCCCGTGATGTGCTCCTCGTACTCCTCGCGGAAGTACTTGAGCGAGGAGAAGATCGGCGAGGCGGCGCCGTCGCCGAGGGCGCAGAACGACTTGCCGTTGATGTTGTCGGCGATGTCGTTCAGCTTGTCGAGGTCGGACATGACGCCCTTGCCCGCCTCGATGTCGCGCAGCAACTGCACGAGCCAGTACGTCCCTTCGCGGCAGGGTGTGCACTTGCCGCAGGACTCATGGGCGTAGAACTCGGTCCAGCGCGTGACCGCCCGCACGACGCAGGTCGTCTCGTCGAAGCACTGGAGTGCCTTGGTGCCGAGCATGGAGCCCGCCGCGCCGACTCCCTCGTAGTCCAGCGGCACGTCGAGGTGCTCGTCGGTGAACATGGGGGTCGAGGAGCCGCCCGGCGTCCAGAACTTCAGCCGGTGTCCGGGCCTGATCCCGCCGCTCATGTCGAGGAGTTGGCGCAGCGTGATGCCGAGCGGTGCCTCGTACTGGCCGGGACCGGCGACATGGCCGCTGAGCGAGTAGAGCGTGAAGCCCGGGGACTTCTCGCTGCCCATCGACCTGAACCATTCCTTGCCTTTGTGGAGAATTGCGGGAACTGACGCGATCGACTCGACGTTATTCACAACAGTCGGGCACGCATAGAGGCCCGCGACCGCCGGGAAAGGGGGACGAAGCCGCGGCTGGCCACGGCGGCCTTCGAGCGAGTCGAGCAGCGCGGTCTCCTCGCCACAGATGTACGCGCCCGCACCCGCGTGCACGGTGAGTTCGAGATCGAGTCCGCTGCCCAGAATGTTCTCGCCCAGGTAGCCCGCCGCATAGGCCTCGCGTACGGCCTCGTGCAACCGCCGCAGCACGGGGACGACTTCACCGCGCAAATAGATGAAGGCATGCGAGGACCGGATCGCATAACAGGCGATGACAATGCCCTCGATGAGGCTGTGCGGGTTCGCGAAGAGGAGCGGGATGTCCTTGCAGGTCCCCGGCTCCGATTCGTCGGCGTTGACAACAAGATAGTGAGGCTTGCCGTCACCCTGCGGAATGAACTGCCATTTCATTCCGGTGGGGAATCCCGCACCGCCGCGGCCGCGCAGCCCGGAGTCCTTGACGTACGCGATGAGGTCGTCCGGCGACATGGCGAGCGCCTTGCGCAGGCCCTCGTATCCGTCGTGCCTTCGGTAGGTGTCCAGCGTCCAGGACTTCTCCTCGTCCCAGAAGGCCGACAGCACCGGTGCGAGCAGCTTCTCGGGGCTGGTCTCTCCGCCGGCCTCCGGCTGGGAGGTGCCCCTATATTCAGTGGACAAGGTCATCACTCCCCCTCCTCGGCTACCGGACCCGCCGGGTGGGACGGGTCGGATGCCGACGTGTCCTGCGGCGCGTCGTGCGAGCTGAGGTGCTCGCTCGGCGACGGCTCGTGTGTCTGCGGGTCCCGGTCGCTGCCGGAGCCGCGCGGGTGGACCACGCGCGCGGGGGAGGTCTCCCCCTTGGCCAGCCGGAGGCCGATCAGGGAGGCGGGGCCCGCGCCGCCGCTCGCCTCCACGGCACCGGCGCGCTCGTCCGGGAAGCCGGCCAGGATCCGGGCGGTGTCCTTGAACGTGCACAAGGGGGCGCCCCGGGTGGGGTCGACCTGTGCTCCCGCGCGCAGGTCGTCGACGAGGCGCTTCGCGGAGGCCACGGTCTGGTTGTCGAAGAACTCCCAGTTGACCATCACGACCGGCGCGAAGTCGCAGGCCGCGTTGCACTCGATGTGCTCCAGGGTGACCTTGCCGTCGCCGGTGGTCTCGCCGTTGCCGACGCCCAGGTGGTCCTGGAGGGCCTCGAAGATCGCGTCGCCGCCCATCACCGCGCACAGCGTGTTGGTGCAGACGCCGACCTGGTAGTCACCGGAGGGCTTGCGCCGGTACATGGAGTAGAAGGTCGCCACCGCGGTGACCTCGGCCGTCGTCAGGCCGAGCACCTCCGCACAGAACCGCTGCCCCGTGCGCGTGACATGGCCCTCCTCCGACTGCACGAGGTGCAGCAGCGGAAGGAGCGCGGAGCGGGAGTCCGGGTAGCGGGCGATGATCTCGCGCGCGTCGGTCTCCAGCCGGGCTCGGACGTCGTCCGGGTAGTCGGGCGCGGGCAGTTGGGGCATGCCCAGGCTGACACCCTCGGGAGTGGTGGTCACCGGTCGACGCCTCCCATCACGGGGTCGATGGACGCGACGGCGACGATGACGTCGGCCACCTGGCCGCCCTCGCACATCGCCGCCATGGCCTGCAGGTTGGTGAAGGACGGGTCCCGGAAATGGACCCGGTAGGGGCGGGTGCCTCCGTCGGAGACGGCGTGCACCCCGAGCTCGCCCTTGGGCGACTCGACCGCGCTGTAGGTCTGTCCCGGCGGGACGCGGAAGCCCTCGGTCACCAGCTTGAAGTGGTGGATCAGGGCCTCCATGGAGGTGCCCATGATCTTCTTGATGTGGTCGAGGGAGTTGCCGAGTCCGTCGGGGCCGAGCGCGAGCTGGGCGGGCCAGGCGATCTTCTTGTCGGCGACCATGACCGGCCCCGGCTGCAGCCGGTCCAGGCACTGCTCGACGATCCGCAGCGACTGGCGCATCTCCTCGAGACGGATCAGGAAGCGCCCGTAGGAGTCGCAGGTGTCGGCGGTCGGGATATCGAAGTCGTACGTCTCGTAGCCGCAGTACGGCTGGGACTTGCGCAGGTCGTGCGGCAGGCCGGCCGAGCGCAGTACCGGGCCGGTGGCGCCGAGGGCCATGCAGCCGGCCAGGTCGAGATAGCCGACGTCCTGCATACGGGCCTTGAAGATGGGGTTCCCGGTGGCGAGCTTGTCGTACTCGGGAAGGTTCTTCTTCATCTTCTTCACGAACTCGCGGATCTGGTCCACCGCACCGGGCGGCAGGTCCTGGGCGAGTCCGCCGGGCCGGATGTACGCGTGGTTCATCCGCAGGCCGGTGATCAGCTCGTAGATGTCGAGAATGAGTTCACGATCACGGAAGCCGTAGATCATGATCGTGGTGGCGCCGAGTTCCATGCCGCCGGTGGCGATGCACACCAGGTGCGAGGAGAGCCGGTTCAGCTCCATCAGGAGCACCCGGATGATCGAGGCGCGGTCGGGGATCTGGTCCGTGATGCCGAGGAGTTTCTCGACGGCGAGACAGTAGGCCGTCTCGTTGAAGAACGGCGTCAGGTAGTCCATGCGCGTCACGAACGTGGTGCCCTGCGTCCACGTGCGGTACTCGAGGTTCTTCTCGATGCCGGTGTGCAGATAGCCGATGCCGCAGCGGGCCTCGGTGACGGTCTCGCCGTCGATCTCCAGGATGAGCCGGAGCACCCCGTGGGTGGACGGGTGCTGCGGGCCCATGTTGACGATGATGCGCTCGTCGTCGGACTTGGCCGCCGACTGGGCGACCTCGTCCCAGTCGCCGCCGGTGACCGTGTAGACGGTCCCCTCGGTGGTCTCACGGGCCGAGGCGGCGGATGCGTCCGGGGAAGGGGTCTGCGTGCTCACGAGTACGACCTCCGCTGGTCCGGAGCCGGGATCTGGGCGCCCTTGTACTCGACGGGGATGCCGCCGAGGGGGTAGTCCTTGCGCTGCGGGAAGCCCTGCCAGTCGTCCGGCATCATGATCCGTGTCAGCGCCGGGTGACCGTCGAAGATCAGCCCGAAGAAGTCGTACGTCTCGCGCTCGTGCCAGTCGTTCGTCGGATAGACGGAGACCAGCGACGGGACGTGCGGGTCGGAGTCCGGGGCGCTGACTTCGAGGCGGATCAGCCGGTTGTGGGTGATCGAGCGCAGGTGGTAGACGGCGTGCAGCTCGCGGCCCTTGTCGTCCAGGTAGTGCACTCCCGAGACACCGGTGCACAGCTCGAAGCGGAGGGCCGGGTCGTCGCGCAGCGTCTGTGCGACCGCGAGCAGGTACGCGCGTTCGACGTGGAAGGTGATCTCGTCGCGGTCGACGATCGTCTTCTCGATGACGTTGTCGGGGACGAGTCCCTGCTCCTCCAGGGCGCCTTCCAGCTCGTCGGCGACCTCGTCGAACCAGCCGCCGTAGGGGCGGGAGGCCGCTCCCGGCAGCCGGATCGAGCGGACCAGACCGCCGTAGCCGGAGGTGTCGCCGCCGTTGTTGGCGCCGAACATGCCGCGCTGGACCCGGATCTCCTCGCCCTGGTCGCCCCGCTGACCAGGGAGGTTGGAGGCCCCGAGGTCCTTCTCGGGGTTGACCCCGTTGCCGTTCGCGTCGCTCACCGCAGCAGGCCCTTCATCTCGATGGTGGGAAGCGCCTTGAGCGCCGCTTCCTCCGCCTCGCGGGCCGCCTCCTCGGCGTTCACGCCGAGCTTGGAGGACTGGATCTTCTGGTGGAGCTTGAGAATCGCGTCCATCAGCATCTCGGGCCGCGGCGGACAGCCGGGCAGGTAGATGTCGACCGGGACGATGTGGTCGACGCCCTGGACAATTGCGTAGTTGTTGAACATTCCGCCCGATGAGGCACAAACCCCCATGGAGATCACCCACTTGGGGTTGGGCATCTGGTCATAGACCTGCCGCAGCACCGGCGCCATCTTCTGGCTGACCCGGCCGGCGACGATCATCAGGTCCGCCTGCCGGGGTGATCCGCGGAAGACCTCCATACCGAAGCGCGCCAGGTCGTAGCGGCCCGCGCCGGTCGTCATCATCTCGATGGCGCAGCAGGCGAGCCCGAACGTGGCGGGGAAGACGGATGACTTGCGCACCCATCCCGCGGCCTGCTCGACGGTGGTCAGCAGGAATCCGCTCGGCAGCTTTTCTTCGAGTCCCATGTCCTAAGGCCCCTCAGTCCCATTCCAAGCCGCCGCGCCGCCATACGTACGCGTACGCGACGAAGACGGTGAGCACGAAGAGCAGCATCTCCACGAGCCCGAAAACACCCAGGGCGTCGAACGTGACGGCCCAGGGGTAGAGGAAGACGATCTCGATGTCGAAGACGATGAAGAGCATCGCCGTCAGGTAGTACTTGATGGGGAATCGCCCGCCGCCGGCCGGCGTGGGGGTCGGCTCGATACCGCACTCGTAGGCCTCGAGCTTGGCCCGGTTGTACCGCTTTGGACCGATAAGCGTGGCCATGACCACGGAGAAGATCGCAAAGCCTGCCCCGAGGGCTCCCAGTACGAGGATCGGCGCATACGCGTTCACGCTCCTCGCTCCTCTCAGTCGGCGCTGACTGCTGGCGGTTGCATTGGGCGAGCCCACCCGCCCCACACGCCCCACGAACCCCGTGCGTCCCCAACGAAGATCGCGCTCATGTGAAGCAGGTCACAAGCCCAACTGCCCCGCATCCTATGCCTGCCGGTCTGTGATCTGCGACACGGGGGTCAGGAACGACTTTGTGATCTCCACCACCAGGCGAACGATCATGAAGTCGGATGAGCAGTGATCTTCATACGCGAAGCAGCCGAGCGATCACCAAGGGGTGACATTTTCCTACGTCGTCGCTGGTCGGGGCGGTGCCGCATTATCAAGCGGCGCCGATCGCAGGCAAATTGGCGCTGGACCAGATCCCTTGATAGTGGAGCCCGTTCACACGTCGGAGGGAGCGAAGCGGACGGAAGTGGACGCGTGCACGCGTTCACGAGCGGAAGCGGCCGCGGCTTCCGCGCGGGACGCGCCTGCCGCGGTGACCGTTCCGTGACCTGCACCACATCCACGTGTGCACCGAATCAACCGGGCTTGGCCACCTGGTTCAACCAGTGGTAAGCGCGGGGCAATTCGGGCGTATTACGGAAAGCCCATGATCAAAGGCGTGATCATCTCTGTCCGCAATGCCCGTTACGGCGTCAATAAGGGGCGCCGCGCCCGAGATTCGGCCGCCGATTGAACAACTGTGGCGCACCACACGTTTCTTGAAGGTATGGAGGAGCCCCTGGTACCGGTTGTACCCATGTCCCACACCGCTCACATACGCAGCCACCGGAAGCCCCGCCGCAACGCGTCGAGTCTCGCGATGCGCGCCGGAGTTGCCGGTGGCGTTCTCAGCACCCTGGCAGTGGCCGGTGCGTCGGGTTCGGCATACGCCGCCGACCCCGTGACGCAGACGGTCGAACTGCCCGCGCTGACGGCCGACCTGTCCACCCAGGTCGCGCAGTCGGCGGACGCCACGCAGCAGGCCGCGGCCAACTACGAGCTGCAGGCGGAGCGCGACGCAGCCACGGCAAAGGCCGCAAAGCAGGCCAAGGCCGACCTGGCCGAGGCCAAGAAGAAGGCGGAGGCCAAGAAGAAGGCCGAGGCCGCCCGCAAGGCCGCCGCCGCCCAGGCAGCCTCGCGGTCGTCCCAGCGCACCACCCTCTCGGCGTCCACGGACGTCTCCGTGCCGGCCAGCGGCTCTGTCGCGACCGTCATCGCGTTCCTCAAGTCGCAGGTCGGCGACGCCTACGTCATGGGCGGCACCGGTCCCAACGCCTGGGACTGCTCCGGGCTCGTGCAGGCCGCGTACAAGCAGGTCGGCGTCGACCTGCCGCGCGTCTCGCAGAGCCAGTCGACGGCCGGTACGCCGGTCTCGCTCTCCAGCGTCCAGGTCGGGGACATCCTGTACTGGGGTTCGGCGGGTTCCGCGTACCACGTGGGCGTCTACATCGGTAACGGCCAGTACCTGGACGCCGCCAACCCCTCCAAGGGTGTGGTGATTCAGGACCTTTCGGGCTACCCGGCCACCGGTGCGGTGCGGGTGCTCTAGGGCCTGTCCTGCGCACGGCAGTTTCTGTCGAGGGCCGTCTCCCTGTCCGGGAGGTGGCCCTCGCGCGTACCCGGGCCGCCCCCGGGCGACCCTCGCCCGCACCCTCAGAGGTGCCTCAGCGGGCCCACAGGGGCCCCTCAGGTCCCTCTCGGAGGCATCGCGGGCCGGGATCCCCGGCGGCCGAAAGCCGGGTTCCGGTTGGATGGACGAGGACCAGATCCTCACACCGACCGAGGAAGTGACCGATATGCCCCGTGTGTTCGTCCAGGGAAAGCCCGTCACGACATACCCCGCCCGCACGCCGGAAGCCGCTCGCGGAACCGTGCGGCGCATCACCGAAGTCGGCGAGGGGGTGCTGCACCGGCCCTGCCGGGACGTGACCGAGTTCGGACCCGATCTCGCCGCACTCATCGACGACATGTTCCTGACGATGTACGTCGCCGAGGGTGCGGGCCTCGCCGCGAACCAGGTCGGCGTCGACCTGCGGCTCTTCGTCTTCGACTGTCCCGACGACGGCGGTGTCCGGCATGTCGGACACATCGTCAATCCGGTGCTGGAGCAACTCGCTCCGGCCGGACGGCGGCTGCTCGACGACGGCGAGGGCTGCCTCTCCGTGCCGGGTGCCGTGATGGCCGTACCCCGCCCCGACCGCGCCGTCGTGCGCGGCGTCGACCGGGACGGGAACGCCCTGGTCATCGAGGGAACGGGATATTTCGCGCGCTGCCTCGAGCACGAGACCGACCACGTCAACGGCCGCGTCTACCTGGACCGGCTCTCCCGGCGGGACCGGCGGGACGCGCTGCGGCAGATGACGGATCTCCGCGAGCAGGTCTTCGCCCGCCGCGCCGCCAGGGAGGCGGAGCTCAGCCGGTAACGGAACGAGGCTCGGCCGGTAGCGGGGCGGGGCGGACCCGTGAAGAGGCGGGCCCGGCCCGCGCCGGCCGAGACCGGTGGAGACCGGTGGAGACCGGTGGAGACCGGTGGAGACCGGTGGACCGGGTTGCCGGCAGGGCCCCGGCGTTATGCCTTCGGAGCCACCTTCGACAGGCCGTTGATGATCCGGTCCATCGCGTCGCCGCCCGTCGGGTCCGTGAGGTTGGCGAGCATCTTGAGCGTGAACTTCATGAGCATCGGGTGGGTGAGCCCGCGCTGAGCCGCGATCTTCATGACCTTCGGGTTGCCGATGAGCTTCACGAAGGCACGGCCGAGCGTGTAGTAGCCGCCGTAGGTGTCCTTGAGGACGCGCGGGTAGCGCTGGAGGGCGAGTTCGCGCTGGCCGGGGGTCGCCCGCGCGTGGGCCTGGACGATGACGTCCGCGGCGATCTGGCCGGACTCCATGGCGTAGGCGATGCCCTCGCCGTTGAAGGGGTTGACCAGGCCGCCGGCGTCACCGACCAGCAGCAGCCCCTTGGTGTAGTGGGGCTGGCGGTTGAAGGCCATGGGGAGGGCGGCGCCGCGGATCGGGCCCGTCATGTTCTCCGGGGTGTATCCCCAGTCCTCCGGCATCGAGGCGCACCACGCCTTCAGCACCTCCCGCCAGTCCAGCTCCTTGAAGGAGTCGGTGGTGTTGAGGACGCCGAGGCCGACGTTCGACGTGCCGTCGCCCATGCCGAAGATCCAGCCGTAGCCCGGCAGCAGGCGGTCCTCGCCGGGGCCGCGCCGGTCCCACAGTTCCAGCCAGGACTCCAGGTAGTCGTCCTCGTGGCGCGGGCTGGTGAAGTACGTACGCACCGCGACGCCCATCGGGCGGTCCTCACGGCGGTGCAGGCCCATTGCGAGGGAGAGCCGGGTCGAGTTGCCGTCGGCCGCGACGACCAGCGGGGCGTGGAAGGTGACCTCGCGCTTCTCCTCACCGAGCTTGGCGTGCACACCCGTGATGCGGCCGGTGCGGTCGTCGGTGATCGGGGCGCCGACGTTGCAGCGCTCGTACAGCCGCGCGCCCGCCTTCTGTGCCTGCCGGGCCAGTTGCTCGTCGAAGTCGTCCCGCTTGCGGACGAGTCCGTAGTCGGGGAAAGAGGCGAGATCCGGCCAGTCCAGCTGGAGCCGGACGCCGCCGCCGATGATCCGGAGGCCCTTGTTCCGGAGCCAGCCGGCCTCCTCCGAGATGTCGATGCCCATCGAGACGAGCTGCTTGGTGGCGCGCGGGGTCAGTCCGTCACCGCAGACCTTCTCCCGCGGGAACGCGGTCTTCTCGAGCAGCAGGACATCCAGTCCGGCCTTCGCCAGGTAGTACGCGGTGGTGGAACCGGCTGGCCCGGCCCCGACGACGATGACATCGGCGGTGTTTTCGGAGAGGGGCTCGGTCACGGCGGGTTCTCCCCAAGGTTCGAAAAATACGTGCTGACGGGCACTGGACATGGGCAGTCTATGCAGCGGTACAGATCACCCGGCTGAAGGGCTGCCCCCGTGAACCGAGCTCTCCCCGCAGTACAGCTGCGCGTCCCCACCGACGAGGACGCCTTCGCCTGGCACCGGATCTTCGCGGACCCGGAAGTGATGGAGTTCCACGGGGGCAAGGCGGCCGAACTCTCGGTCTACGAGGAGCTGACCGCGCGGCAGCGCCGGCACGACGCGGAGCACGGCTTCTGCTTCTGGACGATGGTCGGTGCGGCCGGCGAGGTGCTCGGCTTCACCGGCGCGCAGCCGTGGCCGCACGAGTGGGGCCCGCAGGGCGAGATCGAGATCGGCTGGCGGCTCGGCCGGGAGTACTGGGGCCGGGGGTACGTGACCGCGGCCGCGCACATCACCATCGACCGGGTGCGCGCGGCGGGCGTATCCAGCGTGGTCGCCATGGTCAACGCGCGCAACGAGCGTTCCATCGCGGTGGCGAGGCGCCTCGGCATGGAGCTCGCCGAGCGGTTCACCACCCCGGCGTCTCAGCAGGAGGGCCACCGCTACCGGCTGGTTCTCGGCTGACGTTCGGCCGACTCTCGGCTGACCGAAACGGCGCCCGCGCCGGCCGGTCGCAGGCCCCGCACGGCTTCCGGAAGGACCCCGGCGGGGCTTACCCTGCCGGTACCGCTGGGGGTGACGTCCGTGCGCCTGACACCCAAGACACCCGAAGTGCGTGTGCCGCAGCTCGTCGGTCTGATGGCCGTGGACGCGCGCGAGACGGCCGAGACGCGAGGTGTGCTGCTCGCCGCGCCCGACCGGCCCGACTTCCACCTCGCCGTCGTCGACTACGTCGTACGCCAGTACCCGCTGCCCGGAGCCGAGGTGCCGCGCGGTGCCGTGATCACCGTGTGGTTCGACTTCGGCGAGGGTGAGGGCGGCGGAGGCGCGGGGGTGCACGAGCCGCGCCGGTCCGGACCGCCGCCGGGCGGAATGCGCCGTGAACTCGACGCGCCCGGCGACCCGTTCGAGGTTCTCAGATGACCTTCCGGGAGCGCAGCAGAGTCCCCGGGTGACCTTCCGGGAGCCCGGCCGAATCGGCCGCCGCCTTCCGGGAGCCCGGCCGCATTCCCGGGTGACCTTCCTTGGAGCTCAGCCGAGTTCCCACGTCTCGAGAGCCACCCGGAACGTCTCCGTGAGGTCGCTCTCCCACAGCTCGTCCCGGCCGACGAGCATGATCGCGTACTCGGTGCCGCTCTCGGCGACGTACCCCTGGTCCTTCGCGTGGACGGTCCGGCCGGACTCATCCGTGTACGTGTACTCCCAGAGGGCGCCCGCGCGGCCCTGGAAGGTGTTCCGCTCCAGCCTGATCCGCCGGTAGTCGGTGTCCTTCTTCTTGGCGGTCTTCTCCAGGGTCAGGAAGTTGTCGTACGAGGTGTAGCCCGCGTTCGCGATGACGCCGACCTGGAGATGCTCAAGGCCGGTCGAGCCCGCGTACGTCACCTGCGTCCCGTACTTCACGCCCTCGCGCCCCCAGACGTCCGGGACGGCCACGGAGAATCCCATCGGATCGGTCAACCGGTGGTAGCCGTCGGGGAGTTGGCCGGCCGGGACGTCGTCCGAGGGCTGCTCGCTCGGCGTCGGGGACGGAGTGGGCTCCGCGGACGGCGTGGGTGAGGCACCGTTCTGCGAGGGTGTCGGTCCGGGCTGTGTCCCCGCCTTGTCGGAGGTGCCCTTGGACTGATGGTCCTGCCAGACCAGCACCCCGGCCGCGGCACCGCCGCCGACCGCTACGGCGAGCACCAGGGTGACCACCCAGACCAGGGCACGGCTTGGGGGCGCGGCACCGACGGGAGCCACCGGACCGAGCGGCAGGCCCGGCGCGGGGTGCCCGAGCTGCACGGTGCGGGAGCCGTACGCGACCGGGGCGGGCGCGACGGGGACGACCGCGTGGGGCATGGCGACCGCCGGTCCCGGTGGCGCCGGAACCCCGGGTCGGGACGGAGCCTGCGCCGGAGCCACGGGCGCCTGCGGAGACGAAACCGCCGGAGCCGGCTGCGGCGGCCCGGGTACGTACCCCGCGGGAGCGCCCGGCATCGGCGGTACCGGCGAGACCTGCGGTGCGACCGGGCCCGTCCGCACCCCGGCCATCCGCAGCAGATACGGCGCCAGAAGGGCCGCGACGAAGACCCACAGCGCCCCGAACAGCAGCGCGTCCGTGAGACTCACGCCGGCCGAGACCGTACCGGCGACCGCGTCCCCGGAACCGGAGCCGAAACCGGCCCCCGGACCCGACCCGGATCCGTAGTCCGCCCCGTAGTCGGACCCATAGCCGGACCCGTAGTCCGACGGGCCGCCGGCCACCTGGGTGCTGAATCCGCCGATCCCCGCCAGCAGCAGGAACAGACCGAAGAAGATCCCCGCCGCCAGCAACTGCTCACGCCGGTCGGCCGATCGGCGGGCGGCCATGGCCCCCAGGGTCAGCGCACAGACCAGGCCGAGGGCCAACGCGCCCGCGACCGCCCAGGAGTTGACGGCGTCGCCGAGTTCGGGGAGCCCGAGGCCCCGGCGCTCGTACCCGCCGCCGAACGGCGAGTTGCCGCCCGCCTCCACCTCCACCGGCGCACCCCAGGACAGGCCGAGGGCGAGCAGTGCGAGGTTCGGCAGCACGAGCAGCGCCGCGAGCAGGGGAGACACGTCCGAGCCGTCGAGGTCGGACAGCTCACCGAGGTCGTCCACCTGCGCGAGACAGACGAACGCGACCACCGAGCACAGGGCGAGGACCACGGCGAGGGCGCGCAGCGCGGTGCCCGTCGCCCGGACACAGGTCCGTGCGCCCGGCCGCGCGGCGAGCCACTGGGCCAGGTCGTCGCGGTGCAGTACGCCGCCGGCGACGGCGAGGCCGAGCAGCAGGGCGCCGAGCGCGGCGAGCCACGGTGACGAGGAGACCGTGACCATGCCGGCGACGGTCGGCTGCGCGAACAGCCCGAGCACGAGCACGGCCGCGGTGACCAGCAGGACGACGCGTACGGCCGCTTCGAGCCCGTCGGTCGCGGCGCGCGGAGCCCGCAGCGCCAGGCGGGTGCGCAGCATCCGTACGCCGACGAAGAGCGCGGCGAGCCACAGCGCGGTGACGGTCAGCGGGATCAGGGACAGCTCTCCGCCGCCGCTGAGATCGGAGGCGAACCCGGCGCCGCTACCCCCGAATCCGGGTCCGGACGCCTCCTTCACCTCGAAGCCGCCGCCGAAGGCCTGCAACAGCAGGGCGAGGGCGATCCGCATCCGGTCGCCGAACCCGACGACCACCTCGTCGCCCTGCCCGTACGAAGGGATCGCCAGCGCCACGGCCGAGATCAGCAGCAGTCCGACGGGCCAGAGCGCGGCCTGCGCGGCGCCGGCCCAGTCCCCCGTGAACGTACGGCCGAAGAAGGCACCGACGACGGAGGGCCGGGCGGGCACGGGGGCGTACGCGGGAGGCGGCGGGCTCACGGGCGGCGCCATCGGCAGAGCGGCCGACGGCTGAGGCGGCGCCGACGGAAGGGCGGGCTTCCCGAGCACGATCGTCCCGGGCGCGGGAGCTTCAGACGCAGGCGTTCCAGGCGCGGGAGCTTCAGGCGCAGGCGTTCCGGACGCGGGCGTTCCAGGCACAGGCGTTCCGGACGCAGGGCTCCCGAGCACGAGCGTCCCGGGCGCGGGGGCCTCCGACGCAGGTGCGTCAGGCGCTTCAGGCGCCGGGGTTTCAGGTTCGGGCTTTCCCAGCACGAGCGTCCCGGGCGCCGAAGTTTCCGACGCAGGCGTATCCGACGCAGGCGTATCCGACGCAGGCGTATCCGACGCAGGCGCTTCAAGCGCCGAAGAGTCAGCCACCGGAGATTCAGCCGCCGGAGTCGCCGGCCCCGACGGCGCGTCGGCCGTCGCCGGTACGCGCTCGCGGCCGCACTTCATGCAGAAGCGTGCTTCGTCAGGAGCGGGTGCCCCGCAGTGCGGGCAGTTCGACGCCATGGGAAAGCTCCGTCATTCAGAGAACTCGAGCCGGACTCGTGCCGTGACCGGACGTAGTCAGGCGTCATCACACGTAATCAACGGACACGAGTTTCCCATTGACCGGTTCCCGTCAATGCACCCTCTTACGGGTGATTGGGGACGTCGGGGAGAGGTGGGCGGGGCTCAGCCCTGCTTGAAACCCCGGTGCAGCGCCACGACGCCACCCGTCAGGTTGCGCCACGCCACCTTCGACCAGCCCGCCTTGCGCAGTCGCTCGGCGAGGGCCGGCTGGTCGGGCCAGGCGCGGATGGACTCGGCGAGATAGACGTACGCGTCGGGGTTGGAGGACACCGTGCGGGCCACCGGGGGCAGGGCGCGCATCAGGTACTCGGTGTAGACCGTGCGGAAAGGCGCCCAGGTGGGGTGCGAGAACTCGCAGATCACCACGCGTCCACCCGGCTTGGTCACCCGGTACAGCTCGCTCAGCGCGGTGTCCGTGTCCTGCACGTTGCGCAGCCCGAAGGAGATCGTCACCGCGTCGAAGGTGTCGTCCTTGAAGGGCAGCTTCGTGGCGTCACCGGCGGTCAGCGGCAGCCAGGGGTGGTTCTTCTTGCCGACCCGGAGCATCCCGAGGGAGAAGTCGCAGGGCACGACGTACGCGCCCGTGCGGGCGAAGGGAAGAGAGGACGTGGCGGTCCCCGCGGCGAGGTCGAGGACCTTCTGCGCGGGCCGGGCGTCCACCGCCTTCGCGACCTCCTTGCGCCACAGCCGGGCCTGGCCGAGCGACAGCACGTCGTTCGTCAGGTCGTACCGTTCCGCCACGTCGTCGAACATCGAGGCGACTTCGTGCGGCTGCTTGTCCAGAGATGCGCGGGTCACGGTCCCATTGTGGCAGTACGGGCCCGGCGACTCTCCGGCGCCCGGCCCGTACGGCCCGTCCCGCGTGCCGCTCAGGGCAGCAGCTTCGGTTTCCGCTTCGCGGCCACGTCCTCGACCCAGCCGAACAGCGGGATCGCGATCCAGATCAGCAGCCAGCCGATGCCGAACATGAACCACTGGCTCTCCAGCGGCAGGTACTTCTCGAACGCCGGCACGTTCCAGAACTGGTCGATCAGCGGCACGGCGAGAATCAGCGCGATCTCGTGCCAGAGATAGATCGTCACGGCCCGCCCGTTGAAGATCGTCACGGTCCGGTCGAGCCGCCGGAAGCGGGCGAGGCCGGCGAAGTCGACCTTGTAGTACGCCTTGAAGTACATCAGCAGCGTGACGAAGCCGGCCGACCAGAAGGTCTGCGCGAGCGGGATGTCGTCCAGGTCGTAACCGCCGTACTCCGCCTGGTGCGTGAAGGCGTACCACGCGCCGTACGCCAGCGCGGCCAGCGACAGCGGGACCACGACGGCGGGCCGCAGCCGCTGGAGGACGCCCTCGCGGTGCGCGAAACCGACCAGCCAGCAGAACAGGAAGGTGGCGAGATCGGTGAGGCCGCTGCCGAACCGGTTGTCCGGCGGCTGCCACGCGTACTGGAAGACCACGATCGGTACGAGGGAGAGCAGCAGCACCGGGACGGGTGCTTTCCGGAACACCTTCAGGAGCACCGGCGACAGGAGGACGAACCAGAGGTACGTCCGCAGGTACCAGAGGATCTCCCAGGCCTGCATCCCCCACCGGTTGCCCGGCGGGTCCCCCAGCGGCAGCACCCAGAAGACGATCTGCCAGCCGGGCATCCAGCCGTGGATCAGCATCGCCAGCACGACGAAGAATCCCCAGAACCAGAAGGGGGGCAGCAGTCGGCGCACCCGGCTCCTGACCACCTTGAGCGCCGGACGCTCCAGGGACTTCGCCATCAGCGAGCCGGCGAGCGCGAACATCACGCCCATGGACGGGAAGACCAGCCCCGCCCAGGCCCAGCCGAAGGTGTGGTACGTCACCACACGGACGAGCGCGATGGCGCGCAGCGCGTCGAAGTAGCGGTCGCGGACACCCGCTGTCGCCTGCGGCTTCGGCTCGGCCGCCGTCGTCACCGGAGGCGGAGAAACGGGTGGCGAGGCCGGGAGGGGTTCCGTGCGGGGGACGGCCGAGATCTCGCCCGTCCCCTCGGGCACGTACTGCCAGGGCCGGTCGTACGGCGCGGGCTGCACCGGCTGCGTGTACGGCTGGGGCTGCACGTACCCCTGCGCATACCCCTGATCGCGCCCTTGGTCGTACCCCTGGTCGTACGGGGGATACGCCTGGCCGTACTGCTGGGGCGGGGCCTGTTGCCCGTACCCCTCCCGGCTCTGCCGACCCTGCCCGTTTTGTTCCGGGCCCCAGCTCATCGGCCCACTCCCGCCGGGGTGCCGACCTCGCCCGTGCGCTTGAGCTTCTGCCAGCGCAGCCGGCCGCCGGTCAGGGCGGTCACGCACGAGTGGATGAGGACCAGGTACATCATCTGGCGGTAGGCGAGCTGTTGCAGCGGCATCATCGCGAGATAGCGGTACTTCTCCTTGTCGAGCCGGAACGCGTAGGCCGCGCACAGGAGTTGGACGGCGAGCACGGCGAGCCAGGCCAGCAGGGACGGCCAGAAGTCCACGAAGATCATCGAGTAGACGGTGAACACGTCGATGAGCGGGGCGAAGACCGGCGTGACGATCTGGAAGAGGACCACCAGCGGCATGCCGACCCGGCCGAACCTGCCTGAAGGACCCCGGTCCGTCAGGGACTTGCGGTGCTTCCAGAGCGCCTGCATGGTGCCGTACGACCAGCGGTAGCGCTGGGACCACAGCTGCTTCAGGGAACCCGGCGCCTCCGTCCAGGCCTTGGCGTGCTCCTGGTAGACGACCCGCCAGCCCTCGCGGTGCAGCGCGATGGTGATGTCGGTGTCCTCGGCGAGCGTGTCCTCGCTCATGCCGCCGACCGCGAGCACCGCCTCCCGGCGGAACGCGCCGATCGCGCCCGGGATGGTGGGCATGCAGCGCAGCAGGTCGTACATGCGCCGGTCGAGGTTGAAGCCCATCACGTACTCGATGTGCTGCCAGGCGCCGATCACGGTGTTGCGGTTGCCGACCTTGGCGTTGCCCGCGACCGCGCCGACCGCCGGATCGGCGAAGGGCTGCACCAACTGCCGTACGGTGTCCGGCTCGAAGACCGTGTCGCCGTCCATCATCACGACGATGTCGTACCGCGCGTTGCGCACCCCGTTGTTGAGGGCGGCCGGCTTGCCCGCGTTCTCCTGGCGGATGACCCGGACGTTGGGCAGGCCCAGCGCCTCCGCGATCTCCTTCGTGCCGTCCGTGGAACCGTCGTCGACGACGATGATCTCGATCGGATGGGTGCTCTGCGCCAGGGAGTTGAGGGTGTTGGCGATGCACTCCTTCTCGTTGTACGCGGGCACGATCACGCTGACCGGGCGGACCACCGCCGGGCCCCAGTTGAAGCGGCGTTTGTTGCGCTGTCTGTAGTGGCGCCGGGCCAGGATCAGCATCAGCCCGAACCGGCCCATCACCGCCACGCCCACGATGCCCAGGAAGTAGGCGAGCACCGGCACGGCGCACTCGGCCACCGCGACCGCCGCGATGAGGGCCTTGCCCTCGTAGAGGGTGGCACCGGTGGCCTTGGAATGGGCGGCCTGCTCGGCGTGGGCCAGGGCGGCCGCGGCCGTGCCCTGCTTCAGCTGCTGACCGTCCAGCTCGCCGCCGGCCGGAGCGCCGCCCGGCCTGCTCGCCTGCCGGCCCGGGCTCGCCGAGGGGGCTGCGGTACCGGTCTGCCCGGCGGCACCGGCCGTACCAGCCTTACCGGCCGCACCGGTCCGCCCCGACGCGGCGGCGGCCTTGTCGGCGTCCTGCTTGGCGAGTTGGGCCGTGACCCCGCTGATCGTGGTGAAGGTGTAGCCCTTGTCCTTCATCTTCTTGATGTACTCGCCGAGCGCCTTGACCGTCTGCGACCGGTTGCCGCCCGCGTCGTGCATCAGGACGATGGCGCCCTTGTTGTCCTTCGGCGTGGCCCACTCGACGATCTTCGAGACGCCGGGCCGCTTCCAGTCGTCGCTGTCGTCGTCGACGAAGACGCTGGTGTAGCCGAGGTCGCCGATCTCCTGGTAGACGGGCCAGCTGTAGTTGTCGACGGCGTTGATCTCCGAGGAGTACGGGGCCCGGAACAGCGTGGTGTTGATCCCCGCCGCGCCCGCGAGCGCGAGCTGCGTCTGCTTGAGTTCGCGCTGGAGCCGCGAGGTGCTCTGGTAGGAGAGGTCGACGTGCGTGAAGGTGTGGATACCGGCCTCGTTGCCCTGGTCCACCAGGTCCTTCACGATGCCCGGGTTGCGGGAGATCATCGAGCCGACCATGAAGAACGTGGCCTGGACGTCGTTCTCCTCCAGGACCTTGAGGATCTGGGGCGTCCAGGTCGGGTTCGGGCCGTCGTCGAAGGTGAGCGCGATGGTCTTGTCGGGCACCGACTGGGTCTTCTCGGCGCCTTTGTCGAACGACAGGATGGGCCCGCCGTCGAGGACCTTCTGCGGGACCTTGTCGTAGGCCGCGCCGTCGCGGACCCGCGCGTCGTTGCCGATCTCGGAGCGCAGATAGCCGTCGAGCAGCATCACGCTGCACAGCGCCATCAGGAGCAGCACGGCCAGGATCACGCGCGGTTTCTGCAGGGCGGCGGCCCGGCCGGCCGCCCGCTCCATCCTGGTGGGGGCGCGTCGGCGGCCGCGCGTGGGCGTGGTCGTAGTCATAGGAGTGCGTGCGCCCCCGTCAGTTGGCGTCTGCGGAGGCAGAGGCGGAGGCAGACGCGGACGGGACGGAGCTGGGGGTGGCCGCCGCGGTCGGCAGGCCCGTCGGCGGAGCGCCGGTGAACCCGGCGGGCGGGGTACCGACGCCGCCGTGCAGCCGGCCACCGGGCCCGCCGTTCTGGGCGGCCGGACCGCGGTCGCCGAAGGGCAGCAGCGAGGACGGGGTCAGCGGGGTGCCCCAGCCCATGAAGGCCATGCCGAGGACGACCGCGTACCCGAGGCAGAGGACGCCGACGAGGAGGCCGATCCGGCGCAGCAGTCGTGCCCTGCGTCCGGAGTTGTCAACGAACACGGGACCTTCCAGGGACCCGTTGCCGCTCTTGCGGCGGCGGCCGTGCCCAGGGGCACGGTTTTCGATGGCGGACTCGGATTGCATTCCCCGGACATTAGGACGCTTTCATGTGCCCTAAACTCGGTTTCTCTTGTGAGACGCCCATGAGAAACGCCTTCACCTGTCATTCCCCTGAGAGAATCCTCGCGCATCCGCACAACTCAGCGACGACCCATATGAGTTGCTATGCCTCTTTCATCCGCCCTAATCACCCGATTCGCTCCCCCTTTGCCAGGCCCTTTCTGTGCCTCCCCTGTCTTCATGATTCATCGCCGGATGTGGCACCTTCCCCAGTGGAAACACGCTTCGTTTCCGTCTTGAGACAGAAATCACGAGAGCGGGTGCATGCACAATGAGGAGTTTCCTGAAGCCGGCTGCCGGGCTCGTCTGCCTGGTGGCGCTGGCCTGTGCGGGGTGCTCCTCGGGCAGTGACGGCACCTCGGCCGCGCGGTCCGCGGGAACCCCGTCGTCCGCCCCGGACACCTCGAACGGGTCGGCGGCCTCCGCCACCTCGTACGCCCCCTACGTCAGCGCCACGACCGCCTCCGGCACCGACTCCGCCGGGTCCCCGTCGACGTACAACCTGGCCTTCGTGATCTCGGACGGCAGTGGCTGCACGCCGGAGTGGAACGGGACGGAGGCCATCGGCGACTCGGCGGTGACCTCGCGGATCTCGGCGCTCACGGACTCCGGCGCGAGTGTGCGCGTCTCGTTCGGCGGGGCGTCCGGCAAGGAGCTCGCCTCGACGTGTGACACGGCGTCCGCGCTCGCCGCCGCCTACGGCAAGGCCCTTGACGCGGCCGGCTCGACCCAGGCGGACTTCGACATCGAGGGCGACGAACTGACCGACTCCGACTCCGTCGCGCTGCGCTCCGAGGCGATAGCGCTGCTCCAGAAGGAGCGCGGCGACCTGGAGGTCACCTACACCCTGCCGGTGATGCCCGACGGACTCGACGCGGACGGCCTGGCGCTCCTGGAGTCCGCCAACGACCACGGGGTGAACGTCTCCACCGTCAACATCATGACCATGAACTACGGGAGTTCGTACACCGGCGACATGGGCGACTACGCGGAGACCTCGGCCGCGGCCGCCCACGACCAGCTGGCGAAGGTCTTCGGTCTCTCGTCCGAGGGAGCCTGGCAGGGCCTCGCGCTCACCTCGATGATCGGCGACAACGACGTGGCCAACGAGACCTTCACCCTCTCCGACGCCGCCCAACTCCGTACGTTCGCCGAGGAGAAGGAGGTCGCGTGGGTCTCCATGTGGTCGACCTTCCGCGACCGGCAGTGTTCGTCCGGGGACCCGTCGTCGGACGACGCGGCCACCGACTGCAGCGGCGTGACGCAGAGTTCGGGAGCGTTCGCCCAGGCGCTGTCGGGCTGACGCCGACTACCGGCGCCGGTGCACCAGGCGCCCCGCGCACACGGTGGCCAGACACGTCCCGTCCGCGTCGAAGACGGCGAGGTCGGCCCGTCCGGCGTCGATGATCACGCGGCGGTGCGCACGGGGGAGGACGGCGACGTCGTTGCGGGCCGCCGCGGAACGGACGTCCGCGGTGTCGGCGTACTCCGCGAGGACGGCGGTCGCGCCCGACTTCAGTACCGCGTGCAGCCGTTCACGCGGGGACGGCGCCGCGGGCAGCGGTCCCTCGTGGACCAGCGCGGGACCGAGGACTCCCGGCCACCGCCGCACGCGCGCGTCCGGGAACCGTCGGCGCAGTTCCTCGAACGGACCGGCACCGGCGACGCGGTCGCCCTCGACGGCGACCGCGCCCTCCGTGACGGGCGCCGCGTCCCAGCTGAGCCGCAACTCGTCCGCGGCGTGAATCGTCAGCACGAGTACGTCAGTTGGAGGCCAGCAGCTTCAGCTCGGGGTGCGCGGTGCCGCCCGCGATGGCGGTGGAGGAGATGTGCGAGGCGACCCGCTCGTCGACCGGGTCGTTCGCCGGGTCGTCGTGGACCACGATGTGCTCGTACGTCGTCGTCCGCTGGGCCGGCACCCGGCCCGCCTTGCGGATCAGGTCGATGATCTCCATGCGGTTGGAGCGGTGCTTGGCACCGGCGGAGGAGACCACGTTCTCCTCCAGCATGATCGAGCCGAGGTCGTCCGCGCCGTAGTGCAGCGAGAGCTGGCCGACCTCCTTGCCGGTGGTCAGCCAGGAGCCCTGGATGTGCGCGATGTTGTCCATGAAGAGACGGGCGATCGCGATCATCCGCAGGTACTCGAAGAGGGTTGCCTGCGTCTGGCCCTTGAGGTGGTTGTTCTCGGGCTGGTACGTGTACGGGATGAAGGCACGGAAGCCGCCGGTCCGGTCCTGTACGTCACGGATCATCCGCAGGTGCTCGATGCGCTCGGCGTTGGTCTCGCCGGTGCCCATGAGCATCGTGGAGGTCGACTCGACACCCAGCCGGTGGGCGGTCTCCATGATCTCCAGCCAGCGCTCGCCGCTCTCCTTCAGCGGGGCGATCGCCTTGCGCGGCCGCGCGGGCAGCAGCTCGGCGCCCGCGCCGGCGAACGAGTCGAGCCCGGCGGTGTGAATCCGCTGGATCGCCTCTTCCACACTCACCTTGGAGATCCGGGCCATGTGCTCGACCTCGCTCGCGCCCAGCGAGTGGATGACGAGCTGCGGGTAGGCGGCCTTGATCGCGGCGAAGTGCTCCTCGTAGTACTCGACGCCGAAGTCCGGGTGGTGGCCGCCCTGGAACATGATCTGCGTACCGCCGAGCTCGACGGTCTCCGCACACCGGCGCAGGATGTCGTCCAGGTCACGCGTCCAGCCCTTGGCGGTGTCCTTGGGGGCCGCGTAGAACGCGCAGAACTTGCACGCCGTGACGCACACGTTCGTGTAGTTGATGTTCCGCTCGATGATGTACGTGGCGATGTGCTCGGTGCCCGCGTACCGCCGCTTGCGTACGGCGTCGGCGGCGGCGCCGAGCGCGTGCAGCGGGGCGTCGCGGTAGAGGTCGAGTGCCTCTTCGGGGGTGATCCGCCCACCCGCGGCGGCACGGTCGAGGACGGACTGAAGGTCGGTCTTCTCGGTCACCGGGAGCGTCCCTTTCGTAAGGGTTGTGGGCGTACCGAGCCAGCCTACGCCAGCCCTGTCGGGAGCCCGACGCCAGCCCGCGCAGCGCCACCGTCAGCCCCTTCACGGCCGCGCCACCGCCCCGATCAGGCCGCGTACGCCCCGATCAGCAGCCCGGCGAAGGCACCCGCGATGAGGAAGGGGCCGAACGGCATCGAGGTCTTCCGTCCCGCCCGCCGCGTCACGACCAGCCCCAGCCCGTACAGCCCGCCGAACAGGAACCCGGCGAAGGTGCCGAGCAGCACGGCCCCCCACCCGTACCAGCCGAGCACCGCGCCCAGACCGACGGCGAGCTTCACGTCGCCGAACCCCATGCCGTTCGGATTGACCAGGAACAGCACGAAGTACGCGCCGCCGAGCGCGAGCGCGCCGAGCAGCGCGGTGAGCCAGTCCCCCGCGTGCTCGGGCGCCGCCGCGGCGAGGCCGAGGAGGACGAGCGCGGCGCCGGCCAGCGGCAGGGTGAGCACGTCGGGCAGCCGCTGCACGCGGAAGTCCACGACGGCCAGCAGCACACCGAGGGGTGCGAGGAGCAGCCACGCGCCGAGTTCGGGCCGGGTACCGGTGGCCAGCGCGAGGGCGGCGCAGACGAGGGCGGTGGCGAGCGAGACGGCGGGGGTGCTCGGGCCGTACCGGGCGCCGTCCGGGCAGCGGGCCCGCCCGAACCAGCCGCCCGCCACGCCCGCTATCGCATGCCCCTGCGGACAGCGGTCCCGCCAGGGCTCGTCCGGTTCGACGGCGAAGCGGTACGCGGCCCGCGGCACCAGCAGCCCGGCGACCGCACCCCACAGAGCGGCCGCGGCGGTGAGCCATACGTCGAGATCCACGCCGTCCACGCGCACGCCCCGGCCGGCTACTTGACCTTGGACATCCGCGCGGTCGGGTTGCCCGCCGCCGGGTTGTCCGTCTCGTAGGCGAGGTCGTCCCCGTCCGGGGTCAGCCGGACCTCGTGCTTGCCCGTGGTGCAGTGCGAGCCGTTGGTCTTCTTGGCCACGCTGGTGGCGACGAGCTGCTCGGCCGTGGCCTTCTTCAGGATCAGTGTGTCGTCGCAGATGCCGCCGATCTGGTCGGTCTGCCGGAACGTGCCGAACTCCTCGCCCACCCGCGCCTGATGGACGGTGACCCGGATCGTGCCCGCGGCGAGGGCGCCGTCGAGCGCCAGCGCGTTCCCCTCCCAGGTGCCGAGGTAGGAGGCGGGAATGCCGGACGCCTCGGATCCGGTCGCCGTCGCCGAGGGGCGGGCGGTCCCGGCCGAGTCGCCGCTGTCCTGGGACTCGCCCCCGCCCGGCAGCAGGTCGAACAGGAACACCGACCCCACCGTGACGGCGGCCAGCGCACCCGCGACCGCCAGCGCGACCGTGCAACTCAGCTTCCGGCCACGCCCGTTCGCCCCGGGGACGGAGGCCGCGGCCACGCTCACGGAGAGCTTCCCGGGCTGCCGGTCCGCGGGCTCGCCCGCCGACTGCACGGACTCCCGCGGCGGCACGGCGTCCCGCACCTGAACGGGGTGGTGGTCCTGAGCCCGTACGAGACTCCCCGGCCCCGACGCCTGCGCCGGCAGAGAAGAGGACAAGGGCATCGCGGGCGCCGGCCCGAACACCCCCGACGGAGGACCGAACTGCCCGGCGCCCGCCACCCCCGAAGTCCCGCCCACCGACGGACTGCTGAAGTCCACAGGACCGGACGGTGCCGGTTCCCCGGCCTCCAGATTCAGCAGCTGTACGGCACTGCGGCTGACCTGTTCCACCAGCGCGCCGGGCAGCCAGCCCGCCGTGACCAGCCGGGCCGCGCCCTGCGGGGCCAGCTGCCGGGCCACCTCCTCCGGCGTCGGCCGGCCGGCCGGGTCCTTCGTCAGGCACCGGGAGACGACGTCCCGCAGCTCGCCCTCCAGGGCGCCGAGCAGCGGCTCTTCGTGGACCACCTTGTAGAGGAGGGCGGCGGACGAGTCGCCCGGGAAGGGGGACGTGCCCGTCGCCGCGTACACCAGCACCGCGCCCAGGGAGAAGACGTCCGCCGCACCGGCGACGCCCTTGCCGAGGATCTGCTCGGGCGACATGTAGCCGGGCGAGCCGACGGAGACGCCCGTCGAGGTCAGGGACGCCGTGCCGTCGGTGGCCCGGGCGATGCCGAAGTCGATCAGCAGCGGGCCGTCGAGGGTCAGCAGGACGTTGGACGGCTTGACGTCGCGGTGGACCAGGCCGAGCGAGTGGACCGCGGTCAGCGCCTCGGCCAGCCCCGCGCCGAGGACCCGTACGGAGTGCTCGGGCAGCGCGCCGGCGTCCGCGACCGCGCCCGTGAGCGAGGGACCGGCCGCGTACCCGGTGGCGACCCAGGGCACCGGTGCCTCGGGGTCGGCGTCCAGGACCGGCGCCGTCCAGGCCCCGCCCACCCGGCGCGCGGCCTCCACCTCACGCCGGAAACGCGCCCGGAACTCCTCGTCGAGCGCGAAGTGCGGGTGCACCATCTTGACCGCGACCGTCCGGCCGCCCGCGCTGCGGCCCAGATACACCCGGCCCATGCCGCCGGAGCCGAGCCGGCCGAGCAGCCGGTAGGGCCCCACGACCGTGGGCTCGCCCGCTTCGAGCGGCTGCATGGCGCCACCCCTCCCCCGTACGCACTGGACTCCCAGCAGAGTAGTGCCGCACAGCCCCGGCGCCTCAGGGCTTCAGCAGCTCCACCCGCACGTCCGCCGGGAATCCGGTCGTCGGGCCGACCCGGCGGGCGAACTCGGTGACGGCCGCCAGCTGGGGGGCGCCGAAGCGGAAGTCGAGCGTCGTGAAGTACTGCTCCAGGACGGCCTCGTCGAAGACCTCCCAGCGTGCCGCCTGCTCGGCGACCTTGCCGACCTCGTCCAGGGACAGGTCGCGCGAGGCGAGGAACGCCTGGTGCACCTTGCGCGTGAGCGCCGGCTCGCGCTCCAGATAGTCGCGCCGGGCCGCCCACACCGCGAAGACGAACGGCAGGCCCGTCCACTCCTTCCACAGCGTCCCGAGGTCGTGCACCTGGAGACCGAACTTCGGCCCCTCGTGCAGGTTGGCGCGCAGCGCCGCGTCCCCGATGAGCACGGCGGCGTCGGCCTCCTGCATCATCAGGCTGAGGTCGGGCGGGCACGTGTAGTACGACGGCTGGACGCCGACGGCTTCGGCCAGCAGCAGCTGGGCCAGGCGCACGGAGGTGCGGGAAGTCGAGCCGAGGGCGACCCGGGCGCCGTCCAGCTGGTCCAGCGGGACCTGCGAGACGATCACGCAGGACATCACCGGGCCGTCGCAGCCGACCGCGATGTCGGGGAAGGCGACCAGCTCATCGGCGTGCTTGAGGAACTCGACGAGGGTGATGGGCCCGATGTCGAGATCGCCCCGCACCAACTTCTCACTGAGCTTCTCGGGGGTGTCCTTGGTGAGCTCGAAGTCGAGGAGCGTGCCGGTTCTCGCGAGCCCCCAGTACAGGGGCAGGCAGTTCAGGAACTGGATGTGGCCGACGCGCGGCCGGGTGCGAGAATTGTCCACATCGCGAGGCTAGCCCCCATGCGGTACGGTGCAGGCTTCGGGTCCCCGTGTGGTGCGAGAAACCATCCGGACCCCATGTGTCAACCCCTGTGACACGGCGACGTCAACCCCTTGGACAGGCGGTTCAAACATCCGGGTGACGTGATCTTGCCCCCTATTGCTTTCGGCTGCCTGCATGCTAGGCTCGCCCGCAAGTTGCAGTTTGGTTTCCCTTGCAGTACAGAGCCTGCGGAGCATGTGACCGCGGGCTCTCGTCGTTTTCAGATGAATGCAGTTGTTTACACGCTGTTGTTTACACACTTGCAGGTTCTGGAGCAGGGCAACCCTTTGGGCCCAAGGAGGGCTTATGGCTACCGGAACCGTGAAGTGGTTCAACGCCGAAAAGGGCTTTGGCTTCATTGCCCAGGAAGGCGGAGGCCCGGACGTGTTCGTCCACTACTCCGCCATCAACGCGAGCGGCTTCCGCTCTCTCGAAGAGAACCAGTCGGTTTCCTTCGACGTCACGCAGGGCCCGAAGGGTCCGCAGGCGGAGAACGTCACCCCGCTCTAAGCCTTCGGCTCCATGAGCCCAATGCTTTGATCCGGACCTGATAGCAGTACCCAAGGAGCCCCGCGCCTGCCGGCGTGGGGCTCCTGCCTTTCCCGGCGGGCCGGCACGGCGCCGGCCGAGGGCTCACACGTGCTGCATGACCAGGACGAAGGTCGTGCCGGGCGCCAGCGCCTCGTAGCGGTGCGGAACATCGCCGCGGTACGACATGTAGTCGCCCGGCCCGAGTTCCACGGCCTCACCCTGCGGGCCCGCCGCGAGGCGGCCGGTACTGACGACGAGGTGTTCCACGCTCCCCGGGATGTGCGGGTCCGACTCGCGGGGGGCGCCCGGCTCCATCCTCAGGTGGTAGATGTCCCTGCGCGCCCCCGGCGGGCTGGCGGAGAGCAGGGTGGCGGCGTAATCGGCCCGCTCGGAGTGAACGCTCGGCCCGTCACCGGACCGGATCACCTGGACCGCGGGAGCCGGCGGCTCCACCAGCGCGCTGAACGGCACGTCGAGCGCGACGCCCAGCGCCCACAGTGTCTCCACGCTGGGATTGCCGCTCGCCGCCTCCAACTGGGACAGCGTGGACTTCGCGATCCCTGCGCGCTTGGCCAGCTCCGAGAGGGAGAGGCCGGCGCGAGCGCGCTCGCGGCGCAGGGAGGCGGAGATCCAGTCGAGGGGGAGACGGGACGGGGTCGCGGGGGGCGGCGGAGTCGGCATCGCGTGCGTCCGTTCACTGTGGAAGTACGATCGTTCGGCTTGACGAACAGGGTGGCCTCTGTCCATTGTAGAAAACATGCGTTCGCTCTACCGAACAACCACAACCGTTCCCGCCGTCCGCGATCCGGAACTGCTCCGCGATGTGGCGCTGGTCTGTCTGGCCAGCGGGGTCGTCGGGGCCTCGTTCGGGGCGATCGCCGTCGCCGGCGGACTGCCCGTCTGGGTACCGGTGGTGATGTCGCTGGTGGTGTACGCGGGCTCCGCCCAGTTCAGCGCGGTCGGGATTCTGCTCGCCGGGGGCGGACCGCTCGCGGCGGCCGCGACCGGACTGCTCCTCAACACACGCACCGCGGCCTACAGCCTCGCCGTCGCCGATGTGCTCGGGCGGGGCCGGATCGCCCGGCTGGTCGGCGCGCATCTCGTCACCGACGAGACGGTTGCCTTCGCCCTCGCCCAGCCGGACCCCGCCCGTCGCCGCGCCGCCTTCTGGATGTCCGGGCTCGGCCTCTACGCGGCGTGGAACCTGTGCGTGCTGGGCGGTGCGCTGGCCGGCAGCGCCCTCGGCGACACCGGCACGTACGGCCTCGACGCCGCCTTCCCCGCCGTACTCGTGGCCCTGGTCCTGCCCGCCCTGCGGACGGACGCGAGGGTGCGGCGGGCCGCGCTGGCCGGCGCGGCGGTAGCGCTCGCCGTGACACCGCTGGTGCCGGCCGGGGTGCCGGTGCTGCTGGCTCTGGTCGGACTGTTCACGTACGGCACGGCGGCCGGGAGGACGGCATGACGCCCACGCTCGCCGCCATCCTCGCCCTCGCCGTCGGGACGTACGCCTTCCGTCTGGTGGGACCCGCGCTGCACGGACGCGTCGAACTGTCCGCGCGTGTCCGGCAGTTGCTGTCCGCCGGTGCGGTGGTCCTGCTGGTGGCGCTGCTGGCCACGGGAGCCCTCACGCAGGCGCACGGCGCGGCGGGGTGGGCGCGGCCCGCTGGGGTGCTCGTCGCCGGTGGGCTGGCGTGGCGGCGGGCCCCGTTCGTGCTGGTGGTGCTGGGCGCGGCCGGGACGACGGCGGCGTTGCGGGCGGCCGGGGTGGCCTAGAACCTGTCCGCCAGGCCCGCTACTTGGCGTACAGCCCCTCGATCTCGTCGGCGAAGTCGCGGGCGATCGCCTCCCGCCGCAGTTTCATCGACGGCGTCAGGTGGCCCGCCTCCTCGGTGAAGTCCCCGGGCAGCACGGCGAACTTGCGGATGGACTCGGGTCGCGAGACGAGCCGGTTGGCCTCGTCGATCGCGCGCTGGAGGACCGTGCGCAGCTCGGGGTCGTCGAGGAGCAGTTCCGGCGGGACGCCGTGCTTGCCGTTCATCTGGCGCCAGTGGGTGATGGCCTCGGGGTCGAGGGTGACGAGGGCGGTGATGTACGGGCGGCGGTCGCCCAGGACCATGCACTGGGCGATCAGCGGGTGCGAGCGGAGCCAGTTCTCCAGCGGGGCGGGGGCCACGTTCTTGCCGCCGGCCGTGATCAGGATCTCCTTCTTGCGGCCGGTGATGGTGAGGTAGCCGTCGCCGTCCAGTTCGCCGATGTCGCCGGTGGCGAACCAGCCGTCCGGGGACGCGGGGACGACACCGCCCGCGGACGGGTCCCAGTAGCCGCGGAAGACCTGGCTGCCGCTCAGCAGCACCTCCCCGTCGCCGGCTATGCGCACCCGGGTGCCGGGCAACGGCCAGCCCACGGTGCCCAGCCGGGGCCTGATGGGAGGCGTGACGGTGGCGGCCGCGGTCGACTCGGTCAGGCCGTACCCCTCGAAGATCTCGATGCCCGCGCCGGCGTAGAACGCGGCGAGCCGGCGGCCGAGCGGGGAGCCGCCGCAGATCGCGTAACGGACCCGGCCGCCCAGGGCGTTGCGGATACGGCGGTAGACGAGCGGGTCGTAGAGGGCGCGGGCCGCGCGCAGGGCGCGGGAGGGGCCAGGACCCGTGCCGTGCTGCCGGGCCTCCAGCGCCTCGCCGTAGCGGCGCGCGATACCGGCCGCGCGGTCGAAGGACGAGCCGCGGCCCATCTTCTCGGCCGTCGCGCGGCCGGTGTTGAAGACCTTCTCCAGGACGTACGGGATGGCGAGGAGGAAGGTGGGCCTGAAGCTCGCCAGGTCGGCGAGGAGATCGTCCGTCTGCAGACTCGGCGCGTGGCCCAGTTTCACCCGCGCCCGCAGACAGGCGACCGCGACCATCCTGCCGAAGACGTGCGAGAGGGGCAGGAAGAGCAGGGTCGAGGCGGCGTCCGACGTCTTCGCCTTGAAGATCGGGTAGAGGAGTTCGATCGCGTTGTCGACCTCGGCGAAGAAGTTGCCGTGGCTGAGGGCGCAGCCCTTGGGGCGGCCGGTGGTGCCCGAGGTGTAGATGACAGTGGCGAGGGTGTCGGGGCCCAGCACCCCGCGCCGGACGGCGACTTCCTGGTCGGGGACGTCCCGGCCCAGCTCGGCGAGCCGCTCCAGGTGCCCCTTCTCGAAGACCCACATGTGCCGCAGATCGAGGAGGCGGTCGCGCTCGGGGCCGATCGTGGCGGCCTGGGCCACGGACTCCACGGCGAGCGCGACGGCTCCGGAGTCCTGGAGGATCGAGCGGACCTGGTAGGTGGAGGACGTGGGGTAGACGGGGACGGTGACCAGTCCCGCGGCCCAGGCGGCGAAGTCGAGGAGCGTCCACTCGTACGTCGTACGCGCCATGATCGCGATGCGGTCGCCGGGGGCGAGGCCCTCGGCGATCAGCCCCTTCGCGACGCCCAGCACCTCGGCGGCGAACTCGGCGGCGCTGACGTCCGTCCAGCCGCCCTCCTGGTCCTTGCGGCTCAGGACGGGGACTCCGGGGTCCGCGGCCGCGTTGTCGAACGGGATGTCCGCGAGCGAACCGTGGGTGACGGGGGCGACGAGCGCAGGCAGGGAGGCCTCGCGCACGACGCCGCCCAGCCGCTTGACCTCGGGTTCCGGGAGGAGGGAGGCGGGAGCGTAGAGGTCGGACACGGGGCGGCTCCTTGACTGCGGGGACCCGGGGCGGGGGCGCGCATCCTGATACGGCCCCGGAGGGCGGGGAGTTCATACGCAGGCGGGGCGGCTGCGGCAACCAGGTCCAGAACGGGGATCGTACGGCGCCCGCGTGTGGGGTTTGTGGGGCTCGGGGGCGGGAGGCGTGCGGGTTGCCACCGGTATGGGCGGGGGTGTTTTCGCCCCCTCCGCCCCTACCCGTCCCGTACCTGGGGCTGCGCCCCGGGCCCCCGTTCGCGCTGCGCGCTCGTCCTCGAGCGCCGGACGGGCTAGAAGCGCTCCAGTACCGCTGTCACACCCTGGCCGCCCGCCGCGCAGACGGAGATCAGGCCCCGGCCGGGGGTGTTCCGTTCCGCCAGGAGCTGGGCGAGGGTGGCGACGATGCGGGCGCCGGTGGCGGCGAAGGGGTGGCCGGTGGCGAGGGAGGAGCCGGCGACGTTGAGGCGGGCCCGGTCCACCGGGGCGAGGCCGCACTTCTCCCAGGCCGCGAGGGTGGCGAGGACCTGAGAGGCGAACGCCTCGTGGATCTCCACGAAGTCGAAGTCCTCGATGCCGAGTCCGGCTCGCTCCAGCATGCGCGGCACGGCGTGCGCGGGCGCCATCAGCAGGCCGTCCGCACCGCCCGCCACATCGCCCTCGACGAAGTCGACCGCGGCGGTCTCGTACTCGGTCAGATACGCCAGCGGGGTCAGCTGCCGGGCCGCCGCCCACTCGTCGCTCGCCAGCAGCACGACCGCCGCGCCGTCCGTGAGCGGTGTCGAATTCCCGGCTGTCATCGTCGGGTCGGGGCCGTCGGTGCCGAACACCGGCTTCAGCGTGGCGAGTTTGCCGGCTGTCGAGTCCGGGCGCAGGTTCTGGTCCCGGTCCAGGCCCCGGAAGGGCACCACCAGGTCCTGGAAGAAGCCGCGTTCGTACGCCGCCGCCAGCCGCTGGTGGCTCGTCGCCGCGAGGTCGTCCTGGGCCTCGCGGGTCACGCCCCACGCGCGGGCGGTGACGGCGGCGTGCTCGCCCATCGACAGGCCGGTGCGCGGCTCGGCGTTGCGCGGGATGTCGGGGACGAGGTGGGAGGGGCGGACGCGGGCCAGCGCCCGCAGCCGCGCTCCCGTCGACTTCGCGCGGCGCACCTCCAGGAGGATGCGGCGCAGTTCGTCGTTGACGCCGAGGGGTGCGTCGCTGGCCGTGTCGGCGCCGCCCGCGACCGCGGACTCGGTCCGGCCGAGGGCGATCTTGTCGGCGGCGGTGATCACGGCCTGCAGGCCGGTGCCGCAGGCCTGCTGGATGTCGTACGCCGGCGTACGGGCGTCGAGGCGCGAGCCGAGGACGGTCTCGCGGGCGAGGTTGAAGTCGCGGGCGTGCTTGAGGACGGCGCCGGTCACCAGCTCGCCCACCGCGCCCGGCTCGTCGAGGCCGAACCGCTCGGCCAGGCCGTCGACCACCGCGGTCAGCATCTCCTGGTTGGAGGCGGTCGCGTACGGGCCGTCGGAACGGGCGAACGGGACACGGGTGCCGCCGACGACCGCGACGGGGCGCACCCGCGCCGGTGCTCGGTGTGCCGCGGCTGGACTGAGGGGGCTCATCTCGACCTGCTCCTGACCCTGGCGTAGCATTACCGGCGGTAACCTTACTCTGGAGTAGATTTACGTCCGAGCTGGGAGTTGGGCAATGGCCGACCGCTATCTGGGCTTCGCCGGCACCGGGCCGGGCCGCTTCCTGACCCGTCGGCTGGGGCTGCCGCAGCCGACGGCCCTGCGCCGCTGGTCGGCCGAACGGCCCGCGCTGGAGGGGCCGTTGCTGCACCTGACGGCCGGCACCTCGGGGCTGGACCTGGAGAAAGTGCTCGCGCGTACGGGCCTGGAGGTACGGACGGCTGCCGCGCCCGCCGACCGGCCGGCCGCCGTGGTCCTGGACGCCACCGGTGTCGCCGACGTCGAGGGGCTGGCCGAGGTGCACGCGGCGCTGCATCCCGTGGTGCGGTCGGTCGCCGAGAGCGGGCGGGTCGTGGTCCTCGGTACGCCGCCCGACCCCGCCGACCACCACCGGGCCGCGGCCCAGCAGGCGCTGGAGGGTTTCGTCCGCTCGCTGGGCAAGGAGATCGGGCGGGGGCGTACGGTCACGCTGCTACGGCTCACCGACGCCGGCGCCGGGACGGCCCCCGGCGCGGCCGAGTCGACCCTCCGCTTCCTGCTCTCCCCCGGGTCCGCGTACGTCAGCGGACAGGTGATCGAGGTCGGCGCCGGCGAGGTGACCGCGCCGGCGGACTGGGCACGGCCGCTCGCGGGGCGCACCGCGCTGGTCACCGGGGCCGCGCGCGGGATCGGCGAGGCGGTCGCCGAGACGCTGGTCCGGGACGGGGCGCGGGTCGTGTGCCTGGACGTGCCTGCGGCGGAGGGCGACCTCGCGCGGGTGGCGGAACGGCTCGGGGGTGCGGAGGTCGCGCTGCCGCTCGCGCTGGACATCACGGCCGGGGACGCGGGTGAGCGGATCGCCGCCGCGGTGCCGGACGGGCTGGACGTGCTGGTCCACAACGCCGGGATCACCCGGGACCGGCGGCTCGCCAACATGCCCTCGGAGCGGTGGAGCCCGGTCCTTGAGGTGAACCTCGCGAGTGTGCTCCGTACGACGGACGCGCTGCTGTCGGCCGGTGCGCTGCGTGCCGGTGGGCGGATCGTCGCCACCGCGTCCATCGCCGGGATCGCGGGGAACGCCGGTCAGACGAACTACGCCGCCGCCAAGGCGGGGATCGTGGGTCTCGTCCGCTCGCTCGCGCCGCGGGCACTCGCCGAGCACGGGGTCACCGTCAACGCGGTGGCCCCCGGCTTCATCGAGACCCGGATGACCGCGGCCGTGCCGCTGCTCATCCGTGAGGCCGGGCGGCGGATGAACTCCCTCGGGCAAGGGGGGCTGCCGGTCGATGTCGCCGAGACGACGGCCTGGTTCGCCCACCCGGCGTCCGGGGGCGTCAACGGGCAGGTCGTACGGGTGTGCGGGCAGAGCCTCCTCGGAGCGTAGGGCTTGGGCGCCCGGCAGCGCGGCGGGGTGGGCCCGGTCCCCTCCCTCTCGTGGCCCCCAGCGCTGGTCCCGCCGCCCGGGTGGGCCCGCTCTCCTACCTCCATGGGCACCGTGCGCTGGCGCCGCCGCCCGGGTGGGCCCGCTCCCCTACCTGCCTGCGCACCCGGCGCGGGTGCCGGCGCCCGGGTGAGCCCACTCCCCCACCCGCATGGGCACCCTGCGCTGGTGCCGGCGCAGGGGTGAGTGGGCGAGCCCGGCGCCCACAGGGTGCCGCCCGGGTGGGCCCACTCCCCTACCCGCATGGGCACCCTGCGTCGGTGCCGGCGTATAGGTGGGTCGGCGAGCCCGGCGCCGCGGGGTTGCCGCTGCGCCCACCCTCCCCCACTCTCGACTCCGCTCGAGCGGGGGGGACCCCCATCGCCCCCAGCGGCACGCATGCCCGCAGCTAGAGCGGCGGTTGCCCGCTGCCCGCAGCGCAAGACGGCGACGGCGGCCCGCCCCCGCCCGCAACCCCCACGCACCCGCAGCCGCCCACGCACGCAAGGGGCCGTGCCGGTACATCAAATGCCCGTCGCCATGCGTGAGGACGGGGCAACCGAGCGCCCCCAGAAGACAGCACAGCCGGTAGGGCGACGGGCGGATGTACCGGCACGGACCCGACCCACCCACCGGCACAAGGCGAACCACCCACCACCGGACGGCGAACCACCCACCCACCCAAGGCGAACCCCGCTCAAGGCGCCCCCGCCAGCGAACCGTCCCCACCAGGAGACCTCATGGACACCCGCACGCTCGTCGCCCCGCCGGCCCTCGCGCCGGTTCTTCTGCGAGGGGCCCTGCTGTCGCCGTTCAAGCGTCCCCGCCCCGGCGGAGGTGCCGATGGCCCGCGAACGAGGCTGGTGCTGGGCGGGGTTCGGATCGACCTCGCCCGGCTGGCCGCGTACGAGCGGGTGTGCGGCTTCGCCACCGGCGCGGACGCGCTGCCGGTCACGTACCCGCACGTCCTCGGCTTCCCGCTGGCGATGCGGCTCATGACGGCCAGAACGTTCCCGCTGCCGCTGCTCGGCCTGGTCCACACCTCGATCGAGATCACCCGGCACCACGACCTGGCGGCGACCGGGGAGTACGAACTCGCCGTGTACGTAGAGGCGTTGACCCCGCACAGGCGGGGCACGGAGGCGGTCGTCGTCACCGAGGTGAGCGCCGGCGACCGGGTCGTATGGGAGTCACGGAGCACGTATCTGGCCCGGCACCGCACGGCAGAGACCCCCGGGCCCGAGCGGGACACGCAGCCGCGCGAACCGGCACCCGCGATCGCCACATGGCGGCTCGGCAAGGACGTCGGACGGCGCTACGCGGTGGTGTCGGGGGACCGCAACCCCATCCACCTCCACCCCCTCACCGCCCGCCTCTTCGGCTTTCCGCGGGCCATCGCCCACGGCATGTGGACCGTCGCCCGCTGCCTCGCGGAACACCCCGCCGACGGCCCCGTACACGTCCGCGCCGAGTTCAAGGCACCGGTCCTCCTCCCGAGCACGGTCACGTACGCCGCGAAGGGCCCGGCCTTCGAACTCCGCGGCGGGCAGCGCCTGCACCTCACCGGGGAGGTGCGGGCGCTGCCCGCCGAAGCGGGGTGAACAGCGCTCCGCCGCCGGGACGGCCGGGCCCGACGGCGACAGCCAGGGCGGCTACCGGTCCTGCTGCGACGGAGACCAGGCGCGGCCCTCCATGAGCTCACCCAGGCCCGCCCAGGCGAAGTTCATCAGGGTCGCCGCGGCCTGCTTGGCGGAGATGCCCGGGGTGACGTTGGCCCACTCCGCGAGGGACTCGGCGGCGCCGACCAGGGCCTCGGCGAGCCCGGCGACCTCACGCTCGGCCAGCGACGGGTCCCGGTGCGCCTCGCGCGCGGCGGTCACGATCAACTGCGTGACGAACGCGACGAGTTCCTCCCGCATGGCGGTGACCTCGGCCGCGAACGGCTCCCCGTGCGTACGGGCCTGACGGTGCAGCACGGACCAGCCGTCCTGGTTCTGCGCGGTGTGCGTGAAGAACGCCCGCAGGCCTTCCCAGAGTTGGCGGTCGGCGGGCAGCGCCGGCTGTACGCCCGCGCGGACGGCAGCGGTCAGCGCCGCGGCCTCACGCCGGATGCAGGCGGTGAAGAGGTCTTCCTTCGAGTTCAGGTACAGATAGACCAACGGCTTGGAGACGCCCGCCAGTTCGGCGATCTCGTCCATCGACGCGGCCCGGTAACCCCGCTGCCCGAAGGTCCGTACGGCGGCGTCGAGCATCTGCTGCTCCCGCACCGCACGCGGCATCCGCTTGTTCTTCACAGCACCCATACGGTCAAGCGTAGGCCTGAGCTTCGGGCCGACGGACTCGTCCGCACCCGCGAACGCGCGGGAAACCGCTTCCCAGGCCGAACGGCGAGCCGGAGGTGACCGTTACGAGGCCTGGCCCGGGGTGGCCTGGCCGTGCGACTGGGGCTGGGGCCGGGCGCCGTCGTCCACGGCGTCCTCCTGGCTGCGGTTGGCCTCCAGGTTCGCCTTGGCGCGGTCGACGCGGGCGACGACCTGGGCCGAGGCACGGTCGCGCTCCTTGCGCAGCACGACGAAGCTGATCGGCGCGGAGATCACCAGGGAGAGCAGGACGACCCACATGTAGTTGGAGTCGCCGAGGCCGCGGGGGGCGACGCCGGAGTAGACGAGGCCCCAGACGACCACGAAGCAGCCCGCGAGGATCCCAAGGCGCATCAGTGTGTAGCGGAGCATCTCAATCCACTCTTCCGTTCCGAACCGTTCCCAAAGGGCACCGTCCAGTGAAGCACGCCGGAGGGGCGATCTTGCAGGGGGGCCTCAGTCGCGGAGTCCGAGCGGCAGCAGCATCGTGACGTCGTCGCGGTCGTCGCCGGGCCCGACCCGGATCGCGCCGGGCACCCGGCCGACCTCCTTGTAACCGCAGGAGGCGTAGAAGCGCTCCAGGCCCTCGCCGCCACGGCAGGTGAGCCGGATCGCCTCGATCCCGTCGAGGGAAGCGGCGGCCTGCTCGGCGGCGGCCAGCAGATCGCGCCCGTACCCCTTGCCCTGGTGCCGCGGATGCACCATCACCGTGTACAGCCACAGCCAGTGCCGCATCAGCCGGTGCGTGTTGAGGGAGAGGAACGCGGTGGCGGCGACGGCGCCCGTCCCGTCGAGGCCGACGAGGAGGTGCGTGCGCCGCTCGGCCATCGCCGCGAGGTGCTTGAGCCACTCGGGCCGGATGTCCTCGACACCGACCGGCGGTACGAAGCCCACGGACCCGCCCGCGTTGGAGACGTCCGTCCACAACGTGAGCACGCCGTCACGGAGCTCCGGACCGACGGGCGGGTCCAGGTGGAAAACCAGGGCCATCGTGCCGTCAGACGCGCATCGGCTGCGGCGACTCCCGCCGCGCCGGGTCGGGGCCGTCGTACTCGCGGATGATCTCGTAGCGCGTGTTCCGCTCGACCGGGCGGAAGCCGGCGTCGCGGATCAGGTCGAGCAGGTCCTCGCGGGTCAGCTTGTTCGGGGTGCCGTAGTTGTCCGCGTCGTGCGTGATCTTGTACTCGACGACCGAGCCGTCCATGTCGTCGGCGCCGTGCTGGAGGGCGAGCTGGGCGGTCTGCACGCCGTGCATGACCCAGAAGACCTTGACGTGCGGGACGTTGTCGAAGAGCAGCCGGGAGACCGCGAAGGTCTTCAGTGCCTCGGCGCCCGTCGCCATCTGCGTGCGCGCCTGGAGGCGGTTGCGGACCTTGCCGTCCTTCACGTCCACGAAGTCGTGCTGGTAGCGCAGCGGGATGAAGACCTGGAAGCCGCCGGTCTCGTCCTGGAGTTCACGCAGCCGCAGTACGTGGTCCACGCGGTGGCGCGGCTCCTCGATGTGGCCGTACAGCATCGTGCACGGGGTCTTCAGACCCTTCTCGTGCGCGAGGCGGTGGATGCGCGACCAGTCCTCCCAGTGGGTGCGGTGGTCGACGATGTGCTGCCGGACCTCCCAGTCGAAGATCTCCGCGCCGCCGCCGGTGAGGGACTCGAGCCCCGCGTCGATCAGCTCGTCGAGGATCTCGGAGGCGGACAGCCCCGAGATCGTCTCGAAGTGGTGGATCTCCGTGGCCGTGAAGGCCTTCAGCGAGACGTCCGGGAGGGCCTTCTTCAGCTCGCTCAGGGACCGGGGGTAGTAGCGCCACGGCAGGTTCGGGTGCAGGCCGTTGACGATGTGCAGCTCGGTGAGGTTCTCGCCCTCCATCGACTTGGCGAGGCGGACGGCCTCCTCGATGCGCATCGTGTACGCGTCCTTCTCGCCCGGCTTGCGCTGGAACGAGCAGTACGCGCACGACGCGGTGCACACGTTCGTCATGTTGAGGTGGCGGTTGACGTTGAAGTGGACGACGTCGCCGTTCTTCCGCATCCGCACCTCGTGGGCGAGCCCGCCCAGCCAGGCCAGATCGTCCGACTCGTACAGCGCGATGCCGTCCTCGCGGGTCAGCCGCTCACCGGCCCGGACCTTGTCCTCCAGCTCGCGCTTGAGCCCGACATCCATGCGTGTACCTCTCCCTGTGACGAATCCTGACAACCGTACGCCTAGCCGTGCGGCCTTCCCCAAGCAGGCGGCTACTCCTCTTCGGGCAGCTCTCCCACCCGGTTCTCCCACTTGGTGGAGAGCACGATGGTCGTACGGGTCCGCGAGACGCCCTTGGTGCCGCTGAGCCGCCGGATCGTCTTCTCCAGCTCGTCCACGTTGCCCGAGCGCACCTTGAGCATGAACGAGTCGTCGCCGGCGATGAACCAGCAGTCCTCGATCTCGCTGAGGTCCTTCAGCCGGTGGGCCACGTCCTCGTGGTCGGCGGCGTCGGAGAGCGAGATGCCGATCAGGGCGGTGACGCCGAGACCGAGCGAGGCGGAGTCGACCGTCGCGCGGTAGCCGGTGATGACCCCCGCGGCCTCCAGCCGGTTGATGCGGTCGGTGACACTGGGTCCCGACAGTCCGACGAGGCGTCCCAGCTCCGCGTAGGAGGCCCGGCCGTTCTCTCTCAGGGCCTGGATGAGCTGCCTGTCCACCGCGTCCATGCGATCGATAGCCTTCCGCTGAAGAAATCCTGAAAGTACTGAAAGTCCTGAAAGTAATGGCCTACGTGCTGTGCTCAGGTGGTGCCGCGGGAACCGCCGCCGAGTTCGCCCTCCCAGCGGCGGTAGAGCCGGTGCTCGACGCCCGCCGCGTCGAGGACCCGCCCGGCGACGAAGTCCACCAGGTCCTGGATGTGCGTGGCGCCCGCGTAGAACGCCGGTGAGGCGGGGAGCACGACCGCGCCCGCTTCGTCCAGCGTGACGAGATGCCGCAGCGTCTGCCCGTTCAGCGGGGTCTCGCGGACGGCGACGACCAGCTTGCGTCCCTCCTTGAGGGTCACGCTCGCCGCCCGCTGGAGCAGGTCCTTGGAGAGCCCGAGGGCGACTCCGGCGACGCACGCCGTCGAGGCGGGCACGATGATCATGCCCTTCGAGGGGTACGAGCCGGAGGACGGTCCGGCCGCCAGATCCCCCGCGCTCCAGTGCCGTACGGCGTCGATACGTCCCGTGAATGCCTCGAAGGTGCCGGGCTTGCCGTCGGCGCCCCGGGCCAGCCACTCCCGCAGGTCGGCCTGCCAGTGCGCGTCCCGGAAGGCGAGGCCCGTCTCGTCGAGCAGGGTGAGCCGAGAGGCGCGGGAGACCACCAGGTCCACGCTCTCACCGGCCGCGAGGAGGGCACGTAGCACGGCCGCCGCATACGGGGTTCCGGACGCGCCGGAGACCCCCACGATCCAAGGCCGACGCTGCGTTTCTCCTGCGTTCACACCTTGAGCCTACCGGCGGGATGCGGCAGCCTCAGGACCGGTCGCGGGCTTGCGGGTCCATGGGAAGACGTGCGGTGGCGATCGTCAGTTTGCCCAGCGGCGAATCGATGGTCAGGTCCGTGCCGTACGGGATGATGTCGCGGCCCCGGTAGCCGTCGGTGCCGGGGTTCCACATCGTGACGCAGTGGCCCTTGAGCGGGTCGAGGATCAAGTAGTTGGCGATGCCCCGGGACGCGTACCAGCGAGGCTTCACCTCATAGTCACGCCGGACGCTCTCTGGAGACACCACCTCGGCAACGAACTCGATCAGGTCGAACGGGTACGCACTGCGGTTCTCGGCCTCCGCCTCGGCGGGGATGATCGCGAGGTCCGGGCAGAACTCATTGGCGTCATCGAACGGAAAGGCCACATCACTCACCAGCGCCCACTCCGACGGCAGCTGGTCCTCGACAATGGCCCACAGCCGCTGGATGCTCCTCCCGTGGAACGGCCTGACCGGGTTCATCACGATGCTGCCCTCGACAATCTCTGTCAGGTAGCCGGGGAACATGTCCTCCAGCTTGCTGAGCTGTGAGTGCAGGCGGTCAAGGTCCGAGACGGTCACGGTGGCCTCCCTGGGGTCCTGCCCTCGATGGTAGGCCGCACCGTACTCACATGGTCAGAACACGAACCAGAAGATCAAACAACGCACCCACGAACAGGGCAATCCCGATGCAGCCGTTGACGCTGCGGCGCGCGGGCTCAGGGGCTCGTCCTCGGCGCGTCCGATTCCGCGCCGTCGGCGTCGGCCTCTTCGTCGTCCTCGGCGTCCTCGGTGTCCGGTGCCGGGATGCGCAGGCCTCGGGACTCGGCGACGCGCAGGGCGTCGCCGAGGCACTCGGCGAGCCGGATCGCGGCATACCGCACCTCGGCGTACGGGGACATGAGGTCCTCCAGTACCTGCCGGGCGTGCCCGAGCGCCTCCCCGCCCGCTGCCAGTTGCCGGGCCTCCGTCGCGTCGGCGAGGCGCGAGAGGTACCCACCTTCGCTGCCGGTCGACAGATGGCACGGCTTCCCGTCCGGGGACAGCCAGGGCAGGAGGCGCAGCATCGTCTGCTCCCGCGCCGGTTCCGGGTGCTCCATCAGGCGGCCGCCTTCTCCGCGCCGATCAGATGCAGGTCGAGGTCGATACCGAAGTCGGCGGCGAGCACCAGGGCGGTACGGCGGCGCCGTTGCCGGGCGCGTTCCTGCTCGAGGGCGGTGAGGTAGGGGCGGACGAGACGGCTCGCGGCGCCGTCGAGGGGGACGTCGAGGCCGTAGGGGGACCGGTGGAGGGGGAGGCAGGGCGGTGCCGGCCGGCTCCGTACGGCCGCGGGCCGGGAGAGGGCCGGCCGTCGCGGGCCCGCGCGATGGGTTCCCGTGCCCGGGGCGACCAGAAGGCCCAATCGGCGGACGGTACGGCGGATAAGGTTGAGCATGTCGACGCTCCTACGTGGCGTTGGCCGTGCCCCGGGAGGCCTGGACCGCCTCGCCGGGGTTTGTCGTCTGCGACGCTACATCGGGGTACAGCCCTCTGCATACAAGTACAGAGGGATCCACTCGATCGTGCAAGTCAAGGCACGCCTACGTTGGACATATGAGCGATGCAGAGAAAGCCAAGTCTTCGCTGGACCCGATGAGCGCGAGACCGCTCTACATCCAGCTGGCCGACATCGTCGCGAGGAAGATCGAGTCAGGAGAGCTGGCACCTGACCGACCGATCCCATCGGAGAACCACCTCGCCGACGAGTACGAGGTAGCTCGGCTGACCGCACGGCGTGCCGCGCAGGAACTTCGGGAGCGAGGACTCATCGTCACCGTGCGCGGCAAGGGATCCTTCGTCGTGGAGCGGCCACCGACCGTCGCCCGCGACGAGAACAAGAACGCCGGCTGACAGCCGACCGATCCGTCAGACCGTCAGCCCGCGCACCAGCAGATCAAGCAGCGCGCAGAGGAAGAGCGCGATGCCGATGAAACCATTGACCTGGAAGAACGCGCGGTTGAGGCGGGACAGGTCGTGCGGGCGCACGAGGGAGTGCTCGTAGAGGAACGCGCCCGCCACGATCAGCAGACCGAGCCAGAAGAAGGCGCCGGCGCCCGTGGCCACCCCGTACCAGACGAACAGCGCGGTGGTGACGGTGTGGCAGGCGCGGGCGCCCCGGATCGCGGCCGGGATGCCGAAGCGGGCCGGCACCGACAGCACGCCGATCTCGCGGTCCGTCTCGACGTCCTGGCAGGCGTAGATCAGGTCGAAGCCGCCGATCCAGATGCCGACGGCGAGACCGAGGATCACCGCGTTCCAGGACCACTCGCCGGAGATCGCCAGCCAGCCGCCGATCGGGCCCATCGCCTGGGCGAGACCCAGGATGGCCTGCGGGAAGTTCGTGAACCGCTTGCCGTAGGGATAGACGACCATCGGGATGACCGCGATCGGCGCGAGCGCCAGGCACAGCGGGTTGAGCAGCGCCGCGGCACCGAGGAAGAAGACCAGGGCGACCAGCGCGCCGGTCCAGGCGTGCTTCACCGACATGGCGCCGGTGACCAGCTCGCGGTGGGCGGTACGGGGGTTACGGGCGTCGATCTCGCGGTCGATGATCCGGTTGGCGGCCATCGCGAAGGTACGCAGGCCGACCATCGCGACGGTGACCAGCAGCAGCCGGCCCCAGTGGATGTTCTCGTCCCGGTCGAACATCGCGGTCAGGGCGGCGATGTAGGCGAAGGGCAGCGCGAACACCGAGTGCTCGATCATGACGAGGCGCAGGAACGCCTTGGTGCGGCCCGGCTGCGGAAGCGCCGCGGATGCGCTGCTCATCGGCGGGCCTCCGGGCGGCTGTTCAGGGACCTCACAGGCCGTACTCCTTCCAGCGGCGGTCGACCTTCGCCGCCGTCTCCGGGTCGGACAGGACCATCTCGGGCCAGCCGCCGTCCCGGGTGTAGCCCTCCTCGGGCCACTTCTTCGTGGCGTCGATGCCGGCCTTGCCGCCCCAGAACTGCTGGTAGGACGCGTGGTCGAGATGGTCGACCGGGCCTTCGACGACGGAGAGGTCACGGGCGTAGTCCGTGTTGCCGAGCGCGCGCCACGCGACCTCGTGCAGATCGTGGACGTCGCAGTCGGCGTCGACGACCACGATCAGTTTCGTCAGGGACATCATGTGTGCCCCCCAGACGGCGTGCATCACCTTCTGGGCGTGCTTGGGGTACTTCTTGTCGATCGAGACGATCGCGCAGTTGTGGAAGCCGCCCGCCTCGGGGAGGTGGTAGTCCACGATGTCCGGGACGACGATCTTGAGGAGCGGGAGGAAGAAACGCTCCGTGGCCCGACCCAGCGGGCCGTCCTCCGTCGGCGGCCTGCCGACGACGATGGACTGGAGCAGCGGCCGCTTGCGCATGGTGACGCAGTCGATCGTCAGCGCCGGGAACGGCTCCTGCGGGGTGTAGAAACCGGTGTGGTCGCCGAACGGCCCCTCGGGGAGCATCTCGCCCGGTTCCAGCCAGCCTTCGATGACGACCTCGGCGTTCGCCGGCACCTGGAGCGGCACCGTCTTGCAGTCGACCATCTCGATCCGCTTGCCCTGGATGAACCCGGCGAAGAGGTACTCGTCGATGTCACCGGGCAGCGGAGCGGTCGCGGCATACGTCACGGCGGGCGGGCAGCCGAAGGCGATCGCGACCGGCAGCCGCTCGCCCCTGCGCGCCGCGACCTGGTAGTGGTTGCGGCTGTCCTTGTGGATCTGCCAGTGCATGCCGATGGTGCGCTTGTCGTGGCGCTGGAGCCGGTAGAGCCCGAGATTGCGGATGCCGCTCTCCGGGTCCTTGGTGTGGGTGAGCCCCAGGTTGAAGAAGGAGCCGCCGTCCTGCGGCCAGGTGAACAGCGCGGGCAGCTGGTCGAGATCGACGTCCTCGCCGCGCAGCACGACCTCCTGGACCGGGGCGTCCTTCACCTTCTTCGGCGGTACGTGGGTCATCGCGCCGAGCTTGCCGAAGGCCTCGCGCACGCCCACGAAGCCGTGCGGCAGCTCGGGCCTGAGCAGCCCGCCGATCTTCTCGGAGATGTCGCCGTAGGACTTGAGGCCGAGGGCCTTGAGGAGGCGGCGGTCGGTACCGAAGACGTTCATCGCGAGGGGCATCGCGGATCCGCGCACGTTCTCGAAGAGCAGCGCGGGGCCCTGGGCCTTCTGCACCCGGTCGACGATCTCCCCCACCTCCAGATAGGGGTCGACCTCGGCCTTGATGCGCTTGAGGTCGCCCTCGCGCTCCAGCGCCCGGAGCAGGGAGCGAAGATCGTCGTAAGCCATGCGACCCAGTATCGCCGAGCCCGCCCCGTCGCCTGCGCGCGCCCCACCCCGGGGCTCCGCCCCTCAAACGCCGGAGGGGCTGTTTCTTGGCTACCCTGTGCCCGTCACCGGGGTCCAAGTCGCCCCGCCGTCGTTCACTGGGGGATCGTTCGGCCATGCTCAGGTATCTGCCGTTCCTGCTGGTCCTGGCGCTGTGGATCTACGCGTTCATCGACTGCCTGAACACCCCGGAGGAAGATGTCCGGGGCCTGCCGAAGGTCGTGTGGGTCATCATCATCCTGCTCTTCGGCGAGGTGCTGGTCGGCCCGGTCGCCTGGCTCGTGGCCGGCAAGGTCCGCCACTCGCCGGCGGGCGGCTCCACCCCCTCCGAGTGGCACCGCAGCCACCGCACGCAGCAGATCGCGCCCGACGACAACCCCGAGTTCCTGAACTCGCTCAAGGCGGAGAACAGGAAGAAGGACGAGGCGCTCCTGAAGGACTGGGAGGCCGATCTGCGGCGCCGCGAGGAGGAACTGAAGCGGCGCGAGGACGAGGCCTGAGCCCGACATGCCCTTCAGCGATGGCGTGGATCGATCAGCAAGGCCGTGGATCGATCCACGAGACCGTGGATCGATCCGCCGATGGCTCAGCCCAGTAGTCCCAGCCGGGTGATCTCCTGTCCCGCGGAGCGGTCCATCACCATCCGCAGGCCGGCCTCGCGGGTCCTGTCGTAGGCGGCCACGTCTATGACGCCCAGCTGGAACCAGACCGCTTTGGCGCCGAGCGTCACCGCCTGGTCGGCGATGTCGCCGGCCAGCGCGGAGTTGACGAACACGTTCACCACGTCCACCGGGAAGGGGATCTCCGCGAGCGAGGCGTAGCCCTGCTCGCCGTGCACCGTCTCGGCCTTGGGGTGCACGGGCACCACCTTCTTGCCGATGCGCTGCAGCTTCTCGGCCACACGGTAGGCGGCCCTTTCGGGGTTGCTGGACAGTCCGACCACGGCCCAGATGTCCCCGGCGCCGGTGAGGATGTCGTCGATTGTCGCGTCGTCGCCATAAGTCATCGCCACAGGATGGCATACAGGATCCAATATGGCGACGGCGCTGTCAGATCCTGGCTCTAGCCTTCCGGCCATGACCCCTCACCTGGACGCCACCCGGGCGTCGTACGACACCGTCGCCGCCGACTACGCCGAACTCCTCAGGGACCAGCTGGAGAACAAGCCGCTGGACCGGGCGATGCTCGCCGCGTTCGCCGAGCGCGTGCGGTCGGGCGGAGGCGGGCCCGTCGCGGACCTGGGCTGCGGGCCGGGTCGGGTGACCGCGCACCTGGAGGCGCTCGGTCTCGACGCGTTCGGGGTGGACCTGTCCCCGGGAATGGTGGCGGTGGCCCGGCGCGACCATCCGCACCTGCGCTTCGAGGTCGGCACGATGACCGCCCTGGACACCATCAAGGACGACTCCCTGGCCGGAGCCCTCGCCTGGTACTCCACGGTTCACACACCGGTGGACGAACTACCGCTTTTCTTCAGCGAGTTCCACCGCGTCCTCGCCCCCGGCGGTCATCTCCTCCTCGCCTTCAAGGTGGGCGACGAGCACGTGCATCTGGCGCACGCGTACGGCCATGACCTGGACCTCGACGTCCACCGCTTCCCGCCCGACCGGGTCGCCGAACTGCTGCGCGCGGCGGGGTTCGTAGAGGTGGCGCGGCTGGTGCGCGAGGCTGAGGCGCCGGAGAAGACGGCTCAGGCGTTCATCCTGGCCCGCAAGCCGGAGGCAGGCTGACTACCGCCGTACGGCCGACACGAACGCCGCCCAGGCCGCGCGGTCGATGACCAGTACCGGGCCGTGCGGGTTCTTACTGTCACGGACGGGGACGACGGCGGGGAAATCGGGAGCCACTTCGATGCAGTCGCCGCCGTTGTCGCCGCTGTAGCTGCTCTTGATCCAGGTCGCCGCGCTCAGCTCGTGCCTGTCCATGATGCCCGTACCCCTCCATCACGTCGCTGATCAGAGCGGCGGATTCGCGGGCTGACGGAGCGTCCGCCCTGAGCACATCATAGGTCTGGCTGTGGCGCCCGTAGACGGCCGGATCGTCGTTGAAATAGCCCCGGTCCAGAGACTCCGAGTAGACCCACTCATGCCCGTCGGGCAGCCTGATCAACGACATGGAGGCATTCGGACGGACGACTTCGGGGAGGTCGGCCGGGGCGACCTGGATGTGGATGTTCGAGTGCCGGCCGACCCGCAGCAGGTGCGCACACTGCTCACGCATGATGGCCGGGCTTCCCACCACGTTGCGCAGACAGCTCTCGTCCAGCACGACGGCGAAGAACGGGCCGTCGGCGTCAAGGAAGCGCTGTTGCCGACTCAGTCGGGCCCGGACCCGCTCCTCCACCTCTTCGGAGTTCGTGAGACGACGGCTGAACAGCGCCCGCACGTAGTCCTCGGTCTGCAACAGCCCTGGGACAACGCGCTCTTGATACGCCCGCAGAGCCACCGCCACCGCGTCCATCTCGGCCCGCCGCCGGAACCAGTCCGGATGCTCCACCTGCGGATACCAGTCGATCCGGCTCCACAGCCGCAGCAACACCCCACCGGTATCGAGCAGTTCGTCGCAGGTCTTCGCGAAGGTGTCCTGCGGTACCCGCGCGCCCGCCTCCACGCGGGCAACCTGAGAGCGGTCGCAGGGGATCCGGCGAGCGAGGTCCTCCTGCGTCAGGCCTTCCGCCTCGCGGTAGTGCTTCAACACCTCCCCGAACACGGCGGCGGTCGTGACGGCCGCTCCCCCGTCGGCATTACGTCGGCTCACCGCACCCCCTCCGTGACAGTGGGCCACTGTCACGCGTCCGCCATTGATACCGACCGTTCCCCTGAGCCACGCTCGATACACCCAGAGTGATGACGAACGTACGGAGTGAGCATGGCGGAGCAGTGGGAGAAGGGGACGTTGGTCTACGACCCGCGGACGGACAAGGTCGGCGAGTACCGGGACGCGGCAGACCCGTACGCGATGCTGCGCCCCGTCGGCGGCGGCCGGGAGTGGCAGGCCGATCCCGCGTCGATCCGCCGGGCCACGGCGGAGGAACGGCTCAGCGCGGGAGTGCGGGCCGCCAACAGCCGTTCCGGGCAGGCGGATGGGGTGGCGTCGCTCCAGGGCGATGACGTGAACCGCCCTCCCGAGCCCCTCGCCGGTTGCGCGACGTGCGAGGACCTCGCCGTACGGCGTGACGAAGCCCGCGCCCGCTGCGACGGCACCGCGGAGACCGACGCCAACGTGCTGCTGCGCCGGCATCTACGGACAGGCCACGAGGTGCCAGGCAGCAGCCGCCGCCGGATCTTCCGCTACGTGCCGTATTCGATCGTTCAGGACGCGACAGCGGAACCCGAGTACGAGGCACGGTGCGTCTCGGGCGACCAGGCCGACTGCGGCGCCGCGTCCGGCCCCTGCCAAGGCCCGGCGGAGGTCGAGGAGTGGCAGCGCAGACACACCCAGGAAACCCGGCACACCCGCTACCGCCGCAACTTCGCGGACTACGCGGTCATGGAGCCGGCGGACGGCTGTTGAGCGCCCGCATCCCGCGCAGGACGAGCGGCCTACGCCTCGCGCAGGACGAGCGCGAGGAGTCCCGGGAAGCGGGTGTCGAACTCCTCGCGGCGGAGCCGGTTGACGCGCCGCGGTCCCTCGTCGCGCTGCTCCACGAGCCCGGCGCCGCGCAGCACGGCGAAGTGATGGCTCAGGGCGGCCTTGCCGACGGGCACGTCGAAGCTGCCGCAGCTGCGGGTCCAGTCGGCCGAGCCCGCCAACTCCCGTACGAGGCGCAGGCGAACGGGGTCCGCGAGAGCGGCGAGGGCGGCCTGGACGGGGACCTCGCCGGGGTGGGTGTGCGCGGGCGCCGCGCGATGTCCGGTGCGCTCGGCCACGCCTGCCTCCCCTTGTCCTCCCCGGCCCGCTTGCCGAGTGTTCGATGAAAACCATACACTCCGGAGTGTTCGCTTCTCATTGAACAGTCGAATCGTTCACCAGGGGTGTGTCATGCGTGCGGTCCAGATCGAGGAGTACGGCGGTCCCGAGGTTCTCAGGACGGTCGAGGCCCAGGTGCCGGAACCGGGCCCCGGGCAGGCGAGCATCGACGTGGCGTACACCGGCGTGAACTTCGCGGACCTCAAGGCGCGCGCGGAGGGCTACCGGGTGCCGGCGCTGCCCTTCGTCCCGGGACTCGAGGTGTCCGGCCGCGTCCGGGCGATCGGCGCCCACGTCACCGGCCTGGCCGTCGGCCAGGAGGTCGCCGCCCTGACCGAGGGCGGCGCGTACGCCGAGGTCGCCGTGGCCGAGGCCGCGACCGTCTTCCCGCTGCCGGACGGCGTGGACCTGCGCACCGCCGCCACCCTGCCCACGGTGCTGCCGACCGCGTACGCCCTCGTGCACACGGTCGGCCGGCTCCAGCCCGGCGAGACGGTGCTCGTGCAGGGCGCGGCGGGCGGAGTGGGCACCGTGCTGGGGCAGTTGGCGCGCGCGGCCGGCGCCGGCGGGGTCCACGGCGTGGTGTCGAGTGCCGCCAAGGCCGCTTACGCGCTCGACCACGGCTACGACCGGGTCTTCGTCGGCACCTTCGCGGACGAGGTGCGGGCGGCGACCGGCGGACGTGGTGTCGACCTCGCCCTCGACCCGGTCGGCGGTGACACCCTCCGGGCCTCGCTGGCCTCCCTCGCCCCCTTCGGGCGCCTGGTCTCCTTCGGCAACGCGAGCTCCGCCCAGCCGTGGCAGGTCGGCCAGCCCGAGCTGTACCCCCTCGGCCTGTCGGTCTCCGGCTTCTCCATCCTCACCCTGGCGCGCACGGCCCCGGCCGAGCTCCGCGCCCTCACCGAGCGGGCGTTCGGCACGGTGGCCGACGGCTCCGTCACCCTGCCCGTCACCGCGGAGTTCGCCCTGAAGGACGCCCCGGAGGCCCACCGCCTGATGGGAGCCCGCACCAGCACGGGCAAGCTCCTGCTGCGGGTGGGCGACTGAGCGGACCCGGACCCGAACCTGCCACGCGAGCCGGGCCGCGTACGCTTCCGGCCGATGACCAAGCGCGAGCGGCTGCGGCCCGTCGACCTGGCCCGTCTCGCGGGCCTGTCGACGCAGCAGATCCGCAACTACGAAGAGGCGGGCGTGCTGCCCCCTGCCCCGCGGACCGCGTCGGACCACCGCACCTTCGGGGACGTGCACCGGCGCGCGCTGCTGACGTACCGGGCGCTGGCGAAGGGGTACGGGCCGGTGCCGGCCGCCGAGATCATGCGGACCGTGCATGCCGGGGACGTCCCCGGGGCGCTCGCCCTCGTGGACGCCGCGCACGCCGTCTCGCACGAGGAGCGGGCCCTGTTGCGGGCGGCCGGTGAGGCGCTGGAGATCCTCACCCGTGAGCCGCCGGGCACCGGCACCGCGTCGCCGCCGTCCGGTCTGCGCATCGGCGAGGTGGCCGCCCTGCTCGGTGTACGGACGTCCGCGCTGCGGGTCTGGGAGGCCGCGGGGCTGCTCACGCCGGAACGCGAGCGCGGCACCGCGTATCGCCGCTACTCGGCCACCGACGTCCGTGACGCCCGGCTCATCCACACCCTCCGCGGGAGCCACTACCCGCTGCACCAGATCGCGCCCGTACTGGCCGACCTGCGCCGCACCGGCAGCCGCGCGGCCCTGCGCGAGGCGATCGCCGCCCGGAACACGGCCCTGACCGCGCGGACCACGGCGATGCTGGCGGGCGCGGGTGAGTTGCACGCCTACCTGACGTCGTAGCCGGACGGCCGCACCTGTCCGACGTCTCGTAGCCGGCCGGCCTGGCGGTCGCCGTAAGTAGGCCTCTGCTTCATCCCTTCGGCGAGCCGCCGTAGACCAACGGCGGACGGCGGGACCCACGGCCGGTTCCCAGACTGGGGCGACAACGGCAGGGGAGGGCACGATGCGGGACATCAGTCGGGCACGTTTTCTGGGCATGGCCGCGGGGGCAGGGAGCGCGTTGCTGCTGCCCGCGGTACCGGCCGCGGCGACAACAGGGGCCGGGCGCCCCGGACTTGCGCACCGGGGAGTCGTCTACGAGGTCGCGGCGGGCGACACACCCGGCACCGCCTGGAGCGCCGCCCGGATGCGCGCGGACCTGCGGGCGATCCGGCACGACCTGCACGCCGAGTCCGTCAAGGTCACCGGGGACGGCGTCGAGCGGCTCACCTCCACCGCGGCCGAGGCGGCCGAGCGCGGACTGCACGTCTGGCTGGAACCGACGCTGGGCGACGTACCGCAGCGCGAGATCCTCGACCATCTGGCGGAGTGCGGCCGGTTCGCCGAGCGGCTGCGGCGGCAGGGCGCCGGGGTCCACCTCAGCGTCGGCTGCGAGTTCGTGCTGTTCGTGCCCGGCATCGTGCCCGGCGCCACCGCGCAGGAGCGCATCGAGAACCTGCTCTCCGGCAACTTCGACCCCGTACAGATGATGCGCAGGCTGCGCCGCTTCACCGCCCGGGCGGCGGCCGTCGGCCGGTCCGTCTTCCACGGCCGGCTGACGTACGCGGCCGCGCAGGACGAGGAGGTGGACTGGAGCCTCTTCGACATCGTGGGCCTCGACTACTACTCGTTCCACCGGCGCCGGTCCGACCACGTCCGCGAGCTGCGCAAGTACACGCGCTTCGGGAAGCCGCTCGCCATCATGGAGTTCGGCTGCTGCACCTTCGAAGGCGCCCCGGAGCGGGGCGGCATGGGCTGGAACGTCGTCGACTACACGAAGGAACCGCCGGAGATCAAGGGCGACCTGGTGCGCAGCGAACGCACGCAGGCCGCCTATCTGACGGACGTGCTGTCGGTGTTCGAGTCGATGGGCCTGTACGCGGCGCTGGCGTACACCTTCGTCAACGCCGAAGCCCCGCACCGCAGAGAACGCCGCTACGACCTCGACATGGCGAGCTACAGCATCGTAAAAACGATCACGGACCGTCCCGACGACCCGTCCTCCGGCCGGCACTGGGAACCCAAGGAGTCCTTCCACGCGCTGGCCCGGCAGTACGCGCGGGCCCAGCGCTGCTGAAGCGCGTCCCTGCGGGCGCGGGCTGCCGGGAGGGTATTTTCCGCACGTTGCCCCGGTGCTCGGGCACGTTGCCCCGGGGCTGCGGCACGTTGCCCGGGTGATCCGGCCACAGGAGAGTGGGGTCATGGAGCGCATCGATCAGGCACAGGCACGCGCGTGGCTCGCCACCGCCGTCACCGAGGCCCGTGCCGGGCTCGCCGAGGGCGGCATCCCCATCGGGGCCGCCCTGTACGGCGCGGACGGCACCCTCCTCGGCAGCGGCCGCAACCGGCGCGTGCAGGACGACGACGCGTCCGTGCACGCGGAGACGGCGGCGTTCCGTGCCGCCGGACGCCGGCGGAGCTACCGCGGTACGACGATGGTGACCACGCTGTCGCCGTGCTGGTACTGCAGCGGCCTGGTCCGCCAGTTCGGGATCTCCCGGGTCGTCGTCGGCGAGGCGGCGACCTTCCACGGCGGCCACGACTGGCTCGCCGAGCACGGCGTGGAGATCGTCCTCCTCGACGATCCCGAGTGCATCGCGATGATGCGCGACTTCATCAGGGACCACCCGGCACTGTGGAATGAGGACATCGGTGAGTGACCCCCAGCCGGACGCCCGGACGGGCGCCCCCACCGGCCCCCGTATCCCCACGATCGATCTGCGCCCCTGGCTCGCCGGGGACCCCGGCGCCCGCGCCCGGACCGCCCGTACCGTCGACGACGCGCTGCGCACCGCCGGTTTCCTCCTGGTCACCGGCCACGGCGTGGACCCCGCTCTGCGCACCGGCATCCGCGCGGCCGCCCGCGCCTTCTTCGCCCTGCCCGCCGCAGCCAAACAGCCCTACACCGCGAAGGTCGGCGGCCGCGGCTGGCTCGGTCCTGGTGCCGAGGCCAACGGCTACTCGGAGGGCACCGAGACCCCGCCGGACCTCAAGGAGTCGCTGACCTTCGCGACGCACGAGCCGTTCGAGGACCCGGAGGTCAACGCCGAGTGGTACGCGCCCAACATCTGGCCGGCCGAGGCACCCGGACTGCGGGCGCTCTGCGAGGAGTACCTCGCGCGGATGGCGGAGCTGGAGAACCATCTGCTCGCCCTCCTCGGCGAAGCCCTGGGGCTGGCCCCGGACTTCTTCACCAGGCACATGGACCATCCGACGTACGGCTTCAACATCAACTGGTATCCGGGCACGGAGGTCGTCGGCGAGCCGGAGCCGGGGCAGTTCCGTATCGGCCCGCACACCGACTTCGGCACGGTCACGATCCTCGACCGGCAGGCGGGCAAGGGCGGTCTGCAGGTCTACACGGACGACGACGGCTGGCAGGACGCACCCTTCGACCCGGCGGCGTTCACCATCAACATCGGTGATCTGATGGCCCGTTGGACGGGCGACCGGTGGCGCTCGGGCCGGCACCGGGTGCTGCCCCCGCCCGCCGACGCCCCGGCCGAGGAGCTGATCTCCCTGGTCTACTTCGGCGAGTGCACCCCGGGCACGCTGGTGGAGTCGGTGCCCGCCCCGGTGGGCCGTGTCGCCTACGCGCCCGTGGACTCTCATGTGTATCTACGCGAGAAGCTGGACTCGATCACAGTCGGCTGACAGGCGAACGCGTTTCGTAACCCAACGGACATCACGCGCCCTAGTCCGAACCAACTCCCCCTTTTTACACTGGGGTTGATACACCTCACCTCAGCCATGACACAGACAGCAGCGGGATCGACGGCAGCGGGTGGGGCTTGGACCGCAACAGGGGGAGATGCGGTGCACAGAGGGCTGCACGGGCGGGGGGCGCTCTTCGACACGGATCCGCCCGGGCTCGCCCCACGGCTCATCGGCCTGCGCCCGTACCAGCACCGCTCGGCACCACTGGAGCACGCCAAGGAGCTCCCGTTCGTGGTGTTCGCGGGCGCCCGGGGGCTCGGCAAGAGCACGGTGCTCGGTGAGCTGCGGGAGGCCTACAAGGGCCATACGCCGGTCGCGCTGATCGACGGCGAGGAGGGGCAGTTCGGCACGCCGCCGCCGGAACGGCCTCCCGAGGCCTGGTCGCCGCCGACGCACGCGCTCACCACCATCGCCGAGCAGCTCGCGGAGCCGGTGACGGGCGCGGGACGCATCAGCTTCCCGCGGCTGGCTTCCGGTCTGCTCGCGGTGGCGGCGGGCGGCTGGAGCGATCGCGATCTGCCGCGCATCCGTCAGGAGGCGGAGCGGATCCTGCTTCTGAACGACTCCGGTTCCTGGCTGTCCGGGTTCGCGGGGCGCTGGGTGGGCAAGGTCGTCGCCAAGATGATCGCCTCGATGTCGGGCACCGGACCGGTGGTCGAGCCGATCATCGAGGCGACCCTGGAGGCGTTCTCCGAAGGGGTGTCGCCCACCCATCTCCGGCTGCGCAAGGGCGCGACCTGGTACCGCGACTACCCGAACGCGGGCGGCAACCCCAAGCTCGGACTCATCCTGCTGTCCGGGCACTTCCGGGCGGGCGGCGACTCCCGCTCCCACGCGGAGCGCCATCTCGTACGGGCCCTGCTGGCCGATCTCGACGACGCGTACGCGGGCCCGTTGCAGCGTTCGAAGCGGATCGGCCGGCCCGTCGTCCTGATCGACAACGTGCAGGCGCCGGCCGGCCGGGGCCTGATGGAGGCGGTGCTGCGCGACCGCGCCGAGGGCATCGCCGACCACACCGCCTTCTTCGCCTCCCTGCGCGGCGTGGCGCACCCCGCACTGCGCAACGCCGTGCGCCGTACGCTCCCGGAGGCCGTCCGGAACAGCGGCTGGGCGCCGGGCTCCTCGCCGTCCTCGCGGGCGCTGCTCGTCTCGCTCCCGCCGCTGACGGCCGACGACACCCTGCACATCGTGGGCGGCGCCTGCCGTGAGGTCCAAGTGCCGCCGCAACTTCCGCACGCCACGCACCGGTTGACCGCCGGCAGTCCGCTCGGCGTCGCCCTGCTCGCAGAGTCCGCCCGGCAGAACCTGCCCGCCGCCGCCTCGCTGGGCGCGCTGCTCACCGCCGACCTCGCCCTGCACGAGGACCACGACGGACGCCCCGCCTACCAGGAACTCCTCGACCGGCTGGTGCCGGGCGGCCGGCTCGACGAACTCACCGTGCTCGCGGCCGCCCACGACCGCGACTCGGCCCGGGTGCTCGCCGAGCAGCGGCTGCCGGACGACTTCGGCGCCTCCGGTGTCCTCGACCTGGAGGAGCGGCTCGCCCGGGAGGGCCGGCCGGCGAACGCCGGCCAGTTCGTCGGCGACCCGTTCCTGCGCGCGCTGCTGCTGCTCCGGCTGCACCACCTCGATCCGGGCCACGCGCAGTGGCGGGCCGCCCACCGCGCGCTCATCGACCACTACACCGACGTGCCCGGCGGCGCGGCCGGCCACGACCGCGCCCACTACCGGCTGCACCACGAACTCGCCCTGGGCGAGGCCGAGTCCGCGATCGGGTATCTGCGGGACGCCTTCCCCCGGCTCGACCCGCGCCGCTGGCTCTCCGCGCTGGTCTTCATCGCCTCGGCGCCGTACTACCACCCGCACGACCCCGACGGCCGCGACTTCGACGGCCACGACCACCGGGTCCCGGTCGCGCTCGGTCACACCGATGCCGGCGAGCGTCCGCCGGACGGGGTGGACGCCGCGTTGCATCTGCGGATCCGCCGACTGCTGCACGCCGTCTGGCAGTTGACCGATCCGCTGGTGCTGCCGGATCCGAAGGTGACCGAACGGCTGCGGTTCGAGCTGGAGCAGCTGTCCAACGCACGGCCCGCGGGCACGGCCCTGCTGTGGCGGGCCTCGCGGGACTGGCCGGCGGACGCCCTGGCCGGCCGCCCCTTCCGTATCCCGGGCGGGTCCGACGAGGAAGGGGAGGGGGACGAGTGATGGCGCACGTATGGGTGTGGCTGCGCGAGGACATCTGGGAGATACGTTTCCGGAGGTACGTCGCCCTGTCGCTGGCGGCCGTCCTGGTGACCCTGGGGGTGTGGGGCGGCCGGACGCTCGTGCACGACGACCGCTCCTGCGCGGCCGGGGTCGTCCAGCCCGAGGGCAGCACCGAATGCGTGGGCGTCTCCAGCACCACGTACGCCTTCGGCCGGCCCCAGTTCGCCGACACCGTACGGGCGATCAACCGCGAGAACCACCGCCTGGCGCCCGGCGGCCAGGTGACCGTCGCCCTGCTGGAACCCTTCACCGCGACTGACGCCGACAACCTCCGCGACGTGCAGCACGAGCTCCAGGGCGCCTATCTCGCCCAGTACCGGGCCAACCACGACTCCAACGAGCAGACGCCGAAGATCCGGCTGGTGCTCGCCAACCCCGGTGCCAGCGGCGCGTACTGGGAGCACACGGTGGACCAGCTGGAGCGGATGGCGAAGGGGCCCGACCGGCTGCGCGCGGTGACCGGTGTGGGGCTGAGCACCGACAACAACAAGAAGGCCGTCGCGGAGCTGACCCGGCGCGGCATCCCAGTGATCGGCACCTCCATCACGGCCGACGATCTCGCCAACGGGCGGCAGGGCAAGGACCCCTACCCCGGGCTCGCCCGCGTCTCCCCGACCAACACCGACGAGGCCCGCGCCCTCGCCTCCTTCGCCAAGGTCTCGGCCGGCAAGGCGTTCCTGGTCTACGACAAGCCGGGCGATCCCTATACCCGCACGCTCCAGAGCTCCTTCGGGAAGCTGCTCAAGGGCTCGCCGTACGAGCCGCAGCCGTACACCCCGCCCGACGACCGCAGCAAGGAAGGCACCACCGCCAACACCTTCGAGCAGATCACCCACGTGCTGTGCGACACGGCACGCGGCACGGACACCATCCTGTTCGCCGGCCGCCACACCCAACTGCGGCAGTTCATCAACGCGTTGGGCGACCGCGGCTGCCAGGACCGGCGCTTCACCCTGCTCACCGGCGACGAGGGCTCGTACCTCACCGGGGACGAGGACCTGGACCGCAGCGCCCTGAAGCACAACCTGTCCGTGCGCTACACGGCGCTCGCGCACCCGGACGCCTGGGCGAAGGACACCGCGAAGACCGGCGGGAGCGCCGCGGACGCGGAGCAGCTCGACGGGATGCTGCGCCGCAGCAAGCGCGAACCCGTCGGACCCATCGGGCCGATCGCCCTCGACGACGGCCAGTTGATCATCGCGTACGACGCCCTGCGGCTCGCCGTGCACGGCATCCGCGCGGCCACGCCGGACGGGAAGCGGATCCCGGCCCTGGCGGACGTCGGGCTCCAGTGGCCGCAGGTGAAGGGCAAGCAGCTGCGGGTGAACGGGGCGAGCGGCTGGATCTGCCTGGACGTCCACGGCAATCCGTACGACAAGGCCGTGCCGATCGTGGAACTGACCCCGGACGGCAGCTCCCGCTTCGTGAAGATCGCCTGGCCGGAGGGCAGGCCACCGGCCAAGGAGTGCCTGCCGCCCGGCACGGGCTGAGCGGTTCAGCCGCTTTTCCGGTCGGCACCGGATGAGCCGGCCCGGACGGGCAGCCGCGGCCGGCTCCGGTCGAACGCCGCACAGAGCGCTCGGCCCGGGCTGAGCACGCGCCGGCCGGTCAGCTCTGCCCGGACACCTCCACGAGCCGCTCGAAGCGGGCGCGCCAGCCGGGGTCCCGGTCGCCCTCGTCCTCGTGGGTGAACCGGAGGGTGGTGCCACTGGCGTCGTCGGGCGACGCGGGCTCCAGGTGGAACCGGATCCGTCCCCGCCCCTCCACCGTGTACTCGGCGACCCGCTCCACGTCCCAGGCGGTGATTCGCCCGGAGCCCAGTTCACGCAGCGTGACGGCGCCGCCGAGCCGGGGCTCGAAGACCTCGGCCGCGGTGAGCCACTCCCCCAGGCCCTCGGGACTGGCCACCGCGCGCCAGGCCCCGGCCACGGGCTGGGGCAGGCGCAGCAGGAAGTGCCGGACGGTCCCGTCCCCGCGGGTCTCGGTGGGGCTCTCTTCGATGGATCCGCTCATGACCCCACCCTCACCCGGAGCCGAGGGTTCCGCACGCCGCGGGGAACCGGCCTTCTCGCCTGCTCCGAGGCGGGATCAGACGCCGGCGTAGGAGTGCTTGCCGGTCACGAAGATGTTGACCCCGTAGTAGTTGAACAGCCAGCAGGCGAAGGCGATCAGTGCGATGTACGCGGCCTTGCGGCCCTTCCAGCCGGCCGTCGCACGGGCGTGCAGATAGCAGGCGTACGCGACCCAGGTGATGAACGCCCAGGTCTCCTTGGGGTCCCAGCCCCAGTAGCGGCCCCAGGCGTCGCCCGCCCAGATCGAGCCCGCGATGATCGTGAAGGTCCACAGCGGGAAGACGGCCGCGTTCACCCGGTAGGAGAACTTGTCGAGCGAGGCCGAGGCCGGGAGCCGCTCCATGACGGAGATCGCGAACCGGCCGGGCTGCCCGCCGTTCGCGAGCTTGTTCTCGTAATTGTCCTTGAAGAGGTACATCAGGGTGCCGACCGCGCCGACGTAGAAGACCGCGCCGCAGAAGATCGCGGTCGAGACGTGGATGTACAGCCAGTACGAGTGCAGAGCGGGAACCAACTGGTCGCTCGCGGTGTACAAGACAGTGACGGCGAGACCGAGGTCGAGGAGGACCGTGGTGACCAGGGGGAGGCCGAGCCAGCGGATGTTCTTCTTCAGCGCGAGCAGCGAAAGGTACACACCGACGGCGACGGTGGAGAAGGTGATGTTGAACTCGTACATGTTGCCCCACGGCGCCCGCTCCACCGAGAGAGCGCGGGCGACCACCCCGCCCGCCTCGACGGCGAACGCGAGCACGGTGAGGGACACGGCGATACGGCCGTAGAGGTCCCCCTGCTCGTCACCGCCGTGCGCGCCGGGACCGTCCGGGACGTCACGGGCGCCGGCCGCGGAGCGGACGACCACCTTGGGCCGTTCCAGGACAGCGGTGCCACCGGCGGACTGGACGGTGACCGCGGGCGCTTTCGCGCCGGGCTTCTGCGTGAGCGCGGCGGCCGTGCGGCCGACCTTGCTGCGACTGCCGAACAGCCATTCGGCGATGTACGCGAAGAAGGCCAGGGTGTAGACGGCCATCGACGAGTAGATCAGCGTGTTGCTGATGCTGGCGAGGTGTTCGTTGGTTGCGGCGGCGAGAGTCACTGCTTCTCAGCCCCTTCGGCGGCAGGTACGGCGTGAGGTTCGGAGGTGTCCGGATCGGGCTCGGGGGTGACCGTATCGGGCTCGGGCGCGCTGGGCGCCCGGTCGTACAGGAGCGCGGCCAGATCGCCGAGTTCCTGGGGAAGCTTCGCGGACTCGCTGCGGCCGAGCCCGGCCATCTCGACGACGGTGACGCCGTCCGCCCCGGCGGTGGCGCGCACCCAGACGCGGCGGCGCTGGATGAAGAGGGAGCCGGCGAGACCGAAGATCGCGGCGATCGCGCCGGCCAGCGCCCAGCTGCTGCCGGGCTGCTGGGTGACCTGGAAGCCGGCCCACTCCTTGATGTCCTTCTCGAAGGTGATCGAGCCGGCGCCGTTCGGCAGCTTCATGGTCTCGCCGGGCCGCAGCCGGCTCTTGAGGATGTCGCCCTTCGCGTCCTTGAACTGCTTCATCTCGGAGGTGTCCAGTTGGTACACGTTCTGCGGGAGACCGGAGTCGACCCCCAGGCTGCCGTGGTACCCGGACAGTGCGAGCACGGGATAGTCCAGCGCGGGGAACTGGGAGAACATCGTCCCCTTGCCGGCGCCCGCGAAGGTCGGCACGAAGAACGCGGCGAAGCCGAGCTGCTCGCTCTTGCCCTGTGCGTTCCTGTAGCCGTCCATGACCTTGATCGCGCCCTGCGAGGTGACGTTGGAGTCGAGCGGCAGCATCGGCACGGCCTGCCGGTAGACGACCTGGCCCTTGCCGTCGCGGACGGTGACGACGGGCGCGTAGCCGTGGCTGACGAGGTAGACCTTCGAGTCGCCGATCACCAGCGGCTCGTTGACCTGGACGGAGGTCTTCCTCGCCTTGCCGTACGCGCCCTCGCGGTAACTGATGTCCGCCCGGTACGTGCGCGGGGTGCCCTTGTTGGGCCCGGTCCGCTCGTAGGTGCCGGTGAACTTGTCGAGGTCGAAGCTGAACGGCGTCAGGTTGTCGTTGCTGAACAGGCTGCCGGACTTGAAGTCGTCGTACTGCGTGAGGGTGTTGGCGAAGCCGTCGCCCTCGATGATGAGCTTGTCGCCCTCGGACTTGAAGAGCTGACCCCAGGCGAAGGCGACCAGCATCACGATCAGGGCGATGTGGAAGATCAGGTTGCCGGTCTCGCGCAGATAGCCCTTCTCCGCGGCGATGGCGTCCCCGGCGGCGTGCGCGCGGAAGCGGCGCTGTTTCAGCAGCCGGAGCGCGTCCTCACGGACCTGCTCGGGCCCGGCCTCGGTGCGCCAGGTGGTGTACGCGGGCAGCCGGGTCAGCCGCTTCGGCGCGCCCGGCGGACGGCTGCGCAACTGTCCCACGAACTGCCAGGTCCGCGGCACGATGCAGCCGATGAGCGAGACGAACAGCAGGATGTAGATCGCGGAGAACCACACCGAGCTGTACACGTGGAACAGGCCGAGCTTCTCGTAGAGCGGCCCGAGCGTGGTGTGCGTCCTCTGGAACTCCGCGACCTTCGTCGCGTCGGTCCCGGACTGCGGGATCAGCGATCCGGGGATCGCCCCCAGCGACAGCAGGAAGAGCAGGATCAGCGCGACCCGCATGGAGGTCAGCTGCCGCCAGAACCACCGGGCCCAGCCGATGACCTCGCGGCCGGTCCAGGCGAGCCACCCGGCGGCGCCGGGAGCCCGCGTCCCGCCGAACGAGCCGGGCATCGCCGTCTCCGTCGGGGCGGTGGACAACTGCGAGCCGGCCGCGCCGAGTTCCCGCGCGTCCCGCGCGGCTTCCGTGCGCTCGTCCCCCGCGGTGCCCTCGGCGTCGGTCGTCCCGCCGGTGCCGGTCGCTTCGCCGGTGTCAGTCGGCTCGCCGGTGTCAGTCGTACGCATGGAACCGGTCCCGGTTTCGGTCTCGCTCATGGATCAGATCCCCACCGTGAAGCCGTCGGACCAGGTCTGCATGGACTGCACGATGCTGTCCCACGCCCCGGTGAGCAGGAGCAGGCCGGTCACGATCATCATGCCGCCGCCGATCCTCATCACCCACGTGTAGTGGGCCTTGACCCAGCCGAAGGCGCCGAGCGCCTTGCGGAAGGCGACCGCGGCGAGGACGAAGGGGATGCCGAGGCCGGCGCAGTACGCGACGGTCAGTATGGCCCCACGTCCGGCGCTCGCCTGGTCCATCGAGAGAATGTTGACGGAGGCGAGGGTCGGCCCCAGGCACGGCGTCCAGCCGATGCCGAAGAGCGCGCCCAGCACCGGTGCGCCCACCAGGCCGGCCACCGGCCGCCTGTGGAAGCGGAACTCGCGCTGGGTGAGCCAGGGCATCAGCCCCAGGAAGAAGACGCCCATCAGGACCATGAGCACGCCGAGCACCTTGGACAGGATGCTCTGGTGCTCCTGCAGGGTCGAGCCGAAGTACCCGAAGAGCGCACCGCCGGAGACGAACACGGCGGTGAAGCCGAGCACGAACAGTCCCGCACCCGCGACCATCCGCCCCCGTCTGGCCTCGGCCAGATCCGTGCCGGTCACTCCGGTGACGTACGAGAGATAGCCCGGCACGAGCGGCAGGACGCACGGCGAGAAGAAGGAGACGAGTCCGCCGAGCAGGGCGATCGGCAGGGCGATCAGCAGTGCTCCGCTGAGGACCGCCTCGTTCCTGCCGGAAGACTCGGCGAGGTTCGTGGCGAACTGCGCGGACGTGGCGAGATGCGCGGACGCGGCGAGGTCCGTGGACGCGGCGAGAAGGGACACCTCAGGTCACTTCTCCGCGAGGATCGGGTCGAGCATCTCGCGCAGCTTCTCCTCGCTGAGGGCCTGCATCGAGCGGGCCGCGACCTTCCCGTCCCGGTCGATGATCAGCGTGGACGGAATCAGCTGCGGGTTGAGCGTGCCCTTCTTGAAGCGGAGCATCAGCCTGCCCGTGGGGTCGTAGAGGCTCGGGTAGGTGATGCCCTGTTCCTTCTCGAACGCCTTGGCCGGAGAGGTGCTGGAGTCGCGTGTGTTGATGCCGACGAACTGCACGCCCTGCGCCTCGGTGTCCTTGGCGACCTTGACGAAGTTCGGCGCCTCGGCACGGCACGGCGGGCACCAGGAGCCCCAGACGTTGAGGACGACGACCTTGCCCTTGTAGTCGGCGACGTCGAGCTGCTTGCCGTCGACCGTCTTGCCCGAGAGGTCGGGAGCGGAGGCCCGCGAGCCCTTCGCAACGGTGGCGATGCCGTCCTTGCCGGAGACGAAATTGGTGTTCCCCGAGCCCCCGGAGGTGCCCTCGGAACTGCACGCGGCCAGGACGAGTGCCGCGACGGCGGCCCCGGCGGTGACCAGGGCGGCGCGGCTACGGATGCGGTTCGTGCGGTTGAGGCGCTGGGGGGCGCGGCAGGCGGCACTCATGTGAAAAGTTTCGCATGCCCGTTCTGGGGATCTTGCGCACCCCCCTTGCGGGCGGAAACCCGCATTTCAGGCGGCCTCCCCGGACCGATCGGAAGAGTGCGCGGAAGAGCGGGTGGAGGAGCCAGTGGAGGACCCGGTGGAAGAGCGGGTGGAGGAGCCCTTGCCGGTCCCGCCGAGGAACTCCTTCCAGCCGCCGTCCGGCATCCGGCCCACGTCCAGCGACTGCAGTTTGGCCAGCACCTCCGGCTTCTGCACATCGAGCCACTCCACGAACTGCCGGAAGGAGACCAGGCGTACGTCCCCGCCCTTCTCCTTCTCCCGCGCGATGCGCTTGAAGGCGGTCTCGACCGCGTCCATGTAGATGCCGCCGTTCCACTCCTCGAAGTGGTTGCCGATGAAGAGCGGTGCGCGGTTTGTCTCGTATGCCCGCTTGAATCCGGCGATGTACGCCCCGGCCGACTGCTTGCGCCAGCCCGGGTAGTTGTACGACGGCGCCCTGGTCGAGTTGACCGACTGGTTGGCGAGCATGTTGTAGTCCATCGAGAGCACCTCGAAGCTGTGCCCCGGGAACGGGATCGCCTGCAGTGGCAGATCCCACACGCCCTGGTTCTTCTGCGGCCAGCGCTGACGGCCGCCCGGCGAGGAGGCGTCGTAGCGCCAGCCCAGCTCGCGGGCGGTGGGCAGCAGGTTGTTCTGGCCGAGCAGACACGGGGTGCGGCCGCCGATGAGTTCGCGGTCGTAGTCGAAGGGCAGCGCGGGCAGATCGGTCCAGCCGCTGTTGGTCCGCCACTCCTTCACGAAGGACTTCGCCTGGTCGATCTCGCTGCGCCACTGCTGGGGCGTCCAGTTGGCGACCGTGCCGTAGCCGGAGCAGAAGTGACCGTTGAAGTGCGTGCCGATCTCATGGCCGTCGAGCCAGGCGCGGCGGACGGACTTCAGCGTCATCCTGATGTGTTCGTCGGTCAGATAACCGATGTCGGAGGCGCCCGGCGCGTTGTTCGGCGGCCGGTACATGCGCTTCTTCGACTCGGGCAGCAGATAGAGCCCGGACAGGAAGAAGGTCATGTGCGCGTCGTGGTCCTCGGCGAGCTGCAGGAAGCGCTCGAAGAGGCCGGTGCCGACCTCGCCCGCGCCGTCCCAGGAGAAGACCACGAACTGCGGCGGGGTCTCGCCGGGCTCCAGCGGGACGGGCCGCTTCGGCTGGTTGGGCTGCTTGCCGGTGAAGGAGGTGGACCCGTCACCGAGGGGGCGCGCCGGGGTCTTGGGGGCACCGGGCTTTCCGCTGTGGGAACCACCGGGGGTGCTTCCCCCCTCTTGTTGGGCACTACCGCAGGCGGCGAGCCCCAGCGCGGCCGCGGCGCCCGCTCCCGTCCCGATCATTCCGCGTCGGCTGAAGTCCCGCATTCCGTCCCCATTCGTCGCGCCCTCTCAGCTGGCTCCCAGCCGGCACACAATGAGAGGGCGCGACGAAGACGGGGGTTCCGTCAGACTCGCGCATATTTATATGATTTTACGAAGATACGCTCTGATGGCACGACTGCATACGGTTTGTGACGAGGTGTACGCAGCGCTCCGCGAGGGGTACGCGCGACGCCCGCGAGGGTCGTACGCAACGCTCCGCGAGGGTCGTACGCAACGCTCCGCGACGGGCATGCGCAAAGCTCGCGAGGTCGTACGCACCCTCCGCGAGGCGCGTCCGCCGGGCCGTCAGGCTCCGAAGGCCTTGTCCTTCCCCTTCACCGGCTTGGCGCCCGCTAGGAGATGAGCCGGCACCAGATCCCGGGCGGGCTCGCTGTAGCCGACGGAGACGATCTTGTCGCCGCGGTAGGTGAAGGTCGTCAGGGACGCCAGGGTGCACTGCCGCTTGCGCGGGTCGTGCCACAGCCGGCGGCGCTCCACGAAGGACCGCAGGATCCAGATCGGCAACTGGTGGGACACGCACACCGCTTCGTGCCCGCGCGCCGCGTCCTTGGCCGCGTCCAACGCCCCCATCATCCGTACGACCTGCTCCAGGTACGGCTCGCCCCAGGACGGCTTGAAGGGGTTGACGAGGTGCTTCCAGTTCTCCGGCCGGCGCAGCGCGCCGTCGCCGACCCCGAAGGTCTTGCCCTGGAAGACGTTCTCCGCCTCGATCAGCCGCTCGTCGGTCGCGAGGTCGAGACCGTGCGCCTTGGCGATGGGCGTCGCGGTCTCCTGCGCCCGCTCCAGCGGGGAGGAGACGACGTGCGTGACGTCCCGCGAGGAGAGGTGCTCGGCGACCCGGTCGGCCATCTGCCGCCCGAGCTCCGACAGGTGATATCCGGCCAACCGTCCGTAGAGGACCCCGTCCGGATTGGCCACCTCGCCGTGCCGCATCACATGGACGACGGTGATGTCGTCCGCCCGCTCGGTTCCCTGCTCGGTCATGCCGTGGCCTCCGCCGCTGCCCGTGCCGCCGCCGGAAGGGCGTCGGCGATCCGCTGGACTGCCCGCTCGTCGTGCGCCGTGGACACGAACCACGACTCGAACGACGAAGGCGGCAGATAGACGCCCTGCGCGAGCAACGAGTGGAAGAACGCGGTGAACCGGAAGGACTCCTGCTTCTTCGCGTCCTCGTAGTCCCGCACCTCCCGCTCGGTGAAGAAGACGGAGAACATGTTGGACGCGTTCTGCAGTCGGTGCGCCACGCCCTCCTTGCTGAGCGCCTCGGTCACCAGCGTGCGGATCTGCAGCGACACCGCGTCGACCTTCTCGTACGCGGCGTCGTCGAGCAGCCGCAGCTGCGCGAGGCCCGCGGCGGTCGCGACCGGGTTCCCGGACAGCGTGCCCGCCTGGTAGACCGGGCCGGCCGGCGCGAGGTGGCCCATGATGTCCGCCCGGCCGCCGAAGGCCGCGGCCGGGAAGCCACCGCCCATCACCTTGCCGAAGGTCATGAGGTCGGGACGGACCCCGTCGATGCCGAACCAGCCGGCCTTGCTCGTCCGGAAGCCGGTCATCACCTCGTCCGAGATGAACAGCGCGCCGTTCTTCGCGCACGCGTCCTTCAGCCCCTGGTTGAAGCCGGGCCGCGGCGGCACGACGCCCATGTTCCCGGGCGAGGCCTCCGTGATCACACAGGCGATCTCACCGGGGTGCGCATGGAAGGCGGCGTGCACGGATTCGAGATCGTTGTACGGCAGGACGATCGTGTCGCCGGCCTGCGCGCCGGTGACGCCGGGGGTGTCCGGCAGCGCGAAGGTCGCCACGCCACTGCCCGCGGCGGCCAGCAGGGAGTCGACGTGCCCGTGGTAGCAACCGGCGAACTTGATCACCTTGGCGCGGCGGGTGAAGCCACGCGCCAGACGGATGGCCGACATGGTCGCCTCCGTCCCGCTGGAGACGAGACGTACCTGCTCGACGGGCTCGACGCGCGCGACGATCTCCTCGGCGAGCGCGACCTCTCCCTCCCCCGGCGTCCCGAAGGAGGTGCCGCGTCCGACGGCCTCCTGCACGGCGGCGATGACCTCCGGCCGGGAGTGCCCGAGAATCATCGGCCCCCACGAACACACGAGGTCGACGTACTCCCTCCCGTCGGCGTCGGTCAGGTAGGGGCCGTTGCCGGACACCATGAATCGGGGCGTACCGCCCACGGCGCGGAAGGCGCGCACGGGAGAGTTCACGCCGCCGGGCGTGACGGCAGCCGCACGGTCGAAAAGAGTCTGCGAAACTGGGGCTTCGTACGGATAGCTCACACGAGCCATGGTGTCAGAGCCTGCGAAGATCCTGCGGACAGGTGTTTCAGCGCACGTTTCGGCGTGCGGCCGTGGGGGAGGTCACTGTCACGATGATCGGGTTGCGCGGCGGGGCCTGCGCGTCCTAGAAAAGCAGTCGGGTGGAGATATGCATCGCGGTGGCGGACTGGGCGAGGGGACCGATGACCTCGGCCCTCGGCGTGCCCGGCGGGGGAAGCACCGACGCGAGGCGGAGGAAGCTGCCGAGACACGGCAGGTACAGGGTTCACAGAGTGAGCCTGAGCGAATCGACCAGTCGGCCCGTATGGACGGTATGGACTACATGGACCGCAGGGCAGACCGGCTCGGGGCAGGGAGCGGGAATGGTGGCCGGGTGGGGGTGACCTACAAATACTTCGGCGCGCCCGACGGAGCGACGGCGGCCCGCGTCCCGATCTCGATGCGCCCCGAGGAACTCGGCGGCGACGAGCTCGGGATGAACGGCATGTTCACCAAGATCAAGCCGGAGACGATGGCCGCGATGGTTCTCACCGGCATCGAGGGCGTCCCCCTGCACAAGGTGCCCCCGCTGGAGCTGGTCGTCCTCCACCCCGACTACGCGGTCGTCAAGCTCCCGATGACAGTCGTCGACCCCCTCCGCGGCATCGGCGAGGAGGCGGTCGGCGCCGCCGCCTTCATCTGGTCCACGGTCCCGGACCGCGGCGGCCCGCGCGACGCGTTCAACGTCTACCAACTCCTCCACGAGTGGCAGGACTTCTCTCACCGCCTCCACGAGGCGGGCCACCAGCCCTACTGTCTGGTGTGGCCCTGACCTGCTGTTCCGCTGATTCCGGGCGAGGTTTTCGGACCTCGCCCTTGTCATGCGCGGAGTCGGGCGGCCAGGGCCCGTGGATTCTGAGCAACGGCACCGACGTGCCCTGGTCGACGGGCGGGCCGTCGCCACCTGCCTGCATCCATGCGGCTCTCTGACGGCGTCGCTGAACACGTCGGCGAACGCGTCACGCCTACCCGCCTGACGGCTCCGCCGCGATGCCCGGTCGCGCGGTCGCGCGGTGATCGAACGCAGTTCGATCCAGGACGTCCTGCCGCCTTGCGCGGAAAAACAATATCTGTGCTCGCCGGAACAGAAATGGGCGCAACGCCCAATGAGGGTTTCGCGTGCATCGGAACGAGCGTAATTGCTTATCGTGCACCGCCGAGCGCACCGTGCTACTGTCGGCAAAGTTGCAGTTGTGATTCCCAGAACTTCAAGCGCCCCGGCGGCTTCCATACCGCTGGGTGTGCTTTTGTGTCGCCGGTCTTTTCCGGAGAGGGCAATCGCGACCAATCGGAATCCGCACAGTGCGGTTTCCGGGACTGCCCCGAAGGAGAATTGACATGGCTACTGGCACCGTTAAGTGGTTCAACGCGGAAAAGGGCTTCGGCTTCATCGAGCAGGAGGGTGGCGGCCCGGACGTGTTCGCCCACTACTCGAACATCGCCGCCCAGGGCTTCCGTGAGCTGCTCGAAGGCCAGAAGGTGAACTTCGACATCGCGCAGGGCCAGAAGGGCCCGACCGCGGAGAACATCGTTCCCGCCTGACGCCCGACGCTTTCATCGCAGCTGGGGCCCGCACCTTGGGGTGCGGGCCCCGGCGCGTTTCCATGACGCGGTCCGCGAGTATTTTCCGCTGCCAGATCCGCGTTTTCGCATTTCATTGGCGCGTCCTCGCGGTTCTCTGTGCTGCTCATCTGCCGAGAATTCCTTGCTGCGTGCCGCATCAAGGAGGTTCCGCATGAACCGCTCGCGTACGAACAACCACAGCCGCACGAACAGCCGCACGAACAATCGATCCGCCCGTCCGCGCACCGCGCCCGGTGGCGAATTCGCATTGCCGGTGACGGTCACCCCGGGTCTCCCCGCCGTCGAGAAATTCGGTGACCTCGACATGCCTGCGCCCCTGCTGGCCGCGCTCGGCACCGCCGGGGTGACGACCCCGTTCCCCATCCAGGCGGCGACGCTGCCGAACGCCCTCGCGGGACGAGACGTACTCGGCCGGGGCCGCACCGGATCGGGCAAGACGCTCGCCTTCGGCCTCGCCCTGATGGCCCGGACGGCCGGCCGGCGCGCCGAACCCCGGCAGCCGCTGGCCCTGGTACTCGTCCCCACCCGCGAGCTGGCCCAGCAGGTGACCGACGCCCTCACCCCGTACGCCCGTTCCGTGAAGCTGCGGATGGCCACCGTGGTCGGCGGCATGTCGATCGGCAGGCAGGCCCACGTGCTGCGGTCGGGGGCGGAGATCGTCGTCGCCACCCCGGGACGGCTCAAGGACATCATCGACCGCGGCCACTGCCGCCTGGACCAGGTCACCGTCACGGTCCTCGACGAGGCCGACCAGATGGCCGACATGGGCTTCATGCCCCAGGTCACCGCGCTTCTGGACCAGGTGCGGCCCGAGGGGCAGCGCATGCTGTTCTCGGCGACCCTGGACCGCAACGTCGATCTGCTGGTCCGCCGGTACCTGAGCGACCCGGTGGTCCACTCCGTCGACCCGTCGGCGGGCGCGGTCACGACGATGGAGCACTACGTCCTCCACGTGCACGGCGCGGACAAGCAGCGCACCACCACGGAGATCGCGGCCCGCGAAGGCCGCGTGCTCATGTTCCTGGACACCAAGCACGCGGTGGACCGGCTGACCGGACACCTGCTCGACAGCGGTGTCCGCGCCGCGGCCCTGCACGGCGGCAAGTCGCAGCCCCAGCGCACCCGCACCCTGGCCCAGTTCAAGTCCGGACATGTGACGGTGCTGGTGGCGACCAACGTCGCCGCCCGCGGCATCCATGTCGACGACCTCGACCTGGTCGTGAACGTGGACCCGCCGAGCGACCCCAAGGACTATCTGCACCGCGGCGGGCGTACCGCCCGGGCCGGCGAGTCCGGCAGCGTCGTCACGCTGGTGACGCCCAACCAGCGCCGTGAGATGAGCCGCCTGATGGTCGCCGCGGGCGTCGTCGCGCACACGGCTCAAGTGCGGTCCGGCGAGGCGGAGTTGAACCGCATCACGGGCGCGCAGGCCCCCTCCGGCGTCCCGGTCACCATCACCGCGCCGGCCTCGGAACGCCCCCGCCGCAGCGGCGGTCCGGCCACCTCGACCCGGAGCCGTCGCGGCCGGACCGGCCAGGAGCGGCGCCCCGGCCAGGAGCACCGCCCCGCTCAGGACCGGCGCACCGGCCAGACGGCGCGCCGCCCGGCCCAGCGCCCGTCCGCCTTCGACGCGGCGGCCTGAGTGCACCCGTGACCGTCACACGTACGGTGTGAACCGACCGTTCTGATCGATGAGGGCCCCTGCCGGTGTGTGCCGGCAGGGGCCCTCATCGTGTGCCCGGGTGTCTCACTGGTCGGAGTAGCTGAAGTCGCCCATGGTCCAGGCGGTGACGTTGTCGATCGCGACGCGATACATCCCGCCGGTCTCGGGAATCCCCATGCTGCCCTGCAGGATCCGGGCGACGTGGAAGTGCAGATGGGTGGGTGACCCGTCGCCGGCGGGCCGGTCCGGCCCCCTGTCCGCGGTGAAGATGCCGGAGAACGGACCCAACCGGTCCGAGTCCAGCAGGACCTCCGCCACCCGCTGTCTCCATACGGCTTCGGGGGCCAGGCGGCCGGTGATGACGGCGCCGCCCGAGACGACGGTCAAGGACATCTGAGTGCTTTGCTCGGACTCCACCGTGGCGGCAATGCCGACGAGCAGTTCGTCAGGGTTCGACATGAGTGCGGATTCTATGCAGCAGTCCCGGCGACCCGCTGCTCCGGAGGTCATGATCACACGGGCCGCGTACATAATCAGCGCCACCAGCGCTCCAAAATCTATGCTCGCCAGAGTAGACATTTGGCTTCTGGGTGGCTAGCGTTTCTCTCGTAAGCGAAGTCCGACGAGACCTGGCGGAGACGAACCGCCGGTAGCAGCAGTGACTTGGTACAGGTACGAACAGCGGAGAGAACGGAGGGACCTGACGCCATCAGGATCGCCCGGGCACGTGCAGGATCCGGCCCGGGTACCGCAAGGCCCCGGATTGGAAGGTGGTCCCCGGTCACGCATCTGCGATCCCCGCTCTCCTGCCCCTCGACCGGGCCGGACGGCGGACACAGAAGGTCGGCACCGCAGTAGAGCCGACAGATGGTGTTGAATTTCCTTCGGGGCCCTGGTGCCGTACGGCACCAGGGCCCCTCGACGGCGTTGCACTACGAGGTGAGATGACAGCAGACAACCCGCTGGGCGATCGTCTGGACGACGACGACTATCCCGCGTACACCATGGGCCGGGCCGCCGAGATGCTCGGCACGACCCCAGGGTTCCTCCGCGCCATCGGAGAGGCCCGACTGATCACCCCCCTCCGCTCGGAGGGCGGGCACCGCCGGTATTCGCGCTATCAGCTGCGGATCGCCTCTCGTGCCCGCGAGCTCGTCGACCAGGGCACGCCCGTCGAGGCCGCCTGCCGCATCGTCATCCTCGAGGACCAGCTCGAGGAAGCGCAGCGCATCAATGCCGAGTACCGCCGCGCCGCCGAATCACCGAACGGCTCCCGCTGACGCCGGAGCCGTCCGGCGCCCGGCCCACGCCCGGGCGTTCCGCTCGAGTCCGCTCGACGCGAGGGGCTGCCGGCCGGGGACAGGCGCGGCGGCGGGTTCAGCCACGGTTGTCGCTGTCCGGGCCGTCCGTGTCCACGGTGAAGCCGATCACCGACCCGCCGCCCTCGCGCCGGAGGGCGAAGGGCTCGCCGCCGTGCGAGGTGGCGACCTCGCGCACGATGGAGAGGCCGAGGCCGGAGCCGGGGCGGCTGCGGGCGTCGGCGGCGCGGTAGAAGCGGTCGAAGATACGCACCAGGTCGCCGTCCGCGATCCCGGGCCCCCGGTCGAGCACCTCCACGCGCACCGGCCCACGTCCGAGGTCGGTACCGCCGGCGCCCTCGGCAGCGGCCCCACGCCCGGAGCCCTCGGCTCCACGACGGGTCCCGGCGCCGCGCCCGCCACCCTCGGCGCCGCGACGAGCCTCGGCCCCACGCCCGGCACCCGGTCCCCGGCCGTCGGTCCCCCGCCCGGAACCGGCGGCGCCACGCCGGGAAGCGGCGGCCCCGCCGACCGGCCCGTCGTCCGCGCCGGCCTCCCCGCCCGCGCCGAACGGGCGGCCCAGCACCGCGATCTCGATGGGCGCCTTGCCCGTGAGGTCGAACTTCGCCGCGTTCTCGACCAGGTTCGACAGGGCCCGCTGCAGGGCCGAGGGGCGGCCGTCGACGCGGGCGTCGCCCCGTACCCGGACGGTGACGTCCCGGCCGGTGCGGCGGCGGGCCAGCGTCGCCACGTCCGCCGCGAGGTCGGCGAGGTCCAGGGGCTGCACCGGCTCGGTGTCGGACTGGCCGGCCGCGAGGTCCACCAGCTCATTGACCAGGTCGGTCAGCTCGCGTGACTCCAGCGCCAGGTCGGCGACCAGTTCCTCGCGGGCGGCCGGCGGCAGTTCGTCGATCCGGCGGAGCATGGAGATGTTGGTACGCAGCGAGGTCAGCGGCGTACGGAGCTCGTGGCCGGCGTCCTGGACCAGACGGCGCTGGTCCTCCTCGGACTGGGCGAGCCGGCCGAGCATGCGGTCGAAGGAGCGGCCGAGGCGGGCCACCTCGTCGTATCCGGTGACCGGCACCTGGATGCCGAGCCGTCCGGTGCGCGCCACGTCCTCGGCGGCCCCGGCGAGCCGCACCAGGCGGCGGGTGATCCGCCGGGCCAGCCACCAGCCGAACAGTCCCGCCGCGACCACGACCGCCGCGACCAGCAGGACCGTGCGCTGCTGGAGCTGGCGCAGCAGATCCTCGGTGTCGCTGAACTCCTGCGCGATCTGGACGGCGCCCCGCCCGTCGCCGAGCGAGACGGTGGCCGCGCGGTAGCGGTCGCCGGCGACCTCGACCTCCTTGCGCTCCAGCAGCTCGCCCGCCTTGGCGGAGTCGGCGATCCGCCGGTCGTCGGCGGTGGCGGGCAGCCGAGGACTGCCGGGATCGACGACGGCGCCGCCGGGGCCGAACACCTGTACGGCCGTACGGCTGGTACGGATGATGTCGTCGCGCGGGCCGTCGTGATCGGGGTCGGAGGACGTGAAGTCCGAGGCTGTCAGCTTCTCGTGCCGCACCTGCTCGCGCAGATCGTGGACGACCTGCTCGAAGACGGTCTGCTGGTCGACGCGGACGAGCCGGGCGGCGGCGCCGTAGCTCAGAAAGCCGACCAGGACGGTGACGGCGGCGGCCACCGCCGCGAACGACACGGTGAAGGTGGCCCGCAGGGAGGACATCGGCCGCAGCCGGTCCCGAAGCCGCGGGCGGCGGCCGAGCGGCCCCGGCAGGCCGGTCCGGACGCGGGCTCCGGACCGCGACCGGAAGCGGGCACCGGGCGGCACTCAGTCCTCCCTCAGGACATATCCCACGCCCCGGACGGTGTGGATCGGCGCCGGTGCGTCCGGCTCGTCGAGCTTGCGCCGCAGATATCCCACGTACACGGCGAGGTTCTTGGAACCGGGGCCGAAGTCGTAGCCCCAGATCCGGTCGTAGATCGTGGCGTGGTCGAGGACGATGCCCGCGTTGCGGACGAGGAGTTCCAGGAGCTCGAACTCGGTGCGGGTGAGTTCCAGCTCGCGCTTGCCGCGCCAGGCGCGCCGCGCCAGCACGTCCATGCGCAGTCCGACGGCGGCCACCTGCCCCGGCGCGGCCGACGCCGAGGGCGGTATATCGCCGCCGCCCGGGGTACCCGGACCGGACAGGGAGGTTCCGTTCCCGGTACGGCGCAGCAGTGCGCGGAGCCGGGCGAAGACCTCCTCCACGTCGAACGGCTTGACCACGTAGTCGTCGGCACCCGCGTCGAGGCCCGCGATGCGGTCGGCCGTCTCGACCAGCGCGGTGAGCATCAGGATCGGCGTCCGGTCGCCCTCCGCGCGCAGCACCCGGCAGACCTGGAGACCGTCGATTCCCGGCATCATCACGTCCAGGACGAGCACGTCCGGCGGGTGGCGGTGGGCCTGGGCCAGCGCCTCCACCCCGTCGGCGACTGCCGTCACCTCGTAACCCTCCAGCGTCAGTGCGCGTTCCAGGGCATGACGGATGGCGCGATCGTCCTCGGCGAGCAGCACATTGTGGGGCACCCGACCAGTCTGCCAAGAGGACGGCCGGGAACCGCCCGCCGAAGACGGTGCGAACGGGCTTCTTACCCGGCTCTCACCCCGGCCCGGCAACGGACTTACCTCGCCGGGTCACTGTGAGCCGTATGTGAGGTCGCGCGGACGGCCGAATGCCGCCGGGAAAGGCAGTGCATGAACGGCATGACGGGTTGGGAGCGTACGAAGGGCATGGAGCCCATGAAGCGTGTGAAGAGCGGCACAGGTGCACCGGAGCGTGCCCGCGCCGAGCGCTGGGGGACAGGCGCGCCGGAGCGTGCCGGCGCCGAGCGCCGGAAGATCGTGTTCCTGCTGCACAACGCGTACGCCATCGGAGGCACGGTCCGGACGACGCTCAATCTCGCGGCGGCCCTGGCGGAACGGCACGAGGTGGAGATCGTCTCGATGTCCCGGCACCGCGACACCCCGCGCTTCGACATCGACCCGCGGATCAGGCTCGTACCGCTGGTGGACACCCGCGAGGGCAGCCCGGACCTGGCGGACCCGGCGTTCGCACGGCCGGCCGTGGACTTCCCGGCGGCGGACAAGCGGCACGGCCAGTACACCCGGCTCACCGACCTGCGCGTCCGGGCCCATCTGGAGCGGTCCACGGCGGACGTGGTGATCGGCACCCGCCCCGGCATCAACGTCTACGTCGCCCGGTTCGCCCCGCGGCGCGCCCTGCTCATCGGCCAGGAGCATCTGCGCCACGACGCGCACGGCAAGCGGCTGCGCGGGGTGCTCGCCCAGGAGTACCGGGGGCTGGACGCGGTCGTGACGATGACGGCGGCGGACGCCGAGGTGTACCGGAACCGGATGGCGCTGCCCGGGGTGTGGGTGGAGTCGGTGCCGAACATCGTGCCGGAGGCCGGGGTGACGCCGTCCGACGGCTCGGCCAAGGTGATCGCGGCGGCGGGGCGGCTCGTCGCCGGCAAACGCTTCGACCTGCTCCTGGAGGCCTTCTCGGCGGTCGCGTCGAAGGAGCCGGAGTGGGAGCTGCGGATCTACGGCGGCGGGGCGGAGCGGGAGCGTCTCCAAGGGATGATCGACGGCCTCGGGCTCGCCGGGCACGCGCGGCTGATGGGGCCGCGGACGCCCATCGAGGCGGAGTTCGCCCAGGCGTCGCTGGTGGTCAGCGCCTCGGACGCGGAGTCGTTCGGGATGACGCTGGTGGAGGCGATGCGCTGCGGGGTGGCCGTGGTCAGCACGGACTGTCCGCTGGGACCCGCCGAGATCATCACGGACGGCGTCGACGGCCGGCTCGTCCCCGTCGACGACGCGCGGGCCCTCGCCGAAGTGATGCTCGAACTGGTCTCCGACGAATGGCAGCGCCGGGCGATGGGCCGGGCGGCGCTGCGGAGCGCCCACCGCTATGACGCGGCCGGGATCGTCTCCCGCTACGAGCTGCTCTTCGCCGAGCTGCGCGCCACCCGGCAGCAGCGCGCCTGGGCCCGCGAGCGCGCCCGCGTCCTGCGCTGGGCCAGACGCGCGGCGGGTGCGGCAGTACGCCGGGTGCGCGGGTGGGTACGGCCCGCCTGGTCCGGCGCCCGGACGGCCCGGGAGACATGACCGACGGCCACGCGAGCCGTGGCCGACCACAGACGGATGGGTACGGCCCGGCCTGGTCCAGCGCCCGGACGGCCCGGGAGACATGACCGACAGCCACGCGCACCGTGGCCGACCACAGACGGATGGGTACGGCCCGGCCTGGTCCGGCGCCCGGACGGCCCGGGAGACATGACCGACGGCCACGCGCGCCGTGGCCGACCACAGACGGCAAGCACCCGATGACCGCACACGCGCCGCCGCAGCCACCGCGGCACGTCCGCGCAGGCACCAGTCCCAGGGGGCAACGATGACGACTCAAACGACGGACGAACAAGCGACGGATGAACACGCGGCGGACGATGCCGCCGGGGTGGATACCGCCGGGGTGGATGCCCTTCCCGCCCGCCCCTGGCGGCCGGCCCGCCGACATACCGCACGGCTGGACCCCCGATCCCGCCCCGCGTCCCCGGCGTCTCCCCCGCGCCGGGCCCACCCGGAGCGACCGGCGGACAACGGCCCCAGCCCCACCGGACGAGGCCGGAGCGCCGCCGATCAACGACCGGACTCCACCGGACGAACTCTGACCGCCACGGAACAGCAACCAACCCCCACCGCCCGAAGCCTGACCGCCACAGAACAGCAACCGGACTCCGCCCGACGAGGCCGGAGCACCACGGACCAACGACCGACCCCCACCGCACCAACCCTGACCGCCACGGAACAGCGGGTGGACCCCGCCGCGCCGGGTGCCGTCGCGCAGCGGCCGGCGTCCGTGGCGGCGCCCGCGGCTCCGGCCGAGGCGGATCGTCGCCCGGCGCCGCTCCCCCGCTCCGGACGGCCCGCGCCTCCCGGCCGTGTCCCGTGGCGATGGCCGGGCCGGCGTGCGGAGTTCGCCCTCGCGGCTGTCGCTGTCGCCTATGCGATCGCTCAACTGGTGTTCGTCGTACCGCACTTGGCGCACGTCCTCGGCTGGGACGAGACCGTCTACGTGTCGCAGGTGGATCCTCGGAACCCGGCCGCGTACTTCAGTGCGCCCCGGTCGCGCGGTACGAGCGTGCTGGTGGCGCCGGTGCTGGCGCTGACGGACTCGGTGCTCGCGCTGCGGGTGACGCTGGCGCTGCTGTCGGCGGCCGCCCTCTATGCCGCGTACCGGATCTGGCGTCCCCTGACCGGCCGCACGACGACCGCTCTCGCCGCCCTGCTCTTCGCGGGCCTGTGGATCACCGAGCTGTCGGGGGCCGAGGCGATGCCCAACCTGTGGGTGGCGCTGGGCGCGGTGGCGGCGACGGGCTGGTTCCTGAGGGCGCCCGCGGAGCCGCACGCCGGCTGGTGGACGGCCGCCTGTCTCGCGGGGGTCGCGCTCGTACGGACCCCGGACGCGTGCTGGCTCGCGCTCCCGCTGCTGGCGACGGCCGTGCTCGTACGGTCCCGGCGCCGCGTCCTGCCGTATCTGCTCGTGGGTCCTGCCGTGGGCGCGGCCGATTGGATCGCGGAGGCGTATGTGCGCTTCGGCGGCATCGGGCAGCGGCTGCGTGTCTCGGGTGCCACCGAGGGCGGGATGCAGCTGCATCTCAACCTCTACAACGCGTGGCGCAGCCTGAACGGCCCCGAGCTGTGCCGTCCGTGCACGGTGCAGCAGAATCACCCCGAACTGACCCTCTGGTGGCTGGCGTTGCCGCTGCTCGCGGTCGCCGCACTGGCCCTCTGCCTACGGGACCGGAAGCGCGGCCGTGCCCGTACGGCCGTACCGGTGGCCGCCGCGGTCTGCCTCTCGGTGCCGTATCTGCTGCTGCTCGGCTACTCCGCGCCGCGTTTCCTGCTGCCCGCCTACGCGATGCTCGCGCTGCCCGTCGCGGGCGTGCTCGTCCGGGTGGCCCGGACGGGCCGCCCGCTCCTGCTCGCCGTCGGTGTCGTACTCGCCCTGCAACTCGTCAGCCAGTACGCGGTGTTGCAGCACCAGGTCGCGAACGTGGCCGCCACCGACCAGCGGTACCGGGCCGCCGCCGACGGACTGCGGGCGCTCGGGCTGCGCGCGCCCTGTCTGGTCGCGGGTCCGCACGCGCTTCCGGTGGGATACGACGCGGGCTGCGCGTCCGCGGAGACGGCCGGCAACAACCGCTCCACGACGGCGGGTTCGATCGTGGCACGGGCCGAGCGGGAACCGACCGCGGTCCTCACGGCCGGCGGCGGGCGGCCGCCGCACTACGCCCGCGACTGGACGCCGTACAAGCTTCCGGGCACGCACGGCTGGACGGCGTGGCGCGCCCCGCACACCACGCCGTCCTGACGGTCTTGGCTCTGCTCACCGCCGCAGCGCGGCGAGCTGCTCCTCGAAGGGGACCACTGCTGCGGGCCCGCTTTCCGGGGTCCGGACCGGAACGGCTCCCATGAGCGCGGCGAGTTCACCGGCCGCCCGGTCGATCCGCTCGGCCAGTCCCTCCGCGCCCCAGTCCTCCGAGGCCGCGTACACCGCGGTCGGCACGACGACGGCCCGCAGATACGCGAAGAGCGGCCGCAGCGTGTGTTCCAGCACCAGCGAGTGGCGGGCCGTGCCGCCGGTCGCCGCGATCAGGACCGGCTTCCCGGTCAGCGCGTCCTTCTCCCTGACACCCAGCACGTCGAAGAAGGACTTGAACAGACCGCTGTAGGAAGCGGAGAAGACGGGCGTGACGACGATCAGTCCGTCCGCGGCCGTCACCGCGTCGAGCGCGGCGCCGAGCGCCCGTCCGGGGAACCCGTTGGTGAAGTTGTGGGCGATCTCGACGGCCAGGTCGCGCAGTTCGACGACCTCGACCTCCACCGGGACCCGCCCGGCGGTCGCGCCGGCCAGCCGGTCGGCCAGCAGCCGTGTGGACGACGGGACGCTCAGCCCCGCCGAGACGACAACGAGTTTCATACGACGGTCACCTCCTGGGCGGCGGCCACGCGGGCCGCGTGGGTGGGCGCGTCCGGCACCTCGGCCGGGCGGCCCTTGGCGAACTCCTCGCGCAGCACGGGCACGACCTCCTCGCCGAGCATGTCGAGCTGTTCGAGGACCGACTTCAGCGGCAGTCCGGCGTGGTCCACCAGGAACAGCTGACGCTGGTAGTCACCGGCGTACTCCCGGAAGGCCAGCGTCTTCTCGATCACCTGCTGCGGCGAGCCGACCGTCAGCGGCGTCTGGTCGGTGAAGTCCTCCAGGGAGGGCCCGTGCCCGTACACCGGCGCGTTGTCGAAGTACGGCCGGAACTCCCGTACCGCGTCCTGCGAGTTGTGCCGCATGAACACCTGGCCGCCCAGCCCGACGATCGCCTGCTCGGCGGTGCCGTGCCCGTAGTGCGCGTACCGCTCCCGGTACAGCTCGACCATCTTCTTCGTGTGGTCGGCGGGCCAGAAGATGTTGTTGTGGAAGAAGCCGTCGCCGTAGTACGCGGCCTGCTCGGCGATCTCCGGCGAGCGGATGGAGCCGTGCCAGACGAACGGCGGTACGCCGTCCAGTGGCCGCGGGGTCGAGGTGAACGACAGCAGCGGCGTACGGAACTTGCCCTCCCAGGTCACCACGTCCTCGCGCCAGAGCCGGTGCAGCAGCGCGTAGTTCTCGACGGCGAGGTTGATGCCCTGGCGGATGTCCTGCCCGAACCAGGGGTAGACCGGGCCGGTGTTGCCGCGGCCCATCATCACGTCGACCCGGCCCTCAGCGAGGTGCTGGAGCATCGCGAAGTCCTCGGCGATCTTCACCGGGTCGTTGGTGGTGATGAGGGTGGTGGACGTGGAGAGGATCAGCTTCTCGGTGCGCGCGGCGACGTAGCCGAGCATCGTGGTCGGGGACGACGGCACGAACGGCGGGTTGTGGTGCTCGCCGGTCGCGAAGACGTCCAGGCCGACCTCCTCGGCCTTCTGCGCGATGGCGACCATGGCCTTGATGCGCTCGTGCTCGGTCGGCGTCCGGCCCGTCGTGGGGTCCGGTGTCACATCACCGACGCTGAAGATCCCGAACTGCATGGTCGCTCATCCTCCAGGTTGTTTACGATTCAACTATACCCGCAAACAGTGAGGCGGCCGCGGGTATTCCACCGTCGCGGCGTGCGGCCTCCGGCGCTGCGACGCGCAGCGCGCGACGCGCGGCCCAGGCGGGCGGGCATGCGGCGTGGACGCCGGCCGCAACGCCCCATCGCCGGTCGTCAGTGCCCCGGCCTACGATCCCGTCATGGCCGCTCCACGCCGTGACACCCGAGGGATCGTCGACGCCCCGGAGCTCTTCGCGCGCGTGCGCTTCCGCCGGCACGAGCCGGCCGAGCCGCTGCGGCCCTACCTGGAGCACTACTGGCTGATCGACTGGGACCTCACGGAGCCGTACGCCTCCCATGTCGTGCCGCATCCGTCCGTGAACATCGTCTTCCAGCGGTACGCGGGCCAGGAGCCCTTCAGCGAGGTCTCGGGCATCGGGCTCGGGCTGTTCACGCAGAAGCTGGAGGGGAGGGGGCGGGTGTGCGGGATCCAGTTCCGGCCCGGCGGCTTCCGCCCGTTCGCGCCGGAGCGGCCGCTGACGTCCCTCACGGGTGAGCGGATCCCGCTCGGGGCGGTCTTCCCCTCCCCCGAGGGGGCCGCCCGGGCCGCCGTCGACGCCGTACTGACCCCGGACGACGAGCACGCGCGCGTGGCCGCCCTCGACGCGTTCCTCCTGGACCGCGGACCGGCGCCCGACCCGCAGGCCGACCTGGCGATGGCGCTGGTCGACCGCATCCGCCGGGACCGCGCCATCCGCCGGGTCGCCGATTTCGCCCGCGCGGAAGGCATGTCGGTCCGCGCCCTGCAGCGCCTCTTCTCCGCGTACGTCGGCGTCGGCCCGAAGTGGATCATCCTCCGCTACCGCATCCACGAAGCGCTGGAGCGCGCGGAGACCTCCCACGAGGTGGACTGGGCAGGCCTCGCCGCCGACCTCGGCTACGCCGACCAGGCCCATCTCGTACGGGACTTCACGGCAACGGTGGGAGTGCCGCCGACGGCGTACACGGGCGGGGCTTCGCGGCCGTAGACGCAGCCGCCGGCACTGCGGGCGAGCGGGGCTTCGCAGCCGCAGCCGTCGGCGCCGTGAGCGGGCGGGGCGGGGCCTCGCCGTCGTCATCACAGCCGGCGGCGGGCGCGGGGGACCCGGCGGCCGCAACCGTAACCGCGCCTTCCGCACGAGCACCGGAATCCCCCGGGAAAGCGGGTTGACGCCGCCTCCCTCCATGCCTCACATTTATCTGCGTGACACAGACACTGCATGACACAAAGGAATCATCGCATCCGCCCGCCTCGACCCGCTGGGCGATCCTCGGCGTCGTTCTCGCCGCCGACGTCCTCGACCTCCTCGACGCGACGATCACCAACATCGCCGCCCCGACCATCGCCCAGGACCTCGGCGGTGGCGCGGCCCTGATCCAGTGGCTCGGCGCCTCGTACGCCCTCGCGCTCGGTGTGCTGCTCGTCCTCGGCGGCCGGCTCGGCGACAAGTACGGACGCCGCCGGCTCTTCCTCGCCGGGCTCGCCGGATTCACCGTCGCCTCGGTCGCCTGCGGCCTGGCCATGGACCCCGGCACGCTCGTCGTCGCCCGGCTGGCACAGGGCGCGTTCGGCGCCCTCGTCATCCCCCAGGGCTTCGGCATCCTCGGCGCGACCTGGCCCCGCGACCAGATCGGCAAGGCGTTCAGCCTCTTCGGGCCCGTCATGGGGCTCTCGGCGGTCGGCGGCCCGATCCTGGCCGGCTTCCTCATCGACGCGGACCTCGGCGGCCTCGGCTGGCGCCCGATGTTCCTCATCAACCTGCTGCTCGGCTCCGCCGCCCTCTTCGCCGCCGCCCGGCTGCTGCCCCGCGACACCGGCGACCGCACGATCGCCGTCGACGGCCCCGGCTCCGCCCTGCTCGCCGGCGCGATGTCCGGACTGCTCGCCGGTCTCATCGACGGCTCCGCCAACGGCTGGACCGCGACCCCCGTGCTGCTCCTCCTCGCCGGGCTCGCCCTCTTCGCCGCCTTCTGCCACCGTCAGCGCACCGCCGAGAACCCGCTGATCCAGCCCTCCCTGCTGCACAACCGCGGCTTCACCTCAGGACTCCTCGTCGGCGCCGTGTTCTTCGCCGCCGTCGCCGGACTCCTCTACGTGATCTCCCTCTTCCTCCAGCAGGGGCTCGGCCGCTCCCCCACAGGCGCCGCCCTCGGTCTCGTGCCGCTGTCCGCGGGCATCGTGATCGCGTCCATCGCCTGCTACCGGCTGATCGGCAGGTTCGGGCGCCGGCTCGTGCTCGCCGGTCTGCTGATCACGCTCGCCGGGACGGCCTGGCTGCTCGCCCTGGTCACCACTTCCGGCACGGACACCGGCGCCTGGGCCCTGGTCCCGCCCCTGCTCGTGGTCGGTCTCGGGATGGGCACGTGCTTCGGCTCGATGTACGACGTCGCGATCGGCGACATCGCCCCGAGCGAGGCCGGCAGCGCCGGTGGCTCGCTCGGCGCGGTGCAGCAGCTCAGCAACGCGGTCGGGGCGGCCACCGTCACCACCGTCTACTTCAAGACCGGCGGCGGTGAGGCCCACGCCACCGCCGTGAGCCTCGTCGTGGTCGCCGCCGTCGCCCTCGTGTGCTGCCCCCTCGTACGGCTGCTGCCGCGCAAGGCACAGGAACAGCACCACTGAGCGCGCACCGGCCCAGCTCAGGGGACCAGCACCAGCCGACCCCGCAGCCCGCCCTCCGCCAGCCGTGCGTGCGCCTTGGCCGCCTCGTCCAGGGCGTACGTCTCGGCGACTCGCGCGGTCAGCACCCCCGCGTCGACGAGGGCCACCAGCTCCGCCAGACGCGCACCGTCGGCGCTCACCTCCACCGCGTCGGTCCGCACTCCCCGCACGGAGGCCGGCTGCCCCTGGGGGATCACGCCGACGTACGTGCCGCCGTCACGCACCCACTCCAGCGCGCTCTCCCCGAGGATCGCCGCGTCCAGGACCGCGTCCACGCTGCCCGCAGCGACCGCCCCGGAGACGAAGTGGGCCGCCCCCAGGGACCGTACGAACTCCTCGTCGGTCGCCCGGGCGAGTCCGGTCACGGATATCCCGTGGTGCGCGGCCAGTTGCACGGCATAGGCGCCGACCGCGCCCGCCGCACCGCTCACCAGCAGGCTCTGCCCCGGTTCCAGGGCGAGCCGGTCCAGGGCCTGGGCGGCGGTGAGCGCGTTCAGGGGGATGGTCGCGGCGTGCACGGCGTCCACCGAGGCCGGCGCCTTGGCCACCGCGTCGGCGTCCACGATCACGTACTCGGCGTGCGTACCGAGGGGCTTGTCGATGCCGTAGGACAGGGCGACCACCTCGTCTCCGACGGTCCAGCCCGTCGCCACGCCCGTCGCGTCGACCGTCCCGGCCACGTCCCAGCCGAGGCCCAGCCCCTTGCCCGCACCCCCGAAGACACCGGCACGCACACCGGCGTCGACCGGATTCAACGCGGCGCCGGCGACCTTGATCCGCACCTGCCGGGCGGCCGGCTCCGGCACCGCGGTCTCTACGACCTCGACAGCCTCGGGACCACCGAAGGACGTCACCACTACAGCTCGCATGACAATTCTCCCGTTTGGAAAGGGTTGCTACTGGCTGTTGCTGATTTCTTTCCCGCAGCGACAACCCTAGGAAGAGTTACTATCTTTTGGTAAGTAGGCACCTGGAGGTGCGTACGTCACCCGGAGGTGAGCATGCCGACCACGACGGCGGCCCAGCGGCGCGAGCAGGCACGTGTCGAGTACGACGCGTTCATCAAGAACTGCCCCACCAACCAGCTCCTCACCAGGATCAGCGACAAGTGGGTCAGTCTCGTGGTGTGCGCGCTCGCCGATGGCCCCCTGCGCTACAGCGACCTCGGCCGCAAGATCGCGGGCGTCAGCCCCAAGATGCTGACCCAGACGCTGCGTTCACTGGAACGCGACGGAATCCTCGCCCGTACCGTGACCCCGTCCGTGCCGGTCCGCGTCGACTACGAGCTCACCCCGCTCGGGCACAGCCTCGGCTGCCTGCTCTCCGCCGTGAAGGACTGGGCGGAGCTGCACATCGAGCAGGTCAACGAGGCGCGGGAGCAGTACGACGAGGCGTCGTAACCCCGCTTACGCCTCCGGGGTGTCGAGCATCCCGTCGCGGAGGCGGATGACCTGGGCCGCGCCGAATTCCACGGTGCGGCGCATGTGCCCGATGATCAGCGCCAGTTCGTCCTCGTCCAGCCCCTCGAAGAGGCCGTGCCAGCCGACGCTCAGCCGATCCCACATCCGCCCGAGCTCGGCGGCCTTCTCGGGAACGGTGGCCACGAGGACGCGGCGCCGGTCGGTGGCGTCCCGCTCCCGTACGACGTAGCCCGCGCGCTCCAGCCGGTCCACCAGCCGGGTCGCCGAGCCGGTCGTCAGGCCCGTCAGCTCGGCGATCCGGCCCGTGGTCACCGGAGTGCCCTCCAGGCCGAGGAGGTTCAGGCACTGCAGGTCCGTCGGGTGCAGATCCAGGTGGTCGGCGACCGCCTGGTTGAACAGGGCGTACGAGGCCATGTAGCGGCGTGACTCCGACGACAGCTCTTCCAGCAGCCGCGTCCTCTTGTTCTCCCCCGCGTCTCTCCTCTGCGCCATGCAGAAATCGTACGACGCAGCTAACCCCTCCGGGGGTTCCGGGTGCCGACACCCACGTGGGCCGGCGACCCCGGCGCCTGCGCCGTACGGCCCGGGTGGGCCCGGTCCCCTACCTGCCTGCGCACCCGGCGCGGATGCCGGCGCCTGGGTGGGCCAACTCCCCTACCTCCATTGGCACCGTGCGCTGGTGCCGGCGCAGGGGTGGGTCGGCGAGCCCGGCGCCGCGGGGGTGCCGCTGCGCCCACCCTCCCCCACTCTCGGCTCCGCTCGAGCGGGGGGACCCCCATCGCCCCGAGCGGCACGCATGCCCGCAGCTATGACCATCCGACCCGCAGCCGCCCACGCACCGAAGGGGCCGTGCCGGTACATCAAATGCCCGTCGCCATGCGTGAGGACGGGCAAGCGAGCGCCCCCAGAAGACAGCACAGCCGGTAGGGCGACGGGCGGATGTACCGGCACGGCCCCGACCCACCCACCGCCGGACGGCGAACCACCCACCCACCCACCGGCACAAAGCGAACCCCTAGAACGCGTACGCATCCCCCGTATCCAGCGCCAGCACCTGCCGGTGGTCGTTCTGGTGATTCCGATCCACCGCACCCCCGCTCCACACCGTGTCGATCACCAAGGTCACCTCGGCCGGCACTCGGGCGCCCGCCCCCGCCAGCCGCACCCGCAGCCGAATCTCCGCCCCCACATCGTCCGCGGCCAACGCCCCCGTCCGGCACAGCACCGCCCGCGCCCCCGCCCGCGCACACCCCTCCGGCAGCTCCTGCCGATCGGCAAGCCGCACCGACCACCGCAGTCGCACCGTCGCGTCGGCGACATCGGCGGGACCGTGGTTCCGGGGAGTCATCCGCACATCGACGAGGCCGCCCTCCATGGCCACGTACCCGTGATAGGCGAGATCCGCCTCGGGCGCGGCAGCGGCAGCGGCGGACGCACCCCCGCCCGCCACGGCCAGCAGCAACGCACCCGCACCCACACCCACCGCACAGAACTTCCGCATACGCCCGCTCCGCTCCTCCACCACCACTCACGAGTCCACCTGTCACCGCATGTATCCCACCCACGACGCCCCCCAGGCGCCGCCCAACAGGTGAGACACGCGCTCCGACCGGGACGCGCCCCGTGCGAGGGTGACCGCATGCTCGTCGTACGCTCCTCCGCCCTGTTCCTCCTCGCCGCCCTGTTCGAGATCGGCGGCGCCTGGCTGGTCTGGCAGGGCGTACGCGAGCACCGCGGCCTGCTGTGGATCGGCGGCGGCGTACTGGCCCTGGGCGCGTACGGCTTCGTCGCCACGCTGCAGCCGGATGCCGCGTTCGGCCGCATCCTCGCCGCGTACGGCGGAGTGTTCGTCGCCGGCTCCCTGGCCTGGGGCATGGTCGCGGACGGCTACCGCCCGGACCGCTGGGACGTCACGGGCGCACTGGTCTGCCTCGCCGGCATGGCGGTCATCATGTACGCCCCGCGAGGCGGCAACTGAGTCGCGGCCCACCCCGCCGACAAGCCACCCCTCCGAGCCGCCACCTATCCTGACGGCACGACACCGCACGGGCACGACACCGCACGGCACGACACCGCACGACACCGCACGGGCACGGCACCGCACGGCACGACACCGCACGACACCGCACGGGCACGGCACCGCACGACACCGCACGGCGCCGCCCAAGACCACCGCACCCCAAGACACCGCACGACCGCACCCCAAGACACCGCACGAACCGCACCGAGGAGCAGCCGCAATGACCCCCTCAGCCGCCTCCCGCATCGCTGTAGTCACCGGCGCGAGCAGCGGCATCGGCGCCGCGACGGCCAGGCAGCTCGCCGCGGCGGGCTACCGCGTCGTACTGACCGCCCGCCGCAAGGACCGCATCGAGGCACTGGCGGAGGAGCTGACCGCGGCGGGCGGTCAGGCGACGGCGTACGCGCTGGACATCACGGACCGCGTGGCGGTCGACGAGTTCGCCTCCGCCTTCAAGACGGTCGGCGTCCTGGTCAACAACGCGGGCGGAGCCCTCGGCGCCGACCCGGTCGCGACCGGCGACCCGGCGGACTGGCGCCAGATGTACGAGACGAACGTCATCGGCACCCTGAACGTCACCCAGGCCCTGCTCCCCGCCCTGACGGCGAGCGGCGACGGCACGGTCGTCGTGCTCTCCTCGACCGCCGGTCACGGCACGTACGAGGGCGGTGGCGGCTATGTCGCCGCCAAGCACGCGGAGCACGTGCTCGCGGAGACGCTCCGGCTGGAGATCGTCGGCACGCCGGTCCGGGTCGTCGAGGTGGCGCCCGGCATGGTCAGGACGGACGAGTTCGCGCTGACGCGGTTCGGCGGGGACGAGGAGAAGGCGGCGAAGGTGTACGCGGGCGTGGCGGAGCCGCTCACCGCGGACGACGTCGCCGAGACCATCACCTGGGCCGTCACCCGCCCCAGCCACGTCAACATCGACCTCCTCATCGTCCGCCCCCGGGCCCAGGCGTCGAACACGAAGATCCACCGGGACGTGTGATGCCCGAGCCGACGCCACCGGTCGATGAGGAACAGCGTCGGCGCAACCAGGAACAGAACCAGCTGGACCTGGAGAAGAAGCGGGAACGTTACGTCTGGTACTACCTGGCGTACTTCCTCTTCGGCATCCACATCGTCGCGTTCGTGATGATCTACGCGGTCATGCACGCAAAGCAGTGATCTTCCGACGGCTCAACCCCGGCCTAGGCTGACCCGTTGTGAACAGACACATACCTTTCGCCCGCCTGCACAACTTCCGCGATCTGGGCGGCTACGCCACGGAGGACGGCAGGACGGTCCGCCCGGGCCTCCTGTTCCGGGCGGACTCCCTGGGCAAGTTGACGGGCCGGGACGGCGCGAAAGCCGCGGACGCCGCTGACGTCGAGAACGCCGCGGACGCCGCGGACTGGGGCCGCTTCCTGTCGCTGGGCATCCGCACGGTCCTGGACCTCCGCTACCCCTGGGAGATCGAGGCGCGGGGCCGGGTCCCCGAGCACCCGTCGCTGGCGTACCACAACCTGAGCATCGAGCACCGCCCGTACGACCAGGCGACGCTGCCCGCCTCCGTCGCCGCCGGTCCGTATCTGGCGGAGCGGTACCTGGAGGTGGCCGAGGACGGCACGAAGGAGATCCGGGAGACGCTGCAACTGATCGGTGCGGCAGCCCAGTCGGGAGCACCGCTGGTCTTCCACTGCGCGTCGGGCAAGGACCGTACGGGCCTGGTGGCGGCGCTGGTGCTCGCCCTTCTGGATGTCCCGGAGCGGACGATCGTCGAGGACTTCGCCCTCACGGAACGGGCGACGCCCCGCCTGGTGGCCGACTGGCACGCGGCCAACCCGACGTCCGAGCTGACCTGGCCGGCGTACGCCACGGCCCCCGCCGAGGTGATGACCCTTTTCCTGGCCGCCCTCAACACCCGCTACGGCTCGGTACAGGGCTACGCCACCGAGACTCTGAAGCTGGACCCGGCCTTCCCGCAAGCCCTCCGCACGGCTCTCCTCGACCGAAGCAGCTGAGAGACCGACCGCGGTAGCGCCACCGCGCTAACCCGCGCTGTGCGGCGACAGCCGCCGTGTGATCCGGTCGAACAGCTCCGTCAGCGGCTCGCCGACGTCCCGGCCGAACTCGGTCAGCCCGTAGGTGACCTGGGGCGGCGTCGTCGGCTCGACCTCCCGCCAGACCAGGCCGTCCTGAACCAGCGCGCGCAGGGTCTGGGCGAGCATCTTCTCGCTGATGCCCTGGATGCTCTCGCGCAGCTCGTAGAACCGGAGACCCTTGCTCCGCAAGGAGATCAGCACCCAGATGCCCCACCTGCTGGTCACGTGGTCGACCACATCGCGCGCGGGGCAGTCGGTGTGAAACACGTCATACCGCTTGCCCGTCTCGGCCTGTCCGGTCTGCGCGCCTCCCGCCATGCCAGGAGCTTACCTCAAGGTATGTCCTTACCAAAAGTTAGCCCATTCTCCTAGCGTGCGGGGCACAGAGGACATCCGACAAGGAGCTGATCATGATCGTGGTGACCGGGGCTACCGGAAACATCGGCCGGCCGTTGACGCAGGCACTGGCCGAGGCGGGCCGGCAGGTGACGGCTGTGTCACGGCACACGGCGGCGGTGCCGAACGGCGTCCGCCACGTAGTGGCCGATCTGGCCGAGCCGGCCGGCCTCAAGCCCGCGCTGGCCGGGGCGGAGGCGCTGTTCCTGCTGCTGTCCGGCGATCTGCACGCCACTGGAGCCAACCCCGCCGACATCATCGGCGAAGCTGCGGCCGGCGGGGTCCGCCGGGTCGTCCTGCTTTCCACGCAGGGCGTGGTGACCAGGCCCTCCGGCCGGACGCGGATCGCGATGCGCGCGCTGGAGGACACGCTGCGGGAGTCCGGCCTGGAGTGGGCCGTCCTGCGGCCGGGCGGCTTCGCCTCCAACGCCCTGTGGTGGGCCGATTCCGTCCGCACGCAGCAGATGGTCGCCGCGCCCTTCGGCGACGTCGGGGTGCCGATCATCGACCCGGCGGACATCGCCGCGGTCGCGGCAGCCTGCCTGCTGGACGACCGGCACAGCGGCGGCGTCTACGAGTTGACCGGCCCGGAGGTGATCACTCCGCGCCGGCAGGCGGAGGCCATCGCCGCCGCGCTGGGCTCGCCAGTGAGGTTTCACGAGCTCACCCGCGAGGAGGCGAAGACCGCCATGACCCAGAGCATGCCGGCGGCGCTCGCCGACGACACCCTGGACATCCTCGGTTCCCCGAGCCCGGCCGAGCTGCGTGTCAGCCCGGACGTCCAGCGGGTCCTCGGCCGCGCCCCGCGCTCCTTCGCCGACTGGGCCGCCCGCAATGTCGCCGCGTTCCGCTGAGACCGGTCGGCGCCGCCGGAACTGCTTTCGTGCTCGGCGATCCACTGCCGGCAGTAGAGGAACCCGACCCGGAGCCGACGCCGACCCGGCCCCCAGTCGGACCGGAACCGAGCGGGGCCCCCGGACCGGGGCCCCGCGTCGTCAGCCCTTCACGCAGACGAACTGCTTCAGCTTCGCCACGACCTCCACGAGGTCACGCTGCTGTTCCATCACCTGCTCGATCGGCTTGTACGCGCCCGGAATCTCGTCCACGATGCCCGAGTCCTTGCGGCACTCGACGCCCCGCGTCTGCTCCTCCAGGTCCTTCGTCGTGAAACGACGCTTCGCGGCGTTCCGGCTCATGCGTCGGCCGGCGCCGTGCGAGGCCGAGTTGAAGGCCTTCTCGTTGCCGAGGCCCTTCACGATGTACGAGCTGGTGCCCATCGAACCGGGGATGATTCCGAACTCCCCGCTGCCCGCGCGGATCGCGCCCTTGCGAGTGACGAGCAGGTCCATGCCCTCGTACCGCTCCTCCGCCACGTAGTTGTGATGGCAGGAGATCTCCGTCTCGAAGGTCGGCTTGGCCTTCTTGAACTCCTTGCGGATCACGTCCTTGAGGAGCGCCATCATGAGGGCGCGGTTGTGCTTGGCGTACTCCTGCGCCCAGTAGAGGTCGTTCCGGTAGGCCGCCATCTGCGGGGTGTCGGAGACGAACACCGCGAGATCGCGGTCGACCAGGCCCTGGTTGTGCGGGAGCTTCTGGGCGACGCCGATGTGGTACTCGGCCAGTTCCTTGCCGATGTTCCGCGAACCGGAATGCAGCATCAGCCAGACCGAACCCGACTCATCGAGACAGGTTTCGATCATGTGATTGCCCCCGCCAAGCGTTCCCATCTGCTTGGTCGCCCGCTCCTCCCGGAACTTCACCGCGTCCGCAACCCCGTCGAACCGCCCCCAGAAGTCGTCCCATCCCGCCGTGGCAAGGCCATGGAACCGCCCCGGCTCGACCGGGGAGTCATGCATCCCCCGCCCGACCGGAATGGCCTCCTCGATCTTCGACCGAAGCCGCGAAAGGTCCCCCGGCAGATCATTGGCCGTCAGAGACGTCTTGACCGCGGACATCCCGCAGCCGATGTCCACACCCACCGCCGCCGGGCACACCGCGTCGCGCATGGCGATGACGGAACCGACCGTCGCGCCCTTGCCGTAGTGCACGTCCGGCATGACGGCGAGGCCCTTGATCCAGGGCAGCGTCGCGACGTTCTGGAGCTGGCGGAGTGCGACGTCCTCGACCGAGGCCGGATCGGTCCACATCCGGATGGGAACCTTCGCACCCGGCACTTCCACGTACGACATTTCGTCCTCATTCCCCCGGAAAACCAACAGAAGTCTCAAATCGCAAAACCGGCGCCAAGATCGACGTATGGGACAACGGACCAGCGGTCACGGCAGTGCGTGCGATACACATTGTTCCCTGCGGCCGCCCTCGCGCGGCAAGCGAATAACCACAGGACACCAGCCCAGGACCGAACCGAGGGCACCGTCGAGAGGAGCCTCACCATGCAGCGGAAGGCGTACGTACCCGGCGCCGCCGTGCTCCTCGCGGCACTGCTGGCCGGTTGCACCGGCGGCTCGGGGAGCGGCGACGAGGTCGGCGACTCCAAGGCCGGCGACACCACCGCGTCGGCGACCGCGGCCCAGCCCGGCAAGTACCGCACTCTCCCCGAGGCGTGCGCCGCGGTGGATCACAGCTCGCTGGACTCGCTGTTGCCCGGGATCGAGCAGCTCACGGACGAGCAGCAGCGCGAGAAGGCGTACGCCGGCGAGGCCACGCAGACGTTCGACACGGACCGGAAGGTCGGCTGCCGCTGGAAGGTGGAGTCGACGGACGCGACGGACCATCTCTTCGTCGACTTCGAGCGGGTGGTGTCGTACGACAACTCCGTGAGCGATGCCGCCCGGGCGTCGAAGGTGTACACGACCAAGGAGGACGCGGCGGATCTGCCCGAGCCCTCCGGTTCGGACACCGCCGGTTCCGGCTCCCCGGCGAAGGGTTCGACGCCGGAGAGCACGCCGTCCGGCTCCGCCGGGGACGCGGACCCCGGCGACGGCACCCCCTCCGGGTCCGCCACGGCGAGTGAGACCCCGGCCGATCTCCAGCCCCGCATCCTCGACGGTCTCGGCGACGAGGCCTTCCTCGACGACAAGCTGAGCACGTCCGGTTCGACCGCCCAGCAGCGCACGGTGACTGTGGTGTTCCGCACGTCCAACGTGGTCGTGACGATCGAGTACGAGGAGCAGCCGGCTCAGGTCGGCGCCGTCCCGGACAGCGAGGAATCGCAGGACAGGGCGCTGAAACTGGCGCAGAAGCTGGTCGACGCGTTCAACGCGTAGGGGGTCCGCGGGGCCGCTCGGGCCCCCTGCCGAACCTCCTGAACGGGAAACGTGCCGCGCGCCCACCGCGTACCGTGGCCCCTCGGACCGACCGGTCGCACGTGCCGTGTGCGCCCGACCCACGAGCCGTCTTGAGTGAAGGAACCATGCACCGACCTGCACAGCGAGCCCAGCGAGACCAGCGAGTTCGGCGACGCGACCGCATCCTTGTGTGCGCCGCCGCCGTCCCGGCGATGCTCGTCGTCGCCGGCTGTTCCTCGGACTCCGGCTCCGGTGACGACGCGAAGAAGGCAGCCGACGAGAGCGCGTCGTCCGCGAGCGCCTCGCCGAGCCAGGTTGCGGCGGCCGCGTACGCGAAGCTGCCCGAGCCGTGTTCGGCGGTGTCGAAGAAGACCTTGGGCGATCTAGTACCGAAGGCCAAGAAGTCCGGCAATGAGGGCAAGTCGGACGACATCTCGACACGCGGCAACTGCTACTGGGACAGCCTCGACAGCAACGGCGTGAAGGGCTCGCAGTACCGCTGGCTGAACGTGGCCATGCTGCGCTTCGACTCGGACTCGCGTGGCGCCGGCGACAAGCTGGCGCACACGTACTACGAGAAGCAGGTCAAGGGCGCCACGGCGGTGACCGGCGCGAAGAACACCAAGTCGGAGCCGGTGTCCGGGACGGGCGACGAGGCGACGGCCGTGCGCTACGAGCTGAAGAAGAAGGAAGGCACCTTCAAGCAGCAGTCGGTCGTGACGCGCGTCGAGAACGTCGTCATCACCGTCGACTACAACGGCGCGGGCCTCGCGGGCGAGAAGTCTCCCGATGCCGGTGACCTGGTGAAGGCCACGGAGAAGGCGGCGAAGGAGGCGGTGGCCGCGGTGTCCGCCGCGAACGGTGACGGCGGCAAGGCGAGTGCCTCCCCGTCGAAGTCGGCGGCCAAGTCGTCGTCCCCTTCGTCGAAGGAGTCGAAGCCGTCGTCGAAGTCGTCGAAGTCCGGCAAGGCGAGTGCCTCGCCGTCCAAGTCCGCCTCCCCGTCCAAGTCCGCCAAGAAGGACTGACGGGGCACCGGTCGAGGTCCGGCCCCGGAGCGGGTTGACGGCCGATCCGTCGTCCAACTCGCCCTCCGGTCAGACCACTTGCAGGAGTCCGGCGCCCGCGCGAGCCGGGCTCCTGACGGACCGGGCACCCGTACGCCGTACACATGTGCCACCCTGTTGCGCGCAACAACACGCAAGGGGAGGGGATTACCGGTGGCCGCGCCAGTGCAGCTCACTCGGACGCACCGCATTCTCATCGGCGTGGTCGTCGCGGGAGCGGTGGTCATCGCCGGCATCGGCTTCGCCGGTTCGTATGCGGCGGTCCGCGAGCTCGCCCTCAAGAAGGGCTTCGGGAACTTCTCGTACGTGTTCCCGATCGGCATCGACGCGGGTATCTGCGTCCTGCTCGCCCTGGATCTGCTGCTGACCTGGATCCGCATCCCGTTCCCGCTGCTGCGCCAGACGGCGTGGCTGCTGACGGTGGCGACGATCGCGTTCAACGGCGCCGCGGCCTGGCCCGATCCGCTGGGCGTCGGCATGCACGCGGTGATCCCGATCCTGTTCGTCGTGTCGGTCGAGGCCGCCCGGCACGCGATCGGCCGGATCGCGGACATCACGGCGGACAAGCACATGGAGGGCGTCCGCCTCACCCGCTGGCTGCTCTCGCCGGTGCCCACCTTCCTGCTGTGGCGCCGGATGAAACTGTGGGAGCTGCGCTCCTACGACCAGGTCATCAAGCTGGAGCAGGAGCGTCTGGTCTACCAGGCCCGGTTGCGCTCCCGCTTCGGCCGCGCCTGGCGCCGCAAGGCGCCGGTGGAGTCCCTGATGCCGCTGCGGCTGGCCCGGTTCGGCGTCCCGCTCGCCGAGACGGCCCCGGCGGGCCTCGCGGCGGCCGGTATCGAGCCGGCGCTGCTGCCGCCGGCGCCGCGGCACCCGCAGCTCGGCACGGCGGCGGACACCCGTGCCGCGGGCGGTGAGCCCGTACTCGCCGGGGCGGTGTCTCCCGTCGAGCAGCGCCGGGGTCCCGGGGGCGACCAGTACGCCGAGCAGCCGGAGTACGCGCAGGAGCAGCAGGACGCGGGGCCGGAGAGCCCCTGGTTCTCGGCGCAGGCTCCCCAGCAGGTCGTCTACGAGGGCGGTTACGACCCCACGTACGTGCCCGAGGAGCAGTACGAGCAGTGGTACGAGGAGCAGGAGTCGCAGCAGTACGAGCCGGGTCCCGAGGAGACGGGCAGCTTCCCGATCCCGGCGGGTCCGGGCCGCACCCGTCAGCTGGGTGAGGGCGCGGCTCCCGAGCCGGAGCAGCTGCCGATTCCCGGACCGCGCGAGGAGCAGACGCCGCTCGCCGACGAGAAGTCCCGCGAGGAGAGCTTCTACCAGGTGTTCCGGCAGTCGATAAACGGCCAGGGCCTGCCCACGAAGGGCGAGTTCGGCAACAACGTCGAGGCCACGTGGGGCGTCACGCTCACCGACAGTGAGCTGAAGCGCTACATGAACCGTTTCCAGAACCGCTTCAACGCGGAGCTGGAGGAGGACCACATCGCCTGAGTCAGGGGCGGATACGAGGAGGGGCTCCCGGTGATCACCGGGAGCCCCTCCTCGTGTCCGCGGGCGGTCAGGCGCCGAGCAGCTTGCGCACCCGGTCCTGGCCCACGGCGAGCAGCAGTGTGGGCAGGCGCGGGCCGGTGTCGCGGCCGACGAGCAGGTGGTACAGGAGCGCGAAGAAGGTGCGCTGGGCGACCTTGATCTCCGGCGGGAGCTCCTTGGGGCCTGCTTCGGCGGAGAAGCCGGCCTGGACCTTCGGGACGCCGTAGACGAGGTGGGTCAGGCCGTCCAGGGACCAGTTCGCCTCCAGTCCCTCCAGCAGCAGCCGCAGCGAGTCGCGGCCCTGGTCGTCGAGGGACTTGAGCAGGTCGACGTCGGGCTCGTCGCGGACGACGGTCCGCTCCTCGGCGGGGACCTGCGTGTTGATCCAGGTCTCGGCCTTGTCCAGCCGGGGCCGGACCTCGTCGAGGGAGGTGAGCGGGTTGCCGGGGTCGAGTTCGCTCAGGATCCGCAGGGTCTGGTCCTCGGCGCCGGCGGTGATGTCGGCGACCGAGGCGAGCGTGCGGTACGGCATCGGGCGCGGGGTCCTGGGCAGTTCCCCGGCGGCGGTGCCGACCGCGCGCACGTACGCGGCGGCGTCGGCCGGGAGCACGCTCCCGTCGGCGACCTTGGCGGCGAGCTTGTCCCACTCGTCGTACAGCCGCTGGATCTCCTGGTCGAAGGCGATCTTGAAGGACTGGTTGGGCCGGCGGCGGGCGTACAGCCAGCGCAGCAGCTGCGGCTCCATGATCTGGAGCGCGTCGGCCGGCGTGGGCACGCCGCCCTTCGAGGACGACATCTTGGCCATGCCGCTGATGCCCACGAACGCGTACATGGGACCGATCGGCTGCTTGCCGCCGAAGATCCCGACGATCTGGCCGCCGACCTGGAACGAGGACCCCGGCGACGAGTGGTCGACGCCGCTGGGCTCGAAGATCACGCCCTCGTAGGCCCAGCGCATGGGCCAGTCGACCTTCCAGACCAGCTTGCCGCGGTTGAACTCGCTCAGCCGGACGGTCTCGGAGAAGCCGCAGGCCGAGCAGGTGTAGGTGAGCTCGGTGGTGTCGTCGTCGTACGAGGTGACCGTCGTGAGGTCCTTCTCGCACTGCCCGCAGTAGGGCTTGTACGGGAAGTACCCGGCGGCGGACCCGCTGCCGTCGTCCTCGTCCGCCGCGCCGGAGCCCTCGGCGGCCTCCAGCTCGGCCTCGTCGAGGGGCTTCTGCGACTGCTTCTTGGCCGGTGCCTTCTTGGTGCGGTACTGGTCGAGGATCGCGTCGATGTCACCGCGGTGCCTCATCGCGAAGAGGACCTGCTCGCGGTAGACGCCCGAGGTGTACTGCTCGGTCTGGCTGATCCCGTCGTACTCCACGCCCAGCTCGGCCAGCGCGGCGGTCATCGCGGCCTTGAAGTGCTCGGCCCAGTTCGCGTACGCGGAGCCGGCGGGCGCCGGGACGGAGGTCAGCGGCTTGCCGATGTGCTCGGCCCAGGAGTCGTCGACACCGGGGACGCCGGCCGGGACCTTGCGGTAGCGGTCGTAGTCGTCCCAGGAGATCAGATGGCGCACCGTGTACCCGCGGCGGCGGATCTCGTCGGCGACCAGGTGCGGGGTCATGACCTCGCGGAGGTTGCCGAGGTGGATCGGACCGGAGGGCGAGAGTCCGGAGGCGACGACGACCGGTTTGCCCGGGGCCCGACGCTCCGACTCCTCGATGACCTCATCCGCGAAACGGGAGACCCAGTCGGTGGTCTCGGTGCTCTGAGCCACGATCGGCACGTCCTTCTTTCTCATACGCCAGTACGGCTGACCGCACCATTCTCCCAGCTCGGCCCGGAAGAGCGAAAACGGCTTTTCACCGCATGGGATACTGGGTTTTCGCAGCCGCCGCGCACCTCGCGCGGCTGCGGAATCCTTCGGAACCCGAGCAGAACGGCATCCACTCCATGGCCTCGGTCACGTCCCTCACCGCTTCCGTCCACCAGCGCCTCGCGGACGCCCTCTCGGCAGCTCTGCCGGAGGCCGGTGCCGCGGACCCGCTGCTGCGACGAAGTGACCGGGCCGACTTCCAGGCCAACGGGATCCTGGCGCTCGCGAAGAAGGCGAAGGCGAATCCGCGCGAGCTGGCGGCGCAGGTGGTGGCGCGGGTCGAGTCGGGTGACGTGATCAAGGAGATCGAGGTCTCCGGACCCGGCTTTTTGAACCTGACGATCACCGACGGCGCGATCACCGAGAACCTCGCCGCGCGGGCCGCGGACACCGAGGGCCGCCTCGGCGTCCCGCGCGCCGAGCACCCGGGCACGACGGTCATCGACTACGCGCAGCCGAACGTGGCGAAGGAAATGCACGTGGGGCACCTGCGCTCCGCGGTGATCGGCGACGCGGTGGTCCAGATCCTGGAGTTCACCGGCGAGAGCGTCGTACGGCGTCATCACATCGGCGACTGGGGCACCCAGTTCGGCATGCTCATCCAGTATCTGATCGAGCACCCGCACGAGCTGGACCACAAGGGCGGCGAGGTCTCCGGCGAGGAGGCCATGTCCAACCTGAACCGGCTCTACAAGGCCTCGCGCGCGATCTTCGACTCCGACGAGGAGTTCAAGACGCGGGCGCGGCGCCGGGTGGTGGACCTCCAGGCGGGCGAGCCGGAGACGCTGGCCCTGTGGCAGAAGTTCGTGGACGAGTCGAAGATCTACTTCTACTCCGTCTTCGACAAGCTGGACATGGAGATCCGCGACGCGGACGTGGTCGGCGAGTCCGGCTACAACGACATGCTGGACGAGACGTGCCGCCTCCTGGAGGAGTCGGGCGTCGCCGTCCGCTCCGAGGGCGCGCTCTGCGTGTTCTTCGATGACGTCAAGGGCCCGGACGGCAACCCGGTCCCGCTGATCGTGAAGAAGTCCGACGGTGGCTACGGCTATGCGGCGACCGACCTCTCCGCGATCCGCGACCGTGTCTTCGGCCTGAAGGCCTCCACGCTGCTGTACGTGGTCGACGCCCGGCAGTCGCTGCACTTCAAGATGGTCTTCGAGACCGCCCGGCGGGCCGGCTGGCTGAACGACGACGTGAGTGCCGTGCAGCTCGCCTTCGGCACGGTGCTCGGCAAGGACGGCAAGCCGTTCAAGACCCGTGAGGGCGAGACGGTCCGGCTGGTCGATCTGCTGGACGAGGCGGTCGAGCGGGCGACGGCGGTCGTGCGCGAGAAGGACGTGCAGGGTCAGCTGTCGGAGCAGGAGATCGCCGAGCGCGGCACCCAGGTCGGCATCGGCGCGGTGAAGTACGCGGACCTGTCGACGTCCGCCAACCGCGACTACAAGTTCGACCTGGACCAGATGGTCTCGCTGAACGGCGACACGTCCGTCTACCTCCAGTACGCGTACGCCCGGATCCAGTCGATCCTCCGCAAGGCCGGCGAGGTCCGCCCCGCCGCCCACCCGGAGCTCGAACTGGCGCCTGCCGAGCGGGCGTTGGGCCTGCACATCGACCAGTTCGCGGAGACGCTCGCGGAGACCGCCGCCGAGTACGCGCCGCACAAGCTGGCCGCGTACCTCTACCAGCTGGCGTCGCACTACACGACCTTCTACGACAAGTGCCCGGTCCTGAAGGCGGAGACGCCCGCGCAGGTCGAGAACCGTCTCTTCTACTGCGACATCACGGCCCGCACCCTCCAGCAGGGCATGTCCCTGCTGGGCATCAGGACGCCCGAGCGTCTCTGACGGCCGGCAGGACGCGCGGACCTCACGGCCCCGGGGGGGGGGGGGGGGGGAAAGGGGCCCGGGGGAGGGTGGGGTACACGCCCTTTGGGCTCAGGCGGGGTGGGGTTTTTGTACTGCCGAAGTGATAGCAACCAATCCTGCGGGTGGTTTAGC
>NZ_JBHXJC010000007.1:0-27404 GCF_042723265.1 Streptomyces sp. NPDC058371 | reverse complement strand
AAGAAGGCTCCTTACTTACTGGGCGCAGGGACTCCCAATCTGCTGCGAATGGCAGCAAAAGCGACGGCTCCACCGTCCCAGGTGGAACGGTGACAGCACCGTTCCACCGGGGCCGTCCGCATCAACTCCCTTTCAGCCGCAGCGGCGTTGGGCTCTTGCACCCGCCGAATTCACACCACACCGCCTTGCCCGGGTTCCGTTCGTCGACCCCCCACCGGTCGGCGAACGCGGCCACCAGCAGCAGCCCCCGGCCGCCCTCGTCGGCCCGGTCCGCGATCCGCGGCACCCCCGGCCCGCTGTCGTGCACCTCGACCCGCAGGACGGTGCCGTCGTAGCGCAGGAAGACCCGGAAGTGCCGTCCGGGCGGGACGGCGTGCACGAGGGCGTTGGTCGCGAGCTCGCTCACGCACAGCAATACGTCGTCGGCCCGTTCGGTACCGGTGAGTCCCCACCCGGCGAGGGTCTCGCGGGCGAACCGCCTGACGGCGGGGACGGACCGCCGGTCGCGTCGGAAGAAACGCTCGCGCAGGGGCGGGAGATGGATGGTCTCGTTCACGGGACGAGAGTTGCGCAGAGTCACTACCGTGGATCACTGCGTGAGGCAGTACGGATTTTCTGTACGGGTTCGTGCGGGGTCAGACCCGTCCAGGGGTGGGGAGTTGGTCGGACATGACTGCCGGAAAGCGTCCACGGAAGAATGCGTCGGCCATGAGGATGCTGGGCGCCCAGGTGGCCGCATTCCGTCGGGCCGAGGGATACACCCAGCGATCGCTCGCCGAGAGGCTGCTGGTCGATGAGGAGACCGTCGCCTCGATCGAGCAGGGCAGGCGCCCGCTGAAGAGGGACTTGGCCGAACACCTCGATGAACTTCTACGCACGAAGGGGGTGCTGGTCGTCGGCGTGGACAACATGCCGGAGGTGGACCTTTTTCCGCGCTGGGCAGCCGAGTTCATCGATCTGGAGCGAGAAGCCTTGGCCCTCTCGTCGTACCAGAACCAGGCGCTGCCCGGACTCTTGCAGACCGAGGCGTACGCCCGGGCGGTGTTCCGCAACGAGGTGCCCAGCCTTACCGACGACGAGACCCAACAGCGCGTGGCTGCCCGCATGGCTCGGCAGCAGATCCTTCAGCGCAAGGGCTCGCCGACCGCCAGCTTCGTCATCTCCGAGGCGACACTGATGGACCGGCTCGGCGGCGACGATGTCCACTTGGAGCAGATGCACCATCTGCACGCCTGCAGTCGACTCCCCGGAGTCACCCTCCAGGTCATGCCGGTCGGCCGGGACTTCCATGCCGGGCTGTCCGGGCCCTTCGTCCTCATCGAGACACCCGATCACCAGCGGGTCGCATACGTCGAGGCCCAGCTCAACGGCTGGATGATCGCCGACCCCGGCCAGGTGTCCATCCTGGAGCGCAAATATGCGATGCTGCGAACACAGGCTCTCAACGCCCAGGAGACAGAGCGCCTGTTGGACCGTTCGCTAGGAGAGCGATGAACGCCGCACTGCAGTGGTTCAAGTCCAGCTACAGCACCGAGCAGGGCGGCGACTGCCTCGAAGTCGCCTACTCCGGGCCCCAGTCCGGCAAGGTGACCGCAGTCCACCTCCGCGACTCCAAGAACCCGGCGGGAGATCACCTCCGCGTCTCGCCGGAGGCCTGGGCGTCGTTCACCGCAGCCCGGTAAGGGAGCGGAGCGGCCCCGTTGTCAGTGGGGGCCCCTACAGTCACCGGCATGGCGACTCTTCCCAATCCGCTGCCACGGCTGGCGGCAGACCCGAGCGGGCGCACCCTCGGGCTCGAACTCCCCGCCGGGAGACTGATCGACGCGACCCACGAAGGGGCGTGGCACGAGCCGTTGGTGTGGCATGCCGAGGAGCGGCCCGCCCCGGGGGCCTGGACCGCGCTGGCCCCCGCCCGCACGCTCGGTCTGCTGCCGGTGCTGCTGGACGTCGGCGGCTCACAGGAGGGCCCCGGGGACTGGGAGTTGATGCCCGGCGAGATGTCGTACCCCGGGGACCACGACGCCGACGAGGTGCTGGCCGACTTCTGGGAGCAGTACGCGGCAGAGGAGCTCGACGGCGACGAGGACTACGCGAGCAGGGAGGTCGTGGAACCCCTCCTCGGCAAGCCGGACCCCTATGACGCGACGGTCGCGCCGTACGGACCGGCGTGGCCGGGGCTCGCCGCCGCCACGCCGCTGGAGGCCGACCCGGACGCCCGCGCCGCGGAGATCGTGGACGCCCTCGCGGACCACGGCTCGTGGCTGAAGAAGCCCCGCCTCGCCCTCGTCCCGGCGCGCCGGAGTGCGGACATCCCGGCGGCGCTCGGCTGGTCGGGCCCGCTGAACCACGAGAACGACGTGGCGCGCCTGTGCGCGGTCCTGCGGTCCTGGGAGGACCGCTTCGGGATACGTGTGGTGGCCCTGACCTTCGACCAGCTGGTGGTGTCCGTGGCGGCGCCGCCGACGACCGTGGCGGAGGCCGAGGCGGTCGCCGCCGAGCACTTCGCGTTCTGCCCGGACAACATCACGCAGGGGCACCACCCGACGCTGCGGACGTATGCCGAGCAGGAGGTGCTGAACGAGCCGGTGTGGTCCTTCTGGTGGGACTGACCGGCACGGCAGCACCTCCCCGGCGACGGTGGTGACGGTGGTGACGACGGCGGGCGTCAGCCACGCAGGCCCGAGGCGAGTCGGCGCAGCCCCTCCGCGATCTCGTCCGGGGTCTGTGTGACGAAGCACAGGCGCATCGTCGACGTCTCCGGGGTGACCGCGTAGAAGGGCGCGCCGGGCACGTACGCCACCCCGTGCCCCACCACGTCACGGAGCAGGGCCGTGGTGTCGTACGGCTCGGGCAGGCGGGCCCAGAGGAACATGCCACCCTCCGGCCGGGTCCACGTCGACCCGGCCGGGAGGGCGTCCCCGATCCCAGCGAGCATGGCGTCCCGTCGCGCGCGGTACACACCGGCCACCCGGGCCACGTGTGCGTCGAGGTCCCGGTCGGCCAAGTACCGTGCGGCGGCGAGCTGGTTGACGGTCGGGGTGTGCAGGTCGGCGGCCTGCTTGGCGACGGCGCAGGCACGGCGCAGCACGGCGGGCGCGCGCAGCCAGCCCAGCCGCAGCCCCGGCGCCATGACCTTGGAGAAGGAGCCGAGCAGGACCGTGCGGTCCCCGGCGCCGTCGTAGGAGGCGATCCACGGCACCCGCTCGCCCTCGAAGCGCAGCTCGCCGTACGGGTCGTCCTCGACGATCCACAGCCCTCGCCGGGCGGCCACGGAGGCGATGGCTGCCCGGCGCGCGCCGGGCAGTGTGCGGCCCGTCGGGTTCTGGAAGGTGGGCACGGTGTAGAGCAGCTTGGGCCGCTCCCGTGTCACCAGGTCGTCGAGTGCGTCCGGGTCGATCCCGGCCGCGTCGCCGGGCACGGCCAGCACCCGTGCCCCCGCGAAGGAGAACGCCTGAAGTGCCGCCAGATAGCAGGGGCTTTCGACGAGCACGGTGTCGCCGGGTTCCAGCAGGACGGTGGCGAGGAGCGACAGTGCCTGCTGCGATCCGGTGGTGACCAGCAGGTCGTCGGGCGAGGTCGCGAGCCCGCGCGCGCCGGTGCGCTCCGCGAGGGCGCTCCGCAGATCGGGCTCGCCCTCGGTCGTCGAGTACTGCAACGCCCGCTCGGGCGCCTCGGCGAGTACGTCCCGGAAGGCGGCGGCGATCCCCTCGGCGTCGAACAGCTCCGGCGCGGGCAGCCCGCCGGCGAAGTTGATCACCTCGGGGCGCGCGGTGACCGCGAGGATGTCGCGTACCGCCGACCCCTTGACCGCGGTGGCCCGCGCGGCAAGCAGCGGGAGAGAGGCGGACGCGGCGGGCAGCGCGGCGGAATCGGCGACGGTCACGAGGACGGCTCCTTGTCCTTGATGCGGCTCATGTCCGCGGCGGGGACGGCTCCTTGCCCACGCCGCGGTTCGTGCCCGCACCGAGGAAGGTCCCTCGTTCCCGATGCGGTTCGTGCCCGCACCGTAGGCCCATGCGTGCCGTGTACACCGGTTGTTCCGCGATACGGACGTCACCCGGTACAAGGCGCCCCGCCCGCGCCCCGCCTCGGCCCGCCCGCACCATGCCCCGACGCCCAGGGGCTGCCGCGCGGCCGGCGGCTCCTCAGCCGCCCTCGGTCCGCTCCCACGCGTCGCCGCCCAGGGGATAGCCGTACGTCGGCCGCCCCTTGGTCCCGCTCGTCCGGAACGGCTTCCCCTTGTCGTCGATCCGCAGGGTCCCGTGCCGGTTGCCGCTGGACCAGTCGAGCTCCAGATACCAGCTGACGTCGTTCGCCTTCGCATGGGCGATCACATAGAAGACCTCGGGGTCGCTCTCGCTCACCGTGTAGGGGAAGTCCCGCTGCCCGGCCTTGGCCACGGCGTCCGGGTTCGCCAGGTCGAGGTTCACGTCGAACGACTTCGTCTCGGCCGGGCCGCCGCAGCCGACGCCGATGAACCCCATGGAGTAGCTGTTCCAGGCGAGGGGAGCGCCCTTGTTCTCCACGCGCACGTGGAGCGCCTCCAGTACGGCCGTCTCCCGGCCCGTGCCCTGCACGCTCAGCGTGAGCCGCTGCTCGTCACCCGACACCGCGCCGAACGCGCTGATCCACCCCGGCGCCTCCTGCTCGTTCGGCGGTGGTGGCACCTGGGCGGGGTCCTCGTTCAGCAGGTAGGGCTGACCGCAGGGGCTGTCCCAGACGTACGGCTTCGTGGCGACGGTCAGCGGGACGGCGCCACCGGCGTCCGTGTCCCCGCCCGCGGGCCCGCCCGTCGCGCCGCTCTCGGCAGCGGAGGCGGAGGCACTCGCGTCGCCACGGTGCGAGGCGGACGGCGAGGGCGACTTGTGCCGTGCGGCGGCCGACGCGGTGCCGCCCGCGCTCTCGGTGGGGGTCGTCACGGCGGCGCCCACGGACTGTCCCTTGCCGTCGTCGTCGCTGCCCGGCACGAGCTGCACGACGAGCGCTGCGGCCACGACGGCCGCGGCCACGGCGGTCCCGGCGAGCGCGACGGTCCGCCGACGCCGACGCACCGGCGGTTCGGCCGCGGTCCCCCGCTCGACCTCGGGCACGCCGTCCGACTCCCCGTCGGCCGGACCGGCCGCCGTAGCGACCACCGCCGAGTCCGCACCCGAAGCGGAGCCCGCACCGGCACTCGTACGGGAGGCGTCCCCGGCCGCCGGCGCCTTCTGCCCCCGCAGCGCATCCGCGAGAACCCACCGCCGATGCAGCTCCACAAGCTCCTGGGGCGTGGCCTTGCAGATGCGGGCCAGCCGCTCCACGGGCGCGTAGTCGGCCGGTACGGCGTCCCCGTTGACGTACCGGTGCAGGGTCGAGGCGCTCAGGTGGAGCCGCTTGCCGAGCACCCCGTAGCTGAGTCCCGACCGCTCCTTCAACTCCCGCAGCAGTCCAGCGAACTCGTCCCCGCCCACCGTGCCTCCATCCCCGACGTCCCGGGCCGCGTTCCAGGGGGATGACGTCCCCCCAGGTCAGACCCCTGCGAATGTTCCGGCGTCCCGTCCGGACCGGCGGTTGTGGCCGCCGGGACGGATCGCCTCACAAGCTGTGGTCATCCAAGCACGCCGCCCCGGTCACCCGGTCGAGCGGCTGTACCGAACCATCCGTACCAAGCCAGGGGGACCCCATGACCGCACGCACCGCACACACGAGCCGTACCGCCCGCTCCCGCCTGTTCGCCGCCACCACGGTCGCGCTCGCCGCGCTCGCCCTCACGGCGTGCGAGAACGGACAGGGTGTACGGGACGAGGGTCCGTCCGCCGCGTCCAAGTCCTCGGCGCAGCCGAGCGGGTCGGCGTCGGCCACGGCGAACGACTCGACTGCGAAGCCGGCCGGGAACGGCGCCCCCAAGGCGAGCCGTACGACGCCGGGAGGGTCGGCAGCAGGCTCCAAGGGCGGCTCGAAGGGCGGCACCACGACCGGCTCCCCGGACAGGACCACCGGGGGTACCGGCACCCGCCGCGTGGCCTGCGACGGCTCCAACACCAGGACCGTGGCGACGGAGGTCACCCGCCCCCTGAACCACGTCCTTCTCACCGTCACCAACACCGGTTCGAAGGTCTGCGACCTCGTCGGCTACCCGGCCGTCCGCTTCGACGAGGCCCAGGCGGTCCCGCCGGTCGCCGAGGAGACCCGGCCGCAGGCGGTCGTCACCCTGTCACCGGGAGAGTCCGGTTACGCGGGCGTACTCCTCGCGGCCGGCGACGGCAGCGGCGCCCACGGCTACACGGCCAGGCACCTGGAGGTCTTCTTCCACAGCGGCAGGAGCGCGAAGCCGGCGCTCCCCGCGAAGGGCGTGTACGTCGACGAGAACCTCACCGTGACGTACTGGCAGTCGAGCCTGGCCGACGCGCTCACCTACTGAGCGTCTACCGCAGGCGCTGGGCGGCCTCGGTGGCCCAGTACGTGAGGATGTTCCGGGCGCCGGCGCGCTTGATGCCGGTCAGCGTCTCCATGATGGCCTTGTCGCGGTCGATCCAGCCCTTCTCCGCGGCGGCCTCGACCATCGAGTACTCCCCGGAGATCTGGTAGGCGACGACCGGCACGTCCACGGCGTCGGCGACCTTGGCGAGAATGTCCAGATACGGACCCGCCGGCTTCACCATCACCATGTCGGCGCCCTCCTCCAGGTCGAGGGCCAACTCCCGCAGGGATTCCCGTGCGTTGGCGGGATCCTGCTGGTAGGTCTTGCGGTCGCCCTTCAGCGAAGAGGCGACCGCTTCCCGGAACGGCCCGAAGAAGGCGGACGAGTACTTGACGGTGTAGGCGAGGACGGCGACGTCCTCGCGGCCGATCTGGTCGAGGGCATCGCGGACGACCCCGACCTGTCCGTCCATCATCCCGCTGGGGCCGACCACATGGGCGCCGGCGTCGGCCTGGACCTGGGCCATCTCGGCGTACCGCTCCAGGGTCGCGTCGTTGTCGACGCGCCCCTGGTCGTCGAGCACACCGCAGTGCCCGTGATCGGTGAACTCGTCGAGACACAGGTCGGACATGACGAGCAGTTCGTCCCCGACCTCGGCGCGTACGTCCCGCAGGGCGACCTGGAGGATCCCGTCGGGGTCCGTCCCTGCGGTGCCCAGGGCATCCTTGTTCGCGTCCTCCGGAACACCGAAGAGCATGATCCCGGATACCCCGGCCTCCAGCGCCTCCACGGCGGCCTTCTTCAGGCTGTCGCGGCTGTGCTGGACGACCCCGGGCATCGCCGAGATCGGCACCGGCTCACTGATGCCCTCCCGCACGAACGCGGGGAGGATGAAGTCGGCGGGGTGCAGGCGGGTCTCGGCGACCATGCGCCGCATGACGGGCGTCGTACGCAGCCGCCGCGGCCGCGTACCGGGGAAGGATCCGTACTGGGTCATGCCGTCTACGCTACGCCCGCCCAGGGGGCGCCTTTGCCGACGCTGCGTCGGCGCGATCACGCTCCCGCATGCGCCGTCGGGGCCGCGGGTCCAAGGTGGAAGTACCAACGCACAAGGACCTCGACGGCCTCTTGGAACAGACCCGCCGCCGTCCCTCCGTCGCGCACGTGCACGCGCTCCAGGAGGACGCGATGACCGCCACCGACCACACTCCCGACCTGTTCGCCCTCTCCGGCATCCGTGGCCCTGTGCTGCGGCCCGACGACGAGGGCTACGCGGACGAAGTCACCGGCTTCAACCTCGCCGCCCGCAACACCCCGGACGTCGTCGTCGGTGCGACCGGCGCCGACGACGTGGTCGCCGCGATGCGCTGGGCCGCGGCGACCGGTACACCCGTCGCCGTCCAGGCCACCGGCCACGGCGCGAACTTCCCCCTCGACAGCGGCCTGCTGATCAACACCTCCCGCATGACCGACGTACGGATCGATCCCGAAGCCCGGACCGCCACCGTCGGCGCCGGCGTGAAGTGGAGCCTGCTGCTGGAGGCCTCGGCTCCGCACGGCCTCGCCACCCTCAACGGCTCGTCCACGGACGTCGGCGTGGTCGGCTACACCCTGGGCGGCGGACTCCCCCTGCTCGGGCGGGCCTACGGATACGCCTCCGACCTGGTCCGCTCCTTCCAGGTCGTCACCGCGGACGGCACCCTGCGCGAAGCGGACGCCGACCACGAGGCCGACCTGTTCTGGGCCCTGCGCGGCGGCAAGGGAAACGTGGGCGTGGTGACCTCCCTGGTCACCGAGCTGCTGCCGCTCAGCCGCGTACTCGGCGGCGGCATCTACTGCGCCGGCGAGCACGCCGAGCCGCTGCTGCGCGCCTACGCCGAGTGGGCCCCGACCACGCCGCCCCAGATGTGCACCGGGTTCACGCTGCTGCGCCTGCCGCCGCTGCCGATCATCCCCGAGCCGCTGCGCGGCCGGTTCTGGGCCCGGATCGCGGTCGCCTGGACCGGCGACCCCGACGAGGGCGAACGGCTGCTGGCCCCGGTCCGCGCGGCCGCGCCGGTCGAGTTCGACACGGTGGCCGACATGGACTACCGCAGGACCGACGAGATCTATCAGGACCCGCGGGACCCCATTCCCGCCCGCGAGTGCTGCGCCCTGCTCCGCGATCTCACCCCGGAGGCCGTGGACACCCTGCTGGCACAGGCCGGCCCGGCCGTCCCCGACTTCCCCCTGCTCCTGGTCGAGCTGCGCCACATGGGCGGCAAGCTGGCCGGCCCCGCCCCCGCCGAGGACGCGGTCTGCTCCCGCGACGCCGGTTACCTGCTGGAGTCGGTCGGTGTCCCAGCGGGCCCGGAGGCCGCCGCCGCGGTGGAGACGGCCACGGCTTCGCTGTACGCCGCGATGGCCCCGTACGGCACCGGCCGCACCATGCCCAACCTGCACGGCAGGCCGGGCGACGCATCCGACCGCGCCCGCGCCTGGACCCCGCAGGCGTACGACCGGCTGCGCCGCACCAAGTCGACGTACGACCCGGAGAACCTGCTGCGGTACGGCCACACGGTGGCGCCGGCCGCCTGAACTCGGCCGGTCGTGCGAGTCCCCCCACTCGAACGAGGCCGAGAGGGGGGACTGCAGAACCGACAGGCGGGTCCGGGGCGGGGCGACCGCAGGGCCGCCCCCTCTCAGGTCGTACGGCGCCGCCGCGAGCCCGGTCGCCGTTCGCTGGGCCGGGTCACCGGATCGCCCGCCTCCAGCGCCGCGGCCCGCCGCCGCAGACCGAAGTCCGCGAGCGCCTCCGCCAGCTTGTGCACGGACGGCTCCGGCGCCATCACGTCGACCCGCAGCCCGTGCTCCTCGGCCGTCTTGGCCGTGGCCGGGCCGATACACGCGATCACCGTGACGTTGTGCGGCTTACCTGCGATACCCACCAGGTTCCGCACGGTCGAGGACGAGGTGAAGAGCACAGCGTCGAAACCGCCCCCCTTGATCGCCTCGCGCGTCTCGGCCGGCGGCGGCGAGGCGCGCACGGTCCGGTAGGCCGTGACGTCGTCGACCTCCCAGCCGAGCTCGATGAGCCCGGCGACCAACGTCTCGGTGGCGATGTCGGCGCGCGGCAGGAATACCCGGTCGATCGGGTCGAAGACCGGGTCGTACGGCGGCCAGTCCTCCAGCAGCCCGGCCGCGGACTGCTCACCGCTCGGCACCAGATCCGGCTTCACGCCGAAGGCGATCAGCGCCTTGGCCGTCTGCTCGCCCACCGCCGCGACCTTGATCCCGGCGAAGGCACGGGCGTCGAGCCCGTACTCCTCGAACTTCTCGCGCACGGCCCGTACGGCGTTCACGGAGGTGAAGGCGATCCACTCGTACCGCCCGGTCACCAGACCCTTGACCGCCCGCTCCATCTGCTGCGGCGTCCGCGGCGGCTCGACGGCGATCGTCGGCACCTCGTGCGGCACGGCACCGTACGAACGCAGCTGGTCGGAGAGCGACGCCGCCTGCTCCTTGGTCCGCGGCACGAGCACCTTCCAGCCGAACAGCGGCTTGGACTCGAACCACGACAACTGGTCGCGCTGGGCGGCGGCGGAACGCTCACCGACCACGGCTATCACCGGGCGGTGGCCCTCCGGCGACGGCAGCACCTTCGCCTGCTTCAGCGTCTGCGCGATGGTCCCGAGCGTCGCGGACCAGGTCCGCTGCCGGGTCGTCGTACCGGCGATCGTCACGCTCAGCGGCGTATCGGGCTTGCGCCCGGCGGCGACCAGCTCACCCGCGGCCGCGCTCACCGAGTCGAGCGTCGCCGACACCACGACGGTGCCGTCCGACACCCCGACCTCGGTCCAGCACCGGTCGGAAGCCGTCCGCGCGTCGACGAACCGCACATCGGCGCCCTGCGCGTCGCGCAGCGGCACACCGGCGTAGGCGGGCACACCCACCGCCGCGGCGACACCGGGCACGACCTCGAAGGGCACACCCGCGGCGGCGCAGGCCAGCATCTCCTCGGCGGCGTACGCGTCGAGCCCGGGGTCCCCGGACACCGCACGCACGACCCGCTTGCCGCCCCGTGCGGCCTGCATGACAAGATTGGCCGCATCCCTCAACGCGGGGGCCCCAGCGGTTGTTGACGAACCGTCAACAACCGTGAGCTGAGGCGTGCCCGGGCCCGTGTACGGATCCGCGGACGTGCCCGGAGGCGACGCGGCGGATCCCGTGGTCGGCTCCGTGTTCAGCTCGGCGACGCCGGGCCTGGCGTGCGCGCGGACCACGTCGAGCACCTCGTGCTCGGCGACCAGGACGTCCGCGTTCGCCAGCGCCTCCACGGCGCGCAGGGTCAGCAGTCCCGGATCCCCGGGTCCGGCACCGAGGAAGGTGACGTGCCCGTGTTCCGGACCGGCGGGAAGATTGGTGGGGCTCAAAGTGCTCGCTCCCCCATCAGACCGGCCGCGCCCTTGGCAAGCATCTCGGCAGCGAGTTCACGGCCGAGCGCCATTGCTTGGTCATGTGTCTCGGGCACGGGACCGGTGGTGGACAGCTGCACCAGCGTCGAGCCGTCGGTCGTGCCGACGACGCCGCGCAGGCGCATCTCCTTGACAGTCTGCCCGTCGGCCAGGACGTCGGCGAGTGCACCCACGGGTGCGCTGCAGCCGGCCTCCAGGGCGGCGAGCAGGGACCGCTCGGCGGTCACGGCGGCCCGGGTGAACGGGTCGTCGAGCTCGGCGAGCGAGGCGATGAGGTCCGCGTTGTCCGCGGCACACTCGATCGCGAGGGCCCCCTGGCCGGGGGCGGGCAAAACAGTGTCGACTGACAAAAAGTCAGTCACCTCGTCGATGCGGCCGATGCGCTTCAGTCCGGCGGCGGCGAGCACGACGGCGTCGAGCTCGCCCTTCCGCACGTACCCGATCCGGGTGTCGACGTTGCCACGGATCGCGACCGTCTCGATCGTCATCCCGTGACTGCGCGCGTACGCGTTCAACTGCGCCATGCGGCGCGGCGAACCGGTGCCGACGCGGGCGCCGTCCGGCAGCTGCGCGAAGGTCAGCCCGTCGCGGGCGACGAGGACGTCCCGCGGGTCCTCGCGCAGCGGCACGGCGGCCAGCGCGAGGTCGTCGGGCTGCGCGGTCGGCAGATCCTTGAGGGAGTGCACCGCGAAGTCCACATCCCCACTCACCAGCGCGTCGCGCAGGGCGGTCACGAAGACGCCGGTGCCGCCGATCTGTGCGAGGTTCTCGCGGGAGGTGTCGCCGTAGGTCGTGATCTCCACGAGCTCGACGGGCCGTCCGGTCACCTGGCTCACGGCGTCCGCCACCTGCCCGGACTGGGCCATGGCGAGTTTGCTGCGCCTGGTCCCGAGCCTCAGTGCCTGCTCAGTCATGCTCGCCCTCGGTTCTCGGCGTTCTCGGTGCTCATGTCTTGGGTGGCCCGCGAGACGGAGGCGACCGTCTCGGGGTCCAGGTCGAACAGGGTCCGCAGCGCGTCCGCGTACCCGGCACCGCCGGGCTCGGCGGCCAGCTGCTTGACCCTTACGGTCGGCGCGTGCAGAAGTTTGTCGACCACGCGCCGCACGGTCTGGGTGATCTCTCCGCGCTGCTTGTCGTCGAGGTCCGGCAGCCGCCCGTCCAGTCGCGCGATCTCGTTCGCGACAAGGTCGGCGGCCATGGTCCGCAGCGCTACGACGGTGGGCGTGATGTGCGCGGCCCGCTGGGCGGCGCCGAAGGCGGCCACCTCGTCGGCCACGATGCGCCGCACCTGGTCCACGTCGGCGGCCATCGGGGCGTCCGCCGAGGCCTCGGCGAGCGACTCGATGTCGACGAGCCGCACTCCGGGCAGCCGGTGCACGGCCGCGTCGATGTCACGGGGCATCGCCAGGTCGAGCAGGGCGAGGACCGGCTCGGGCCGGGGTACCTCGACCACCGGCTCGGGCCGGCGCCGCTCGGGCACCCGTCCGACGGTGGCCGCGGTGGCGGCGAGCGCGGTGATGAGTTCGGCGTCGAGCACTCCGGCGCCGCCCGCGGCCGGCCCGCCCTGCGGGGCGGTGGTGAGAGCGCCCGCCGACGACGAGGCCCCGGTGAGGCCGTCGGCGTCCAGGCCCTGTGCCCGCTCGGCCGCCGTCTCCGGCGCGAGCGCCCCGGCCTCGCGCTGCGCGGCACGCTCCGTGCCCTTGTCGACCCAGGCCGCGTGCTGTTCCAGCTCCGCCGCGGCCATACCGGCCACGGCCGCGTCGCCCAGCACCGAGAACCCGGCGGTTCCCTGCACGGCGGACAGATCGAGAGGACAGCCCTCGTCGGCACCCACACTCGTCGGCGGAAGCTCGTCCCGTACGACTCCGGAGGCATCCGGACCGCCGGCGCCGGTCACCGTACGGCCGAAGTCGGCGTCCACGGCCGTACGGCCGAGGTCCGCGCGCTCGCCCGTACGCTCCCGTACCGCCGAGGAGACCGTCTCGGCCGTGAGGACGAGACCGGTCGCTCCGGTGCAGGAAACAGCGATGTCGGCACGTGTCAGCTCGACCGGCACCGAGTCCATCGGTACCGCGCGGGCCAGCACGTCCGTGTCGTCGCCGTCCGTCAGGATCTGCGCGAGCCGCTCGGCGCGGTCCGGCGTGCGGTTGGCGACGACGATCTCGCCCACCCCGGCGCGCGCGAGCGTCGCCGCGGCCAGCGAGGACATCGAGCCCGCGCCGATCACCAGCGCCCGCTTGCCCCTGGCCCAGGCCTCGACGGCGGCACCGGAGGACAGCTGCTCCAGGCCGAAGGTGACGAGGGACTGTCCGGCCCGGTCGATGCCGGTCTCGGAGTGCGCCCGCTTGCCGACCCGCAGCGCCTGCTGGAACAGCTCGTTCAGCAGCCGGCCCGCGGTCTCCAGTTCCTGGGCGGTCGCGAGGGAGTCCTTGATCTGACCGAGGATCTGGCCCTCGCCCACGACCATCGAGTCCAGACCGCAGGCCACCGAGAAGAGGTGATGGACGGCCCGGTCCTCGTAGTGCACGTACAGGTAGGGAGTGAGCTCCTCGAGCCCGACCCCGCTGTGCTGGGCGAGCAGCGTGGACAGCTCGGCGACGCCCGCGTGGAACTTGTCCACATCCGCGTACAGCTCGATGCGGTTGCAGGTGGCGAGCACCGCGGCCTCGGCGGCCGGCTCGGCGGCGAGGGTGTCCTGAACCAGCTTGCTCTGCGTGTCCGCGGACAGCGTGGCCCGCTCCAGCACACTGACCGGAGCGCTGCGGTGGCTCAGCCCGACGACGAGAAGACTCATGCCGGCATCACGGCGGGGACATCCCCGTCAGGTCCTTTTCCGGGCTCCGTGGCGGCCGGCACGGCGGCCTCGGCCTCGGCCGCGGCCTCCTCGCCGGCCTTGCGCTGCTCGTGGAAGGCGAGGATCTGCAGCTCGATGGAGAGATCGACCTTGCGTACGTCGACACCGTCCGGGACGGACAGGACGGTCGGCGCGAAGTTGAGGATGGAGGTGACCCCGGCGGCGACGAGCCGCTCGCAGACCTGCTGGGCCGCACCGGCGGGCGTGGCGATCACACCGATCGAGACGCCGTTCTCGTCGATGATCTTCTCCAGGTCGTCCGTGTGCTGGACGGGGATCCCGGCGACGGGCTTTCCGGCCATTGCCGGATCGGCGTCGATCAGCGCGGCGACGCGGAAGCCACGGGAGGCGAACCCGCCGTAGTTGGCCAGCGCGGCGCCGAGGTTACCGATACCAACGATCACAACCGGCCAGTCCTGGGTCAGCCCCAGCTCGCGGGAGATCTGGTACACGAGATACTCGACGTCGTAGCCGACCCCACGCGTCCCGTAGGAGCCGAGGTAGGAGAAGTCCTTGCGCAGCTTCGCGGAGTTGACTCCCGCGGCGGCCGCGAGCTCCTCGGAGGAGACCGTGGGTACCGAGCGCTCCGACAGTCCGGTGAGGGCTCGGAGGTACAGCGGAAGCCGGGCGACGGTGGCCTCGGGAATCCCTCGGCTGCGGGTCGCCGGTCGGTGAGTTCGGCCAGTTGCCACGGTGCTCCTGCGGGTAGAGCGGGGCTGCAGGCGGTCACACGTCCCAGGACCGCCCCGTCGAATGCAGGCTATGTCTTTGTGAACGCGTGCACAAAGATGGTGTCCGATTTGCCCGGCCAACGTGACCGGGGTCACGCGCCCCCGGCGTATGCGTATGGAACCGGCACACGGGCACCTTCGTTCCTCACTGGATGGGGGCAAAACCGCACACTCTCCTCAACGAATCCCGCCCCCGAGATCTGAACCGCCCCCGATCCTAAGCGACTTTCCGGACCACTTGGACTACCCGGTCAGGCCACGGTTCGACAAGCGCCCCTAGGAACTGAGGGCCTTACGGAGCCGCTCCTCGCTGACCCGCCAGAACGTGTGCTGGGCGCCGTCCACCAACACGACCGGAATCTGCTCCCAGTACTCCCGGTGAAGCTCCTCGTCCTGCGTGATGTCCCGGCCCTCCCACGGGACTCCGAGCTCCCCGCAGACCTTCTCCACGACCACCTGCGCGTCGTCGCACAGATGGCAGCCGGGCTTCCTGATCAGCGTGACAAGCCGCTCCCGCGGTGCCTTCTTCATGTCCGTCCTCTCCGTACGGCGGTCACTGCGCCGGAACATGGGGCTCATGTCAGCCATTCTCGCCCCGCAGCGGCCACGGTGTCCCCGGGCGGCCCCTACGGACTCAACCGCCCCGGCCCAGGTCCGGCGCGCCGGACAGATCACTTCTTTAACGAGCCGGTCGCGGAGAGTTCACAGCCCCGCATCCTCTCGGCTCCGGAACACCCGAACAGACTGGCTATGCTCACGACATGGCCGCTCTCGGATGGCTCACTCCCCGTAGGCGCTCCGCCACGGCGCGAAGCGTGTTGGCAGGCGAGGCCTCGGCGGAGGCAGCGCGCAAAACCTCCCAGGAACTGGAGGGGCTCGCCGACCTCACGCACGAGACCGCGGCCGACGCTGCCGCGGTGGAGCCGGTGTTCCCCGTGCTCGGCGACGACAAGGCCGCCGCGTTCTTCGACCTCGACAACACCGTGATGCAGGGTGCCGCGCTGTTCCACTTCGGCCGCGGGCTGTACAAGCGGAAGTTCTTCGAGACCCGCGACCTCGCCAAATTCGCCTGGCAGCAGGCGTGGTTCAGGCTGGCCGGGGTCGAGGACCCGGAGCACATGCAGGAGGCCCGGGACTCGGCGCTGTCCATCGTCAAGGGCCACCGGGTCGCCGAGTTGATGTCGATCGGCGAGGAGATCTACGACGAGTACATGGCCGAGCGGATCTGGCCCGGTACGCGCGCCCTCGCCCAGGCCCACCTGGACGCGGGCCAGAAGGTATGGCTCGTCACGGCGGCGCCGGTCGAGATCGCCACGGTGATCGCGCGCCGGCTGGGGCTGACCGGGGCGCTGGGCACGGTCGCCGAGTCCGTCGACGGCGTCTACACCGGCAAGCTGGTGGGCGAGCCGCTGCACGGGCCCGCCAAGGCGGAGGCGGTGCGTGCCCTGGCCCACGCGGAGGGGCTGGACCTCTCGCGCTGCGCCGCGTACAGCGACTCGCACAACGACATCCCCATGCTCTCGCTGGTCGGTCACCCCTACGCGATCAACCCCGACGCCAAGCTCCGCAAGCACGCGCGGACGTTCGACTGGCGGTTGCGCGACTACCGCACGGCGCGGAAGGCCGCGAAGGTGGGCATCCCGGCGGCCGCCGGGGTCGGGGCGGTAGCCGGCGGTACGGTCGCGGCAATCGCCCTCAGCCGTCGGCGCCGCTAGCGCTTCGCTGGCGGGGGCCTTTTGCTGGCGTGGGCGCCTTGTGCGGGGTTCACCTTGGGTGGGTGGTTCGCCGTCCGGCGGTGGGTGGTTCGCCGTCCGGTGGTGGGTGGGTGGTTCGCCTAGCGCCGGGGGTGGGTCGGGGCCGTGCCGGTACATCCGCCCGTCGCCCTACCGGCTGTGCTGTCTTCTGGGGGCGCTCTGTTGGGTGTTCTCGCGCATGGCGACGGGCATTTGATGTACCGGCACGGCCCCTTCGGTGCGTGGGCGACTGCGGGTGCGTGGGGGGTGCGGGCGTGGGCGGGCCGTCATCGCCGTCTTGCGCTGCGGGCAGCCTCGGCGGTCCCAGGCGCAGCGGCACCCCGCTAGCGCCGGGCTCGCCGACCCATCCCAACGTCAGTCCCGGCGCCGGGTGTCATCGAGTTGCGGTGTGGCCCCGGCTGAGGTGGCGCGAACGTGCGTTCCCGGGGTCGGCGTGGGGGCGGGACGTGGGCAATCCTGGTGTTCTACCCCCACAACGCCCCCGCCAGTCCCAACGCCCGCACACGGCCACAACACGCCCCGCACCCAGACGGAACACGAACTAATTCGATCAAGAACCGTTCACCATCTGGTACTTGATCAGGCGTCGATCAGTAACAGAAGCGACGTAATCGATGATTTGAGCAACTGGGTGTAGCACTGCCTGTACGAAGCGTTATTCTCCTCAAACGCATGACGGACTCCACCAGTCGCTACGACGGGTGAACGGTCCGGTACTGCACGTGATGGAAGCTCTGCCTCTGGGAGTCCCGTGTACCCACACGTCGGGGTTGACGCCTCGGGCCTGGCTACGCTGCGCGCGACGGTCCTCGACCGCCTGCGCGGCTTCGTCCCCACCGCGTACGCCGTCCCCGCCCTCGCTGTCTCCGCCGCGCCCGTAGGTCCGTGCTATGCACTGGCCGACGGCAGCGCGGCGGTGGGCAGACGAGGCCGCTCGGCCGCCACGCCCACCGCACGCCGCCCGGCCGCGGACAGTGACAGCGCCCGCATGATGGACCTCGTCGAACGTGCCCAGGCCGGCGAGGCCGACGCCTTCGGACGCCTCTACGACCAGTACAGCGACACCGTGTACCGCTACATCTATTACCGCGTCGGGGGCAAAGCGACCGCGGAAGACCTCACGAGCGAGACCTTTCTGCGGGCGCTCCGGCGCATCGGCACCTTCACCTGGCAGGGCCGCGACTTCGGCGCGTGGCTGGTAACGATCGCCCGCAACCTGGTCGCCGACCACTTCAAGTCCAGCCGCTTCCGGCTGGAAGTCACCACTGGCGAGATGCTCGACGCCAACGAGGTCGAGCGCTCCCCCGAGGACTCCGTCCTGGAGTCACTGTCGAACGCCGCACTGCTCGACGCCGTACGGCGGCTCAATCCCCAGCAGCAGGAGTGCGTGACCCTGCGCTTCCTTCAGGGGCTCTCGGTCGCCGAGACCGCCCGAGTGATGGGCAAGAACGAGGGCGCCATCAAGACCCTCCAGTACCGGGCCGTCCGGACGCTGGCCCGACTCCTCCCGGATGACGCCCGCTGACATCCGTACCGCCCAAAGTGATCAAGCACGCTCAGCGACGATCAACTCACGTTCCGTAAAAGTCCGTTGACTTCGCTGTCCGATCATCCGTCGTCCGTAACCCAAGTGCCACGCCGCTCGTTGTGCGGGATACAGGCTCCCTGTGGTCACACCCTGGCCGACACCGATCACTCGATCGTGTGGTTGTCACCAGGGCGTGCAACCCTCAGGACCCCCTGGGGAGTCGACCGTCATGACGAGAGGAGGTGCCGCCAGTGATCGCAAACGTATCGGCGCACCGGCGGGCGAACGCCTTCGCCCAGGCCCTGGAGGAGCAGTCCGACCGGGGCACGGCGGCCGAGCAGCCCAACGGGTCGGCACCGCCCCCGGCTGCTGCGGATCAGACCGAGCAAGGCCGCATGCTGGCCTTCGCGACCGGTCTCGGCGAGCTGCCCAAACCGGCGATGGACCCCGAGGTCAAGGTCGTCCAGCGGGCCCAGCTCGTGGCCGCGATGGAGGCCATGCTGCTGGAGGGCAGGGCCCCGGGAGGCGAGGCGGCGGACCCTTCCGTGCCCGAACAGCGGACCCGTCGGCGGGGCGCGCACCGGGCGACCGGGCTGGGGAAGTTGCGACCACGGTCCCGGCTCTCCAAGGGGCTCGCCGCCGGCGGGCTCACCGTCGGTGTGGCCGCAGGAGCTTTCGGCGGCGTCGCCGCTGCCAGTTCCGACGCCCTGCCGGGTGACTCGCTCTACGGGCTCAAGCGCGGCATGGAGGACATCAAGCTGGGCATGGCCGAGGGCGCGAGCGACCGCGGCCAGATCTACCTCGACCACGCCTCCACGCGGCTGAACGAGGCCCGCCGACTGATGGAGCGCGACCGCTCCGGCCATCTCGACCACGAGTCCCTGGGCGAGATCCGCCGAGCGCTGTCCGGTATGCAGCACGACGCCACGGAAGGCCACCGCCTGCTGCACGAGGCGTACGAACGGGACGGTTCACTCGGCCCCATCCAGGCCCTGTCCGCCTTCTCCCAGTCGCATCGTGAGGCCTGGGGCGCGCTGCGCGACCGGCTGCCCGTCCAACTCGGCGACGTCAGTCAGCAGGTCTCGTCGGTCTTCGACGCCATAGACGAAGAGGTCGAGCCGCTGCGCTCGCTGCTTCCGCAGCCCCCGGCCACGGGCGGCCCCGGCCGACAGGGCTCCGGCGCGGCCTCGACCGGTTTGTCCGGCACGGACCGCCCGGCGCCCAGCGCCCCCGACGGTTCCTCCGACGGCCGGCACTCCGCCAGTGGCAAGCCCAAGCCGTCCACGTCGGGCAGTGACCGCGACGGCCTGCTCGGCGGCAACACGGGTGGCCTCCTCGACCCGCCGAAGGACGACACCAGCTCGTCCCCGTCGGCCGGCAAGGGCAGCCCGAGCGCCGAACCGGACGTCACGCTGCCCCCGCTCCTCCCGGGACTCCTCCCGGGACTGGGCATCGACGGCGAGGACAGCAAGTAGCGCGCTGCGGATGCGTCGGTGGGGGCGCCCTGGTGAAAAGGGGCGCCCCCACCGACGTATCCAAAAGTGGCGCTACAGCGTCAGAAGAACACCGATCGCCGCTGTACCAGCAGCTTGTAGAGGGTGTGCTGGATCTGCTCCCTGACCTGGTCGGTCAGGTTGAACATCAGCATCGGATCCTCGGCCGCCTCCGGCGGATAGCCGTCCGTACGGATCGGCTCACCGAACTGGATGGTCCACTTGGTCGGCAGCGGAACCGCCCCGAGCGGGCCCAGCCAGGGGAATGTGGGCGTGATCGGGAAGTACGGGAATCCCAGCACCCGCGCGAGCGTCTTCGCGTTGCCGATCATCGGGTAGATCTCCTCCGCGCCGACGATCGAGCACGGGATGATCGGGGTGCCCTGCCGCAGCGCCGTGGACACGAAGCCGCCACGGCCGAACCGCTGGAGCTTGTAGCGCTCGCTGAACGGCTTGCCGATGCCCTTGAATCCCTCCGGCATCACGCCGACCAGTTCGCCGCGCCCCAGGAGCCGTTCGGCGTCCTCGGCGCAGGCGAGGGTGTGACCGGCCTTACGTGCCAGCTCGTTGACCACCGGCAGCATGAAGACCAGGTCCGCCGCGAGCAGCCGGAGGTGCCGGCCGGCGGGGTGGTTGTCGTGGACGGCGACCTGCATCATCAGGCCGTCCAGCGGCAGCGTCCCGGAGTGGTTGGAGACGATCAGCGCGCCGCCCTCGGCGGGGATGTTCTCGATGCCCTTCACCTCGACCCGGAAGTACTTCTCGTAGACCGGGCGGATCAGGGACATCAGGACCTGGTCGGTGAGTTCGGCGTCGTAGCCGAAGTCGTCGACCTCGTAGTCCCCGGTCAGCCGACGGCGCAGGAAGGCCAGGCCGCCGGCGATCCGGCGCTCCAGACCGCTGCCCTGCGCGGGCTCAGGTGTCTCCGGGTTCTCGTGCTTCACGGGAACATCATCCAGCGCGGGCGCTCGGCCGGGCAGGGGCTGTACCTCACGTACCACCGCAGGCTCGCCGTTGCGCCTGCTCCCCGCGCTCCGGCGGCGCGGCGGGCGCTGCGCGGCGCCCGTGCGCGACCGGTCGTCGTCGAACGGAATGACCTTGGCATCCGCCATTGTTGATGCGCTCCTCAGTTGGCGCTCTGCGTCGGGGAGTGGCCGCCGCCCAGGGCAGGCAGTGCGGCGATCCGGTCGACGGCCCCTGCAAGGGCCTCCGGAGGCAGGAGTCCGGGCCCCCGGCTTCGTGCGAAGTCCGCGAAGGTCTCCGCTGTCGTGTACTTCGGCTGGTAACCCAGCGTCTCGCGCATCTGGATCGTCGCCACGACCCGTCCGTGCGTCAGCAGCCGCAGCTGCTCCGGCGAGAAATCCGTCATGCCCAGCGTACGCATCGCCGTACCCACCCAGGTGACCGCGGGCATCAGCAGCGGCACCGTCGGCCGGCCGAGCCGCCGCGCGCACTGCGACAGCAGCAGGACGCCGTCCCCGGCGATGTTGAACGTGCCGCTGTTGAGTGTCCCGCGCTCGGGGTCGTGCGAGGCCAGCCGGAGCACCTCGATCACGTCGTCCTCGTGCACGAACTGCAGCCGCGGGTCGTAGCCGAGCACGGTCGGCAGCACGGGCAGCGAGAAGTACGAGGCGAGCGGCGAGTCCGCGCTCGGCCCCAGGATGTTCGCGAACCGCAGTACGCACACGGCGACATCGGGCCTGCGGCGGGCGAAGCCGCGGACATACCCCTCGACCTCCACCGTGTCCTTGGCGAAGCCGCCGCTGGGCAGCGACTTGGGTCCGGTCGTCTCGGTGAAGACGGCCGGATCGCGCGGCGCGGACCCGTACACGTTCGTACTGGACTTCACCGCAAGGCGCTTGACCGTGGGGGACTTCTGGCAGGCACCGAGGAGCTGCATGGTGCCGATGACGTTGGTCTCCTTGACCGTGGTCCGGCTGCCGCTGCCCAGCGGGGTGCCCGTCACGTCCATGTGGACGACCGTGTCGACGGAGTACTCGGCCAGCACGCGCGCGATGGCGGGCTGCCGTATGTCGGCCTGGATGAACTCGGCGCCGCCCAGGTGGTGCTCGGGCGGGACCGCGTCGACGGCGATCACCCGGTCCACTTGCGGGTCACGCTGGATCCGTCGTACGAACCGGCCCCCCAGCTGACGGGCCACTCCGGTCACGAGCACGACCTTCCCCAAGATCAGCGCCTTCCTTCCGCCTCGTACAACTCCGCGTACCGCTGCTCGTACCCTGCCGGGTTCCCCGTCTGCCGCCAACCTAGCGGGTCGATGTTGCGCTGTGATGACCGCTCGATGCACGAAGTGACGACGCCCTGGTACGTACGATCAGACCACGCCATGTGCCGCGCAGGCGTACGTCCACGAGGCCGTTGGCCGGATCCGGACCAGAGCGGGTCCGCTCGCTGCCGGCGGAGACCGACTGCCCTCGGCCGGATACGGCTGTGGCCCCCCACCTGACGGTGGGAGGCCACAGAGCGCGCTGTTGCAGCGGTCGCGCAAGCGCAAGGGCGGGCCCCGCGAGTGCGGGGCGCGGCCTTACTTCTTGTTGCGACGCTGAACGCGAGTGCGCTTGAGCAGCTTGCGGTGCTTCTTCTTCGCCATCCGCTTGCGCCGCTTCTTGATAACAGAGCCCACGACTACCCTCGCTCACTTCTCTTTACTCGGTGCTGGGCTGCATGGGCCCACACGACCTATGAGGGGCCAGCCTACCCGCCCGAGGGCTGAGGTCGTAATCGAGGTGAACCGGGGGATCCCCAAGGGGCCCTGAGGGCCTCCCGGGGATCCCGCGGTATGCCGTCAGGCGGTCTCCACCCCCACGTAACTCTCGCGGAGGTACTCGTGAACCGCTTGCTCCGGCACCCGGAAGGACCTCCCCACCCGGATCGCCGGCAGATGACCGCTGTGCACCAAGCGGTACACGGTCATCTTCGACACTCGCATCACCGAGGCGACTTCCGCCACGGTCAGGAACTGAACCTCGTTCAGAGGCCTCTCGCCAGCTGCAGCCATGACACACCTGAACCTTCCGCACTCGACGGCCACCGGCTTCCCCTTCCGGTGACACTTCGTCGTTGCGTGCTCACTCCCCAGAGTAGGGGCGTGTGATGCGAGTGGGGAAGAGGAGCTGCAATCGGCGGCCTACTGTGACAGACACGCTCGATTGAGTACATAGCGAGTAAGCGGTCGGTAGTAATCAGACCGCACAGCGTCATCAAGTGGAACGACGACGGACACGCGCCCCTCTGCCTCCCCGACGAAGAGCGCGGGATCGTCCGTATCAGCCAGCCCCATGGCCTCGAACCCCAGCTGACCTGCTCCGCAGACCCAGCCGTGGTCCCCGATGACGAGTTCGGGGAGCGGTCCCCCGGCCTCCGCGGCGGCGGCCAGCGCGAGACGAACCGGCAGTGGTGAGTGGGTGTGTGCGCCGGTCGTACGCCCGGGGTCCCACGCGCCGGGTTCCCGCACCAACGCGACGCCTTGTACGTAGTCGAGGTTGTACGTGCGTAGACCGAACCGGGTCGTTATGTCGACAGAGCTACCCTGCGCCGGGGTGAGGACGGTACATCCGGCCGCCGACAGGGCGTCCGCCAAGGCGGCGTAGAAACCGATCAGCCGGTGCGGGTGGCCGGTGCCCAGGAGCACCGGGATCCCGCGCCCTGCCGCATCCCCGAGTCGCTCGGCGAAAGCGTCGAGAGCCGCCAGCGTTCGCTCAGGGTCGATCACATCATTGCCGGTTCTGTGCAATGGGTCGGCCGAAACCCCGCATTTGTCGGCCATCAGCTCGATCAGGTCCTGCTGCCGCCACGTCCACTCGGGATCGAGACCGATCATCACGCGCGGGTCGCGAGCCGCGAAGAGCCGGTAGCTGCGCAGGCTCTCCTCGCGCGAGGTGGCCACGGGCCCGGCCAGCCGGGCGGCCAGCAGATGCGCACGCAATGCGCCGGTGCTCAACACGACTGCGATGCTGACGCATGCGGTGTCGCCGTATGCCCAAAATGCTGAAAACACCCCACAGTTGGCGTAATCGGCGCCCACTGCTTCAGGTGCCGGACGCCGGACGCCGGCCAGGGGTTGGACGCGATGGCGGGCTCGGGCTCGGGCTCGGGCTCGGGCTCGGGCTCGGGCTCGGGCTCGGGCTAAGCCAGCATCCCCCGCAGCGGGAACACCGCCCGGCGCGTGGCGAGTACGGCCTGGTCCAGCCGGTCCGCGGGGTCGTACCCGGCGTCCCACTCCCGCCAGGACACGGGCCACCGCCCGTCCGTCATCCGCATCGGCGCCAACTGCCGTGTCCGCGCGAAGACTTCCTGCCGCCAGCTCTCCGGAATCACCGTCTCCGGCTCCACCGGACGCCCCGCCGCGATCGCCACCAGATGCGTCCAGGACCGCGGCACCACGTCCACCACCGCGTAGCCGCCTCCGCCGAGCGCGATCCACCGACCCTCGGCGTACTCGTGCGCCAGCTCGTGACAGGCCACCTGTACGGCCCGCTGCGCGTCGAGCGACACCGCGAGATGCGCCAGCGGGTCCTCGAAGTGGGTGTCGGCGCCGTGCTGGGTGACGATCACCTGCGGCCGGAAGTCGGCGATGAGCTCCGGCACCACGGAGTGGAAGGCCCGCAACCACCCCTCGTCCCCCGTCCCGGCGGGCAGCGCCACATTCACCGCCGAGCCCTCCGCGCTGTCGGCCCCGGTCTCCTCCGGCCACCCGGTCTGCGGGAACAACGTCCGCGGATGCTCGTGCAGCGAGATCGTCAGAACCCGCGGATCCTCCCAGAAGGCCGCCTGCACCCCGTCCCCGTGGTGCACGTCGACATCCACGTAGGCGACGCGGTCGGCGCCCAGCTCCAGCAGGCGAGCGATCGCCAGCGAGGCGTCGTTGTAGATGCAGAATCCCGAGGCGGCCCCCGGCATCGCGTGGTGCAGGCCGCCCGCGAAGTTCACCGCGTGCAGCGCTTCCCCGCGCCACACCGCCTCGGCCGCCCCGACCGACTGCCCGGCGATCATCGCCGACGCCTCGTGCATCCCGGCGAAGGCGGGATCGTCCAGGGTCCCGATGCCGTACGAGGTGTCCGCCGAGGCAGGATCCAGGGACGCGGCCTTCACCGCCTCCACGTAGTCCTCGCGGTGCACGAGCCGCAGCGTCGACTCCCCGGCCGGCTTCGCCGCCACCACGTCGACCTCCCGGTCGAGCCCGAAGGCGTCGACCAGTCTCCGGGTCAGCGCCAGCCGGACCGGATCCATCGGATGCTCCGGACCGAAGTCATAGCCCGTTACTGCCTCGTCCCACATCAGCTGTGCGCGGCCGCTCATGCCCGTCACCGTATCGGTCCGGTTCGGAACCGAACGACCGGGCGTACCGCAAGGTCACCAGGACCAGCAGCATGGGTACGAGCATGGCTCCCCGGTAGTTCCAGACGTCGCCCAGCGCCCCCACCAAGGGCGCTCCGACCAGGAAGCCCACGTAGTTGAAGATGTTCAGCCGCGCGATCGCCGTGTCGGACGAACCGGGGAAGAGCCGCCCCGCCGCCGCGAAGGTCTGCGGCACGATCACACACAGCCCGAGGCCGAGCAGCGTGAACCCCAGCATCCCGACCCAGGGCCCCGGCGCCACGGCCACCACCGCGAACCCGAGCGCGGCCACCACCGCCCCCAGCCGTACGACGGCCACGGCCCCGAACCGCCGTACCCCGAAGTCCCCCATCGTCCGCCCCAGCAGGGTGGTGACCATGTAGACGTTGTACGGCACGGTCGCCAGCTGTTCCGAACTGCCCAGCACGTCCTGCAGGTACTTCGCGCTCCAGTTGGAGACCGTCGAGTCCCCGATGTAAGCGAAGGCCATCACCAGACAGAGCGGCAGCAGCAGCTTGAAGACGAGGGGCTTGGCGTCGGCACCCTCCCCCACCGCCGGCGCATCGACAGCACCTCCGTCGACGTACCACCGACTCCCCACGAAGGCCGCGGGCAACAGCACGAGCACGACCGGCAGATACGACACGAACAGCGACAGATGCCAGTGCGCCCCCGCCCACGCCAGCGACGCCCCCAGGATCCCGCCCAGGCTGTAGACCGCATGGAAGCTGAGCATGATGCTGCGCCCGTACGTGCGCTGCAGGCTGACCCCGAGCATGTTCATGGAGGCGTCGAGTGCGCCCACCGCCAGCCCGAAGGCGCCGAGCGCGACCGCCACTTCGACCAGGTTGTCGCCGGCGCCGACACCGAGCAGGGACAGCAGCACGACCGGCTGCGACCAACGCAGTACGCGGCTGGGCCGCACCCGCTTCACCAGCTGCTCGGTGGTCACGCTGCCGACCCCGGCGAGTACCGGCACCGCGGCGAGGAAGGCGGGCAGCAGGGCGTCGGATATCCCGTACCGGTCCTGGATCGCCGGGATGCGCGTCACGAGCAGCGCGAACGCGACCCCTTGGGCGAAGAAACCGAACGCCAAAGAGGCCCTACCGCGCCGCAGCACATCTGTCATGGCGGCGAGCGTAGGGCCCCGGCTTACCGGTGGGTAGATCAAGCAGAAGGTGAATTCTGTTCAGCTCTGCGGAGGAGGGACTGTCACTTCTCGGTCGCGACCCGGGAGGCGAGCTCGTGGTCCAGCATCTTCTGCATCGGAACGACACCGAACCGTCCGCTGACCAGGAAGGCCAGCACCATCGCGGCGATCATCACGACCGTGCCGAGCAGGACCATGGTGTCGATCGGCAGCGTGTAGGCGCCCACCACCCGCAGGACGCACTCACCGAGCAGCGCCACACCCCAGACCAGGGAGAAGTTCCGCTCGGCCGCCCGGAACCGCGGCGACTGCGCGACCAGCCGGTCCCACGCCGCGCTCCTGGCCGCGTCGCCCTTGATGAGGAACGGCTTCATCGCCTGCGTCATCATCGGCTTTCCGAGCTTGATCGACACCAGGACACCGATGCCGATCGCGCTGCTCACCCCGCTGTCCTTGGCGAGCATCAGCCGCGGGTCACCGGCCACCAGGCTGAGAAACAGCCCGACGACGTTGACGAAGAGGATCAGTCCCGCCAGGGCGTTGACCTTGCGCTCCTTCGCGGCACTCCACACGGTCCGCACGGCCGGCACCACACTGCTCCAGCCGAGCGCCGCCATGGTGCTCATGCCGAGCCCGTCCTTGAGCAGGTAGTACGACCCGACGGGCAGCGCCACGTCCAGGATCAGCGGCAGGAAGCTGGGCCGGGACGCGGACGTCTCGGTGGCCGTGGTGGTGGCCTGGGCAGTCGTTCCAGTGCTGGTCTCGGTGATCGTGAGGCTCATGATCGGGTCCCTCCGTCGTCGCTGTGCACGTCCCGTTCGATGTACTCAGCTTGGCGGTCGGACCGGGTGCGGCAGTAGAAACGATCGTCCGGTGACGGCCGTGACAATTGTCAGGCCCGCCCCGTGGTGGCCGTCATACCAGCAGGTCAGCCAACTGCCCCATGTCGCCGAACAGTTGAGTGGCACCCGCCAGCCGGTCGGCCGGCGTCATGGCGGTGTAGCCGAGCACATCCATCCCGGCCGCGTTCGCCGCCCGCACACCGAGCGGACTGTCCTCGACCACCACGCACTTGCGAGGCGGTACGCCCATCCGCGCGGCCGCGTGCAGGAACAGATCCGGCGCCGGCTTCCCCCGCCCCACGTCCTGCGAACTGAAGATGCGCGCGTCGTCGAACCACCGGTCGAGCCCGGTCTTGCGATGACCCACCCGGATCCGCTCATGACTCCCCGACGAGGCCACGCAGTACGGCACCCCGTCCGCGGTCAGCTTCTCCAGCACCTGCACGACCCCGGCAACGGACTCCAACTCCCGCTCGAACGCGGCGAACACCCGCGCGTGAAAGACGTCGTCGAAGTCCCCGGGCAGCCGCTGCCCGGTCCGCTCCTCGACCAGGTCGTGTACGCGGTGCATGGCGGCGCCCATGTAGTCGCGCAGGGACTCCTCGTACGAGGTGGGATGCCCCAGCTCCGTGAGATACGCGGCCAGCAGCGTGTTGGAGATCGGCTCACTGTCCACGAGGACGCCGTCGTTGTCGAAGATGACCAGGTCGTAGCGCATGACTCGACCCTAAGCGATCCGGAAAAGCCCGGAAATGCAGAAAACCCCCGTACCAGGAATCCCGGTACGGGGGTTTTCTTCAAAATTTGTTCGGCGGCGTCCTACTCTCCCACAGGGTCCCC
>NZ_JBHXJC010000006.1:296328-393061 GCF_042723265.1 Streptomyces sp. NPDC058371 | reverse complement strand
GACGTCCTCGGGCCACTGGTTCGCCTCGGCCAGCAGCACGGTGTCCGGGTAGTGCGCGTCGATCTCCTTGCGCACCCGCTTGAGGAACTCGTGCGTAGCCGGAAGGTTTTCGCAGTTGGTTCCCTCGACCTGGTACAGGTACGGGACCGCGTCCAGCCGGAAACCGTCGATCCCCAGGTCCAGCCAGAACCGCAGCGCGGAGATGATCTCCTCCTGCACGGCCGGGTTCTCGTAGTTGAGGTCCGGCTGGTGGGAGAAGAAGCGGTGCCAGTAGTACTGCTTGCGGACGGGGTCGAAGGTCCAGTTGGAGGCTTCGGTGTCGACGAAGATGATGCGGGCGTCCTGGTACTGCTTGTCGTCGTCGGCCCAGACGTAGTAGTCGCCGTAGGGGCCGTCGGGGTTGTTGCGGGATTCCTGGAACCACGGGTGCTGGTCGCTGGTGTGGTTCATGACGAAGTCGATGATGACGCGCATGCCGCGTTGGTGGGCGGCGTCCACGAATTCGACGAAGTCGGCGAGGTCACCGAATTCGGGCAGGACGGCGGTGTAGTCGGAGACGTCGTATCCGCCGTCGCGCAGGGGGGATTTGAAGAAGGGGGGCAGCCACAGGCAGTCGACGCCGAGCCATTGCAGGTAGTCGAGTTTTGCGGTGAGGCCCTTGAGGTCGCCGACGCCATCGCCGTTGCTGTCCTGGAAGGAGCGGACCAGGACCTCGTAGAAGACGGCTCGTTTGAACCATTCGGGGTCGCGGTCCTTGGCGGGGGTGTCCTCGAAGGTGTCCGGGACGGGCTCGTTGACGATCATGTGGTGGGTGACCCTCCGATCTGCGGTGAGGACGGTCGCAGGACGGTGAGGATGTGCGCCGGCCGCTGACCCGGCTCAAGACGCACATAGTTGGCCCTGCCCCAGTGGTAGGTCTCGCCGGTGAGCTCGTCGCGCACCGGCACGGACTCGTGCCAGTCCAGGCCGAGTTGCGGCATGTCCAACGAGACCGTGGCCTCCTGGGTGTGGTGAGGGTCGAGGTTCGCCACCACCAGAACCGTGTTCGATCCCCGGCGTTTCGAGTAGGCGATCACGGCTTCCTTGTCCGTCTGATGGAAGTGCAGGTCACGCAGTTGCCGCAGGGCGGGACTGCGGCGCCTGATCGTGTTGAGTGCGGTCAGCAGGGGCGCGATGCTCCGGCCCTCCCGCTCGGCCGACGCCCAGTCACGCGGGCGCAGTTGGTACTTCTCGGAGTTCAGGTACTCCTCGCTGCCGTCCCGGACGGGCGTGTTCTCGCAGAGCTCGTACCCGGCGTACACACCCCAGGCCGGCGAGAGCGTCGCCGCGAGCACCGCGCGCAGCTCGAAGGCCGGCCGGCCGCCCTGTTGCAGGAACTCGTGCAGGATGTCAGGGGTGTTGACGAAGAAATTGGGCCGCATGTACGAGGCCGCCTCGCCCGACAGCTCGGTGAGGTAGTCGGTCAGCTCTTCCTTGGTGTTGCGCCAGGTGAAGTACGTGTACGACTGCTGGAAACCGATCGCCCCGAGCGTGTGCATCATCGCGGGCCGGGTGAAGGCCTCGGCCAGGAAGATCACGTCCGGGTCCGTGCGGTTGATGTCCGCGATGACCCGCTCCCAGAACACCACCGGTTTCGTGTGCGGATTGTCCACCCGGAAGATCCGCACCCCGTGATCCATCCAGTGCCGCAGGACCCGCAGGGTCTCCTCGATCAGCCCGGGCATGTCCCGGTCGAAGGCGATCGGGTAGATGTCCTGGTACTTCTTCGGCGGGTTCTCCGCGTAGGCGATCGTCCCGTCGGGCCGGTGGTGGAACCACTCCGGATGCTTCTCCACCCACGGGTGGTCGGGGGAGCACTGGAGGGCGAAGTCCAGGGCCACTTCGAGGTCCAGGGCCGCCGCCCGCCGTACGAAGGCGTCGAAGTCGTCGATCGTGCCCAGATCCGGGTGGACGGCGTCGTGCCCGCCCTCCGGAGAGCCGATCGCCCAGGGCACACCGACGTCGTGGGGGCCCGCGGACAGCGTGTTGTTGGGGCCCTTGCGGAACGTGCCGCCGATGGGGTGGATCGGCGGCAGGTAGACGACGTCGAAGCCCATCTCCGCGATGGCCGGAAGACGTTCGGCGGCGGTGCGGAACGTGCCGCTGACCGGTGGCCGGTTCTCGCGGACCACGGCTCCCTCGGAGCGCGGGAAGAACTCGTACCACGCCCCGTACAGCGCCCGCTCGCGCTCCACCACCAGGGGCAACGGCTCGGCGGACGTGATCAGTTCGCGCAGCGGATGGCGGGCGAGGACCTTGTCGACCTCGGGGGTGAGGGCGGCGGCGAGCCGGGCCGCGGCGGGACGCCCGGCGTCGCGCAACGCGTCCACGGCGGCGAGCACGACGTCCCGCCTGCCCTTGCTCTTCGGTACGCCGGCGGCGGCCCGTTCGTACAGCCGCGCCCCCTCTTCCAGGACCATCTCGGTGTCCATCCCGGCCGGGATCTTGATCCCCGCGTGGTGCCGCCAGGTGGTCACCGGATCGCCCCACGCCTCCACCGTGTACGTCCAGCGGCCTTCGGTCGGTACGGCGACGGTGGCGCCCCAGCGGTCCGTGCCGGGGGCCAGTTCACGCATCGGGGTCCAGGGGCCGGTGCGGCCCCGGGGATCCGTGAGGACGACATTGGCGGCGACCGCGTCATGGCCCTCGCGGAAGACCGTGGCCGAGATCTCGAACGGCTCGCCCGGCACCGCCTTCGCGGGGCGGCGCCCCTCGGTGACGCGTGGGCGCACGTCGAGCACCGGGATGCGCCCGATGCCGGCCGGATCGCCCGCGGTGGGTGGCCGTGGGGTGGGCGGACCGGAATCGACCCTGGGTATGGAGGTCGTGTCGGAGGTGCTGGGCGTCGGGGGTGCCGACGTGTGGTGCGTGGCGGGCATGACCGCTCCTGTCCGCGTCAACGTGGGTGGGCGGATGAGGGTGTGGAGAGGTGGGTCCTGCGGGGCGTACCGGAGGAGCCTTCCCACCCTATTCGGGTGAGCAATCCGGCACTTTGTTAACTACTCACGCGTATGTCTACACACAAGACCGGCCTCGTCCTCGAGCGGACGAGGCCGGCCCGTGCCCCGGCGCGCGCCCGGGGCCTGCTGTCCCGTAACCCCTAGGGGTTGTTGACCTGCAGCAGTCTGTTCGGTGAGCCGGGACCGGCCCGGGTGACCTTTCCGGCGGCCGCCTGCCGGCCGAGCGCCCGGCTCACCTGCGCCGGTGAGGCCTTCCTGTGACCGGCCAGATACAGCGCCGCCGCGCCCGCGACGTGCGGTGATGCCATCGACGTACCGGACATGGTCGCCGTGCCGGTGTCGCTCAGCGAGGACGCCGAGGTGATCGCTACGCCGGGAGCGAACAGGTCCAGGCGGGCACCGTAGTTGGAGAAGCCCGCCCGGGCGTCCGCCTGGTCGGTCGCACCGACGGTGAGGGCTTCCCTGACGCGGGCGGGGGAGTACAAACTGGCCGGAACTGCATCGTTGCCGGCCGCCACGGCGTAGGTGACGCCGGAGGCGATGGAGTTGCGTACGGCAGCGTCCAGCTGGGCGTTGGCGTACCCGCCCACGCTCAGATTCGCCACGGCCGGCTTCTTCGCGTGCTTGGTCACCCAGTCGATGCCCGCGATGACCTGCGCCGTCGTACCGCCCCCGGCGTCGTCGAGGACACGGACGGCCACGACGTCGGTCTTCTTGGCGACGCCGTATCTCGTCCCGGCGAGGGTGGCGGCGACATGGGTGCCGTGACCGTTGCCGTCCTTGGCCGTGTGGTCGTTGTCGACGAAGTCCCAGCCGTAGCGCGCCCGGCCGCCGAAGTCCCGGTGCGTGATCCGGATGCCGGTGTCGATGACGTACGCGGTGACGCCGGCGCCCGCCGGCCGGGGCGAGGTGTAGCCGCGGTCCAGCGGCAGGTTCGGCCGGTCGATCCGGTCGAGCCCCCAGGACGGCGGGTTCTGCTGGCGGCTGTCGAGGCCGACGGCGGTGTCCTGGACGACCGAGGTGACGCGGGAGTCCGCCGCGAGCTGCCGGGCCCGGGTCTCGTCGGCCCGCACCGCGTACCCGTTGAGAGCAGTGCCGTACGTGTGGCTGATTTTCGCCCCATACTCCTCGGCGACGCTCCGGCCGGCCGCCGAGGGGACCTTCGTGCCCCCCTTGAGCGTGACGATGTAACTTCCGCCGACGGAACCGGGATCACCGGCGCCGAGTATCCGCCCCTGCGGGGCGACGGCGTGCGCGGGCAGGGTGATGGCCGAAAGCACCGCGGCCGTGGTGACCGCGGTGAGACCCCCCGCCCAGCGCGGACGCCAGGTCCGCGTCTGTGGCATGTCGTGAGTTCCCCTCCTCAACCCCCGGCCTACCGGGGCCGGAGTCCCCCCGTGGTGATCGAGGCCGGCCGGTACGCCACTGGGAAGCCTCTCGTGGGGTGCGAAGCGCCACAAGGCCGCACAGGAGGGCGGAATCGGCCATACCGCTCCGTGGGGCGGCTGGGATGGTTGCGGCGAATTCACGCCGAAGTCGGCCGGTCGGCGCGGGCGCCGAGCGCGTGCCCCGCCATGCGCCGTGGTTGTGGGGGCACCCTCCCGCTACCGTCGTGGGTGACGAGGGCGCACACAGGCGTGCGTCCCTATGGCCCTGTCGTCACACTGGCGCCTGCCCCGCGACCGCGACAGGCCCTGGCCGCGTAAGTCCTCCGTGAAGGTGGAACTCGTGAAGGCAATCCGCAGGTTCACCGTTCGACCCGTTCTCCCCGAAGCCCTTCACCCGCTCAGTGACCTGGCGCGCAACCTGCGCTGGTCATGGCATGCGGAGACCCGTGATCTCTTCCATTCCGTGGACCCCGAGCACTGGGCCGCGTCGGACGGCGACCCCGTACGGCTGCTCGGCAGCGTGTCGACCGCGCGCCTCGCCGAGCTCGCCGAGGACCCCCGCTTTCTGCGCCGGCTGGCCGCCGTCGCCGACGACCTGCGCGACTATGTGACCGGCGAGCGCTGGTACCAGGCGCAGTCGGCGGAGCTGCCCGCCGCCATCGCCTATTTCTCGCCCGAGTTCGGTGTCACGGCCGCGCTGCCCCAGTACTCCGGCGGCCTCGGCATCCTCGCCGGTGACCATCTGAAGGCCGCCAGCGATCTCGGCGTCCCGCTGATCGGCGTCGGACTGCTGTACCGGCACGGATACTTCCGCCAGTCGCTGTCCCGGGACGGCTGGCAGCAGGAGCACTATCCGGTCCTCGACCCGAACGAGCTGCCGCTGGTCCAGCTGCGCGAGCCCGACGGCACCCCCGCCCAGGTGTCGCTCGCGCTGCCCGGCGGCAGTCTGCTGCGGGCCCGGATCTGGCTGGCCCAGGTCGGCCGCGTCCCGCTCCTCATGCTCGACTCCGACGTCGAGGAGAACGACCTCGGCGAACGGGCCGTGACCGACCGGCTGTACGGCGGCGGCAGCGAACACCGTCTGCTGCAGGAGATGCTGTTGGGCATAGGAGGGGTGCGCGCGGTACGGACGTACTGCCGGCTCACCGGCCACCCGCAGCCCGAGGTCTTCCACACGAACGAGGGGCACGCGGGGTTCCTCGGCCTGGAGCGCATCGCCGAGCTGTGCGACGCCGGCCTCGACTTCGACGCCGGGCTCGAAGCGGTCCGCGCGGGCACCGTCTTCACCACCCACACCCCGGTGCCCGCGGGCATCGACCGCTTCGACCGGGAACTGGTGGCCCACCACTTCGGCCCCCAGGCGGAGCTGCCCCGGATCGACGTGGAGCGGATCCTGGGCCTGGGGATGGAGACGTACCCCGGCGGGGAGCCGAACCTCTTCAACATGGCGGTGATGGGCCTGCGGCTGGGCCAGCGGGCCAACGGCGTGTCGCTGCTGCACGGCCACGTCAGCCGGGAGATGTTCTCCGGCCTGTGGCCGGGCTTCGACCCGGACGAGGTCCCGATCACCTCGGTGACCAACGGCGTGCACGCGCCCACCTGGGTGGCCCCCGAGGTCTTCCGGCTCGGCGCCCGGCAGATCGGCGCGCAGCGCACCGAGGACGCGCTCACCGTCGGCGGCTCGGACCGCTGGGACGCGGTGGCCGACATCGCCGACGGGGAGATCTGGGATCTGCGACGCGTCCTGCGCGAACAGCTGGTCGTCGAGGTGCGCCGACGGCTGCACGCCTCCTGGCGCCAGCGCGGGGCGGGCACCGCCGAACTCGGCTGGATCGACGGCGTACTGGATCCTGACGTCCTGACCATCGGCTTCGCCCGCCGGGTCCCCTCGTACAAGCGGCTCACGCTGATGCTGCGGGACCGGGACCGGCTGATGGATCTGCTGCTGCACGCGGAGCGGCCGATCCAGATCGTCGTCGCAGGGAAGGCGCACCCCGCGGACGACGGCGGCAAACGCCTGGTGCAGGAGCTGGTGCGGTTCGCCGACGACCCGCGCGTACGCCACCGCATCGTCTTCCTGCCCGACTACGGAATGGCGATGGCGCAGAAGCTCTACCCCGGCTGTGACATCTGGCTGAACAATCCGCTGCGACCGCTGGAGGCCTGCGGCACCAGCGGTATGAAGGCCGCGCTGAACGGCTGCCTCAATCTGTCGGTCCTGGACGGCTGGTGGGACGAGTGGTTCCAGCCGGACTTCGGCTGGTCGATCCCCACGGCGGACGGTACGGCGACCGACGACGACCGGCGCGACGACCTGGAGGCCTCGGCCCTGTACGACCTGCTGGAGCAGCGGGTCGCTCCCCGCTTCTACGAGCGGGGCCGGGGCGGTCTGCCCGACCGCTGGATCGAAATGGTCCGCCAGACCCTGACGCATCTGGGCCCCAAGGTGCTCGCGGGCCGCATGGTCCGCGAGTACGTGGAGCGGCTGTACACCCCGGCGGCGCGCGCGCACCGCGCCCTGACGCCGGACACCGCCCGGGACCTGGCCGGCTGGAAGTCCCGCGTCCGGGCGGCCTGGCCCCGGGTCACGGTCGATCACGTGGAGGCCTCGGCGGCGACCACGAAGGCCGAACTCGGCACCACGCTCAACCTCCGCGTCCGGGTCGCTCTCGCCGACCTCGTCCCCGACGACGTCGAGGTGCAGGCGGTCGCCGGCCGGGTCGACGCGGAGGACCGGATCGCGGACGCGACGACGGTCCCGCTGAAACCGGCGGGCGGCCCGGACCTGGAGGGCCGCTGGGTGTACGAGGGCCCGCTGTCCCTCGACCGCACCGGCCCGTTCGGCTACACCGTCCGCATCCTGCCGACCCACCGCCTGCTGGCGTCGGGCGCGGAGTTGGGGCTGGTGGCGGTCCCCTCGGAGGAGACGGGGGAGGGCGCGGGGGTGCTCATGCGGTGAGGTCGAGGCCGTCGGCCGCGACCTTCTGGTCCTTCCGGCCCGCGCAGAGTTGCGGGCCGGACAGGGCCTACGACAGGGCCTAGTCCTCCCCCAGGCCCGCGCACAGCCGGCGCAGCACCACTCCGCAGCGCTGTGCGTAGGCGTGCTGGAGACCGCGGGCCGCCGGGCCGCCCGCGCGGGTGTACCACTTGGCCGGCCGGCTGAAGGCGGTCACGGTCAGCCAGACCGTGCCGTCGCCGGTGCGGTCGACCACGAAGGCCTCCTCGCCGCACTCCGGGTGGCCGGGCAGGGTGCCGTAGGCCCAGCCGGCCCGGCGGGGCTCCTCGGTGGTCCAGACGACGCGGCAGGGGGCCTTGATCGGGCCGAGGCCGACGGTGACGTCGACCCCGGGAGCGGCCGTGTCCGCGTCGGCGGAGATGGCCACCCCCACGGCCCGGTGGAGCTCCCAGGTCAGCAGCGCCCGGGAGGCCCTGCGGAAGACGTCCTCGCCCTCGCCGATCCGGCTTCGGACGTGCAGGCGGTGGAAGCCGGGCGGGCAGCGGTCCTCGCGGGTCGCGCCCACGTCCTCGTAGGTGAAGGGCATGGGGCACAGCGTAGGGCGGCACCCGGAGTCGCCCACTCTCCGGGTGCCGCCTCACGAGTACTGCGCGGGTACTAGTTCACATTGACGGCGCTCCAGGCCGCCTGGACCGCCTTGTACTCCGCGCTGGTGGAGCCGTACAGCGCCGAGGCCGCGGAGAGCGTGCCCGTACGGGCGGCCGCGTACTTGGTCGTCGACGTGAAGTACGTCGTCAGCGCCTTGTACCAGATCTGCAGCGCCTTGGCGCGGCCGATGCCGGTGACCGTGGAGCCGTTGGACGTCGGGGAGTTGTAGCTGACGCCGTTGATCGTCTTGGCGCCGCTGCCCTCGCTCAGCAGGTAGAAGAAGTGGTTGGCGACGCCGGACGAGTAGTGCACGTCCTTGTTGCCGACCGTCGAGGACCAGGAGTCGGCCGAGCCGCCGTCCTTGCTGGGCTTGTCCATGTAGCGCAGCGGGGTGCCGTTGCCGTTGATGTTGATCTTCTCGCCGATGAGGTAGTCGCCGACGTCGCTGGCGTTGTTGGCGTAGAACTCGACGCCGGTGCCGAAGATGTCGGAGGTCGCCTCGTTCAGGCCGCCGGACTCGCCGGAGTAGTTCAGGCCCGCGGTGTTGGAGGTGACGCCGTGGCTCATCTCGTGGCCGGCCACGTCCAGGGACGTCAGCGGGTGGGTGTTGCTCGACCCGTCGCCGTACGTCATGCAGAAGCAGCTGTCGTCCCAGAACGCGTTGACGTACGCGTTGCCGTAGTGGACGCGCGAGTAGGCGGCGACGCCGTTGTTCTTGATGCCGCTGCGACCGAACGTGTTCTTGTAGAAGTCCCAGGTCTCCTGGGCGCCGTAGGCGGCGTCGGCGGCGGCGGTCTGGTCGGTGGTGGAGCTGGACGCCGCGCCGGTGCCCCAGACGTCGTCCGCGTCGGTGAACAGGGTGCCGGTGCCGGACGTGCCGTGGGCGAGGTTGTACGTCTTGTGACCGCCGCGCGTGCCGTCGGTCAGCTGGTACGTCGTGCCCGACTTGGTGGTGGAGAGCGTGACCGTGCCCGAGTAGAGGCTCTTGCCGGTGCCGGTCTCGATGCCCTGGTACTCGAAGAGCTTCTTGCCGGTGGCCGCGTCGGTGATGACGTGCAGCTCGTTCGGGGTGCCGTCGTCCTGGAGACCGCCGACGACCGTCTCGTAGGCGAGGGTGGGCTTGCCGTCCGCGGCCCAGATCACCTTGCGGGGTGCCTGGTCGGCCGTGGTCTTCTCCGAGCCGGCGGTCTGCGCGGCCTTCACGGCCTGCTTCTCGGCCTTGGAGGCGGTCACGGCCGGCTTCAGGGAAGCCACCTTGATGGCGGCCTTCGTCGACTTGGTGACGCCCTCGGTCTTGCCTGCCTTGGTCTCGTGGACGACCAGGTCGCCGCCGAGGACCGGAAGTCCGTTGTACGTGCGCTCGTACCGCGTGTGGACCGTGCCGTCCGCGTCCTTCACGACGTCTCTGACGACGAGCTTCTCCTTGGCGCCGAGGCCTATCTCCTTGGCCGTCGCCGGCGCGGCGGCCTCGGCCTTCTGGATCAGGCTCGTGCGCGCCGCCGCGGAGAGCTGGAGCGGGGCACCGGCGAGGGTGGCCGAGCCGGCGGGGGACGCCGGGGTCTGCGCGGATGCACCGGTGGTCAGACCGGTGGTCAGGAGGGCTCCGGCCGCGACGGCGGTGGCGATGGCCAGAGTGGTGCGCTTGTGACGCGCGTAGAGGGAGGTCACGCAAGCTCCTTATGTGGGGGCGACCGCGCGGCGTGGGGTGGCCGTGCGGCGCAAGGTGCGGTGCGGGTGATCCGTGCGGTGGAAGAGTGCCACTCGGGGCGCGTACATGTCAGGACCGCAACGAAATCTTGGCTGAAAAGCGTCCGTTGGATGAAGATCACTGTGCGCAATGCGGAACAGATCTTGATCAAGGGCCAACAAAGGCGAGGTCAGGGCCGGGCAAAGAGGGCGCCGCCCCGGGGAGTTGAACCTCCGGGACGGCGCCCTGTCCTGTGGCGTGATCCGGCCCGCGGTTTACGGGAAGGTCAGCTTCCAGCTGTTGATGTAGCCGGTGTCCTGTGCCGCCTGGTCCTGGACCTTCAACTTCCAGGTGCCGTTGGCGACTTCGGTGGACGCGTTGACCGTGTAGGTCTCGTTCACGTTGTCCGCCGAGTCGGAGGAGCTGAAGTTCTTCAGCCGGTACGTCGAGCCGTCCGGGGCCACCAGGTCGATGACCAGGTCACCGCGCCAGGTGTGCACGATGTCCACCGCGACCGCGAGGTTCGACGGCGCGTTGCCGGTACGGCCGGTGACGGCGACCGACGAGGTGACGGCCGCGCCGTTGTCCGGAATCGATACGTCCGCCGTGTTCTCGAACGACGTGCCGCCGGGTGTGCCGCCGCCCGAGCGGGCGCCGACGGCGACGGCCGCCCATGCGTCCTGCACCGCCTTGTACTCGGCGCCCGTCGTGCCGTACAGCTCACCGGCCGCCGCGAGGGTGCCGGTGCGGGCCGCCGCGTAGTTGGTGGTCGAGGTGAACTTGGTGGTGAGGGCCCGGTACCAGATCTGCAGGGCCTTGTCGCGGCCGATGCCGGTGACCGGAAGGCCGTCGGAGGTCGGCGAGTTGTAGCTGACGCCGTTGATCACCTTCGCGCCGCTGCCCTCGGACAGCAGGTAGAAGAAGTGGTTCGCCGGGCCCGAGGAGTAGTGGACGTCGATCGAGCCGATACCGGAGTACCAGCTGTCCTTGGACGCGCCGTCCTTGCTGGGCTTGTCCTGGTAGCGCAGCGGGGTGCCGTCGCCGTTGATGTCGATCTTCTCGCCGATGAGGTAGTCGCCGACGTCGCTGCTGTTGTTGGCGAAGAACTCGACGCCGGTGCCGAAGATGTCGGAGGTCGCCTCGTTGAGCCCGCCGGACTCGCCGGAGTAGTTCAGGCCCGCGGTGTTGGAGGTGACGCCGTGGCTCATCTCGTGGCCGGCCACGTCCAGCGAGGTCAGCGGGTCGGCGTTGCCGGTCCCGTCGCCGTACGTCATGCAGAAGCAGCTGTCGTCCCAGAACGCGTTGACGTACGCGTTGCCGTAGTGGACGCGCGAGTACGCTCCCACGCCGTTGTTCTTGATGCCGCTGCGCCCGAACGTGTTCTTGTAGAAGTCCCAGGTCGTGGCGGCACCGTAGTGCGCGTCGGCGCCCGCGGTGGCGGCGTTCGACGTGGTGCCGTTGCCCCAGGTGTCGTTGGTCTGGGAGAACAGCGTGCCGGTGCCGGACGTGCCGTGGTTCAGGTTGTACGTCTTGTGGCCGCCGCGCGCGCCGTCGTTCAGCGTGTACGTGGTGCCCGAGACCGTGGTGGTCAGCGGCACCGTGCCGCTGTACTGGGTGTTGCCGGTGCCGGTCTCGATGCCCTGGTACTCGTAGAGCTTCTTGCCGGTGGCCGCATCCGTGATGACGTGCAGCTCGTTCGGGGTGCCGTCGTCCTGGAGACCGCCGACGACCGTCTCGTAGGCGAGGGTGGGCTTGCCGTTGGCCGCCCAGACCACCTTGCGGGGCGCCCGGTCGGCCGCGGTCTTCTTGGAACCGGCGTCCTTGGCGGCCGACAGGGCCTGCTTCTCCGCCTTCGAGGCGGCGATGGCGGGCTTCAGGGAGGCGACCTTGATGGTGGCCTTGGTCGCCTTGACGACTCCCTTGGTCTTCCCGGACTTCGCGGTGTCGACCACCAGGTCGCCGCCGAGCACCGGAAGGCCGTCGTACGTGCGCTCGTACCGCGTGTGGACCGTGCCGTCCGCGTCCTTGATGGCATCGCGGGCGACGAGCTTCTCCTTGGCCCCGAGGCCCAGGTCCTTGGCGGTGTCCGCCTTGGCGGTGTTGGCGTCACGTATCAGCTCGGCGCGCTGCGAGGGCGTGAGCTGTACGGCGACGGCGCCGGGATTGACCTTGCCGGAGGGCGCCTTGGCCGGGGCCGCGTTAGCGGCGCCCGACTGGACGGCCGCTGCGAGCAGGGCGCTGACGCCGACGAGAGCGACGGCCGTGCCGCGACGGCGCATCGAGTCGGAGGTGCGTCTGTGGGAGGTGCTGCTTCTCAACACTGAGCTCCTTCTGCGTGGCCGCGGGTCGCGCGGCCAGGGGAGCCGGACGATGGGTGTCCCGTCCGGGCAGAACAGGGCGGTACGCGGAACCAGGTGCACAGGAGGTTGCGTCACGGCACAGCGGTGGGGCTGTGGGGTTGCTGTGGAGTGACCGAGGGAAGAGTGGCAGCAGATTGCGCTGTCTGTCAGGAGCGCATCAAGAAATTGGCCGGAAACGGTCCGTTGTCCGGATGGTCATGTTCGGTATACGAACTCTTTGTCGGAGCGTGGACGAACCTTTGCCCCACCCGTCTCAGGCGAGGCTCTCCCGCCAGGCTTCGTGGAGGTCGGCGAACCTTCCGGTGTCCGCGATGAGCCGGTCGGGCGTGCCGTCCTCGACGATGCGCCCGTGCTCCATGACCAGCACCCGGTCGGCGATCTCCACCGTGGAGAGCCGGTGGGCGATCACCACGGCCGTGCGGCCGTGCAGGACGGTCGACATCGCGCGCTGGACGGCCCGTTCCCCGGGGATGTCGAGGGAGCTGGTCGCCTCGTCCAGGATCAGCACGGCGGGGTCGGCGAGCAACGCCCGCGCGAACGCCACGAGTTGACGCTGACCTGCGGAGATACGGCCGCCCCGCTTGCGGACGTCAGTGTCGTAGCCGTCGGGCAGGGCGCTGATGAAATCGTGCGCGCCGATCGCCTTCGCGGCCTGTTCGATCTCCTCGCGCGGGGCGTCGGGGCGGCCGATCGCGATGTTCTCGGCGACCGTGCCGGAGAACAGGAACGCCTCCTGGGTCACCATCACCACACCGCGGCGCAGTTCGGGGTTCGAGAGGTTGCGCAGATCGACCCCGTCGAGCAGGATCCGGCCGTCGGAGGGGTCGTAGAAGCGGGCCAGCAGTTTGGCCAGAGTCGACTTGCCGGCGCCGGTCGAGCCGACCACGGCGACCGTCTGCCCGGCGGGCAGGGTGAGGTCGAAGCGGGGGAGGACCTCGCCGCCGGTGCGGTAGGCGAAGCGGACCCCGTCGAAGACGACCTCGCGGCCGGGCTGCCGCGACGTCGGCGCCGGCAGCTCCCGGGGCGCCGAGGGCTCCGGGACCGTCGGCGTCTGGGCGAGCAGGCCCGCGATCTTCTCCAGTGAAGCCGCCGCCGACTGATAGGAGTTGAGGAACATGCCGAGCCGGTCGATGGGGTCGTACAGACGGCGCAGGTAGAGCACCGCGGCCGCGAGGACGCCCAGCTCCAGCGACCCGGACGCGACCCGGTACGCGCCCCACAGCACGATCCCCGCGACCGCCGTGTTGGCGACCAGCCGGGAGCAGATGACATAGCGGGCCATCTCCAGCAGGGCGTCGCCGTTCGTCCGCTCGTGGCGCTCGTTGAGCACCCGGAAGTCGGCGTCGTTGGCGGCCTCGCGGCGGAACGCGCGCACTGGCCTGATCCCGTTCATCGTCTCCGCGAACTTCACGATGACGGCGGCGATCGCGGTCGAACGCAGGCGGTACACCTGGCCCGCACGGCGCCGGTAGCCGCGCACGAGGAGATAGAGCGGCACGAAGGACGCCACCGCCAGCGCGCCCACGCCGAGATCGAGCCACAGCAGCATCGCCGCGATGTAGACGAAGGACAGGATGACCATGACGAGTTCCTGCAGGCCCTCGCTGAGCAACTCGCGCAGGGACTCGACGTCCGTCGTGGAGCGGGAGATCAGCCGGCCCGAGGTGTAGCGCTCGTGGAAGTCGATGCTGAGCGCCTGCGCGTGCCGGAAGATACGGCCGCGCAGGTCGAGCAGCACGTCCTGATTGACCCGGGCGGACGCCTTGATGAACGCGTACTGCAGGCCTCCGGAGGTCACCGAGCACAGCAGGTAGGCGACCGCGACCGCGATCAGCGGGCCCCGGTCGTCGTGCCGGAACGCCGGTACGGCGCTGTCGATGGCGTACGCGACGAGCAGCGGGCCGAACTGCACCGCCGCCTGCTGGACCAGGAGCAGCGCCGTCGTCACGACGACGCGCGCCTTGAGCGGGGTGAGCAGCGACCGCAGCAGCGCGGCCGTCGCGCCCGGCGGCGTGGGCAGGACGTCGCGGTCGAAGGAGTCGAGGTGCTCGGCGGGCTCCCGCGCCGGCCGGCCCTTGTCCCGCTCTCCGGCCCGATTCCTGTCCGGTTCCCTGTTCGGCGCGGTCGTCGTGGGCGCCGCCGTCATCGGCCGTCCTCCTCGGTGGGGTTGCCGGCGTGCGCGGTCCCGGCGGAGTCGCCGCCGGGACCGGCACCGGCATGCTCGGTGTCTTCGGCGCCCGACATCAGCCAGGCGTACTCCGCGTTCGTGCGCAGCAGTTCGTGATGGGTGCCGACCGCTGCGATCCGGCCGCCGGAGAGCAGCGCCACCCGGTCGGCCAGCAGAACCGTGGACGGGCGGTGCGCCACCACCAGCGCCGTCGTCCGGGCCAGCACCCGGCGCAGGGCGGCCTCGACCGCGGCCTCCGTGTGCACGTCCAGCGCCGACAGCGGGTCGTCCAGGACGAGGAAGCGCGGGCTGCCGACGACCGCCCGGGCCAGGGCGAGGCGTTGGCGCTGGCCCCCGGACAGACTCAGGCCCTGTTCGCCCACCTGGGTGGCGGTGCCCTCGGGGAGCGCGTGCGCGAAGTCGGCCTGGGCGACGGCCAGGGCGCGCTCCAGCTCCGCCGCGCCCGCGCTGTCGTCGGCGCCCATGAGCACGTTCTCCCCGACGCTCGCCGAGAAGAGGGTGGGCTCCTCGAAGGCGACGGCGACGAGCCGGCGGAGCGCGGCCCTGGGCAGCTGTGTGATGTCCTCGCCGTCCAGCGTGATGCGGCCCGAAGTCACCTCGTGGAGACGGGGGATGAGGGCGGTCAGGGTGGTCTTGCCGGTGCCCGTCGAGCCCACCAGGGCCATCGTCTCGCCGGGGCGGATGTGCAGGTCGATGCGGTCGAGGACGGGGGCGGTGTCCTCGGCGGCGTCGGGATAGCGGAACCGGACGGCGTGGAACTGGAGTCCGGCGCCGCTGGTGCTGGTGCTGGTGCTGGTGACGGCACCGGAGTTGGCGTCGATGCCGGGCTCCGCCGGGGGTGCCGGCTTCGGCCCGGATGCCTCTGCATCCGGCTTCCGCAGCGGAACCCTGTGGGCCGTATCGCGCTCCGGCCCGGATGCCTCGGGCTTCCGGCCGGGAACCCCGTCGGCCGTATCGCGTTCCGGCCCGGACGCCTCGGGCTTCCGCCCCGGAACCCCGTCGGCCGACTCCGGATCCGAGTCCATGACCTCGAAGTAGCGCTGGGTCGCCGTCGCGGCCTCCTGGCTCATGGCCAGCAGGAAGCCGATCGAGTCGATGGGCCACCGCAGGGCGAGCGCCGTCGACAGGAAGGCGACCAGCGTGCCGGCGGAGAGGTCGCCGTCGGCGACCTGGACCGTGCCGAGCACCAGGGCCGCACCGATGGCGACTTCGGGCAGGGTGACGATGGCGGCCCAGATGGACGCGAGGAGGCGGGCCTTGGCCAGTTCCGTACCACGCAGGGTCCGGGACAGCTCCCGGAAGGCGCGGGCCTGACTGCGATGGCGACCGAAGCCCTTGATGATGCGGATGCCGAGCACGCTCTCCTCGACCACCGTCGTCAGATCGCCCACCTGGTCCTGCGCCCGCCGCGCCACGTCCGAGTACCGCCGCTCGAAGAGCCAGCAGACCACCATCACGGGAAGAGCGGGGGCCAGCAGCACCAGCCCGAGACTCCACTGCTGAAGCAGCATGATGACCATGCCGACGAGAATGGTCACGCTGTTGACCAGCAGGAACGTCAGCGGAAAGGCGAGGAACATCCGCACCAGCATCAGGTCCGTGGTCCCCCGGGACAGCAACTGCCCCGACGGCCACCGGTCGTGGAAGGCGACGGGCAGCCGCTGGAGATGCCGGTACAGATCCGCCCGCATCGACGCCTCGACGCGCGACAGCGGGCGCGCCACCAGCCAGCGCCGCAGCCCGAACAGCACCGCCTCCACGAACCCGAGCAGCAGCAGATACAGCGCCCCGAACCAGATCCCGCGCGTGTCCCGGTCGGCCACCGGCCCGTCGACCAGCCACTTCAGGACGAGCGGGATCACCAGACCCGTACACGAGGCGACGACCGCGACGAAGGCGGCGCTGAACAGCCGGGCGCGCACCGGCCGCACGTACGGCCAGAGCCGCAACAGGCTGCGTACGGTGGTGCCGCCGAGGCGCTCGGCCCGGCCGGCGTCGGCTTCGGCGGCACCACCCGGGTCGGTGCGGCCGGCCGTTCCGGCGGGGCCGGAATCCTCGGCGGAGTCGCTGCGGACGATGTGATCCTTGGTCGCTGCATCTGTCGTGGGCATCATTGCGAGCCTACGGATCGGCACTGACAGAGCCCACCGAGTTTTGGCCGGACCGGGGCGGGCCGATGGTCGTAGGACCCGGCCCTTTCGGGGCTGCGGTCTCCCTCGACGCACGGGGCCCTGAGTCCTGCCGGAGGCGCCGACCTCGGCACGGGCACCCGGCCCGGAGTCGTACCGCCGCATCAACCGATCGGCTGATGCCGGTTCGAGCGCGATGGGCGATGTGCCGGGACCCGCCCGGACGAGAGGCTCGACCCATGACCACCACGCCCGTCATCGAAGTCAGCGGACTGCGCAAGTCCTACGGCGGCCGCACCGTCGTCGACGGTGTCTCCTTCGCCGTCGAGGAGGGCGAGATCTTCGGGATCCTCGGCCCGAACGGCGCCGGCAAGACCACCACCGTCGAATGCGTCGAGGGCCTGCGGATCCCGGACGCGGGCCGCGTCCGCGTCGCCGGACTCGACCCCGTCGCCGACCACGAGGCCACCAGCCGCGTCCTCGGCGCACAGCTCCAGGAGAGCGAACTCCAGGCCAAGCTCACCGTGCGCGAGGCACTGGAGCTGTACGCCGCCTTCTACCCGCACCCCGCCGACTGGCGCCCCCTCGCCGAACGGCTCGGCCTCACCGAGAAGCTGACCACCCGGTTCGCCAAGCTCAGCGGCGGCCAGAAACAACGGCTGTTCATCGCGCTCGCGCTCATCGGGAACCCGCGGGTGGTCGTGCTGGACGAGCTGACCACCGGGCTCGACCCGCGGGCCCGTCGCGACACCTGGCAGCTGATCGAGGACGTCCGCGCCGGCGGCGTCACCGTCCTGCTCGTCACGCACTTCATGGAGGAGGCGCAACGCCTGTGCGACCGGGTCGCGGTGATCGACCGGGGGCGGATCGCCGCCCTGGACACCCCGGCCGGTCTGATCCGCCGCTCGGCGGGCTCGACCGTCATCAGTTTCACCCCGTCGGCCCCGCTGGACGCCCGTGACGTGGAGGCGCTGCCCGGGCTCGCCTCCGCCGAGCACAAGGACGGCCGGATCACGTTGGCCGGCACCGACGAGACGGTCAACGCCGTCATCACCCTGCTCGCCCGCCACCGCATCACCGCCCATCAACTTCGCGTCGCCGACGCCACGTTGGACGATGCGTTCCTGGACCTGACGGAGGCCGCCGCGTGAACACCGATCTGCGCCCGAGCGTGAACACGGCCGTACTGCGGACGGAGATCCGTCTCTTCCGCCGCGAACCCGGCGGGCTCTTCTGGATCCTGCTGTTCCCCACCCTGCTCCTGGTGATCCTCGGCTCCATCCCCTCGTTCCGTGACGTCGACCCCTCCTTCGACGGCCTGCGGCCGGTCGACGCCTATGTCCCGGTGAGCGTGCTCCTCGGTCTGATCGTGGGCGGGCTCCAGTCGATGCCGCAGGTCGTCACCGGCTACCGGGAACGCGGCATCCTGCGCCGGATGTCCACCACGCCGGTACGGTCCTCGGCCCTGCTGTCCGCGCAGATGGCGGTGTACGGAGGTGCGGCCCTGGTGTCGGCGCTGCTCGCCCTCACCGTCGGACGGCTCGCCTTCGACGTACGGCTGCCCCAACAGCCGTTCGGATACGCCCTCGCGCTGCTCCTCGCCGTCCTGGTCGCCCTCGCGCTGGGCGCCGTGGTCTCGGCGCTGTCGCGCACCACGAAGACCGCGGGCGCGATCGGGTCCGCCGTGTTCTTCCCGATGATGTTCTGCGCGGGAGTGTGGCTGCCGGTGCAGGCGATGCCCGACATGCTGGCCCGGATCGTCGGGTACACCCCGTTCGGTGCCGCCGCGCAGGCCCTGAACCAGGCGGCCGCGGGCGACTGGCCGGGCTGGAGCCACCTGGGCGTGCTGGTCGTGTGGATCCTGCTGCTGACGGGTGCGGCCGGTCGATGGTTCCGCTGGGAGTGAGCGATGACCGACCTCCTGTCCGTGCAGACTGAACGCATGACGACCACCCCACGACCGGACACAGCGGCCGCCGCCGCGCGGACCGTGGAGGAACGCTGGGCCAGCTTCCACCGCTACGGCCCCTTCGGCCTGCTCGGCGTCGCCGTCGTCCTCTCCGTGGCCACGGCCGGCGTTGTCGGCATGAACCGCACGGACTGGTACGTGGGCGGGCCGCTGGTGCTCGCCGCGTTCGCCCTTCAGGTGTGGTGGGCCGGGGCGATGCGCAGCAGACCGGGTCCGACCCTCGCCGGCATCGGCTACTTCTGGACCCGCTGGGCCATCGCGTTCGTCCTCGCCCTGACCAATCCGTTCTACGCCTTCTACGCGGCCGCCAGCTACTTCGACGTCGAGCGGCTGCTGCCCCGCCGCCTGGTGCGGGTGGGGGTGATCGCCGCGGTCGTCGTCGTGGCCGGTTCGCAGTCCGGCGGGCTGCCACCGCACGGCGCGGTCGGCTGGGCCGTGTTCGGCGGGCTGCTGGCCGTCAACGTCACCCTCGCCGCGATCATGGGCCACCTCAACGCCAAGGAGAACGAGCGGGCCCTCGTCCAGGCCGCCACCATCGCCGAACTGGAGCGCACGAACACCGCGTTGCAGCAGGCCCTCGACGAGAACGCGGCGCTGCACGCCCAACTCCTCCTCCAGGCACGGGAGGCGGGCGTCGCCGACGAGCGCCGCCGGCTGGCCGCGGAGATCCACGACACGATCGCGCAGGGCCTGACCGGGATCATCGCCCAGCTCCAGGTCGTCGCGAACACCGCCGATCCCGAGGCCGCCCGCGCCCATCTGGGGCGGGCCGCCGACCTGGCCCGGCACAGCCTGGGCGAGGCCCGCCGCTCCGTGCAGAACCTCGCGCCTGGCGCCCTGGAGCACGACGGGCTGCCGGAGGCGTTGAAGAAGACGGTCGCCGAGTGGGCCGAACGGACTGGCACCCGCGCCGAGTTCACCGTCACGGGCACGACCGAGCAGCTGCACGACGAGGTGTCGGCGACCCTGCTGCGCATCGCCCAGGAAGCCCTGTCGAACGCCGCACGGCACGCCGCCGCCTCACGCGTCGGGGTCACGCTGTCCTTCATGGGCGACGAGGTGACCCTGGACGTACGCGACGACGGCCGTGGCTTCGACCCCCTCGCCGTGTCCGAGCGCACCGGCACCGGTGGCTTCGGCCTGGACGGCATGCGGGCGCGAGCCGAGCGGATCGCCGGCTCGCTCACCGTCGAGGCCGAACCTGGGCACGGCACCGCGGTGTCGGCTCGCGTACCGTTGGTCCGCCATGACCGATGACACCCTTCCCGCAGGCCCGCCCGCCATCAGCCTCCTCATCGTGGACGACCATCCCGTCGTCCGGGACGGGCTGCGCGGCATGTTCGAGTCCGCGCCCGGCTTCGCCGTCCTCGGCGAGGCGTCCAACGGTGTCGAGGCCGTGTCCCTCACCGCCCTCCTCGACCCCGACGTCGTCCTGATGGACCTGCGCATGCCCGGTGGCAACGGAGTCGAGGCCATCGCCGAGCTCGCCCGCCGCGGCGCCCGCGCGAAGGTCCTCGTACTGACCACGTACGACACGGACTCCGACACCATCCCCGCGATCGAGGCGGGGGCGACCGGCTATCTCCTCAAGGACGCGCCGCGCGACGAGCTCTTCACGGCGGTTCGCGCCGCGTCCGAGGGGCGCACGGTGCTGTCGCCGGCGGTGGCCTCCCGGCTGGTGTCAGCCGTACGCACCCCCGCCGGGGCCGGCAACGACGCCCTCTCCGCCCGGGAACGCGAGGTGCTCGGCCTCGTCGCCAAGGGCACGTCGAACCGAGAGATCGCCCGGGTGCTGTTCATCAGCGAGGCCACGGTGAAGACCCATCTCACCCACCTGTACGCCAAGTTGGGCGTGAAGGACCGTGCCGCGGCGGTGGCGGTGGCGTACGACCGGGGGATTCTCGGCTGACCAGGGCCGGTCCTAGGCGGCCGGGTACGGCAGCAGGCCGCTCGCGGTCCGCTCCCAGGACGCCTTCAGCTCGGCGAGCAACTCCGGCCTGTCGGGCGCCAGATCGGCCTGCTCGCGCAGGTCGGCGCCGAGGTCGTAGAGGTGGTCCTTGCCGGCGGAGTCCCGGTAGTACTTCCAATCACCCCGCCTGAGCGCCCGGTTGGCGCGCACCCGCCAGAACAGGTCGCGCTCCGGCAGCTTCTCGCCCTTCAGCAGATAGTCCGCGAGGCTGGTGCCGTCCAGCGGGTACGCCGGGTCGGGCCGGGCGCCGGCCACCTCCAGGAAGGTCGCGGTCCAGTCGGGGGAGAAGTTCGGCTCGTGGCTGACCTGGTTGCCGTCGATGCGGTGCGGCCAGCGCACGATCGTCGGCACCCGGATACCGCCCTCCTGGAGCACGAACTTCTCACCGCTCAGCGGCCAGAGGTACGACCAGCGCTCCCCGCCGTTGTCGCTGGCGAAGTACACCACCGTGTTCTCCTCCTGCCCGGAGCGGCGCAGCGCGGCGAGCACCTCGCCGACGGCCGCGTCGAGGCTCTCGACCATCTGGGTGTACTTCGCGACCGAGCCGCCGTCGAAGTGGTTGAGCGCGTTGCTCACCTCCGCCTGGCTCTTCGCGGCCCGGATCCGCGCGGCGATCACGGCGCCGGTCTCGGCGTCCTCCTCGCTCAGCCAGGGCCAGTGCGGAGTGGTGAAGTTGAGGTTCAGCAGCCACGGCCTGTCGTGCCTGCGGCCGACGTACTCCACCGCCCGCTCGGTGAGGACCTCCGTGTAGTAGCGCAGGTCCTGGTAGGTCGCGTCGCCCTCGTAGAGGTCGTAGTCGCCGAGCTGGCCGAGCTTGGAGAAGTACTCCAGGACGCCTCCGTGGTTGCCGAAGAACTCGTCCCAGCCGGACTTGGTCGGGCTGTAGTCGGGCAGCCAACCGCAGTGCCACTTGCCGATCAGCGCGGTGGAGTAGCCCGCCTTCTTCAGCAGGGAGGCGAGGGTGGGGTGGCTCGGGTCCAGCCCCTGGGACCTGTCCGCGACGGGCTCGGCGAGCCCGCCCTTCGTACGGCCCGGATAGCGCCCGGTGTACAGACTGAACCGGGTCGGGGAGCAGGTGGCCGAGCCGGAGTACGCGTCCGTGAAGCGCACCCCCTGGCGGGCCAGCCGGTCCAGGTGCGGCGTCCTGATGTGCGGTGCGCCGTACGAGGAGAGGTCGGCCCAGCCGAGGTCGTCGCCGAGGATGACCAGGAGGTTGGGGCGGCCGGAACCGGAGCCGCCGGCCCGGGCCTGGAACGGCCGCTCCGCGGGCGCCGCGGCGGCGGCGGTCTGGGCCATCGCGGTGACGGCTCCGCCACCGATCAGACCGCCGAACAGGCGGCGCGAGATCCCGTTCCGGGCAGGGGAGGGCAGCGGGGAGCGTGCTTCGGGCATGCGGGTTCCCAATCAGGACGCGAGGAGGAGGAAAGAGAGCGCGCTACGGGGTCAGCGACAGATGGCGCTGGACTGCCGGCACAGGTCGACGTGGCGCCGCTCCACGAGCGCGGTGACCGCGCGCGGGTGATCAGCGGAAAGCCTCATGGCCACGGACGTTGCCAGGGGAGCGGCCGGAGCGTCAAGGAGGTGTCCACAGAGCGGAAACCGCCTTTCGGTGAACCCCGGCCGCGGTACGGACCTCAGCCCGTTCGAGGGGGCCGCTCCCTGCTCCGGCGAAGCCCCCTCTCAGCCCACCACCCGCAACAGCAGGACCGCCCGGGCCGGTACGGCGATCGTGGCACCCGCCGGATGAACGACCCCCGGCGCCTCCTCCTGCTCCTCCCGGGAGGTGTCGACCACGACCTCGTACCGCGCGGCCCACGGCGGCCCGGGCAGGACGAAGCTCGCCGGCCTGTCTCCCGCGTGCAGTACGGCGAGGAAGCTGTCGTCCACGACCGGTGCACCCCGCGCGTCCCGGCCGGGTATGTCGCGCCCGGACAGGTACATCCCCAGCGTCGCGGCCGGCGCGTACCAGTCCCGCTCCGTCATCTCGCCGCCCCGGGCCGTGAACCAGGCCAGGTCCCGCAACCCGTCGGCGGAATGGGCCGCCCCGGAGAAGAAGGCCCGCGTGCGCAGCACCGGATGCGCGTGCCGCAGCGCGATCAGCCGGGACGTCAGGTCGAACAGCGCCCGCCACCCGGGATCCTCCAGGTGCGACCAGTCGACCCAGCTGACCTCGTTGTCCTGGCAGTACGCGTTGTTGTTGCCCCGCTGCGTCCGCCCGAGCTCGTCGCCCGCGACCAGCATCGGCACGCCTGTCGACAGCAGCAGGGTGGTCAGCAGGTTCCGCAGCTGACGCCGGCGCAGCTCCCGTACGTGCTCCTCGTCCGTCTCGCCCTCCGCCCCGCAGTTCCACGCGCGGTTGTCGTCCGTCCCGTCCCGGTTGCCCTCCCCGTTGGCCTCGTTGTGCTTGTGCTCGTACGAGACCAGGTCCCGCAGGGTGAAGCCGTCGTGGGCCGTCACGAAGTTCACCGAGGCGTAGGGCCGGCGCCCGCCCCAGGCGTACAGGTCGCTCGACCCCGACAGCCGGTAGCCCAGATCCCGCACATCCGGCAGCGCCCCGCGCCAGAAGTCCCGCACCGCGTTGCGGTAGCGGTCGTTCCACTCCGTCCACAGCGGGGGGAAGGATCCGACCTGATAGCCGCCCGACCCCACGTCCCACGGCTCCGCGATCAGCTTCACCCGGCGCAGCACCGGATCCTGCGCGATGACGGCGAGGAACGGCGAGAGCATGTCGACGTCGTGCATCGAGCGGGCCAGTGCCGCCGCCAGGTCGAACCGGAAGCCGTCCACCCCCATCTCCGTCACCCAGTAGCGCAACGAGTCGGTGATCAGCCGCAGGACGTGCGGCTGCACCACGTGCAGGGTGTTCCCGCAGCCGGTGTAGTCGGTGTACCGCCGCGCGTCCGACTGCAGCCGGTAGTAGCCGCGGTTGTCGATGCCGCGCAGCGACAGCATCGGGCCCAGTTCGCCCGCCTCCGCGGTGTGGTTGTAGACGACGTCGAGGATGACCTCGATGCCGGCCGTGTGCAGCGCGCGGACCATCCGTTTGAACTCGCCGACCTGCTGGCCGGTCGTCCCGGTCGCGGAGTAGCCCGCGTGCGGGGCGAAGTAGCCGATCGAGTTGTAACCCCAGTAGTTCCGCAGACCCTTGCGCAACAGGTGGTCCTCGTGCGCGAACTGGTGCACCGGCAGCAGCTCCACGGCCGTCACGCCGAGTTTCACCAGATGGTCGATGGCCGCGGGGTGCGCCAGACCGGCGTACGTGCCGCGCAGTTCCTCGGGGATGTCCGGATGCAGTCGGGTGAAGCCGCGGACGTGCAGCTCGTAGATCACCGAGTCCGCCCAGGGGGTCTTCGGGCGGTGGTCGTCCGCCCAGTCGTCGTCATCGTGCACGACGACACCCTTGGGGACGTACGGAGCCGAGTCGCGGTCGTCGCGCACGGTGTCCGCGACCTGTTGCTGCGGCCAGTCCCGGACGTGCCCGTACACCTCGGGCGGCAGACCGAAGTCGCCGTCCACGGCGCGCGCGTACGGGTCGAGCAGCAGCTTCGCCGGGTTCCAGCGGGCGCCGGTCCAGGGGTCCCAGCGGCCGTGCACCCGGAAGCCGTAGCGCCGGCCCGGCAGCACGCCGGGGACGAAGCCGTGCCAGATCTCGTGCGTCAGCTCGGTGAGCGGCACCCGGGTCTCGCCCCGCTCGTCGAAGAGACACAGCTCCACCGCCTCCGCCCCGCCCGCCCACAGCGCGAAGTTGGTGCCCGCCACACCGTCGGGGCCCACCCGGTAACGCGCGCCGAGCGGAGTGGGCGCACCCGGCCACACGGGTACGACGGGCGCCGCACGCGGTCCACCGTTCTTCAGGGGGGCGGACTGCACGGGCAGCCCGCCGCCCACGGCACGTCCTTCCTGGACTGCCTCCTGCTCGGGTGCGCTCGACACCGGTCAGCCTCCCGCGGCTCGATGGAACGCACGAAAACCGGCCCCGGCGTCCCGGCCACGGCTCCCCGTCGTGTCGTTCTCCCCACTGTTCTGCCCACAGCTTGGCTCGCACTCACGTTTCCCCAGGAGGGGCATGGTCGTTGGGACCCTCGTGATGCACGTACTGACGCGCGCGCGACGCGCCGGGGCCGCGCTGGCCGCCGCACTGACATGGGCGGCCCTGCTGGCCGCCGCCTCCGGCTGCACCTCCGACGGGATGGACGAGGTGCTCGGCAAACCCCGCGCGCCCGAGGACGTCATCCGGATCTCGCCGGACGACAACACCAAGAACGTGGGACCGGGGAAGAAGCTGGTGGTGCGGGTGCCCAGCGGCCGGCTGGAGTCGGTGAAGGTGGTCAAATCGCAGGACGCGCAGGAGTCCCCGGTGCCCGGCAGCATCGCCGACGACGGCGCGACCTGGCGTCCGGACGACGAAGGGCTGGCCCTCGCCGCCAAGTACACGGTGGACGTGGTGGCCCTGGACGGGCGCGGGCGGCGCTCGGCGCGGCACACCACCTTCACCACCGCCGTCCCCGACGAGCGGTTCATCGGGTACGTGACACCGGAGAACCGTTCCACGGTCGGCACCGGAATGATCGTCTCCCTGGAGTTCAACCGGGAGATCGAGAACCGGGCGGCCGTCGAGCGCGCGATCCACGTGACCGCCCGCCCGGCCGTGGAGATCCGCCCGCACTGGTTCGGCAAGGACCGCCTCGACTTCCGGCCCGAGCGGTACTGGAAGCCGGGGACGCAGGTCACGGTGGGACTGCGGCTGCGGGACGTCAAGGCGGCCCCGGGCGTCTACGGACTGCAGTACAAGTCGTTCACCTTCACCGTCGGGCGCAGTCAGGTGAGTTTGGTGGACGCCGCCGCGCACACCATGGAGGTGCGCCGCGACGGCGACCTCCTCGCCACCGTGCCGATCACCGCGGGCGCCCCCAAGACGACCACGTACAACGGCAAGATGGTCGTCACGGAGATGCTGGAAGTGACCCGGATGAACAGCCGCACGGTCGGCTTCGGCGGCGAGTACGACATCCCGGACGTGCCCCACGCGATGCGGCTCACCGACTCCGGGACCTTCCTGCACGGCAACTACTGGGCGCCGGGCGCTCCCGGCAACACCAACGTCAGCCACGGCTGCGTGGGTCTGAGGGACGTGAAGGGCGGCAGCTCGCAGACCCCCGCGGGCTGGTTCTTCGACCGCAGCATCATCGGTGACGTGGTCGAGGTCGTCCGCAGCAATGACAAGCAGGTCGCTCCCGACAACGGCCTGGGCGGCTGGAACCTGGACTGGAAGCAGTGGAAAGCCGGCACCGCGGTGAAGTAGCGCGACAAAGCGGTACGCGCACGACGAAACCCCAGCGGCGTCCCGGACGGTTGAACTTGGGACTGAACGGTGACAATCCCGGGGAGCCATCCCTCCTGGCCATGTGATTAATTGACGCGATACGCGCGTGGGACGCGCTGGGGTGCGGGCCTGGATCAGGCCGTGCGAGGGGAGAACGACTGTGAACGGGCGACCGATATCGGGGGCGTCGGTTGGCGCACGCGCACACCGCGGCAAGGGGATCCTGGCGCTGTTGCTGGGTGTCCTGATGCTCGCGGTGACCGCGTGCGGCGGGGGCGGGGGCTCGGACTCCGGGTCCGGGGACGGAAAGGGCAAGGGCGGTTCGGACACCGCGGACACCAAGGCGTCGCAGGCTGTCGTGACGATAGCGCCCAAGGACGGTGCGGACGGTGTGAAGACCAGCGGCGCTCTCAAGGTGACCGCGGCCAAGGGCAAGTTGACCGAGGTCGAGGTCGAGGACAGCAAGGGCAACGCGGTCGACGGCAAGATCACGGACGGGGGCGCGAGCTGGACGCCCGCGACCCATCTGGCCTCGGCCACCAAGTACAAGGTCCACGCGGTGGCCAAGGACGCCGACGGCCGGGAGTCCGCCGAGCAGTCGGACTTCACCACGCTGACCCCGAAGAACACCTTCGTCGGCATCTACACGCCGGAGGACGGTTCCAAGGTCGGCGTCGGCATGCCGTTCTCGGTCCACTTCACCCGGGGCATCACGCATCCGGAGGATGTCGAGAAGGCCATCAAGATCAAGACCGAGCCGGCCGTCGACGTGCAGGGCCACTGGTTCGGCAACGACCGGCTCGACTTCCGGCCCGAGGAGTACTGGAAGGCCGGCACCGAGGTCACCGTCACCCTCAACCTCGACGGTGTCGAGGGCCGGCCCGGTGTCTACGGCAAGCAGACCAAGACCGTGAAGTTCACCATCGGCCGCAGCCAGGTCTCCACGGTGAACGCCAAGACCCACAAGATGACCGTCAAGCGCGACGGCAAGACCCTCAAGACCATCGCGATCACCACCGGCAAGGCGGGTTACGACACCTGGAACGGCCAGATGGTCATCAGCGAGCGTCTGCGGGTGACCCGGATGAACGGTGAGACGGTCGGCTACGGCGGCGAGTACGACATCAAGGACGTGCCGGACGCCCAGCGCCTGACCAACTCGGGCACCTTCATCCACGGCAACTACTGGGGCGGCGACGCCTTCGGCAACTACAACGCCAGCCACGGCTGCATAGGTCTGCGTGACGCACGTGGTGGCGGCGACCGGAGTACGCCCGCCGCCTGGTTCTACGACCACTCGATGATCGGCGACGTGGTGATCGTCAAGAACTCGAACGACAAGACGGTCGCTCCGGACAACGGCCTCAACGGCTGGAACATGTCCTGGTCGGACTGGACCGCCTGACAGCCGGCGATTCCGTACGGGCCCGGTGTGCTGTGACTGAGCACACCGGGCCCGTTTGGGTTAACGGCTACTAACCTGCTCCCATGACTGTGCATCTCGAAGTCGCCGAAGGCGTCGGCACCATCCGTCTCGACCGTCCGCCGATGAACGCGCTGGACGTCGCCACCCAGGACCGGCTCAAGGAACTCGCCGAAGAGGCCGGGCGCCGCACGGACGTGCGCGCCGTGGTGCTGTACGGCGGCGAGAAGGTGTTCGCGGCCGGCGCGGACATCAAGGAGATGCAGGCCATGGACCACGCGGCGATGGTCGTGCGGTCCCGGGCCCTGCAGGAGTCCTTCACCGCCGTGGCCCGCATTCCCAAGCCGGTCGTCGCCGCCGTCACCGGCTACGCGCTCGGCGGGGGCTGCGAGTTGGCGCTCTGCGCCGACTACCGCATCGTCGGCGAGAACGCGAAGCTCGGCCAGCCGGAGATCCTGCTCGGGCTGATCCCGGGCGCGGGCGGCACCCAGCGCCTCTCCCGGCTGATCGGGCCCTCCCGCGCCAAGGACCTCATCTTCACGGGCCGGATGGTCAAGGCGGACGAGGCCCTCACGCTCGGCCTCGTCGACCGGGTCGTGCCCGCGGACGAGGTGTACACGCAGGCGCACACGTGGGCCGCGAAGCTGGCGCAGGGGCCCGCGATCGCGCTGCGCGCCGCCAAGGAGTCGGTCGACGCCGGGCTGGAGACCGACATCGAGACCGGGCTCGCGATTGAACGGAACTGGTTCGCGGGGCTGTTCGCGACGGAGGACCGCGAGCGCGGGATGCGCAGCTTCGTGGAGGAGGGGCCGGGGAAGGCCAAGTTCCTCTGACGGACGCGCAAACCGATGCGGGTGCCGGCGGTGGCGTCGCTCGTAGTGGCGGCGCCGTCGCTCGGGTGGGCGGTCGCGTCGCTCGGATCGGCGGTGGCGTCGCTCGTATCGGCGGTGCGTCACCGGGGAAAATCGGGCCGCCAAGTTCCGCTGATCCACTTGCAGTTGACGCGGTGTCTTACCCGGTGTCCCTCGAAGGGCTGGTTTATGTGAGCCTTAAGGCAACCTTAAGGTCAACTGACCGGGGGTCACTGGTGAGTGCTCCGAACCAAGGAATCACCCCAGCTCAGCCGGGCTGCGGAAGTTCTTGAATTACCTGGGGCATATGCCGATCGGATGCATCGGAATGGGCGGTTCCGGGGGGCGTATTCCCTCGGAACCGCCCCGTAGGGCGTTCTGGGCGGCCATGATGGGGGCATGGCGGGGCTGGAGGGTATCGAACAGCCGCGGCGGCACGGGAGTGCGACCGCGGCGCGCTGGTCGCCTGCGATCGAGGACGAACGGGCGCTCAAGGCACTGGAGTTGTTCGGCAATCCGACGGAGGGCGAGGTGCCCCTGCCGTCCCGCCCGGAGTCCGCGGCCACCGCGCGTCGGCTCACCCAGGTCGTGGTGCTGCGGCACTGGGGTCTCACGCCGAAGATGACCGAGGACGCGGTGCTGCTCGTCTCCGAACTCGTCGGCAACGCCGTGCGGCACACCGGCGCCCGGGTCTTCGGGCTCAGGATGCGCCGCCGCCGCGGCTGGATCCGTATCGAGGTCCGCGATCCCTCCCGCGGCCTGCCCTGTCTGCTGCCGGTCCAGGAGATGGACCTGAGCGGACGCGGCCTCTTCCTCGTCGACAAGCTCTCCGACCGATGGGGCGTGGATCTGCTGCCCCGCGGCAAGACGACCTGGTTCGAGATGCGCGTCGCCGACCGCTGACACCCCTGGGCGCGCAGAAGCCCCGACTGCTGGGCAGTCGGGGCCTCCCGAGGCGCCGCGGAGCCAGTTGGGGTGTGCCCCGCGGTGCCGGCGACGACCACGGCCCGGGTCAATGGGTGGATGTCGCACCTTCGACCATCGCAGACGCGCGCTGCTGATCCACAAGAGATTCGGGCCGTGAGGTGGGGGTTGCGTGAGCGAGCGGTGGGCCCGAAGCGTCCGGTCGCGCCGTGCGCGCACAGCTCCTGCGTGCGAATGCCCCGGTCGTCCGGTCCGCGTATGCCCCCGGTCGTCCGGTCGTCCGGTCCGCGCATGGCTGCCGTTCTCCGGTCGTCCCGTCCGCGCGTAGCTCCGGTCGTCCGGTCGTCCCGTCCGTCCGGGCCGTCGACGTCGTACCCCGCGCTCCCCGCGACCCGCACCCTCCGCCAAACCGGTCAATAGGCATCTTTCGGGGTGAATCACCCTTAAATGGTGCGGGTGACCACGACCGACCGCCGTTCGGCGCTGCGCACGGGCGCCGGGCTCGCCGCAGCCGGAGCCCTCGCCACCTCGTGCTCCGCGACCGGGGCCGTCGTGCACCCGGCCGCGCCGGCCCGCACACCCGGCACATCCCCGCCCCCGGGAGCGCCGAGGGCGGCACCCACGCCCCGCCGGTTTCCGCGGCAGCCCGTGCAGATCGAGCACGGCCCGCGCACCCGACCCCAAGTCGCCCTCACCTTCCACGGCCAGGGCGACCCCGCCGTCGCGCGCGCCGTCCTCGGCGAGGCCGAGCAGGGCGGCGCCCGCGTCACCGTGCTCGCCGTCGGCAGCTGGCTCGACGAGCACCCGGACATGGCCCGCCGGATCCTCGACGGCGGCCACGACCTCGGCAACCACACCCTGCGCCATCTCGACATCAACGCGATGTCCGAGACGGACGCGTACGCCGAGATCCGCGGGTGCGCGGACCGGCTGCGCCGGCTGACCGGATCCATCGGCACCTGGTTCCGCCCCTCGCGCACCCCGCGGGCCTCGCCGCTGGTGGAGCGGGTGGCCCGCCGCGTGGGCTACCCGCACGTCCTGTCGTACGACGTCGACTCGCTCGACTTCACTTCGCCGGGCTCCCCCGCCGTGACCCGCAAGATCGCCGGTGAGATCCGCGACGGGTCCGTGGTGAGCCTGCACTTCGGGTACGCGGACACGGTCGCCGCGCTCCCCGCCGTCCTGGAAGAACTCGACCGCCGCGGCCTGCGCGCGGTGACCACCACGGAGCTGCTGAGCTGATGCACCGCAACCGGAATCTCATCCAGCGCGCCCTGATCGCGGGCGTCGCCCTCACCGCCCTCGCGGGCTGCGGAGGCGCGGCCGACGACCACGCCGACGAGGCCCTCGGCACGAAGGGGGCCGTCAAGCCGGCCCCGCCGCAGGAGAAGACGGTCAAGGGCCTGCCCGGGATGCCGCCCGTGCTCGACCCGACGGACGTCTACGCCGCCGACCGCCCGGGCAGGCTCTCCCCGGTGGTCAAGGACTTCCCGTCCCGGGTGTACGTCCCCAACACCAACTCCAACACCGTCTCCGTCATCGACCCCGCCACCTACGAGGTCATCGAGACGATCCCGGTCGGCGCCCAGCCCCAGCACGTCGTCCCCTCCTGGGACCTGAAGACGCTGTGGGTCAACAACGACAAGGGCAACACCCTCACGCCGATCGACCCGAAGACCGGCAAGGCGGGCAAGACCGTCGACGTGCACGACCCGTACAACCTGTACTTCACGCCCAACGGCAAGTACGCGATCGTGATGGCCTCCCTCGACCGCGAACTGGTCTTCCGGGACGCGCACACCATGAAGCGCGTCAAGTCCGAGCCGGTCAGCTGCTACGGCGTCAACCACGCCGACTTCTCCCTCGACGGCCGCTACTTCATCGTCTCCTGCGAGTTCAGCGGCGAGCTGCTGAAGGTCGACACCGAGAAGATGAAGGTCGTCGCACAGCAGAAGCTGCCGTACGACGGCGCCATGCCGCAGGACGTGAAGATCTCCCCGGACGGCAAGAAGTTCTACGTCGCCGACATGATGGCCGACGGGGTGTGGGTGCTGGACGGCGACACCTTCTCCAAGCCGACGCTGCTGCCGACCGGCAAGGGCTGCCACGGCCTGTACGTCAGCCGCGACTCGCGCGAGATGTACATCTCCAACCGCGGCGAAGGAACCATCTCCATCTTCGACTTCACCCAGAACAGGCTGACCAAGAAGTGGCACCTGCCCGACGGGGGCAGCCCCGACATGGGCGGCGTCTCGGCCGACGGCAAGGTGCTGTGGCTGTCCGGCCGCTACAACTCCGAGGTGTACGCCATCGACACCCGCACCGGCATCCAGCTGGCCCGGATCCCGGTCGGCAGCGGCCCGCACGGCCTCGCGGTGTACCCGCAGCCGGGCCGCTACTCCCTGGGTCACACCGGCATCTTCCGCTGAACCGAAGGGCATTGGCCAACACCGCGCCCGGCAACCGGACTTGACCGACTCGCCGCCGTACGGGTGAGGGTCCCCGGCCCGTCGCCGCAGAGCCGAGATCGTGCTTGCCATGATCACAACTCGCCTGCGGCGGCGGGCCGCTGTCGTCGTCCTGTCCCTGGCGGCCGTCCTCGCGACCTCCGCCGCGACGGTTCCCGCGACGCCCTCGGTATCGCCCGCCCGGGCCGCCGCGCCCGCCTGTCCCCAGTTCTACGACCCGCTCACCGCCGCGGCCGACCGCCGGGTGGACGTCGGCCGCATCACCCCCGAGCCGGTCTGGCGCCGGACCTGCGGCACGCTCTACCGCAGTGACTCCCGCGGCCCCGCCACCGTCTTCGAGCAGGGCTTCTATCCGAAGGACGTGGAGGGCGGCCAGTACGACATCGAGCAGTACGTCCTCGTCAACCAGCCCTCGCCGTACGTCTCCACGACCTACGACCACGACCTCTACAAGACGTGGTGGAAGAGCGGCTACAACTACTACATCGACGCCCCCGGCGGAGTGGACGTCAACAAGACCATCGGTGACACCCACAAGTGGGCCGACCAGGTCGAGGTCGCCTTCCCCGGCGGCATCGCGCGACAGTACGTCGTCGGCGTCTGCCCGGTCGACAAGAAGACGAAGACCGAGATGCTGAGCGACTGCGAGAGCAACCCGCACTACGAGCCCTGGCACTGAGAACGGCCGCCCGCCTCAGTGGGCGAGAAGCAGCGCCTCCGCCCCGACGGGGCGGTAGCCGGCCGACTGGAACGCCCGCAGACTGCGGGCGTTCCCCGGTGCCAGCTGGGACCAGACGGGCTCGTCGGCGAGATGCCGGGCGGCCGCGGCCAGCGCCCGCCCGAGCCCCCGGTGCCGCAGGTTCTCGTCCACCTCGACCGCCACCTCCAGCCGCCCCGCGACCCCGCGGCCGAGGATGAGCACCCCGCCGTCGGCCGCCCACACCCGCACCTCGTCGCGGTGCTTGCGCGCCCGGGCCACCCGGTGATGGTCCGGGTCCTCGATCTCCGTCAGGGCGAGCGGCGGTGCTCCCGGGAGCGGAGCGGCGACGGCGAGCAGGTCGATCGTGTCGTTCGACCGCCCCGTGCGTTCCATGAACGCGGCGAGGAACCGTGGATTCATCGTCGCGGCGAGCGCGTCGCAGTCCAGCCGGGCCAGCGTCTCGCGCACCCACCCCTCGTCCTCGTCGGTGAAGACGACGGAGTGCGCGGTGAAGGCGAGGACGCCGGCGTCACGGGAGGAAGGCTGCGGTACGACGACCGTGGCCCCGTCGGGATGCGGGAAGACGCCCAGGGCCGCCGCGTCCAGAACGTCCCGCAGCGTGTCCGCCATGACGCCCCGCTCCCTCACTTGAGTCTCCACCCGCTGGAGGGCCCCAGACTCCCAGACATGATCGAAGACGGCACTGGTCTGTTCACCATCGGGCAGCTCTCCCGGAGCACCGGCCTCACCGTGCGCACCATCCGGTACTGGTCGGACGAGGGCGCCCTGCCCCCGGTGGCCCGTTCCTCGGGTGGCTACCGGCTCTACGACGCCGCGTCGGTGGCCCGCCTGGAGCTGGTCCGCACCCTGCGCGAACTGGGCCTCGGCCTCGACGACGGGTGCAGGGTGCCGGCGGGCGAGACGACGGTGGCGGAGGTGGCGGCCACGCATGTGGCGGCCCTGGACGCGCAGATCCGCTCCCTGAGGGTGACCCGGTCAGTGCTGTCGACCGTGGCGCGACGCGGTTCCACCGCAGAGGAGATGGCACTCATGTCGTCGCCGACCGGGCCGCCGTTCTGGAACGACTGGAGTCGGCCTCGAACGAACGGCTCGCCCGTTACCGCGAGTTGCTGCTCGCCGTGCGGGGTCAGGGCGCCCCGCTCGCGCACCGTGAGGAGTTCGTCTGGGTGGTCGCCGCACTGAAGGCCGGGACGGACCGTTAATCTGACCTCCGTCAGTAGGGCCGCAGGGCCTGCGTTATGCACCAAGAAGGGGCGGATCCGGTGGCGGACATCGAGGAAGCACGCAAGGCGTTCGAGCGGATCGACACGGATGGTGACGGGTTCATCACGCCCGCCGAGTTCAAGACCGCTCTCGCCCAGGGCGGGGACTGGAACGTCACCGAGTCGGTGGCGGAGGCCGTGATCGCCTCCCGCGACCTCAACGGGGACAAGCTCCTCTCGTTCGACGAGTTCTGGGCCCACCTGAACAAGTGACCCGAACGGCACTCCCGAGGGGCGCCCACCGCTGGACGGGGGCGCCCTTTGTCATTCCTCCACCAGGAGTCCGTCCGCCAGGAGTCCGTCCGCCAGGAGGACCGCGCTGTCCCGCTCGGCGGCCGGTGCGGGTCCGGACGGCGCGGCGACCGGGGGAACCCGCCTGCGGTACCGGCCCGGTGCCACCCCGTACTCCCGCTTGAAGGCCTTGGCGAAGGCGAACTCCGAGGTGTAGCCGGTGCGTTGGGCCACCACGCGGAGCGGTGTGTCGTCGGCGCGCAGCAGCCGGCCGGCCGTGATCATGCGCCACCAGGTGAGATAGCTGAGCGGCGGCTCGCCCACCAGCGCGGTGAAGCGACGGGCGAAGGCGGCTCGGGAGAGACCGCCGCGCGTGCCCAGCTCCTCGACCGTCCAGGGGTGGGAGGGCGCGCCGTGGATGGCGCGCAGCGCGGCCGCGACCGCCGGATCGGCGAGGGCGGCGGCCCAGCCCGTGGGATGCCCCGAACCATGCCGCTCGCGCTGCCACCAGGCGCGCAGGATGTAGAGGAGCAGCGTGTCCAGCAGGGACGTGACGATCGTGTCCGAGCCCGGCTGCGACTCCTCCAGCTCGATCCCGAGGAGCTCCACCGCCGCCCGCAGCGAGCGGTGCGCGCCGAGCCGTGCGGGCAGGTGGACCACCTCGGGCAGCTCGGACAGCAGGGGATGCACGCGAGCGCGGTCCAACTGGTAGGCCCCGCACAGCAACACGGTGGGCGCGCCACCCGCCCCCTCCCGCGCGGGCGACGGCTCGGGCCAGCTGCCGTCCGGCCGTAGCCGTACGTCCTCCAGCGGTACGGCGGGATCGCTGGCCAGCGCGTGCCCGCGCCCATGGGCCAGGAACACCACGTCACCCGGCCCCAGCGCCACCGCCTCGCCCGCGGCCGGGAGCAGCCAGGCCGATCCCTGGAGCACCACATGGAACCCCGCCCCGTCCGAGGACTCGAACCGCATGCCCCAGGGCGCGTGCTTGTCCCGGCGCGAGGAGTGCGGGCGTCCGGTGCGCATCGCGGCGATGGCGTCGCTGAGTACGTCCATGTTCGTACCGTAGCGTCTTGGTGAGACAGCGAGACGTACGGACATGAAAGCGAGATCCACCGGCATGGATCGTCTCCCTGTGGACCTCTAGCGTCGTCGGCATGTCCTCAACCACCGCACGCACCGTGCTCTTTCACGAGACCGGCGGCCCCGACGTCCTGACCGTCGAGGATGTCGAACTGCCCGCCCTCGGCCCCGGTCAGGTCCTGGTCCGTGTCGAGGCGCTGGGTCTCAACCGCGCCGAGACCCTCTTCCGCGCCGGCACGTACTACTACCAGCCCACCCTTCCCGGCTCCCGCCTCGGCTACGAGGCATCCGGGACCGTCGAGGCGACCGGCGAGGGCGTCACCGCATTCGCCGTCGGCGACCCGGTGACCACCGGCCCCGGCATCGAGATGGGCACACAAGGTGTGTACGCGGAACGGGTGGTGCTGCCCGACACCGCGCTCGTGCCCCGCCCGGAGTCGGTGGACGCCGTCACGGGCGCCGCCTCGTGGCTCACGTACACGACGGCGTACGGAGCCCTGTTGGAGACCGCCGGGCTGCGACCCGGCGACCACGTCCTGATCACCGGCGCGTCCAGCGGAGTCGGCACCGCCGCGATCCAGGTCGCCCGCCGCATCGGCGCGGTCCCGCTGGCCACCACCCGCAGCGAGGCCAAGAAGCGGCAGCTGCTCGACCTCGGGGCGGAGCATGTGATCGTCTCCGGTACCGGCACGCCGGACGTGGCGAAGGAGGTCCGGCGGCTCACCGGCGACCGGGGCGCCGAGGTGATCTTCGACGCCATCGGCGGCCCCGGCTTCAGCCCGCTGGGCGAGGCGCTCGCGGACGGCGGCTCGATGGTCGTCTACGGCTGGCTGGACCGGCGCCCGGCCGAGCTGCCCTGGAACTGGCCGCTGACCATCCACACCTACGCCAACTTCGCCCTCACCAGCACACCGGAGGGCCGGCGCCGCTCCACCGCCTTCCTGAACGCCGGTCTGCGGGACGGCGGTTTCCGGCCGCTTGTCAGCGAGGTTTTCGACGGCCTCGACCGCATCGCGGACGCCCACCGCCTGATGGAGTCCAACAGGCACACCGGAAAGATCGTCGTCAGGATCCAGCCACCGTCACCCGTCTGACCGTACGTCCGGAATAGCCCGCTCGGTCCGGCGGTTGGTGGTCCGCGTCAGAGGCACCGACCCCCGGAAGGGCGAGTCATGAAGATCGGCATCATCGGAGCGGGCAACATCGGCGGCAACCTCACCCGCAGGCTGACCGCCCTCGGGCACGACGTCTCCGTCGCGAACTCCCGCGGTCCGCAGACCCTCACCGACCTCGCCGAGGAGACCGGGGCGACGGCCGTGCCGGCCGAGGAGGCGGCACGCGGCGCCGAACTCGTCGTGATCACGGTCCCCCTCAAGGCGGTACCGGACCTGCCGAAGGGGATCCTCGACGGAGCGGCGGACGGCTTCGTCGTGATCGACACCGGCAACTACTACCCGCGGGAGCGGGACGGCCGGATCGCCGCGATCGAGGACGACGGGCTGACCGAGAGCCGCTGGACCGCCCAGCAGGTCGGCCACCCCGTCATCAAGGCCTTCAACGGCACCTACGCCCAGGACCTCCTGGACCGTGGCCGCCCGGCCGGGGACCCCGACCGGATCGCCCTCCCGGTCGCCGGCGACGACGAAACCGGCAAGCGGGTCGTACGCGCCCTCATCGACGAACTCGGCTTCGACACCGTCGACGCCGGTACCCTCGACGAGTCCTGGCGCCAGCAGCCCGGCACCCCGGTCTACGGCCTGCGGGAGGGCGTCGAAGGAGTCACCAAGGCCCTCGCCGAGACGCCCCGCGAACGCCCGTCGGACTTCCGCGGCTAGCGTCTGTCCCTGTCCGGTGGATCTTGCGGGCGCGTGCCACACCCCGCGACCCACCGCACGGTCCGCCGGACGGACCCTCGTCACCGGCCCCTTGCGGGGGCCCGGCTCAGACGATCCGCAACGGCTGGTGCGGCCCGTCCGGCAACTCGATCGCGATCGGGTCCCCGGGCCGCACCACCCCGCCCTCCCGTACGACGCTCATGACGCCGGACTTGTGGGTGACGCCGGTGCCGGTGCCCCGCCCGACGACCTGCTTGAGCAGCCCTTTGCGGAAACCGTCGATCTGCGCGCACGGGTTGCGCAGCCCGGTGATCTCGACGACCGCCTCGTCCCCGAGCCGCAGCAGTGCTCCGGTCGGCAGCCCCAGCAGATCGATCCCGCGCGTGGTGACGTTCTCCCCGAGCTCTCCGGCCGCGACGGCGAACCCCGCGTCGCGCAGCTCGTCGAAGAGCTCCTCGTGGATGAGATGCACCTGCCGCAGATTGATCACCGAGGGATCGCGCTCCATCCGGAACCGATGTTTCACGGTCACGCCCGCATGCACGTCCCCCTCCACCCCGAGCCCGGCGAGCAGCCTGACGCTCTCCCGGTTCGGCTTGGTGAACGAGTACGTGCCATTGCTGCTGACCGCAGTGATTTTCCCACCCATGGCGCGCAGCCTACGGTGTGGCCCATTTCTGCAGGTCGGCCTTGCTCGTGAAGTCCGCCACGTCCTTGTCCAGGGGGCTGCCGGTGCACTGGTGGAAGCGCCACTTCGCCGTGATCCGGGGCTTGCCCGCGGTGACGTAGTCGGCGATCCACAGGCCGTCGCCCGCGTACGAGGTGGTGTCGATGTTCAGCCAGAAGTTGCGGTTCGCGTAGAGGACGACCCTGTGGTTCGGGCGGAGTTCCTTCAGTTTGCGGATGAAGCGGTCCTTCTCGGCGTTGCTGGCGTGGGTGCCGTCGCCGGTGGTCTCCCAGTCGACGGCGAGGATGTCGCCGGCCTTCTCCGGGGCCTTGCTGAGGAAGTACTCGGCCTGGGCCGTGAGGTTGCCCGGCCAGAGGAAGTGGTAGAAGCCGACGACGCAGCCGGCGTCCCGGGCCCTCTTCACCTGGGCGCTCAGCCTGGGGTTGACGTATGAGCGGCCCTCGGTGGCCTTGACGAAGACGAAGGAGAGGCCCTCGGTGGAGTAGGAGGACGACTGGTAGGCGCTGACATCGATGCCGCGCAGCATGGGGGCTCCCTGTGCGGTGGGGGGACAGGTGAGGTGGGGGAAGCGACAAGTGAAGCATCAACTTCCTTGCGTTCTACCCGACTTCACTTGATCCACCCGTGGGCGTCCGCGGCCGTCCGTGGCCGTGCCGCCGGGATGCGCGGCGCCGCCCGGCCCAGCCGTCGACAACCGCGGCCGGTGGGGCCCGACTTCACCTTGCTCACCCGTCGGCAGGCGCTGGGGGAGCCCGACTTCGCCTTGCTCACCCGTCGGCACCCGCCGGGCTTCGCCTTGCTCACCCGTCGGCACCCGCCGAGGGCCGTACCTCACCGGACAGTGTGTTCCCTTCACGAGCCTGGTCTCCTTTTCAGGAGCCAAGTGTCTTGTATATTGGCGCCTAGATTTTTATAGTCTTCTCATGGCTCCTGATAGGACTCCTTCGTGACCCGCAGAACCATTCCGCTGGTGGCCGGCATCTGCTGCATCGGCACCTCCGAGCTGCTCCCCGGCGGGATGCTGTCCCAGCTCGGCTCGGCGCTGGACGTCGACGTGACGACCGCGGGCCTGCTCGTGACCGTCTACGCCGCGACCGTCGCGCTCGCCGGCCCCGCCGTCACCGTGCTCACGGCGGGAGTCTCCAAGGCGCGGCTCGCCACCTGGCTGCTGGCGGTGTTCGTCCTCGGCAACGTCGTCATCGCGACCGCCGCCGACTTCCCTCTGGTCCTGCTGGGCCGGGTCCTCACCGCGAGCGTGCACGGGGCGTACCTCGCCACCGCGATCGTGGTGACCCAGCGGCTGCTGCCCGTCGAACGCTCCAGCAAGGCCGTCACCGCCATCCAGTTCGGCGTCAACCTCGCCACCGTGCTCGGCATCCCGGCAGGCGCCGCGCTGGCCCAACTCGGCGACTGGCGTACCCCGTTCGCGGTGATCTCAGTGGTCGCCGCGCTCGCGACCTGGGGCGTGCACAAGGCCACCGCCCACCTGGACATCGGCACCCCCGAGCCGGACGCCCGGCAGGAGGTCTCGGCGCTGCTGAACATCGACGTCGGGCTCACGGTCGGGGCGACCGCGCTGTTCTCGGCGGCGATGTTCACGATCATCACCTACTTCGAGCCCAGTGCCGTCGCCGCGGGCTACTCGGAGAAGGTCGTCCCCGTCCTGCTGGTGGCCTACGGCGTCGCGAGCATTCTCGGCAACGTCATCGGCGGGCGTCTCGCCGGGCAGGGCCGAGTGCCCGCGCTGCTCGCCGCCGCCGCGTTCATAGCCGGCTGCGCGGCCTTCCAGCCGCTCCAGCGCGACACGCTCACCTTCCCGATCGGCGCGGTGCTGTTCGCCCTCGCCACGTTCTCGCTCATCCCGATCCTGCAGAGCGACGTCCTGGAGCTCGCCGCGGCGGCCCCGAGCCTGTCGCTGTCGGCCAACATGTCGGCATTCGGCGTCGGTGCGGCCCTGGGCTCGTTCGTGGGCGGCCGGGTCATCACCCACTTCCAGGACGTGCATGACGTACCCCTGGCCGCTGCCGCCCTCGCCCTGGGCGGCTTCGCCCTCTACGCGTGGCGGCACGCGCGACCGGTCTCTTCCCCCGTCGATCGCATCAAGGAGGCGTCCCATTTCCAGGCCTAGCATCGACCACCGCGCTCCGCTGCCGTCCCTCACCGGTCTGCGGTTCGTCGCGGCGGCACCCGTGTTCTTCTTCCATCTGTCGCTGACCTTCATCCCCATGAACCCGTTCAGCGACCCGACCTGGGCCAACGCCTACAAGACCGTCTTCTGGAAGGCCGGCTGGGTCGGCGTGTCCTTCTTCTTCGTCCTCAGCGGGTTCCTGCTGATGTGGCGGAACTCCGACAGCCGCGGCTATCTGCACTTCTTCCGCAAGCGCCTGGTCAAGCTGTTCCCGTCACACATCGTGACCTGGACCCTGGCCATGATCCTGTTCGCCGGAGCGGCCGCGTCCACCCCGTGGGACTACCTGCCGAACCTGTTCCTGGTGAACTCCTGGTTCCCGGTCCACGACATCTTCCTCGCCGTCAACGTCCCCAGCTGGTCGCTCTGCTGCGAGCTGATGTTCTACGCGCTGTTCCCGCTGATCGCGCCGCTGGTGCGCCGCATACCCAAGGAGCGGCTGGCCCTCGCGCTGGCCGGCTGCGTAGCCGGGACCTTCCTGATCGCGGCCATCACCACGCTGCTGCCGAACACGCCGCACACCGACGGCATGCCGATCTCCACCGTCCAGTTCTGGTTCGGCTACAACCTCCCGCTGCCCCGGCTGTTCGAGTTCACCTCGGGCATGGTCCTGGCCCGCCTGCTGGCCGCGGGCCGGCTGCCGGCGATCCGGCCCGCCGTCGCCTGGGGCGCGCTGCTCGTCGGCTACGTCGTCGCCGAACTGGTGCCGTTCACCTTCTCCTTCATCCCGTTCACGCTCGTGCCGCTGCTGCTGCTGGTCGGCTCCGCCGTCCCCCGCGACCTCGACGGGCGGACCAGCTGGCTGTCCTCGCGCACGATGGTGTGGCTGGGCGAGGTGTCGTTCGGCTTCTACATGAGCCAGCACGTGCTGCTGTACACGCTGCGCGTCAAGATCCAGCACGGCGCCCACTACGCACCGCTGCCCGCGACCGCCCTGATCCTCGGCGCCTTCGCGGTCACGATCCTGGCCGGCTGGCTGCTGTACCGACTGGTCGAGCTGCCGGCCATGAACCGCTGGGCCACGGCCCGTCGCCCGGAACTCCCGCGCGAGACGGCGGCACAGGCACCGGCGCCGGCCCCGGCGGAAGCGGAAGGCGTCGAGGCCGGGGCGGGGGTGTACTCATGAGCACCGCCCAGGTGACCGGCACCGGCCGCGGCGGCAACCTGCCCGGACTGGCGCTGGCCCGGCTGCCCGCCTCCTTCTTCATCCTCACGTCGCACGTCGTCGGCGTGGGCCTCTTCGCCGACCAGGCACTCCAGTCCCACGTCTACGGCGCTCTGAGCAAGATCGGCTACACCTCGGTGTCGTTCTTCATCGTGCTCAGCGGCTTCGTGCTGACCTGGACCTCCCGCGGCACCTCGCTGGACTGGCGCCGGTTCATGTCCCGACGCGTGGTCAAGGTGATCCCCGTCCATCTGATCGCCTGGGTGATCTGCTTGGCGCTGTTCGCCGCGACGACCTTCCCGCTCGGCACGATCCTGGCCAACCTGTTCCTCGTGCAGGCCTGGGTCCCGGACCACACCGTGTACTTCGCGGTCAACAACCCGGCCTGGACGCTGTCCGTGGAGATCTGCTTCTACCTGGTCTTCCCACTGCTGTACGGGCTCCTGGTCACGCGCTCCACCAGGACTCTGCGCACCCTCACCGTCCTGCTCACCGCGGCGGTCGTGGCCCTGCCGTTCGTGCTGTCGCTCTTCCCGGACGGCGCCACCTTCCGCAGTCCCGGCATGAACTACCACGGCCGGCCCGAGGCCATCTCGGAGTGGAAGTTCTGGCTGGTCTACATCTGCCCGGCCGCACGGATGGCGGAGTCCGTGCTCGGCATGCTGATCGCCCTGCTGCTCAAGCGGGGCGCCTGGCCCCGAATCCCGCGCTGGGCCGCCCTGGTGGTCCTGGCACCGGAGATCTACGTGGCGACCGAGCACGCCCACTTCGTCTTCGCCACGAGCGCGGTCACCATCACCGGCATCGTGCTGCTGATCGGTGCCGTCGGCGCCGGTGACCTGCGCCGCGCGCCGGAGCGGGCCGCGCCCGCCCTGTCCCGGTTCGGCCGCTTCACCTTCGGCGTCTACATGTACCAGTGGCCGCTGCTGTGGATGTGGTACCTGCACCGCTCGGGCGAGGGCTACAGCGGGGTCGAGGCGCTGATCGTGTACGCCGGGGTCGTGGCGCTGACCGTCGTCGCCACGTATCTGTCGTACCAGCTCGTCGAGAAGCCCCTCGACCAGCGCTGGCGGCGCAAGAACGCGAGCCCGCGCCCGGCCCCCGCTCCCGCCACCTTCACCGGCGGCACCCGCACCCCGGCCGCGGCGACCGCCGCGCGCGCCGGCGCCGCGGTGCCGGCCGAGCCCGTGCACCCGCGCTGACGCGGACCGCACCCCTCAGCTGTCCCGGTCGCCCCCGGCCGGGACGACGCCGGCCACCGGTCCTGACAGAGGAACCGGTGGCCGGCCATCCCACCCCGCAACGAAAACCCGCAACACACAGGAGGACATCTATGTCGCAGGATTCGACCGCCGTGGTCCTGGGCGGCGGCGGGCTCGCCGGCATCGGCTGGACCATCGGGGTCCTGGCCGCGCTGGAGGAGGCCGGGGCGCTCCGGCTGGCCTCCGTCGACCACGTGGTCGGCACGTCCGCCGGTGCCGCCGTGGCCGCCGCCGTGCTCCAGTCCGGGGCCGGTGCCGAGTTCGACCGCACGGTCCGCAAGGGGCGCCGCAACGCCGAGCTCGCCCCGGCCGTCGCCCTCGCCGACGTTCTGCCGGACGTGCTCGCCGTTCACGGCACCGACGAGTCCGTCGCCGCCAAGACCGAGAAGCTCGCCGCGCTGTCCCGGGAGCGCTCCGGGACCGACCCGGCCCGGCGCCGCGAGGTGATCGCCGGCCGGCTCCGGAAGGACGCCTGGCCCGACGCCCGGTTCTCGGTCACCGCTGTGCGCGCCGACGGCGAGGCCACCGTCTTCACCGCGGACTCGGGTGTCGGCATCGTCGACGCGATCACCGCCAGCTGCGCCGTACCCGGCCTGTGGCCGGTGGTCACCATCGACGGCGTGGACTACGTCGACGGCGGCACGTACTCCCTCACCAACGCCGAACTCGCCGCCCACGCCGACCGCGTGCTGGTGCTGCGGCCGCAGCCGGAGCTGCCCGCGTATGTGACGGCCGAACGGCAGCAACTCCTGGACCGGGCCGTGGTGCTGGAGCCGTCGGAGCGGGCCCGGGCCGGCTTCGGCGCCGACCCCTTCGACCCCGACGTACGCGGTGTGGCCGCCGTACTCGGGTACGAGGACGGCCTCGCGGCCGTGCCGGCGGTCACGTCGCTGACCGGGAAATGAGACCGGTGACCAGCGTCGACAGCGCGCCCATAGCGGCGCCCCCGCCTGGACTCCCTGACCGGACTGCGCTTCTTCGCCGCGCTGTCGGTCTTCGTGTGCCACTCCTCCTACCTGGCCCTGCCGACCTTCGCCGACCACCACACCAACGTCGTCTTCCACGAGATCGCCAACCAGTTCGGCGGCCTCGGCGTGGCGTTCTTCTTCGTCCTCAGCGGCTTCGTGCTCACCTGGTCCTCCCGCACGGGCGACCGGCTCTCCGCCTTCTACCGCCGCAGGTTCGTCAAGATCCTGCCGCTGTACTACCTGGGCGGCGCGGCGGCCGTGGCCGTGTTCTGGGGCACCGGGACGAAGGTGTCGGACGTGGTCCGCTACGTCACCCTCACCCAGGTGTGGGTGCCGAACCCGAAGCACAACTTCACCGTCCTGCCCCCGGGTTGGTCGCTCGCGGTGGAGGCGGTGTTCTACCTGGTGTTCCCGTTCGTGATCGCCCGGTTCCGCACCGCCCGCCCACGCACCGCCTGGACCGGGCTGGCCGTGTGCGTGGCCGGCGTCTTCCTGATGCCGATCCTCGCCTACACCCTGCCGGCGGGGAACATCAAGCTGGTCAGCGAACCGAGCGTGACCGGCTTCCAGCTGTGGTTCGCCTACGTCTTCCCGCTCGGGCGGCTCTTCGACTTCTTCGCCGGCATGTTCGCCGCGATGCTGGTGACCTCAGGCCGGTTCCCCCGGGTGAGCCTGCCCTGGGTGCTGGCGTCGTTCGTCCCGGCGTACGTCGTGGCCGGCTACAGCCCGGTGCTGTTCGGCTGGCGGGCGCCGCTGATCGTCTCCTGCGTCCTGCTCATCGTGGCGGCCGCCCAGCGGGACGTCGAGGGCCGACCCGGCGCCCTGTCGTCCAAGCCCCTGGTGGCGTTGGGCAATGCGTCCTTCGCCTTCTATCTGTGCCACTACCTGGTGCTCTACGTCCTGAACATCAAGGTGCTGCACGGCCCGTTCGACTCGGGGGCGATGGTCGCCTGCTATCTGGTGACGGCGCTCGCCCTCTCCCTCGCCCTCGCCGGGCTGTTGTACCGGTACGTGGAGATGCCGCTCGTACGACGCTTCGGCTCCGCGAAGGAGAGGCGATGACCGAGGTCCGGACGCCGGTGTCGAGCGCGCTGCTCGACACCGGCCGCACCGAGTACCTGCGCGCCGGCACGGGCGCCGGGCTGGCCCTCGCGCACGGAGCGGGCGGGGACGTCGAGTTGAACTTCGGGCCGCTGATCCGCAGCCTCGCCGGGCACCGCCAACTGGTCGGCACCCGCTACCCGGGCACCGGCGCCTCGGACCCGGCCGGCGACCTGGACGTGGCCGCGCTGGCGGACTCCCTGGTTGCCGCCTTGGTCCGCGAGGGCCATGAGCGGTTCCCGGTGGCGGGCGCGTCCTTCGGCAGTGCCGTCGCGCTCGCCGCCGCGCTGCGCCACCCCGACCGGGTCACCGGCCTGGTGCTCACGGTCGGCTTCAGCGAACCGGACGCACAGCTGCGCACGGTCGCCTCGGTGTGGGCGGCCCTGGACGCGGCGCAGGACAGGGCGGCGCTGGGCGCCTATCTGATCAGTCACCTGACACACCCTCAACTCCTCGCGGAACTGGGGGAGAACGAGCACCGGGCGCAGGCCGCCTTGCTCGGCCACGGCCTGACCGGGGGCGGGCTGCGGCAGATCACCGCCGCCACCCGGGTGCGGCTCACCGAGCGGTTGGGCGAGATCGCCGTACCCACCCTGGTCGTCGTCGCCGGCGCCGACCGGGTGGTACTGCCGGCCACCAGCCGTCTGCTGGGGGAGCGGATCCCGGGGGCGACGGTCATCGAGTACCCCGACGCCGGACACGCCTTCACCGAGGCCGAGGGCACGGTGTGGGCGCAGGACGTCGAGCGGTTCCTCGACGCGCACGGGGTGTGACAGGCACGGGAGTTCAGGGGCGCGGCCCGGTCGGCGGACGGTGAGTCCGACGACCGGGCCGCTGGTCTTCGCCGGGAGCTGGGGGTCTGGTGCGGTGCCCGGTACTGGGGCCGGGGGGTCAGCGGCGTCCCGCCATTGCTTTGGGACGGGCGCCACCCCGAGCGATACGACTGTCCGCAGCTGCGCCGGCCGTGCGGCCGACGGCGCTGCAGCCCCAAGGGGCGCGGGGCTGTATCGACATGCGGCTCCGCCGCGTAGGCGCGACCAGCCACAACGGTCCCGCGGCGGCGTACGGTCTCACTCGCCGCGGCGGGTGGGCGCCGCCGCGGAGGCACGGGCGGGAGCCCCCGGTATCGGACTGCGGAGCAGCACGGCCAGCAGGACCGCCGTGGCGAGCGCTGTGGAGATCGTCGGCAGCCAGGCAGGCGAGCCGCCGAGCAGCGCCGCGCCCAGGGCCGAGCCGCTCGCGATGCCGATCTGGAAGCCGGTGACGTAGATCGAGGACGCCCGGTCGGCCTCGTCGCCCGCCAGGTGCATGATCCCGGTCTGGAACACTGGCCCGGCGGCGGCGAACGCCCCGCCCCACAGCGCTACGGCCACCGCGGCCGTCGTAGCGCCGACGGCCACCGGAAGCGGCGCGAAACCGGGCAGCAGCAGGGCAACGCCCGCCACGAACACCGCCATCGTCACGGCCGCTGTCCGCCGCGGGGCGGTGTCGTTGTGGCGGCCGACCAGGAAGGTGCCCGCGGCCCCGGCCAGTCCGAAGACCGTCAGCAGTGCGACCACTGCCCCGGAGGAGCCGGTGATGCCGGTGACCAGGACAGCGAAGTAGGTGTAGCTGAGGAAGTGGGCGGTGACGAGTACGAGCGCCACCCCGCACAGCGTCAGCACCGCCCGCCGGTCCATGCCCCCGCCCCCCGCGCCCCCTTCCTCCCGGGGCCCTGCGGCCTCCTGCGGTCCGCCGTCCGGCCGCCGGCGCAGGGCCCACACCAGGGCCGCCGCCACGGCCGCGGTGGCGAGCGCGAGCAGCAGTGCCGTGGCGCGCCAGCCGATCAACTGTCCGATCAGCGTGGTCCCCGGGCTGCCGACGATCGATGCAAGCGAGGCACCGCCGAACACCGCCGCGGTCGCCGTGCCCACCCGCTCACGCGGCACCAGACCGGCCGCCGCCGGAGCGATCAGTGACCACAGCACCCCGTGCGTGAGAGCCGCGGCCACCCGGCTGACCACCATCATCGGGTAGGTGTGCGCGAGCGCGGCCGTGATCTCCGCCGCGATCAGGACCAGCAGGGAGCCGAGCAGGGCCGTGCCACGCGAGACCCGCGCGGCGAGCGCGACGGTCGGCACGGTGACCACGGCCGCGACGACGGCGTACCCGCTGACCAGCAGCCCGATCCGGCTCTCCGGGACGTCGAGGCTGTGCGCCATGTCCGTGAGGAGGCCCACGGGGAAGACCTCGAAGGTGACGTAGACGAAGGTCGCGGCGGCCAGTGCGGCCAGCCGGGCCGCTGTCCGCGCGTCGATTCGGGCCGGCCGGTCCGCCGGGAGAGTCGTGCCGTTCATCAGCGGACCGACACCTCCGCCGCTTCCGGCACCCGGCTCTCCCGCTCCGCGCCGACGCGCACCATCACCTTGGGCCGCCGTCGGTCGCGGGCGGCGAGGTGGGCGAACGCGGCGTCCAGGGAGCCCAGCGGGAAGACCCGGTCGACGAGCGCGTCCAGGTCGACCGCGCCGGACTCCACGAATTCCACGAGCCGGTCCCAGTGACCGACTCCGGACAGCACCCCGTGCAGCGTGACGTCCTTGATCACCAGCGCGGCCGCGTCGAAGCCGTCGACGGTGTGATGGGGCGTGCCGAGCTGGGCGATCCGGCCGCCCGGCGCGACCAGCCCGACGGCCGTCCGTACCGCGGACTCGCTGCCGGAGGCCTCCACGACCGCGTCGTACGCCTCCTGGTCCCGCTCGCCCGGTTCCGCCTGCGCGCGCAGACCGAGGCCCGCAGCCAACTCCCGGGCCGCGGGGTGCGGATCGAGGACCACGGTGTCGGCGCCGAGCGCCCGGGTGACCTGGGCGGCGGCGAGCCCCAGGGTGCCCGCGCCGAGCACGGCGACCCGGTCGCGCGGGCCCACCGCGAGCCGGTCCACCGCGTGCACGGCCGCCGCGGTCGGCTCCAGCAGCGTGGCCGCGGTGTCGGACAGGGCGTCCGGGATCCGGGTCAGGGTGGAGGCGGGCGCGGTCAGCAACTCGGTGCCGGCACCCGGTCGGGGGCCCAGCACCCCGATCTCGCTGCGCTCCGGGCAGTACCGGATCCGGCCGGCCCGGCACGCCGAACACCGGCCGCAGTTCCGGAAGTTGTGCCCCGAGACCCGGCGTCCCACCCAGCCGGGGTCGACCTCGGGCCCGGTCCCGCACACCGTGCCGACCCACTCGTGGCCGAGGACGAAGGGGTAACTCTTCAGGCCGTCCCGCAGATAGTTGCTGGAGCCGTCGTAGAAGCCGAGGTCGGTGCCGCAGAGCCCGAGCAGGCCGACCCGGACGAGAACCTCACCGGGGCCGGGCACGGGCGGGTCGACCTCGGCGAGCGACACCGTGCGCGGCGCGGTCAGCATGATGGCTTTCACAGCATGTCCTCCTGATAAGCGGTCTCTTGACCGGTGCGGGCCGCTGCGCGGCAGTCGGCGATGTCGGCGCGCAGGCGGCCGGGGTCCTGCCGGTAGTCGTTCTCGACGAGCACCGCGCGGGCGCCGGAGTGCCGCAGAAGCTCCGGCAGTTCGGCGCGCACCCCGCCCCACCCAGCCTTGCCGACGGGGTCCTTGACGTGCAGGTCCGGCAGCAGCAGCCCGGCCTGCGCCACGGCGCGGGCGAAGGCCGCCGGCCGCGCACCGGCGTCCAGCAGATTGCCGGTGTCCAGGACCAGCCGCAGGGCCGGATGGCCGACCGCGCGGGCGAGGGCGAGGCTGTCGTCAGGGCCGAGCGGTGACTCGTAGGCGAGGGTCAGCCCCGCCGCCCCGGCACGTTCGCACAGGGTGCGCAGCGCGTCGGCGGTCCCGGCGCGCAGCCCCGGGGTGACGGGCAGGCTGCGCCGGAAGCCCGGGACGTGCAGGACCCGGACGCCGAGGCGGCGGGCGCAGTCCAGGGCCCGGTGCAGCACGACGAGGGCGGCGGGGTTGGCCGTACCGCGGGCGAGGGCCAGGCCGAGGTCGTTGACGTGGTTCACCGCGAGCACCGGGACCGGCACCAGCCGGGCGATCGCCGCGGCGGCGGCCAGCTCGTCCGGGTCGCTGAGGAGCGGGCCCCGGTGGGCCCCGCCGAAGTCCAGGTGGAGCGCGTCCGCCCCGGCCGCGAGCGCGGCCCGGGCGGCGGCGGCCCGATCGGTCCCGATCCGCCACTGCGGCGCGGCTACGACCAGTGTGTTCATCGGCGTTCCCCCGCCGCCGTCCGTATCGCGGCCTTCAGCACCCGGCGTCCGCCGGCGACCCGGCGCCGCGTGGTCAGCACGGTGTTGACGAGCTCGGCCGCCTCCGTCAGGTCCACCTCGTGGGTCAGCAGGTCCGCTCCGACAGCTTCGCCCGGGGCGGTGAGCAGCGCGACGGCCTCGCGAATGTGGTCGCCGGACACGCCCCGGTGCCCGTGCAGGTGCAGTGGGCCGGGGGGCCGGGTGAACGTCTTGGCGCGCGGCGGCCAGGGCGCGCCCCCGCAGTGCTCGGCGCGCACCGCCGCCACGTCGACGGGCCCGGCCGTCAACTCCACCGGGCCGGACGGCAGTCCCGCGTGCACGTCCACGACCAGCGTGCCCGGCACCTGGCGCTCGACGGCCCGCAGCGCGTCCCGGGTGCCGGTGCGCGGGGTGGCGATCAGCGCGGCGACCGGTCCGGGCAGACCCGCCAGCAGGTCCGGCAGCGCGGCGTCGTCCGGACGGACCGCGCCGTCACCGTGACCCACCAACAGGACGCGCAGCCCGGGCAGTTCGCGCGGCCACACCTGGGCGGCGAGCCGTCCGACGATCCCGTCCCCCCACACGACCAGCGAGACCGGGCGCACCAGTTGGAGCGCGGTGCGCAGCCCGTACAGGACGGAGGCGAGCGGTTCGGCCAGTGCGGCCGGCCGGGGGTGTACGGCGGTCTCCGGGACCGGCACGACCAGCCCGGCGCGCACCGCCGAGGCCGGGATCCGGGTGCGTTCCGCCCACAGGCCGGGCAGGTTGTGCCCGAGCAGGAAGGACGGGTCGTCCGGGTGGGTGGGGTTCACCGTGACGGCCGTGTCAGGGGCGATGCCGGTGTCGCCCGGCTCGACGACGTACGCCACCCCCTCGTGCCCGAGCACCGGGGTCGGGTCGTCGCGCAGGCCGCGCAGGATCTGCCAGTCCGTGCCGCAGATGCCGGCCACGACCGGGGCGAGCAGCGCGTCTCCCGGCTCCAGCGCGGGGGTGGGTACCTCGGCGACGTCGACCAGGGTGCGGCCGAGGCGGTCGGGGGCGCGGCGCACCAGCGCGCGGTGCGTGGCCGCGCTCACGGCGCGACCTTCGGCGGCCACTGGTCGAAGCGTTCCGCTCCGCGCAGCGGGTCCACCTCGCCCGGACCGCACAGCACCAGCCGGTCGTCGAGCCGGGCCGTGCTGTAGCCGCGGGCGGCGTACGAGGTGGGGGTGGCCAGCCGTTGGCGCAGCTCGGTGGCGTAGTGCCCGCCGAGCCCCTCGACCACGCCGCCGCCGAGGCCGAGCAGATCGAGGTGCGGATCCAGACACCACAAGGTGCGGATCAGCTCGGCGACCGGCTCGACGCACAGGCCGAGCAGCCGCCGGGCCGCCGGCTCGCCGGCGTCGAGCGCGTCCGGCAGCCACCGCGTCACGTTCGCCGCGTCCGACAGGCCCAGCCGTTCGGCGACCCGGACGAATCCGGGGCCGGCGCCGAGCGAGGCGAGATGGCCGGTGCTCCCGCACTCGCACTCCAGCCCGGCCAGCTCCGGGGGACAGGCCACGGTCAGATGCCCCACTTCGCCCTGGAGCCCCCACTCGTCCACGGGGATCACCGACCGCTCCAGGTCGGCGATCCGCAGCCCGATCCCGCTGCTGACGGTCAGATAGCCGACGCGCCGGGTGCCCGGGCGGGCGTGGCCGGCGGCGAAGTCGGCGAGGGCGGCGGTGACGTCGTTGACCAGGGTCCAGGTGACGTCGGGCCGGCGTGCGCGCAGGGCGGCCATCAGGTCGTACGGCTCGGTCGCCGAGCCCCACAGCGGGGCCGAGCCGTGGACGACGCCGGTGACGTGGTCGATGGCCGCGCCGAAGGAGACCGCGGCGCGGGCGCCGGGCGGGGCGGCGCCGCCCAGCAGCTCGACCATGTCCCGGCGCAGCTCCTCGACCGCCCGCCCCGGCTGCCGCAGCCGGCTCGGCGCCGGCACCCGCTCGAAACCGGCCCCCGCACCCCCGACCCGCAACCGCACCCAGGTGCCCCCGACATCGGCGGCGAGGGTCGCGGTGGCTGCCGGGGAAGGGAAGTCGGGGGGTGTGGGCCGAGCTGCCTGTGCGGTCGCCGGGGGACCGACGGACGGGGCCACGTGATCCCCGGCAGCCGTCGCCCCGCTCGGCTCCTCGGCCGCTCTGTCGCCTGCCCGGGAGTTCGGCGCCGGGCTCGTCGTCGTGCGCCCGGCCGCGTCGGCACCCGGCCCCGCCTCCACGGTGGCCCGAGCGGTCATCGCCGTACCAGCCGGCTGTCGCCCACCGGCTCCGGGACGGTGAGCGTCACGCCGGGGTGGGACGGGCCGGCGGGGGTGACCCGGAAACCGTGGAAGTCGGGGTACCGCTCCGCTTCGTGGTCGTGGGCGGTGCAGGTGCCGATGACCACCGTGCGCGCGCCGGAGGCCAGCCCGGCGCGGATGCCGGCGGGGGAGTCCTCGAAGACGATCGTGTCCCGCGGCGCCCGGCCGAGCAGGCGCGCGGCCCGCAGATAGCCCTCGGGGTCGGGCTTGCCGCGGCTGATGTCGTCCGCGCTGACCAGCATCTCGGGCATCGGCAGTCCGGCCGCGCCGAGCCGTACCTCGGCCAGGGTGCGGCTCGCGGACGTGACCACCGCCCAGGAGCCGGGCGGCAGGGCGGCGAGGAGTCCGGCAGCGCCGGGGATCGCTGTGATGCCCGTGGTCTCCGACTCCTCGTGCGCGACCAGTCGCCGCGTCTCGGACGCCGCCAGCGGCGCGTCGGTGACGAAGTGGTGCACGGTCTCCCGGGTGGGGCGGCCGTGGGCGAAGGCGAGGACCTCGGCGAGGTCCAGCCCGTGCCGCTCGCAGAAGCCCGCCCAGGTGGACTCGACCAGGGCGGTGGAGTCCACCAGCGTTCCGTCCATGTCGAACAGCAGCGTGTGCGCCTGAAGCAGTGGCAAGGGTCCTCCTTGAGTAAGGGGGCTGGGGGAAGGGAGCCGACGGCAGGAGGTCAGGTAGGGGACTCGGCCAGGGGGCGCGACTGGGACACGGGGGCCCCGGCGTGCACGGACGTCCAGCTCCGGTCCTCGTGCACGACCAGCGCCTCGCCGGCGTACGGCACCCCGCGTGTGCGGTCGAGTTCGGCCGCGAGCGGCGCGAAGTGGGCCGGCGTCATGTAGGCGCCGTAGTCGAAGTCCGCCGGGCGACGGGCGCGGATGCCGGGGGTGTCGACCATCCCGGCGGGCAGCGCCTGCACGAACGTCACCTCGGCCGGGTCGGTCTCCTGGGTGACGGAACGGATCAGCGAGTCGGCGGCGGCCTTGGTGGCTGCGTAACCGGACCTGTTCGGGCCGGCGTTGTAGACCACCTCGGAGGAGATGTGCAGGAACAGTCCGGGGCGGGCGGCGCGCAGGGCGGGCAGTGTGGCCTTCAGGGTCCAGGCCAGTCCGTGCACGTTGACCGCGAACTGGTCGAGCCAGTCGCTCTCGTGGACCTCGGTGAATGGCTCGCGTCGGGAGGTGAAGGAGACCGCCGAGTAGCAGACCAGGCCGACCCGGGGCGGGGTGCCCGAGCGCAGGGAGTCCTGGGCCTGTTGGCCGTCGCGCAGGTCGAGGCGGTGCCAGGCGAGCAGGTCGGCGCCGGGCCCGGTGGGCCGGGACCGGCTGAAGACGTGGGTGTCGATGCCCCGGGCGGCCCAGGCGTCGGCGACGCCCCGGCCGATGCCGGTGGACCCGCCGATTACGACGGCGGTGGCGGGCTCGCGCAGCGGGGCACTCACGCGCTCACCCGCACGGACACTGCCGCGGTACGTCCGGCTTCCTGGGCTTTCCGTCGCAACAGGTCGGTGGCGGCGCGGAGTTCGGCCGGGGTGACGTCGTCCACGAAGCGGTGCCGGCCGATCCCGACGGGCAGTGGCAGCCGCTGGTGGCCGTCGCGGTGGCGCACGGTGTCGAGGAGGGCGGCCTCCAGCAGGGCCGGGTCGTCCAGGACGTCGTTCCACAGCGGCAGTCCGAGTGAGGCGGCCGCACGGTAGATCCGGTCGGCCTCCGCGGCGCCGACGTCACCGCGCAGGGTGGCGAGCGCGGTGGTGAGGGCCATGTCGATCATGACGGCCTCGCCGTGCAGCAGTTCGGGCAGCGCGTGCATCTCGACGGTCGGGCTGAAGGTGTGGCCGTAGTCGACGCAGCGCTCCAGGTGGGACTCCCAGAGGTTGGGCTGGAGTTCCTCGAGCATGAGGTGGATGGCCTCGGCGATGATCGCGTCCGCGGCGGCGGCCAGCTCGCCGGTGGAGCCCTGGAGACGGTCCGCGCGGACGGCGGCGCCCCAGGACTCCAGCAGCCCGAACAGCTCCTCGGAGCGGATGAGGGCCATCTTCATGATCTCGGCGAGGCCGTTGCTGATGTGCCGCGGCTCGAGGGTGCGCAGGAAGGTGCGGTCCAGGAAGGTGGCCGTCGCCGGGGCGTAGGTGCCCAGGCGGTTCTTGCCGCGGCCGTAGTTGACGCCGGTCTTGACGCCGACCCCGGCGTCGACCAGGCCGATCAGGGTGGTGGGGATGCGGATGTACGGCGTTCCGCGCCGGTACAGGCTGGCGGCGAAGCCGACGATGTCGGTGAGCACCCCGCCGCCGACGGCGAGGACGGGCTCGCGGCGGCGATCGATGCCGAACTCGTTCATGGCGTCGACCACGCGGAGGACGGAGTCCCACTCCTTCACGGGTTCGTCCGCGCGCAGGGGCACCATCGTGGCCCGGATGCCGTGGTACGCGAAGTAGTCGCGTATCCGTGAGCCGTGGAGGGTGTCGACGTTCTCGTCGACGACGACGAGCCGGCGGTCACCGGAGCGCAGGAGCGCGTCCGGGCAGGCGTCGAGCAGGGCCGTGTTGTCGAGGGCGAACAGGTGGTCCGAGCTGACGACGTGGTAGCGCACTTGGCGGACGGCCTCCACCGTCCACGCCGGCCCGCTCGCCGGGCTGTTGTCGACGTTGTGCCGCAGGCCTTGGGTGAAAGACGTACCGCTGCGCATGTCTCCTCCGAGTTCGGAAGGGGTGTGGGCGGTCCTGTGCCCCAGGACGGAGGGCGGCACGAGCGGCCGCCCCACAGGACGATCATCTCAGAAACAATCGTTGATGCCAATATATTAGCAGCCTTGCACAATGTGATGGCGTTCGTGTTAATCTTGAAGCGTCTCGGCGACTTCATAGGCGAAATCGCTCGCGTATCCCGTGCTGCTGTCACCGGAGTCGTGCCGAGTCACCGACCCGAGTCGCCGGAGCCCAGGGAGTCGGAGATGGCCACGCTGGCGGAACGCCTCAACGCCTGGTTCGCGGACGCCGCCACCACGGATGCCGTGGGCCGTCGCCGTGAGCCCTCCACGGCCGAGGTCGCCCAGGCGATCTCGGAGGACTCGTCGCACGACGTGACCATCTCCAGGAGCTATCTGGCCGCGCTGCGCAACGGCTCGCAGACCAACCCCACGATCAGCGTGCTCGCGGCGATCGTGCAGTACTTCCGCGCCCGCCCGATGACCCTCCCGGTCTCGGTGGGTGCGCTCATCAACGAGGAGACGGCGGACGCGGCCGACGACCCGGCCTGGGCGTCCTCGCTCGCCGACCGGCAGGTGCGCTCGATCGCGATGCGGGCCGGTCAGCTCACCCCGGAGATGCGCGAGCAGCTGCTGTCGATCATGGACGCGCTGGACGCCCCGAGGCCCTCGGCGTCGAGCACAGAAGGACAGGACGTCGATTGATGAAGGCCGTGGGCATCACCCGCACCGGAGGCCCGGAGGTACTCGGCCTCCTGGACCTGCCCGAACCGGACCAGGACGGACTCGTCATCCAGGTGGCGGCCGCGGCCGTCAACCCCGTTGATCTGGCGACCCGTTCGGGCCTCATCCCCACCGCGCTCCCGGCGGTCCTCGGCTGGGACCTGGCCGGCACGGTCGCCCATGCACCCGAGGGCTCCGGCTTCACCGTCGGCGACCGGGTCATGGCCACGACCGCCCAACTGGGCACCGGCGTGGGCAGCATGTCGGAGTACGTCCGCTTCGACCCCGCGTATGTCGTCCGCGTCCCGGACGCCCTCAGCCTCACCGACGCGGCCGCTCTGCCGCTGGCCGGCGTCACCGCTGTACAGGCATTGCGCCGCACGCCCGACCGGACCGGCCGGCGGGTGCTGCTCGTCGGCGCCCAGGGCAGCCTCGGCGGACAGCTCGCGCTCAGGTTGCTGGACGAGCCGGCGACCCGAACCGACCTCCTCGTCCGCCCCGATGACGGCGACACCTGGCGGGAGCTGCGCGCGGGTCGCCCCGGCGAGGGCGCGGTGCTGACCGACCCGGCGGTGGCCGAGGCGAAGGCGTACGACGTCGTCGTGGACGCCGGTGGTGCCCCGGACCTGATCGAGGCGGTGTGCCCGGGCGGCATGTTCCTCACCCTCACCCCGTTCAGCGCCCCCGACCCCGCCCGGCGCCCGGACGTGGAGTTCACGCTCCATGGAGTGCAGTTGAACCGCGACGACCTGGCCGAGGTGGCCGACCGTGCCGCCCGCGACGCCGGTCTGCGCCAGCGGACGACGATCCTCCCTTTTGCGGACGCACATGAGGCGCACCGCCGACTGGAGGCCGGCGGCTTCCGCGGCAAGTTCGTGCTGGTCCCCTAGCCTGCCGCCCGCTACCGGTGCGTCGCTCGACGCGCCGGTTCACCCGGTGCATCCGACTCCGGTCCCGCGTGCAGCGTCCGCAGCTCGCGGGAGATCTCGATGAGGCCGACCAGGTCGCTCTCGTAGTCGTCGGAGGCCTCGCGGGAGCCCGGGATGAACAGTGCGGTCGTCGTCGGCGCCGCACCGCCCAGGGGCTGTTCGCCGTAGAGGTGCAGGGCGCGGTCGATGATCCGGGCCGCCGCGCGCGGCTGCCTGGGCAGCGCGGCCGCACCGTCCGGCAACTCGTCGGCGGCGAGCCGGAGATACGGGCCGAGCCGGGTCAGCCCGTCCCGGCACTCGACGTACCGCCGGTATGTCGCCGAGGCGTAGTCGGCGACCAGCAGTGGCCGCCGCCCGGAGAAGGGCCGCTGATCGAGAATCAGCTCGGGATAGAAGGCCACCAGCCGCCGCCACAGCTCTTCCAGCCCGTGGTACTGCGCCCGGTGGTCCAGCCGGTCCCGCACCAGCTGGAGCACCCCCACGAAGAAGGGCAGACTCAGCCCGGCGCACACCAGGATGGTGTCGGCGATACCGAAGGCGAAGTCGTCCTCGTACGTCACCGGCACCCCGGGCGCGCGCAGTTGGGGCACGTTGACCCACAGCATCCGGTAGACACAGCTCAGGGCCAGCCCGATCAGGCCGACGGAGATGACCGTCAGGGACCATCTGCGCAGCGGATGCCCCGCGCGCGCGAGCCGCCAGGCGAGCAGGGCGCAGGCGGCGTACCCGAAGAAGAGGAAGACGTTGCCGAGGTCGTAGAACACCCGGACGCGCCAGTCGACCAGAAAGAAGCTGGTCAGGGAGTGGTTGCGCAACCGGGACGGGAGCAGGACGGTCATCGTGACCATGCCTGCCAGGCACACGGCGCACAGCAGCACCTCCCACGAGCGCACGGCCGTACGGCGGTTGACCGGCCGCTCCCGCAGGAACGAGACCATGAGGCAGAGCCCGATCAGAACCATCGCGTTGTAGCTGCACTTGGCGACTCCGGCGGTGGTGTGCCCGTCCACGAAGGAGATCAGGGCGGGCTGCGCCAGCAGATTGCCCAGTCCCATCAGCAACAGCGACAGGCACAGGTGCAGCCGCATGGGATCGCGGAAGCGCCGGCGCACCAGCGCGGGCAGTGTCCAGACGGTGCCCGCCAGCAGCGTGACGACGGCGACGCAGTCGAACGCCCTCACGTCAGCGCGTCGGTCAGGCCGAGGCTGTTGTACACCGACGGCCGCCACGGCTCGTCGATGCCGTAGCGCTGGGCCCGGCGGCCGAGCAGGATCGCCTGGCGCATGATCGTGGAGGCGATGACCTCGGCGTCCCGCTCGTCCCGGTCCGAGTAGCAGGTGCGCAGCTTCGTCTCGGCGGGCCGCACGCCCGCGAGGTCGTACGCGACGATGTGCCCGACCTCGTGCAGGATGATGTGCGCCTGGTGGGCCCTGGTGGTGCGGGACTGGTAGACGATGGCGTCCTCGTGCGGGCGCGAGATCAGCATCCCGAACGGCCCGTCGACCGGCAACTCCCAGGCCATCAGCCGGATCGGGGTGCCGCGGAACTCGCCGAGCCGCTCGCACAGTGCCGCCGGGTCGAGCGGCATGGGCAGCTCCAGCCGGCGCATCAGCTGACGGCTGTGAGCCCGCAGCCGGGCGTCCCGGAGCCGTTCCCGGCGCGAGTCCGGGAACCGGCGTAAGGCTTTCCGCACATGCCTGGTGAGCACGTCATTCCCCCCGTTGGTGCCTGTAGGCCGCACTCAATTTACTTCAGCAAGTGGTCTGCTTGAAGATCTTCGTGGTGAACGTCACGGAGCTGTAACGTAACGTGACGCTTGGCGGAAAGGGTTCGCCACAGCGGCCGTGCCGGTCCGCACCGGGCCGGTCCGAAGGCGGGGGAGAGCCGGGCCCGATCGTGCCCGCGCCGTCGTGAACGCCGTTGCCCTCAGCACTCGATGATGTTCACCGCGAGCCCGCCCCGGGCCGTCTCCTTGTACTTGACGGACATGTCCGCGCCCGTCTCCTTCATGGTCTTGATGACCTTGTCGAGGGAGACCTTGTGGGAGCCGTCGCCGCGCATGGCCATCCTGGCGGCCGTCACGGCCTTGACCGCGGCCATGCCGTTGCGCTCGATGCACGGGATCTGGACGAGGCCGCCGACCGGGTCGCAGGTCAGCCCCAGGTTGTGCTCCATGCCGATCTCGGCGGCGTTCTCGACCTGTTCGGGGCTGCCGCCCAGCACCTCGGCCAGCGCGCCGGCCGCCATCGAGCAGGCCGAGCCGACCTCGCCCTGGCAGCCGACCTCGGCGCCGGAGATGGACGCGTTCTCCTTGAAGAGCATGCCGATGGCCCCGGCGGCGAGCAGGAAGCGTACGACTCCCTCCTCGTCGGCGCCCGGCACGAAGTTGATGTAGTAGTGCAGGACGGCGGGGATGATGCCGGCCGCGCCGTTCGTCGGGGCCGTGACGACCCGGCCGCCCGCCGCGTTCTCCTCGTTCACCGCCATCGCGTAGAGGGTGATCCACTCCATGGCGTGGGCCAGCGGGTCGCCCTCGGCGCGCAGCTGGCGGGCCGACATGGCGGCGCGGCGGCGGACCTTGAGTCCGCCCGGCAGGATGCCCTCGCGGGACATGCCGCGTGACACGCAGGCCTGCATGACCCGCCAGATGTCGAGCAGACCCCCGCGGATCTCCTCCTCCGTGCGCCAGGCCCGCTCGTTCTCCAGCATCAGCGCGGAGATCGACAGGCCGGTCTCACGGGTCAGGCGCAGCAGCTCGTCGCCCGTGCGGAAGGGGTACTTGAGGACGGTGTCGTCCAGCTTGATGCGGTCCTCGCCCACCGCGTCCTCGTCGACCACGAAGCCGCCGCCGACGGAGTAGTACGTCTTCGAGAGCAGCTCGGTGCCGTCGGCGTCGTACGCCCACAGGGTCATGCCGTTCGCGTGGTACGGCAGTGCCTTGCGGCGGTGCAGGATCAGGTCGTCGTCGTAGGAGAAGCCGATCTCGTGCTCGTCGAGGAGGCGCAGCCGGCCGCCGGTGCGGATCGCCTCCACCCGGTCGTCCGCCGTCTCCACGTTCACGGTGCGGGGGGAGGTGCCCTCCAGGCCGAGCAGGACGGCCTTGGGGGTGCCGTGGCCGTGTCCGGTCGCGCCCAGGGAGCCGTACAGCTCGGCGCGTATCGAGGCGGTGGGCGCGAGCAGCTCCTCGTTGCGCAGGCGGCGGGCGAACATGCGGGCCGCGCGCATCGGGCCGACCGTATGGGAGCTGGACGGGCCGATGCCGATCGAGAACAGGTCGAAGACCGAGATGGCCACGGGGGAACTCCTCAGGGTTTCGGCGGACGCCGTTGTCTGCCGGGTCGTGCGGGGGCGGTGCCGGGTCGTGCATACGGCGGGGCACCGCGCTCGTTTTCCAGTGTGCGCGGTGCCCCGGATGTTCGTACGCAAGCGACGTACGAAAAGAACGTACTGACTAAAGCGTACGAAACTACTTCAGGCCGGGGTACAGCGGGTGCTTGTCGGCCAGAGCGGACACCCGGGCCTTCAGCGAGTCCGCGTCGGCCCCCTCGAAGGGAGAGGGCGCCTTCAGCGTCTCGGCGATGATGTCCGCGACCTCGGTGAAGTCCTCGGCCTGGAAGCCGCGGGTGGCGAGGGCAGGCGTGCCGATGCGCAGGCCGGAGGTGATCATCGGCGGGCGCGGGTCGTTCGGGATGGCGTTGCGGTTGACCGTGATGCCGACCTCGTGGAGACGGTCCTCGGCCTGCTGCCCGTCCAGCTCGGAGTTGCGCAGGTCGACGAGGACCAGGTGCACGTCCGTGCCGCCGGAGAGGACGTCCACGCCCACGGCCTTGACGTCGTCCTGGACCAGCCGCTCGGCCAGGATCCGCGCGCCGTCCAGCGTGCGCTGCTGGCGCTCCTTGAAGTCGTCGGTGGCGGCGACCTTGAAGGAGACGGCCTTGGCGGCGATCACATGCTCCAGCGGACCGCCCTGCTGACCCGGGAAGACCGCGGAGTTGATCTTCTTCGCCAGCTCGGCCGTGGACAGGATCACGCCACCGCGCGGGCCGCCCAGCGTCTTGTGCGTGGTCGTGGTCACGACGTGGGCGTGCGGCACCGGGTTCGGGTGCAGGCCCGCGGCCACCAGACCGGCGAAGTGCGCCATGTCGACCATGAGGTAGGCGCCGACCTCGTCCGCGATCCGGCGGAACGCGGCGAAGTCCAGCTGCCGCGGGTACGCCGACCAGCCGGCCACGATCAGCTTCGGCTTGGACTCCTTGGCGAGCTTCTCGACCTCGGCCATGTCGACCTGGCCGGTGGCGTCGTCGACGTGGTACGCGACGACGTTGTAGAGCTTGCCGGAGAAGTTGATCTTCATGCCGTGGGTCAGGTGCCCGCCGTGCGCGAGGTTCAGACCCATGATCGTGTCGCCCGGCTTCAGCAGCGCGAACATCGCGGCCGCGTTGGCCTGGGCGCCAGAGTGGGGCTGCACGTTCGCGTGCTCGGCACCGAAGAGCGCCTTCACACGGTCGATGGCGATCTGCTCGACCACGTCGACGTGCTCGCAGCCGCCGTAGTAGCGGCGGCCGGGGTAGCCCTCGGCGTACTTGTTGGTGAGGACCGAGCCCTGGGCCTCCATGACCGCGACGGGAGCGAAGTTCTCCGAGGCGATCATCTCGAGGGTGGACTGCTGACGGTCGAGCTCGGCGTCGACGGCGGCGGCGACATCCGGGTCGAGCTCGTGGAGGGACTGGTTCAGAAGCGACATCGGTCGGGAGTCCTTAGCTGCCGGAGAATTCGGTGTACTCGTCCGCGGAGAGCAGGTCGGCCGGCTCCTCGGTGACGCGCACCTTGAACAGCCAGCCACCCTCGAAGGGGGCGGAGTTCACCAGCGACGGGTCGTCCACGACGTCCTGGTTGGCCTCCACGATCTCGCCGGTGACCGGCGCGTACAGGTCGCTCACGGACTTGGTCGACTCCAGCTCGCCGCAGGTCTCGCCCGCGGTCACCGTGTCACCGACCTCGGGAAGCTGGACGTACACCACGTCGCCGAGCGCGTTGGCCGCGTGCTCCGTGATGCCGACCGTCGAGACGCCGTCCTCGGCGACCGACAGCCACTCGTGCTCCTTGCTGTAGCGCAGCTTCTGGGGGTTGCTCATGGCCTGAATTCTCCTGTACGCGGGGGAGTGCTGGTGAACGAGTGGTCCTGCGATACGAGACCGGGCGCGGCGATGTACGTCACGTCGACGCGCGCGCCGGAATCGCGAAACCGGATTCCGGGGAGTCGGACGAACCGGCGGACGTCCTGCAACGCCCGTACGGAACGACTACTTCTGGCGCTTGTAGAACGGCAGCGCCACGACCTCGTACGGCTCGTGGCTGCCCCGGATGTCCACACCGACCCCGGTGCTGCCCGGCGCGGCGTGCGCGGCGTCGACGTAGGCCATGGCGATCGGCTTGCCCAGCGTCGGGGACGGCGCGCCCGAGGTGACCTCGCCGACGACCTTGCCGTCGGCGACGACCTGGTAGCCGGCGCGGGGCACCCGGCGGCCCTCGGCGACGAGCCCGACGAGCACCCGCGGGGGGTTCTCCCGGGCGCGGTCGGCGGCCTCGGAGAGCGCCTCGCGCCCCACGAAGTCGCCCTCCTTCTCGAACTTCACGACCCGTCCGAGCCCGGCGTCGAAGGGCGTGAGCGCGGTGGTCAGCTCGTGCCCGTACAGCGGCATGCCCGCCTCCAGGCGCAGCGTGTCACGGCAGGACAGACCGCACGGCACGAGGCCCACCGGGGCGCCCGCCTCGGTCAGCGCCTGCCACACCTTCTCGGCGTCGGCCGGGGCGACGAACAGCTCGAAGCCGTCCTCGCCGGTGTAGCCGGTGCGCGCGATGAGTGCCGGGACGCCCGCGACCGTGCCGGGCAGACCCGCGTAGTACTTCAGGCCGTCGAGGTCCGCGTCGGTCAGCGACTTGAGGATGCCGGGGGACTCGGGGCCCTGGACGGCGATGAGGGCGTAGGCGTCGCGGTCGTCGCGGACCTCGGCGTCGAAGCCGGCGGCGCGCTCGGTCAGCGCGTCCAGCACCACCTGGGCGTTGGAGGCGTTCGCCACGACCATGTACGCGTGCTCCTGGAGCCGGTACACGATCAGGTCGTCGAGGATGCCGCCGTCCGCCCGGCAGATCATGGTGTAGCGGGCGCGGCCGACGCCGACCGAGGCGATGTTGCCCACCAGGGCGAAGTTCAGTAGTTCGGCGGCCTGCGCTCCGGTGACCGTGATCTCGCCCATGTGGGAGAGGTCGAAGAGTCCGGCCCTGGTGCGGACGGCGAGGTGCTCGTCGCGCTCGGAGCCGTAGCGCAGGGGCATGTCCCAGCCGGCGAAGTCGGTCATCGTCGCGCCCAGCGAGCGATGCAGGGCATCGAGCGCGGTGTGACGGGGGGTGTTACTGCTCATCGGTGGGGCTCCCAAGGCATGACGGCGAGGTCGTTCCTCCCCATCTGTCATCGGAACCTGAGAGGTTCATCACGACCCCGCGAATCGGTGGTCATGACTTGCACCTTGGGTGGAGCCACTGGTCAGCGGCCCGCTTTTCAGATGTGCCTCGCCCGCGCGGTAACGGGGCCTGAGAGATTCAAGGGAGGGACTTGCTCCTTCGGCGCCCGGGGACTTCTGTCCCCAGGACTCTCCCGCGCGGATTCAAGCGGCCGGTATGCAGTTGGCGGGCACATCATTGCACGCATCCGTCCGGCATGGCAGGGGCACCCGAACAGCTGCCCGGGGAGACCGCGGAGAGCTGTGACCGGCCTGTGGCACGACAAGGACGGAAACGGGAGGCGCACCGCATTACCTTCTCTTTACACTCAACGGGGATGGGACTCCGGACCCAAGGGGAGGACGATCACGGTGAACAGGACCACGGCGTACGCGACGATCTCCGGCATCGCGCTGCCCAAGCAGCCCGCCGCCCCCGCCCGGGAGGCCTGCGGACCGCGGCCGGTGGCCGTCGTCCGTGATCTGCGCGAGCGCGCCGGACGCAGCCCGCACGGCCTCACCTTCGGCGCCGCCGACCTCGTCGTGGTCACCGGCCTGCCCGGCAGCGGCAAGTCGACCCTGATGCGCCGGGCGGTGAGCGGCAGGCGCGTCGACTCCCAGGACACCCGCGACCACTGGGACACCCGCCTCGCCCGCTTCCTGCCGTACGCGCTCTACCGCCCGCTCGTCCGGGCCGCGCACTTCGCGGGGCTGCGCCGCGCCCTGCGCTCGGGAGCCGGCGTCGTCGTGCACGACTGCGGTACGCAGGCCTGGGTGCGCCGCTGGCTCGCCCGCGAGGCCCGGCGCCGGGGCGGCACGCTGCACCTGCTGCTCCTCGACGTCACGGCGGACACCGCCCTGGACGGCCAGCGCGAGCGCGGCCGCGGCGTCTCGCGCTACGCGTTCCTGCGCCACCGCACGGCGGCGGCCCGGCTGCTGCGGTCCGTCGAGAAGGGCGACCTGCCGGAGGGCTGCGGCTCGGCGGTGCTGATCGACCGGGACGCGGCGGACGTGCTGCGCCGGATCGATTTCGGCGGCTGACTCCGTGAGCGCGCGCACCCGTTAGGGTTTCCAGCCGGAACAGCGGTTCACAGCAGGCGGTAGACAGATGGACTTCCCGGCACAGGCGCATCCCCATCCGCACGGCGGATGGCCCGGCAACGAACTGGAGGAGGTGCTCTCCGCCTCTCTCGGAGTCCCCTCGGCCGGCGCCCGCATCGTCGAGGTGCTCGGCCGCAGCTTCCTGTGGATCCCGCTGCCGAACGGCGGCGGCCCGCACAGCGGCCCCCTCGACCTGCCCACGCTGGAGCTCGACGGCCAGGTGTACGTCCCCGTCTTCAGCTCGGAGGAGCAGTTCCGCCAGGTCGTCGGCGGGCACATGGCGTACAGCATCGCGCCCGCCGTCGAGTTCGCGCGCGGACTGCCGCCGCAGGTCGGCCTCGCGGTCAACCCGGACGGTCTGGTCGGCGTCCCGCTGCCGCCGGCCGCCGTGGCCGAGTTGTGCCGCACCGGGCGGACCCCGCTGGACGGGCCCGCGAGCGGCGGCCGGGTGCGGCTCTTCGAGCCGGACTGGCAGGAGGAACCGGTCGACTTCCTGTCCGCGGCCTCGGCCGAGTTCGCGGACACCGGCGTCGTACGGACCGCCCGGCGCTGCCTGGCCAGCATCGAGGGCGACGACCCGGTGATGTTCGTCGGCGTCGAGCTCTCCGACTGGGAGGGCCCCGCCCGTACGCTGCCCCTGGACGCGCTGGGCCGGGCGCTCGGCCGCGTCCCGATGGACCGGCCGGTGAACCTGCTGCTCCTCGATGTCGCCCAGGACCCGGTGGGCGACTGGATGCGCGCCCAGGTGCGGCCCTTCTACCAGCGGGAGTACTGAGCGCGCGGCCCCGGACGGGCGGCGCCACGCGGACCCGGGAAGCCGTGCGTCAAGTCGCTGTCAGGAACGCCGCATAAGCTGGTTTCATGGCTCGGTCGAGGTGTTGACGCGGCTCCGCACGGGATGCCGTACGCAGCGGCTCGGGGGTTATGGGTGAGTTCATGGTGATGTGTTCGCGAAGGGGCGGTTGAAGGTGAGCGCGTCGGGCACGGCCGCGGCCGGGCAGGTCGAGCACATGCTGCGCCAGGTGACGCCCGGGCGTTACGACGCCTACGAGGCGCTCCTGCGCGCGCTCGCGACACCGTCGAACGGCCAGATCTGGATGCTCCTGTGGCACGGCCAGGCCGGCTCCCCGGACGCCCAGTACGGGAACATGGAGGTGGACGGCTTCGGCTACGCCCCCTGTGTCACGTCAGCCCAGGAGCTCTCGGCCAGCGGCTGGAACCGCTCGTACGAGGTCGTCGACGGGCTGGACGTCGCCCGCACCCTCTACCCCGACCAGTTCGGTCTCTGGCTGAACCCGCACGCGCCCGGTGGCGGAGTCGGCATCCCCTGGCTGGATCTGCGCCGGATCGCCGCCGGCCTGGAGCGCCAGCCCGCCGGCCCGCTGCGGCTGTCCGAGCCGGGCATCGAGATCCCGCAGTTCTACGCCCTCCTCACGCAGAACGCGCACCGCACGCCCGCGGTGCGCTCGCTGCGCCGAGCGTGGGTCCAACCCGCGCTCGGGGCGCCGTATCTGGCCATCGGCCTCGACGTCTACGACACCTCGCCGCCCGCGGTCGACTCGGTGCGGGCGATGATGCAGCAGTCGATCGGGGCGGTTCCGGACGGACTGCCGGTGTCGACCGTCGCGATGTCCGACGAGTCCGACCCGGTGGCGATGTGGCTGCGTGCCCAGGCCCGGCCCTTCTACGACCGTGAGGCCCACGCGGCCCCGGCCCAGGCGCCGGTCGCCGGCGGGTACGGCTACCCCCAGCCGCGGGCGTACTGACCGAACTCCCCCGCGCCGCCCTCGCCCTGCCGCGCACGGGGGCGGGGCCGTCCCGGCGCCGGCGAGGGGGCTCGGCGGGGTCGTTCCGTCGCCTCGGCGGGCAGCGCGCACGGCCTGCGGGACCGCGCTGACCAGTGCGCTCGAACGCGTAAGGGTCTGATGCCCGCTTTGGGGCTGACCCGGCCGGATAACGGGCCTCGCGCCCCTTTCTGCCCCAACTGCCCCGTGTCCGACCCCCGTTACCCGCCGTCCGGATAACGGAACCCCCCAGCCCGCATCACGTTTAGGCATCCATTCACCGTCAAGTCTGGCAACAGATCGCCGAGGCGTTGAAGACTCCCGCTCCAGGGGCGTTCGCCCCTTTGTACGACGGACTGATCATGCCGCTACAGCGGCACGTGTGGGCCGGCTACCGCCGGTTGAGAGGGGTCCCTGCCACGATGACGGCACCATTGCACGAGCCGACCGCTGAAGCGGCCCCGAGCGCGGCCGAGGAAGCGGCGCTGGTCAGCGCCGACGCGAAGGCGGTTCAAGGACGCTCGCTGGGCCGGATCGCCTGGGAGCGCCTCAAGCGGGACAAGCTCGCCCTGACGGGTGGCGTCGTCGTGCTCGTGCTGATCCTGATCGCGATTCTCGCGCCGCTGATCACCAACCTGGTCGGCCAGGATCCCGAGTCGCACCACGAGACTCTGATCGATCCGCTGTTCTCCACGCCCACCGGATCCTTGGGCGGCATCAGCGGTGACCACCTCTTCGGTGTCGAACCGGTCAGCGGCCGCGACATCTTCGCCCGAATCGTCTACGGCGCCCGCGTCTCGCTCCTGGTCGGCTTCCTGTCCGCCCTGGTCGCCGTGGTCTTCGGTACCGTGCTGGGCATCCTGGCCGGCTTCTTCGGCGGCTGGGTGGACGCGGCCATCAGCCGCGTCATGGACGGCCTGCTGGCTTTCCCGCAGCTGCTGTTCATCATCGCGCTGGTCTCGGTCATGCCGAACGAGATGCTGGGCCTGACGGGTACGGGCGTCCGCCTGTTCGTCATGATCCTGGTGATCGGCTTCTTCGGCTGGCCCTATGTCGGCCGTGTGGTGCGGGGACAGACGCTCTCGTTGCGTGAGCGCGAGTACGTGGAGGCCGCACGCAGCCTCGGGGCCGGGCGCTTCTACATCCTGTTCAAGGAGCTGCTGCCCAACCTCGTCGCTCCGATCATCGTGTACACGACGATGATGATCCCCACCAACATCCTCACCGAGGCGGCGCTCAGCTTCCTGGGTGTCGGTGTGAAGCCGCCGACGGCTTCGTGGGGACAGATGCTCTCCTCCGCGATCGACTACTACGACTCGGACCCCATGTACATGGTGATCCCGGGTGTAGCGATCTTCATCACCGTGCTCTCCTTCAACCTCTTCGGCGACGGCGTCCGTGACGCTCTCGACCCGAAGGGTTCTCGCTGAACTGCCGTACCCCCTAGGGCCCGCGACCTATCCGCGGGCCGCTACATACACGGAGGATCCGAGATCGTGACTACCCAACGCACCACAAGCCGGCGCAAGCAGGCCGTGGCCGCAGCCGCCGTGGTCGGCGCCCTGCTGACCACGGCTGCGTGCGGCGGCGGCGGCGACACCAAGGACGGCAAGAGCGGCGCGGCCGGCTTCAACGCCGGTAACAACAAGGTCGCGAACGCCTCGTCCAAGAAGGGCGGCGAGCTGAAGTTCGCCGGAGCCCAGGACGCCGACTCGTGGGACACCACGCGTGGCTACTACGGCTTCGCCTGGAACTTCATGCGCTACTACAGCCGTCAGCTCGTCACCAACAAGGCCGAGCCCGGCGCCAAGGGCGCCGAGGTCACCCCGGACCTCGCCACCAGCACGGCGAAGATCTCGGACAACGGCCTGACGTACACGTACACGCTGCGTGACGGGGCGACCTGGGAGGACGGCAAGCCGATCACCTCCAAGGACGTCAAGTACGGCATCGAGCGGGTGTGGGCGCAGGACGTGCTGTCCGGCGGTCCCGTCTACCTGAAGGACGTCCTGGACCCGAAGGGCACCTACAAGGGCCCCTACAAGGACAAGTCCGCGGACAAGCTCGGCCTGAAGGCGATCGAGACGCCCGACGACAAGACCGTCGTCTTCAAGCTGCCGAAGGCCAACTCGGACTTCGAGGAGATGCTCGCGCTGACCTCGGCCTCGCCGGTCCGCGCGGACAAGGACACCAAGTCCAAGTACGGTCTGCACCCGTTCTCCTCCGGCCCGTACAAGTTCCAGTCGTACACGCCGAACAAGAAGCTGGTGCTGGTCCGCAACAACGAGTGGAAGGCGTCCTCGGACCCGATCCGCAAGGCGCTGCCGGACAAGATCTCGGTCACCTTCTTCACCAACGCCAATGACATGGACCAGCGCCTGATCAACGGCGACTACGACCTGGACATCGGCCAGACCGGTCTCTCCCCGCAGGGCCGCACCACCGCCCTGAAGCAGCACAAGGCGAACCTGGACAACCCGGTCTCGGGCTACATCCGGTACGCGACCTTCCCGCAGAGCGTGAAGCCGTTCGACAACGAGCACTGCCGCAAGGCCGTGATCTACGGTGCCGACCACGTCTCGCTGCAGACCGCGCGCGGTGGCCCGATCGCCGGTGGTGACATCGGCACCAACATGCTGCCGCCGTCCATCCCGGGCTCCGAGGGCCAGAAGTACGACCCGTACGAGTCGGCCACGGCCAACAAGAACGGCAACGTCGCCAAGGCCAAGGAAGAGCTCAAGGCCTGCGGCAAGCCGAACGGCTTCAAGACCACCGTCGCGGTGCGCAACAACAAGCCCGTCGAGGTGGCGACCGCCGAGTCCCTGCAGGCGTCGCTGAAGAAGATCGGCATCACGGTCGACATCGAGCAGTTCGACGGTGCGCAGACCACCGGCATCATCGGTAGCCCCTCCAACGTCAAGAAGAAGGGCTACGGCATCATCATCATGGGCTGGGGCCCGGACTTCCCGACCGTCCAGGGCTTCGGTTTGCCCCTGTGGGACAGCAAGTACATCCTCGACAGCGGCAACAACAACTTCGCGCTGATCAAGGACAAGGCGATCGACGGCCTCTTCGACGACTACGTCAAGGAGCTCGACGACGCCAAGAAGACCCAGCTGGCCACGGAGATCAACCACAAGGTCATGGAGGGCGGCTACTACCTGCCCTTCGTCTTCGAGAAGTTCATCAACTGGCGCTCGAACCGGCTGGCCAACGTCTACACGACCGACGGCTACAGCGGTGAGTTCGACTTCGTCAACCTCGGCGTGAAGTAATCCCGACCGGCGCACCCGCCATAAGGCACGAAAGGCAGGTGAAGGCCGGCGCGGCGTGACCCGTGGGCCACCGGAAGACCTCCGGTGGCCCGCGGCCCCGCCGCCGGGCCGAGAGCAGTGCTCGCTTACCTCATCAGGCGGCTCTTCGCCGCCGCAGTGATGCTGGTGGTCATCATTCTGGTGGTCTTCGGCATCTTCTTCCTCGTCCCGCGGTGGGCGGGCGTAGACCCGGCCACGATGTTCGTGGGCAAGCAGGCCGACCCCGCAGCCATCGAGGCGGTTCGGCAGAAGCTGGGCCTGGGCGACCCGATCTTCCTCCAGGTCTGGGAGTTCTTCAAAGGCCTCTTCGCAGGGCGCACTTACGCGGCCGGCGGCGACGTCACCCACTGCGCTGCTCCCTGCTTCGGCTACTCCTTCCGTAACGAGCAGGCCATTTGGCCGGTGATCACCGACCGCTTCCCAGTGACCCTGGCTCTCGCGCTCGGTGCCGCCATCCTGTGGCTGATCTTCGGTGTCGCGGCGGGCGTGCTCTCCGCGCTCAAGCGCGGCTCCCTCTGGGACCGCGGCGCGATGTTCGTCGCGCTCGCGGGTGTCTCGCTTCCCATCTACTTCACCGGTCTGCTGTCGCTGGCGATCTTCAGTTACGGGTTGGGCTGGCTCGACGCCCAGTACGTCCCGATCGAGGAGAGCGTCACCGGCTGGCTGGGCGGCATGCTCCTGCCCTGGATCACGCTCGCCTTCCTCTACGCGGCGATGTACGCCCGGATCACCCGCGCCACCATGCTGGAGGTCATGGGTGAGGACTACATCCGCACCGCACGGGCCAAGGGCCTGCGTGAGCCGGTCGTCATCGGCAAGCACGCCATGCGCTCGACCATGACGCCGATCCTCACCATGCTCGGCATGGACCTCGGCGCCCTGATCGGCGGCGCGATCCTCACCGAGACCACGTTCAGCCTTCCCGGCCTCGGCCAGGCCGTACTCAAGGCGATCAGCGACAAGGACCTGCCCGTCATCCTGGGCGTCACGCTGATCACCTCGCTCGCGGTCATCTTCGCCAACCTCATCGTGGACATCCTGTACGCCGTGATCGACCCCCGAGTGAGGCTGGCATGACCGAACTCAGCAAGAGCGGAGCAGCGGTCGGCGAGCCCGTCACGAACTCGCCGGCGCCGTCCGCCTTCCTCGAAGTACGCGACCTGAAGGTGCACTTCCCGACCGACGACGGCCTGGTCAAGTCCGTCGACGGGCTCAGCTTCACGCTGGAGAAGGGCAAGACCCTCGGCATCGTGGGCGAGTCGGGCTCCGGCAAGTCGGTGACCTCGCTCGGCATCATGGGCCTGCACACCGCGGGGCAGTACGGCAAGCGCAAGGCGCAGATCTCCGGTGAGATCTGGCTGAACGGCACCGAGCTGCTGTCGGCGGACCCGGACTACGTACGCAAGCTGCGCGGCCGCGAGATGGCGATGATCTTCCAGGATCCGCTGTCGGCCCTGCACCCGTACTACACGATCGGTCAGCAGATCGTGGAGGCGTACCGGATCCACCACAACGTCGACAAGAAGACCGCGAAGCGCCGCGCCGTCGAGATGCTGGACCGGGTGGGCATCCCGCAGCCGGACAAGCGGGTCGACAACTACCCGCACGAGTTCTCCGGCGGTATGCGCCAGCGCGCGATGATCGCGATGTCGCTGGTGAACAACCCCGAGCTGCTCATCGCGGACGAGCCGACGACCGCCCTCGACGTCACCGTCCAGGCGCAGATCCTCGACCTCATCCGGGATCTGCAGACGGAGTTCGGATCCGCGGTCATCATCATCACGCACGACCTGGGCGTCGTCGCCGAGCTCTCGGACGACATCCTGGTGATGTACGGCGGCCGTTGCATCGAGCGCGGTCCGGCCGAGAAGGTGTTCTACGAACCCCGGCACCCCTACACCTGGGGTCTGCTCGGCTCGATGCCGCGTCTCGACCGTGACCAGACCGAGCGCCTCATCCCGGTCAAGGGGTCCCCGCCCTCGCTGATCAACATCCCGTCCGGCTGCGCCTTCAACCCGCGCTGCCCGTACGCGGACGTCCCCAAGGACAACGTCACCCGCACGGTCCGCCCCGAGCTGTCCGAGGTCGGCAGCAAGCACTGGGCCGCCTGCCACATGACGCAGGAGCAGCGGGAGCGGATCTGGATCGAAGAGATTGCGCCGAAGCTGTGAGTGAGAACGCAGAGGACAAACCAGTGAGCATCCCTGCACAGAGCGGCGGCGCGACCCTCTCCAAGGACGCGGCGCCCGGCGAGGTCCTGCTCAAGGTCACCGGACTGCAGAAGCACTTCCCCATCCGCAAGGGCCTGCTGCAGCGCCGGGTCGGTGCCGTCCGCGCCGTCGACGGCATCGACTTCGAGGTCCGCTCCGGCGAGACCCTGGGCGTCGTGGGCGAGTCGGGCTGCGGCAAGTCGACGATGGGCCGGCTGATCACCCGGCTGCTCGAACCGACCGCGGGCAAGGTCGAGTTCGAGGGCAAGGACATCACGCACCTCGGTGTCGGCGCCATGCGCCCGATGCGGCGTGACGTCCAGATGATCTTCCAGGACCCGTACTCGTCGCTGAACCCGCGCCACACCATCGGCACGATCGTCGGCGCTCCCTTCAAGCTCCAGGGCGTCTCGCCCCAGGGCGGCATCAAGAAGGAAGTCCAGCGGTTGCTGTCGGTCGTGGGTCTCAACCCCGAGCACTACAACCGCTATCCGCACGAGTTCTCCGGCGGTCAGCGCCAGCGCATCGGCATCGCCCGCGCGCTCGCGCTCAACCCGAAGATGGTCGTGGCGGACGAGCCGGTCTCGGCGCTCGACGTGTCGATCCAGGCGCAGGTCGTCAACCTCCTCGACGACCTCCAGCAGGAACTCGGCCTGACGTACGTGATCATCGCGCACGACCTCTCGGTGGTGCGGCACGTCTCGGACCGGATCGCGGTGATGTACCTCGGCAAGATCGTCGAGCTCGCCGACCGCGAGTCGCTCTACAAGGCGCCGATGCACCCGTACACCAAGGCCCTGATGTCGGCCGTGCCGATCCCGGACCCGGCCCGGCGCAACATCAAGAGCGAGCGCATCCTGCTCAAGGGCGACGTGCCCTCGCCGATCTCGCCGCCGAGCGGCTGCCGCTTCCACACCCGGTGCTGGAAGGCCACGGAGATCTGCAAGACCACCGAGCCGCCGCTCCTGGAGCTGAAGCCCGGTCAGCAGGTCGCCTGCCACCACCCGGAGAACTTCGAGGACCAGGCTCCGCAGGACACGGTGCTGCTGTCGGTCGCGAGGGAGGCGGTGGAGCTGGTGCCCGAGGCGGTGCTGGCGGAGACCACCACGGTGGCCGTCAAGGAGGCGACCGGCGTGACCGGCCCGGCGGCCGGGACCACCGAGGAGCCCGAGGCGCCCGCGGGCGGCAGCACGGCTGCCGCAGGGGAGAAGTCGACGGAAGCGGACGTCGAAGAATCCTCCGGTCAGGAGTCAACCGACAAGTAGGCCATGACGATTCAGTAAAGTCATGAACATGCCCGAACGGGAGAGTGCAGAGTCTCGCGTGTCCGTCTGACCGGATCACGTTCGAAGGGACGCTCATGGCATTCTCCCGTTCAGCACGTCTGGGGGCCCTCGCAACCGCGGCGGCCTCCTTTTTCGTCATTGCCGCGTCCTCCGCCCCCGCCCCGGGGGCCGACGGCATCGGAGACTCCTACTTCCCCCAGCTCGGCAACGGCGGCTTCGACGTCCGCCACTACGACCTGGACGTGGCGTACGCCCCGGACACCGACCGACTCGACGGCCGTACGACCATCACGGCCCGCGCCACCAAGAACCTCTCCTCCTTCGACCTGGACCTCCAGAAGCTGGAGATCACGCGGGTCGAAGTGAACGGCAGACGTGCCGAGTTCACGCGCAACGGCGACGAGGTGCGGGTCACCCCGCGCGCCTCCCTGGCGAAGGGACGGACCTTCAAGGTGACCGTCACCTACGGTGGCGTCCCCGAGCCTCTCGGCGGCCCGATCATCTTCGGCTCCGACTACGGCTGGATGAAGACCGCCGACGGTGTTTTCGTCGCCTGCGAGCCGAACGCCGCCTCCACCTGGTTCCCGTCCAGCGACCACCCCTCCGACAAGGCCACGTACGACATCCGCATCAAGGCACCCAAGGGACTGACCGGCGTCTCCAACGGCCGTCTGATATCGACGTACGACAAGGGCTCCAAGACGGTGACGCACTGGCGTGAGAGCAGGCCGATGGCGTCCTACCTCGCGACCGCGACGATCGGCAGGTTCGATGTGAAGACGGGGCGGACCCCGGCCGGCACGCCCATCTACGTCGCCATCGACCCGGTCCTCGCGAACAGCAACAGCGTTGACGTGTACGGCGTGACGGCCGAGGCCACCGACTACTGGTCGCAGATCTTCGGTCCCTACCCATTCGAGGAGACCGGCGCGATCGTCGACGACATGCCGCAGGCCGGGTTCTCGCTGGAGGTCCAGTCGAAGCCCGCGTACTCCGCCGTGCGCTCCGAGGGGACCATCGTGCACGAGCTGGCCCACCAGTGGTTCGGCGACTCCGTCTCGGTGGACCACTGGAAGGACATCTGGCTCAACGAGGGGTTCGCGACCTACGCCCAGTGGCTGTGGTCCGAGCACAAGGGCGTCCGCTCGGCGCACGACTCGTTCCTGGCCGGGTACACCTCGCGTCCCGCGGGCGCGGCCTTCTGGCAGACGGTGGTCGCCGACCCGCAGCGCGACACCATGTTCGCCTCGGCCGTCTACAACCGTGGAGCGATGACGCTCCAGATGCTGCGCGAGCGCATCGGCGACACCGCGTTCTTCAAGCTGCTGCCCGCCTGGACGAAGGCGCACCGCTACGGCAACGCGAACTCCGCCGACTTCATCGCGCTCGCCGAGAAGATCTCGGGGCAGCAGCTCGACGATCTGTTCCAGACCTGGCTCTACACCACGGGCAAGCCCACCGTGTAGCCCGTACTGCCGTCGCGGGGTCCTGCTCTGCAAGGTTCGCGCCTGTCGACGGGTAAGAATGTCGGGTGCTCCAGAACCTGTTCAGCCCGTCCGTCCAGCACACGCTCGACCTGATCGGCATCTTCGTCTTCGCGATCTCCGGCGCGCTGCTGGCCGTCCGCAAGAACTTCGACGTCTTCGGCATCGCTGTGCTCGCCGAGGTCACCGCGCTGGGCGGCGGGCTGTTCCGGGACCTGATCATCGGTGCCGTACCGCCGGCCGCCTTCACGGACCTGGGGTACTTCATCACTCCGCTGCTGGCCGCGCTGCTCGTCTTCTTCCTCCACCCGCAGGTGGAGCGGATCCAGTTGGGCGTGAACGTCTTCGACGCGGCCGGGCTCGGCCTCTTCTGTGTCGCCGGCACCACGAAGGCGTACAGCTACGGGCTCGGCCTCACCCCGTCGGCGGCCCTCGGCCTCGCGACGGCGGTCGGCGGCGGTGTGCTGCGCGACGTCTTGGCCAACGAGGTGCCCTCGCTGCTGCGCTGGGACCGCGATCTGTACGCGGTGCCCGCCATCGTCGGCGCCACGATGGTCGTCCTGTGCATCCGCTACGACATGCTCACGCCGTTCACCAGCGGCCTTGCCGTGGTCACGGCCTTCGCGCTGCGGCTGCTCGCGATGCGCTTCCACTGGCGGGCACCGCGCGCCTGGAACCGGCGCTCCACGGTGAGCGAGGAGGAGACTGCCTAGGGTGTGTCCGCCCCAGTGGGTGTCGTACGGCCGCACCGGTAAAAGCTACCGCTTAGTAATCAATTGTTGTACCGTTCTGGCATGCCAGAAGCAGCTTCCGTACAGGCCGCGCGGGCCACCATCGGCGACAGCGAGTTCGACCGCGACACGGCGGTCACTCCCCGCGAACCCGGCGTCTACGGCATCGACCTCTCCGCCGGGTGGACGATCAGCAACGCCGTCAACGGCGGCTATCTGCTGGCCGTCCTGGGCCGCGCCCTCGCCGACGCCCTGCCGCACTCCGACCCGTTCACGATCTCCGCGCACTATCTGACCGCGTCCCGGCCGGGACCCGCGGTCGTCCGCACGGACGTCGTACGGACCGGCCGCACCCTGTCGACCGGCCAGGCCTCGCTCTTCCAGTACGACGACGAGGGCCGCGAGGTCGAGCGGATCCGGGTGCTCGCCTCGTACGGGGACCTCGACGCGTTGCCCGACGACGTCCGTACGACGGCGAAGCCGCCCGTGATCCCGCCCATGGACCAGTGCTTCGGTCCTCAGGACGCACCGGCCCCCGACCCCGGCAGCTCCGCCATCGCCGAGCGGCTGATGCTCAAGCTCGACCCGGCGACGCTGGGCTGGGCCCTCGGATCACCGTCCGGCAGGGGCGAGATGCGGTCCTGGTTCGGCCTCGCCGACGGCCGTGACGCGGACGCCCTCTCGCTGCTCCTCGCGGTCGACGCGCTGCCGCCGACCGCCTTCGAGCTGGGCCTGTCCGGATGGGTGCCGACGGTCGAGCTGACCGTGCACGTCCGCTGCCGGCCGGCCCCGGGCCCCCTGCGGGTCTCCATCACCACCCGCAACCTCGCCGGCGGCTTCCTGGAGGAGGACGCCGAGGTGTGGGACAGCGCGGACCGGCTGGTCGCGCAGTCCCGTCAGCTCGCGCGGGCGCGGCTCAGCTGACCCGCAGCGGCAACCGGCCCAGATGGGCCGCCAACCGCCCATAGGCGTCGGCCCCTTCGGGGGCCGGAGCCGCCGAGGCGAAGGGCAGGTCGTCCCCGCGCTGCTCGTCGGGCAGCAGCCGGCGGGCGATCGTGAGCGCGAACTCGGCCAGTTCCGGGTCGAGTTCGAGCGGCCGGCCGAGCGCCTCCGAGAGATCCCAGGTGTGCGTGACGGCCTCCATGACGTACCCCGACAGGGCGCCCCGGCCCGGCGTCTCGCCCCACGGCACCCGCACCGGCGCGTCCAGCCGCGCGTCGTCCGCCCACGCGCGCAGGACCTCCGCCCTGACCTCGTCGTAGGCGGCCGGCCAGCCGTCGTCGGGGACGCCGTCGACGTACGGCCGCACGGCGAGCCCGTCGCCGCCCGCGCCGACCACGGCCGCCCGGCGGGTGCCGCCGGCGATGTGCGAGAGCAGTGTGCGGACGTCGTACTCGGAACACGGTGTGGGGTCGGTCAGCTGCTCCGGACGGACGGTCCTGACCAGCGCGGCGATCTGTTCGGTGGCGCGGTCGTACACGGGACGGGGGTCGGGCGCGGCGTTCATGTCGCATCTTCCTTCGGTCGGTCCTGCTGGAGTGCTGCGCTCAGATTCGCCGCATAACCTGACAGTTCCCGTCAACATTTGCGGACCTCTTCGGAAGAGCGGAATCCTGGGCCCGTGAAGTCCGACCGACTGCTCTCGATCCTCCTGCTGCTGCAGACCCGCGGCCGTGTCCCCGCGCACGAACTGGCCACCCGGCTGGAGGTGTCGGTGCGCACCATCTACCGCGACGTCGAGGCCCTGTCGGCCTCCGGCGTCCCGGTGTACGCGGAGCGCGGGCGGCACGGCGGCATCGAGCTGCTCGCCGGGTTCCGTACGGACGTCACGGGGCTGACCGCCGACGAGTCCCGCGCCCTGTTCATCCTGGCGGCCCAGGGCGCGCACGCCGCACTCGGCCTGGACGCGGCGCTCGGCTCGGCGCTGCGCAAGGTGATGGCCGCGCTGCCGGCCCCGCACCGGCCGGCCGCCGAAGCCACCAGCCGCCGGGTCCTGGTCGACTCGACGCGGTGGAAGGGCGGACCGCAGCGGGCGGCCGATCTGGACGTGCTGCAGGACGCGGTCTTCGCCGACCGCCGGCTGCGGCTGCGGTACCGGCACAGCGGTGCCGCCGCGCCGAGCACGTACACCGTCGATCCCTACGGGCTCGTGTGCAAGGCGGGCGTCTGGTACCTCGTCGCCGACCGGAGCGGCACGCCCCGGCTCTTCCGGGCCGACCGGGTGCGGTCGGCCACACCGCTGGCGGACCCGGTGCGGCGCCGCCCGGGCGTGGAACTCGCCGACGCCTGGGAGGTCCTGCGGCGTCAGGTGGAGGACAGGCCGGGCGGGATCGAGGTGACCGTGCGGGTGCGGCGGGACTTCCTGGACATGTTCACGCGGCTCACCGCGTCCGCGCTGACCGCACTCCCGGAGGACGACGGCGAGGGGGAGTGGGTGACCGCCCGCCTCGAGTACGGCGCCGTCCCCCATGCCCGTTCCCTGCTTGTCTTCGCGGACCGGATCGAGGTGGTCACACCGCCCGAGGTGCGCGAGGAACTGGCCGGGGCCGCGGCTTCGGTCACGGAGCTGTACCAGTCGGACGGCCGAGCGGGAGCGTGAACGCACAGGTCAGCTGGGTGAGTTGAGGTCGACTTTGCCGTAACCACAGGCTGAGCACAGCGCGGGCCCAAGCAGGGCCTATGGGCGGTTGATTGCATGCGCTTCTCAGATTCCGTTCATCTTCGGGAGTTGCTCCTCATGAAGCGCGTCCATCTCGTCCCCGCCGTCGCTCTGCTCGCTCTGTCGCCCTTGCTGGTGGCCTGTGGGTCGGGATCCTCGTCTTCCTCCTCCACCAGCGGAAGCTCCGGCCAGCAGAGCTGTCAGCCGCGGTCCGGCATGCCGAGCGGGCGGCCCAGCGGCGCGCCCTCGGGGCGGCCGTCGGGCGCGCCGTCCGCACGGCCCTCGGGTGCGCCGTCGGGGAGGCCCTCGGGCTTCCCCACGGGCAAGCGCCCCTCCGGTGCTCCCTCCGGCATGCCGGGCGGCGGCTGCGGCGGCTTCGGCGGCCGCGGGCAGGGGCAGCCGACGAAGGGCTGACCCGGGGGAGTCCCTTCCGCCCGGGCGGTCAGCCCAGCCAGTGGCGGTGATCGGCCCGGTCGTCGGCGGGGCGGTCAGCCCAGCCAGTGGCGGCGGCCGATGCTGATCAGCCGCATCTGACGGCTCGCCACCCGGGCCACCCGGTCCCGCTCGTCGTCCGAGGCCTCCAGGGCCTCCAGGAAGAGCGAGGCCGTCATCAGCATCTGGTCGACGTACAGGGCGGCGAGCATCAGCAGATCGTCGTCGCTCCACCCCGCCGACTCGGGGTGCTTGGCCAGCTCGGCCTTCACCTCCTCGGCGAAACGGGCCAGTTGGTCCCGGATCGCCTCCCGCACGGGCTGAACGCCGCCGTGCCGCTCACGGGCGATGAACCGGACGTGCGCGGGACAGGTGTCCACGTGGCGGGCGATCAGATCGACGGCGCGCGCTATGCGTTCGTCGCTGTCGCCGGCCGCGGACACCGTGTCCGCGATCATCGGGTGCAGGCTGCCCAGCGCCTCCTCGACGAGCGCCACCCCGAGATCCGCCGTGGAGCGGAAGTGCCGGTAGAAGGCCGTCGGGGCGACCCCGACCTCGCGGGTGACCTCGCGCAGACCCAGGCTGCTCAGGCTCTGCTCCCCCAGCAGGCCCAACGCCGCGTCCAGGAGCGCCTGCCGGGTCTTCTGCTTCTGGGCCTGCCGGATGCCGAGGGTGTGACTCATGCCATGCAGTTAACAACTGTTCTCTGGAATTTAAAAGCCGTCGGGCGCGCTAGACTCTGAAGTCAGTGAACAAGTGTTACTACAACCGTTCACTGAACCGTCAAGTCCCTGAAACATGCGGGATGTTGGGTGCAGTACCGAATCAGGATTGATCGGTGTATGACCGGGCATTCGGGATGTTCGAGACATGAACGACCAAGACTTCACGAGAGGAACGTCATGCTGATCCTCGTCGCCGCCCTGCTGCTGATGGGTGTCGTCCTGGGCTCCGTGGCCCACGCGCCGCTGCCCCTCACCCTCCTCGCCGCCGTCGTGATCGGCGTCTGGCTGGTCGTCTTCGCGGTCCGCGAGCGGCACTCCCGCCGGCGCCACACCTCCGCCGGCTGACCGCCGATCACCTCCGCCCACCACCAGTTGGAGCTGACCACCTCATGGAACTCACCGCCACCCCGGCCCGCAGGGCCGGCACCCGGGACGCCGACGGCATGGCCGTCGCCTCCTTCATCCTCGGCCTCCTCGGCCTGCTGGTCCTGAACGTCTTCCTGGGCCCCGTCGCCATCGCCCTCGCGTCCGTCGCCCTCTGGCGCGGTACCGCCCGCAAGGGTCGCGCCTTCCTCGGCCTGGGCCTCGGTGTCGCCGACCTGATCGTCCTGGTCGCCTTCATGCAGTTCGACAACACGGTGTCCTGGAGCTTCTAGGGGCGCACACCCCCGGGGGGCCGAGTCGATCGATCGCAGGCCCGTAGAATCGGGCCCACCATGGCTTACCTCGACCACGCCGCGACCACCCCGATGCTCCCCGAGGCGGTAGAGGCCCTGACCGCCCAGCTCGGGATCACGGGCAACGCCTCCTCCCTGCACGCCGCCGGCCGCCGAGCCCGGCGGACGGTCGAGGAATCCCGCGAGACCCTGGCGGACGCCCTCGGCGCACGCCCCAGTGAGGTGGTCTTCACCTCCGGCGGCACCGAGGCCGACAACCTCGCCGTGAAGGGCCTGTACTGGGCCCGCCGCGACGCCGATCCCGCCCGCACCCGCGTCCTCACCAGCCCGGTCGAGCACCACGCCGTCCTCGACGCCGTCCACTGGCTCGGCGAACACGAGGGCGCCACGATCGAGTACCTCCCGGTCGACGCATACGGCCGCGTCCACCCCGAGGCGCTGCGCGAGGCCATCGCCCGCGACCCCGGCGACATCGCCCTCGCCACGGTCATGTGGGCCAACAACGAGATCGGCACGGTCATGCCGGTCCGTGAACTGGCCGACGTCGCCGCCGAGTTCGGCATCCCCCTGCACGCCGACGCCGTGCAGGCCTTCGGACAGGTGCCCGTCGACTTCGGTGCCTCCGGACTCGCGGCCATGACCGTCTCGGGCCACAAGATCGGCGGCCCGTACGGCATCGGCGCACTGCTCCTCGGCCGCGAGTACAGCCCCGTACCCGTCCTGCACGGCGGTGGTCAGGAGCGCCACGTGCGCTCCGGCACCCTCGATGTGCCCGCCATCGCCTCGTTCGCCGTCGCCGGTCGGCTGGCCGCCGAGCAGCGCGAGTGGTTCGCGCGGGAGATCGGGGCGCTGCGGGACGACCTGGTGGAGGTCGTCCGCAAGACCGTCCCGGACGCGATCCTCGGCGGCGACCCCGCCGGTGCGGGCCGTCTCCCCGCCAACGCGCACTTCACCTTCCCCGGCTGCGAGGGCGACTCGCTCCTGCTGCTGCTCGACGCCCAGGGCATCGAGTGCTCCACCGGGTCCGCGTGCACCGCCGGTGTCGCCCAGCCCAGCCACGTCCTGCTCGCCACGGGAACGGATCCCGATCTGGCCCGCGGCACCCTCCGCTTCTCCCTCGGCCACACCTCCACGGCGGCGGACGTCGAGGCGGTCTCTCGCGCCATCGGACCGGCGGTGGAACGCGCCCGCACGGCGGGTCTGACGTAGCTGTCGGAGGGAGGCCGGCGCTCAGGCGGCGGCCGGCGGGAAGGCGGGCGCTGACGCGGCGGCCGGTGGGGGGACCGGTGCGCGGTCGGCGGCAGCGACGGGTGCGCGGCCGCCGGGGGAGCGAGCGGGCGGCCGCCGTGAGGGCAAGCGCGCGGCCGGGAGGGCGGGTGCGCTGCCGGGAGGGCGGGTGCGTCAGGTCTTCGCGGTACGGGCCTCACGCACCAGTCGTATGTACCGGTCCCAGTCCCAGTGCGGTCCCGGGTCCGTGTGATCCGTGCCGGGGACCTCCACGTGCCCGATGATGTGTTTCCGGTCGACGGGGATGCCGTACCGCCCGCAGATGCCCGCCGTCAGCCGCGCCGACGCCGCGTACATCGCGTCCGTGAAGGACGAGGCTTGGTCGACGAAGCCCTCGTGCTCTATGCCGACGCTCCGTTCGTTGTACTCCCTGTTGCCCGCGTGGAAGGCCACGTCCAGCTCGCGGATCATCTGTGTGACGTGCCCGTCCTTGCGCACGACGTAGTGCGCGGCCGCGCCGTGGTCCGGGTCCTGGAAGACCTTCACCGCGCTCTTGAAACTGCCCTGGGTGACATGGACGACCACCATGTCTATGCCGTAGTCGTCCGGGCGGTCCGCCCGCCGCCAGTTCGCCGGCGACGCCGCCACCCACTGGGCGCCCCGGAAGTCGACCGCACCCGCTGTGCGCGGCTTCTCCACGCCGGGCAGCCGCCACCACAGGTGCCCCAACTCGTCGCGGGCCAGCGCGAGCGTGCCCACCGCGGCCACCGCCCCGCCGATGAGCAGCGTGCGCCGCCCGATGCGCCGGTCCGCGTCCCGGCCCCCGGCCCCGCCCTTTTTCGCCCCCATGCGATCTTCAACGGATACTCGCGGGTCCCGGTTCCCGCGGCCCCGTACCCTGGAGGGGCTATGACTGAGATCCCGCAGCGCCCCCGCCCCCTCCGCGTCCTCGCCGCCATGTCCGGCGGCGTGGACTCCGCCGTGGCCGCCGCCCGCGCGGCGGAAGCAGGCCATGACGTGACGGGCGTGCACCTCGCGCTCTCCGCCAACCCGCAGTCCTTCCGTACGGGCGCACGCGGGTGTTGCACGATCGAGGACTCGCGTGACGCCCGCCGGGCCGCGGACGTCATCGGCATCCCGTTCTACGTGTGGGACCTCGCCGAGCGCTTCCGCGAGGACGTGGTCGAGGACTTCATCGCCGAGTACGAGGCCGGGCGCACCCCCAACCCCTGCCTGCGCTGCAACGAGAAGATCAAGTTCGCGGCGCTGCTCGACAAGGCGCTCGCCCTCGGCTTCGACGCCGTCTGCACGGGCCACTACGCCCAGGTGATCGTCACCGAGGACGGCACCCGCGAGCTGCACCGCGCCTCCGACATGGCCAAGGACCAGTCGTACGTCCTCGGAGTGCTCGACGACCGCCAGCTCGCGCACGCGCTGTTCCCGCTCGGCGACACGGTCACGACGAAGGACGAGATCCGCGCGGAGGCCGAGCGCCGGGGCCTCGCGGTCGCCAAGAAGCCGGACTCGCACGACATCTGCTTCATCGCCGACGGCGACACCCAGGGCTTCCTCGCGGGCCGCCTCGGCAAGTCCGAGGGCGACATCGTCGACGAGTCCGGGGCGAAGCTGGGCACGCACGAGGGCGCGTTCGGCTTCACGATCGGCCAGCGCAAGGGGCTGCGCATCGGCACCCCGGCCGCCGACGGCAAGCCGCGCTACGTCCTGGACATCTCACCGGTGAACAACACCGTGACGGTCGGCCCTGTGGACGCGCTCGACGTGACCGCGCTGACGGCCCTCAAGCCCCGCTGGTGCGGCGCCGCGCCGACCGCTCCGGGCACCTACACCGCCCAGCTCCGGGCTCACGGCGGCGAGACCGAAGTGACCGCCGCGCTGGTCGACGGCTCCCTGGAGGTCACCTTCGCCGAGCCGGTGCGCGGAGTCGCCCCCGGCCAGGCGATCGTGCTCTACGACGGCACACGTGTGGTCGGCTCGGCGACCATCGCGACGACCACGCGCGCGACCGTCGACGCGTAGCCGGAGCCGGGCCCCGGGCGGGTCTGACCCCGGCCGGGGTCAGACGACCTCCACCTCGTAGAAGCAGAGGTGGTCCTTGATCTCGGCGACGTCGGGCTTGGGGTCGGGATAGCCCCAGACGAGGTCGGCCGCGTCCGGGAGCGACCAGTAGGACGCCGTGCCCTTGAACGGGCAGTACGAGTGGGTCCCGGAGGCCGTCAGCAGGTCGAGACGGACGTCCTCCGGCGGCAGGTAGTAGCGCACGGGGAGGCCCGTCTCGCGCAGCAGCAGCGGGCGCTCGCTCTCCGCGACGACCTGCCCGCCGTGCACCACGCGTACGTGGTCCGTGCCCTGTTCGATGGTGATCGTGTGTCCTTCAGCCATACCTGGACAGCACCGGCCGGACCGGAGTTCTTCCCTCGTACGGTAGGGCGCATGAAAATCTGTGTGTTCCTCTCCGCCGCCGACCTCGACGACCGCTACACACGTCCCGCGCGCGAGTTCGCGGAACTGCTCGGCAAGGGCGGTCACACCCTGGTCTGGGGCGGCTCCGACGTCGGGCTGATGAAGGTGGTCGCCGACGGTGTGCAGGCGGCGGGCGGGCGGCTGCTCGGGGTGACCGTCGACTTCCTCGCGGCCGTGGCGCGGGCCGACGCCGACGAGATGGTCATCGCGCGTGACCTGGCCGAACGAAAAGCGCTGCTCCTGGAGAAGGCCGACGCGGTAGTGATCATGGTCGGTGGCACCGGCACGCTCGACGAGGCGACCGAGATCCTGGAACTGAAGAAGCACGGCAAGACCGACAAGCCGGTGGTGCTGCTCAACACCGCGGGCTTCTACGACGGCCTCAAGGAACAGTTCCGGCGCATGGAGGACGAGGGGTTCCTGCCCAGGCCCCTCACCGACCTGGTGTTCTTCGCCGAAGAGGCCGTCGGCGCGCTGGCCTACCTGGAGGAGAGCCAGGGCACGCGGTGATGCGAGCATGGCGGACATGGCTACCCATGTGATCACCGGTGCGGGTTCCGGCATCGGCGCCGCCGTCGCGCGCCGCCTCCACGCGCGCGGGGACGACCTCGTGCTGCACGCGCGCGACGCGGGCCGTGCGAAGGAACTCGCGGACGAGTACCCGGGGGCCCGCACCCTGGTCGGCGACCTGGCGGACCCGGACCGGCTCTCCTGGGCGTTCTCGCACCAGACGCTGCCCGACCGGATCGACTCGCTCCTGCACATCGCGGGCGTCGTCGACCTGGGCCCGGTCGCGGAGCTGACCCCCAAGTCCTGGCGCCACCAGCTCAACGTCAACCTGATCGCCCCCGCGGAGCTGACCCGCCACTTCCTGCCCCAACTCCGCGTCGCCCAGGGCCACGTGGTGTTCGTCAACTCCGGATCGGGGCTGCGAGCGCACGCCGACTGGTCCGCGTACGCCGCCTCCAAGCACGGACTGAAGGCCCTGGCGGACTCGCTGCGCCACGAGGAGCACGCGAACGGCGTCCGGGTCACCTCGGTCTACCCGGGCCGCACCGCGAGCCCCATGCAGGCCAAGGTGCACCAGCAGGAGGGCAAGCAGTACGACGCCTCCCGGTGGATCGACCCCGAATCCGTCGCGACGACGATCCTCATGGCCCTGGACCTGCCGCGGGACGCCGAGGTCCCCGACGTGACAGTACGACCGGGCCGCTGACCTCGGCAGAGGGATTCCGTAGGCTGCGGGTGTGAGCGAAAACAGCGTGTTCAGGTTCGGGCCGGCGACCGGGGTCGGATCCATGCCCGGCGGGGATGCGCGGGAGGCCGCCAAGACCGTCGTCGGGTCCTTCGAGGACTTTCCGTATCTGCCCGAGCTGCCCGCGCGGGGGCCCGGGGCCGACATGATCGGGCGGACGGCCGGGATGCTCGTCGAGCTGTACGCGCGCGTGGAGCCCAGCGGCTGGCGGATCGGGGACCGGCCCGGCCGGGACACCAAGCGGGCGCGGTCGTGGCTCGGCGAAGACCTGGACGCCTTCGAGGAGTTCACCCAGGGGTACGAGGGGCCGCTGAAGGTGCAGGCGGTCGGCCCGTGGACGCTGGCCGCCGCGCTGGAGCTGCGCAACGGCGAGGTGGCTCTCTCCGACCCCGGCGCCTGCCGGGACCTCGCCGGATCGCTCGCCGAGGGGCTGCGGATCCATCTCGAGGAGGTGGCGAGGCGGGTGCCGGGGGCCCAGGTCGTCCTCCAGCTCGACGAGCCGTCCCTGATGGCCGTACTGCGCGGGCACGTGAAGAGCGCCAGCGGATACCGGACCCACCGCGCCGTCGACCGGCAGCACATCGAGGCCACGCTGCGGGACGTGATCGGGGTGCACGGCGACGGGCCCGTCGTCGTCCACTCGTGCGCGTCCGACGTGCCGTTCGCCCTGCTGCGCAGGGCCGGTGCCGCGGCGATCTCCTTCGACTTCTCGCTCCTCACCGAGCGTGACGACGACGCGATCGGAGAGGCCGTGGAGTCGGGCACCCGCCTCTTCACCGGTGTGGTGCCGGGCACGGACGGCCCATTGTCGGACCCTGCCGGTAGCGTCATGGGTGTCAGGACGCTGTGGCGCAGGCTGGGGCTGAATCCGGGGCTTCTCACGGAGGCGGTCACGGTCACTCCGTCGTGCGGGCTCGCGGGAGCTTCCCCCGACTACGCACGCACGGCGCTCGCCCACTGCGCCCGGGCGGCGAGATCCCTCGCGGACAACCCTGAGTAACGGGAGGACGACACGGTGGCCGGCGACCAGGACGCACAGACTGCCTCGGCTTCGCACACCCTGCCTGCCGAGGCACGCGAGAAGCACGCGCACCTCGCTGAGCAGATCGAGGAGCACCGCTTCCGGTACTACGTGAAGGACGCTCCGGTCGTCAGCGACGCGGAGTTCGACAAGCTGCTGCGCTCCCTCGAAGCCCTCGAGGACGAGTATCCCGAGCTGCGCACACCCGACTCCCCGACCCAGAAGGTCTCCGGGGCGTACGCGACGGAGTTCACGGCCGTCCAGCACCGCGAGCGGATGCTCTCCCTCGACAACGCCTTCGACGAGGAGGAGCTCGCCGCCTGGGCCGACCGCGTCGCCAAGGACGTCGGCACGCCCGGCTACCACTTCCTGTGCGAGCTGAAGATCGACGGCCTCGCGGTCAACCTCACGTACGAACACGGCCGCCTCACGCGCGCGGCGACCCGCGGCGACGGCCGCACGGGCGAGGACATCACGCCCAACGTCCGTACGATCGCGGAGATCCCCCACCGCCTCAGCGGCGACCGCGTCCCGGCCCTCGTGGAGATCCGCGGCGAGGTCTTCTTCCCGATGGAGAAGTTCGAGGAGCTCAACGCCCGCCTGGTGGAGGGCGGCGACAAGCCCTTCGCCAACCCCCGCAACGCGGCGGCGGGTTCGCTGCGCCAGAAGGACCCCCGCGTCACGGCGTCCCGCCCGCTGCACATGGTCGTCCACGGCATCGGCGCCCGCGAGGGCTTCGGCATCGATCGCCTCTCCCAGGCGTACGACCTGCTGCACGAGTGGGGCCTGCCGACCACGCGCTACGCCAAGGTGGTCGACGACCTCGACGGCGTACGGGAGTTCATCGCGTACTACGGCGAGAACCGTCACTCCGTGGAGCACGAGATCGACGGCGTGGTCGTCAAGCTCGACGAGATCCCGCTCCAGGGACGCCTAGGCTCCACCTCCCGCGCCCCCCGCTGGGCGATCGCCTGGAAGTACGCGCCGGAGGAGGTCAACACCAAGCTGATCAACATCCGCGTCGGCGTGGGCCGCACGGGCCGCGTCACGCCGTACGCGCAGGTCGAGCCGGTCACGGTGGCCGGCTCCGAGGTCGAGTTCGCGACGCTGCACAACCAGGACGTGGTGCGGGCCAAGGGCGTCCTCATCGGGGACACGGTCGTGCTGCGCAAGGCCGGTGACGTCATCCCGGAGATCCTCGGTCCGGTCGTCGACCTGCGCGACGGCAGCGAGCGGGAGTTCGAGATGCCCGCCGAGTGCCCCGAGTGCGGTACGGCGCTGCGGCCCATGAAGGAGGGCGACGTCGACCTGCGCTGCCCGAACGCCCGCACGTGCCCCGCCCAGTTGCGGGAGCGGCTGTTCTACCTGGCCGGCCGCAAGGCGCTGGACATCGAGCAGTTCGGGTACGTGGCCGCGGCGGCCCTCACCAAGCCGCTGGAGCCCGCCGAGCCCCCGCTGCTGGACGAGGGAGACCTCTTCGACCTCACGATCGAGCAACTGCTGCCCATCAGGGCGTACGTCCTCGACCAGGACAGCGGACTGCCCAAGCGTGACCCGAAGACCGGCGAGGAGAAGATCGCCACGGTCTTCGCCAACCAGCAGGGCGAGCCGAAGAAGAACGCGACCGCCATGCTGGACAACATCGCGGCGGCCAAGGAGCGCCCGCTCGCGCGTGTCCTCACCGGCCTGTCGATCCGTCATGTCGGACCGGTCGCGGCCGAGGCGCTGGCTCGCGAGTTCCGCTCCATCGACCGCATCGAGCAGGCCACGGAGGAGGAGCTCGCCGGCACCGACGGCGTGGGCGGGATCATCGCCGCCTCCCTCAAGCAGTGGTTCGCCGAGGACTGGCACCGCGAGATCCTCCGCAAGTGGCGGGCCGCCGGGGTGCGCCTGGAGGAGGAGGGCTCGGGCGAGGACGAGGGGCCGCGGCCGCTGGAAGGGCTCACCGTCGTCGTCACCGGCACGCTCGAACACCACACACGGGACGGCGCGAAGGAGGCCCTGCAGAGCCGAGGCGCGAAGGTGACCGGATCGGTCTCGAAGAAGACCTCTTTCGTCGTGGTGGGTGACAACCCCGGATCCAAATACGACAAGGCGATGCAACTCAAGGTTCCGGTTCTGAACGAGGACGGTTTCGCCGTCCTGCTCGAACAAGGGCCGGAAGCAGCTGCGGAAGTTGCACTTCCGACCCCCGAGTAGCGGTTGAAGACCACCCGTTCGGCGCATATCAGATGCATACGGGTGGCTGGGTTGCATTCGGGCAACCGTCGACGACCGCTGCCCGTGGAAGCCTTCTGCGGCCTACTGTTGAGGAGTGCGCCTGCCGTGCCCAGCTGCGGTTGGGGCATCCCCCGTTCTTCACGGGTGTGGGGAAGGGTTTTCAGACGCGTGCCGTTGACGGTTCTGCCGGGCAGCGGATCGCGTGGCGTGGGCACCGCCGGCTGTGAGAGGGACGGGAATGGAACCGACCGAGAGCGCCGCCCCGGATTCGCGGCTGCGCATGCGCCGGATGTCCGGCGCATGGCTGGCCGGCCGCCGGACAGCGCGGTCGTCGGTGCGCGTGAGCGCGGGCGACCGCGGCACCGCCCACCTCACCGCCGGGACCGCGCCGGCCGCAGGACATTCAGGAACGCAGGGCCACGAGACTGATCGGAACATGTCCTGGCCGGCCCTGCCCGCGGCGGTCGTCGCGGCGGCCGGCTTTCTCCTCGGCGCCGGTTTCTACCGGGCGTTCAGCGGACACCACGCGCTCTTTCCGTCCGGTGCAGTGGGCTGGTCCCTGGCCGTGCTGACCGGCGTCATCGTCGGTCACCTGGTCGCGCTCGGCCGCTCCCGCTGGTGGGGCGGCACGGGATCCGGCGCCGCCCTCACCCTCGCGGTCCTGCTGCTGTTCGGCTGGGTGCCGGCCGGCATGGTCAGCCTCACCGTGGTCGTGCTGGTCGGCGCGGCCCGCCGCCACCGCTGGCGACAGGGCGTCCTGCACGGCGCGGTCGACATCCTCGGCATCGGGGCCGGCGCGCTGGTCCTCGCCGCGTTCGGCCGGGTCCCGTCCGTCGAGTCCCCCTGGGACCCGGGGACCTGGACGCTGTACGCGGCACCCGAAGTGCTGCTGGTCGCGGCCGGGTATCTCGCGGTCACCCGCGCCCTCCTCTGGTATCTGTACGCCCCGCGCACCGGCGGGCTGCCCACCGTCGCCCGAACGGCCCTGGTCAGACAGGGTCTCGTCGCCGTCGCGCTGCTCGGCATCGCACCGCTGATCTGTGTGGTGGCCGTCGCGCTGCCGGTGCTGCTGCCGCTGTTCTCCGTCCCGCTCATCGCGCTGGACTCCACGCTGTGGATAGCCCGCGCCCGGGCGGAGGAGCAGCTGCGCGACCCGCTGACCGGGCTGCCCAACCGGCAGTGGCTGCTCGAACGGACCTGGACGGCGCTGGACGACGCCGAGCGGATCGGGGCGCGTGCCGCCCTGCTCCTGATCGACCTCGACCGCTTCCGGTCCGTCAATGACACGCTGGGGCATCTCGCCGGGGACCGGCTGCTGTTGCAGATAGCCGACCGGCTCAGGCTCGCACTGCCGCGCGGGGCGGAGGCCGCACGGCTCGGCGGGGACGAGTTCGCGGTGTTACTGCCCGTCGCGGACTCCACCACGTCCGCCACGCGGATCGCCCGCGGACTCGTCGCCGCGCTGGGCTCGCCGCTCGACCTCGACGGGCTCACCCTCGTCCTGGAGGCCAGCGCCGGGCTCGCCGTCTTCCCCGACCACGCGCTCGACGCGGAGGGGCTGCTGCGGCGCGCGGACGTCGCCATGTACCAGGCGAAGCGGGACCGTACGGGGGTGGAGGTGTACGAGTCCAAGCGGGACTCGAACACCCCGGACCGCCTGGGTCTGCTCGGCGACCTGCGCCGGGCCCTCGACGCCGGTGACGTCGAACTGCACTACCAGCCCAAGGTCCGCTTCGACGGACAGGTGGCCGGCCTCGAGGCCCTGGTCCGCTGGGTGCATCCCGAGCGCGGGAAGGTGCCGCCGGACGAGTTCATCGCGATCGCCGAGTCGTCCGGGCTGATGCCCCATCTCACCGAGTACGTGCTGGAGACGGCGCTGGCCCAGGTCGCTCGCTGGCGGGCGCAGGCGCTGTTCGTACCGGTCGCGGTGAACGTCTCGCCGCGCGACGTCCACACGCCCGGATTCGCCGGGGCGGTCGCCGCGCGTCTCGCCCGGCACGGGGTTCCCGCGGGGGCGCTGCAGCTGGAGATCACGGAGCATGTGCTCCTGGAGGACCCGCAGCGGGCCGCGGACACCCTGGCCGCGCTGACCGGGCACGGGGTGAAGATGTCCCTCGACGACTTCGGCACGGGGTACTCGTCGCTCGTGCATCTGCGGCGACTGCCCGTCAGTGAGCTGAAGATCGACCGGTCCTTCGTCGCGCGGCTCGCCGTGGACAACGAGGACGCGGAGATCGTGCGGTGCACCGTCGACCTCGCGCACTCGCTCGGGCTGCTCGTCGTCGCGGAGGGCGTCGAGGACGACGAGACGTGGGAGCGCCTGCGGGATCTGGGCTGTGACGCCGTACAGGGGTGGCTGGTGGCCGCGGCGATGCCGGCGGACGAGGCGACGGCGTGGCTTCGGGCCCGAGGGGCGCGGGGGTGGCAGCGGCCCGCCGCGGCGTTGCCTGCGGTTGCCACCGACGAGTGAGCCGGCGGCTCCGGCCGGGGGTTGCGCAGCCGCACCGCAAGTGACCGTTCGTTGGTGACGCTCCCTGCCCGGAGGGGATCCCGCCGTCGGCGGGTGGCGGTTTGGGGGGATTTGTTTCCCCGCCCGCATCGCCCGGGACCGTTCATTGGTGGGGTGCCCTCTCCTGTGGGGATTTCGCGCCGTCGGCGGGTGTCAGGAGTCCGCTGAGCGGGGCGGAGGGAAACCCGTGCGCGGGCATCCGTACCGGCGCCATAGGATTGGGCCCAAACCACACACACTCACCCCAGAGGATCGCTGCATGCCTGGCATCACGCGCGAGGAGGTCGCCCACCTCGCACGGCTGGCGCGTCTGGAGCTGAAGGGCGAAGAGCTCGACCACTTCGCCGGTCAGCTCGACGACATCATCGGCGCGGTCGCCCGCGTCAGCGAGGTCGCCGACCAAGACGTACCGCCGACCTCTCACCCGCTGCCGCTGACGAACGTCATGCGCGCGGACGAGGTCCGTCCGTCGCTCACCCCCGAGCAGGCGCTCTCCGGCGCCCCGGCCCAGGAGCAGCAGCGTTTCAAGGTGCCGCAGATCCTGGGGGAGGACTAACCACCATGACGGACACCAACGTCAACATCATCAAGCTGACCGCGGCCGAGATCGCCGAGAAGATCGCGGCGGGCGAGCTCACCGCCGTCGAGGTCACCGAGGCCCACCTGGCCCGTATCGAGGCCGTCGACGAGAAGGTGCACGCCTTCCTGCACGTCGACCGGGAGGGCGCGCTAGCCCAGGCCCGTGCCGTCGACGGCAAGCGTGAGCGCGGTGAGAAGCTCGGCCCGCTGGCCGGCGTCCCGCTCGCGCTCAAGGACATCTTCACCACCGAGGGGATCCCGACCACCGTCGGTTCCAAGATCCTCGAGGGCTGGATCCCGCCGTACGACGCGACCGTCACCAAGCGGCTGAAGGCCGCCGACGTCGTCATCCTCGGCAAGACCAACATGGACGAGTTCGCCATGGGGTCGAGCACCGAGAACAGCGCGTACGGGCCGACCGGCAACCCCTGGGACCTCACCCGCATCCCCGGCGGCTCCGGCGGCGGCTCCTCCGCGGCGCTCGCCTCCTTCCAGTCCCCGCTCGCCATCGGCACGGACACCGGCGGCTCCATCCGCCAGCCCGCCGCCGTGACCGGCACGGTCGGCGTCAAGCCGACGTACGGCGGCGTCTCGCGGTACGGCATGGTGGCGTTCTCCAGCTCCCTCGACCAGGGCGGGCCCTGCGCCCGTACGGTCCTGGACGCGGCGCTCCTGCACGAGGTCATCGCCGGGCACGACCCGCTCGACTCCACGTCCATCGACGCGCCGGTCCCGCCGGTCGTCGAGGCCGCCCGCAACGGCAGCGTGGCGGGCATGCGCGTCGGCGTCGTCAAGCAGTTCGCGGGCGAGGGCTACCAGGCCGGTGTCGTCCAGCGCTTCAACGAGTCCGTCACCCTCCTCAAGGAGCTGGGTGCCGAGATCGTCGAGCTGGACTGCCCGTCCTTCGACCTGGCCCTGTCGGCGTACTACCTGATCGCGCCGTCCGAGTGCTCCTCGAACCTCGCGCGCTTCGACGGCCTGCGCTACGGCGCGCGCGTGGGCGACGACGGCACCCGCTCCGCCGAGGACGTCACCGCCCTCACCCGTGAGGCGGGCTTCGGCGACGAGGTCAAGCGCCGCATCATGCTCGGCACGTACGCCCTCTCCAGCGGCTACTACGACGCCTACTACGGCAGCGCGCAGAAGGTCCGTACGCTCATTACGCGCGACTTCGAGAAGGCGTTCGAGCAGGTGGACGTCATCGTGTCGCCCACCACGCCGACCACCGCCTTCCCGATCGGCGAGCGCGCCGACGACCCGATGGCGATGTACCTCGCGGACCTGTGCACCATCCCGACCAACCTGGCGGGCAACGCGGCCATGTCGCTGCCCTGCGGTCTCGCGCCGGAGGACAACCTCCCGGTCGGCCTGCAGATCATCGCCCCGGCGATGCAGGACGACAGGCTGTACAAGGTGGGCGCCGCCGTCGAGGCCGCCTTCGTGGAAAAGTGGGGTCACCCGCTGATCGAGGAGGCTCCGTCGCTGTGAGCGCACTGACCAAGGCCAAGGGCTTCAAGAGGTCCAAGTCCGGCACGTACCTGTCCATCGCGACCACCGCGTTCGGTGCCCTGAGCGTCGCCAAGCAGGCCAAGAAGGCCCGCCTCGAGAGCGACACCCTGCGGCTGATCGACGCGGCCGTGTCCGCCGCCGCCATCGTCACCGGCCTCGCCATCCTCTACCGGGAGCTCAAGCGCCTGGGCGACGACGACGTCCTGCTGGGCTGAGAGGGAAGTTTTCACCGTGACCACCACGACCGACCTGGTGTCGTACGAGGACGCGCTGGCGTCGTACGACCCCGTCATGGGCCTCGAAGTCCATGTCGAACTCGGCACCAGGACCAAGATGTTCTGTGGCTGTTCGACCGAGCTGGGCGCCGAGCCCAACTCGCAGACCTGCCCGACCTGCCTCGGCATGCCGGGCGCGCTGCCGGCCGTCAACGCGATCGGCGTCGAGTCCGCCATCAAGATCGGTCTCGCGCTGCACTGCGAGATCGCCGAGTGGTGCCGCTTCGCCCGGAAGAACTACTTCTACCCGGACATGCCGAAGAACTTCCAGACCTCGCAGTACGACGAGCCGATCGCCTTCAACGGCTATCTGGACGTCCAGCTGGAGGACGGCGAGGTCTTCCGCGTGGAGATCGAGCGCGCCCACATGGAGGAGGACACCGGCAAGTCGCTGCACGTCGGCGGTGCCACCGGCCGTATCCACGGCGCCTCGCACTCCCTGCTGGACTACAACCGCGCCGGCATCCCGCTCATCGAGATCGTCACCAAGCCGATCGAGGGTGCGGGCGAGCGCGCTCCCGAGGTCGCCAAGGCGTACGTCGCCGAGCTGCGCGAGCTCATCAAGGCGCTCGGCGTCTCCGAGGCCCGCATGGAGCAGGGCCAGATGCGCTGCGACGTGAACCTGTCGCTGCGCCCGCACGGCCGGGAGAAGTTCGGCACGCGCTCCGAGACGAAGAACGTCAACTCCCTGCGTTCCGTGGAGCGCGCGGCCCGCTACGAGATCCAGCGCCACGCCGCGGTGCTGAACTCCGGCGGCACGATCATCCAGGAGACCCGCCACTTCCACGAGGACACCGGGTCGACGACCTCGGGCCGCGTGAAGGAGGAGGCCGAGGACTACCGGTACTTCCCGGAGCCCGACCTGGTCCCCGTCGCCCCGTCCCGCGAGTGGGTCGAGGAGCTGCGTGCCGGTCTGCCCGAGCAGCCGCTGGCCCGCCGCAACCGGCTGCGCGAGGAGTGGGGTGTCAACGCCCACGACATGCAGTCGATCCTCAACGCCGGCGCCATCGACCCGATCGTCGCCACGATCGAGGCCGGTGCCGACGCCACCTCCGCCCGCAAGTGGTGGATGGGTGAACTGGCTCGCAGCGCCAACGAGTCGGGCAAGGCCCTGGAGGACCTCCCGATCACCCCGGCGCAGGTCGCCAGGGTGGCGCAGCTCGTCAGCTCCGGCGATCTGAACGACAAGCTCGCCCGCCAGGTCATCGAGGGCGTGCTCGCCGGCGAGGGAACCCCGGACGAGGTCGTCGAGAAGCGCGGTCTGAAGGTCGTCTCGGACGAGGGCGCGCTGACCGCCGCCGTCGACGAGGCCATCGCCGGCAACCCGGGCGTCGCCGACAAGATCCGCGGCGGCAAGGTCCAGGCCGCCGGCGCCCTGGTCGGCGCGGTCATGAAGGCCACCCGGGGCCAGGCCGACGCGGCCCGCGTCAAGGAACTCATCCTGGAGAAGCTGGGCGTCAGCGAGGGCTGAGTCTCCCGTTTTCTGTCCTCCCGAGGGGGATGCATCGACACCGATGCATCCCCCTCGGGCTGTCCCCGCCCGCCCGGCGGTGCGACAGAGTCCCCGGGAATGTCGTGTGATGTCGTTCGCACTCTTGTGAGTAAGCCCATGAATGCGACAAAGGATCATTTCCTGCTGCAAGAGTGTCCGGGCATTGCTCATGCGTTCTTTGCGGGCTGTTCAGTTTCATAAGCGTTCATTCGCTGCTGTTCCCGGTCAAAGATCCCCACATCCCCAGGGAGCACGTCCGTGGCAGCCCTTGCCCGCTGGTGTGTCCGGCACCGACTCGTCGCCGTTCTGCTGTGGCTCCTGGCCCTCGGTGGCACGAGCGCCGCCGCGGCCGTCGCGGGCTCCGCCTACTCCAACGACTACGAGGCTCCCGGCACCGAGTCGGGCCGCGCCACCCAGCTCCTGCGGGACGGCTTCCCGGGACTCGGCGGCGACAACGACACCGTCGTCTGGCACACCACCCCGGGCACCGTGCGCGGCGCCGACGTCGAGCAGACGATGACCCGCACCCTGGACGAGATCGCCGGGCTGCCCGGTGTCGCCACCGTCATCAGCCCGTACGAGGGCCGGGGCGGCGGTCGGATCAGCGGCGACGGCCGTACCGCGTACGCCACGGTCACCTTCGACGAGCGGGCCGAGAACATCGGCAAGGGTGAGGCACAGGCCGTCGTGGACACGGCCCGGGCGGCCGGGACGGACGGCCTCCAGGTGGAGCTCGGCGGCACCGCCATCGCGGCCACCGAGTCGTCCGGCGGGCACCTCGCCGAGGTCGTCGGAGTGGTCGTCGCGGCCGTGGTCCTCTTCCTCGCCTTCGGCTCGCTCGCCGCCTCGACGCTGCCCATCGCCACCGCGCTCGTCAGCGTCGGGACGGCGTTCGCCTCGATCGTGCTCCTCGGGCATGTCATGACCGTCGCCGACTTCGCGCCCATGCTCGGCATGCTGATCGGCCTCGGCGTCGGCATCGACTACGCCCTGTTCATCGTGACCCGGCACCGCAGGGGCCTGAAACGCGGGCTGCCGGTGGCGGCGGCGGCCGAGCACGCTGTCGCCACCACCGGACGCGCGGTGGTCTTCGCGGGAGCGACCGTCTGCATCGCGCTGCTCGGCATGCTCATCCTGCGGCTCGGCTTCCTCAACGGAGTCGCGATCGCCGCCTCGCTGACCGTCGTCCTCACCGTCGCGGCCTCGGTGACCCTGCTGCCGGCGCTGCTCTCCTTCATCGGCCCGCGCGCGCTGAGCCGGCGCGAGCGGCGGCGGCTGGAGGAGCGCGGACCCCAGCCGGAGGTCCCGACCGGGCTCGCCGCCCGCTGGTCGGCCTTCGTGGAACGCCACCCGAAACTGCTCGGCGCGGTCGCCGTGGTCGTCATGGCCCTGCTCGCCCTGCCCACGTTCTCCCTGCACCTGGGCACCTCCGACCAGGGCAACGACCCGACGACGTCCACCACACGCCAGGCGTACGACCTGATGGGGGAGGGCTTCGGCCCGGGCGTGAACGGTCCGCTGACGCTGGTCACCCCGGTCGGCGGCGGCGCGGACCGGCTCGCGCTCGACAACCTCGACGCCACACTCCGGGCCACCGAGGGCATCGCGTCGGTGACACCGGTGACGTACAACACGGGTGGGGACACCGCGTATCTCGCGGTCGTCCCGCAGTCCGCGCCGCAGTCCCAGCGGACCAGCGAACTCGTCGACCGGATGCGCACCGAGGTGCTGCCCCGGGCCGAGGCGAACACCTCGCTCGACCTGCGCGTGGGCGGGGTGACGGCGAGTTACGACGACTTCGCGGACGTGATCGTCGGCAAGCTGCCGCTGTTCGTCGGTGTCGTCATCGGCCTCGGCTGCGTGCTGCTCCTGCTGGCCTTCCGGTCCCTCGGCATCCCGCTGAAGGCCGCGGTGATGAACATCGCCGCCGTGGCCGCCGCGTTCGGCGTGGTCGTCGCGATCTTCCAGTGGGGCTGGGGCAGCGAGCTGCTGGGCCTGGGCAGAGCCGGACCGATCGAGCCCTTCCTGCCGGTGATCATGGTGTCGGTCCTCTTCGGCCTCTCCATGGACTACCAGGTCTTCCTGGTCAGCCGGATGTACGAGGAGTGGCTGGAGACCGGCGACAACCGGCGTGCCGTACGCGTCGGACTGGCCGAGACCAGCCGGGTGATCAACTCCGCCGCCGTCATCATGATCTCGGTCTTCCTCGCCTTCGTGCTCAGCGGTGACCGCGTGATCGCGATGTTCGGCATCGCCCTCGCCGCGGCCGTCGCCCTCGACGCCTTCGTCCTGCGCACGCTCCTCGTACCCGCCCTGATGCACCTGCTGGGCGGTGCCAACTGGTGGCTGCCGCGGCTGCTCGACGAGCGGCTGCCGCGCATCAGCATCGAACCGCCCGAGTGCCGCGCCGCCGGAGCCGCATTGCTGCCCGGCCGTGGGGGAGCCTCCCGTGCGACGATTCCGGGGCAGCGCTCGGACGACGCGCTGGTGGGCGTACTGGAGAAGGAGCAACAGCAGGATGTACGCGATATCCCTGGGTGACGACGGCGCGGAACTGCGGCCCCTGGAGCCCTGGCACGCCGAGGAGTTCTTCGCCCACCTCGAACGCGGTCGCGAGTTCATCTCGCAGTACGTCGCCTTCGGGGTCGGTGTCGACGATGTCGCCTCCGCGCGGGCGGTCCTCCAGTCGTACGCGGACAAGCGCGCCGCCGACACCGGCAGCCTGCACGGGCTGTGGATGGAGGGAAAGCTCGTCGGCGGCCTGCTCTTCCGGGTGTTCGACGCCAAGGACGGGAACTGCGAGGCCGGCTGCTGGCTGGAGCCCGCGGCCGCCGGGCGCGGACTGGTCACGCGCGGGATGCGGTACCTCATCGACTGGGCGGTGGAGGAACGCGGGATGCACCGCGTGGAGTGGATCGCCTCCTCGGCGAACGAACCGAGCATCAAGGTCGCGCGGCGGCTCGGGATGACACGTGAGGGTGTGCAGCGGGAGAGCTACCCGTACCGGGGCGTCCGCCACGACATGGAGGTCTGGACCGTCCTGGCCCCCGAGTGGCGCGAAGCCCGGGCCCGCGGCGCCCGCTGACCGTGACCGGGGCGAAGGGGTGCGGCGCCCGGTGACGCGCTGGACGAAAGGCCGTGGCGGCCGGCGGGCGGTTGGACGAAGGGCGGCGGCGTCCGGTGACGCGCTGCACGAAGGGCCGTGAGGGCCGCCGGCCGGCTGGGCGAAGGGCGGCGGCGCCTGCTGACCGGGTGGACGAAGGGCCGTGGCGGCCGGCGGGCGGCTGGTCCAAGGGCACGCGCGCGTGGGGCCAGGGACGGGCGTACGGGAGGCCGTGTGTGCGGGTTCCGGGACATCCGATCGACGGGCACGCGCGCGTGTGCCGATCGTTATGTACGCGCACAGCCAACATTAAGAAACCTCTCAGACTCCGTCCGTACGGTGCCAGGCATGGGAACCAAGACAGATGACGTAGCCGGGGTCGAGACCGGCGCCGAGGCAAAGAGCGACGAGGAGACCGTGGACGTCACCAAGACCACGGACGTCACCAAGGCCGACGAGCCGGCCAAGGCCGACGTCGAGGCCGACGACCAGGCCGTGGCCGAGGACGAGGAGGGCGACGACCTCCCCGAGGCCGAGCTCGAGGCCGAGCGGGACGCCTCCGGCGTGGGCCAGGGTGCCGCCGCCGTCGTCTCCGCCGGACTCGGCATCGTCTCGCTCACCGGCAGCTGGGTCTCCACCGTCGCCGCCGCGCGCGAGACGCTCACCGGTCAGCTGCAGACCTCGTCGTCCGCGAGCGTCGCCACGCAGGTCCGGGAAGTGTACGGAGACGCCTGGAGCGTCACCGCGCTGGTCGGCGGCCTCTTCGCCCTGGTCGCGCTGATCGTCGGTGTCGTGGTGCTGGCCCGGCCCGCCTTCGGCGCCCCGGGCAAGCCGCAGGCGCCCTGGATCAAGTCGGTCGCCTGGGCGGGCGTCGCGCTCGGCGTCGTCGGCCTGCTGCTCGCGATCGCCAAGTACACCGACCTCCTGCTCGGGCTGCCCTCCACCAGCTGACTCACCGCACATCCCCCACCGTCTGAGGGGCCTTAGAGCCGCCGTAAGCCACTTACGGCCGTTCTAAGGCCCCTGTCGCGTTCAAGATGCGGAACTCTCCCGATGTGGCGCACCCCCCTTGGAGACGAAAGTTGAGGCATCGCAACAAGCGAGAGCCGAAACCGAATCTCACGAGGGACACCACATGTTCGAGTACGAACTCCACCAGACCCGTTCCGCCGAACTGATCCGCAGGGCCGAGAACCACCGCCTGGCGCAGGAGGCCCTGCGCAGCCGTCGCGCCGCCCGCCGTGCCGTACGCGAGTCCGGGCAGCACGAACAGAACGACACGGAGGGGCGGGCCCATACCCACCGGCCCCGCCGGCACCGGTTCGCCCGCGTCGCATGAGCACGGGGGCGGGTGAGGGCGGCCGCACGGGGGTCGGCCGCTCTCACCGAGGGGACGTCGTCCCCGGGGGGCCGGGAGGGGGGGGGGGGGGGGGCGGGTTTCTTTTTGTTTTCCCCGCCCCTCTTTTTCCTTTTTTTTCTTTTTTGGGGGGGGGCAGGG
>NZ_JBHXJC010000006.1:175322-296318 GCF_042723265.1 Streptomyces sp. NPDC058371 | reverse complement strand
ACCGCAGGAAAATGGGCCGCCCCGGGGGGAAGAAAGGGGGGGGGGGGGGGGGGGGTCCCAGGGGGCTTGCCCTGCCCCGAAGGGGGGAGTCCCTCCCCGACAGCTCAGCGAGCTGCCGGGACGACGTCCGCTTCACGTGCGGTTCCCACGGCCGCTTCTGCCGCTTCTGCCGCTTCGGAGCGGGGCGCCGCGGATGTTCCCGACGCGCGTGGAGCCGCTCCAACCGGCCTGCCCGCGGCGGCTTCGGGCGTCGTACGGGCAGCCCGCCCGGGCGGCGTCCTGCCGATAACCAATGCCGCACTGTCGGACCCCTGTGCGATGCTCGGCGCTGTGGAGACCAGGTCCGTCAGCCCGGTGTTCGTCGGCCGGGCCGACGAATTGAAGGCACTGAACAATGCGCTCGCCCGCGCCGCCGCGGGCGAGCCGCAGGCGTTGCTGCTCGGCGGGGAGGCCGGCGTCGGCAAGACCCGGCTGATCGAGGAGTTCGCGCACGCGGCCTGTCGCGAGGGTGCCGTCGTCGCGCTCGGCGGCTGTGTCGAGATCGGTGCCGACGGGCTCCCCTTCGCCCCGTTCTCCACCGCGCTGCGCGCCCTGCACCGCGAACTGCCCGCGGAGCTCGCCGCCGCGGCCGCCGGACAGGAGCAGGAGCTGGCCCGGCTGCTGCCCGAACTCGGCGAGGCCTCCCGGGGCCGGCGGCCCGACGAGGACGGCATGGCCCGTCTCTTCGAGCTCACCGCCCGTCTCCTGGAGCGCATCGCGGCCGACCGCACGGTCGTCGTCGCCCTCGAAGACCTGCACTGGGCGGACGCCTCCACCCGCCACCTGCTCGCCTATCTCTTCCGCACGCTCCGCAGCGGCCGTCTCGTCGTCGTCGCCACCTACCGCGCCGACGACATCCACCGCCGTCACCCGCTGCGCCCCCTGCTCGCCGAACTGGACCGGCTCCGCACGGTCCGCCGCATCGAACTGGGCCGCTTCAACCGCACCGAGGTCGGCCGCCAGATAGCCGGAATCCTCGCCCATGAGCCCGACCCGGCCCAGGTCGACGAGATCTTCGAACGCTCCGACGGCAACGCCTTCTTCGTCGAGGAACTCGCCGTCGCGTCCCACGACGGCTGCTGCAGCGGCCTCACCGACTCGCTCCGCGATCTCCTCCTCGTCCGCGTCGAAGGGCTGCCCGAGGACGCCCAGCGGGTCGCCCGGATCGTCGCGGAGGGCGGCTCCACCGTCGAGTACCCGCTGCTCGCCGCCGTCGCCCGGCTCTCCGAGGACGACCTCATCGAGGCCCTGCGGGCCGCCGTCGGGGCCAACATCCTGCTCGCCGCACCCCGCGGCGACGGCTACCGCTTCCGGCACTCCCTGGTCCGCGAGGCGGTCAGCGACGACCTGCTGCCCGGCGAGCGCTCCCGCCTCAACCGCCGGTACGCCGAGGCCCTGGAGGCCGACCCGACGCTCGTACCGGCCGATGAGCGCGCCACCCGCCTGGCCACCTACTGGTACCACGCCCATGACGCCGCCAAGGCGCTGCCCGCCGTCCTCGACGCCTCCGTGGAGGCGCGCTGCCGGCACGCCTACTCCGAGCAACTGCGGCTCCTGGAGCGGGCGATGGAGCTGTGGGACGTCACCCCCGACGCCGTACGCACCGCACTGCGCCCCGTCGACTACACCGAGGTCTACCCGCCCTGCGGCTGCGACCCGGCCACCACACCGCTGCGCTATCTCGACCTGATGGCCGAGGCCGCCGTCGCCGGCCGGCTGTGCGGGGAGCGCGAACGCGCCTTGAAGATCACCAAGCGGGCGCTGCGGCTCCTGGCGGAGGAGGAAGACCCCCTGCGCGCGGCCTGGTTCTGGGTCCAGCGCTCCCGGCTCGTGCAGGCACAGGCCCGCGGCGACGGCTGGAAGGAACTCGCCACCGCCCAGGAGCTGGTCCGCGGACTGCCGCCCTCCGAGGTACACGCAGAGGTACTGGCCATGGTCGCCGCCTGGTCCATGCTGCACGAGCCCGGCGCCGACGCACTCTCCGACGCCCAGCGCGCCGTCGAGTACGCGCGCATGGTGGGCGCCGACGACATCGAGCTGAACGCCCGGCTCACCCTGGGCGCGCTCATGGTCGACGCGGGGGACATCGAGCCGGGCCTGGCCGAGATGTTCGAGGCCAGGGACCGGGTGGTCGAGCGGAGCGTGGCCGGTGTGGTGGGCCGCAGCCATGTGAATCTGCCGTCGGTCCTGGAGGGCGTCGGCCGCTCCAAGGAGGCGGCCGAGGTACTGCGGGAGGGCATCGAACTCACGCAGAAGATGGGCCTGTTGGACTCCGAGGCCTGGGTGTGGACCAACCTCTCCGAGTCGCTCTACTCCCTGGGCCGCTGGGACGAGGCGACCGAGGCCGCGCTGAACGCACACACCACCGGGCAGAGCGCCAAACCCCGCGGCGGCGGCTCCACCCGTCTCGCGCACATCGCCCTCGCCCGGGGCGACCTGGCCGAGACCGCCCGCCGCCTCGCGGCCGCCCGCACGTACTTCGGCACCCATGACCCGGTGTCCCAGAACGTCCTGCCCCTGCTGCGCATCGCCATCGGCGTCGCCGCGGGAGAGGGCCGCCTTCTCGACGCCCGCACCGCACTGTACGAGGCGCTGGACAGCGGCTTCCCGCCCGGCACCCAGCGCTACGGCTGGCCGCTGCTGCTCGCGTCGGCCGCCGCGGAGGCCGATGCCCGCGGGCTGCCCGTCGCCGAACCGGGCCGCGCGGACACCGTCGAGCGCATCCGCACGGCCGCCAAGTCCCTGCCCACCGGCGCACCCATCTGGCGCGCGTACGAGAAGTGGGTGCGTGCCGAACTGGCCCGTGCCGAAGGCGTGACGACCCCGGACGAGTGGTTCGGTGTCGTCACCGCCGTCGAATCCCTGGAGCGCCCCTACGACCTCGGCCGGGTCCGGCTGCGCCTGGCCGAGTCCCTGCTCCTCTCGGGTGCGGACGACGACGCCCGGGCCCGCGCCACCGAACTGCTCCGGCTGGTCCGGGCGGCCGCCGATCACCTGGGCGCCCGCCCGCTCGGCGACGCCGTCGCCCTACTCGCCCAGCGCGCCCGCCTCACCCTCGGCCACGCCTCCACGGCGTCCGCCCCGGCCCCCGCCGACGCCGTCGAGTCGCTCGGCCTGACCAGCCGCGAGCGTGACGTGCTCCGGCTCGTCGCCGCCGGCCGCAGCAACCGCCAGATCGCCGAAACGCTCTTCATCTCGCCGAAGACGGCCAGCGTCCACGTCTCGAACATCCTCGCCAAGCTGGGCGTCTCCGGCCGGGGAGAGGCGGCGGCGCTGGCGCACCGGCTGAGGCTGTTTCCGTCGGAGACACCCGCTGCCCATGCGGTGGGCTGAGGCCTACGCTGTCAGTGATCCCGGGCCGAGGGAGGCGCCGTGTTCAACATGTTCGAGGAGCTGTTCGCACCGGGACGCAAGCACACCAATGACGAACGCAAGCGGCTGGAGCTGACGCGCGTCGACCTCAACGACGGGGACCCGGGCCGCGGGCCCATCGACCTGACCTCGGGCAAGGTCGTCGTACGCCGGCCGACGCAGGAACAGGCGGCCGCCGAGGACGAGGACCCGGCCACCCCGGAAGCCGGCGCCGCGGACGAGGCCCTGGCCACTGCCTCGGAAGCCGACATCGAGGACGAGGACCCGGCCGCTGCCTCGGAAGCCGGCGCCGAGGGCCGGCCGGACCAGGCCTGACGTCATCTGCGCCGGGCCGGCGCCTATGTCACCTCCAGCTCCAGAATCCGGTCGTCCCCCTTCTCGGGGGATCCCCGGCCGTCCGTCTCGCTCGTCACCAGCCAGAGCTTGTTCCCGCCGGCGGAGACCACTGTGCGCAGCCGGCCGTACTCGCCCTTGAGGAAGGACTGGGGGTCCGCCGAGGCCTTGGTGCCGTCCAGGGGGATGCGCCACAGGCGGGCGCCGCGCAGGCCCGCCATCCAGATCGAGCCCTCCGCATAGGCGATGCCGCTCGGGGACGCCTCGTCCGTGTGCCACTGGGCCACCGGGTTCTTGAACTCGGTGCTGTCGCTTCTGCCCTCGGCATCCGGCCAGCCGTCATTGTCGCCGGGGCCGATCACGTTCAGTTCGTCCCAGGTGTCCTGGCCGAACTCGGACGCCCACAGACGCTGCTTGTCGTCCCAGGCGAGGCCCTGGACGTTGCGATGGCCGTACGAGTAGACGACCGAGTCGCCGAAGGGATTGCCGGGCGCCGGCTCGCCGTCCGGGGTCATCCGCAGGATCTTGCCGCCCAGTGACTTCTTGTCCTGGGCCAGACCACGGTCACCCGTCTCGCCCGTGCCCGCGTAGAGCATCTTGTCGGGGCCGAAGGCGATCCGGCCGCCGTTGTGGATGACGCCCTTGGGGATGCCCTTGAAGACCGTGTCCGGAGCGCCCAGTTGCTCGCCCGCCGGCTTCTGTTCCTCGTACAGCATGCGGGCGATGCGGTTGTCCGACGCCGTCGTGAAGTACGCGTAGATCATGTGGTCCGAGGCGTACGTGGGGGAGAGGGCAAGGCCCATCAGGCCGCCCTCGCCGGCGGGGGCCACCCCGGGCACCTCGCCCAGCTCGGTCTTCTTGCCGGTCTTCTCGTCGACCCGCGTGATCGTCCCCTCGTCGCGGGAGGAGACCAGGAGGCCGCCGTCGGGCAGCGGGGCCAGGCCCCAGGGGGACTTCAGGTCCTCGGCGACCGTGCGCACGACCTTCACCGAGCCCTTGGCGGGCGGGGGGTCGTCCTGCTTCTGTCCGGAGGGCGACGAGCCCGGACTCGTACCCCTCGATGAGGCGCTCGTGGCGCCGGCCGGCTCTCCTCCGTCGTCGGAGGAGCAGCCGGCCGTCAGCATGAGCGCGGCCGTGGCCAAGACGGCCGTCACAGCTCGACGTTGCACGATCAAGGTCCCTTCGACGCGGCGGTCCTACTGTTCATACACCGCTCGCGCCTCACAGGTTCCCGATCACCGGCAGCCGATGTTCCGGAACTCCGTCCGCTCGCCGGACCCTCGCGCCGCCTCCGGCCGTCGAACTCCGTTCGGCCCCACGAGCGTCGTGCCCCGGGGAGCCGTTCCGTCCCGCGACCGCCGCGACCGCCGCGACCGCCGCGCCCCCGGCAGCCCTTCAGTCCCACGACCGCCGCGCCCCCGGCAGCCGTGCCGCCTCCGCCAGGTCCTCCGGCGTCAGGCGCAGGCCGGCGGCCGCCGCGTTCTCCGTGACCCACCGCTCCCGCTTGGCCCCCGGTATCGGCACCACGTGCCGGCCCTGCGCCAGCACCCACGCCAGGGCCACCTGCGCGGGTGTCACCTGATCGCCGTGCCGCGCGGCGATACGGCGCAGCGCGGCCACGATCGGCTGGTTCGCGGCCATCATCTCGGCCGTGAAGCGGGGGTGCCGGGCGCGCAGGTCGTCCGGCTCGAAGCCCTCGCCGGGAGTCAGCGTCCCGGTCAGGTATCCGTTGCCGAGCGGCATGGCGGCCAGGAAGCCCACCCCACGCGCCGCGCACCACGGCAGCAGCGCGTCCAGGGCCTGCGGCGACCACACCGACAGCTCCGCCTCGACCACACTCACCGGGAAGACCTGCTGCACCCGCTCCAGCTGCCGGATCGTGCCGTCGTGCAGCCGCGCCCCCGGGCGGCGGGGCGTCCGCGCGCCCACCGCGCACAGCCCCAGCGCCCGCACCTTCCCCGCCGACACCAGCTCGGCCATCGCGCCCCAGGTCTCCTCCACCGGAACCTCCGGGTCCGCGCGATGCAGCTGGTAGAGGTCGATCACCTCGGTCTGGAGCCGGCGCAGGGACGCGTCGCAGGCCCGCTTCACATAGCCGGGACGGCCGTTGGCCACGATGTGCTGCTCGCCGACCAGCAGGCCGACCTTCGTCGACACGAACGCCTGCGAGCGCCGCTCCTTCAAGGCCCGCCCGACCAGCAGTTCATTGGTGAAGGGGCCGTACATGTCCGCCGTGTCGAGCAGTGACGAGCCCATGTCGAGGGCCCGGTGCACGGTCCGCAGCGACTCGTCGCCCCGCTGCCGCGAACCGGTGTACGCCCAGCTCATCGGCATGCACCCCAGTCCGACGGCCCCCACATCGAGCGTCGCCGCACCGATCGTCCTGCGCTCCACCTGGCCGAACCCTCCCTCTCCTGGCGCCCCAACCTAACCAATGCGTCACCGCGGCCTTCGCATAGCCTCCTGACCATGACTTCCGATGTGTGGCTTCCGTTCGACGCAGACGACATCGAGGGCCTCCCGGAGGACCTCAACTACCTCTTCTGGGACGGCGACCAGGACTTTCCCGCGGACCCGGCCGAGTGTGCCTTCTACGTGGTGCCGTACATGAAGGGCCCCGACGTCGCCGTACGGCCGCTGCCCGGGATGACGTCCCTGCAAGCACTGCAGACCCTGTCCGCGGGCATCGACCACGTCGAGCCCGGCCTCAAGTACCTGCGCCCGGGAGTGCGCCTGTGCAATGCGCGCGGGGTGCACGAGGCGAGCACCGGCGAACTCACCCTGACCCTGGTCCTCGCGTCGCTGCGCGGCATCCCCGACTTCGTACGAGGACAGGACAAGGAGGAGTGGCGGTCGGGGTTCCGGCCGGCGCTCGCCGACAAGTCCGTCCTCATCGTGGGCTACGGGTCGATCGGGTCCGCCATCGAGGACCGGCTCGCGCCGTTCGAGCTCGCGCGGGTGGCGCGCGTCGCGCGCTCCGCGCGCACCACGGAGCGCGGTCCCGTGCATCCGCTCACCGATCTGCCCGCCCTGCTGCCGGAGGCCGACGTCGTCATCCTGTCCACGCCGCTCACCGAGACCACGCGTGGCCTGGTGAACGCCGACTTCCTCGGGCGCATGAAGGACGGCGCCCTCCTCGTGAACGTCTCCCGCGGCCCCGTCGTGGACACCAAGGCGCTCCTGGCCGAGCTGGAGACGGGCCGGATCACCGCGGCGCTCGATGTCACCGACCCCGAACCGCTGCCCCCGGGGCACCCGTTGTGGCACGCGCCGGGCGCACTCATCAGCCCGCACGTCGGCGGTCCCACCTCCGCGTTCCTGCCGCGCGCCAAGCGGCTCCTGGTGGCGCAGTTGAACCGTTTCGCGCGCGGGGAGCCGCTGGACAACGTGGTGCTCACCACCGGCGCGTAGGCCCCGTTCCGTTCACTCCCCGTCCGCTTCGCGCACGCTCCGCAGTCCCCCGGACGCGGGCAGTACGGGCATTCCCGCTGGTCGTCACGGAGCGTAGAGGAACTATGTCCCTGAGTGACGAGACTGGTGTATCGTCCCGACAGGGGCTGCGCCGTGCACCGTTCGGCGCCGGGGATGGACATCAGACTGTGAGGGGGGCGACGGGCGATGCACGGCCTATGGACGAACGATCCGACGCGGCGGGGCCGCCGACGGCGACCCTGGTGTGCGACGACGCGCAGACGCGGCCACAGCCACACTGGCCATCACCACCACCGCAGGCACAGTGGCCGCAGGAAGCACGCCCATCCGGCGCACCGCGACCAGCGGGACCCGGCAGCGGCACGGACCGGGTGGGCCCGGTGAGTTCCCCGCCCTCTCCCCCCACCGTCCTCGGCGGAGCGCTCCGGATGCAGCGCGTCCTGGGGACGCTGCTGGCCCAACGACCGGGTCCGGGCGGCGGGGTGGGCCTGTGTTCCCAACTCGTACTGGCCCTGGTGTGCGCGGGATACGCCGTCGGTTCCGCGCTCGGCTGGGGCTCCGCGAAGGTCGCCCTCGTCATGGGCGACTTCGGGCTGAGCGCCGCCGCGGCCACCGCGGCGGTCTCCTGCTTCCTCTACGCCCGTAGCCGGCGTATTCGCTTTCGGCCCGCGTGGCTGCTGTTCTCGCTGTCCTCCGCGATGGCGGCGCTGGGCAATCTGGTCTGGGGGTGGTACGAGGTCGTGCTCGGGATCCCCGTGCCCAGTCCCAGTTACGCGGACCTGTTCTTCCTGTGCTTCGCGCCACCCGCCATCGTGGGACTCCTCGTGCTCGCCAAGCGCCCGGTGACGAAGGCGGGTTGGGTCTGTCTGGCCCTGGACGCCTGGCTGATCGGCGGCTCGCTGCTCACGCTGTCGTGGAGTCTCGCGCTCGCCCAGGCGGCGAGGTTCGACGGACCGAGCGTCGCGCACACCGCGCTCTCGCTCGCGTACCCACTGCTGGACATCGCCCTGGTCAGCATGGTGCTCGCGCTGCACTTCAGGCGCTCGGCGGTGAACCGGTCCGCGGTCAACACCGCGATCGGCGCGCTCGCCCTGACCGTGATGTGCGACGCCCTGTTCACCTCGCCCCTGCTGCACAACAACTACCGCTCGGGGCAGCTCCTCGACGCGGGCTGGTTCGCCGGCTCCCTCCTCCTCGCCTACGCCCCCTGGGTCGGCGGCAGCGCCGGGCACCCGGACGGCGAGGGGCACACGCGCGTGGTGCACGAGCACCTCCCCGGACAGCCGCCGCCCGGCCCGCGCCGGACCGGACAGTCCCGCGGAACCCGACCCCCGCAGGGGCACACGCCCCTGCCCGGGCCCGTGCAGGGAGGTGATCACGGCCGGTACCCGGCCACCCGGCCCATCACCGGCTCGCTGGCCGCGCTCACGCCCTATCTGGCCGCCGCCGTCTGCACGCTGGGGATCCTCTACAACGTGCTCAACGGCCACAGCGTCGACCGCGTGGTGCTGATCACCGGCGGCACCGTCGTACTCGCCCTCGTCGTGCGCCAGGGCATCATGCTGCTCGACAACATCACCCTCACCCAGGAGCTGGCCCAGAAGGAGAACCACTTCCGCTCCCTGGTCCAGGGCTCCAGCGACGTCATCATGATCGCTGCACCCAACGGCATCCTCCGGTACGTGAGTCCGGCCGCCGCCGGGGTCTACGGCCGGCCCGCCGAGGATCTCGTCGGCTCCGAACTGGCCTCCCTGATCCACCCGGAGGACCTCGGCTGCGTGGTGCACGAGGTGCGCCGGTTCCTGGCCGCAAGCCACATCGAGGAACCCACCACCCGCATCGAGTGCCGCTTCAAGTCCGGCGACGGCGGCTGGCTCAACGTGGAGTCCACGGTCAACCGGCACCACGGCGGACTCATCTTCAACAGCCGTGACGTGACCGAACGGGTGCGGTTGCAGGCGCAGCTGCAGCACAACGCCGAACACGACCCGCTCACCGACCTGCCCAACCGCGCGCTGTTCACCAAGCGGGTCCAGCAGGCGCTGTCCGGCCGCCGCTCCAGCGACCGCGGCACTGCCGTCCTCTTCATCGACCTCGACGGCTTCAAGGCCGTCAACGACACGATCGGGCACCAGGCCGGCGACGAGCTCCTCGTCCAGGCCGCGCGCAGACTCCAGGACTCCGTGCGGCAGGGCGACACCGCCGCCCGCCTCGGCGGCGACGAGTTCGCGGCCCTCATCGTCGGCGACGGCACCCGTGACCGCAGCGCGCGCGAGCGCCACATCACGGAGCTCGCCGACCGGCTCAGGATCACCCTCTCGCAGCCGTACGCCATCGACGGCAACGATGTCCGGGTCGCCGCGTCCATCGGTGTCGCCTTCGCCGAACCGGGCCTGGGAGCGGGCGAGTTGCAGCGCAACGCGGACCTCGCGATGTACCGGGCCAAGGGGGCGGGCAAGGGCCGCGTCGAGCTGTACGCGCCACAGATGCAGCAGGACGTCGTACGCAAGGCGGAGCTGGCGACACGGCTGCGCGCGGCGCTCCACGACGGTGAGTTCGCGCTGCTGCACCAGCCGGTGGTGTCACTGGAGAACGGCCGGATCACATCCGTCAGCGCCCAGGCGCGCTGGCGCTCCTCCCAAGGGGTGCTCTTCACTCCCGCGGAGTTCCTGCGGGTGGCCGAGGACAGCGACCGCACGGCCGAGCTGGGCCGCTGGATGCTGGAGCAGGCCGTCCAGCAGGCCGCCGAGCGCACTGCCACCGGTCTGTGCGTGCCCGTGACGGTCCGGCTGAGCGGCCGCCGGCTGATCGACCGCTCGACGCCCCTCAGCTCCGTGGAGGCCCTGCTGACCAGGCACGGGCTCGCCTCGGGCGCCTTGGTCATCGAGTTGTCCGACATCGACCCACGGGTCTCCCTGGACGAGCTGGAGCGCCGGCTGAACGCGCTGCGGCGGCTCGGTGTCCGGATCGCCCTGGACGGCTTCGGCAGCGGCTATGCGGCCATAACGGCGCTGCGCCGGCTTCCGATCGACGTACTGAAACTCGACCGGGGCCTGGTCGAGGGCGTCGTCGAGTCCGCGCGGCTGCACAAGATCACCAGCGGGCTGCTGCGGATCGCCTCCGACCTGGGGCTGCAGTCCGTGGCCGACGGGGTGGACCTCCCGGAGCAGGTCATCGCTCTGCGCGCGATGAGCTGCACGCACGGCCAGGGCATGGCGTTCTCCGGACCACTCGACGAGTACCGGCTGCGCCGGGCGCTGTCTTCCGGCCACTATCCGGTGCCGCACGGACCGGTCGAGCCCGCTTTCGCGGGTGGCGGCGCAGGGGTATACACGAGTGGTGTGCCCGCTGTTTATGGAGGCGGTACGGCCCTCCGCTCACATAATGAGACTCCCGTCCCACCCACTTGACAGTCAGTGCGTGCCGGGGGGAGGGTCAATGCCATGCGCACCCGAATTCTCGTACTTGGAAAGCGCGTCGGCTGAAGCTGGGGCACACCGGAGGACGATCCGGAACACCCAGCGACCCGCACCCGGCGCGCTCCCCTCGCTTGCCTCACGGCACGAGGGGTTTTTTGTTGCACAGGTGCCTGTCGAGCAGTAACCGAACACCGTACAAACCTCGCAAAAACCCTCAGCATCGAGAAGAGAATGCCGATGACCGAGCAGGCCACCGGGGCCCACCATCCGCATCCGCGGCCCCGTTCCGGAGGACATCAGTCCGCTCCCGAGCACGTCACGGGTGCGAAGTCCCTCATCCGTTCTCTCGAGGAGGTCGGGGCCGACACGGTATTCGGCATTCCCGGCGGCGCGATCCTTCCGGCCTACGACCCGCTGATGGACTCGACGCGTGTGCGTCACGTGCTCGTCCGTCATGAGCAGGGCGCGGGTCACGCGGCCACCGGTTACGCGCAGGCCACCGGCAGGGTCGGCGTCTGCATGGCGACGTCCGGCCCCGGTGCCACCAACCTGGTGACCCCGATCGCCGACGCGCACATGGACTCCGTGCCGCTGGTGGCGATCACCGGTCAGGTCGCCTCCAAGGCCATCGGTACGGACGCCTTCCAGGAGGCGGACATCGTCGGCATCACGATGCCGATCACCAAGCACAACTTCCTGGTGACCAAGGCCGAGGACATCCCGAAGACGATCGCGGAGGCCTTCCACATCGCCTCCACCGGCCGTCCGGGCCCGGTCCTGGTCGACATCGCCAAGGACGCCCTCCAGGCGCAGACCGTCTTCAGCTGGCCGCCCACCCAGGACCTGCCCGGCTACCGCCCGGTGACCAAGCCGCACGCCAAGCAGATCCGCGAGGCCGCCCGGCTGATCACCCAGGCCAAGCGGCCCGTCCTCTACGTCGGTGGCGGCGTCCTGAAGGCCAAGGCCACCGCCGAACTGAAGGTCCTCGCAGAACTCACCGGAGCGCCCGTCACCACCACCCTGATGGCGCTCGGCGCATTCCCCGACAGCCACAAGCTGCACGTGGGAATGCCGGGCATGCACGGTGCGGTCACCGCCGTCACCGCGCTGCAGAAGGCCGACCTGATCGTCGCCCTCGGAGCCCGCTTCGACGACCGCGTCACCGGCAAGCTGGACAGCTTCGCGCCGTACGCCAAGATCGTCCACGCGGACATCGACCCGGCCGAGATCGGCAAGAACCGGGTCGCCGACGTGCCGATCGTCGGGGACGCCCGCGAGGTCATCGCCGATCTGGTCCAGGCCGTGCAGAAGGAGCACAGCGAGGGCCACCGGGGCGACTACACCGCCTGGTGGAAGGACCTGAACCGCTGGCGTGAGACGTACCCGCTCGGCTACGAGCAGCCCGACAACGGCTCGCTCTCCCCGCAGCAGGTCATCGAGCGCATCGGTCAGCTCGCCCCGGAGGGCACGATCTTCGCGGCGGGCGTCGGTCAGCACCAGATGTGGGCCGCGCACTACATCCAGTACGAGAAGCCCGCGACCTGGCTGAACTCCGGTGGCGCCGGGACGATGGGCTACGCGGTGCCGGCCGCGATGGGCGCCAAGGCCGGTCAGCCGGACCGGACGGTCTGGGCGGTGGACGGCGACGGCTGCTTCCAGATGACCAATCAGGAGCTCACCACCTGCGCCCTGAACAACATCCCGATCAAGGTCGCCATCATCAACAACGGCGCCCTCGGGATGGTCCGCCAGTGGCAGACCCTCTTCTACAACCAGCGGTACTCCAACACCGTGCTGCACTCGGGCCCCGGGGCGAGCGGCAAGGAGCCCAGCGCCGGCACCCGCGTCCCCGACTTCGTGAAGCTGTCGGAGGCCATGGGCTGCTACGCGATCCGCTGCGAGTCCCCCGACGACCTCGACAAGGCGATCGAGGAGGCGAACTCCATCAACGACCGCCCTGTCGTGGTGGACTTCATCGTCCACGAGGACGCGATGGTGTGGCCGATGGTCGCCGCCGGCACCTCGAACGACGAAATCCTGGCCGCCCGGGACGTCCGCCCCGACTTCGGCGACAACGAAGACGACTGAGAGAGAGCCGAGTCAGACCCATGAGCAAGCACACCCTCTCCGTCCTCGTCGAGAACAAGCCAGGTGTCCTCGCCCGGATCACCGCCCTGTTCTCCCGGCGCGGCTTCAACATCGACTCACTCGCCGTCGGTGTCACCGAGCACCCCGACATCTCCCGGATCACCATCGTGGTGAACGTGATCGAGGAACTGCCGCTCGAACAGGTGACCAAGCAGCTCAACAAGCTCGTCAATGTGCTGAAGATCGTCGAGCTGGAGCCCGCCGCCGCCGTTCAGCGTGAACTCGTTCTGGTGAAGGTGCGCGCCGACAACGAGACGCGCTCCAAGATCGTCGAGATCGTCCAGCTCTTCCGCGCCAAGACCGTGGACGTCTCCCCGGAGGCCGTCACGATCGAGGCCACCGGCGGCAGCGACAAGCTGGAGGCCATGCTCAAGATGCTGGAGCCGTTCGGCATCAAGGAGCTCGTCCAGTCCGGCACGATCGCGGTCGGCCGCGGCGCGCGCTCGATCACCGACCGGTCGCTGCGCGCGCTCGACCGGTCCGCATAAGGCCCGGACCGGTCCGCGGCCAACCGTGGACCGGCCCGCGCCCGTCGGAAACGATCCTGATCCGGGCGGCGGACGAACCGCCGGCCGCCCGGATACCGAGACCCGAGAACGTCCCTTCCCCCGCCCGCCGTACGGTGGGACGCAACACCTGCACACCAAGGAGATATCCCAGTGGCCGAGCTGTTCTACGACGACGATGCCGACCTGTCCATCATCCAGGGCCGCAAGGTCGCGGTCATCGGCTACGGCAGCCAGGGTCACGCCCACGCGCTGTCGCTGCGTGACTCCGGCGTCGACGTCCGCGTCGGTCTGCACGAGGGCTCCAAGTCCAAGGCGAAGGCCGAGGAGCAGGGCCTGCGCGTGGTGAGCCCGGCCGAGGCCGCCGCGGAGGCGGACGTCATCATGATCCTGGTGCCGGACCCGATCCAGGCGCAGGTCTACGAGGAGTCCATCAAGGACAACCTCAAGGAGGGCGACGCGCTGTTCTTCGGTCACGGCCTGAACATCCGCTTCGACTTCATCAAGCCGCCGGCCGGTATCGACGTCTGCATGGTCGCCCCCAAGGGCCCCGGTCACCTGGTGCGCCGCCAGTACGAGGAGGGCCGCGGCGTGCCGTGCATCGCGGCGGTCGAGCAGGACGCCACCGGCAAGGCGTTCCCGCTGACCCTGTCGTATGCGAAGGGCATCGGTGGCACCCGTGCCGGTGTCATCAAGACGACGTTCACCGAGGAGACCGAGACCGACCTGTTCGGTGAGCAGGCCGTGCTGTGCGGTGGTACGGCGGCGCTGGTCAAGGCGGGCTTCGAGACGCTGACCGAGGCCGGTTACCAGCCGGAGATCGCGTACTTCGAGTGCCTCCACGAGCTGAAGCTCATCGTGGACCTGATGTACGAGGGCGGCCTGGAGAAGATGCGCTGGTCGGTGTCGGAGACCGCGGAGTGGGGCGACTACGTCACCGGCCCGCGGATCATCACGGACGCCACGAAGGCCGAGATGAAGAAGGTCCTCGCCGAGATCCAGGACGGCACCTTCGCCCGTGAGTGGATGGCCGAGTACCACGGCGGTCTGAAGAAGTACAACGAGTACAAGACCCAGGACGAGCAGTCCCTCCTGGAGACCACCGGCAAGGAGCTCCGCAAGCTCATGTCGTGGGTCGACAACGAAGAGGCGTAAGCCGTACGCGCAGGGGCCGGAGCAAGCCGCTTCGGCCCCTGGGCCGACCCGGGGTAACGGTGTTGTCCATTGAGGCCAGCCACGTCCGGGTGATCCTTCCGCAGAGGCGTAAGACGACCTCCGCGGCGCCACTACACTGCCGTACTACATACGCGTCGGGCCCACAGCGTCGTGCGTCTTCCACGCGGCTACCCTCCACCGCCTGCGGCCGTCGGGACGGCCGTCCGCAATGGACTTGTGAGGACTCACGTGAGCTCGAAACCTGTCGTACTCATCGCTGAAGAGCTGTCGCCCGCGACTGTCGACGCCCTGGGCCCCGACTTCGAGATCCGGCACTGCAACGGCGCGGACCGCGCCGAGCTGCTGCCCGCGATCGCCGACGTCGACGCGATCCTGATCCGCTCGGCCACCAAGGTCGACGCCGAGGCCGTCGCGGCCGCGAAGAAGCTGAAGGTCGTCGCACGAGCCGGCGTCGGCCTGGACAACGTGGACGTCTCCGCCGCCACCAAGGCCGGCGTCATGGTCGTCAACGCCCCCACGTCGAACATCGTGACCGCGGCCGAGCTGGCCTGCGGTCTGCTGCTCGCCACCGCGCGCCACATCCCGCAGGCCAACACCGCGCTGAAGAACGGCGAGTGGAAGCGCTCCAAGTACACGGGCGTCGAGCTGGCGGAGAAGACCCTCGGTGTCGTCGGCCTCGGCCGCATCGGCGCGCTCGTCGCGCAGCGCATGTCCGCGTTCGGCATGAAGGTCGTCGCCTACGACCCCTACGTACAGCCCGCGCGGGCCGCGCAGATGGGCGTCAAGGTGCTGTCGCTCGACGAGCTGCTCGAGGTCTCCGACTTCATCACCGTGCACCTCCCCAAGACCCCCGAGACCCTCGGTCTCATCGGTGACGAGGCGCTGCACAAGGTCAAGCCGTCGGTGCGGATCGTCAACGCCGCGCGTGGCGGGATCGTCGACGAGGTCGCGCTGTACTCGGCCCTCAAGGAGGGCCGCGTCGCGGGCGCCGGCCTCGACGTGTACTCGAAGGAGCCCTGCACGGACTCCCCGCTCTTCGAGCTGGACCAGGTCGTCTGCACCCCGCACCTCGGTGCCTCCACGGACGAGGCCCAGGAGAAGGCCGGTATCGCCGTCGCCCGCTCGGTGCGCCTCGCGCTCGCCGGTGAACTGGTCCCCGACGCGGTGAACGTCCAGGGCGGCGTCATCGCCGAGGACGTCAAGCCCGGCCTGCCGCTCGCCGAGCGCCTCGGCCGCATCTTCACCGCTCTCGCGGGCGAGGTCGCGGTCCGTCTCGACGTCGAGGTGTACGGCGAGATCACCCAGCACGACGTCAAGGTGCTCGAACTCTCCGCGCTCAAGGGCGTGTTCGAGGACGTCGTCGACGAGACGGTGTCGTACGTCAACGCCCCCCTGTTCGCGCAGGAGCGGGGTGTCGAGGTGCGACTGACGACCAGCTCCGAGTCGCCGGACCACCGCAACGTCGTCACCGTGCGCGGCACGCTGAGCGACGGCCAGGAGGTCTCGGTCTCCGGCACGCTCGCCGGCCCCAAGCACCTGCAGAAGATCGTCGCCGTCGGTGAGTACGACGTGGACCTCGCGCTCGCCGACCACATGGTGGTGCTGCGCTACGAGGACCGTCCCGGTGTCGTCGGCACCGTCGGCCGGATCTTCGGCGAGGCGGGCATCAACATCGCGGGCATGCAGGTCGCCCGTGCGGCCGTCGGCGGCGAGGCCCTCGCGGTGCTCACCGTCGACGACACGGTCCCGCAGGCCGTCCTCACCGAGGTCGCCGACGAGATCGGCGCCACGTCGGCGCGGTCGGTCAACCTCGTCTGAGGTTCGCCCTACGGCTTGTCGAGGGCCGGGTCACCTTCGGGTGGTCCGGCCCTTTGCCGTGCGGTGGGCGCGCCTAGGGGGAGCTGGGCGACTCCGGCTCGATCAGGCCCTGTCGGTAGGCGATGGCCACGGCCTCCGTACGGCCCGCGGCGCCCAGCTTGGCGAGGATGTTGGAGACGTGCACGCTGGCCGTCTTGCCGCTGATGAACAGCTCCTCGCCGATCTGGCGGTTGGTGCGGCCGCGGGCGAGGAGACGCAGCACATCGTTCTCCCGGGAGGTCAGGGACGCCGCGCCCTGCGCCGGAGCGGGGGCCGGGGCGAGGCGGCCCCGCCGGATGAGCGTCTCCACGTCCTCGCGCAGGGGTACGGCGCCGAGGCGGACGGCCGTGTCGTGGGCCGCGCGGGCCTGTTCGGCGGCCTCCTCGCGCCGGTCCGCCGTCAGCAGCGCCTCCGCGAGCCGGCGTCTGCAGCGAGCCAGCTCGTACGGATCGCCGTACGCGAACGCGGCGACCGCCTTCTCCCAGGCCGCGACGTCCGGGCCGGAGCGGGCGCGGGTCCACTCGGCCTCGGCGCGGGCGAGCCAGGCGAGGCCCTCGGGACCCTGCTGGGAACCGTCTTCGCCCTTCGTCGCCGTGACGCGGGCCAGCTCGACCAGTTCCGTCGCCGTCTTGGTCCAGTGGCGGGCGCCTGCCGGGTCTCCGGTCAGGCGCAGCTCCTCGGCCCGGTCCGCGACCGCCGCCAGGGCGAGGGCGGCGAGGCGCACTCCGACATCGGGGTGGTTGGTGCCCGCCTCGTCGGTGAGGGTCGCGACCGTCGAATGCACCCGTGCGACGGCCGCTTCGGCGTCGCCCCGGAGCGTGTCGGCGTCGGTCAGCACGATGGAGGCGACGAGCGTGGCCATCCAGTCGAAAGGGCCGGCGATGAGCGCCCGGGCCCGGTCGGCGGCCCCCTGGTCGCCGCGCGCCAGTGCGACGTACAGCGCGGGACCGGTCGCGAAGCCGGCGGCCGTGGGCAGCTGATCGGCGTCGACGGCGGCCGCCCGGGCGCACTCGTCCCAGCGGCCCAGGGTGTAGAGGACCAGGGCCTGGAGGTAGCGCAGCTCCAGCGCGTACGGCGAGGCGAGGGCGCGGGCGCGGCCCGCACGGTCGAGTCCGTCGGAGAGCCAGGTCAGGCACTCGTCCAGCTCACCCGATTCGTAGCACCCGATGGCGAGGTTGAAGAGCGCGCGCATCTCGACGGAGACGTTGCCCGCGCTCCGGGCCAGCTCGCGGGCCTCGCCCAGCCGGACCCGGCCTTCCGCGGCACGTCGGTTGCGGCCCTCCAGGCCGACCTGGGAGATGATCAAGTCGGCCTGGGCGTCGCGCAGTTGCAGCTCCTCGGCGACGATCAGGGCCTGGCGGGCGACGCGCTGGGCGTCCTCCTCGTGGCCCATGTGCCGCGCCGCCATGACATGGGTGGCGGCGGCCCACACCCACGTACGCGACGGCGGTTCGGCGGGGATCATGGCGAGCGCCTCGCTGCTGTACGTGAACGCCGCCTTCAGGCTGTCGACCCGCATCAGGTTGCCCGCGAGGGTGTAGCGGACGCGGGCGGCCAGCTCCGAGTCCGCGTCCGAGCCCGCCCGGGCGAGTGCGGCCCGGGTCAGGGAGACCGCTCGGTGGGACTCGCCGGCGTGCGCGGCCGCACCGGAGGCGCGCAGGGTGAGGGTCACCGTGTCCAGGCCCTCCTGGGGCCGCTCTTCGGGGGCGACCGCGGGCCACAGGTCGAGGGCCGCCTCCAGATGCCGCAACTCCTCGGCGGGGGCGCCGACTCGGGCCGCGTGGTCGGCCGCTTCGAGCGAGGCGGTGAGCGCGTCGGCCAGGTCGTGGCTCTCCCGTGAGTGGTGGGCGCGCTCCGCGCTCTCGGCGGACCGGCCGCGAGCGGCGAGCAGCCCGGCGAAGGCGCGGTGCAGCCGGACCCGCTCACCGGGCAGCAGATCGGCGTACACGGCCTCGCGGGTGAGGGCGTGCCGGAAGGTGTACGTGCCGCCCTCGGCGGGGACGAGGAGCTGTCTGCCGACGGCCTCGCGCAGCGCCGACTCCAGCTCCTCCTCCGGCAGTTGGACGGCGTCGCGCAGCAGCTCGTGCTCGACGCGGCGGCCGGCCACCGCGGCGGTGCGCAGCACCTGCTGGGCCGTGGCGGACAGCTGCTCGAAGCGGATCAGGAGAACGTCGGCCAGACCGCTGGGCACGGCACTGCCCTCGAGGCCGGGCTCGCCCGGTACGGCGTCGGCGGTGGCGGCGAGCAGCTCCTCCGCGTAGAACGCGTTGCCCTCGGCGCGCTCGACGATGCGGCGGACCGTGGTGTCGGGCACGGGGTCGGTGTGCAAGGCGCGCACCAGGCGCGCCACCTCCGCGTCGGCCATCGGCCGCAGCTCCAGGCGGTCGACGGCCGGCAGCCGGACCAGCTCGGCGAGCAGCGGGCGCAGTGGGTGGCGGCGGTGGAGATCGTCCGCCCGATACGAGGCGAAGATCGCCAGGCGGGGTGCGCCGCCTCTTCGGGCGGGGGCGCCGGCCACCGTGGGCGTCCCGCTCGCGCGGGCCGGGCCGAGCGCCTGGGGGCGCTGCAACACCCCGCGGCTGAGCAGGAAACGCAGCAGGTCGCGGGAGGACTGGTCCGCCCAGTGCAGGTCCTCCAGGACCAGCAGCAGGGGGGCGACCTCGGCCGCATCGGCCAGCAGCCCGGCCATGCCCTCGAACAGGCGCAGCCGGCCGCCCGCGTCCGAGCCGCCGTCCGCTCCGCTGCCCAGCAGCCGGTCGACCGCGGGGTGCGCGGCGAGGGCGGGTGCGAACCGCTCGTCCGCGGCGAGGAGGCCGAGGATCTCGGTGAACGGCAGATACGGCAGGCCGACGTCACCGAGGTCGACGCAGTGGCCGGTGAGGACGGTCATGCCGGTGTCCGTGGCGTGCGCGGCGGCTTCCGCCAGGGTGCGGGTCTTGCCGACGCCGGCGTCTCCGGCGACGAGGACGGCGCGGGGGTCGCCTGCGTGGGCGCGGTTCAGCACGCCGGTCAGCCGGGCGAGTTCGTCTGCCCGGCCGATGAACGGTGTACCGAAGGTCTGTGACACGTGACCCATCCTGGCATGCGGCACTGACACGGCACCCCTGCGTTTTGGGGTGGCCACCTGGGGCTCCTCGGTGTGCCCACCCGGGGGCTCCGCCCCCGGACCCCCGATCGGCCTGGACGGCCTTGTCCTCAAGCGCCGGACGGGCTGAAACCTGTTCGGCCGGGGCTGGATGGTTGCGGTTGGCCCGGGTGCCGTCGGGTCGGCCTTGTCCTCAAGCGCCGGACGGGCTGAAACCTGTTCGGCCCGGGCTGGATGGTTGCGGTTGGCCCGGGTGTCGTCGGGTCGGTCTGGACGGCCTTGTCCTCAAGCGCCGGACGGGCTGAAACCAAACCCGCTCGGCCGGGCTGGGGCGTCCAGCCCAGCCCAGCCCGGCCCGGCCCAGAGCGTCCCAGGTTCCCGCAATGCGGCGAGCGGGCTCGTCATACGAGGGCCTCGGTCGGCTCGGGAGCCGTGGGCTCGGCCTCGGGCTCGCGTACGTGGACCTTCCGCAGTGTCGCCGTCGCGAGGGCGGCCGCGCCGAGCAGGAGCAGCGCGCCGGCGATGGCCGCCGCGTTCATTCCACTGGTGAAGGCGGCCCGGGCGGCCGTCGTGAGGGCGTCGCCGGTGCGGCCCGGCAGTTGTCCGGCCACGGCCAGTGCGCCGCCCAGCGTCTCGTGGGCCGCGGCCGGGACGCCCGAGGGGATGTCGTGGCGGTAGACGGCCGTGCCGATGGAACCGAGCACCGCCATGCCCAGCGCGCCGCCGAACTCCGCGCCCGTCTCCAGCAGGGAGGAGGCGGAGCCCGCGTTGCCGACGGGGACCGTGCCCAGGGCGAGGTCCATCATCTGGGACATCACGCTGACGATTCCGGCGGCGAGGACACCCGCGCCGGCGAGGACCAGCCACATCGAGTCCGTACCGGCGAGCGTGAGCAGCCCGTAGCCGCAGGCGGCGACGACGAACCCGCCGGAGACGACGTGGGCGCGGTGCACGCCCCGCTGCACCAACTGCGCGGCGACCGGGGCCGCGACGCCGACCAGGACCGTCGGCAGCAGCGCCCACAGCGCGGCCTCCATCGAGCTCTTGCCGAGGACGGACTGGAGGTACTGGGTGGTGAAGTACGCCGAACCCATCATCGCGAACGAGGAGATGAGGTTGAGGACGACGGCCGGCGCGAAGCCGCGGCCGCGGAAGAGGGCGGGGGAGATCAGCGGGGACTCGGCCGTGCGCTGGCGGTGGACGAAGAGGGCGGCGAAGACCAGACCGACGGCGATCGAGACGACGTACAGCGGCTTCCAGCCCTCGGAGGGGATCTCCTTGACGCCGTAGATCACGGGCAGCACGGCGGCCATCGACAGCGGCACGCTGAGGAAGTCGAAGCGGCCGGGCTCGGGGTTCTTGGACTCGGGGAGCAGGACCGGGCCGAGGGCCAGCAGCAGCACCATCGCGGGCAGGTTGACCAGGAAGACCGAGCCCCACCAGAAGTACTCGACGAGGACACCGCTCATCACCGAGCCGAGCGCGATGCCGCCGGTCATCACGCCGGACCACATGCCGATCGCCTTCGCCCGCTGGCCGGGATCGGTGAACATCGTGCGGATGATCGCCATCGTGGACGGCATCAGGGTCGCGCCGCCGATGCCGAGGAGGGCGCGGGCCGCGATCAGGGTCTCCGGGCTGTTGGCGTACGCGGCGACGACCGAGGCGGTCCCGAAGGCGGCGGCGCCGAACAGGAGCAGCTTGCGGCGGCCGATGCGGTCGCCGAGCGAGCCCATCGTCATCAGCAGACCGGCGAGCACGAACGCGTAGATGTCGAAGATCCACAGCTGTTGGGTGCCGCTCGGCTCCAGGTCCGCGCTGATCGAGGGGATCGCGAAGTAGAGGACGGAGACGTCCATCGAGACCAGCAGCAGCGGAAGCATCAGGACGCCGAGGGCGGTCCATTCACGGCGCCCGGCGCGGGTGCCCGGTGCGGGGGAAGTGCTCGTCGTGCTCGTCGAGTTCGTCATGACAGGGACTGTACGAGCGTCTTAAACGCTTGTCTAGAACGACTGTCTAATACATGCGTCTGGTACGAGCGTCTGAATCGAAGGTACGCTGGCCCGCATGGGACACCGTGAGGATCTGCTCGAAGGCGCCAAGCGCTGCCTGCTGGAGAAGGGGTTCGTGCGCACGACGGCGCGCGACATCGTGAAGGAGTCGGGGACGAACCTCGCGTCCATCGGTTACCACTACGGATCGAAGGACGCATTGCTGACGCAGGCCTTCGTGGAGTTGATCCAGCAGTGGGGCGACCGGTTCGACCCGCCGTCGGCGCGTGAGGCCGAGCCCGGGGGTTCCGTCGAGCGGTTCCAGAACGTGTGGGCGCGGATGCTGGAGTCCTTCGACGACTTCCGCCCCCTGTGGGCGGCGAGCATGGAGATCGCGACGCAGGGGGACAGGGTGCCGCAGCTCCGGGACCTGATGGCGAAGACCCAGGTCGAGGGGCGGTCCGGGCTCGTCGCGATGTTCACCGGGCTGGAGGAGGAGACGCTCGACGAGCGGACCGTGCAGTCGCTCGGCGGCTTCTACCAGGCGCTGCTCAACGGCCTGATGGTGCAGTGGCTCTTCGACCCGGCGAGCGCGTCCTCCGCGGAGGATCTGACGGAGGGTCTGCGCCAGGTGATCGACGCGGCGTCGGTGCCGCGGTCGCGCGACTGAGCCGTACCCGGGCACACAGCCCGAGCGGTTCGTCGGCGCACCGTGCGGGCTTCGGTCCCGGACGACTCGGCCGGTGCCCCGCCGGCGAGTCGTCACACGACCCGACGCTGCCCGCGCCCGTCTCGGTCGCCCGGTCGGTGAAGTGCCGGACCGGGCTCAGTGCCCTCGTCTCGGCGACCTGCTCAACGCGCTTCAGGCGCTGGGTACTTGGGCTCGGTCGACGGTGGCCCTGTCGGGTGGGCTGGGCCGACTGGGCGGGCCGGAGTCGAGCCGGGTGCCGAGAGGGGCGGCGCCGAATCCCGGGGCGCCGACGTGGACGCGCGTACGGCCGAGCCGGCGGGCTCTCGCACGGGGATCCCGTACCAGCGGGCGGCGGTCGTGCCGAAGACCGCCTCGCGCTCCTCGGCGCCGAGGCCTTCGGTGAGGGTCTCGGCGACGGCCAGCACCTCGTCGTACTCGGCCGCGAGCAGGCATACCGGCCAGTCCGAGCCGTACATGAGGCGGCCCGGGCCCAGCGTCGCGAGCAGTACGTCCGCGTAGGGGCGCAGAGCGGCATGGGCCGGCGTCTCCGTGGTCCGGGTGACCAGGCCCGACAGTTTCACGGCGACGTTGGGGCAGTCGGCGAGTTCGGTCAGCGGCGAGGTCCACGAGGCGAGGCCGTCGCCGCCCACGACCGGATTGCCGGCGTGGTCCAGGACGAAGCGGACGTGCGGGAGTTCGCGCACCGCCCGTACGGCGGCGGGGAGTTGGTCCGGTCGGACCAGCAGGTCGTGGACGAGGCCCGCGGCGCCGACCGCCTCGATGCCGCGCCGGACGTCGGGACGCGCCGTCCAGTCCGGATCCGCCTCGTCCTGGATGCCGTGCCGGATGCCGACGAGCGCGGAACCCCCGGGCCCCTCGCGCAGCTCCGCGAGCCGGTCGGCGATGCCGGGGTCCGTCAGGTCGGTCCAGCCCACGACCGCCCGGATGTGCGGATCCCCGGCCGCAAGGGCGAGCAGTTCAGGTGTCTCCCCGGGTACGGCAATGGTCTGTACGACGACGGTGGCGTCGATCGCGTTCCGGTCGAGCGCGGGGCGCAGTTCGGCGGCGGTGAAGGTCCGGCGGAGGACGGGTAGGCCCCGGGTCCACGGCTGGTCCCGGACTTCGAGATCCCAGAGATGGTGATGAGCGTCGATGCGCACCGTTTGATCCTTGGGGATGGGGGGCGGATTCGTAGGGAGACGGATTCCGGAGGTGCGGGCGCGGCGGACGGGGAGTGGCCGGAGGCGTACGGGCTTTGAGGTACGGGCCCGAGGTACGTGCCGTCAGTCGAGGTGGAAGATCTCCTCGGCCGGGGCCCACCACTGTCCCTCGCTCACGGTGTCCAGCGGCTGCTGGCACGGGTCGGTCAGCGCCCACCAGTCCCGGGTGACGGGATCGGCCGCGATCGCCGCGGTGTCGGCGGCGTAGTCGGTCCCCGTGTATTCGAGGTAGCTGAACAGCAGTCCGTCGCGGAGGAAGATGGAGTAGTTGCCGATCTTGGCCCGCTTGAGGGCGGCGAGTACGTCCGGCCAGGCGACGGCGTGGAGTGCGCGGTACTCCGACTCCTTCTCGGGGCGCAGCCGGATCACGGCGGCGAAGCGTTGCATCGTGGTCAGCTCTCCTTGTGCGTTCTCGAAGTCCCGCCGCGTGGGGCGCCGGTGGGCCGCACGGGCCCGCGCTCCGACGGCGGCTCGCGCCGGACGAGGTGCTGGTGGCAGTCGTGCGGCGGGCCGTCCCGGGCGCCGCCGCTCCCCGTTGCGCGAAGAATCTGATTCATCCGGCAAGGATCTGCTTCATCCGACAGGCAGGACCTTAAGGATGGGATCCATCCTGTGCAAGAGTTTCGACGATATGCGGCTTTAGTTGGCTTAAGGAGTAGTTCAACAGGCCCATTAATTAAGTTCTGTTCGCAGTCTTCTCAACGTGTAACACCGATGTCATAGTGGCCACCGCCGATGAACCTGATTAATCCGAACGGACAAGAGGGGGGTACGCAGTGGCCGAACCAGGACAGGTCCCTGGCGAAGGAGATGGCGAGGCGTCGCGTCCTTACCGGCCGGGGTACGAACTGGTCGCCGAGCAGCTGCTGAACTACATCGCCGAACAGAACCTGCGGTCCGGCGACCGGCTCCCCACCGAACAGGGCCTCGCCCAGATCCTGGGCGCCTCCCGCAACGTCACCCGCGAGGCGGTGAAGGTCCTGGCCGCCATCGGCCGGCTGAGCGTGCGGCGCGGCGCCGGAATCTTCGTCGCGGACTCGGCCGGCGGCCTGGTGGACGACCAGCTCTCGCACTTCCGGCCGACGAGCATGGAAGACGTCCTGATGCTCCTGGACTACCGGACGGTGATCGAGTCGGAGACGGCCCGCCGTGCCGCGTCCCTGGCCACGCCGATCGAGGTCCGGACCATCCGGGAGAGTGCCGAGACCTCCCTGGTGGCGGCCGGGAAGGACGACGGGTACGCCTTCGCCAAGGCCGACGCCGCGTTCCACGACGCGGTCGGGGCCGCCTCGCACAACGTGTTCCTGAGATCGAGCGTCGCCGGCGTGCGCCGCCTCGCGTCCCAGTCCGATGTGCTGCTCTTCCACGGCGACGCGCCCGGCTCGCTGGAAGTCGCCGCACGTCAGCATCTCGCCATTGCGGAGGCGGTCGCCGCGGGGGAGACCGACCGCGCCAGTGAGCTGATGGTGGAGCACATCGCCACCACGCAGAGCCAGTTCGAGCGGAAGATCCGCGACCGGCTGTTCAGCCTCGACGACCGCGGCGCCTCCGGGCCGCCCCCGCGCCCTTCGAGGAACACCGACGCCGGGGACCCACCCCTGTCCCCGGAGACAACAGCCTCGTAGACCGGCACCACACACGCAGGCCCCCGCCACGGCAAGAGCACCGAGCACCCGCCGTGGCACGAGCACCGAGCTTCACCCACGCGCCACGGCAAGAACACCGAACCCCCCGCCGTGGCACGAGCACCGAGCTTCACCCACGCGCCACGGCGCGGGCACCGAGCACGTTGCCCGCGCCACGGCTCCCGCACCGAGCCGCTGCTCAACCGAGCCGCTTCGGCACCGAGCCCCCAACGCCCTGGGACCCCGGAGGACGACCGGGTTCCCAGACATCACTCCCCTCAGGCGATTGGATTTCCGTGTCTCTACCGTCTGCTCGCGGGGGCATGTTCGCGCCCCTGCGAAGATGCCTCATAGCCGCCGTGTCCCTGGCCACGGTGGCGGCACCGCTGGCCCTCGCCGTACCGGCCCAGGCCGCGCCGAAAACGTCGGACCTCGACGTCTACGTCTCACCGGCCGGCCGGGACTCCGGCACCGGCACCGCCGCACATCCCTTCAAGACGCTGGAACACGCACGGGACTATGTGCGCGACGCCAGGAAGAAGGTCGGCGGCGACGTCCACGTACGGCTGCTGTCCGGTACGTACCAGCTCAGCCGCACCTTCACGCTGACCGCCCAGGACTCCGGAAGCGACGGGCACAAGGTGGTCTACGAGGCCGCCCCCGGCGCGCACCCGGTGATCAGCGGGGGCAAGCAGGTCACCGGCTGGACCCCGGCCGACTCGGCGGGGAAGGTCTACAAGGCCAAGGTGGGTGACATCGACACTCGCCAGCTCTACGTGAACGGCGAGTTGGAGACCCGGGCGCGTGGCGGCAAGAACCCGTCCGGGTTCAGCAAGACGTCCACCGGCTACACCTTCACCGACACCAGTCTCAGCAGCTACAAGCGTCCCTCGGACCTGGAGGTCGTCAGCAGCTGGGGCTGGAAACTCATGCGCTGCCCGGTGGAGTCGATCTCCGGCACCACGATGACGATGCAGCAGCCCTGCTGGCACAACGCCAACCTCCAGTCGGGCCAGGAGATCACCAACCCGACCTGGCTGGAGAACGCCCGCGAGCTGCTGGACACCCCCGGCGAGTGGTACCTGGACAAGGGCCGGGGCGAGATCTACTACATGCCCAAGGCCGGCCAGAACCTGTCCACCGCGACCGTCACGGTGCCGCGCGTGCAGGACCTCGTCGACCTGAACGGCACCAAGGCCGACCCGGTGAGCAACGTGTCCTTCGAGGGCATCACCTTCTCCTACTCCACCTGGCTCGCCCCCAGTTCGTCCGAAGGCCTCATCGAGGGCCAGGCCGGCTTCCGGATGGTCGGCAACGACCCCGACTTCGACGCCACCCGGCTGAAGTGGCAGAAGACGCCCGGCGCGGTCAACGTGAGCCACGGCCACAACGTCGGCTTCCAGGACAACACCTTCACCCATCTCGGCGCGGTCGGTCTCAACCTGAACACCGGTACTCAGGGCACCGACATCACGGGCAACGTCTTCCGCCAGATCGCCGCCACCGGCATCCAGATCGGCGGCGTCGAGGTGATCGACGCCCATCCGGACGACCCGCGGGACATCACCAAGGACACCACGGTCGACAACAACGTGGTCACCAAGGTCGCCGACCAGTACAACGGCTCGCTCGGCATCCTGGCCGGCTACACCGACCACACGGTGATCACCCACAACAAGGTCTACGACCTGCCCTACTCCGGCATCTCCGTCGGCTGGGGCTGGGGCCTGACCGACAAGGGCGGCGACACCAACTACCCCGGCAACTCCGGCGTACCGGTCTGGGACACCGACACCATCAGCCGGGACAACAAGGTCACCGACAACGACATCTCCGACATCATGAAGTCGCAGGCCGACGGCGGCGCCGTCTACACCCTCAGCACCAACCCCGGCGGCGTGGTCTCCGGCAACTACATCCACAGCGTTCCCACGCCGGCCTACGGCGCCGTCTACCACGACGAGGGCAGCCGCTACTGGAAGAACACCGGCAACGCCTTCTGCGACGTGGCGTACCAGTGGCTGCTGATGAACCACGGCATGGACATCACCGCCACCGGCAACTTCACCACCCAGCCCGCGTTCACCACCCAGGCCAACAGCACGGGCAACGACGTGAGCGGCAACATCACCGTCGGCTCCTGCGACCAGCTTCCGGCCTCGGTCGTCAACAACGCCGGGCTCCAGCCGGGTTACCGTCACCTCGACCCGGGCCCGGCCGTCACCGACACCAAGGCGCCCACCGCGCCCGGCACCCCGGCCGCGGTCACCGACTTCCCGACCGTGGCGGACCTCAGCTGGCCGGCGGCGAGCGACGACACAGGTGTCACGGGCTACTCGGTCCACCGCGACGGCACACTCGTCAGCGCCACCGGAAAGACCTCGGTACGTCTGTCCGGGCTGACGGCCGGGAAGACGTACAGCTTCCGGATCACCGCCCGTGACGCGGCCGGCAACGAGTCCGCGCCGAGCCCGGCACTGCAGGTCACCATGCCCGCCGGCTCCGACCTGGCGCTGAAGAAGCCGGTCACGGCCTCATCGGACTCCGAGGGCAACGTCCCCGAGAAGGCCGTGGACGGTGACCTCTCCACCCGCTGGGCGCAGGGCCTCGGGCTGCCCGACCCGTCCTGGATCCAGGTGGACCTCGGCGCCTCGTACGACGTGAACGGCGCCATCACCACCTTCGAGAAGAGCAGCGGCTACAAGTACCGCGTCGAGGTCTCCCCGGACGAGGTCCACTGGAAGACCCTGGCCGACCACACCTCCGCGAGCACCACGGCGATGACCGACTACGCCCACACCGCCGACCCGGTCGCCGGCCGCTTCGTGCGGCTGACGGTCACCGGCTCCAGCGGCAACGGCGGCAGCATCTTCGACCTCCAGGTCTACGGCACGCCCAGCGCGCCCAGCTCCGACCACACGGCCCCCGCGGCGCCCGGGAAACCCACCGTCAAGCCGCTGCTGCCGAGCCTGGTGGACGTCAGCTGGCCGGCCGCGACCGATGAGACCGGCGTGACCAGCTACGTCGTCTACCAGGACGGCAAGCGGATCGGCGTCACCGACGCCACGACGCTGCGGGTCTCCAAGCTGACCCCGGACAAGGAGTACTCGTTCACGGTCGTCGCCCGCGACGCCGCTCTGAACGCCTCCGACCCGAGCAGCGCGGCCGTCGTCACCACCCCGGCCGACAACGACCTGGCGCTGAAGAAGCCGGTCACCGCGTCGTCGGACTCGGAGGAGAACTTCCCCGAGAAGGCGGTGGACGGCGACCTGTCCACCCGCTGGGCGCAGGGCCTCGGGCTGCCCGACCCGTCCTGGATCCAGGTGGACCTCGGCAAGGACACCAGTGTCTCCAGCGCGGTGACCACCTTCGAGAAGTCCAGCGGCTACAAGTACCGGCTCGAGTACTCCGCCGACGGCGTCAACTGGTCCACGTTCGAGGACCACACCTCCGAGAACACCGTCTCCGCGGCCAACTACTCGTTCAACGACCAGCCCGTCACCGCCCGTTACCTGCGGCTGACCGTCACCGGATCGAGCGGGAACGGCGGCAGCGTCTACGAGCTCCAGGTGTACGGCGACTTCTGAGCCGCCGGCCCCCTGGGCCGGTCGGCAGTCCCCCACAGAAACGAAAGCCAGGAATGAAGATCACCCATGTCGAAGTTCACCGGATCGATGTTCCGGCGGCCAGCCCACCCTTCCGCTGGCGGAACGGGCTGAGCGGTAGCGCTCCGGTGGGCGACGGCGCGGTCCTGCACATCGGCACCGACGAAGGAGCCGAAGGGGTGGCCCTGTTCGCCAGGCCGGGAGCCTTCACCACCCTGCGGGAACTGGTGGACCGGGTCTTCCGCGAGGAGTTGGTCGGAGCCGACCCGTTCCAGCGGGAGTGGCTGTGGCACCGGGTGTGGGAGCTGGACCGTATCCACGAACTCCCGCTCCCCACCCTGGGCCTCATCGACACCGCCCTGTGGGACCTGGCGGGCCGGTACCACGGCCAGCCGGTCTGGCGCCTGCTCGGCGGCTTCCGCGAGGCGATCCCCGCCTACGCCTCCACCTCGACGTTCTCCAGCATCCCGGAGTTCCTCGACGTGGCGGACCAGTGCCTGGCACTGGGCTACGTCGGCATCAAACTGCACGCCTGGGGCGACGCCCGCCGTGACGCGGAGCTGTGTCTGGCGCTGCGCGACCACGTCGGTCCGGCGGTCCCTCTCATGTACGACGGGTCGGCCGGCTTCGACCTGCCCGACGCGATCCGCCTGGGGCGGGCGCTCTCGGAGGCGGACTACCTCTGGTACGAGGAGCCGATGCGCGAGTTCAGCATCTCCGCGTACCAGAGGCTGGCCGAGGCCGTGGACATCCCGCTGCTGGTCGCCGAGACCTCCGACGGGGCGCACATGAACTCGGCGGACTTCATCCGGGCCGGTGCCGCCACCTTCGGTGTGCGGGCCGGCACCACCCTCCGGGGTGGGATCACCGGCGCCATGCGCACCGCGCACCTCGCCGACGCCTACCGGCTACGGGCCGAGGTGCACGGTTCGGACATCCCGAACCACCACCTGTGCATGGCCATCTCCAACACCACCTACTACGAGTCCCTGGTGACCGCGACGAACGTCGTCCGCGAACGCCATGTGGACGACCAGGGCCTGGTGCACGCCCCCACGGGGCCCGGCATAGCCCTCCCCCTCGACTTCGGCTACGGCAGGGAACTCCTGCCGTTCGTCGAACAGACGCGCTGACCGGGCGGTGGCTGTCCGCCAGGACGACCACCGCAGCCGGCGCCCCCCATCCGGCGCGCCACCCGTCTCCCGCAAGAACAGAAAGGCAAGACAATGAGGTCTTCCGGATCTCCGAGAGCCGCCCGACGCCGCACCGTGCTGCGCACCGCGGCGGCCGCGCTCTCCCTGGCCACGGCAGCGGTGCTGACCGGCTGCGCGAGCGCCGACACCGCCACCGAGCCCTCCTCCTCGCAGGCGGCGTTCAAGCCGGCCACGCAGAAGGACGGTTCGCGGATCACGGTCTGGGCCGACTCCACCCGGCTGCCGTCGGTGCAGGCGTACCAGAAGGCAAATCCGGACGTGAAGATGAAGATCGTCACGTACGACGGCGGCGCCGACGGTTCGACGTACCTCCAGTCGAAGGTGCAGCTGTTCGACCGGACCGGCAGCGGCTGGCCGGACGTGGTGTTCGGCTCACCGACCGACGTGACCTGGGCGTCGGAGGCCACCAAGTCCGGCGCGCAGCCGTTCGCCGCGCCGCTGGACGACAAGCTCGTCCCGCAGAGCACGCTGGACGGCTTCGCCAAGGGCTCCCTCACGCCTTGTGAGTTCAACGGTCACACCTACTGCCTGCGCAACGACATCGCGCAGGTCGTGCTCTGGTACAACCAGTCCCTCATGGACAAGTGGGGATACAAGGTCCCCACCACCTGGGAGGAGTACGAGGCCCTCGGCAAGAAGGTCGCCAAGGAGCACCCCGGCTATCTCGTCGGCTCGGTCGGCGACACCAACTCCCACGAGTCGTACTTCTGGTCCGGCCAGTGCCCGGCGTTCCAGCTGACGAAGCCGGACACCCTGCGCAGCGATCTCCAGGACCCGAAGTGCACCCGGACGGCCAAGCTGCTGGACGGTCTGATCGACGCCAAGGCCGTCACCACCAAGGGCTTCTTCAGCCAGGGTTTCGCCAAGGACAGCGGCAGCAAGGTCCTGATGGCGTACGGGCCGTCCTGGTACGGCCAGTACCTCTTCAAGGCCGCCTTCAAGACCCCGGCCAAGCAGATCGCCGCGGCGTCCCCGCTGACCTGGAAGGGTGAGACCACGGCGGCCACCGGAAACGTCGGCGGCGGCGTGTGGATGGTGTCCTCGCACAGCGCCAACCTCAAGGCGTCCACGGACCTCGCGACGTGGCTGACCACCTCCGACGAGAACCAGGCCGCCGCGCCCACCTACCCGGCCTACACCAAGGCCGCGCAGGCCTGGCTTGCCAACCCGGCCAACAGCGACTACTTCGCCAACGACGTCAGCAAGCCGTTCCAGGAGGCCGCGAACGAGGTGTGGACCGGCTGGTCGAACACCAAGTTCCCGGACGCCACCGCCTGGTCCAGCGTCGTCCTGCCGGCCCTGACCGCCGGCAAGAGCCTGACCTCGACACTGCCCGCCTGGCAGCAGGAGATCAGCAACGAGGCGAAGGCCCAGGGATACAAGGTGGTCAATCAGTGACTCTGCTGGAGACCGAGCGCGTCGCCGTCTCCCCCCTCCGCCGCGGCAGCACGCCGCGCCGGAGGGGCCCCGGTCTCGCGGGCTACATCTTCGTCGCCGGATACGCGGTGCTGCTGCTCGCCTTCGGCGTCTTCCCCACCGGTTACTCGTTCTACCTGGCGCTCACCAACGACCGGGGGCAGTTCACCGGCCTCAACCAGTTCGTGAAGGTCGCCCAGGACTACCGGTTCGTGCCGGCCTTCACCCACATGCTGATCTACCTGTCGCTGTGGCTGGTCGTCCTGGTGGTCCTGGTGGTCCTGGTCGCGGTGGTGCTGCGCGGCCGGGTGCGTCCGGGTACGTCGGCGCTCTTCCGCTTCCTTTACTACATCCCCGGCGCCCTCGCCGGAGTGGCGAGCGTGCTGGTCTGGCTGTTCATGCTGGACCCGGACGTCAGCCCGGTGTCCTGGGTGCTCAAGAGCATGGGGCTGCACACCTTCGCGGCCGTGCTCGCCCCCGGCAACCTGCCGCTGATCCTCATGCTGATCGCCTTCTGGACCGGCGCCGGCGGCTGGATGGTCGTGATGTACGGGGCGCTGAACAACATCCCCGACGAGGTGCTGGAAGCCGCCCGGATGGACGGCGCGGGGCCCTGGCGTACCGCCTGGCACATCCAGATCCCGATGATCCGGCAGTGGATCGTCTACATGACGATCATGGCGTTCGCGACCGGCACCCAGTTGTTCGTCGAGCCCCAACTGCTCCAGACCGCCAGCCTCGGCCGGGTGAGCCCCACCTGGTCGCCCAACCAGCTGGCCTACGTCTACGCCTTCCAGCAGGGCGACTTCAACGGCGCCGCCGCCATCGCCGTCTTCCTGCTGGCCGTGGGACTGCTGGCCGCCGGACTGCTGGTCGCCCGATCGAACCTGTTCAAGTTGGATGAGAAATGACGCAATCCACTCTCCCCTCGGCAGCCGTGCCCCGGCACGTCCGGCCTTCCAGGGCCCTCTCCTTCCTGGTGGTCGGCGTCCTGCTCGCCGTCCTGCTGGTGTTCTTCGTGCTGCCGGTGGTCTGGCTGCTGCTCGCACCGTCCAAGACCGCCGGCGAAGTGGTGCGGGACAACCCGCTCTCCTTCGGGTCGTTCCAGCAGATCGGCGCCGCCTGGCGACACCTGTTCGCCTTTCAGGACGGCGTCATGGTCACCTGGCTGCGCAACTCGGCGATCTACTCAGGCGGTTCGCTCGTCCTGACGCTGGCCGTCAGCGTGCCGGCCGGCTACGCGCTCGCCCTCACCAAATTCCGGGGGCGCAAGACGCTCCTCATGATCACTCTGGTCACGATGATCATGCCGCAGGCCACCCTGGTGCTGCCGGTCTTCCTGGAGCTCAACCGCTTCCACCTGATCGGCACCATCTGGTCGGTGATCCTGCCCTTCTCCTTCTACCCGTTCGGCGTGTACCTCGTGTACATCTATTTCGGGAGCAGCCTGCCCAGGGATCTGCTGTCCGCCGCGCGGATCGACGGCTGCACGGAATGGCAGCTCTTCTCGCGCATCGCGCTGCCGCTGGCGAAGCCGGTGGTCGGCCTGGTCGCGTTCTTCAGCTTCGTGGGCAACTGGAACAACTTCTTCCTGCCCTACCTCGTCCTGCCGAACAGCGAGCAGTTCCCGGTCCAGGTGGGCCTGAACCAACTGCTCACCTCCACCCCGTCCTTCAACCCGGTGGCCGGCGCCGGTCTGAACATCACCATCCCGGAACTGGCTCTGGCGATCATCGTCGCCATCCTGCCTGTGCTGGTGCTCTTCCTGTTCTCGCAGCGCACACTCGTCTCCGGGATGCTCGCCGGAGCGACCAAGGAATGAGCGCCCTCCGGCCGCTGGCGCGGTCGCGGGAAGCCGCTCAGAGCCGCGCCCCCTTCAACGCCATGTGCAACAACAGCCGGTCCTCGCCGTCGTCCAGGTCCAGCCCCGTCAGTTGCTCGACACGCGACAGGCGGTAGTAGAGCGTCTGCCGGTGGATGCCCAGCTCCGCCGCCGTGCGGCCGGCTTGCCCCGCGCAGTCGAGGAACACCTCGGCGGTACGGGCGAGTTCGTGGTGGGCGGGGGCCAACAGAGTGCGTACGGCAGGGTCCTGGGCCGCCTCCGGGGGCAGCGAGGTCAGCAGGCGGAAGGGGCCGATGGACGCCCACTCGGCGACCGGGCCGAGGCGCGGCTCGGCCAGCGCGGCGCGCGCGGCGGCGGATGCCTCGTGCCAGGCCGCGCCCAGCTCGGCGAGGCCGACGCGGGCGGCCGCGACTCCGGCCGCCGCCCGCCCCCCACCACGGGTTCCAGCCGCACGGCCACCCATGGCCGCCTTGCCTCCGCCCGCGGCGCCGACGCCTCCGACGGCTGCTTTGCCTCCGCCCGCGGCTGCTTTGCCTCCGCCCGCATCACCCACGCCAACGCCCCCGGCCCCCGGACCCGCCGGGGAGCCGGTGCCGCCGGCCGTGCCGCTTCCGGCGCCGCCCCCCGTGCCCCCGCCGGTGCCGACCCCCTCCCTCAAGCGTGCCCCGGGCGGGTTGTCAGCCTCGCGGACGAAGCGGGCCGCGGCCGAGAGCGCCGGGGTCAGTACGTCCGGGGACCGCAGCCGTACCAGCAGCGCCAGGCTCTGCCCGGCCGCGCCCCACGGCACCGTGCACAGCGCGGTCGCGCCCGGCACCGTACGGACCGAGGGGGCGTCGTCCGGGTCGGCCGAGGGCCAGGGGGCGACACAGACGACGGTGTGCAGTCCGTCGCCGCGCGGGCCGAGGGCCGTGCGCAGTTCGGCCACCGCCATGTCCCGCTGCCAGCCGCGCTCGGCGGTGAGCACGGCCCGCAGCTCACGGGTGAGGTCCGCGCCCGCCTGTGCCTCGTCCCCGAGCAGCGCGCCGATACGGGCGGCGACCTCCATGGCGGCACCCAGCTGCTCGTCCGTGGGCCCGGGATCGTCGTCCAGGAGCCACACGTAACCCAGCACCACCCCCCGATGGCGTACGGGCAGACAGATACGTCCCCGGTACACCCCCGCCTCCGGGGTCGGCGGGATGCGGACCGGGCCGCTCGCGCGGGCGATGCCGAAGCCCTCGAACCAGGTGCGGACCGCCGAGGTCGAGCGGCGCGTGAGGATCGAGCGGGTCCGCACCGGGTCGAGGGAGCCCTCGTCGAAGTCGCGGTCGCTGTCGTAGGCGCCGAACGCGATCAGCTCGAAGTCCCGGTTCTCCAGCGTCGCGGGGGCGCCGAGCAGCGCCGAGATCTCGTCGACCAGCTCCTGGTAGTCACCGCGGCCGTCCGCCCTGCCCGCCTTGAAATCACCCGTCACACGGGCATTCTCCCCTATTTCCCAAGCCCCTTCATACAGATGTCTGAGATCCAGGGCACGGATGCGTGACAGCTGTCGATGGCCCACGATCGGAGGGATCCTTAGGTTTCACGGTGGTTCTCCGTGCCGTACCCGGGCGTTCCGCCTCCGGGGTCCGCGGCCGTCCGTACTTTCCGTGGAGGTGCCCCGTGCTGGGTCCCGTGATTCTCGCCGCATCGCGCAGCGACCGGATGCGCCGCTTCGTGTCGGCCGCCCCCGGCACCAAGCAGGTGGTGGCCCGCTTCATCGCCGGCGAGAACGTCGACCAGGTCGTCCCGGTCGTCCAGGACGCCGTCGCCAAGGGCCTCGCGGTCACCCTCGACGTGGTCGGCGAGGACATCACCACGCGTGAGCAGGCGTACGCCGCCCGGGACGCGTATCTCGAACTGATCGAGCGCCTCCAGTCGCTGGACCTCGGCACCCGGGCCGAGATGTCCGTCAAGCTGTCGATGTTCGGCCAGGCGCTGGAGGACGGCCACGAGCTGGCCCTCGCCAATGTCCGCCCGGTCGTCGAGGCCGCCGCCGCCATCGGCACCACCGTCACGCTGGACGCCGAGGACCACACCACCCTCGACTCGATGTTCACCATCCACGAGGAGCTGCGGAAGGACTTCCCGCAGACGGGCTGCGTCATCCAGGCCTACCTGTTCCGCACCGAGGCCGACGCCCGCCGGCTCGCCGCGAGCGGCAGCCGCGTGCGTATCGTGAAGGGGGCCTACAAGGAGCCCGCCGAGGTCGCGTACCAGGCAAAGGCCGAGGTCGACAAGGCGTACGTTCGGGTGCTGCGCATCCTGATGGAGGGCGACGGGTACCCGATGATCGGGTCCCACGACCCCCGGCTGATCTCCATCGCCCAGGAGCTCGCCCGGCGCGCCGGCCGCAAGCTCGACGAGTACGAATTCCAGATGCTGTACGGCATCCGCGGCGAGGAGCACCTGCGGCTCGCCGCCGAGGGCCACCGGATGCGTGTGTACACCGCGTACGGCACCGACTGGTACGGCTACTTCATGCGCCGCCTCGCGGAGAAGCCGGCCAACCTGCTCTTTTTCGCACGCAGCATTCTGACCAGAAGCTGAAAGATGACGATTGCTGGAGCTTTCGGCCGGGGGTCCGGCCCGCGGCGCAGCCGCAATGGGACACCGCGTCCCCCGGAAAGGCACAGCGCCCGCTCGATCCTCACCAAGGGCTGACCCACCGCTCAGTTAAGGAGTCTCGGAAACCATGGATGCCGTAACCCAGGTCCCCGCCCCCGTCAATGAGCCGGTGCACGGCTACGCGCCCGGCTCGCCCGAGCGCGCCCGCCTGGAGGTCAAGCTCAAGGAGCTGGCCGAGAACCCGATCGAGCTGCCGATGACCATCGGCGGCGAGAAGCGGCTCGGCGGCGGTGAGCGCTTCGAGGTCGTGCAGCCGCACAACCACAAGGCCGTCATCGGCACCGGCGCCCACGCCACCCAGCAGGACGCGCAGGACGCGGTCGACGCGGCCCTCGCCGCCGCTCCGGCCTGGCGCGCGATGTCCTTCGACGACCGCGCCGCGATCATCCTGCGCGCCGCCGAGCTGCTCGCCGGCCCCTGGCGCGAGACCCTCGCCGCCTCCACCATGCTCGGCCAGTCGAAGACCGCCCAGCAGGCCGAGATCGACTGTCCCTGCGAGCTCGTCGACTTCTGGCGCTTCAACGTCAAGTACGCCCGTGACCTGCTCGCCGAGCAGCCGCCGGCGAACTCCCCGGGTGTCTGGAACCGTCTGGACCACCGCCCGCTCGAAGGCTTCGTCTACGCGATCACGCCGTTCAACTTCACGGCGATCGCGGGCAACCTGCCGACCGCGCCCGCGCTCATGGGCAACGTCGTCGTCTGGAAGCCGTCCCCGACGCAGACGCACGCCGCCGTGCTGCTGATGCAGCTCCTGGAGGAGGCGGGCCTGCCCAAGGGCGTCATCAACCTCGTCACCGGCGACGGCATCGAGGTCTCCAAGGTCGCCCTGGAGCACCGCGATCTCGCGGGCATCCACTTCACCGGCTCGACCAAGACCTTCCAGTACCTGTGGAAGACGGTCGGCAACAACATCGAGAAGTACCGCTCCTACCCGCGTCTGGTCGGCGAGACCGGCGGCAAGGACTTCCTGGTCGCGCACCCGAGCGCCGACCGCGCCGTCCTCAAGACGGCGCTGACCCGCGGTGCCTTCGAGTACCAGGGCCAGAAGTGCTCCGCGACCTCCCGCGCGTACGTCCCGGCCTCCATCTGGAACTCCGGTTTCAAGGAGGAGTTCGCGGCCGAGGTCGACTACCTGACCATGGGTGACGTCACCGACCTGTCGAACTTCGTCGGCGCGGTCATCGACGAGCGTTCGTTCGCCAAGAACAAGGCGGCCATCGACCGGGCCAAGTCCGACCCGACCTGCACGATCGTCGCGGGCGGCGAGTACGACGACTCGGTCGGCTACTTCGTGCGCCCGACCGTCGTCGAGTGCTCGGACCCGGAGAACGAGGTCTTCAAGACCGAGTACTTCGGCCCCTTCCTCGCGGTGCACGTCTACGAGGACGACGCGTACGACGAGATGCTGACCCAGATGGAGTCGGCCTCGGACTACGCGCTCACGGGCGCCGTCGTCTCCAACGACCGTGCGGCGGCCGCGTACACGATGGAGAAGCTCCGCTACGCGGCGGGCAACTTCTACATCAACGACAAGTCGACCGGCGCCGTCGTCGGCCAGCAGCCCTTCGGCGGCGGCCGGGCCTCCGGCACCAACGACAAGGCCGGCGCCCCGCAGAACCTGATGCGCTGGACGCTGACCCGCGCCATCAAGGAGACGCTGGTCCCGCCGACCGACTACACGTACCCGCACATGGGCTGACCGCTACCGCGTGAGGTTCCGGGCCAGGAAGTCGCCGATCAGGGCGGCTGCCTGGCCCGCGTGCGTCTCCAGGGCGAAGTGGCCCGTCGGCAGCAGGTGGATCTCGGCCTCCGGAAGGTCGCGGAGGAAGGCGAGCGCGCCCGCCGGGACGAAGATCTCGTCATGGGCGCCCCAGACCGCGAGCAGCGGCACCCGGCTGCTGCGGAAGTACTCGTGGAAGGCGGGGTAGAGCTCGAAGTTGGAGCCGTAGTCGGAGATCAGGTCGAGCTGGATCTCCGGCTGCCCGGGGCGGGCCATCAGCGCGGCGTCGTACTGGTACGCGTCGGGGCTGACCTGATCCTGACGGTCCTCCGGAACGCCGTGCAGGTACTGCCACTTGATGCCGTCCGGGCTGCTGATCTCACGGACCGGTGCCTCGGTCTCGGGTGTGCGCTCCGCGATCAGCGCGCGGACCGGCGCCCAGGCCTCGGTGCCGAGCCCCTCCTCGTACGCGTTGCCGTTCTGCGTGATGATCGCCGTCACCCGGTCCGGGTGCGCGAGCGCCAGCCGGAGGCCGATGGGCGCGCCGTAGTCCTGGACGTAGAGCGCGTACTCCTTCAGGCCGAGCTGCTCGGTGAACTCGCCGGTGATCTCCGCCAGTTGGGCGAAGGTGTACGGGAACTCGGTGGCCGGCGGGGTCGCCGAGCGGCCGAAGCCGAGGTGGTCGGGGGCGATCAGCCGGTAGCGGTCGGACAGCAGCGGGATCAGGTCGCGGAACATGTGCGAACTGGTCGGGAAGCCGTGCAGGAGCAGCAGGACCGGCGCGTCGGCGGGGCCCGCCTGGCGGTAGGCGATCTCGTGACCGCGGACGGTGGCGGTGCGGTGGCGGACCGGGCGGAGGCTCAGGGTGCTCATGGCTGCTAACCCCTCAAAGTTGTTTTGACGGTTAATGCGATGTGCTGAGTCCATCACGTCAGGGCTAACCGGTCAAGATGATTTAGAGGGTTAGCTGGGGACTGGGGGTGCCGACGCGGTCAGGGGTGGATGTCGGTGGTGGCCGCGGGTGGTGGCTGCCAGGGGTGGATGTCGGCGGTGGCTGCCGGTGGTGGCTGGCAGCGGCGGACGTCGGTGGCGGAAGCCTCGGCGGTCGTAGGGGCTCGCGGGAATACTGAGGCGATGACCACGCGACTGCGTACCGCCCACACGGCGGATCTCACCCCCGCCGAGCTCCGCGCCGCCCGCACCCTCCTGGACGCCGCCTTCGACGGGGGCTTCGCCGACGAGGACTGGGACCACGGCCTCGGCGGCATCCACGCCCTGGTCCACGACGAGCGGGGCCTCGCCGCCCACGGCTCGGTGATCCAGCGGCGCGTCCTGCACGACGGGCGTTCGCTGCGGGTCGGTTACGTCGAGGCGGTCGGTGTACGCCCCGACGCCCGCCGTACCGGCCTGGGCGGGCAGGTCATGGCCGCGCTGGAACGGGTCGTCGACGGCGCGTACGACCTCGGTGCGCTCTCCGCCAGCGAGGACGGCGCCACCCTCTACGCGGCCCGCGGCTGGCAGGTCTGGCCCGGCCGGATCTGCGCGCTCGGCCCGGAGGGCGTCGTCCGGCTGCCCGCCGAGGAGGGCACCACCTTCCTGCGCCCCGCCTCCGCGGGGCACCTCGACCCGGCGCACGAGCTGGTCTTCGACTGGCGGGACGGCGACGTGCTGTGACGGATCGCGGGCGGCGGTCCGTCCGCTGTCGTCACGGTTCGAGAGCTGCGGTCCGTCCGCTGTCGTCACGGTTCGCGCGCTCCGGCTCGCCCCCTGCCGTCAGGGCGTTTGCGACGCGTCGCGCACGATGATCTTGCCGGTGTTGCCGCCGTGCAGCATCGACAGGAACGCCTCCACGATCCGCTCGAAGCCGTCGACGACCGTCTCGTCGAGCGCGAGCCGCCCGCTGCGCAGATGCGGTACGGCGAACTCGTACAACTCCTCCTGCACGTCGAGGTGGTTGCGCACCAGGAAGCCCTCGATGCGCAGACTCTTCTCCACGACGTCGGCGTGGTTGAACAGCGCGAGGGGCGCCTCCGGGGTGTTGTACTGGCCGACCGTGCCCACCCGCACCACCCGGCCGCGCTCGCGCAACGCGCCGATCGCCGCGCCGAGATGGTCGCCGCCGACGTTGTCGACGAACACGTCGATGCCGTCGGGCGCGGCCCCGGCCAACAGGTCGGCGACGGGGCCCGCGTGATAGTCGAAGGCCGCGTCGTAGCCGACGTGTTCCTTCAGATACGCCACCTTCGCCGGGCTGCCCGCGCTGCCGACGAGGCGTCCCGCGCCCATCAGGCGGGCCAGCCGGCCGGTCGCCGTGCCTACGCCGCCCGCGGCGGACGAGACGAACAGGTCGTCCCCCTCGCGGAGCCGGGCGATCCGCGTCAGGCCCACGTACGCGGTGAGGCCGGTGCCGCCGAGGATGCTCAGATACGCGGAGAGCGGCACGCCCTCGTGGTGCGGGAGCCGTCTGGTCTCCTCGGGGCGCACGACCGCGTGCGTGCGCCAGCCGTGCCGGTGGAAGACGATCTCCCCCTCTTCGAGCGCCGGGTCCCGGGACGCGATCACCCGCCCGAGCGCGCGGCCCTCCAGCGGGGCGTTCAACTCGAAGTCCCCGTCCATCATTTCGCGGTGGTACGGGTCGACGGACCAGTAGAGGTTCTCGACCAGGACGGTGCCCGGCGCGGGCTCGGGCACGGGGGACTCGACGAAGCGGAAGTGGTCAGGGGCGGGGAAGCCGGTGGGACGGGCGATCTGGTGGACGGTGAGAGCGGTGCGGGTGCGGGTGTTGGTAGCGGGGTCGGTGCTCGTACGGGTGCCCGTATCCGTGCCGGTGCCCGTGCCCGTGCCGGCACCGGTCTTGGTGGCGGGGTCGGAGGGGGTGCCCGTGGCCGGCGTGGCGGGGTGAGTGGCGTTCGTGGCGGGGTGAGTCGCGTTCATGAACGCGACCGTAGGCAGGAATGCGGGGCCCGGGCAGACGGTTGCGCTCATGGAACGGTCGCATCCATGAGCCGTCCTCATACCGCCAGGCGGGAGCCCCGATGACCACACCCGACCTCGCCCCGCGAGAGCTGCGGACCTTGGTCGCCGTCGCGCGGGAGGGCGGCTTCTCGGCGGCGGCGGGTTCACTCGGCACGACCCAGTCGGCGGTCTCGCACGCGGTACGCGGCATCGAACGCAAGCTCGGTGTCGTGCTGTTCGAGCGCGGGCGGTACGGGGCGCGGCCCACGGTCGCGGGGGAGCGGGCGGTCAGCCATGCCCGACGGGTGCTGCGGATGCTGGAGACGCTCACCGCGGAGACGCAGGGGGCCGGGGCGGGGCCGGGCGGACGGGACACCGTGAGCGGGCCGCTGCGCATCGCTGCGTTCCGCAGCGCGGCCCTGTACCTGCTGCCGCCCGCGCTGGAACGGCTGGCCGTCCGTCACCCGGGGGTCGAGCCCACCGTGCGCGTGGTGCGCGAGGTCGGCCCCGGCGCGGCGGGGGAGGTGGCCGAGGGCAGGGCGGACATCGGGATCGCCACGATCGGTACGAGTGCGCCCGTGCCGCCGGAGCTGGTCGGCGACGTGCTGCTGTCGGAGCCGTACGCCCTGGTCCATCCGGCCGGGCACCGGGACCCGCGGTCGCTCCCGCTGGTCGACTGGACGGAGAACTGCTCGTCCTACACCCGGACCTGGTGGGACGCGCAGGACTGGATCCCGTCCGCGACGGTCCGTGCCGAGGACGACGGAGCGGTGCTCTCGATGGTGAGCAGTGGTCTCGGAATGGCCATCATGCCCGCCCTCTCCCTCACGAGTGCACCGCTCACCACCGAGATCACCGACCTCGGCCCGGAACGCCCGACCCGCTCCGTCGGCTACGTCACCACGCCCGAACTGGCCCCGACGGTCGCGGTCCGCGCACTGATCCGAGAGCTCCGGGCACTGCATCCCCGACGGGGATGAGCACCGCTCGCGGGAGAGAGCGGTGCTCTGCGGTGGCAGCGGTGCTCTGCGATGAGAGCGCTGATCTGTAGCGAGAGCGCTGCTCTCGATCGCCCGTCGCGCTGATCGTCGGCCTGGGCGTGGCCGTCGCGACCGTCGCGCTGCGCGCCGGTGCGGTGCTGACGGACGCCCCGGGTTCGGCGTATTCCATGGCGTTTGTGGTGATGGGGGCGGTCTGTCTGCTCGCGACCGTCGGGGCGCTGCGGTTGCATCCGGCGGCCGGAGATGTGGTGCGAGGCGTCGTCGCAGGTCAGGACGGTGTGACGCAAGTCGCCGTCTCAGATAGTAGGAAGTCCGAGTAATTGTGGAGACAGGAGCCCGGTCCTCGCATAGCTTTGTAGAAGCCGAACGTCTCGCTCGATCAAGCGAATGGCGGTCGTGAGCCGGGCCCCGAGCAGGCAACCCCTGCGGCCAGCGCTCCCCGCCCCTTCCGGCGTCTCGTATCCCTCACCGCACTTCCGGTCGGTATGTACCGGAGGCAAGGAGTCGATCATCATGGCCGAGACGACCGTCCGCCGAGTCCGTCACGTTTCCCGTACGAGTGAGTCCGACCGCAAGAACGCCGCGGCGGCCCTGCAGCGCGCCCTCGACCGCCGGGACAACGGCGGAGCGACGGGCCACTGAGGCCCGTTCCGAGCAGCAACATCAGCATCAGCAACGTAAGCATCAGCAACACCAGCACGCGCGGGGCCGTCCCACCTGAAATCGCAGCGCACGCAGTCGCACCACCCGAGTGCCGGGAGCCGCGCCCGCGCGGGGTGCGGCGCGGGCTCACCGTCCGCGCCGCACCTCGAAGTGGTCGATGCGCTCTCCGCTCTCGGCGAGCGCCGACACCCTGAGCCGGGGATCGGCGCCCGCCTGCGCCTCCACCGAGAGGAACGAGAAGCCGGTGTACCGCACCCGGGACCACTCCACGGTGTCGCGGTTGCGCTCGCGTGCCTCGGTCCAGTGGAAGGTGTCCACGGACTCGCGGTCCGCCACCTTGCCCTCGTAGCTGTCCTTGACCCCTTCGGGGAAGCGGTACAGGTCCTTGCCCGCGCCGCCCGCCGTGACGTACACGATCCCGTCCCGGGTCGGATCGGTCGACGCGCCCACCGGTATCGCCTTGCCCACGGCGCCGCCCTTGATGGCGTCGGTCCGCTCGTACACGTGGTTGTGTCCGTTGATCACCAGGTCCACCTGGTGCTTGGTGAAGAGCGGCAGCCAGGCGTCGCGCACGCCCCCGTCGGAGGCGTGGGTCGACGTCGAGTAGGCGCAGTGGTGGAAGAAGACCACGACGAAGTCGACCGTCCCGCGCAGTTCACCGAGCCGCTTGTCGAGCCAGGCCGTCTGCCGGCCGCCCGTGCAGCCCTTGTTGGCGGGGATCTCGTACGACACGTCGTTCGCGTCCAGCGCCACGATCCCGACGTTGCCGTACGTGAACGAGTAGACGCCCGGGGCGTTCCGCGCGTCGAAGCCGCTGTCCGGGAGCGACCAGCGGGCCGCCTGGCCCCCGTAGCCGTTCGGCGAGTACCAGGCCTCCATGTCGTGGTTGCCGGTCGTCACCATCCACGGCACCGACTTCGCCACCGACTCGGTCTGGGTGAGGAACTGGTCCCAGACGGTGGGGTCGTAGACGTCCGAGTCCTCGCCGTGGCCGGTCGTGTCCGCGTAGCAGATGTCGCCCGCGTGCAGATGGAAGGACGGGTGCCGGGCGAGGATCACCCGGTCGTTGGCCAGCGCGTGGGAGCTGACGCCCTGGTCGCCGAAGGCGGTGAACACGAACGTCTCGGGAGCGGCGGGCGCCGTACGGAAGGTGCCGACCGTCGACAGCCGGGTCCGGGACGCGGGGTCGAAGCCGTCGTGGCCGACGCCGTAGTAGTACGTCGTGCCCGGCCGCAGGCCGTCGAGCGCGGCGTGCAGGTAGTACTGGTCCACCGCGAACCGCCGGCCCTCGAGCCCCGGCGTGTGCAGGTCGCGGATCTCGGCCTCGATCTTCCGGCTCAGCTCCTCGGGCTTCAACCCCACCCGCACATACGGCTTCCTGACCGCGAAGGGCACCTGCCAGGAGAGCCGCATCTGGGTCTTCGGGTCGGCGCCGAACGCGAGATGACGGCCGAACGGCGCGGCGACGGATCCGTGCACCTGACCGGTGGCGGGGACCGAGCCCGGCGCGGACGACCGGGTTCCGGTGGCCGTGCCGGACCCGGAACAGCCGGTCAGCAGTCCGCCGGCGACCGCGCCCGCGGTCACCAGCGCGCGTCGCCGGGACAGCTTCGTACGCAGGTACTCGTGCTGCTCCGCCATGCTCATCCGGCGCGCGAGCTGCTCCGGAATGCCGACGTCAGGGGTGTCCATGCCGGGAAACTTCCCAGCAACCCCCAACAACTGTCCAACACCCGGGTGAACACGAGCTGACGGATCGGTGCGCCGCCGGCCGAGGTGAGGTCCCGCCCACGCCCGACGGATCTGTCGCCCGCGGTCGGGGGCCCATCGTCCGCAGTTCGCCGCCGTCGACGGTGTCCGCATCGCGGACACCCCGTGTCATCCCATGGGACAAGGAGTACGGTGCCGTCATGGCTCGCAGCATCAATCTCGCAGTGATTCCCGGTGACGGCATCGGCCAGGAGGTCGTGGCCCAGGGGCTGAAGGTCCTCTCCGCCGTCCTTCCGCAGGATGTGAAGCTGGAGACCAGAGAGTTCGACTTCGGCGCCAAGCGCTACCACGCCACCGGTGAGACCCTCACCGACGCCGACCTCGACGCCCTCAAGCCGCACGACGCGATCCTGCTCGGCGCGATCGGTGACCCCTCGGTCCCGTCCGGCGTCCTGGAGCGCGGCTTCCTGCTCAAGCTCCGCTTCGCCTTCGACCACCACGTCAACCTGCGTCCGTCGAAGCTCCTCCCGGGTGTCGCCACCCCGCTGGCGGGGCAGCCGGAGATCGACTTCATCGTGATCCGTGAGGGCACCGAGGGCCCGTACACCGGCAACGGCGGCACGATCCGCAAGGGCACCGAGCACGAGGTCGCCACCGAGGTCTCCGTGAACACGGCCTTCGGTGTCGAGCGCGTCGTCCGGGACGCCTTCGCCCGCGCCCAGGCCCGTCCGCGCAAGAAGCTGACGCTGGTCCACAAGAACAACGTGCTGACCTTCGCCGGCCACCTCTGGACGAACGTCTTCAACAAGGTGGCCGAGGAGTACCCCGAGGTCACCACCGACTACATCCACGTGGACGCCGCGACGATCTACCTCGTCACGGACCCCGCCCGCTTCGACGTGATCGTCACCGACAACCTCTTCGGCGACATCATCACCGACCTCGCCGCGGCCGTCTCCGGCGGCATCGGCGTCGCCGCCTCCGGCAACATCAACCCGAGCGGCGACTTCCCGTCGATGTTCGAGCCCGTGCACGGCTCGGCGCCGGACATCGCGGGTCAGGGCAAGGCCGACCCCAGCGCCACCGTCCTGTCCGTGGCCCTGCTGCTGCGCCACCTCGGCTACGAGGCCGAGGCCGCCCGCATCGAGGACGCCGTCGCCGGCGACCTGGCGGAGCGGGTCGGCGGGCCCGCCCGTACCACCGACGAAATCGGCGACGCGCTCGCCGTACGAGTAGCCGGCTGACCCGCCGCGCCACTCAAGGCCCTGTCCGGGCCGAATCACCGGACAGGGTGTAGCCGCCGGGGAGCTGCCGCTCCCGGCGGCTTTTCCTATGCCCCGCCGGGGTGTCACCATCATCCCCTGGGCCCGCATTCCCACTGTTTTCGTCCCTGGCTCCGCTCGCGCGATAATCGGACGGGAGCCGCCGCATGACGGAATGCTCGGACGTCCACGTACTGGCCACGGTCAGTACGGACGTGAGCGCGGCCCGTCAGGCACAACCGCTACCGCACCACCCGGGGAGCAATCCCCGGACCCCCGGCCGCAAGAACGGGGTTGCCCCAACGTCCGCCCGGGACATACGCGAAGGACAACCACTCATGACGACGCGCACAATCGAGCTCAAGCCCTCCTCGCAGCCCCGCTCCGCCGCGGAGCGCGCGGCGGTCCTGGCCAACCCCGGGTTCGGCCGCCACTTCACCGACCACATGGTGACGATCCGGTGGACGGAAGGCAGGGGCTGGCACGACGGCCAGCTCGTCCCGTACGGTCCGCTCTCCCTCGACCCGGCGAACATGACCCTGCACTACGCGCAGGAGATCTTCGAGGGACTCAAGGCGTACCGCCAGCCCGACGGCTCCGTCGCCACCTTCCGCCCCGAGATGAACGCCAGGCGCTTCCAGGCCTCCGCGCGCCGGCTCGGCATGCCGGAGCTGCCGGTCGAGACCTTCATCGAGGCCTGTGACGTCCTCGTCCAGCACGACCGCGCCTGGGTCCCGGAGCACGGCGGCGAGGAGTCCCTCTACCTGCGCCCGTTCATGATCGCGACCGAGGTCGGTCTGGGTGTGAAGCCCGCCAACGAGTACCTCTTCCTGGTCATCGCCTCGCCCGCCGGCGCGTACTTCGCCGGGGGCGTGCGGCCCGTCTCCATCTGGCTCTCCGAGGACCGCGTCCGCGCCGTCCCCGGCGGCATGGGCGACGCCAAGACCGGCGGCAACTACGCCGCGTCGCTGCTCGCGCAGGCCGAGGCGGCCGCGAAGGGCTGCGACCAGGTCGCCTACCTCGACGCCGTGGAGCACAAGTGGGTCGAGGAGCTCGGCGGCATGAACCTGTACTTCGTGTACGGGGACAAGATCGTCACCCCTGAGCTCACCGGCTCCCTCCTCGCCGGCGTCACCCGCGACTCCCTCCTCACCGTCGCCCGTGACCTCGGCTACGAGTCGCACGAGAGCCGGGTCTCGATCGACCAGTGGCAGCGCGACACCGAGAACGGCACCCTCACCGAGGTCTTCGCGTGCGGCACCGCCGCTGTCATCACTCCGGTCGGCACGGTCAAGCGCGCCGGCACCGAGTGGCAGCAGTCGGGCGGCGAGCCCGGCGAGGTCACCCTGAAGCTGCGTGAGGCGCTCCTCGACATCCAGCGCGGTGTCACCGAGGACCGGCACGGCTGGATGCACCCGCTGGCCTGACGGACGTGAACGCCGGACGTCAACGCCGCCGGACGTGAACGCCGACGGACGTGAAATGGCCCGCCCCGGATGACCAGGGCGGGCCTTCGCGCGGTGCGGCACCCGCTTCGGCACCACCGCATTTGCGCTGTGCGCCCCCGCGTTACGACACCACCGAGGCCGGCGAGGCCTCCGTGTCCGTGGGTGCCGGGGTGCGCGCCGCCCGTGCCGTCAGGGCGAGGTAGGCCGCGCCGCCCACCAGCCCGGACAGCAGGAAGCTGCAGTCCACCCCGCCCGTCAGCGACAGCAGCGGGCCCTCGTACGACGGCAGGGACACGGCGAGCAGTCCGACCAGGGCGCCCAGGGCCCAGGCCCCCGTGGCCCGGAGGTTCCAGCCGCCGCGGTACCAGTAGATCCCGCCCTGGGAACGGCGGTTGAAGACCTGGAGGGCGTCGGGGTCGTAGACGCCGCGGCAGCGCGCGAAGCCGATCAGGGTGATGACCGCCCACGGGGTGCCGATCGCGGTGAGCAGCAGCACGAAGGACGTCATCGCGGACTGCGCGTTCCAGGCGTAGTGGCCGACGAAGACGCAGACCGTGGCGACGACGGCGACCGTGAGCGTGGCCTTGGCCCGGGACGCGCGCGGCAGGATCGCGTCCAGGTCCAGGCCCATGGAGTAGAGCATCAGACCCGCGTTGCCGACCGAGCCCGCGGAGGCGGCGAGCAGCAGCGGGACCAGGTACCAGGCGGGGGAGGCCGAGACCAGCCCTCCCGCGTAGTCGAGGGCGGCGCGGGCCGCGTACGCCGTGAAGGTGCCGAAGAGCTGCGGGACCAGCAGGCCGGCGATCAGCCCCAGCCAGGTCGCGTGCAGGACCTTGCGCGAGGTGTGCCGGGCCGGCGAGATGTAGCGCGTGTAGTCACCGAGGAGCGTGATGAACGCGATGGGTCCGGAGAGGCCGGCCGCGACCGCCGCGAGCAGCCAGGTCGGCCAGAAGGAACCGAGCAGGTACCCGCCGGCGTCCGGCAGGGCGGCCGTGGTGAAGTGCGGCGCGTAGGCGATCACGCCGACGATCAGCAGCCCCGTCATGCCGACCGCCAGGACCCGCGACATCGCGAGCAGCACCCGGTAGCCGTAGACCGCGCCGGCCACCGTCGCCGCGGCCAGCACCGCGTAGACCACCGCGTACGAGACCCCCGAGGCCGGCAGGCCGACGAGGCGGTGCAGGACGCCGACCATCACATCGCCGCCGATCCAGACGGTCAGCGCGGTGTAGCCGAGGGCGAGCAGCAGGCCGACGACCGAACCGACCAGCCGGCCGCGCACACCGAACTGGGCGCCGGAGGACGTCGAGAGGTTCGTCGCCGTGCGCAGGGACACCAGGGCGAGCGGCGCCGTGACCGCCGTGCCGAGGACCGTTCCCGCCACCACCGAACTCACCGACGCCCACCAGTCGAGCCCGAAGGACGGCGGCAGCCAGCCGAAGATGATCACGCCGAGGCACAGGTTGGACCCGAGCAGGATCGAGACGAGGTCGCGCGGCCCGCTGGTGCGCTCCGCGTCGGGGATGGTGTCGACTCCGCGCTGTTCTATCGGCATGGCTGGTCTCCTTCGATCGGCCGCCTGCGTGCTCGCAAAAGTTTGAGCGACGTTCAATGTGACGTGAGCAGAGGTCGCTCGTCAATGTTTCCGTTTCATGAATCTCGCGGTTAGAGTGATGTTCTAAACCAGGGAAGGCAAGGAGGTGTCGCGTCGTGAGACTGACCCCCACGGAACGTGACCGGCTGCTGCTCTTCGGGGCCGCGGAGCTGGCCCGCGCCCGGCGGGCCCGCGGCCTCAGGCTCAACGTCCCGGAGGCGACCGCTCTCATCGCCGACACCGTCTGCGAGGCCGCCCGCGACGGGCGGCGCCTCGCCGAGGCGATCGCGGCGGCGCGGGCCGTGCTCGGCCCGGACGACGTCCTGCCGGGCGTCGCCGACGTCGTCACCGAGGTCCACGTCGAGGCCGTCTTCGACGACGGCTCGCGGCTCGCGGTGGTCAGCGACCCCATCGGCGCCGGCGCCGGGCTCGGCGACCGGGCTCCGGGTGGGCTGCTGCCGGGACCCGCGCACACCGAACCCGAGGCGGACGTGCGGATCCTGGTCACGAACACGGCCACCGTCCCGGTCTCCGTCACCTCCCACTTCCACTTCTTCGAGGCGAACCCGCGGCTCGACTTCGACCGGGCGGCCGCCTACGGGAAGCGGCTCGCCGTACCCGCCGGGTCGTCGGTCCGCTTCGGGCCGGGCGAGAGCGTCGAGGTCGGACTGCTGCCGATCGGGGGCGAGCGGATCGCGATCGGCTTCGCCGGCCTGGTCGACGGACCGCTGGATGCGCCCGGAGCGCGGGAAGAGGCCCTCCGCAGGGCCGCCGCCTGTGGATATCTCGGAGCCGAAGGAGCCGGCCGATGAGCATCGACCCCTACGCGTACGCAGCCACCCACGGCCCCCGCGCCGGCGACCGGGTCCGCCTCGGCGACTCCGGGCTGACCGTCCGCGTCGAGTCCGACGCGCAGAAGTACGGCGACGAGTTCCTCGCCGGCTTCGGCAAGACCGCCCGGGACGGACTGCACCTCAAGGCGGCCGCCGTCCGCGACACCTGCGACGTCGTGATCAGCAACGTCGTCGTGATCGACGCGGCGCAGGGGATCCGCAAGGTCTCCATCGGCATCCGCGAGGGACGCATCTGCTCGATCGGACGGGCCGGGAACCCCGACACCCTCGACGGGGTCGACGTGGTGGTCGGCACGGGCACGTCCATCGTGTCCGGCGAGGGACTCATCGCCACCGCCGGTGCCGTCGACACGCACGTCCATCTGCTGTCGCCGCGCATCATGGAGGCCTCGCTCGCCTCCGGGGTGACCACGATCATCGGCCAGGAGTTCGGGCCGGTGTGGGGCGTCGGCGTCAACTCGCCCTGGGCGCTGCGGCACGCGTTCAACGCCTTCGACGCCTGGCCGGTCAACATCGGCTTCCTGGGCCGGGGTTCGTCCTCCTCCGACGCCCCCCTGGTGGAGGCGCTCGCCGAGGGCGGTGCCTCCGGCTTCAAGGTCCACGAGGACATGGGCGCCCACACCCGCGCGCTGGACACCGCGCTGCGGGTGGCCGAGGAGCACGACGTCCAAGTCGCCCTGCACAGCGACGGGTTGAACGAATGCCTGTCCGTCGAGGACACGCTGCGGGTCCTCGACGGGCGCACCATCCACGCCTTCCACATCGAGGGCTGCGGCGGCGGCCATGTGCCGAACGTGCTGAAAATGGCGGGAGTTCCGAACGTCATCGGGTCGTCCACCAACCCGACCCTGCCGTTCGGCCGGGACGCGGTCGCCGAGCACTACGGGATGATCGTCTCCGTCCACGACCTGAAGACCGACCTGCCCGGTGACGCGGCCATGGCCCGCGACCGGATCCGGGCCGGGACGATGGGCGCCGAGGACGTGCTGCACGACCTGGGCGCCATCGGGATCACCTCCTCGGACGCGCAGGGCATGGGCCGGGCCGGCGAGACCGTCCGCAGGACCTTCGCGATGGCCGGCAAGATGAAGGCCGAACTGGGCCCGCTCGACGGCTCCTCGGACACCGGCGACGACAACGCGCGCGTCCTGCGGTACATGGCCAAGCTGACCATCAACCCCGCCCTGGCCCACGGCCTCGCCCACGAGGTCGGCTCGATCGAGGTCGGCAAGCTCGCCGACATCGTGCTGTGGCGGCCGGAGTACTTCGGCGCCAAACCGCAGCTCGTGCTCAAGTCCGGCTTCCCCGCGTACGGCGTCGTCGGCGACCCGAACGCCGCGACCGACACCTGCGAACCCCTCGTCCTGGGACCGCAGTTCGGGGCGCACGGCACGACGCCCGCCGACATCTCGGTGGCCTTCGTGGCGCAGGCCGCGGTGGACCAGGGCAACGACCAGATGCCGACCCGCCGCCGCCGGGTCGCCGTCCGCGGCACCCGCGGCATCGGACCGGCGGACCTGCGCCTCAACTCCCGTACCGGATCCGTCGACGTCGACCAGCGCACCGGACTGGTCACCCTCGACGGCGACCCGTTGCGCTCCGAGCCGGCCGACTCGGTCTCCCTCAACCGCCTGTACTTCCTCTGATCTCCACAGCCTCTAAGGACCCCCCGATGTCTGCTGTCGCCGACGGCTTCCGAATGCCCGCCGAGTGGACCCCGCACGAGCGCACCTGGATGGCGTGGCCGGGACCCAACCCCACCTTCGACAACCCGGACGACCTCGCCGAGTCGCGCGCGGCCTGGGCGGCGGTGGCCCGGACCATCCGGCGCTTCGAACCCGTGACGGTGGTGTGCGGGCCGGGGCAGTCGGCCGAGGCGCGGCGGCAGCTGGGCCCGGACGTCGACACCGTCGAGCGGGAACTCGACGACGCCTGGATGCGGGACATCGGCCCCACCTTCCTCACCAACGGCAAGGGCGAACTGGCCGCCGTGGACTGGACGTTCAACGGCTGGGGCGCCCAGGACTGGGCCCGCTGGGAGCACGACTCCAAGATCGGCGCGTACGTGTCCGACCTGGCCGGAGCGCGGACGTACGCCTCGAAGCTGGTCAACGAGGGCGGCGCCATCCACGTCGACGGCGAGGGCACGGTCCTGCTCACCGAGACCGTGCAGCTCGGTCCCGAGCGCAATCCGCACTGGACGCGTGAGCATGTCGAGGCGGAGATCCACGGCCACCTCGGCACCCGCAAGGCGATCTGGCTCCCGCGCGGGCTCACCGGCGACTATCCGCCGCACGGTTTCGGCACGCTCGGCCATGTCGACATCGTGGCCGCCTTCGCGCGCCCCGGTGTCGTCGTCGCCCACTCCCAGCCGGACCCGGCGCACCCCGACCACGAGGTCACCAAGGAGATCATCGGGCTGCTCAAGGCCCAGACCGACGCGCGTGGCCGCCGGCTGGAGGTCGTCGAGGTCCCGGCCCCGACGGTTCTGGAGGCCGACGGACACTGGGCCGACTACTCGTACATCAACCACTACCTCTGCAACGGCGGTGTGGTGCTGTGCGGCTTCGACGACCCGCGCGACGAGATCGCGGCCGGGATCTTCCGCCGGCTGTTCCCCGACCGGACGGTCACGCTCGTGGACGCACGTACGATCTTTGCGGGTGGGGGCGGTATCCACTGCATCACCCAGCAGCAGCCGAAGATCTGAGGAGAACGGGATGGCCGGTGCGCGGAAGAACGCACCTCCGCGTGAGGACGTGCTCGCGGCCGCCATGGACATGATCGCCGAGCGCGGTCTGGAGAAGCTGACCATGGCGGCGCTCGGCCGCGAGGTCGGCATGAGCAGCGGCCATCTCCTCTACTACTTCCGTTCCAAGGACGAGCTGCTGCTGCGCACCCTGGAGTGGAGCGAGGGGCGGCTCGGCGCCGAGCGCGGCCGGCTGCTCGCCGGGCGCGGGTCGGCCCGCTCCCGCCTCGACGCGTACGTCGACCTGTACGTTCCCGACGGCCACCGCGACCCGCACTGGACGTTGTGGCTGGAGGTGTGGAACCGCTCGCAGAACGCCGACGACGACGCCCGCGAGCGCCAGGTCGCCATCGAGAGCGCCTGGCACCGCGACCTGGTGGCGCTGCTCGCCGAGGGGGTCTCGCGCGGGGAGTTCCGCGCCCTGGACCCGGACCGTTTCGCCGCCCGCCTCCGGGCCCTGCTCGACGGCTTCTCCATCCATGTGGCGATCGGCCTGCGCGGCACGGACCGTGGCCAAATCCTTTCCCACGTACGGGAGTTCCTGGACGAGTCACTCGGCTGACGGCCACTCGCGGACTGTCGATCAACGGCCCGGGACTTCGGCCGCCACCAACCTCGTCCCCGGCGACACCAACGGCGTCGCCGACGTCTTCGTCAAGGACCTGGCGACCGGCGCCGTGGAGCGGGTGAGCATGGCCGCCGACGGCACCGAGGCGAACGGCGCCACGAGCACCGCGTCCCTGAGCCGCGACGGCCGGGTCGCCTTCGCCGCCCCGGCCACGAACCTCGTGCCCGGTGACACCAACGACGTGGCGGACGTCTTCCTGCGCCGCACCCGCTGACCGGCCGCGACGCACCCGTGGGGCCCGCGAATCCCCGGCCCCCGGCGTGACGTGCCGCACCCGCTGACCGGCCGCGACGCACCCGTGGGGGCCCCGATCCCCGGTCCCCGGCGTGAAGACGGCGCGTGCCCGCTGTGAACGCACTGAAGAGAATCCGGGCGCCCCTTGCCGGGCCCGGACACAGCGGGCACGTTACGGATCATGGGACGAGAGCAGTGGAAGAAGATCTGGGTCGGCTCGGCCGGCAACATGGTGGAGTGGTTCGACTGGTTCGTGTACGCCAGCTTCGCCACCTACTTCGCGGGGTCGTTCTTCCCGGACGGCAACCCCACGGCCCAGCTCATGAACACCGCGGGCATCTTCGCGGTCGGCTTCTTCATGCGCCCGGTCGGCGGCTGGCTGCTCGGCCGGGTCGCCGACCGCAAGGGCCGCAAGACCGCGCTGACCCTGACCGTCACGCTGATGTCGGTCTCGGCCGTTCTCATCGCGATCGCGCCGACCTACGGGGTCGCCGGGTACGGCGGCGCGGCCGTGCTGCTCGTCGCCCGTCTGCTGCAAGGACTCTCCGTCGGCGGTGAGTACGCGGCCAGCGCGACCTACCTCACCGAGGCGTCCGACCCGCGGCACCGCGGGTTCGCCTCCAGCTTCCAGTACGTCTCGATGACCGCGGGCCAGATCATCGGCCTCGGCCTGCAGATCGTCCTCCAGCGCACGCTGTCCGACGACGCGCTGCACAGCTGGGGCTGGCGCATCCCCTTCATCGTGGGCGCACTCGGTGCCGCGGTCGTCTTCTATCTGCGGCGCGCCATGCTGGAGACCGAGGTCTACGAGGAGGCCGCGGACCACACGGCCGCCGAGGACAAGGGCACCCTGCGCGCGCTGTGGCAGCACCGGCGGGAGGCCTTCCTCGTCATGGCCCTCACCATGGGCGGCACGGTGGCGTACTACACGTACACGACGTATCTGACCAAGTACCTGTCGAACTCGGCGGGTCTGTCCAAGGAGACCGCCACCCTCGTCTCCTTCACCGCGCTGATCGTCTTCGCCGCTCTCCAGCCGCTCGCGGGCAAGCTCTCCGACCGGATCGGCCGCCGTCCGCTGCTGATCACCTTCGCGGTCGGCTCGACGTTCCTGACGGTCCCGATCATGACGATGCTGCGGCACGTGGGCGGCTTCTGGCCCGCGCTGGGCCTCGCCCTGCTCGCGCTCGTCGTGGTGACCGGGTACACCTCCATCAACGCCTGTGTGAAGGCGGAGCTCTTCCCGACCGGCATCCGCGCCCTCGGCGTCGCCCTCCCGTACGCCCTCGCCAACGCGCTCTTCGGCGGCACCGCGGAGTACGTCGCCCTCTGGTTCAAGGACGCCGGCGCCGAGTCCGGCTACTACTGGTACGTGGCGGGCTGCGCGGCGGTCTCCCTGATCGTCTACCTGACCATGCGCGAGACCCGGGACCTGGATCTGAACCGGGTCGGCGATGGCCGGAAGACGTCCCCGGAGCCGGTGGCCCCGCTCGCATCCTGAGACGACCGGGAGCACGGGGGCCGTGCTGTGCCAGACTGCCTCCGTGCTCTCGTTCGCCACGATTATTGGCAGCAGGCGCGCCGGTCCGCAGTGACCGCCACGTACCACCACGTACGGGCGGGCACCGTCGTCTTCGACCCGCGCGCAGACCTCTCGCACCCGCGAGGGGTTTTTCGTTTTCCTGGCCCACCCCAAGCCGGGAAAGGAGCGCGAGGGATCATGGGAGGACGGTGGAGCCGGTCATTCCGGTACAGACCGAGATCCAAATCCTCAGGAGCCAGAGACCATGACGGACACCAGCGAACTCGACGATTCGTTCCACGTCTTCGACACGACGCTGCGCGACGGCGCACAGCGCGAGGGCATCAACCTCACGGTCGCGGACAAGCTGGCCATCGCACGGCACCTGGACGACTTCGGGGTGGGTTTCATCGAGGGCGGCTGGCCCGGCGCCAACCCGCGTGACACCGAGTTCTTCGCCCGCGCCCAGCAGGAGATCGACTTCCGGCACGCCCAGCTCGTCGCCTTCGGCTCCACCCGCCGCGCGAACGCCAAGGCCGCCGAGGATCCGCAGGTCAAGGCTCTTCTGGACTCCGGCGCACCGGTGATCACGCTCGTCGCGAAGTCCCACGACCGGCATGTGGAACTGGCGCTGCGCACCACCCTCGACGAGAACCTGGCGATGGTCCGCGACACGGTCTCCCACCTGGTCTCCCAGGGCCGCCGGGTCTTCGTCGACTGCGAGCACTTCTTCGACGGATACCGCGCGAACCCCGAGTACGCGAAGGCGGTCGTACGGGCCGCCGCGGAGGCGGGCGCCGACGTCGTGGTCCTCTGCGACACCAACGGCGGCATGCTCCCCGCGCAGGTCCAGGCCGTCGTCGCCACCGTCCTCGCCGACACCGGCGCCCGGCTCGGCATCCACGCCCAGGACGACACCGGGTGCGCGGTCGCCAACACCCTGGCCGCGGTGGACGCGGGGGCGACCCACGTCCAGTGCACGGCGAACGGCTACGGCGAGCGGGTGGGCAACTCCAACCTCTTCCCGGTCGTGGCGGCCCTGGAGCTGAAGTACGGCAAGAAGGTGCTCCCCGAGGGCGCCCTGCGTGAGATGACCCGGATCTCGCACGCCATCGCCGAGGTCGTGAACCTCACCCCGTCCACGCACCAGCCGTACGTCGGTGTCTCGGCCTTCGCGCACAAGGCGGGCCTGCACGCCTCGGCGATCAAGGTCGACCCGGACCTGTACCAGCACATCGACCCCGAGCAGGTCGGCAACACCATGCGGATGCTCGTCTCCGACATGGCCGGCCGCGCCTCGATCGAGCTCAAGGGCAAGGAGCTCGGCATCGACATCAGCGGCGACCGCGAGCTGGTCGGGCGGGTCGTCGGGCGGGTGAAGGAGCGTGAGCTCGAGGGCTACACGTACGAGGCGGCGGACGCGTCCTTCGAACTCCTGCTGCGCGAGGAGGCCGAGGGCCGGGCCCGCTCGTACTTCCAGGTCGAGTCCTGGCGGGCGATCGTCGAGGACCGCCCGGACGGCAGCCACGCCAACGAGGCCACGGTCAAGCTCTTCGCCAAGGGGGAGCGCATCGTCGCCACCGCCGAGGGCAACGGCCCGGTCAACGCCCTCGACCGCGCCCTGCGTGTCGCCCTGGAGAAGCTCTACCCCCAGCTCGCCAAGCTGGAGCTCGTGGACTACAAGGTCCGCATCCTGGAGGGCAAGCACGGCACGTCCTCCACGACCCGCGTCCTGATCTCCACCTCCGACGGCACCGGTGAATGGTCCACGGTCGGCGTAGCCGAAAACGTCATCGCCGCGTCCTGGCAGGCCCTGGAGGACGCCTACACGTACGGCCTCCTGCGAGCCGGGGTGGAACCGGCGGCGTAGGCCCCCTCCCCACCCGGGGCTCCGCCCCGGACCCCGCTCCTCAAACGCCGGAGGGGCTGAATCTCTCCCCGACCCGGGTGGAGGTCTTCAGCCCGTCCGGCGTTCGAGGACGAGGCGGTTCAGGCCGATACGCGAGCCTGGCCGGCGGCTAGGCGCCGGTCACTGCAGATGCCACTTCTGATTGGTCGCGCCCGTGCAGGTCCAGATCTGCGCCCGCGTTCCATTGGTGGACGAATTGCCGGTCACGTCAAGGCACTTGTTGGCTGCGGTGTTGACGACGTCGCCGGTGGTGGCGTTGTACGTCCAGCGTTGGGCGTTCGTGCCGTTGCAGTCGTAGAGCTGGACCTTCGCGCCGTCGGCGGTGGAGGCGGAGGTGACGTCCAGGCACTTGCCCAGGGCCTGGACGGTCCCGTCGGCCTTCACGGTCCACTTCTGGGCCGTCGAGCCATTGCAGTCGTAGAGCTGGACGGCGGTGCCGTTCGCGCTCGAAGCGCCCGCCAGATCAAGGCACTTGCCCGCGAGACCGACGAAGGACCCTGACTGGTCCCCGCCGCCGGACTGCGTGCCCGACCAGGTGAACGTCGCCGAGGTCTTGCCGGGCAGTGAGTAGGTCGCGTGCTGCCCACCCCAGTTGATCGTCACCGTCTTCGCCGTGGACGCGTCGTTGTACGCGATCAGCGCCTTCGACCCGTCGGGGTTGCGCCACGCGACGTTCGGCACGGACGAGCTGGCCGTGGAGGCGATGCGCTGCGCGCCCGGCTTCACGAACTTCGTGAGGTGCCCCATCGTGTAGTACTCGATGTTGTAGTCGACCGTCCCGCTCGCGCCGTCCCCGTTGTGGACGGTGATCAGGCCGGTGCAGGTGCCGCAACCGCCGTTGTGCGGCCCCATGTTCTGGTCCACCGCCAGCGACCACTTCGTCACCGACTTCGCCCAGTTCCGGGTGTAGTCGACGATGTTGAGCATGTCCTCCTTCTGCTGATTGGCGATCCAGGTGCCGCCCGAGTGCTCGGTGCCGAAGGCGTCCACCGTCGGGTACTGGTTGTGGACGGTCGTCTGCTTGTTGACGTCGCCGCCGTAGCCGTGCCACGCGATCCCGCCGAAGTTGGGGTGCGAGCGGACGGCCGCGTCGTCGACGGTCGGGGCGGCGTACGAGTCGTACGTGTCCCAGTTCCAGTCGAGTGCCAGCACCTTCGTCGACAGCCCGGCCGCCTGGAGCTTCGGCAGCAGCTCGCTCTTCGTGAAGTAGGCGAGCCCGGAGCCGTTCCAGCTCATCGACGGATAGCCCGAACAGCACGTGGGCTCGTTCTGCACCGTCACGTACTGCACCGGCACGCCCTGGCTCTGGTACGCCTGGAGGTACTTCACGAAGTACGAGGCGTACACCCCGTAGTCCTCCGACTTCAGCCAGCCGCCGTTGAGCGACCCGCTGTCCTTCATCCAGGCCGGCGCCGTCCACGGCGAGGCCATCACGGTCAGCGCCGGGTTGAGCTGCTTCGCCTGCTTGGTCAGCGGCACCACATCGGCCAGGTCGTGTGCGATCGAGAACTCGGAGAGGTCCGCGTCGGTCTGCCCGGCCGGCACGTCGTCGTAGCTGTAGCCGTAGCGGGCCAGGTCCGACGCGCCCATCGGATTGCGGGTGAAGGACAGCCCGATGCCGTCCGTGGGTGAGAACAGCTTCTTCATCGTGGCGTCGCGCGTGGCCTGTGACAGCGCGCCGCTGCTGTTCATCAGCCAGGCCGCCGTGTCCGTGAAGGACGCGCCGCCGCCGGTGAACGTCTGGTAGCGCGTGTTCTCGTCCACGGTGATGTTGTCACCGCTGCCACCGCTGCCGGCCTGGAAAGCGAAGGGAGTTTGCGCCTGCAAGCCGCGGGTCACATGGCGGCCACCGCTGTCGTCGGTGGTGGTCAGCCAGGCCGTGACCTGCTCGCCCGCGGCGTTCGCCGTCGGTACGCCGACGGCGCTGAGCCCGGCGGTGGTCAGCAGACAGGCCAGCAGCAGCCGGGCCGACCGTGCGGGTCTTCTCAGGATGGTCATGGTGCACAGCCCTTCTGGGAGTGGGGGAGTGGGGCGTGCGTGGCGTGAGTAAATGACGGCGCGGAAGGCGCGTCAAGGGGTTGAGCGTTCAGAAAGCGAAGAGACAACGGCCCTGATCCGGCGGGTGATTGGGCGTGTACCGGTTCTGGTGTGAAGTCTTGACGGCTTCCCGTGGCACCAGTTAACTCACGCCGTGATCTAAGTCGTAAATGTATGTCTGAGGATTACGAGAGCCGAGGGAAGGTCCATGCGAAGAACCGCCCTGCTCGTCTCCGCCGCCGTGCTCACCGGGCTGCTGCCGCTGGCAGTTACCGGTGCGGCCGCCGGGGCCGAGGATCCCGCCTCCGCCACGGTGGACGCCTTCGAGGGCGAGGTTCCGTTCGCGAACCCGCCCGCCGAAGGCATCTTCACGTGGGGTGGCGACACCGACGACCCGCCCCGACTGGCCCTGACGGCCAGGGCCGACGCCCCCGAGGGCGCCCAGGTCCTCGCCGGTGACTACGACATCAGCGGATACGGCGGTTTCACCCACGACTTCGCCTCCGGCAAGCCGGCCCACGACTGGTCCGCGCGCCAGGGCATCCGCTTCTGGTGGGACGGACAGAACAACGGCAAGAAGATCAGCTTCGAGATCAAGGACGGCGGCGCCAACGGCGAGGCCTCCGAGCTGTGGACGACGTCCTTCACGGACGACTTCACCGGCTGGAAGCAGATCGAGATCCCCTTCACCGACTTCACCTATCGCACGGACTACCAGCCCGTCGGCGGGATCGACCAGGTGCTCGGCCTGACCGAGATGTGGGGGTACTCCGTCACACTCCCGTCCGGTACCAAGGGCCGCTTCGCCCTGGACGGCGTCGAGTTGTACGGCACGGCCGACCCGGCGCGGAACGCCGGCGTCGTCACCGACTCCGTCATCCACACGGTGAAGGAGGGCGACAAGGCCGCCGTCAAGATCTCCGTCGCCACCACCGGCTCCGTACCGACCGAGGGCCCGGTGACCGTCGCGTACGAGACGGCCGGCGGCACCGCCGCCTCGGGCAAGGACTACACGCCGGTCAAGGGTGAGCTGACCTTCCCCGCGGGCACCGCCTCCGGCGCCTCGCGCACCGTCGAGGTCCCCACCCTGCGCGACAGGTCCGCCGAAAACGCCGAGACCATCCCCCTCAAGCTGACCGTCACCGGAGCCAAGGCGCCGGCCGAGACGCCGCAGGTCGTCATCGACGCCCACGGACTCCCGTACCTGGACCCGAAGTTGTCCGTGAAGAAGCGGGTCGCCGACCTGGTCTCCCGGATGTCCCTGGAGGAGAAGGCCGGGCAGATGACCCAGGCCGAGCGCGGCGCGATGACCTCGCCGGGCGACATCGCCTCCTACGACCTCGGCTCGCTCCTGTCCGGCGGCGGCTCGACACCGACCCCGAACGTGCCCGAGGCGTGGGCGCAGATGATCGACTCCTTCCAGCTCAGGGCACAGGCCACCCGCTTCCAGATCCCGCTGATCTACGGCGTGGACGCGGTGCACGGCCACAACAACCTCATCGGCGCGACGGTCATGCCGCACAACATCGGCATGGGTGCCACCCGGGATCCCCAACTCGCGGAGAAGACCGGCGCGGTGACCGCCTCGGAGGTCCGGGCGACCGGCATCCCATGGGACTTCGCCCCCTGCCTGTGCGTGACGCGCGACGAGCGCTGGGGCCGGTCGTACGAGTCCTTCGGTGAGGACCCGGCCCTCGTCAAGTCCATGGAGACCGTGCTCCAGGGCCTCCAGGGCGCCCGCAACGGCAAGGACCTCAAGGACGACGACAAGGTGCTGGCCACCGCCAAGCACTTCGCCGGCGACGGCGGCACCGTCTACGGCTCGTCCACGACGGGCAAGTACACGATCGACCAGGGCGTCACCAAGGTCACCCAGCAGGAGCTGGAGGCCGTGCACCTGGCGCCGTTCCAGACCGCGGTCGACCGGGGTGTCGGCACGGTCATGCCGTCCTACTCGTCGGTCGACATCATCGGCGACGACAAGGCTCCGGTGAAGATGCACGCCGACGCCGCGCTGATCAACGGTGTGCTCAAGGACCGCATGGGCTTCGACGGCTTCGTCATCAGCGACTGGAACGGCATCGACCAGATCCCCGGTGACTACGCCTCCGACGTCCGTACGTCCATCAACGCGGGCCTCGACATGGTCATGGTCCCGTACGCCTACAAGGACTTCCGAACGACGCTGGTCGACGAGGTGAAGGCGGGCCGGGTCGGCGAGAAGCGGATCGACGACGCCGTCTCGCGCATCCTCACGCAGAAGTTCAGGCTGGGCCTCTTCGAGAAGCCGTACGCGGACACGAGCGGTGCCTCCGACATCGGTTCGTCCGCGCACCGGGCCGTCGCCCGCAAGGCGGCAGCCGAGTCGCAGGTGCTGCTGAAGAACGCGGGCGGTGTGCTGCCGCTCAAGAAGAACCAGAAGGTGTACGTCGCCGGGTCCAACGCGGACGACCTCGGCAACCAGAGCGGTGGCTGGACCATCACCTGGCAGGGCTCGTCCGGGAAGATCACGGACGGGACCACGATCCTCCAGGGTCTGAAGAAGGCGGCACCGGGCGCCACCATCGACTACTCCAAGGAGGCCTCGGCCCCGACCGTCGGATACGACGTGGGCGTGGTCGTCGTCGGTGAGACCCCGTACGCCGAGGGCGTCGGCGATGTCGGCAACGGCAACGACCTGGAGCTGACCGCCGCCGACAAGGCCGCCGTCGACAAGGTGTGCGGCGCCATGAAGTGCGTGGTGCTGACCGTCTCCGGGCGGCCCCAGCTGATCGGCGACCGGCTCGGCGACATCGACGCCCTGGTGGCGTCCTGGCTGCCGGGCACGGAGGGTGACGGCGTCGCTGACGTGCTTTACGGGAAGCGGGCCTTCACCGGTCAACTCCCGGTCACCTGGCCGAAGTCGGAGTCCCAGCTGCCCATCAACGTGGGCGACGCGTCGTACGACCCCCAGTTCCCGTACGGCTGGGGCCTGACGACGCTGACCAAGGTCCCGGAGGGCGGCTCGGGCACTCTCAAGGCCCTGGCCCTCGTGGCCACGGCGGCGGAGCGCACAGGCGCCGACGAGATCGGCCGTGCCGTCGTGAACAAGGCGCGGCTGCTCGTCCAGCAGAAGGTCGGCTCGGGCATCACGGCAGCGACCGCGAAGCCCTTCGCCGACGCCGACCACCTGCTGCTCACCGGCCGCTACGGAGCCGCGCTGGCCAAGCTGACGGAGGCATACCGGGCAGCGTGACAACGCGGGGCCGCTCACGAACGCCGGACGGGGTGCAGTCAGCCCGTCCGGCGTTTGGAGTTTTCAGCCGGCCGGGGCTGGAGATCTTCAGCCCGTCCGGCGTTTGAGGACGAGCGCGCAAGCGCGATACGGGGGTCTGGGGGCGGAGCCCCCAGGTACGGGAAGGGCAGGGGCGGAGGGGGCGAAAACCATCCACCCCGATGCCCACCTTTGTGCACCTTCGGGTAGCTTCGAAGTATGAAGGCCGTGCTCACCCGGGGCCTCCCGGGACTGCTGATCGCGCTGACACTCGCCGCCCTCGCGGCGCTCTGGGGCCCGGCGCCCCGAGCCCACGCCGCCACCGACGTCTCCACCGTCGCGGACGCCCTCCGCAAGAACCCGGTGTACGTCGACCCGGCCGCCTCCGGGCAGCTCTCCACGGCGGACGCCGACGCCCTCGCCGCGAAGATCGAGAAGGCGGACAAGCCGGTCTTCGTGGCCGTCCTGCCCACCGACTTCCCCATCAAGAACCTCTTCCAGAACCTGCGCACGTCCACCGGCGTGACGGGCCTGTACGCGGTGCGGCTCGGCGACCGGTTCGACGCCCGCGCCGACTCCTCGGTGATGTCACGCACCGCCGTGCAGAACCTGGTCACCAGCGTGCAGGGCGAGGACACCAACGCCCAGCTGAACGACTTCGCCGACCGCGCGCTCGCCAACATCGGCGGCTCGGCGCCCGCGAGCTGGGGCTCCGGCGGCGGCGGGGACGGCGTCTCGGCGGGCGCGCTGATCGGGGTCGGCGCCGTCGTCGTGGCGGGCGGCGCCGGTGCGTACACCCTCGTACGGCGCAACCGGCGGCGTAAGGAGGAGGAGCAGCGGGCCGCGCTCGACAAGCTGCGCGTGGTCGTCGACGAGGACATCACCGCCTTCGGCGAGGAGCTGGACCGGCTCGACTTCCATCCGGCCGAGGCCGGCGCGGACGACGCGATGCGCGCGGACTACGAACGCGCGCTGGACGCGTACGAGCGGGCGAAGGCGTCCATGGCGGCCGCCGGGCGCCCCGAGGGCGTCCGCCCGGTGACCGAGGCCCTGGAGGACGGCAGGTTCTCGCTCGCCGTACTGGCCGCCCGCCGCGAGCGGCGACCGCTCCCCGAGCGCCGCGCCCCCTGCTTCTTCGACCCGCGCCACGGCCCCTCGGTCGCCGACGTGACCTGGACGCCGGCCGGCGGCGCGACCCGCGAGGTCCCGGTCTGTGCGGCGGACCGGGCCCGGCTGGCCGACGGACTCGACCCGGCCGTCCGCGAGGTCGACACCGAGTACGGGCGCCGCCCCTACTGGGACGCCGGACCGGCCTACGGCCCCTGGGCCGGCGGCTACTTCGGCGGCGGCATCCTCCCGGGTCTGCTCGTCGGCACGCTGCTCGGCAGCATGATGGCCACCCCCTCCTATGCGGCCGACTACGGCTCCGGCTACGGCGACTTCGGCGCCGGCGGCTACGACGGCGGCGACGTCTCGGGCTCCGACTTCGACCCCGGCGACTTCGGCGGCGGCTTCGGGGACGGCGGCGGAGGCGGCGACTTCGGTGGCGGCGGCGACTTCGGCGGCGGCTTCTGAGACCACGCGCCGTCCGACCACTGCCTCCGTCCGGCGACCCGGCCCAGCGGGCGCACCTCGCCCGACCCCTTGGCGGAATCCACGCCACCGCCCCACGATGAGAGCGTGACGAGTCTCCACGAACACGCCGGGGGCGCATCCCCTGCGCGAAGTCCCGCACTGGGACTGGTAGTTCGACCGGGACCGACGGCCGCGCGGAGCGGGCCCCGGCGCCCGCTCGGGGCCGGCCGCCTCACGCCAGCCGTGGCACGACCAGACCCGTCTCGTACGCCGTCACGACGGCCTGGGTGCGGTCGCGCAGGCCCAGCTTGGACAGGACGCGGCTGACGTGCGTCTTCACGGTCTCCTCGCCCACGTGCAGCCGGACCGCGATCTCGGGATTGGACAGCCCCTCCGCCAGCAGTCGCAGTACCTCCGTCTCGCGCGGGGTGAGGACGCCGAGCGCCCGCTGCGTGGGTGCCCGCGGTTTGAGGCGGGCGAATTCGGCGATCAGCCGCCGGGTGATGGCGGGCGCGAGCAGCGCCTCTCCGCCGGCGATGACACGTACGGCCTCGAAGAGCCGTTCCGCGGTCACGTCCTTGAGCAGGAAGCCGCTCGCACCGGCGGCCAGGGCGTCGTACACGTGCTCATCGAGGTCGAAGGTGGTCAGGATCAGCACGCGCGGGGCGTCCGGGCCCACGAGATCGGTGGTCATCAGCTCCGCGGTCGCCCGGATCCCGTCCATCACCGGCATCCGTACGTCCATCAGCACGACGTCCGGCCGCTGCTCCCGGCAGATCCGCACCGCCTCGGCACCGTCGCGCGCCGTGCCGACGACGGCGAAGTCCGGCTGGGTGGCGAGGAGTCCGGCATAACCGGCGCGGACGACCTCGTGGTCGTCGGCGACGACGATACGGACGCACCGGCCGGCTGCGGTGTCGGCGCCCGGGCCGGTCCCGGAGGAGGGGTGGTTCGGCGTGGTGGGGTCCGTCATACGAGCACCTCCGCCGCGCCCAACGGCAGGCGGGCCTCGACCAGGAAGCCGCCGCCGGGCGCGGGCCCCGTGTGCAGGATGCCGCCGACCGTGATGGCACGTTCGCGCATGCCGAGCAGCCCGTGACCCGTCGGCGCACCGGCCGCCCCCGGCCCGTTGTCGCGCACGCGTATCGCCAGGTCGGCCGCCGCGTAACGGAGTTCCACGTCCACCGCGGCACCGGGCGCATGACGGCGGGCGTTGGTGAGCGCCTCCTGGACGATGCGGTACGCGGTGACCTCGATGCCCGGATCGAGCCGGGCGACCGGGCCGCTGACGATCAGCCGGGTGCGGGAGCCTGCCGCGTCGCGGGACTCGTCGACCAGCTCCATGAGCTGGTGCAGTCCCGGCTGCGGGCGCCGCGTGACACCGGCGTCGGCGTCCTCCCGCAGTACGCCCAGCAGCCGGCGCATCTCCGTCAGCGCGGTCCGCGCGGTGTCGCCGATGGCGAGCAGCCGGGTGGCGCCGTCGGCGGGCAGTCCCGGTGTCGTCAGCCGGGCGGTCTCGGCCTGTACGGCGATCATCGAGATGTGGTGCGCGACGACATCGTGCAACTCGCGTGCGATCCGCGCCCGTTCACCGCGCGCGGCATGCGCGAGGAGCGTGTCGGCGAACGCCCGCTCGGTGGCACTGTGCGCCAGGGCCGCGCTGCGCACCCGACGGGTGATCCCGGTCGCGGCCGCCGCCGAGGCGAGCGTGGTCACCAGGACAGCCACGACCCGTGTGGTGGAGTCGTCCCGGCTGCCAAGCGCCAGCGCGACGTACGGAAGCACCAGCGCCACGCTCAGCCGCGGCGCGCCGGCCCGCCCGAGCCAGTACACACACGCCAGCTGGGCCACCACTCCCGCGAGGGTCAGCGCCCGGAACGGCGCCAGCGCGAGCACCCCGGCCGCGGTCACGGCGACGGCGGCCCCGCCGCGTGCCACCGCCCCCCGCCCGGTCCCGAGGACGAAGGCGAGCGGCAGGGTCGTACAGAGCCCGAGCAGCAGGGCGAGCCCCAGGTTCTCCCGCAGGCTCCCGGCACGGGCGAGGATCTCGACGCAGGCGAGGACGGCCAGACCGCCCGGGTACGAGACCCAGGCCGGTAGTCCGCGCACCCACCGCCACGGCACCGCGCTGCGCCCTGTCCGCTCCCCGCTCACGCCCGCTCCCCGTTCACGCTCGCCATTGTGCCGTCGCGAGCGGCGCACCGCGTCACCCTCGGGTGTCCCTCACGTGGGGGAGCCGTCCCCCGCGCCAGGGGCACGCAAGACGGCTCCCCGGCGGGACGACGCCGCGGTCCCCGGTCCCTAATGTCGCTGACCATGAGTGACGCAACCATCGAAGTCCGCGATCTGCGCAAGCGGTTCGGGAGGACCGTCGCGGTCGACGGGCTCTCCTTCACGGTCGAGCCGGGGCAGATCACCGGCTTCGTCGGCCCCAACGGGGCGGGCAAGTCCACCACCATGCGAGCCGTCCTCGGCCTGGACACCCCCGACGAGGGCCACGCGCTCGTCGGCGGCCGTCCCTACCACGCCCTGCGTTCCCCGCTCCTTGAAGTCGGCGCCCTGCTGGACGCCGCCGCCCTGCACCCGAGCCGCCGCGGCCGTGACCATCTGCGCTGGCTGGCGCACTCGCACGGACTGTCCCTGCGCCGCGTGGACGAGGTGCTCGAACAGGTCGGCATGGCCAAGGCCGCCCGCCGCCGCGCCGGTGGCTACTCGCTCGGCATGCGCCAACGCCTCGGCATCGCCGCCGCGCTGCTCGGCGACCCTCCGGTCCTGCTCCTCGACGAACCGGTCAACGGCCTCGACCCCGAGGGCATCCAGTGGATCCGCGGCCTGCTCCGGCACCTCGCGTCGGAGGGCCGGGCCGTCCTCGTCTCCAGCCATCTGATGAGCGAACTGGAGGACACCGCCGACCACTTGGTGGTCATCGGCCGCGGTCGCCTGATCGCCGACACGGCCGTCGCCGACCTGCTCGCCGCCGCGTCCGGCGACCGGGTCGCCCTGCGCACCGGCGCCCGTACGGAGGCCATGGAACTGCTCGCCCGCGAAGGGGGCAAGGTCGCCGTGACCGGCCGCGACACGCTCACGGTCACCGGCCTGCCGGCCGAGCGGATCGTGGAGCTCCTCGGCGGGTCGAGAATCCCGTTCGCCGAAATCGGCTCGCACCGGGCCACGTTGGAGGAGGCGTACATGGAACTCACCAGGGACGCGGTCGAGTTCCACGGTGCCCCGCAGGACGACGAGGTGTCCCCGTGACACCGCCGCCGACCCTGACCCCGTACCGCTCCCAACTCCAGCCCGCCCGCGACGGCTTCGGACATCTGCTGCGCGCGGAGTGGACCAAGTTCTGGACGGTGCGCACCTGGCCGGCCGGTCTCGTCCTCGCCGCCGTGGCCACGGTCCTGATCTCCCTGCTCGGCGCCGGTGGCGGCACCGACGATTCCAACGGCGATCCCGGCCTCACCCTCGGCCCGGACGGCACCCGCGTCAACGACACCTTCCGCTTCGTGCACCGGAAGCTGACCGGTGGCGGCAGCGTCACCGTCCGCGTCTCGGACCTCAAGGGGCGCGACGGGGTGGTGGACGCGGAGCCCTGGGCGAAGGCCGGCGTCCTCGTCAAGCAGGGCACCGAGCCGGGCAGCCCGTACGCGGCGCTCATGGTCACCCCGGACCACGGCGTACGGTTCCAGTGGAACTTCACCCACGACGAGGCCGGCAGCACGGCCCCGGGGGACGCGCGCTGGCTCCGGCTGACCCGTGCGGGCACCCGGCTGACGGGGTACGAGTCCGCCGACGGCAGCCACTGGACGAAGGTGGGTTCGGTGACGCTCGCCGGCCTTCCGCGCACCGCCGAGGCCGGCCTCTTCGTCGCGTCTCCCCTGCACAGCACTCTGCGCCGCTCCTTCGGCGGCACCTCGGAGACCGCGGGCACCACGGCCGTCACGGCGCACTTCGACCAGGTCGCCCTGCGCGCCGACGGTGACGCGAAGGACACCTCGTGGACCAGTACGGACGTGGGAGCCGCGGGCCCGGACAGTCCCGACAACCCGCAGTCCGGCCCCGCGCGCCGCGAACCCGGCAGCACGACCGTCTCCCCGGCCGGGGTGTACACCGTGACCGGCGCGGGCGACATCGCCCCGGACGAGACCGGCGGCGACATCGTCCAGATGAGCTTCCAGGGCGTCTTCGTCGGGGTGCTGTTCATGGTCGCGCTGGGGGCGCTGTTCATCACCTCCGAGTACAAACGGAACCTGATCCGTACGACGTTCACGGCGAGCCCGCGCCGGGTCCGGGTGCTGACGGCGAAGGCCCTGGTGACCGGCGGCATCACCTTCGCCGTGGGACTCGCGGCGACGGCGGTCACGTTCCCCCTCGCCCAGAGCGCCATGCGCTCCCACGGCTTCAAGCCCCCGGCCTATCCCGATCTGTCCCTGTTCGACGGGCCGGCCCTGCGGGCGGTGGTCGGCAGCGCGGCGCTGCTCGCACTCGTCGCGGTCCTCGCGCTCGCGGTCGGCGCGACCCTCCGCAGCAGCGCGGGCGCGATCACGGCGGTCGTGGTCCTGGTGATCCTTCCGCAGATCCTCGCCTTCGCCCTGCCGCTGCCGGTCGCGCACTGGCTGCTCCGGGTGACCCCGGCGGCGGCCTTCGCGATCCAGCAGGGTGTGACGTACTACCCCCAGGTCGATCACAACTGCCTTCCGGAGAGCGGCTGTTACCCACTCGACCCCTGGAACGGCCTCGCCGTCCTGTGCGCGTACGTGGTGGTGGCGCTGGCCCTGGCGGCGTGGCGTCTGCGCAGGAGGGACGCGTGACGCCCTCGCTCCCCGCCCGCACCGGGTCGTCCCCGCGCGCCGACACGAAGTCACCGCCCCGGGCCGGGATGACATCCTCGCTGCACGCCGAATGGACCAAACTCCGTACGCTGCCCAGCAGTTGGCTGCTGCTCGCCGCGGCCGTCGTCCTGACGGTCGCGGTGGGCACGGCGGCCGTCTCCGCGGTGACCACGCGGGTGTGCGAGTCGGCGGCCGCCTGTCACGAGGACACCGTGAAGCTGAGCCTGACGGGCGTATGGCTCGGCCAGGCCGCGGTGCTGGTGCTGGGCGCGCTGTCGATGGGCGCGGAGTACACGACGGGCACGATCCGTACCGCGCTGACGGCCGTCCCGCGCAGAGGGACCCTCCTGACGGCGAAGTCGGCGGTCCTCGCCGCGCTGACAGCGGCGGCGGGAGCGGTGGCGGTCTGCGCGTCGCTCCTGACCGCCCGCCTCATCCTCCCCGGCAACGGCTTCACCCCCGAGGCGGGCTACCCGCTCCCGTCACCGGCCGACCTCACGACCCTGAGAGCGGCCCTCGGCTCGGTCCTCTGCCTGGTCCTCATCGCCCTGCTGGGCCTGGGCCTGGCCACCCTCCTCCGGGACACCACGCGCGCCATCACCACGGGCCTCGGGCTCCTCTACGTCGTCCCGCTGCTCGCGGACCTGCTGGGCGACCCGGCCTGGAAGGACCGTCTCGAACGCTGGGCCCCCATGCCGGCGGGCCTGGCCATCCAGGCGACCCGGGACCTCGCCCGCCTGCCGATCGGGCCGTGGCCGGGCCTCGGCGTGCTGGCCGCGTACGCGCTGGGGCTGCTGTGCGTCGGCGCGGCGGCCTTCCGGCTGCGGGACGCGTAGAGGTCGTACGACGGTGGCGGACCCCCGGGTCCGGGGCTCGGCCTCCGCCCTCGGGCGCCAAGAAGCGCCCGCCCTCGGACACGGGGAGTCACGAGGGCGGGCGCGTCCGGGGTGAGGCCGCGCGAACGTACCGAACCGGCGTCAGGCGCTCTTGATCGCCGAGATGTCGAAGTTCAGCTTGATCTTGTCCGAGACGAGGACGCCACCCGTCTCCAGCGTGGCGTTCCAGGTGAGGCCCCACTCGGAGCGCAGGATCTCGGACTTGCCCTCGAAGCCCACGCGCTCGTTGCCGAACGGGTCCTTCGCGGCGCCGTTGAACTCGACGTCGATGGCGAGCGGCCTGGTGGTGCCCAGGACCGACAGGTCACCCGTGATCCGGTAGTCGTCGCCGCCCAGCGCCTCGACCTTGGTGGAGCGGAAGGTCATCGTCGGGAACTCGTCGGTCTTGAAGAAGTCGGCGCTCTTGAGGTGGCCGTCGCGGTCGGCGGACCCCGTGTCGACGCTGTCCATCTTGATGTCGATGGTGGCGGTGGACTTGGCCGGGTCGCTGCCGTCCAGGTGCAGCGTGCCCTCGACGTCCTTGAAGCTGCCCTTCACGTTCGTCACCATCGCGTGCCGGGCGACGAAGCCGATCGTCGAGTGCGCCGGGTCGATCGTGTAGTCGCCGGTCAGCGCTGCCAGATCCGCGGAGGGAACCGTGGCGGCGGCCGCGGCGGCCGGAGTGTCGGTGTCGGTCTTGCGGCCGAAGATGCCCATGTCGTGCTCCTTGGGGGGACGAGTCGCGTTCCACCCGGAACCGCGACTACGGAGTCTGTTTAACTTTCAACGAGGTCAACAAGGCCGACCGTAGACCTATTCCGTTCAAGTTTCAACATCATTGCCCGCGTGTTGATGGCATTACGGAGTGTTTTGCCCGGGGCGTCTCGGACGCTCACCGGTCGTTCACCGATCGCCCTCTGGTGGACACGCGTAGACCTCGGGCACCATCGCCTTGCTCCACCTGCACAGCCGCTCCTCAGGAAGCCCGGTCACCAGCAGGAAGGACACCCATGAAAATCCGCTCCGCCCTGACCGCTCTCGCCCTGCTCCTCGCTCCCGGCGTCGCCGTCGTCGGCAGCGCCGGCGACGCCTTCGCCGTCACCAAGGTCAGCCACGCCACGGCCACCTCGATGTTCCGCCAGGTCGGCATCACCTGGTCCTCCTCCGGCAACTGCTCCGACCGCAACAACTCCACCTGTACGTCCTTCGAGCAGCTCAACCTCGCCACCGCCCAGGGCGCCCAGACCCTCAAGGGGGCAACGGGCTGCGCGCTCAACATCACGGGCGGCACCGAGACCGGCCACGCGAGCGGCACCTACTCGCACTGGAACGGCTACAAGCTCGACTACGCCAAGAGCACCTGCGTCACCAACTACATCAAGAACACCTTCACTTACATCGGCCTGCGCGGCGACGGCGCACCGCAGTACAAGTCCGGCTCCGGCAACATCTACGCGGACGAGGGCAACCACTGGGACGTCCTCTACTACAACTGCGGCGGCTGCTAGCAGCCGCACCGCGACGCCTGGTTCCCCCGCGGAGGGTGAGGTGGTAGACGGCATGGACATGACTCCCACGCGCCGTACGTTCCTGCTCGCGGCGGCCCTGACGGCCACCGTCATCGCCTCACCCCCCGCGGCCGCCGCCGCGGCAGCGGCCGACGAGTACGACACCCTGCGCCTGCGCTGGCTGGGCATCGCCCTCGGCGCCGGCTACGACCCGGCCGCCGAGCCGTACGCCTCCCGGCTCCGCGAGACCGGTGAACTCGCCCGTGGCTTCCGCGCGACCATGGCGCCGACGGCCGCCTCCCTGTGGCCGGGCCAGCCCTTCGACCCGCCGGCCGGCATCACCCAGAGCTACAGCAGGCTGTGGACGATGGCCCAGGCGTACGTTCAGGACGGCACGGGCTCGACCGGCGACGCGGCCCTGCTCGCGGACGTGATCCGGGGCCTCGACCACCTCACGGCGACGGTCTACAACCCCTCCACCACCCGCTACGGCAACTGGTGGGAGTGGCAGATCGGCAGCCCCCGCCTCCTCATGGACATCGTCGCGGCCCTCCACGACGAGCTCACGGAGCCCCGGCGGGCCGCCGCCTGCGCCGCCGTCGACCACTTCGTCCCGGACGCGATGCTCGGCGACTACACGGGCACCTCGACCGGCGCCAACCGTGTCGACCTGTGCCGCTCGGTGGCGCTGCGGGGCATCCTCGGCCGCGACCCCGGCAAGATCGCGCTCGCCAGGGACGCCCTCTCGCCCGTCTTCCCGTACGTGACGAAGGGGGACGGGCTCTACGCGGACGGCTCGTTCGTCCAGCACACCTGGATCGCCTACTCGGGGACGTACGGACAGGTCATGCTCGACGGACTCGGCCGGCTCTTCGCGCTGCTCGCGGGGTCCGGCTGGGAGGTCACCGACCCGAACCGCAGGATCGTCCTCGACGGCGTCGAGCACGCCTACGCGCCCCTGATCCACGACGGTCTGGTGATGGACGGCGTCAACGGCCGAGCCATCAGCCGCGGGTACCTCAAGAGCGACGACCAGCACGTCATGCGCAGCGACCACTTCCACGGTCAGGGGCTGATCGCCGCGATCGCGCTGCTGGCCGCCGGCGCGGACCCGGACGCGCGGGAGCGCTGGCACGGGCGGATCAAGGGGTGGATCGCCCGCGACACGGTGACCCCGGTCCTGACGGCTCCCCAGTTCGGGGTCGCCGACCTGGCGCGGCTGCACGCCGTCGCCGACTCCGCCACCGCACCCGCCCCCGAGCCCACCGGGCACCGGCTCTTCGCCGCCATGGACCGGGCCGTGCACCGCGGCGCCGGCTTCGCCGCGCACCTCTCCATGGCCTCGGAACGGATCGCCCACTACGAGTGCGGCAACGGGGAGAACCCGCGCGGCTGGCACACCGGGGCCGGGATGCTGCTGTGGTGGGCGGGGGACTCGGGCCAGTACACGGACTGGTACTGGCCGACGGTGGACTGGTACCGGCTGCCCGGCACCACCGTCTCCACCCGGCGGCTCGCCGACCGGGCGGGCGGCGAGTGGGGCGAGCCCAAGCCCGCGGTGCGCTGGACCGGTGGGACCACGGACGGCACCTTCGCGGCCGTCGGCCAGCACCTCAAGGGGCTCGGCTCGACCCTGGAGGCCCGCAAGTCGTGGTTCTGCGTCGCGGACTCCGTGATCTGTCTGGGCGCGGGCATCACCGCCACCGACGGCGTGCCCGTCGAAACGGTGGTGGACAACCGCAACCTCGGCGAGAACGGCGCCCAGCGGTTCACGCACGCCCGCGGCTGGGCCCACCTCGAGGGCCACGGCGGCTGGGTCTTCCCCGGCCGCGGCGGTACGACGGCCCTGCGCACCCTGCGCGAGGACCGCACCGGCGCCTGGGCCGACATCAACACCACGAGTACGACCGAGCGGCGCACCCGGCGCTGGCAGACGCTCTGGCTCGACCACGGCACCGACCCCGCCGGTGCCACGTACGCCTATGTCCTGATGCCCGGCGCCTCGCCGCGCGCCGTCGCCGCCCGCGCCGCCGACCGTCACTGGCTGCACGTCCTCGCCAACGACGTCCGGAGCCAGGCCGTCCATGTCGACTCACTGGGGCTGACCGCAGCGAACTTCTGGGAGGGCGGTACCGCCGGTCCGCTCACCGCCTCGGCGGGCGCGAGTGTGCTGGTCCGGCGCAGCGGGCGCACCGCTACGGTCTGCGTGAGCGAGCCCCCGCGCACGGGAGGTCCCCTGGAGATCGTCTGGGACCGGCCGGTGCGCGGGGTAGTGCGAGCGGATCCGTCGGTCGATGTACTCGCCACGGGCCGCCGTCTGCGGCTGCGCGTCACCCCAGGGATGGCATGTGCCACTCACGAATGTGAGGTGACTCTCAGCTGACCTCTTTGTGTGACCCCTACAAGCCGACAGGCCCCTGAGCAGTCAGATCGCCTGCATGTGGCTGTGGTTCTGTTCAGGGGTACCAGGAAAACGGGCCGGAGACTGTACGGAGTCGACGGCCCGCTTTCCTTGGTGGACTTCGTAAGGTCGCTACATGACCGTTTTGGACGAGGCTGAACCCACCGGGGGCGAACCCACGGACGCGCGCGGGCGTGTGGCCGAACTGCACGCGATCCGTGCGGAGGCGCTGCGTGGACCCAGCGACAAGGCGACCGAGGCGCAGCACGCCAAGGGCAAGCTGACCGCCCGGGAGCGCATCGAGCTGCTGCTCGACCCCGGGACGTTCCAGGAGGTCGAACAGCTGCGCCGGCACCGGGCGACCGGATTCGGCCTGGAGAACAAGAAGCCGTACACCGACGGTGTCATCACCGGCTGGGGCACGGTCGAGGGCCGCACGGTCTTCGTCTACGCCCATGACTTCCGCATCTTCGGCGGCGCGCTGGGCGAGGCCCACGCCACGAAGATCCACAAGATCATGGACATGGCCATCGCGGCCGGGGCGCCGCTGGTCTCCCTCAACGACGGCGCGGGCGCCCGTATCCAGGAGGGCGTCTCCGCCCTCGCGGGCTACGGCGGCATCTTCCAGCGCAACACCAGGGCGTCCGGCGTCATCCCGCAGATCTCGGTCATGCTCGGCCCGTGCGCGGGCGGCGCGGCCTACAGCCCCGCGCTGACGGACTTCGTGTTCATGGTCCGCGAGACCTCGCAGATGTTCATCACCGGACCGGACGTCGTCAAGGCGGTCACCGGCGAGGAGATCACCCAGAACGGCCTGGGCGGCGCGGACGTGCACGCCGAGACGTCGGGCGTCTGCCACTTCGCCTACGACGACGAGGAGACGTGCCTCGCCGAGGTGCGCTACCTGCTGTCGATGCTCCCGCAGAACAACCGGGAGAACCCGCCGACGGTCGCCTCCGAGGACGCCGCCGACCGCCGCTCGGAGGTCCTGCTGGACCTGGTCCCCGCGGACGGCAACCGCCCGTACGACATGACCAAGGTCATCGAGGAACTCGTCGACGACGGCGACTACCTGGAGATCCACGAGCGCTGGGCCCGCAACATCATCTGCGCGCTGGCCCGTCTCGACGGCCAGGTGGTCGGCATCGTCGCCAACCAGCCGCAGAGCCTCGCCGGTGTCCTGGACATCGAGGCCTCCGAAAAAGCTGCGCGCTTTGTCCAGATGTGTGACGCTTTTAACATCCCGATCGTGACGCTTCTGGATGTCCCCGGGTTCCTCCCGGGCGTCGACCAGGAGCACGGCGGAATCATCCGCCACGGCGCCAAACTGCTGTACGCGTACTGCAACGCGACCGTGCCGAGGATCTCCCTGATCCTGCGCAAGGCCTACGGAGGTGCGTACATCGTCATGGACTCCCAGTCCATCGGTGCCGATCTCACGTACGCCTGGCCGACGAACGAGATCGCCGTCATGGGCGCCGAAGGTGCCGCCAACGTCATCTTCCGTCGTCAGATCGCCGAGGCCGAGGACCCCGAGGCCATGCGGGCCCGCATGGTCAAGGAGTACAAGTCCGAGCTGATGCACCCGTACTACGCGGCGGAGCGAGGCCTGGTCGACGACGTCATCGACCCGGCGGAGACCCGCGAGGTGCTCATCCGCTCCCTGGCGATGCTGCACAGCAAGCACGCGGACCTGCCCTCCCGCAAGCACGGCAACCCCCCGCAGTAACCCTGCGGATCCTCCGCGGTACCACCGCGGAAACCTCTCTCACGGAGACTGACACCCATGAACACCCCTGACATCCGCGTCGAGAAGGGCCACGCCGAGCCCGAGGAAGTGGCTGCCATCACGGCCATCCTGCTGGCTCGCGCCGCCACCGCCCCGGCCGATGCCCCGGCCCACCGCGGCCGCCTCAAGGCCGGCTGGCGCCGCCTGGAGCGCGAGCCCGGCTTCCGGGCCCCGCACAGCTGGCACGGCTAGGCCGCGCCGGCAGCAGCGCTACGAAGGTGGCCCCCTCCGATCCGTCGGAGGGGGCCACCTTCCTGTCTGCCGGGCTCCCTGACGGCCTGGACGGCGCCGTGCGTCACGGCATGCAGATGGGCCCCTCCGGTGACCGGAGGGGCCCATCAGTACGAGCGGGGGCGGTGCGCGCGAGGTGTCAGCGCAGGCGAGCCATCAGCGCGTGCTCGACCAGCGTGATCAGCGCGCTCTTGGCGTCGGCGCGGTGCCGGGCGTCCGTCGTGATGATCGGGGTGTCCGGGCCGATCTGGAGCGCCTCGCGCACCTCGTCGGGGTTGTACGGCTGGTTGCCGTCGAAGCCGTTGAGGGCGATGACGAACGGCAGACCCGAGTTCTCGAAGTAGTCCACAGCCGGGAAGCAGTCGGCGAGCCTCCGGGTGTCGACCAGCACGATGGCGCCGATGGCGCCGCGGACCAGGTCGTCCCACATGAACCAGAAGCGGTCCTGGCCGGGGGTGCCGAACAGGTACAGGATCAGGTCCTGGTCCAGGGTGATGCGGCCGAAGTCCATGGCGACGGTCGTCGTCGTCTTGTCTCCGGTGTGGGTGAGGTCGTCGATGCCCGCGGACGCGGACGTCATGACGGCCTCGGTGCGCAGCGGGTTGATCTCCGAGACGGCCCCGACGAACGTGGTCTTGCCCACGCCGAAGCCGCCCGCCACCACGATCTTCGCGGACGTGGTGGAGCGGGAAGGCCCTCCGCTAGAGCTTGCGAAGTCCACTGAGCACCCTTTCGAGCAATGTCACGGCTGGCTGGCCGCCGGCGCTCTCGTCGCCGCCCGGCTGATGAATGGCGACCAGGCCCGCCTCCGCCAAGTCGGCGACGAGAATCCTGGCCACACCGAGAGGGATGGTCAGCAGGGCCGAGATCTCGGCCACCGACTTGATCTCCCGGCAGAGATTGCAGATCCGCTGATGCTCGGGCAACTGGCCCTGCATCTGGTGCGGTTGAGCTGTGGTGTGCACCAGCGCCTCGATGGCGAGCTGGTAGCGGGGCCTGGTACGGCCACCCGTCATGGCGTACGGACGGACCAGGGGATTGCTCGCGGCCCCCGCGGGGGCCGCCTCAGGGGTGCGTCGCTGCGGCTGCACGGGCTGGATGCGCGGCGCCGCGGGCTGGTCGTACGGCGAGGGCCCGGGGCCCTGGGGCGCGTACGGCTGCTGCCGGCGGTGGCTCGGCGCGGAGGGGAAGTTGTACCGGTTCGGGTTCTGCGAACCGTCACCCTGGCCGCCCTGCCCCTGGCCGGGACCGTACGACCAGTTGCCCGAAGACGAACCGCCTGGGGGTGTTGCCACTTTCTCCTCCTCCGACTGTGCCGGGCACCCATCACTGTGGGACCGCGTCCCGAAACCTTACGGCCACGGAACGCCAAAACGCACCGTCCGTCTGTTAGTTGAGAAGGCTCCCCTGGAGCTCCGCACGGAGATCCGGGGTCAGGACCGTACCTGCGCGGTCCACCAGAAGTGCCATCTCGTACCCGATGAGACCGATGTCCGCCTCGGGGTGTGCGAGGACCGCGAGCGACGAACCGTCGGAAACGGACATGATGAAGAGGAATCCCCGCTCCATCTCCACAACCGTCTGGTTCACGCTGCCACCCTCGAAGATGCGGGAGGCACCCGCCGTCAGCGAGGTCAATCCTGATGCGACGGCCGCCAGCTGGTCGGCACGGTCGCGGGGAAAGCCTTCGGACATCGCCAGAAGGAGTCCGTCGGCGGAGACCACCACCGTGTGGGACACCCCGGGGGTGTTGTCCACGAAGTTGGTGATCAACCAGTTCAGGTTCTGCGCCGCCTGGCTCATCGGGCTCACACTAACGCTCCTGGTTGTAGGTGCTGTCAGGACCGAGGCCCTGGCCGTTCGTCTCACTGCCTGCGTTCCGCCCCCGCTGCACACCCCGGCGCAGGTTGCTCAGCCTGCCCCGGACGTCCTCGGGAGCGCGGGAGACCTGGGGGCCGCCCTGAGGGGTCGATTCCGCGGTGCCCTCGACCAGGTTGGCCTTGGGTACCCGCCGCGGCAGACCGGACGAGGTGACCCCGCCGGCCTTGGGCTTCTTGAGCTGTTCGGCGCGCTGCCACCGGTCGTCGTTCGACGAGCGCCAGTCACCGTTGCTCTGCGCGACCGGGGCCGGAGCCGGGGTCGGAGCCGGTGCCGGCTCCTGGGCCGCGCGCTGCCGACCGTCATTGCCGCTCGCGGTGGATCCGCGGCGGGGCAGCCCGGCATCGGTCAGCGCGTGGGCGGCGGAGGGGGCCGGACCCGGACGGGTGAAGCCTACGCGGTCCTGCTCACTTGCGTCAGCGGCCTGTGGGGATTCCGTTTCCGGAGCGTAATCGGACCGGTACCCACTCTGGTAGCTGTCCTGGCGCGGCCAGTCGTCCTGGTAGGACTGCTCTTCGAAGGCAGAGAACGGCTCCGGGGCGGCGGTGTGGCCGGCCGGGCGCTCGTCCTGCGCCGGCTCCGCGTAAGCGGGTTCCGGATAGCCGCCGTTCGGCGCGAAGTACGTCTCGTCGTACGCAGGCTGCTGCTGCTCCTCGTACGCCGTCTGCTGGTCGTACGCCGCCCGCTGCTCCTCGTACGGGCTCTGCCCGTTGTCGTAGGCAGGTCCGGTCTCGTACGACGGCTGTCCGCTGTCGTAGGACGGTTGTCCGTTGTCGTACGCGGGCTGCTGCGCGTCGAAGTCGTCCTGGTACCGGGGGGCCTCGATGGCCTCCTGGCCCTGCGCCTGGGCCTCCAGGGCCGCACGGCGCTCCTCACGCATCAGCGAGCGCCCGACGGGGTCCAGCTCCCGTATGTCGTCCGGGACCTCGGTGTAGCGGCTGTCGTCGAAGCCGAGCTCGGCGGCTGTCCGCAGGGGCTCCTGGGCCTGGAAGGGCTCCGGCTGGAAGGACTGCTGCTCCGGCATGATCTGCGAGACGGTGAACTCGTCGCGCTGGAGCTGCTGCTCGCCGCCACCACCATGGGTGATCGCGTCGGGGAGCATGACGAGCGAGGTCGTACCGGCCTGCTCGCCCGAGGGGCGCAGCTGGACGCGGATGCCGTGCCGGTCGGACAGCCGGCCGACCACGAACAGGCCCATGCGCTGCGAGATCGCGACGTCCACGGTGGGCGGGTTGGCCAGCTTGTGGTTGATGTCCGCGAAGTCCTCGGCGGTGAGGCCGATGCCCTTGTCGTGGATCTCGACCATGATGCGGCCGTCCGGCAGCCGGGTCGCGGTGACGCGGACCTTGGTCTGCGGGGAGGAGAACGTGGTGGCGTTCTCCAGGAGCTCGGCGAGCAGGTGTACGAGGTCGGTCACGGCGCGGCCGTGGATCTCGGCCTCCGGGACACCGGACAGCTCGATGCGCTCGTACTGCTCCACCTCGGAGGAGGCGGCACGCAGCACGTCGACCAGCGGCACCGGCTGGTCCCAGCGGCGGCCCGGCTCCTCGCCGGCGAGGACCAGGAGGTTCTCGCCGTTGCGGCGCATACGGGTCGCGAGGTGGTCAAGCCGGAAGAGGTTCTCCAGCTGGTCCGGGTCGGCCTCGTTGTTCTCCAGGTCGGTGATCAGGGTCAGCTGGCCCTCGATCAGCGACTGGTTGCGGCGCGAGAGGTTGGTGAAGATCGCGTTGATGTTGCCTCGCAGGAGTGCCTGCTCGGCGGCGAGTCGTACGGCCTCGCGGTGGACCTGGTCGAAGGCGCGGGCGACCTCGCCGATCTCGTCCGTGGTGGTGATGGGGATGGGCTGCACCCGGGTGTCGACGCGGCCCGGATCCGTGCGCGAGAGCTGGTCGACCAGCATCGGCAGCCGCTGCTCGGCAACGCTGAACGCGGCGTTGCGCAGCTGGCGCATGGCGCGGCTCATCTGGCGGGCCACCATGCCGGCCAGGATGAACGCGGCGAGCAGGGCGACGACGACCGCGGCACCGGTGATGAAGGTGGACCGCTTGGCGTCGTCGGCGATACCGGCGGCCTCGGTCACGGCCTTGTCGGCGAGGTTCGACTCGATCGTGCGGTAGGCGTTGAACTTGCCCGTGTTGACCGCCCACCAGTTCTGGGCGGTGATGCCCTTCGCGGCGAGCGTCTGGCGGGCGGCGGGCTCCGTGGACTGGAGGTTGGCCAGCGCGGAGACCATCTGGGTGGGGTCGGACGGCGGCGGGACGTAGGTCTGACCCTTGGCCGCGGCGGCCGCGGCCGCCTCCTTGGCCTGGGCCGCGCCGTCGGACTTCAGCTTCTTGGTGGCCGTGTCGAGCGTGGCCGCGTCCTCCGCGGTACCACCACCGACGTACTCCTCGACGGAGATGCCTTCGAGGTACGCGTACGAGGAGATGGCGAGCCGCTGGCTGGCCAGGCTGCCGTCACCGGGGCCGGGCTTGACCAGCAGGTGCATGCCGATGGAGCGCTCCAGGGAGAGCGCCGCCTTCGCCAGCGAGATCGCATAGACGGTGCGGCCGTAGCTGGTGATGTTTCCGGTGCCCAGACCGAGCTCGTTGGCGAACTCCATCAGCGGGTGCTGGATCTGGACATAGCTCTCCTCGGTCTTCACACCGGGGAGCTTGGAGGTGTACGCGGCCTTGCGCAGTCCGTCCAGGCCGGGCTCGACCTTGCGGAAGAGAGTGAGACGGCGCTCCAGACCAGCCTTGTTCGGCATGTTCCGGGCAGCTGCGTCGAATGCGTCGGCGGCCTTGTCCGTGGCGGCACGTGCCTTCACGACGGTCGCGTCCTTCTGTCCCGCGCCGGACAGCAGGGGAGCGGCGGTGACGTCGCGCTCCTCGATGAGCTGGTTGGCGTAGGACAGCGAGGCCTGCACGAGCCGTGCGGTCTTCTCGGCGTCCTGGGCTTCCTGCCAGGTGTCGACCGAGCCCTTCACCTGGAAGCCGCCCATGACCAGGCCGACCAGCACGGGTATGAGCAGAATCGCGTTCAGCCGGGTCGGCACGCGCCAGTTGCGGGGGGAAAAACGTCCGCCGCTCGGAGCCGGCGCCGCAGTCGGCTCCGGGCCGGACACTTGTGCGGGCGCCGCTCCGCGCGGCGGCGGGGTGAAGTTGCCCCGTGCCGACGGCTCGGGACCGTTCTTGCTTCGCCTCACTCGACCAACAACCTCTCGGCGTCGGCACCTACGTTGTGCCGCGGTGTCTCAGCGCCCTCGTCTACTGGGCAGTTCAGGCATTCCAGCACGTCAGGCAGCGCTCTTCCAAACACTCGGAACCGAACATTCCGAGTGATGCATGCCCTAGATAAAACGGTCATAAAGAACGAGCCCCGCCAAAAGGCGGGGCAACCATGAGCGCAGTGACACCGACTGACCGCGACGCGTTGCGGTGCCAGTGGATTTCTCTGTCGAAACGTTATGAACACTGAGGCCGACCGTGTCAAAAGACACAGTCGGCTCCAGAGTATCTACGACAACTGCCGTATTGCGTTACCGACTTGAGTGCTGTGTGACCGCTCCGCTACCTCAAGCGAGCCATCAGCGCGTGCTCGACCAGCGTGATCAGCGCGCTCTTCGCGTCGGCGCGGTGCCGGGCGTCCGTCGTGATGATCGGTGCGTCCGGGCCGATCTGGAGCGCCTCGCGCACCTCGTCGGGGTTGTACGGCTGGTGCCCGTCGAAGCCGTTGAGGGCGATGACGAACGGCAGACCCGAGTTCTCGAAGTAGTCGACCGCGGGGAAGCAGTCGGCGAGCCTGCGGGTGTCCACCAGGACCACCGCGCCGATGGCGCCGCGGACCAGGTCGTCCCACATGAACCAGAAGCGGTCCTGGCCGGGGGTGCCGAACAGGTACAGGATCAGGTCCTGGTCCAGGGTGATGCGACCGAAGTCCATGGCCACCGTGGTGGTGGTCTTGTCCCCGGTGTGGGTGAGGTCGTCGATGCCCGCGGACGCGGACGTCATGACGGCCTCGGTGCGCAGCGGGTTGATCTCGGAGACGGCGCCCACGAAGGTGGTCTTGCCGACGCCGAAGCCACCCGCCACCACGATCTTGGCGGAGGTGGTCGCGCGGCCCCCTCCGTCAGAGCTTGCGAAGTCCACTGAGCACCCTTTCGAGCAGTGTCACGTCCGGCGCGCCGCCGTTGCTCTCGTCGCCACCAGGCTGGTGGATGGCGACGAGTCCGGCCTCTGCGAGGTCCGCGACAAGAATCCTGGCCACACCCAGAGGCATGGACAGCAGGGCCGACACCTCGGCCACCGACTTCACCTCTCGGCAGAGGTGGCATATTCGCTGGTGCTCGGGGAGCAGCCCCATCAGCTGCGCCGGGTCGGCCGTGGTGCTGATCAGCGCCTCGATGGCGAGCTGGTAACGCGGCCGGGTCCGGCCGCCGGTCATCGCGTACGGACGTACCAGCGGCTGGTCGCCCTCTTCCTCGTACGACGGTGCGTACGGATCATGAGAGGCGTTGGGCGGGGTCATGAATCCTCCGGGCGGGACAGCAAGTCGGTCAGTCGAGCCGTCTAGAGAGGGCCGGTGGGGGGATTGTGGCGGCCGGACGGTGATTGCGTGAGTTCGCTGGAACCAGAGCCGTCAGTGGAGCAGACTGCCCTGTAGTTCGGCGCGCAGGTCGGGCGTGAGCACAGCGCCCGCGCGGTCGACGAGCAGTGCCATCTCGTAGCCGACAAGGCCGATGTCGCACTCGGGGTGGGAGAGGACCGCCAGCGACGATCCGTCCGAGACGGACATCAGGAAAAGAAAACCGCGTTCCATCTCGACGACCGTCTGGGCCACCGTGCCGCCCTCGAAGATCCGGGATGCCCCGGCCGTCAGTGAGGTGAGCCCGGACGCGACCGCCGCGAGCTGGTCGGCGCGGTCGCGCGGGAATCCTTCGGACATGGCCAGAAGGAGTCCGTCGGCGGAGACCACCACTGTGTGGGACACCCCGGGGGTGTTGTCCACGAAATTGGTGATCAACCAGTTCAGGTTCTGTGCCGCCTGGCTCATCGGGCTCAACTAGTGCTCCTGCTGGTGAGTGGGGCTGGGGAAGCTGCCGGTCTGGCCGGTACCGGCCTGGCGACCCTGCTGGATGCCCCGACGGAGATTGGTCAGCCGGCCGCGTACGTCATCGGGCGCACGCGAGACCTGCGGACCGGGCTGGTGCTGTTGCTGCTGAGCCGTGCCCGCGACGAGGTTCGCCCGCGGGACCCGGCGCGGCAGGCCGGAGGTGGTGACCCCGCCCGCCGACGGCTGACGGACGCGCTCTGCCTGCCGGACGAGATCGTCGTTCGGCGAGGTGCGCCAGGAGGAGGATGCGGCGGCCGGAGTGGCGGCCGGTCGCGAAGGTACGACCGGAGCCTGCGGCGCCTGCTGCTGGAAGGGCTGCGAGGGGCTGCTCTGGGCGCCGTTCTGCCGGGCGCCGTTGCTCTGCGTGCCGTTGCCGCCCTGGACACCTTCCGGCCGGCCGCCGGTGCTCTGGCCGTCCTGACCCTGGTGGAACCAGTTGGTCTCGAGGGTGTCGTACAGCGGCGTACGCCCGTCGCCGGGGCCCGTCGCAGGCGGCAGGGCCTCGGGCTCCTGCGGACGCGCGGGCCGCTGCTGCGGCGCCTGCTGGCGCTGCGGGAACGGCTGGCGGGGCGCACCGAAGTCGGCCGCGTTGCCGGCCTGCGGCCGTGCGAACTGGCCGGTGGCCGACGGGTCCTGGCGGTTGCCGGTGCCCGGGGCCGCGAACTGGCCGGTGCTTGACGGGTCCTGGGAGGCGCCGTAACCCGGGGCCGGGAACTGGCCCGTCGAGGACGGCGACGTCTGGTCCGGGGTGCCGAAGACGTCCGGTCGGACATATCCGCCGGTGTTCTGCGGAGCGGTCGTGCCGGGACGCTGGGCGTTGAAGTCGGGGCGCGCGAACTCCGAGGTGGAGCCGGGACCCTGGCGGTCGTCGATCCGGGGGATCTCCGAGGTCGCACCCGGTCCCTGACGGTCGTCGACACGCGGCATCCGCGAGGTCGAGGACAGGGAATCCGGCTCCTCGTGGCCCCGCGGGGTGTCGAGCGAGGCGCGCGGCACCGGCGGCTGGGCGTTCTCGTCGCTCCAGCTCGGCACGCGCTGCTGCGGGCTGCCACCGGGCAGCTCGGCGCGCGCACCACCACCGCGGCCGGGCAGCTGCGGCCTGCGGCGGCGCGACTCCTTGGCCGGCTGCGGGGGTGCGGCCGCGGGGTTGCCCTGGTGCGTACCGGACCCTCCGTCGCCGAAGCCGCCCTGCTGGGTACCGGATCCACCGTCACCGAAGCCGCCCCGGCGGGTGCCGGTTCCGGGCTCGTTGTAGCCCTGGGGCGCGCCGGTCCCGGCGGCCTGCAGACCCTGCGGGGCGCCCGGCGCGCTCTGGCCGTAGCCACCGGCGCCGGCACCGGCCGGAGCCGGCCTGCCCTGCGACGGGTTGCCCTGGGGCGGCAGACCCTGCGGTCCACGCGCGCCACCCGGTGCTCCCGGGCGACCGCCCTGGTTGCTGCCGGGCAGTGCGGCTCGCGGACCCTGGCCCGCGCCCACCTGGCCGCGCTGCGGCGGGGCGCCGAGAAGTCCGCCGCCGGCGGCGGGAGCGCCGCCGAGGGCGGGGCCGCCCGGCTGGGCGCCACGGCGTGCCGCGGCGACACCGGCGGCTGCCTGCGCGGCGGCCGGACCGCCGACGCCGGGGGCACCCTGACCGGCCTTGCCCGGAAGCTTCTTGCCGCCCTGGGCGACATCGACGGGGAGCATGACGAGCGCGGTCGTACCGCCGGAGTCGGACGGGCGCAGCTGAATGCGGATGCCGTGGCGCTGCGACAGCCGGCCGACCACGAACAGACCCATGCGGCGGGAGACGGAGACGTCCACGGTGGGCGGCGAGGCGAGCCGCTCGTTGATCGCCGCGAGGTCCTCGGGGGACAGGCCGATACCGGTGTCGTGGATCTCGATCAGCACCCGGCCGTCGGGCAGCGCGTGACCGGTGACCTTGACCTTGGTCTGCGGCGAGGAGAACGAGGTCGCGTTCTCGAGCAGCTCGGCGAGCAGGTGCACGAGGTCGTTGACGACCCGGCCGGCGACCTCGGTCGTCGGGACCGAGGAGAGTTCGATGCGCTCGTACTGCTCCACCTCGGAGGCGGCGGCGCGGAGCACGTCGACCAGCGGGACCGGACGGGTCCAGCGGCGGCCGGGCTCTTCACCGGCGAGCACCAGGAGGTTCTCACCGTTACGGCGCATGCGGGTCGCGAGGTGGTCGAGCTTGAAGAGCGAGGACAGCTGGTCCGGGTCGGCCTCGCGCGACTCCAGCTCGGAGATGAGCGAGAGCTGGCGCTGGATGAGGCCTTGCGAGCGGCGCGAGAGGTTGGTGAACATCGCGTTGACGTTGCCTCGCAGGAGGGCCTGCTCGGCGGCGAGTCGGACGGCCTCGCGGTGCACGTCGTCGAAGGCCGCGGCCACCTGGCCGATCTCGTCCCGGGAGTGCACACCGACCGACTCGACGGAGGTGTCGACGTCCTGCGGGTCCGACTCCGAGAGCTGCTTGACCAGCTCGGGCAGCCGGTCCTGGGCGACCTTGGTCGCGGTGTCCTGGAGGCGGCGCAGCGAGCGGATCATGGACCGGGCCACGACGAAGGCGCCGACGAGCGAGACACCGAGGACGAGCAGGATCAGCGCACCGGAGATGATCGCTTCGCGCTCGGACTCGCTGCGCAGCTCACGAGCCTTCTGCTCCATCTGGTTGAGCAGGGTGAGCTCGATCTTGGTCATCTGCTCGATCTTGGCCGAGTCGTCGTCGACCCAGTCCTTGTACGAGCGCTTGTCCTGCGAGCGCATACCGGTCTCGGTGCCGAGCACCCGGTCGGCGTAGGTGTCCGCGGCGACGATCGTCGGGTTGTTGCCGTCGATGGGCTTCGTCAGGTCCTCGGCGCCGTCGCCGTAGATGTTGTCGAAGCTCTCGAGTTCGGACTTCTGGCTGCTCTCGGCCGAGAGCGCGTACTGCCGGTCGTTCTCGGACAGCGAGCCGAAGGTCTTGTCGCTCGCGGGCAGCGCGGCCGCGATGACGGCGCGCTGGACGGAGGCGTACTCCTTGGCGGTGGAGAAGGCCGACAGCGCGCGGGTGCGCTGGATCATGTCCGGGTTGCTGGTCGCCTCTGCCATGTCCTGCGAGAGGTTGAGCAGCTGGGAGATCAGGCGGTGGTACGCCTCGACGGTCTGCGTGGAGTTCTTGGGGTCGTTGAAGGCGTTGTTGCGGACCGTGCTGAGGCTGCCCAGCTCGCTCGCGATACCCACGATGCTGTCGCGGACGCCGGTCAGCTGACCGTTCCCGCTCGCGTCGTCGATCTCCTGGGTGCCCTGGAGGAACGCGGTACGGGCGGTGTCCGTCTTCTCGCGGGCGCCCTTGACGGTGAAGTCGGAGGCCGCGGCGCCGTGCGTGAGCGGGCCGGCCGACTGGTCGCGCTCGTCCTGGAGCGCGGACGCGAGCTCGGTCGCCTGCTTGGTCATGTCCGTCAGCAGCTTCATGTTGTCGAGCTGCTGGATGCTGTCCATCGACTGGTTGATGCGCAGTGCGCCGAGCGAGGTCGCGGCGACCACGGGGAGCGCGAGCAGCGACACCAGGCGGGTGGAGATGCGCCAGTTGCGCAGCGCTATTCGCGAGCCGGGGCCTTCCGGACCCTGCGGCTTCGCGGCCGGCTTGGCGGAACCCGCCGTGCCGGGGCGCGCGGAGCGCTCACCGCTGCCGACGGTCCCTCCCGGTCCCTGGTTCTGGGCGTGCTGGGGCGAGGAGCCGGCTGCCATCGGGCCAGTCCCGCCGTGCGGCTCCGACTCCGCCGAAGCGCTGCCATCCCTCTTGAAACGTCCCTGCACTAGCGTCGCAACCTCTGGACCAGGCGCCTCTCCGTGAAACGGCGAGGCGGTGTCGGCGTCGTTCAGGGGCGCAGTGCGCCCCCTGGTGGTCGTGAGTGACCGGCGCTGCTTCCCCCTTTCCGCCGCCACCCGGCGCTGCGTTGCGCCCTTGCGCGCCGGATCGATCCCGCGGCGGTCCGTGGAATTCCAGCACAGTGCCGGATCTCCAACAAGGCCCGAGTGTCAGGCTGTGACCTCCGTGACAGCTTGTGAGTGGCGCGTCACGAGACGTAGAAAGCGACCCCGCCCATATGGGGCACATGCCTACGAACCGCCGGGCCGGGGCGGGTGTCCCAGTCGACATGATCAGGAGCGGAATGCGACCTTCAGTGGAGCAATGTCCGTTTCGCCGGGCTGGATTGGGGGTCTGAATTGACCTTTTTGCCCACTACGCCGTGAGCAAACTCACACGGAAATCATGGCGTCTTCACGTCTTCGCCAGGGAATTGGATGTTTAGCCTGACGCTTTACAGGGATGGCGAATCCGACAACCAGCGCTTGTGCGACGGCCCTTGGGGCCCGCCCGGCGCCCACACCGACAAGGTCACGAACAACAGTGAAGACGACGATGATGTTCCACAACATAGCCAACCCGCGGCGCACGACGCTGGCGCACCTCACCGACGCGGAGGAGCTGCAGACGCCGGAGCAGCCGGAGCACTCCGTCGACCTTCCCATGCAGACCGCCAATCCCCGTCGCACCGTTCTGATGGAAGCCCCCGTCGCGGTGGCCTTCACGGAGTAGTACGCGGCGGGACCGCGGTCCGCTCACTCCGCCGAGCGCACTCCGGCCCCTCGCCGACCGCACTCCGGCGGGGCGCCCGTGTCACTCCGGCGGGGCGCCGCGGTCGCTCCGGTGGGCCGGCCGCCCGCGGATGTGCGCGAGGTGACCGCCCCTTGCCGCGTTAGCCTGGAGCGTCAGACTTCAGCCAGCTCAGTGAGGGGCGCAAGGATCCCGTGCGCATCGCCAGATTCTCCATCGACGGCAACGTCGCGTTCGGCGCGGTCGAGGGCGACAAGCCGGACGAGCTCGTCCTCGACATCATCAAGGGCATCCCGTTCACGGACTTCGAGCTCTCCGGTACGAAGGTCCCGCTGAGCAAGGTCCGGCTGCTGCCGCCCGTGCTCCCGAACAAGGTCGTGGCCTTCGGCCGCAACTACGCGGAGCACGCGAAGGAGCTGGGCAACGAGGTGCCCGACGCCCCGTTCGCCTTCTTCAAGCCGTCGACCTCCGTGATCGGCTCCGGCGACGAGATCGCCTACCCCTCCTTCTCGAACGACCTGCACCACGAGGCGGAGCTGGCGGTCGTCATCGGCCGCATGTGCCGCGAGGTCCCGCGCGAGCGCGTCAAGGACGTCATCCTCGGTTACACCTGCGCCAACGACATCACCGCGCGTGACGTCCAGAAGCGCGAGAAGCAGTGGGCGCGGGCCAAGGGCTTCGACACCTCCTGCCCGCTCGGCCCCTGGGTGGAGACGGACCTCGACCCGAGCGACCTCACCATCCAGCTCACGGTCAACGGGCAGCAGCGCCAGCTCGGCCGCACCAGCGAGATGATCCACTCCATCGAGGATCTGATCGTCAACATCACCGAGGCCATGACGCTGCTCCCGGGCGACGTGATCCTCACGGGCACTCCGGCTGGGGTCGGCCCCCTGAACGTCGGCGACGAGGTCGCCGTCTCCATCGAAGGCATCGGCACTCTCACCAACAAGGTGATCAAGCGTGGCTAACGCGAACGTCCGCGTACGTTTCTGTCCGTCCCCGACCGGCAACCCCCACGTGGGCCTGGTCCGCACCGCCCTGTTCAACTGGGCGTTCGCCCGGCACAACGAAGGCACTCTGGTCTTCCGCATCGAGGACACCGACGCGGCCCGCGACTCCGAGGAGTCGTACCAGCAGCTGCTCGACTCGATGCGCTGGCTGGGCTTCGACTGGGACGAGGGCCCCGAGGTCGGTGGCCCGCACGCGCCGTACCGCCAGTCGCAGCGCATGGACCTCTACCAGGACGTCGCGCAGAAGCTCCTGGACGCCGGTCACGCGTACCACTGCTACTGCTCGACCGAGGAGCTGGACGCCCGCCGCGACGCCGCCCGCGCCGCCGGCAAGCCGTCCGGGTACGACGGCCACTGCCGCGAGCTGACCGCCGAGCAGAAGACCGCGTACGAGGCCGAGGGGCGGACCCCGATCGTCCGCTTCCGCATGCCCGACGAGGCGATCACCTTCACGGACCTGGTCCGCGGCGAGATCACCTACCTCCCGGAGAACGTCCCGGACTACGGCATCGTCCGCGCGAACGGCGCCCCGCTCTACACGCTGGTCAACCCGGTCGACGACGCCCTGATGGAGATCACCCACGTCCTGCGCGGCGAGGACCTGCTCTCCTCCACCCCGCGGCAGATCGCCCTCTACAAGGCGCTGACCGAACTGGGCATCGCCAAGGAGACCCCGGCCTTCGGCCACCTGCCGTACGTCATGGGCGAGGGCAACAAGAAGCTCTCCAAGCGCGACCCGCAGTCCTCCCTGAACCTCTACCGGGAGCGCGGCTTCCTCCCCGAGGGCCTGCTCAACTACCTCTCCCTGCTGGGCTGGTCGCTCGCGGCGGACCGCGACATCTTCGGCATCGACGAGATGGTCGCCGCGTTCGACATCGCGGACGTGAACCCCAACCCGGCCCGCTTCGACCTGAAGAAGGCCGAGGCGATCAACGCCGACCACATCCGGCTGCTCGACGTGAAGGACTTCGCGGAGCGCTGCGCGCCCTGGCTGAAGCCCCCGTTCGCCCCCTGGGCCGAGGCGGACTTCGACCAGTCCCTCTTCGACGCGATCGCGCCGCACGCCCAGACCCGCCTCAAGGTCCTCTCCGAGATCACGGACAACGTCGACTTCCTGTTCCTCCCGGAGCCGGTCTTCGACGAGGCGTCCTGGACGAAGGCCATGAAGGAGGGCAGCGACGCCCTGCTGCGGACGGCCCGCGAGAAGCTGGCGGCCGCCGACTGGTCCTCGCCCGAGTCCCTCAAGGAGGCCGTCCTGGCCGCCGGTGAGGAGCACGGCCTGAAGCTCGGCAAGGCCCAGGCCCCGGTCCGGGTCGCCGTCACCGGCCGCACGATCGGCCTGCCGCTCTTCGAGTCCCTGGAGATCCTGGGCAAGGAGAAGACCCTGGCCCGCATCGACGCGGCCCTGGCCCGGCTGACCGCGTAACCGTACGACCTGTACGAAATGGGGCGGCGTCCGGACCGGACGCCGCCCCATTTCGTTCTCGTGCGAGCGGCGGACACGGGTGCCCGTCCGGAGTTACCGTCGGCTCATGAGCATCAGGGCCGTGGTCTGGGACGTCGACGACACGCTCTTCGACTACACGGCCGCCGACCGGGCGGGAATGCGCCGGCATCTGTCGGCCGAGGGACTCCTGGAGCGGTACGAGACCGTCGAGCGCGCCCTCGCGCACTGGCGGGAGATCACCGACCAGCAGTGGGCGCGGTTCTCGGCGGGCGAGACCGACTGGGTGGGCCAGCGCCGCGACCGCGTCCGTGTTTTTCTCGGATCCCCCGGATCCCTCGGCCGGTCCCTGACCGACGCCGAGGCCGACGCCTGGTTCGACCGCTATCTCGCCCACTACGAATCGGTCTGGGCCCTCTTCCCCGACGTACTGCCGGTGCTGGACGCCCTCGCGGACACCCACCGGCACGCGGTCCTGTCCAACTCCAGTCTCCTGGTGCAGGATCGCAAGCTGCGCGTCCTCGGTGTGCACGACCGCTTCGAGGCGATCCTGTGCGCGGCCGAGCTCGGTGTCTCCAAGCCGGCCGCGGAGGCGTTCCACGCGGCCTGCGACGCGCTCGGGCTGCCACCGCACCAGGTCGCGTACGTCGGTGACCATCCGGAGATCGACGGCCGCGGCGCCTCCGACGCCGGACTGCTCTCGATCTGGATCGACCGTGACAGCGCTCACACCGTCACGGTCGCCGCGTCCGGCGGCCCGCGCCGGATCGCCTCGCTGGCCGAACTCCCCGCGATCCTCGGCGCGGATACCCGTTTTGGAGCGCCGTCCACCTTCGGGTAATGTTCTTCCTGCGCCGCCGGAGAGCGGGCCGAAAGGCCGGAACCCGGAGGCGCAAACTAAAACAAAATCCCCGTAGGGGGTTGCGTTTCAGTGGCCTATGGTGTAATTGGCAGCACGACGGTTTCTGGTTCCGTTAGTCTAGGTTCGAGTCCTGGTAGGCCAGCTCGCAGAGCTTATCTGCATCGCAGAGGCCAACTCTGCAAGGCCCCCGTTGTGTAGCGGCCTAGCACGCCGCCCTCTCAAGGCGGTAGCGCCGGTTCGAATCCGGTCGGGGGTACAGATCCTTCCCAGGGGGACAGTCCGGGTCGCACCCGCTGACTCTCATGCAGGATCGCTAGGGCCCCCGTTGTGTAGCGGCCTAGCACGCCGCCCTCTCAAGGCGGTAGCGCCGGTTCGAATCCGGTCGGGGGTACGCGGTGGTCTAGACCACCATTGGGCTATGGTGTAATTGGCAACACGACGGTTTCTGGTTCCGTTGTTCTAGGTTCGAGTCCTGGTAGCCCAGCTGGATCACTTGTGGTCCTTGCCCCCGTTGTGTAGCGGCCTAGCACGCCGCCCTCTCAAGGCGGTAGCGCCGGTTCGAATCCGGTCGGGGGTACGCGAATCGATGGCCTCTCACTTCGGTGAGGGGCCATCGTCTTTTGTGCGTCAACTCCGCTTACGGCGCAGTGAGTTCGTCATCCGCCGTACGTCTCCGCCATGAGCCATGAGCCATGAGCCATGAGCCAGGCGTCGCCCGTCGTCCGGGGGAGGGCCTGCCGCGGCGTTGAGGCGGCCCGATCCCGGCGTGGGTCAGCCCGTGCGGCGCAGGGCCTCGGAGAGGCGGCCGGCGGCGTCGATGACCGCCTGGGCGTGCATCCGGCCCGGGTGGCGGGTCAGGCGCTCGATCGGTCCGGAGACCGAGACGGCGGCGACCACGCGGTTCGACGGGCCGCGGACGGGGGCGGAGACGGACGCGACGCCCGGCTCGCGCTCGCCGATCGACTGGGCCCAGCCCCGGCGTCGTACGCCCGAGAGGGCCGTCGCGGTGAAACGGGCGCCCTGGAGGCCGCGGTGCAGGCGCTCCGGCTCCTCCCAGGCCATCAGGATCTGGGCCGAGGAGCCGGCCTTCATGGTGAGCGTGGAGCCGACCGGGACGGTGTCCCGAAGGCCGGACAGGCGCTCGGCCGCGGCGACGCAGATACGCATGTCGCCCTGGCGGCGGTAGAGCTGCGCGCTCTCGCCCGTGAGGTCGCGCAGATGTGTGAGCACCGGTCCCGCCGTCGCCAGCAGGCGGTCCTCGCCGGCCGCCGCCGCGAGCTCGGCGAGCCGGGGACCGAGAATGAAACGGCCCTGCATGTCGCGCGCCACCATGCGGTGGTGTTCCAAGGCCACGGCGAGGCGATGTGCCGTGGGTCGTGCCAGCCCGGTCGCCGCGACCAACCCTGCGAGGGTGGCCGGACCGGACTCCAGTGCGCTCAGGACAAGGGCTGCCTTGTCCAGAACTCCTACGCCGCTACTGTTGTCCATGAAACGATACTCGCGTCTCACTCTGTGAAACGCAAGTTCAATTTTCCCGGGAACGCGCCACCCTTGTACGCATAGCGGCCCGCAGACCAACGGGCCCGGCGGAAGACGTCCGGTACGAGGGGTACGAACGCTGCCGCCCCGGAAATCTCTAGTTGGGCCGGCGCCACACAGGCCGGCCGGAGGGAAAGCGATGGGTAGGACACTCGCGGAGAAGGTCTGGGACGACCATGTCGTCCGGCGCGCCGAGGGCGAGCCCGACCTCCTCTTCATCGATCTGCACCTGCTGCACGAGGTGACCAGCCCGCAGGCCTTCGACGGCCTCCGCCAGGCGGGGCGCCCCGTGCGCCGTCTCGACCTCACCATCGCCACCGAGGATCACAACACCCCGACCCTCGACATCGACAAGCCCATCGCGGACCCGGTCTCCCGGGTACAGCTGGAGACGCTGCGCAAGAACTGCGCGGAGTTCGGCGTACGGCTGCACTCCCTCGGCGACGTCGAGCAGGGCGTCGTCCACGTCGTGGGACCGCAGCTGGGCCTGACCCAGCCGGGTACCACCGTGGTCTGCGGCGACTCGCACACCTCCACGCACGGCGCCTTCGGCGCGCTGGCATTCGGCATCGGCACCTCGCAGGTCGAGCATGTGCTGGCCACCCAGACGCTGCCGCTGGCCCGCCCCAAGACCATGGCCATCACCATCGACGGTGAGCTGCCCGAGGACGTCACCGCCAAGGACCTGATCCTGGCGATCATCACCCGGATCGGCACCGGCGGCGGACAGGGCTACATCCTGGAATACCGCGGCTCGGCCATCGAGAAGCTCTCGATGGAAGCCCGGATGACCATCTGCAACATGTCGATCGAGGCGGGCGCCCGGGCCGGCATGATCGCCCCGGACGAAACCACCTTCGACTACATCAAGGGCCGCGCCCACGCCCCCGAGGGCGAGGACTGGGACGCCGCGGTGGCGTACTGGAAGACCCTGAAGTCCGACGACGACGCGGAATTCGACGCGGAGGTCGTCATCGACGCCACCGAGCTGGCGCCGTTCGTCACCTGGGGCACCAACCCGGGCCAGGGCGCGCCGCTTTCGGCGTCCGTCCCCGATCCCGCTTCGTACGAAGACGCTTCGGAGCGCTTCGCCGCCGAAAAGGCCCTGGAATACATGGGGTTGAGCGCCGGACAGCCGCTGCGCGACATCAAGGTCGACACCGTCTTCGTAGGTTCGTGCACCAACGGCCGTATCGAGGACCTGCGGGCCGCGGCCGCGATCGTCGGGGGCCGCAAAGTCGCCGACGGTGTACGGATGCTGGTCGTTCCCGGTTCCGCGCGGGTCGGTCTGCAGGCCGTTTCCGAGGGCCTGGACGTGGTTTTCAAGGAGGCCGGCGCCGAATGGCGGCACGCGGGCTGCTCGATGTGCCTGGGCATGAACCCCGACCAGCTGGCCCCCGGTGAGCGCTCCGCGTCCACCTCCAACCGCAACTTCGAGGGCAGGCAGGGCAAGGGCGGCCGTACGCATCTGGTCTCGCCGCAGGTCGCCGCCGCCACCGCCGTGCTGGGCCATCTGGCCTCCCCGGCCGACCTGTCCGACGCCGACGCTCGTACGCCCGCTGGAGTCTGATCAGTCATGGAAGCATTCACCACGCACACCGGCCGGGCCGTCCCGCTGCGCCGCAGCAATGTGGACACCGACCAGATCATCCCTGCTCACTGGCTCAAGAAGGTGACCAGGGACGGCTTCGAGGACGGCCTTTTCGAGGCCTGGCGCAAGGATCCGTCCTTCGTCCTCAACCAGCCCGAGCGCAAGGGCGCCACGGTGCTGGTCGCCGGGCCCGACTTCGGCACCGGTTCCTCGCGCGAGCACGCCGTCTGGGCGCTGCAGAACTTCGGCTTCAAGGCCGTCATCTCCTCCCGTTTCGCCGACATCTTCCGCGGTAACTCGCTCAAGAACGGCCTGCTCACCGTGGTTCTGGAGCAGAAAATCGTGGACGCGCTGCAGGAGCTGGCGGAGCGCGACCCGGGGGCCGAGATCACGGTCGACCTGGAGGCCCGCGAGGTACGCGCCGAGGGCGTCACCGCCGCCTTCGAACTCGACGAGAACGCCCGCTGGCGGCTGCTGAACGGCCTGGACGACATCTCCATCACCCTCCAGAACGAGGGCGACATCGCCGCGTACGAGGCCAAGCGCCCCGCTTACAAGCCGCAGACCGTGCAGGTCTGACGGGCGAGCGCCCCGCACGGGCGATCGCACGGCTGATTTCAGCCACCGCAACACCCCTCTGTACCCCCAATCGTGGACGGTTGGGGGTACAGCTGTATCTGCCTCCCGGCGGCCGTGCGGGCCGCCGCCGGAGCCCTCAACTGCCCACGTTACGGCGGAGTTTGGCGGGGTACGCGAACTTCGAAGCCGCGTCGCGCCGAAGCGTTCGAGAGGCCGTCGGAGGCCGCAGTTGCCCCCTGCGCAGGCGACAACTCGCCCCAGATGGCACAATCTGTGCATGGGACACGACGGCCAACTCGAGCTCTATGCGGCAGTCGCGGCCCAACTCAAGGAAGCGCACACAAGAGTGCGCGCACTGCAAGTCCCGGAGGGCGTACGGATGGCGCTGACCCGGAAGCTGCTGGTCATTACGGCCGCGGCCAAGCACGATCTCGCCGATGCGACAAGGCGTCTGGAGCGGTTCACCACCGACCTCGACGAGGGTCGATTCCTCGAAGAGGAACGCTGAGTTACTCCACGACAGTCCGAGTTCGTTGCGGCACAAGGGTGATTAGCCCGTTTCGTGTTTGATTTGCGGTATATATCTGCCTAACGTGCGAAAAAGCTTGAACACTTTCGTTCTGGCAATGTCTCCGAAGGGGAAGACGTGAACAAGGCGCAGCTCGTAGAAGCGATTGCGGACAAGGTCGGCGGGCGTCAGCAGGCCGCCGAGGCGGTCGACGCCGTACTGGACGCCATCGTCCGTGCAGTTGTCAGCGGGGAAAGGGTCTCGGTCACCGGCTTCGGTTCCTTCGAGAAGGTCGACCGTCCGGCCCGTTACGCCCGCAACCCGCAGACCGGGGAGCGTGTTCGGGTCAAGAAGACCTCCGTGCCGCGCTTCCGTGCCGGCCAGGGCTTCAAGGACCTGGTGAGCGGCTCGAAGAAGCTCCCGCGCGGCGGCGAGGTCTCCGTCAAGAAGGCGCCCAAGGGCAGCCTGACGGGTGCGGCTTCGGCGACGGTCAAGAAGGCCGCGGCCAAGAAGACCACCGCCAAGAAGGCGACGGCGAAGAAGACCACCGCCAAGAAGGCGACGCCGGCGAAGAAGACCACGGCCACGGCGAAGAAGGCCACGGCGAAGAAGACCACGGCGACGGCGAAGAAGACCACCGCCAAGAAGACCACCGCCAAGAAGGCGACGGCCAAGAAGACCACCGCCAAGAAGGCGACGGCCAAGAAGGCTCCGGCGAAGAAGGCGACGGCCAAGAAGGCCCCCGCCAAGAAGTCGACGGCGCGCAAGACCACCGCCAAGAAGGCCACCGCCCGCAGGTAGTAGGGGCGCGAGGGCACCTCACGCACCGGGCCGGACTCCCACTGGGAGCCCGGCCCGCGGCGCGTTCAGGGGCGGCCCGGCCGCGCCCTGCGCCCGCTCAGAACGTGTGCAGGGTGACGAGGGTGATCCGGCGGGCCTCGCCGTCGCCCTCGACGTCGACGCGCACCCGCTGCCCGGGCCGCAGCAGTCGCAGTCCGCCCGCGTCGAACGCCGGCGCGTCGAAGGGCACGGGCGTGCCGTCGTCGAGCAGCACCTGGCCGCTGCGGGTCTCGGGGTCGTAGGTGTACGCGGTCGCCTGCATGAGGGGAAGCCTAGGGCCTGTTCCGGTGGCGCACTTCCCGGGGACCTGCGGCCGGTTCGCCCGCGGGTGAGCGGCCGGGGCGTCCGGGATCAGCAGCCGGACTGCCCGGGGATCAGCAGCCGTGCGGCCGCCGCGGCCGTGCGCGGGCCCACGCCCAGCGCCAGCGCCGCCCGCAGATCGTCCCCCGTGTCCACGTCCTGACGTACGGAGTCCACGGCGTCGAGGCCCAGTTCCACGGCACCCGAGGCGCGGTGGCGGGCGCGGGATGCCGTGCCGAATGCCGGCAGCAATTCCCGGCCCGGCGCGGCGGCCAGCAGAGTGGTGCCGATTGCGGCGGCATCGGGGAGAAAAGAGCGGGGGAATTCCGCGGCCGCGTCCAGTACCCGGGCCAATTCCAACGGGCGCAGCGCCGGGAGATCGGCATTCAGGGCCGCCACGGCGCTTTCGGGACTTCTGGAGCGTACGACCGAGGCCGCGTGCGCCAGAGCCGCGTTCAGGCCGCCTTCCGGCTCGTCGGGGACGATTCGGGCGCCCAGGGCGGCCAGCTCCCGCCCGGCCAGCGAATCGTCCGTGACGACCGCCACATTCCGCACCGCGGCGCAGGCCAGCGCGGCTGCCACGGTGTCCTGCGCGAACGCGAGGGCGAGCCCGGGGCGCAGTCCGTCCCCGGCGGTGTCCGCGAGCCTGCTCTTGGCTCGCGCCAGGGCTTTGAGGGGTACCAGCAAGGTCCACTGCACAAGCGCTCCGTCCCTCCCTTGTCGCGCCCATTGTGACCCGGCGCCCGGGGCGGGCCCGCGCCCGGGGCGTACGGTGTTCTCGACAGACCGGCGGCCCGGGGCGACACTTGTGCGGGCCCCCAGGCCCAAGAGGAAGGTGTCCGCGTGTCCCGCCGCAGAATCGGCTTCTGGTACCGCTTCGCAGCGGTCCTGTGCAAACCGCCCCTGGTGGTTCTGATCAAGCGGGACTGGCGTGGAATGGAGAACATTCCGGCTGCGGGAGGATTTATCACCGCGGTGAACCACAATTCGCATGTGGATCCCTTCGCGTACGCGCACTATCAGTACAACACCGGGCGGGTTCCGCGATTCCTGGCGAAGGCCGCGCTTTTCAAGAAGGGGTTCGTGGGGGCCGCCATGCGCGGCACCGGGCAGATCCCCGTCTACCGGGAGAGCACCGACGCGCTGAGCGCCTTCCGCGCCGCGATCGATGCCGTGGAGCGCGGCGAATGCGTGGCGTTCTACCCCGAGGGCACCCTCACCCGCGATCCCGACGGCTGGCCGATGACCGGCAAGACCGGTGCCGCCCGGGTCGCCCTGCAGACCAAGTGCCCGGTGATTCCGGTCGCCCAGTGGGGCGCCAACGAACTGCTGCCGCCGTACGCCAAGAAGCCCAACATCCTTCCGCGCAAGACCAGCCACGTCCTCGCGGGTCCGCCGGTCGACCTCTCCCGCTTCTACGGCCAGGAGATGAGTCCGGACGTCCTCAAGGAGGCCACCGAGGTCATCATGGCCGCCATCACCACGCTGCTGGAGGAACTCCGCGGCGAGCGGGCGCCCGAGAAGCCGTACGACCCGCGCACGGTGCGCGTCGAACAACGCCGCAGGGCCGCGGCGAAGCAGAAGGCACAACAGGAAGAGGGGCAGGGCGCGTGAGCAAGCCGGTCAAGGCGGCCGTCTTCGGGACCGGATCGTGGGGCACGGCCTTCGGGATGGTGCTCGCCGACGCGGGGTGCGACGTCACCCTGTGGGCGCGCCGCGCCGAACTCGCCGAAGCGGTCAACTCGACGCGTACGAACCCGGACTACCTCCCGGGTGTCGAACTCCCGGCGAACCTGCGGGCCACCGCGGACGCCGCAGAGGCCGCGCGCGACGCCGACTTCACCGTGCTCGCCGTGCCCTCGCAGACGCTGCGCGCAAACCTCGCCGAGTGGGCGCCGCTGCTCGCCCCCGACACGGTTCTCGTCTCGCTCATGAAAGGCGTCGAACTCGGTTCCGCCATGCGGATGAGCGAGGTGATCGAGGACGTCGCCAAGGTCGGCGCGGACCGTATCGCCGTGGTCACCGGACCCAACCTCGCCCGGGAGATCGCGGCGCGCATGCCGGCCGCCGCCGTGGTCGCCTGCAGCTCCGAAGCCGTCGCCCGGCGACTCCAGGGCGTCTGCCACACGCCGTACTTCCGCCCGTACACCAACACCGACGTCGTCGGCTGCGAACTCGGCGGTGCCGTCAAGAACGTGATCGGTCTCGCCGTCGGCATCGCGGACGGCATGGGCCTCGGCGACAACGCCAAGGGCTCGCTCATCACGCGCGGCCTCGCCGAGACCACCCGACTCGGCCTCTCCATGGGCGCCGAACCGCTGACGTTCTCCGGACTCGCGGGCCTGGGCGACCTGGTGGCCACCTGCTCCTCGCCGCTGTCGCGCAACCACACCTTCGGCACCAATCTGGGCAAGGGCATGACCCTCCAGGAGACCATCGCGGTCACCAGGCAGACCGCCGAGGGCGTCAAGTCCTGCCAGTCCGTGCTGGATCTGGCGCACCGGCACGGTGTCGACATGCCCATCACGGAGACGGTCGTGGACATCGTCCACGAGGGCAAGCCGCCGGTCGTCGCCCTCAAGGAGCTGATGTCGCGCAGCGCCAAGCCGGAAGTGCGCTGACCGACGCCGAAGGGGCCGCCGCCCACGCGGCTGCCGACGCCGAAAGCACCGCCGGCCGCCCGGCGGGGCGACGCTCCGCGACCGTCCGTACGACGCTGAGCAACGCCCGCCGTGGGGCGCTGACTCACCGCCTACCACCGGGTACGCTCAACGCGATATGAGCACCGAGAACCTCCCCCAGAGCCCCGAGCAGCCGCCTCGTAAGCCGCGCGTGGCCGTCGTCTTCGGCGGACGCAGCTCCGAACACGGGATCTCCGTGGTCACGGCCGGCGCCGTCCTGCGCGCCATCGACCGTACGAAGTACGACGTACTGCCGATCGGCATCACCCAGGACGGCCGCTGGGCGCTCACGGCGGACGAGCCGGAACGCATGGCGATCATCGACCGCAAGCAGCCGAGCGTCGACCAGCTCGCCGAGTCGAGCGAGGGCGGCGTGGTGCTCCCCGTCGACCCGGCCAGCCGCGAAGTCGTCTACTCCGAGCCGGGTTCGGTCCCCAAGGCGCTCGGCGAGGTCGACGTCGTCTTCCCCGTGCTGCACGGCCCCTACGGCGAGGACGGCACCCTCCAGGGCCTGCTGGAACTGTCCGGAGTTCCGTACGTGGGCGCGGGCGTGCTCGCGTCGGCGGTCGGCCAGGACAAGGAGTACATGAAGCGGGTGTTCACCTCCTTCGGGCTGAAGGTGGGCCCGTACGTGGTGATCAGGCCGCGAGAGTGGGAGCTTGACGAGCCGGGTGCCCGCAAGAAGATCGTCGACTTCGCGGGCGAGCACGGCTGGCCGCTGTTCGTGAAGCCCGCCCGCGCCGGCTCCTCGATCGGAATCACCAAGGTCGACGACCTCGGCGGTCTGGACGAGGCGATCGCGGAGGCACAGCGCCACGACCCGAAGATCATCGTGGAGGCGCTGCTGCGCGGCCGCGAGATCGAGTGCGGGGTGCTGGAGTTCGAGGACGGCCCGCGGGCCAGCCTGCCCGCCGAGATCCCGCCGGCGCAGTCGCACGCGTACTACGACTTCGAGGCGAAGTACATCGACTCGACGCCCGGCATCGTGCCCGCCCCGCTGACGCCCGAGGAGACCGCCGAGGTCCAGCGGCTCGCGGTCGAGGCCTTCGACGCCGTGTCCTGCGAGGGTCTGGTGCGCGCGGACTTCTTCCTCACCGAGGACGGGGAGTTCGTGATCAACGAGGTCAACACCATGCCCGGCTTCACGCCGATCTCGATGTACCCGCAGATGTGGCAGGCCAGCGGGGTCGAGTACGCGGAACTGGTGGACCTCCTGGTGCAGGCGGCGCTGCGGCGGTCGACGGGACTGCGCTAGCCGTCCACCGGTGCGTCAGTCGGCGATCCCCTTCGGGATCGCCTTCTTGACGGACGCGGCCAGGTCGACCAGCACGCCGGAGGTGTCCCGTCCCTTCGGCACACTCACCTCGACGTACGCCAGGCGCGACGCCGTGGTGAAACGGACCGAGCCGTCGTCCTGCTTCTCCATCAGCCAGTCGACGCCGTTCACGCCGCCGCCGACCGCGTCCGGATCGTCGCCGAGCGCCACCTTCGGATCGACCATCTTCGGGGGCCGCTCGACACCGCAGCGCAGTATGATCGCCGGGCTTCCCCAGCCCGCGGTCAGTGCGGACCGGGGCTCGGGATCCTCCCGACCGAGGCCGTCCACCTTCTTCGGCAGCACCTTGTCCAGGTTCTGGCACAGCTCGGTGACCTTCGTGTCCGGGCTGGGAACCGCAGTCGAGGCGTTGTCGTCTGCTGAGGAGCAGCCCGTGGCGCCGATCAGCAGTACGAGCACGGGCAGCCCGAAGAAAGTGTTGAGCCGGTGACGGAAGAAGTTCACCGGCCAAGGGTAGACGGGGGCTAGAGGTGCACGACCGGGCAGGTCAGAGTACGGGTGATGCCGTCCACTTGCTGGACCTTCGCGACCACCATGCGGCCGAGTTCATCGACTGTGTCGGCCTGGGCGCGCACGATCACGTCGTACGGTCCTGTCACGTCCTCGGCCTGAATCACCCCCGGGATCTTGCTGATCGTGTCAGCGACGGTCGACGCCTTGCCGACCTCCGTCTGAATCAGGATGTACGCCTGTACCACGGAACCTCCAGGGCGGCCACGAGGATCATGTGGGGAAAAGGAACGCCACGGTATCGCGTCGCCGCTCGCCGCGGGGAGACCTGCGGGGGCCGTGGCTTGCGCGCCGAGGTGCACGGACTGCACAAGTTGACGGTCAACTCGACCGTACCGAGTACAGAGACGGCTCGCGACCGGGCACCGGTCGTGGCAGAGGGAGCAGTACGACGATGCTGTGTCTTCCCGGGGGACCACCCCCGGACCCCCGGCCGAACAGCAGGTTGGAAGGGGTCGGCCGGGATGAAAGGAACAGGTGAGAACCGGTGAAGGGAACCGTGGGCGAGTTGGGGGAGTTCGGGCTCATCCGAGAGCTCACCTCGCGTCTCACCACCACCCCGGCGGTCCGGGTCGGCCCCGGTGACGACGCCGCGGTGGTGGCCGCGCCCGACCGCAGGGTCGTGGCGAGCACCGACATTCTCCTGGAGGGGCGGCACTTCCGCCGTGACTGGTCCACGGCGTACGACGTGGGACGCAAGGCGGCCGCGCAGAACCTCGCGGACATCGCCGCGATGGGTGCCGTACCGACGGCGCTGCTGCTCGGCCTGGTCGTCCCCGCGGAACTCCCGGCCACCTGGGCCTCCGAGCTGATGGACGGTCTGCGCGACGAGTGCCAGGTCGCGGGCGCGGCCGTGGTGGGCGGCGATGTCGTACGCGGCGAGACGATCACCATTGCGATCACCGCGCTCGGCGATCTGCGCAACCACGAGCCGGTGACCCGGGGCGGTGCGCAGCCCGGCGACGTGGTCGCCGTCACCGGCTGGCTGGGCTGGTCCGCGGCCGGGTTCGCGGTGCTCTCGCGCGGCTTCCGCTCGCCGCGCGCCTTCGTCGAGGCCCACCGGCGGCCCGAACCGCCGTACCACGCGGGTCCCGCGGCCGCCGGGCTCGGCGCGACCTCGATGACCGACGTCAGCGACGGGCTGATCGCGGACCTCGGGCACATCGCCGAGGCCAGCAAGGTGCGCATCGACGTGCGCTCCGGTGACATCGACATTCCCTCGCAGATGAACGACATCGGGCAGGCCGTCGGTGTCGACCCGATCCAGTGGGTGCTCAGCGGCGGCGAGGACCACGCGATCGTGGCGACCTTCCCGCCGGACGTGAAGCTGCCCGCCCGGTGGAAGGTCATCGGCGAGGTGCTCAACCCGTCGGCGCTGCCGCAGGTGACGGTCGACGGGGCGCCCTGGACCAGCAAGGGGGGCTGGGACCACTTCGGCGACATCGAGCCGTGATGCCGTGGGCCGGTGATGTCGCTTACGCGACCGGGTAGTTCCGCAGTTCGACGTCGGTGGCCGCCTTCTCGGTGAGCTTCTTGAAGAAGCCCGCCAGAAGGCGCGAGCCGAGCAGCCGGTACATCCGGTCGCGGCTGCGGATCCTCCTCTCGGTCGACGGGGCGAAGAACGGGCCCGCGTTGCCGGAGATTTTCTGGCACCCCTTCGCGAAGTCCCGGATCAGGGACTCGTACTCGGCGAAGGCGGTGCGGTGGTCGCCGTCGGCGAGGGCCAGTTCACCGGCGAGGACATACGCGCCGACGAGCGCGACCCCGGTGCCCATGCCGCCCATGGTGGCGCCGTAGCCGGCGTCCCCGAGCAGCACCACGCGCCCCTGGGTGAGGCGGTCGACATGGATCTGGGCGATCGGGTCGAAGTAGAGGTCGTCGGTCTGTTCGAGGGCCTTGAGGACCCTCGGCGCCTCCCAGCCCATGCCGGCGAACCGTCCGGCGAGGATCCGTTTCTGCGCCGCGACGTCCCGGCGGTCGTACGTCAGCAGCTCGGAGTGGAAGACGAGCAGTGCTCCCGCGCGGTCCGGGTCGCCGTCGGAGTTGCCGAGGCAGACCGCCCGGCCCGGTTCGCTGTAGAGGCGTCCCGTGCGGTTCAGGCCGAGGTGGTTGGGGACGGGGAAGGCGGCCACGTAGTAGCCGAGGAAGCGCAGGTAGCGGGACTCGTCGCCGAAGGCCAGGCGGCGGGTGAGGGAGTGCAGTCCGTCCGCTCCCACCACGAGGTCGAAGCGCCGGGGCGCCCCGCGTTCGAAGGTCACCTCGACGCCGTCGGGTGACTCGGTGAGCGTGGCGATCGAGTCGCCGAAGACGTACTCCACGTTGTCCTTGGTGCGTTCGTACATGATCCGTGCCAGCTCGCCGCGCAGGATCTCCACGTCACCGCTCATCAGCTCCGCCGGGAGGTCGACGCGCGGGGTGCCGTCGGCGTCGACGACGGTCTGGCGGCCCATACGGGTCTGGTGGGCGTGGACCTCGTCCAGGATGCCCATCGCGGTCAGCACGGTCCGGTGGACGTGCCCCCGGAAGTCGACGGCGAAGCCGCCCCCGCGCAGATCGGGTGCCTTCTCGACGACGGTGACGCGGGCGCCGTAGCGGGCGAGGTTCAGGGCGAGGGCCGGTCCGGCGATACTGGCACCGGAGACCAGGACACTGAGGTGGGTCAGGTTCTTCGTCATACGCAGCAGCCTCGGGGGAGGCGCTGACCGGGCTCCTACCGCTCGCTGACCGTCGCTGACCGTCCTCCGGGCGGTCGCTCACGGCCCTCGGAGTCCGCCGTCGACGGTCCCTTCGTACCCTCCGTGACGGCCACCGCTCCGAGCCTTCGGCCCTGGGCGAAGGCCTTTTCATACGCCTCGGAGGAGACCGCTGCGCGGATCTCGCGTGCGGTGCGTACGGCTTCGGGGTCGCCCTGGAGTGCGGCCCCGCGCAGGGCCACGGCGGCACCCAGGAGGACGGCGGCGCGTTCGGGGGAATCTGCGACACACGCCAACGCTTCGGCGGCATCGGCCAGTTCGAGGGTGCCGGGGCTCTCGACGGCGAGGGCGGCCGCCTGCCGGAACCAGTCGCGGGCCGCGTCGGCGTCGCCCTCGGCGAGCGCCGTACGGCCGAGGCCGATGAGGATGCGTACGCTCTCGCCGATGCTGAACCAGTTGGCCGCACAGGCCTCCAGGGCGCTTTCGTACTGCACGCGCGCGTGGGCGGTGTCTCCGGACAGCCGGGCGGCGTCGCCCAGACCGCGCCGGGCACTCGCCACCTTGTCGGGCGCGCCGGCGGTACGGGCGAGGGGCAGCGCCCGGGCGAAATGGGCCGCCGCCTCCGTGAGTTCGCCCCGGTGCAGCAGGACGGTCGCCCGGATGCGCAGGAGATCGGCGGTCTCCTCCGGAGCGGCCAACTCCCGCACGTATGCCAGCCCTTCGTCGAGCAGTGCCAGGGCGCGGTCGTGTTCGCCGCGCCAGTCGGCCCACATGCCGAGCGGATCGAGGCAGTTGGCCATGCCCCAGCGGTCACCGGTCGCCCGGAAACCCTCCAGGGCCCGGGCGAACGACTCCGCGGCCGCCTCGGGTCGCCCGGTGAACTGCTCCTGGTAGCCCGTGCCGACATCGAGGAGCGCCCGCCCCCAGGCGCCGTCGCCGACCTGGGCGCGTACGCGTTCGTCGGCGACGGGCTGCGGGCCGCCCGCCACCGACCACAGCACGACGGTGAACGGCAGGCGCAGCGGCCCCTCCAGCGCTGCCAGCGTGGTCTCCACGCGCGCGAGGCGGTTCCGGTCCGCCGGGTCACCGCCGGCCCCGTCCCCGGAGACTGCGTTGATCGCGCACAGGACGTACTCCTCCGCCAGGCCCTCGGGCGGCTCGTCGCCCACGGCCGCCAGCAGGGCACGGGCGAGCGGCACGTGGGCGCCGTACAGCCCGCGCAGCCGCCAGAACCAGGAGAGCTCGGCCATGAGCCGCAGCGCGCTGTGCGGGTCGGTGCGCACGAGGTGGCGCAGTGCCGAGTCCAGGTTGCCCTGCTCGGCGGTCAGGAGGGCCAGCCACGGGAGCTGGTCGCCGCCGCGCAGGAACGGCTCCGCCCGCTCGGCGAGCCGCCGAAAGTACCGGGCGTGGACGTCCCGCAGCCCGTCCTCCTCGTCCGTCCGGGCAAGGTGCTCGGCGGCGAACGCGTGGATGGTCCGGAGCATCCCGTAACGGCCTTCCGTCACCTCCAGGAACGACTTCTCCACCAGAGAGGCCAACACGTCCTCCGGATATGGCACCCCGCACACCGCTTCCACGGCCTCCGCCGTCGCGCCTCCGGAGAACACGGTCAGCCGCCGGGCGAGCTCCCGCTCCTCCTCGTCCAGGAGGTCCCAGCTCCACTCCACGACAGCGCGCAGTGTGCGGTGGCGTGGGGCCTTGGTGCGGTCTCCCCGCGACAGCAGGCGGAAACGGTCGTCCAGGTGAGCACCCAGCCGGTCGGCGAGCTCGTCGGGTGTCAGGGTGCGCAGCCGGGCCGCGGCCAGTTCGATGGCCAGCGGCAGCCCGTCGAGCGCGGCGCAGATGTCGGCCACGCGCGCGTGGCCCTCGAAACCGGGCCGTACGGCCGCCGCCCGGTCCAGGAACAACCGGGCCGCCGGCTCCGGCGGCAACGGCGGCACCGGGCACAGCTCCTCACCGGTGATCCCGAGGGACTCGCGGCCGGTGGCGAGGATCCGCACGCCGGGACAGGCGCCGAGCAGCAGCACCGCCGTCCGCGCCACGTCCTCGATCAGGTGCTCGCAGTTGTCGAGGACGAGCAGCAGCTCGCGGTCCTCCAGAGCGGCGAACAGCCGTTCCGTGGTGTCCGTCGCCGGGCCGCGGAAGCCGTCACGGACTCCGAGCGCGGCGAGAACGGCATACGGGACCTGGGATCCGTCGGTGAGAGGAGCCAGCTCGACATAGCAGACACTGCCGCCGTAAACGCTTGCGCAAGCGTTTACGTGGCTGTGGGCGACCTCGATGGCGAGCCGCGTCCTGCCCGCGCCGCCGGGACCGGTGAGCGTGACCAGCCGGGCCTGCACGAGCAGTTCCCGGATCCGGCGGAGCTCGGTGTCGCGGCCGATGAAGCGGGTCAGCTGGGCGGGCGGACGGCGCTCCGTGGTTCCCGCGGGTCCGGCGCCGCGGAGCAGCTCCACATGGAGCGCGGACAGCTCGGGCGACGGATCGGCGCCCAGCTCGTCCGCGAGCGTGCGCCGCGCCTGCTCGTACACCGACAGCGCCTCCGCGGGCCGCCCACCCGCGTGCAGGGCCCGCATCAACTGCCCGTACAGCCGCTCGCTCAGTGGATGCGCCCCGATCAGTGCCCGCAGCTCCGGCACGAGCTCCGGGCCGCCACCGAGCGCGAGATCCGCATCGACCCGGTCCTGTACGGCGGTCAGGCGCAGTTCTTCGAGCCGGGTGACGTGGGCCCGTGCGTCCGGGAGGTCGATGAGGGCCGGGCCGCGCCACAGGGCGAGCGCCTCCCGCAGCAGCGTCGCGGCCTGTGCGGGGTCGCCTCGGGTGAGGGCGGTGTGCCCGTCACGTGCCAGCCGCTCGAAGCGATGGGCGTCGACGGAGTCGGGAGATACGGCGATCCGGTATCCGGCCGGGGAGGTTGCCACCTCCGCATGCGGGCCCAGACGTCTGCGCAGCCGCGAGATCTGGGACTGCAGGGCGTTGGCGGCCCCGGCGGGCGGCCGGTCGCCGTACAGCCCGTCGGTGAGGCGCTCCGTGGGGACGGTGCGACCGGCGTCGAGGAGCAGCAGCGTGAGCAGGGCGCGGGGGCGGGGGCCGCCCGGGTCGAGCGGGGTGCCGTCTTCGGTGCGGATGTCGAGGGGGCCGAGGATGCCGAAGCGCATTCGGCAGATTCTGGCAGGTGCGGGAGCGGACGGCGGCGGTGCCGGTCCCAGCTGGGCCCGGCGGTGTCGGTCCCAGCTGGGCTCAGGGGTGCGGGCTCATGCCTGTGATCACGCGCCGTCTCACGTCGATGCCCGTGAGCCCCGGCCCATGAGGGTGGGCACAGCAAAAAGCCGGTCCACGGTGAAGTGGACCGGCTCAGAGCAGCGAACCGGCATGGCCGCGCGCTTGGCGTGGTGTCAGCGCGAAACCTTGCCGGCCTTGATGCACGAGGTGCAAGCGTTCACGCGCTTCGGCGTCCCGCTCACTACGGTACGGACGCGCTGGATGTTCGGGTTCCAGCGACGGGACGTACGGCGGTGAGAGTGCGAGATGCTGTTGCCGAAGCTCGGCCCCTTGCCACAGACGTCGCAGTTGGCAGCCACGGGTCACTCCAAAGACTTCAGATGCTCTTACGGTGGATCCCGGCATGCCGGGATCAAGATCTAGGATCTGAGTGGCGGTGCCAGGGGGAAGGCCCGATCGGATCGGGCAACTGGAGCAGCATACAACGACTGCGTCCGGAGAACGAAACTACCATGGCTGCCCGGGGCCCCGGCCCGGCTCCCGTCAGGCCCCCTACCGCCAGTAACCCCGCTCTGGGTCTACGCTGCGTCCCACGTCCAGCAGCTTGAGGAGGCCCAGGTGCCGCAGGTGCCGCAGACATTGGACGCTCTCGCGGTGCGGACCTGGTGCGGTCTCGCTCTGGAGGCGCTGGGGCGGGCGCGCGAGGAGATCGACGCCATCAATGTCTATCCCGTAGCCGACGGGGACACCGGGACGAACCTGTATCTGACCGTGGAGTCGGCGGCCGCGGCGGTCGAGGCGGTCTTCGCGGGGCACGAGGCGGTCTCCGCGGGCGCAGGACACGACGCGGTCGCCGAGGGCGCCGGGGGCGACTCGGCTTCCGTACGGGTCGGCGGCCCCTCTCTCGCCGAGGTGACGCGGGCGATGGCGCACGGAGCGCTGATCGGTGCACGGGGGAACTCGGGGACGATCCTCGCCCAGCTGCTGCGCGGCATGGCTCAGGTGCTCGCGGCCGACAGCAACACGGGCGGTGCCGGCGGCCGTGACGCCTCTCACACGGACGCGCAGGGACTGCGGCTGGCGCTGCGGCACGCGGCCGACTCCGCCCGGCAGGCCGTCGCGCATCCCGTCGAGGGCACGGTTCTCACCGTCGCCTCGGCCGCCGCCGACGCCGCCACGGGCGCAGAGGGCGACTGCGGGACGGTGGCGCGGGCGGCGTACGAAGGTGCGCGGGCGGCCCTGGCGGCGACGCCCGGGCAACTGGCCGTCCTGGAGCGTGCGGGTGTCGTCGACGCCGGCGGACGGGGTCTCGTGGCCGTGCTGGCGGCGCTGGTGGAGACGTTCACCGGGGAGGCGCCGCGCGGCAGCGCGGCGGTCCCCGTGCTGGCCCCGCACACGGTGGACGCCACCGCGCCGGCTGCGTGGGACGACCTCCACACGCGCGTGAACGACGAGGTCCACGCGCGCCGGGGCGAGGCGACCGGCGTCGGGGGAGCCCACCCCGAGGCGTGCGCCGACGGGACCCCGGGCAAGGACGGTCCCGCGTTCGAGGTCATCTATCTCCTGGAGGCGGACGACGCGGCCGTGGCCCGGCTGCGGGACCGCCTCGACCGGCTGGGGGACTCCCTCGTGGTGGTCGGCGGGGACGGGCTGTGGAACGTCCACGTGCATGTCGACGACGCCGGTGCCGCCGTGGAGGCGGGCGTCGAGTCGGGCCGGCCGTACCGGATCCGGATCACGCACTTCGGGGTCGGAGACGTCCACACAGGGGGCGCCGGTGTGCGGCGGCCGCCTCGGGAGCGGGCGCAGCGGGCCGTCGTGGCGGTCGTGCCCGGCGAGGGACTGGCCGGGCTGTACACGGAGGCCGGGGCGACCACCGTGCTCGCGCGGCCGGGGGAGCCGCCCGCCAGTGGGGAGCTCGTCGAGGCGGTGCGGCGGGCCCACGCGCGCGAAGTGATCCTGCTGCCGAACGACGGGGATCTGCGTCATACCGCCGCGGCGGCCGCCGAGCAGGCGCGTACGGAGGGTGTCCGGGTCGCGCTGATCCCGACCCGTTCCGCGGTCCAGGGGATCGCCGCGCTCGCCGTGCACGAACCGGACCGCCGCTTCGACGAGGACGTCGTCGCGATGACCTCGGCCGCCGGCGCGACCCGCTACGCCGAACTCGCCGTCGCGGAGCGGCAGTCCTGGACCATGGCGGGGATCTGCCAGGCCGGGGACATCCTCGGCCTCATCGACGGGGACGTCGCGGTCATCGGATCCGACCTCACCGAGACGGCCGAGACCGTCCTCAACCGCATGCTCTCCGCCGGCGGCGAGATGGTCACCCTCGTCCTGGGCGACGACGCCCCCGACTCCATCGCCCCGCACCTGGAAGCGCGTGTTCGGGAGTCCTACCTGGCGGTGGACACGGTGGTGTACCGGGGCGGCCGGCAGGGAGCGCTGCTGTTGATCGGGGTGGAGTAGGGGTGGTTCAGCCCCTCCGGCGTTTGAGTATTTGAGGAGCGGGGTCCGGGGCGGCGCCCCGAGCCGGGACGGCAGGGGGCGCCGGGGCCCGGGCGGACCCCCGCCGTCACCCCTCCGAAGGCGCCTCCGCCAGCCCCCGCATGCGCTCCGCCTCGGACCGCCGTGCCTCGGGAAGCTCCCCCGCCATCCCCGCGTACGCGGAAAGGACGGCACGCGCGCGTGCGGCAGCCGCCGCAGGCCGCCGCAGGTCGGCCTCCAGCCACCCGGCGGAGAGTTCGGCCCCCGTACGAAGATCGAGCCCACCCTCCCCGAGCGAGCCGAACGCGGTGATCGCCTGCGTGACGTGGGCCAGGGCCTCCTCGAACGCGGCGCGGGCGTCGGCCTCCTCCGCTTCGTCGGAGACGGACCGGGCGACAAGGTCCCCGAACTGCCGGTGGGTCTGCCCGAGTTCGGCGAGCAGACGCTCGCGCGCCTCTTCGTCCTCGGGGGAGCGGGACGGGCCGGTCGAGCCGGGAGAGCCGGATGCGCCCGAGACCTCCACGAGCGCCCGCTCGCACTCCCGTACCGCCTCCGCCATCAATTCCCGGCCCCCGTCGAGCCCCGCCTCGCCGCGGGCCGCGAGCCACGCGCGGGCGCGCAGGGAGCGGATGAGCCCGTGGACGTTGCCCAGGGAACGCCAGAGGTCGCCGGCACGGGCGTACGCCTGGTCGGCCTGGGCGGGCAGTTCGGCCTGCCCGAGGGCCTCGGCCGCGAGGTGGGCGAGCATCGCGTGGTCGCGCTGCTCGGGCCAGTGCCGGGCGATGTCGGCGGCCTGCAGCCAGCGTTCGGCGGCACCCCGGTGCTCGCCGAGTTCGGTGAGGCAGTCGCCGAGCCACCACTGGGTCTGCACAATGGCACCGTCGCCGTGCGTCTCGGCCGTCAGATCGGGCAGTGCCGACTCCAGCACCTCCGCGGCCTCCGCCCAGCGCTCCTGGCGCAGCAGGAAACCGCCGAGCCGATGCCGGGCCCACGCGCCGAGCGTCGCTCCCTGGCCCCCCTCGTCGGCCCAGTGCGCCGCCTCCAGGGCGTGTTCCGACGCGGGCCGGAACTGTCCGGTGGCGGCGAGCGTGTCGGCCAGTTGCAGGTGCAGCTGGGCGTGACCGGCCGGCTCCAGGCGGCGGCCGCCGTACTCCAGCGCCGCCCGTACCGCCCGCTCGGCGGCCTCCGCGTCGCCGACGTGCCGCGCGATCCCGGCGAGCCGGGACTGGTACTCCACCGCGAACCACGGCAGCCCCGCCGCCACGAACGCCCGCGAGGCCTGCGTGAACAGCTCGGCGGCCGTCTCCACGTCCCCGCCGTGTGCGGCCAGCTCCGCGAGCATCGCCCGCGCCTCGGCGGCCCGCGCGGCGAGCCGTACTTCACCGGTGCACGGCTCTTGGGCCCCGACGACCGCGGCCGTCTCCACCGCATCCGTCGCCCCGGCTTCAGGCACCCGTGCCGCGTCGAGCCGTATTTCACCGGTCTCCGGGCCGACGGGGCCCCGCGTCCCGTCGGCTGCGCCTGCCGTCTCCGCGTCCGCCGCCCCGGCCCCAGGCACCCGTGCCCCGTCGAGCCCAACAGCCCCGCCGGTGTACGGCTCGACGAGCGCCAGCAGCTCTCGTGCGCCCGCCTCGGCCTCCCGTACGGCCTGCTCAGCGGCGGCCTGCGCCGCTTCGGTGTCCGTCTCCGCCCCGGCCTCCTCCGCCCTGCCTGCCTCCGCCCCGGACTCGTGCACCCGCAGCATCAGAATCCGGGCGCGTGCCACCAGCACGGACGCCGTCTGGCGCACCCCGGTGCCGTCCGCGGCGAAGAGCGCGAGGACCTCGTCGTAGGGCTCCTGGACGGACTCCAGGGCCTCCTGGGTCCGGCCGGTGCCGGCGTGCGCGTACGCACCCCGCGCGCGTGCCGCCAGCGCCTCACCCGGGTCACCGGCCTCCGCGTACAGCTGGGCCGCCCGTTCGAAGAGTGCGATGCCCTCGGGGCCGCGGCCCATCGCCTCGTGGTCCGCGATCTCCGCGCGGTCGCGGGCGCCAAGTTGGCCGTCCTCGGCGGCGCGCGCCACCGCGGCCCACGCCTCGACGGCCTCGGGGTCCATCGACTCGGTCAGCCGTCGCGCGACCACGAGCAGCGCGGTCAGGTCCGGCTCGGTGGCCGCCGCGGTCTCCGCCACCGGGGGCCGCTTCGGGTCGGTGACGGGACGGGCACTGCGTACGCCCAGCGGCAGCCGGTCGATCAGCGGACGCCGGTCCATCCGGGCGCGGGCGCGCTCGCTGACGTACGACGTGCCATTGCGCTCGTCGAAGCGCGCGGCCAGCGACAGCGCCTCCACGCGCGCGTGGAGGGCGAGTTCGCGGGCGGTCCACGCGCGCCCCGCCGGGCCGGGGACCGTCTGCTCACCCAGTCCGCGCTCGGTGAGGCGGTCCATCAGCAGCGCCACCACGGCCATGAAGTCGAGCCGGCTGCGCGGCTCCCCGGAGTCCGTGAAGTACGCGGGCCGCTCGGCCAGCAGCTCCAGGGCGCGCGCCTCGTTGCCGCTCAGCGCACAGAACTCGACGTGGTCCGCGTACGCCCCGCGCATGCTCTCCATCGCGCGGACCAGCCGGAAACCACGCAGGTGATGGGCGCGCGCCTCGTCCGCGCGGCCCAGCCTCAGCAGTGGGAGCAGCGAGGACGCCAGGACCGCGTGCGGCTCGTGGGCGCAGGTGTACTCGCCCTCCAGGACCGGCCGCCACAGCTCCAGCGCCTCCGCGTCCGCCCCCCGTTGTACCTGCCACCAGCCCTGGTCGTGCAGCTCGCAGGCGTGGCAGTCGGCCATGGTGTCCCGGTCCGCGGCCAGCCACGCGGCGTACGCCCGCTCGGCGCGCGCCAGATCCCCGATGTGGTGCGCCACGCTGAACTCGGCGCCGCGCACGGCCCGTTCGGAGTGCCCGGCGAGGCGGTAGCGGTGCTCCATCTCGCCGAGCCACTTCTCTATGGAGGCGAGGGGAATGTGCGGCTGGCCCAGCATGCCGGCCGACATCCACTTGAAGACCCAGTGCAGGGAGTGGATCTCGTACTGGTCGAAGTCCTCCGGGCGTTCGTCCCACATGCGCAGCAGGCGCGCGAAGGGGACGAACATCTTGCCCTTCTCGGAGCTGTAGTTGTAGACCTTCAGCTGGTGTCCGAGCGCCTCGATCACCGCGAGCGGGATGTTCAGCTTCTCGGCCTCGGCGAGCAGTTGCTCCGCGCGGGCGTTGCGGGCCGGCCCCTCGGGCTGCTCGTAGTTCTCGGCCATGGCCTGGCGCAGGGTGTCGAAGTCCGTGATCCCGCTCATCGGCGGCCGCCCTCCCCGGAGTCGGTGTGCGTGGCCCATTCGAGGAGGCCGATGAAAGCGCGGTTGAGCAGGGCGCTGTCCGCGGGCCGCAGCGGGCGCTGCGCCATCAGCAGGGCCTGCCCGTAGAGGGACTCCGTGGCCGTGCCGATCAGCTCGGGGTCGTTCAGTGAACTGATCCTGCGGATCAGCGGGTTGAGGTGGTTGAGCACCAGCCGCGCGCGGGGCGCACTGCCGCGCAGCGAGCCGAGGATGCCCGCCCACAGGTCGTCCGCCTGCTCCTCGGCGTCCGCGCGGGCCTGCTCGTGGCGTGCCGCCCGGTCGTCCAGGTGCAGCGCGGGCACGGAGAGCGGATGGAAGGCGCGCAGCGTGACATCGCAGCCCAGGGGGTCGAGCTTCGCCCGGGCCGCCCCCAGGAAGCCGGCCAGGGCCAGTTCCTCGGCCGGGTCGACCGCGTCCAGATGCGCCGTCACGGTGTCGGCGTCCAGTTCGGCCACGACCGTGCCCGGACGCACCGACGGGAGGGCCTCCACGAGCTCGCTGTCGTACGTGTAGCCGCCATTGACGACGCCGACGCCCTGCGCGGACGCGATCGGCGCGACCTGCCGGTACTCCTCCACGGTCCGCGTGAAGTGCACCACCGGGTGGCGCTGCGCGAACTCCTCCAGGGAGAGCCGTCCGTCGGTCGTCTCGAAGGGCAGCCACGGCAGCATCGTGCGCAGCATCTCGCTGTCGTGCCGGGCCAGCGACTTCACGCCCAGGTAGTGCACCGACAGGAAGGCGGCCAGCCGCTCCGGATCGCCCGCGGCGAGCCCGGTCAGCCAGCCGCGGATCCGCTCGCCCAGCGCCTCCCGTACGGCCGCCAGGGTCTCGTCCTCGTACAGCGACTCGCGTGACGCGGTGGGCCGCAGGCTGTCCGTGTCGAGGACGCAGCGCACGAAGAACGCCCAGTCGGGCAGCAGTTGTTCGCCCCGCTCGGTGAGCAGCATGCCCTTCAGGTGCACGCGGTGCCCGGCGCGCTGGGCCGGGCTGACCGAGGACGGGAGCACGTACGCGACACCCCGGATCCCCGCCAGTGGCACGTCCAGGTCGATCGAGTCCAGCGGTGTGAACCCGAACAGTTCGTGACAGTGCCGCGCCAGGGCCACTCGCCGGGTGGCGGGACTCGGGTGGGCGCGGTCCCAGGGCGCCGGCAGATCCGTGATCGCCTCGTCGCCGACCCGGACGTCGTACGGCAGCAGTGAACCGAAGTCCCGGGCCAGCGACCGCACCCGGTCCTCGGTGAGCCAGTCGCCCGCCCCCGCGCGCGCGACCAGGTGCACGGTCGTGCCCGGTTCGGGGCGGGCCTCGTGAGGCAGCGTCCGCACGGTGTATGAACCGTCGTCCGTGGCCGTCCACTCCACGGGGGGCGCATCGGGTGTACGCGCGCTGCGGCTGACGACGCGGATGCGCTCGGCGACGACGAAACAGGCGAGCAGACCGATGCCGAACTGCCCCAGGAAGTCGGAGCGTGCCGACTCCAGACCCTCACCGCGCTTGGAACTGCGGCCGATGGTCGCCAGGAGGCTGTGCACGTCCGACTCGGTGAGCCCCACGCCGGAGTCCTCGACGCGCAGCACGCCACCGCTCTCGGCGTACAGCCGGACCGTGGCCGGCGCGTCCGGCTGCTCGTTGCGGCGCGCGGTGATGGCGTCCACGGCGTTCTGCAGCAGCTCGCGCAGATAGACCTTGGGACTGGAGTACAGGTGATGGGAGAGCAGGTCGACGAGACCGCGCAGGTCGACCTGGAACGTATGAGGTGACTGAGGTGACTGGGATGACTGAGAAGTCTGAGAGTCCATCGTCGCAGCGCCGGTGGGGGGACGGGCGACGGCGCGGGGTCGGGCGGTCCCACGCGAGGGTGACCGCGAAGAGGGAGGGGCGCGCCATCCTAGGCCTCGAACGACCTGCCTGACCAGCGGATTTCCCGGACGTATACGGCATTGTCAGTCCTGTGGTGTGCAATGGATCTCGTGCCCGCGCTCGAAGAACCACTGAAGAAGACGCTCGGACCCGCCACCGCGAAGGTGATGGCCGAGCACCTCGGCCTGCACACGGTCGGCGACCTGCTGCACCACTATCCGCGCAGGTACGAGGAGCGCGGGCAGCTCACCCACCTCGCCGACCTGCCCATGGACGAGCATGCGACGGTGGTCGCCCAGGTCGCCGACGCGCGCCTGCTCACCTTCGCCTCCTCCAAGGCGCCCCGGGGCAAGGGCCAGCGTCTCGAAGTGACCATCACGGACGGCAGCGGCCGCCTCCAGCTGGTCTTCTTCGGCAACGGCGTGCACAAACCCCACAAGGACCTCCTGCCGGGCACGCGCGCGATGTTCTCCGGCAAGGTCTCGGTCTTCAACCACCGCCTCCAGCTGGCCCATCCGGCATACGAGCTGCTGCGCGGCGACGGCGACGAAGCGGCCGAGACGGTCGACAGCTGGGCCGGATCCCTCATCCCGATCTACCCCGCCACCGCCAAGCTGGAGTCCTGGAAGCTCGCCAAGGCCGTGCAGACGGTCCTGCCGAGCGCCCAGGAGGCCGTTGACCCGCTGCCCGAATCGCTCCGTGACGGCCGGGGCCTCGTCGCCCTCCCCGAGGCCCTCCTGAAGATCCACCGCCCGCACACCAAGGCGGACATCGCCGACGCCCGCGCCCGCCTCAAGTGGGACGAGGCCTTCGTCCTCCAGGTCGCCCTGGCCCGCCGTCGGTACGCGGACGCCCAACTCCCCGCGGTGGCCCGCAGACCCGAGCCCGACGGACTCCTCACCGCCTTCGACGCCAAGCTGCCCTTCACCCTCACCGAGGGCCAGCAGAAGGTGTCCAAGGAGATCTTCGACGACCTCGCGACCGAGCACCCGATGCACCGGCTGCTCCAGGGAGAGGTGGGCTCAGGGAAGACGATGGTCGCCCTGCGCGCCATGCTCGCCGTCGTCGACGCCGGCGGGCAGTCCGCGATGCTGGCGCCCACCGAAGTGCTGGCCCAGCAGCACCACCGGTCGATCACGGAAATGATGGGCGAGCTGGCCGAGGGCGGCACGCTCGGCGGCATCGAGCACTCGACGAAGGTCGTACTGCTCACCGGCTCCATGGGCACGGCCGCGCGCCGGCAGGCGCTGCTCGATCTGGTCACCGGCGAGGCCGGCATCGTCATCGGCACGCACGCGCTGATCGAGGACAAGGTCCAGTTCCACGACCTGGGCCTGGTCGTCGTCGACGAGCAGCACCGGTTCGGGGTGGAGCAGCGCGACGCCCTGCGGAGCAAGGGCAAGCAGCCCCCGCACCTCCTGGTCATGACCGCCACGCCGATTCCGCGCACGGTTGCGATGACCGTCTTCGGTGACCTGGAGACCTCGGTCCTCGACCAACTCCCCGCCGGGCGTTCGCCGATCGCCAGCCATGTCGTCCCGGCCGCCGACAAGCCGCACTTTCTTTCGCGCGCGTGGGAGCGCGTGCGCGAAGAAGTGGAGAACGGCCACCAGGCGTACGTCGTCTGCCCCCGCATCGGTGACGAGGAGGACGAGTCCAAGAAGGGCGCCAAGAAGAAGTCCCCCGAGGACGAGGCCGAGAAGCGGCCGCCGCTCGCCGTAATCGATGTCGCCGCCCAGCTCGTAAAGGGCCCTCTCCACGGGCTCAAGGTCGAGGTCCTGCACGGGCGGATGGCGCCCGACGACAAGGACGCCGTGATGCGCCGCTTCGCCGCCGGCGAGACGGACGTCCTCGTCGCGACGACGGTGATCGAAGTCGGGGTGAACGTACCGAACGCGACGGCGATGGTGATCATGGACGCCGACCGGTTCGGCGTCTCCCAGCTCCACCAGCTGCGCGGCCGGGTCGGCCGTGGTTCCGCGCCCGGTCTCTGCCTCCTGGTCACCGAGATGCCCGAGGCGAGCCCCGCGCGCCAGCGGCTGACCGCGGTGGCGTCCACGCTCGACGGCTTCGAGCTCTCCCGCATCGACCTGGAACAGCGCCGCGAGGGCGACGTCCTCGGCCAGGCCCAGTCCGGAGTCCGCTCCTCGCTGCGCATGCTCACGGTCATCGACGACGAGGAGATCATCGCCGAGGCCCGCGAGGAGGCGGCCGCGGTCGTCGCCGGGGACCCGGAGCTCGAGCGGCTCCCCGGGCTGCGCACGGCTCTGCAGGCCCTGCTCGACGAGGACAGGGAGCAATACCTGGACAAGGGGTGAGCACACGCCCCCTTCAGGGGTGCGGGGCTGTGTCGATATGCGGCTCCACCGGCTGGGCGCGAGGAACCAGCGCGAGCGCCGGTACGACCCCCCGGCCGCCCCCGCCGCACAGCACCCCCCGCCCCCGCCTGCCAGACTGGATCCGTAACCGCCCCTCGAACAAGGACCCCAGATGACCCGCGTGATCGCCGGCACAGCCGGCGGACGCCGCCTAGCCGTCCCGCAGGGAACCCGCACCCGGCCCACCTCCGACCGGGCGCGCGAGGGCCTCTTCTCCACCTGGCAGTCCCTGCTCGGCGGCCCCCTGGAGGGCGAGCGCGTCCTCGACCTGTACGCCGGCTCGGGCGCCGTCGGCCTGGAGGCCCTCAGCCGCGGTGCGGGACACGCCCTGCTCGTCGAGGCCGACGCCCGGGCGGCCCGCGTCATCCGGGAGAACGTCGGCTCGCTCGGTCTGCCCGGCGCCGAGGTCAGGCCGGGCAAAGCGGAACAGATCGTCCAGGAAACGGCGCCCGCGGAACCGTACGACCTGGTCTTCCTGGATCCCCCGTACGCCGTCACGGACGGCGATCTTGGCGAGATCCTCCTCACACTCCGCACCGGGGGCTGGCTCGCGGACGAAGCCCTCGTCACCGTGGAGCGCAGCACCAGAGGCGGGGAATTCCGGTGGCCGGACGGCTTCACAGCGCTCCGGTCCCGGCGTTACGGCGAGGGAACGTTTTGGTACGGTCGCGCCGCCTCTACGTGCGAAGACGCACGATGACCGGACCGGAGAGCGAGGGACCACAGTTGCGCCGCGCCGTCTGTCCCGGGTCGTTCGACCCCATCACCAACGGACACCTCGACATCATCGCCCGCGCCTCCAGGCTCTACGACGTCGTGCACGTCGTGGTGATGATCAATCAGTCGAAGCAGGGCCTGTTCACCGTCGAGGAGCGGATCGACCTGATCCGCGAGGTCACCGCCGAGTTCGGCAACGTCCAGGTCGAGGCCTACCACGGCCTCCTCGTCGACTTCTGCAAGCAGCGCGACATCCCCGCCATCGTCAAGGGCCTGCGCGCGGTCAGCGACTTCGACTACGAACTCCAGATGGCCCAGATGAACAACGGCCTCTCGGGTGTCGAGACGCTGTTCATCCCGACCAGCCCGACCTACAGCTTCCTCTCCTCCTCGCTCGTGAAGGAGGTCGCCCAGTGGGGCGGCGACATCTCCCACCTGGTGCCGGAGGTCGTCCTGGAGGCGCTCAAGGGGCGGCTCGGGAAGAGCTGAGCACCTGACGGTGCGTCACCAGGTGTCGGGCGGGGCGGGTGTGGTCGTACAGTCGATCCGTCCGTCTCCATCACAGCTGTAGAGAGTGGCGAGCACACGGTGGACGTGCAGAAGAAGCTCGATGAGATCGTCTCGGCGGTCGGCAGCGCCCGCTCGATGCCCATGTCGGCCTCGTGCGTGGTCAACCGCGCCGACCTGCTCGCGATGCTCGAAGAGGTGCGCCAGGCCCTGCCCGGCTCCCTCGCCCAGGCGCAGGAGCTGATCGGCGGCCGGGAACAGCTCGTCGAGCAGGCCCGCCAGGAGGCCGAGCGGATCATCGAGACCGCCCACGCCGAGCGCGGCTCCCTGATCTCCGACACCGAGGTCGCCCGCCGCTCCCAGAACGAGGCGGAGCGCATCCTCGCCGAGGCCCGCCAGGAGGCCGAGGAGGTCCGCGCCGAGGCCGACGACTACGTCGACTCCAAGCTCGCCAACTTCGAGGTCGTCCTCACCAAGACCCTCGGCTCCGTCGGCCGCGGCCGCGAGAAGCTCCTCGGCACCGGTCCCGGCGTCGACGAGCAGGGATACGAGGACGAGGACGCCCCGGAGCGCAGCCACGACCCGGAGACGCTGCGCCGCACGGCCGACGACTACGTCGACGTCAAGCTCGGCGCCTTCGAGGCCGTCCTCGCCAAGACCCTGGAGGCCGTCGGCCGCGGCCGGCAGAAGCTGCACGGCCGGATCGCCAGCGACGACCTGGGGCTCCTCACGGACGACGACGGCGCGCCCGTCCAGCACGCCAACGACTCCGACTACCTCGCCGGCCTCGCCGTCGCGGAGGCCCCCGAGCAGCCCGCGCAGGTCCCTGAGGTGCCCGCCCAGCCGTCCTACGGACAGCAGGACCAGTACGCGTACCAGCAGCAGCCCGATCCGTACGGCTACCAGCAGCAGCAGTACGTCCAGCAGGACGCCTACGGCTATCAGCAGGCCGACCCGTACGCCGCCTACCCGCAGCAGTCGTACGACCAGCAGGCGCAGCAGGCCGCGTACGACCAGGCGCAGCAGCAGGCGTACCAGCAGCAGACGCACGCCCTCGACGAGACCAGCCTCTTCGACACCGGCATGATCAGCGCGGAGCAGCTGCGGGCGTACGAACAGGGGCGCGGCGGCCACTGACCGCGGGGAGCGCACACCGGATTGGGCCGTGAGCGAAAGGTCCAGTATCCTGGCTCTTCGGTCGCGCGTACGTCCGTGATCACTGCTGCCCGGAACATCAGGGCGGCGCCCCCCAAGCATCGAACAAGCATCGAAGATCGAAAGCAGGAATGGTTCTGAACGCCCACCTCGACCACCGAAACCCCCTCGTGTTCGACACACACGAGCTGGGTCGGCGTCCTGGTGCGCTGCAGCGCCTGACCCGCACGATCGACGCTCCCAAGGACCTCGGTCTCCAGGGAGTCATCGGAGTGCCGGAAGGCGCTCCGGTGAAGCTCGAACTCCGGCTCGAGTCGGTCATGGAAGGGGTGCTTGTCACAGGCACCGCCCGTGCATCGGCCGAGGGGGAGTGCGTAAGGTGTCTGGAGCCGCTTGAGCAGCAGCTCGCAGCGGACTTCCAGGAGATGTTCTCGTACCCTGACGCCGACGACCGGGGCCGTGTCAAAGCGGAGCCGGCCGACGACGCCGAGGGATCCGCAGAAGACGAGGACAGGCTCTTCATCGAGGACGGCTTGTTCGACCTCGAACCCGTGCTGCGTGATGCGGTGGTGCTCGCACTGCCGATGCAGCCGGTGTGCCAGGACGACTGCCCCGGCCTGTGCTCCCAGTGCGGAGTTCGGCTCGCGGACGACCCGGACCACCACCACGACGCCGTCGACATCCGTTGGGCGGCACTGCAGGGACTCGCTGGTTCATCCGGAGACGGCGAGAAGGACGAGTTGAGCGGCGGCGCGCTTCCAACAGCGCACGTCGACGAGAAGCAGGAGAAGTAGCCGTGGCTGTTCCGAAGCGGAAGATGTCGCGCAGCAACACGCGCCACCGCCGGTCGCAGTGGAAGGCTGCGGTCCCCACCCTGGTTGCGTGCGAGCGCTGCCACGAGCCCAAGCAGCAGCACATCGCCTGCCCTGCTTGCGGCACCTACAACAAGCGCCAGGTCCTCGAGGTCTGAGCGGCCGGTGAGAGGTCTGATGTCTGACGCCAAGGCGGATTCAAACGCCAAGAACAAGGCGGACACAGCCTCGTCCCACACGCTTCTGGAAGGGCGGCTCGGCTACAAGCTGGAGTCCGCCCTTCTGGTGCGTGCGCTGACCCACCGTTCCTACGCGTACGAGAACGGCGGCCTGCCCACCAACGAGCGCCTGGAGTTCCTCGGGGACTCCGTCCTTGGCCTCGTGGTGACGGACACGCTGTACCGCACCCACCCCGACCTCCCAGAAGGCCAACTGGCCAAGCTGCGGGCCGCGGTGGTCAACTCGCGTGCGCTGGCGGAAGTGGGCCGCGGCCTCGAACTCGGCTCCTTCATCCGGCTCGGCCGGGGCGAGGAAGGCACGGGAGGCCGGGACAAGGCATCCATCCTCGCCGACACCCTTGAAGCGGTGATCGGCGCGGTCTATCTCGACCAGGGTCTGGACGCGGCGGGCGAACTCGTCCACCGGCTCTTCGATCCGCTGATCGAGAAGTCCTCGAATCTGGGTGCGGGCCTGGACTGGAAGACCAGTCTCCAGGAGCTCACCGCGACCGAGGGGCTCGGCGTTCCCGAGTACCTGGTCTCGGAGACGGGCCCGGACCACGAGAAGACCTTTACTGCTGCCGCCCGCGTCGGAGGCGTCTCGTACGGCACCGGCACCGGCCGCAGCAAGAAGGAGGCGGAGCAGCAGGCCGCGGAGTCCGCGTGGCGCTCCATCCGCTCCGCCGCGGACGAACGTGTGAAGACGGCGGCCGCCGAGGCCGCCCAGGCAGCCAAGGTCCAGGCAGCCGAAGCCGTTCAGGCGGCCGAGGTCACCCGGGACGCTGAAACCGCTCAGGCGGCCGAGGCCGCCCGGGACGCTGAAACCGACGCCGCCGAGCACGACGAGGCGGACGCCGACGCCTCCTCGACGTCCGCCTGACAAGTCGACCGAGCGCCCGCCCCGCAAGGGGCGGGCGCTATGGTGCGTGGGGGAGCCCGATATGCCTGAACTGCCCGAGGTCGAGGTCGTACGGCGCGGACTGGAGCGCTGGGTCGCCCACCGGACCGTCGCCGAGGCCGAGGTGCTGCATCCGCGTGCCGTCCGGCGCCACACCGCGGGCGGCGACGACTTCGCGCACCGGCTCAAAGGGCAGCGCGTCGGCACCCCGAGCCGCCGCGGCAAGTACCTCTGGCTGCCGTTGGAGACCACCGGCACCGCGATCCTCGCCCACCTCGGCATGAGCGGTCAGCTGCTGGTGCAGCCGCACGAGGCCCCCGACGAGAAACACCTGCGCATCCGTGTCCGGTTCGCCGACGCCCTCGACACCGAGCTTCGCTTCGTCGACCAACGCACCTTCGGCGGCCTCTCGTTGCACGAGACCACCCCGGACGGTCTGCCGGACGTCATCTCCCACATCGCGCGCGACCCCCTCGACCCGCTCTTCGACGACGGCGCCTTCCACGAAGCGCTGCGCCGACGCCGTACGACCGTCAAACGGGCCCTGCTCGACCAGTCGTTGATCAGTGGCGTCGGCAACATCTATGCGGACGAGGCGCTTTGGCGCGCGCGGATCCACTACGAGCGCCCCACCGCCGGCTTCACCCGCCCGCGCACGGCCGAACTCCTCGGCCACGTACGGGACGTGATGAACGCGGCCCTCAGCGTGGGCGGCACCAGCTTCGACAGTCTGTACGTCAACGTGAACGGCGAGTCGGGCTACTTCGACCGCTCGCTCGACGCGTACGGCCGTGAGGGACTCCCGTGCCGGCGCTGCGCCACCCCGATGCGGCGGCGCGCCTGGATGAACCGCTCCAGCTACTTCTGCCCGAAGTGCCAGCGGGCGCCACGCATCACGGCTTAGACGCCTGCGCCGCGCATCACGCCTCAGACCCTTGCGGCGCGCCTCGCGTCGTAGCGCTTCCGCGCCTCCAGCACGTCGTCCATCCGGCCCTCCATGAAGCGGATCAGGGTCAGCAGACGCTCGGCGACCTCGTGTCCCAGCGGCGTCAGTTCATAGTCCACGCGCGGGGGGTTCGTCGGCTGCGCCTCGCGGTGCACCAGACCGTCCCGCTCCAGGGCGTGCAGCGTCTGGGAGAGCATCTTCTCGCTGACCCCGTCGACCCGGCGGCGCAGCTCGTTGAAGCGGAACGGTCCCTCATGCAGAGCTCCGAGGGTGAGTGCGCCCCAGCGGCCGGTGACGTGCTCCAGCGTGCCGCGGGACGGGCAGCTGCGCGCGAACACGTCGTACGCCAGGTCGGGACACTCGCCGCTCTCGGTGACCTCGTCGGCCTGTGCGTTGGGTTCCATGGTCGCGAGCATACTCCGGCGCAGCGCCAACCACGGGGTTGCGCTAACTCTGAGTTAGCGCAGCCCTGCGACTGTCCAAAGTGAAGGCAAGGGCGGGGGCAAGTGAAGGCGACGCAAACGCCTCGGGGGGCGGCAACAACTTTGCCACCACTCTCCTCCGTCCAAGCGCCCACTTCTCTCCACCAAAATCCTCCGCCCCCCCGAGGAACTACA